>NZ_JAUMSR010000033.1:0-523 GCF_032905965.1 Dietzia sp. IN118 | reverse complement strand
ACAGTGCGTTCGGGCCGTTCTGGTCAGTGACCCGACATGAAGACATCATCGCGGTCGATAAGAACCATGAGGTCTTCTCCGCCGAGCCGATGATAGTGATCGGGGCCCCGCCTCGTTTTCTCGATATCGAGATGTTCATCGCGATGGACCCACCGCGCCACGACGTGCAGCGAGCAGCTGTGCAAGGGGTGGTCGCACCGAAGAACCTGCGCGAGATGGAGACGCTCATTCGGTCTCGGGTTCGCGAGGTACTAGACGACTTGCCGGTGAATCAGCCGTTCGACTGGGTCCAGACTGTCTCGATCGAACTGACAGCTCGAATGCTCGCGACGCTCTTGGACTTCCCCTACGAGGAACGTCGCAAACTCGTGTACTGGTCAGATATTGCAACCTCGATCGAGGAAGCGAACGGTGGTCCTGCGGACCTCGACGAGACGTTCGACGGAATGCGCGAGATGGCGAGCGGTCTGAGTTCTCTGTGGTACGACAAGAAGGCTCGGTTAGCAGAGGGGGAGGAACCCGG
>NZ_JAUMSR010000032.1:0-547 GCF_032905965.1 Dietzia sp. IN118 | reverse complement strand
CAAACTTACCGCGTTGGCCTTGTACTCGGCAGTGAAGCTCCGACGAGTAGATCCCATAATCCGCTCCCTCTATCTTGGGGGAACTCACCGCTCATCTCCGGGTGTCCACCAGAGCGGGAACGGTCCACCGGATCGAACGGCACACAGGTGTGCACCTGGGTGCCGTAGTGACGTGCGGCCTGGACGATCTGCGGATGACGCACCGGCACACCGGCGACGTGATCCACGCTGACCGTCTTGGCGTTGTCGGTCAGCACGTAGGTCGGCACCCCGCCCACGCGGCGCAGGGTCGCATCCAGGCAAGCGATCAGCGTGGGCAATTTCTGGTCCCACACCGGGATCACCACCCGGAAGCGGGACCACGCCAACCAGGCGCAGAACAGCAACGTCGAGCGCAGGACCCCGTCCGGGCCGGGGACCTTCGGCCCTTCGCCCCAGTCGAACTGCAGCCACAGGCCCGGCTCGGTGATCCACGGCCGGTAGGTGCGCTGATGCCCGGCCCGCCACGCGGCCTTGACCTGCGCCACCGCCCGCCTGGTCGTGCGCT
>NZ_JAUMSR010000031.1:0-589 GCF_032905965.1 Dietzia sp. IN118 | reverse complement strand
ATGTGGGGGTCGAAGCGTTCCGGGTAGGCCAGTGCGAGTTCGGCCAGTGCGGCTCGCCAACCGTGGATGGTGGCGCCTTCGACGAGTCTGGGGATCGATTTCCGGGGGCCTGCGTGGCCGTCTGCTCGGCGTTGAGCGTCCTTGGCGCGTTCTCGGTCTCGTCGGTCCTCGATGTTGCGTATGGCTAGCCATAGCAGCTTGATCGCGGCGGCATCGCTGGGGAAGTGCCCGCGGTTCTTGGTGATCTTGCGCAGCTGGTAGTTCAGCGACTCGATCGAGTTCGTGGTGTAGATCAGCTTGCGTGTGGCTGGGCCGAAGGCCAGGAACGGGATGAACCGCTCCCAGGCGGCCTCCCACGACCTGACGGCGGTGGGGTACTTGGCGCCCAGCGGCGATTCGGCGAAGGCCTCCAGTGCGGCTCTGGCGGCCTCGGCGTTGGCGGCGGTGTAGATCGGCTTGAGTGCCTTGGCCACGTTCTTGCGGTCGCTGTAGGACACGAACCGCATCGAGGCCCGGATCAGGTGCACCACGCAGGTCTGCACCTCGGCGAAAGGCCAGGTCGCGGCAATCGCCTCGGACAGTCCGGTCA
>NZ_JAUMSR010000030.1:0-671 GCF_032905965.1 Dietzia sp. IN118 | reverse complement strand
ACCCGACGGCGCCATTCAGCGCTCGGCTACAAGCGCCCGAACGAGGTGCACTACGCTGACCTCCAGCCGGCAACGGCAGCGTAGAGAAACCATCAACTCCGCTGTCCGAAATCGACGCGGCAGGTCACTTCAAGGCCGGCGTGGGTGCGTTCGGAGATGAGGTCTCGTTCGAACTCCGCCAGTGAGGCGAAGATGTGAAACACCAGCCGCCCGCCCGAGGACCCGGTGTCGATGTTTTCCTGCAGGGAGCGAAACTCGATTCCGCGCTCTTGCAACTCGGTCAGCTGATCGATCAGATGCCGAATCGATCGGCCCAGCCGATCCAGTCGCCAGACCACGAGCGTGTCGCCCGGGCGAAGTTGATCGAGAAGCTTTCCCAACTCCGGGCGCGAGGCCAAGGCCCCGGGGGCGGTGTCGGTGAAGACCTTGTAGCAGCCGGCAGCCTCCAGAGCATCGTGCTGCAGTCGGGCGTCTTGATCGCCAGTCGACACCCGCGCGTACCCGAAAGCGTGGCCCATACCGCTAAATGTAGCAATACCCGTCGCTAGTGTCGCGTTTCTGAAGTTGGTTTAGGGTTCGCTTTCGCGAGGATCTGTTCGGGAGTTTTAGTCCAGACGAACGGGTGTTTGCGGTCGTTCCAGCCCGTGATGAACTGGCGAATCTTGGCATTG
>NZ_JAUMSR010000029.1:0-699 GCF_032905965.1 Dietzia sp. IN118 | reverse complement strand
AACGGCCTCATCGAACTCCACCGGCGCCTGGCCCGCGGCTACCGCAACCGCGACAACTACCGCCTGCGGATGCTCCTCATCGCCGGCGGGCTACGGACCTGACCCCACACTTAGATGCGAAGAGCCGGATATCGGCGGGTGGCCCAGCCTGGTCGATTGTCGTACGACCGACCAGGCCGGGCATTGATCGTTAGCTGATCGCGGACAGGAGTTCGGTGCAGGCCTGTTCGCATTTGCGGCAGGCTTCGGCGCAGACTCGACAATGCTCGTGCATGTCCTCGTGCTTCTTACACTCGGTGGCACATTCTGCGCATGCTGTCCGGCATGCCTCGAGCGTGGTTTTGACCGTGGCTAGGTTCTGCCCGGTGCGACGGCTGAGGATTTTGCCAGTGGTTGCGCAGAGATCGGCGCAGTCAAGGTTGAGGCGAATGCAGTTCCGTAGGTCTGCGACCATCTCTTCGGCCAGGCAGGCGTCAGCGCACGAGGTGCAAGTCTGTGCGCATTCGAGACACGCGGCGATGCAGTCGGCAAGCTTCTGCACGTCTATGCCGGAAGCGTCGTTGGGGTGGGTTTGGAGTGTTCCCGCTAAAGTGGCCACTGCAATTAAGCGGCGAGTTCGTATATGTCTCTGAATCCTAGTTCAAACTCGGCTGGTGTCAAATAGCCCAGTGTGGAATGTCGTCGGGCCCTATTGTAGTA
>NZ_JAUMSR010000028.1:0-740 GCF_032905965.1 Dietzia sp. IN118 | reverse complement strand
GTTCATCCATAGTTGCCTGACTCCCCGTCGTGTAGATAACTACGATACGGGAGGGCTTACCATCTGGCCCCAGTGCTGCAATGATACCGCGAGAACCACGCTCACCGGCTCCAGATTTATCAGCAATAAACCAGCCAGCCGGAAGGGCCGAGCGCAGAAGTGGTCCTGCAACTTTATCCGCCTCCATCCAGTCTATTAATTGTTGCCGGGAAGCTAGAGTAAGTAGTTCGCCAGTTAATAGTTTGCGCAACGTTGTTGCCATTGCTACAGGCATCGTGGTGTCACGCTCGTCGTTTGGTATGGCTTCATTCAGCTCCGGTTCCCAACGATCAAGGCGAGTTACATGATCCCCCATGTTGTGCTAAAAAGCGGTTAGCTCCTTCGGTCCTCCGATCGTTGTCAGAAGTAAGTTGGCCGCAGTGTTATCACTCATGGTTATGGCAGCACTGCATAATTCTCTTACTGTCATGCCATCCGTAAGATGCTTTTCTGTGACTGGTGAGTACTCAACCAAGTCATTCTGAGAATAGTGTATGCGGCGACCGAGTTGCTCTTGCCCGGCGTCAATACGGGATAATACCGCGCCACATAGCAGAACTTTAAAAGTGCTCATCATTGGAAAACGTTCTTCGGGGCGAAAACTCTCAAGGATCTTACCGCTGTTGAGATCCAGTTCGATGTAACCCACTCGTGCACCCAACTGATCTTCAGCATCTTTTACTTTCACCAGCGTTTCTGGG
>NZ_JAUMSR010000027.1:0-768 GCF_032905965.1 Dietzia sp. IN118 | reverse complement strand
ACAGGTCGCGACACCGTCCGGAGGCTTCAACTGACACACGGCCAGGACGTCATCCAAAAGAACGGTCCCGCACCTACATCGACGAAGCGACCTTCATCTCGGATCCGCAAGTCAGTTTGGGACGCGGTGACCCCACCTCACGACGGCGGCTGCAGAGTAGTCAGGCCCCCGTCCTAAAACCTCGTCCTTCGGCGCGGCATCCCCTATTCGACGGATCGGGCGCGTCCGCTAACGATCGTTATTGCTACAAGTGAACTCAAGCCTGCAGGATTTGGATACGCCGAGGTGGGCGGAAGCCTGGTCTGTAGCGGAACCCAGTCCCGGAATCTATGGTTCTTATCTACCCACTAGTGTCGCGTGTCGTTAGTTCCTAAATGCTTGGGTGTTTGGGAGAATGGGTCATGCCCAATAACCCGGCTCCGGCTTTGATTCTTCGTGATGGTGACCGCGAGGAGTTGGAGTCGTGGACGCGGTCAACGTCGATCCAATCGGGGTTGGCGATGCGGGCGCGGATTATCCTGCTCGCGGCGGAAGGTCAGGCGAACTCTCGGATCGCTGACCGGGAGCGAACGACGCCGACGACGGTGTGGAAGTGGCGAGGCAGGTATGAGGCGGATGGGATCGCGGGCCTGTTCGACGAGTCGCGCTCTGGCCGGCCGAAGCGGATAGATGACCAGAAGATCATCACCACGACGTTGACTCCTCCGCCGAAGAAGTACGGGGTGACGCACTGGTCCTCACGCCTGCTGGCGGATCATCTGAAGATCG
>NZ_JAUMSR010000026.1:0-803 GCF_032905965.1 Dietzia sp. IN118 | reverse complement strand
GAGCACCGGCGACACACTGACATACGACAAGCTCGCGCTGTGCACGGGAGCCCGCCCTCGTCAGCTCCGCGTTCCTGGGGCCGATCTCGCCGGGGTCCATTACCTTCGGACCGCCGCAGACGTCGAGTTGATCCGCACGTCCGCCGCCCCCGGGCGGCGGGTGGTGATCGTCGGGGGCGGCTACATCGGACTTGAGACGGCCGCCTCGCTACGGGCACTGGACCTGGACGTCACCGTGCTCGAGGCGACCACTCGCGTCCTCGAGCGGGTCACTGCTCCCGACGTCTCGACGTTCTTCGAGCGGATCCACCGAGAGGAGGGCATCGATATCCGGACGTGCGCCAAAGTCGCAGCATTAGTCGGAGACGACTGCGTCCGCGAGGTCCTCCTGTCCACTGGCGAGTCGATCCCGGCTGATCTGGTCATCGTGGGCATCGGTGTTGAACCGAGAACAGAACTCGCCGACGCTGCGGGTCTCGTGGTCGACAACGGCATCGTGATCGACGACCATGCCCGGACCGAGGACCCCGACATCGTGGCCGCCGGAGATTGCACAAGCCATGACATCGCCCGTTACGGCTGCCGTATACGCATGGAGTCCGTGTCGAGTGCGGGGGAGCAGGCCAAGGTCGCCGCCTCGACCGTCTGCGGAAAATCTAGGAAGATCGAGGCGCTTCCCTGGTTCTGGTCAGATCAATACGATCTCAAGCTGCAGATCGCCGGTCTCAACACCGGTTACGACGAAGTCGTCCTCAGCGGTGACCCCACCCGGGACCGCGACTTCAGCTGCTTCTACCTCCGTG
>NZ_JAUMSR010000025.1:0-1084 GCF_032905965.1 Dietzia sp. IN118 | reverse complement strand
CACCCGACGACCGCGCCCACCCCGACTGCCGGAAAAGGCGACCATCAACGACCCCGACGCCCGATCACCCGAAACTAGCCAAGCCCAACCGAGCACCTCACGTCTCATTTGATTTGACACGCTCCGCTCCGCCGACACCCTCGACGTATTCGGGCCTGGTGCTCGCGGCGGTGAGTTTGGCCTAAGCCCTCGAGTTTCTCTGTGACTGCAAAAAGTGTTCAACCTCGACCACGATGAACAGGGCAGTGGCAGTAATAACAGTGCGGCCCTCTGCATCCTCCATCGTGGACTTGAGGTCCAATTTCCGGCCATCGCGAGACCGAACTGCAGCGCGCAGGATGTACGGGGTGTCGAGTAGTGCTGGCGCAAGATACTCGAGCTCGAGACGGCGCGTCACGGCGAGCTCGCCGACCGAATACAGCAAGAAGCCGAAGAGGTCGTCAATCACGGTCGCTACCGCGCCGCCGTGTGCAATGCCCGGTGCCCCGACGTGGCGCTGGTCGAACTGGTGGTGTGCGACGACGCCGTCTCCGTCACGCCGTACCGAGAGGAAGTGACCATTCGGGTTCTCTGGTCCACAGCCAAGGCAGTTGGGGTGGTGGGGAGGAAGCTCGGAGGAACCGGATTCCATGCGCGTGAACGAGGCCACCCAGTTGTCGATATCGGTACCTATCGGCTCGCCGGCCTTGTCGCGAAATGTGTCCATGTCCAAACCTTCCTGTCGATGAAGTTGTACTGGGTGCGATACCTCGGCTTGTGGCGACGGAGATATCGCCGACACCCGCACGTCCGACCCGTGACCCAACCTTTGACCGGGACGTCCAAGGGGCCCTGAGGCCCGATGCGGGTGGCCTGAGCAACTGGCTGTCGACGGCACGATAGTCAGGTCGACAAGGCCGACTGAGCCGGGACACCTTGTACTGTACGAACATACAGTAAGCGGTACCGACGTATAGTCTAGTGTCGCGTTTCTGAAGTTGGTTTAGGGTTCGCTTTCGCGAGGATCTGTTCGGGAGTTTTAGTCCAGACGAACGGGTGTTTGCGGTCGTTCCAGCCCGTGATGAACTGGCGAATCTTGGCATTG
>NZ_JAUMSR010000024.1:0-1168 GCF_032905965.1 Dietzia sp. IN118 | reverse complement strand
GGGATGCCCTTCTTGAATTGGCGATACGGACCTTAAGCAAGTCGTATCTTGCCAGTTCAGAAGGGCATTCTCGCGTTCCCACACCGCGCTAGAAGTTCATCTCATCGGTGGATCCAGGCTTAGAGTGCCTACTGTCTGAAGTTTTGTGGCAGTGGGAACCAGCAGGAGGCGCATCGAGCTCGAACGGTCCCGGATCGGCCAAGTCGCGAGGCCGAACAGCACCAGGAACACGGTGCCGAGCTGAACGACGATCGCGGTGCAGATTCCACAGCGTCACAGGCACCGTCTGCTTGCGACGAACGGACCGCACGTGGACCAGCGGGGCGCATCACCGGGTCACCACCGCGGGGCATGCGACAACGCATCGCCTGAGGGTCGCGGGGGCGACCCACCAAGAAACGGCACGCCCCTAAGTCTGAAATTCAGCAAGAGGTGTGTCAGGTTTGGGCCTGCTCCAGGAGAGCCTGATCTGAGCACTGGGGCAGGCGCGCAGTACAGGCAATGCGCGTAGGACAGGTCGTACAGATTCGGCGCGCGCAACCCCGGCTATCGAGAGGCAAGGGCTAGACGAAGGAACGTCCGCGCCAGCACCGAGGCGGCGACTGCTAGCGGCCATGCCAATCTCCCTGTAGGCGGACACGTACTTCCATGCTGACGGTCAGTTGATCTCCCTGTCCGTGGCCAAGGGATCGGGCCGTGTCGGTCCCGCGAAAAGCGCCCCTCCGGGGATGTGCTCGAGGTCTTCGACCACCTATGAGCGCTGTTCCACCGGAGGGACGCATGAAGAAGTCTGACAGGGAGATCATGGAAATTCTCGAGGCATACGACGCCACTGAAAGTGCGCACTCCGCCGCGCAGCTGGCGGGTGTGGATCCCAAGACCGTGCGGCGGTACGTCGCCGCTCGTGACCAGGGGCGTCCGGTGACCGGCGCGGGCCGCCGTCCGCGGATGGTCGATGAGCACATGCCCAAGATCGAGGAGTGGGTCGAGCGCGGCAACGGCAAGGTCCGCGCCGATATCGTCCACGAACGGCTGGTGGCGATGGGGTTCACCGGGACCGAGCGCACGACCAGGCGGGCGGTGGCGCAGGTCAAGGCCGCGTGGCGGGCCGGGCATCAGCGCACCTACCGGCCGTGGATCACCGAGCCGGGCCTGTGGCTGCAGTTCG
>NZ_JAUMSR010000023.1:0-1199 GCF_032905965.1 Dietzia sp. IN118 | reverse complement strand
AGTACCGCGCCGGGAACCTCAAACTGGACGAGCTCGTCACCAAGACGTACCGGCTCGAGGAGATCAACCAGGGGTACCAGGACATGCGCGACGGCAAGAACATCCGCGGTGTGATCATCTACGACGAGCAGGACTGGTAACAGGAGGATGTATGACGGAGCCCGAGCAACGGACCCCCAAGCAGGACCGTAGCCGCCTCACGCGGGAACGACTGCTCGGTGCCTCCATCGATCTCCTGGCGACACAGGGCTGGGCGGCGACCACCGTGGGTGCGGTGGCCGCCGCCGCCGGCGTCTCCCGGGGCGCCGCACAGCACCACTTCCCGACCCGGGAGGACCTCATCACCGCCGCGCTCGGTCACATGATCGAACAGCGGATCGAGGACGTGCGCAGGGTGGGACTGGATCTCGGCGAGGACCTCGTCCTTACGCGCCGACTCGGCCTCAGCCTTGCCGAGCTTGCGTTCCAGCTCGGCGATGCGGGCCTGCTCGGGACTGCGCGGGCTGCGGCCAGCCTTCTTCACCCCGCCCAGGGTGCCGGCGGCGATCGCGGCCCGCTATTCCTTGACGTGCGAATCATAGAGACGCCCCCGGCGCAGGACGGCGCCCTTCGCGCCGGCGGGGGCCGCATCATATTCAGCAACGATCCGACGTGTGAAGTCCGCGGTAAAGGACCGGCGCTTCGCCCGGTCGGACCACGGGCCCTGCGGATCCGCCGCCGGCGCGACGAGGCCCCAGCCTCAATCCACACTGACCGGGTGTCTCACCTCAGTGTCTCTACGACGGTCTCAACGCTGGGCAGGTGTAGGTGCGCAGCATGTGGTGCCGAATCGCTTCACACTCCGGGTCCCACCCCGCTCGACGAGGGTGGCGAATCACGGTCGTCAATTGATGTTCCTTTCCGAAACACGGTCGCTGCTCGTCGTATCCAACACCCACGATCGATCAACTGCGGGCAAGTCCGCCGAGCATCAGCTCGGCCCTATCGACGGGAAGCTGCTGGGTGATGGCTCGCTTGCTGAACATGAAATCGCGGGGGCGGTTGATGCAGTCTGCAGCAAGGAGCTCGCCACCACGGAGGTAGAAGCAGCTGAAGTCGCGGTCCCGGGTGGGGTCACCGCTGAGGACGACTTCGTCGTAACCGGTGTTGAGACCGGCGATCTGCAGCTTGAGATCGTATTGATCTGACCAGAACCAGGG
>NZ_JAUMSR010000022.1:0-1385 GCF_032905965.1 Dietzia sp. IN118 | reverse complement strand
AGCACCTACGACCAGGAACCAAAGTGGAAAGCCGGGCAGACCGGCGGACCTCACACGCCCTCCATACGGTCACGACCCACGACCATGCCAGCGACCGCCCCGGCTACTTCATCGGTGAATTGAGGTTTAGACAGTCACACAGAAGCGACCCGCTTCAGCGGACGCGAATCGGGTCAAACAATGACACTACTTTGCCGAGGGCCGCCTCAACACTCGTCGTTCGCACGATTAACATGGATTCACCAAAACGAATCACGTGGCGGGCCCGCCCCCGTTCCTACGCGTCCTCATTTGGGCTACATGGTCTCGTCCCCACGAGAAGCCGACCCCGTCGCCGCTGGCTGACGCTTGTTGCCACGACACTTTTCCTGCTGGTTCGGCGATTGCGGGCTTGTGCGCCGTCAGCGCAGAACTCCACCCATTGACTGAATCTCCCTGGCGAGTCGACGCAAGAGTAGTGGTGGCGGGGCTAGGAACGGCCAATCCGTTAAGGCCCGACAACTCACTGAGAATGGGCTGACAGGCCGCAACTTATGTCCCGGCCCCGCGCGTCTTCTGGGCGATCTACCACGCTCTCGACTCCTGCTGCTTCGCCACGCCCAGCCTCACACTCGATGGGCGGGGCCCCGAGATCGAGTGCTCTGCTCTCGACGTCGACATCACCGAAGTCGAAACCACTGCCCCACCCGGGTAACCCGCAGCCGGGGGTGGAAATCTCTCCTCGTCGTCGTCATTTTCGCTGGCGTCGGCGTCGCCGCCGCGGTCCTTCACACTCGCCCGCAGGGCGGCCAGCAGGTCGGCGACCTCGTCGTCACCGTCGTCGTCGCGCGCCTCCTCGCGCTCCTCGACCGTGAACGCCTCTCCCCCGGCGGCCTTGGCCTCGACCAGTTCCTTGAGCTGAAGCTGGTAGTCGTCCTCGTACTTCTCCGGCTCGAAATCCGCCGCCATCGTCTCGATCAGCCAGGTCGCCATCTTGACCTCCTGCGGCCGGACCTTCGCCTCCTTGTCCAGGCCCTCCAGGATCGCCGGGCGGATCTCATCCGGCCACAGCAACGTCTGCAGCATGAGGATGTCCTTGTACACCCGCAGCGCGCACAGCCGAGTGCGGTTACGCAGCGTGAACGTGCAGATCGCCAACCGGTCCGTCGACTGCAGTGCCTCCCGCATCAGCACATACGCCCGGTTCGAGCGCGACGCCGGCTCCAGGAAATAGGCGTTGTCGAAAGCCACCGGATCCACCTGGTCGGCCGGGACGAACTCCGTCACCTCGATCTCGTGGGACTGCTCCACCGGCAGGCTCGCCAGGTCCTCCTTGGTCAGGATGACCATCTCGCCGTCCTCCGACTCGTACGCCTTGGCGATGTCGGAGAACTCGACCTCCTCAC
>NZ_JAUMSR010000021.1:0-1470 GCF_032905965.1 Dietzia sp. IN118 | reverse complement strand
TGCGGGCCCGGATCGTGCTCGCCGCTGGCAGACGGTGACGCGAACGCTGCGATCGCCCGCGAGGTCGGGGTGTGTGAGGACACCGCACGCCGCTGGCGGCATCGCTTCTGCCTCGAGCGCCTGGAGGAAACGCCACCCCGCAGTGACTCCTCGACGGCCCGGTTACTGCCCTGGATGGCCTCGGCAGGCAGGCCCTCTGTCGACACCCCACCCCGGCACTGGTCGGCGCACTTCGGGGCGCAGCGGACCCTGCCGAGGTATGGCAAATCGACCTGCCCCGGCGTTGGCACTGCGCCCCGGTGATCGTCCCTCCATTTGCTGCAGTGACGTCATGGTTACGCGCCCAGACATCCGCAGCTGACAGTCAACAGTCCACCGATGGCGGCGAATAGGGGCCAATTAACTTTTCCGCAGCGTTATGTGAATGAAGTTGACTTAACTTTTTTCGGAACGGTATTCATGTAATCATCCCTGCTAGGCCCGCATTTGCGCCGATGAGAGATTGGGAATTTCATGAGAAGCCGCATCGCTCCTTTTGTCAGTGTGGTTGCAATCGCCATGGCCATGTTCACGCCGACAGTGCACGCCCAGACCGGAAGCTCGGGTTCCACAACTGCCGCTTCCATTTCCCCTGACACTAAAGAGGTGGCCCTAGAGGCATACAAGAACCTCGACGTTGATGCTGCACGCACCGCCGACCCCTCAGGATTCGACCGTCGACTCGACAAGCTGTCGTCGAGCCCGGCAATGACCGAGTTCCTCAATCGCTACTCCATAGACCCCTCCGGTGAGCTCAAGCGCCTCGCTGCCCTGATGGACGACCGCGCGATCGACACGTTTCTCGCCAAGACTGACGGGCAGTACATCACGCCGAACACTGGGCCTGAGGGAGGCCTTCAGCTCGTCAACGAGCTTCCGGCGCCTGACACTAACCCCGGCGGCGATTTGCAACCTGCCGCCACTTGTTGGAAGTCCTACGTCGGAATCGGCGCGTTCACGTGGGTAACGGGCTTCTACTGCGCACTGACGGGCATCATGACCTTTCCGTGCTTGTGGATCGCAGCCATTGCTGGCGACAAGGTTAACTGGGATCGATACTGTTGATGCGTACCTTCGCCGCGCTCGCCATCAGCGCCGTTATCGGAGTCGTCGCCTACGCATTGATCGTCATGATTGGCCCGAACTCGGGAACGGCAACATCGCTGCGAATCGCGCTCTGCGCGGGACTAGCCATTATGGACTTCACCCTGGGCATCGGCGCACGAGTACGGGCCAACCGTCCGTTGAGATCCCTAATTCCCCCCGCCTTCGCCAACAAGGACGACAACTCTCGCTGACCGTACTTAAGCCTGGATCCACCGATGAGATGAACTTCTAGCGCGGTGTGGGAACGCGAGAATGCCCTTCTGAACTGGCAAGATACGACTTGCTTAAGGTCCGTATCGCCAATTCAAGAAGGGCATCCCGCAG
>NZ_JAUMSR010000020.1:0-2050 GCF_032905965.1 Dietzia sp. IN118 | reverse complement strand
AAACTTACCGCGTTGGCCTTGTACTCGGCAGTGAAGCTCCGACGAGTAGATCCCATAATCCGCTCCCTCTATCTTGGGGGAACTCACCGCTCATCTCCGGGTGTCCACCAGAGCGGGAACGGTCCAGCACCGTGCATTGCCAGTTGCCCTGTACGAGTCAACCAAGTGGCAGCGCTACCTACGACGGAACCCCGTCGGCGGGTGGCCGGTCCAGTGCTTGAAAGCGTGTGAAAAGCTGGCGAGGTCGCTATATCCGAGGTCCGTGGCGATCTCGCTCGCGGACACAGATCCGTCCAGTAAACGAAGAATCGCGTACTCACGAATGACCGACTGGCGCAGTCCGCGATAGGTCATCCCTTCCTCAGAGAGGCGCCGCTTAAGTGTGCTCGTAGAGATGGAGAGTTCGTCTGCAATCCACTGACTTCCACAATCTGCGGGACGCTTCTCTATCAGACGTCTCACCTTGTCCGAATACGAGGCGATTTTACTCCGCTCGTCGAGCCTTCGCTGCAAGTCACTGATAGCGAGTCGATACGCCACGGGATCAGAGAACCGGCAGACGTGATTGACCGCGTCAACGGGAAAATGCAGAATGGACAGTGAAGCGTCAAATACCAGGCGACCAGCTAACCAATCCTGATCCACGGGCAGACCTTCCGGAGCGGGCCAACCCAGTGAGAGTGTGATGTCTGGTGCATCGCCAACGAGTATATTCAGCAGCCTCAGCAGGACCGCACCACAGTAGGTGACCACTAGGGAGTCTAGGACTCGATCGCCCGTCTGCCCATTGAGCGCGACAGACACTCCGTGTCCACCTGCGTAGAACTGCGCACTCAGGGCTGGGGTTATTAGCGGCAGGTAGGCAAGCAATTCCAATATCTCGCCTGCGGAACCTGCGCTTACTAGTGGGACGCTTAATGGTCCGAAGGACGTCAGATGAGCATGCTGGGCGAACGCCAAACCGAGGGTCGTTGCTTGGTCAACGTCGAGGTCGGGCAAGGCTTCCCTGATCCACCGCAGGGGAACTTGGGCGTTGATGGCGAGAAGTGACTCGACGTCGCTTCGCTCACGATCCATGATCTCGCGAAACCGTGCAACGGCGTCTTGCTCCAGAACTGGGCTCTCAAGTAACTGCGCGAACACGAGCGGTGGCACGCCCTCGCGATCAAGATTCATCGCCCCCGCCTTCTGAGCCAAATTAACAAGCTTCTGCCCTCAATTAACCTAGCCGCAGTCGTCGTTGTTAGCAATGCTGTGAGCAGCTATTACCCGAACAACCATGCAGGAGCCAGCGATGACAGTCGTAACCTTCGTCTCACATGAGGGAGAGGAGCACGTGGTGCCCTTGGAGGAGGGGCAGTCACTCATGCGGATCGCCGTCAACAACGCGGTGCCCGGAATCGACGCCGATTGCGGAGGCGAAGCCGCGTGCGGCACGTGTCATGTCATCGTTGATCCGCAATGGTCCGACGTGGTGGGCCTCTCGGGAGCAAGTGAAGAAGAGATGCTCTCAATGAACCCCGAACGGCTGCCGACCTCCCGACTGTCGTGCCAGATGACCGCGTCCGCGGATTGGGACGGCCTTACCGTCCAGGTGCCAGAGTTCCAGATGTAACGACGTTCCAGATGTAACGACGAAAGACAAGGTGAGACACGTGAAGGTTTCCGATACGATCGGCGACAAGGTTCAGTCGGCCATCCCGATGGATCTGCAGATCCGGGGCGCCCATCTGTACGACAGGACTCGGCGCTGGGTGACAAGGACGAATGGGAAGAAGCTCTTCGTAGAGAAGCCCATCCCCCCCGTCGAGGACGTCGAACTCGCCGACATCGACCTCAGTAATCCCTTTCTCTATCGGCAAGGACGCTGGCAGTCCTACTATGAGCGCCTGCGAAACGAGGCTCCGGTCCACTTTCAGCCCAACAGTGCGTTCGGGCCGTTCTGGTCAGTGACCCGACATGAAGACATCATCGCGGTCGATAAGAACCATGAGGTCTTCTCCGCCGAGCCGATGATAGTGATCGGGGCCCCGCCTCGTTTTCTCGATAT
>NZ_JAUMSR010000019.1:0-2318 GCF_032905965.1 Dietzia sp. IN118 | reverse complement strand
ATCGGGCAGGACGGCAAGGTCGCGAGTATCTTCTCCGCAGCGCTGCGCCCGGCTGGCAGGTCTTTATGGTGGTAGGCCTGTCGGAGTTCGTGGGCGATCTGCCAGGCGAGGAACAGTTCCTCGTGCCGGGGGTCGGCGGCCAATGCGTCATTGAACCGTCGCCACTGCCGCTCGGTCAGCCGTGCCGGGTCGCAGCGGATGATGGTGCGGATCCCGTAGAGCGGGTCGCCTTTACGTCCGCGGTGGCCGCAGATCTGCTGCTGCAACCCGGCAGTGGTGCTCGCTTGCTGCGTTCGCCGACTTGCCTACAATGGGTCACCCATCCCCAGTTCCCCCGCCGCTTTGCGCATGTGAGAGATGGCATGGCCTTCGTCGCGGGGAAGCGTCGCGGCGAGTTCATTGACCCGTCGCCAGCGATCGAGCGTCGATCCGTCGCTACGGCCGGCCGCAGCCAGAGCCGACCACGTGTCCGCGCAGCGCAAGAGCGCAGTTCCGGCCTTCGCCATCTCCGCGGACTCCGTTAGCCGGGCCACGTCGCCACAGAACTGTGCCTGCAACCGGCGGAACAGGCCGCCGCCCGTGCCTGCCTTCTCTACAAAGGCGTGGAGAGAACGCAGCGCGATGTCCAGTTCCGGTTCGGGCATGAGCCCCGGCCACCGGTCGACATCCTCGGCGAAGACCGTGACTCCACTGATCCCGGCAGCGGCAACGGCATCCGGCGGTAGCACCGACGCGTCCGGAATAATCGCGGTTGTCGCCGCCTGCATGTTTTCGACCGAGGCCACGAGGGCCGAAGCCGCAGTCTGGCGGAGATCGGGCAGGATCTGGGGCCAGTTCACGAAGTACGTGGTGTGCCTCGTGGGCACGGGGAACGATCGGGACGCGCGCGCCCGCGCAAGAGCCTCGTAGGGGACTTTCTGCATCTCGGCTCGGTCGTTGTCCACCACGAAAGCCGTCTCGGTGTCGTCTTCGTAACCGATCACGACGATGTCGTGCCGACTCATCTGAAGGCGGACATTGAGGTAGGGCAGCTCAGAAATGTCGGCCCACATCAGCACGGGACGGCCTTGCTGGAGTTCGCGGCGGACCCAGCCCCAGCCGGTCTCGGGATCGTCGGTTCCCCGAACGTCGACCTCTGCACCCAGCCTGGCGAGAAGGTCGACCTCGAGGTCGCTGCTACGCCCGACGAAGTAGATGGGAGGGGCGAGACCCGGTGCCCGCAGGTAGGTGAAGCCGAGACCACCGCCCATTCCGAAGACCAGACCTTCGCTCGGCACCTCGTCCCAGCCCAGACCGGCCCACTCTAGGAGGTCTCTCAGCGCTCCGGAACCACAATGCCCTGCCTGACGGTGGGGATAGTCCAGTAGGACTCGTCGCGGCTCTGGATGACGGGTAGGGACCTCGACTGACATGACATCTCCTGAATCGGCGTCGCAGCAATCTGCGCGGTTTCCGGTTGGACGGGCATGCGGTTACGTGACTATACATTCGTTCATGCAGGCATGTACCTACCTCAGCGGTCCATCGAAAGGATCCTTCGTTCCTGCGCCGCCCGCCGAGTGATAGCTCAAGAAATGCGCTGGGCGAGGCAGCCCCGGGCGTCCGCCAGACAATCACCACCGCTCTCCTCCACGAGCCGGCGGCCGGGGGGTTCAGTCTGGGAGATGGCCGCGTGCCGGTCGTCCTGCCCCGGCACGACAACCTCCTCCACTCGACCGCTCCCGGCGCGGTGCCCGGAACGCAGGTAGCAGTCCGCCACGACCGTGATCAGCGCGGACTCGGCCCGCTTGCGGCGCTCGAGCAGCCACTCGGGGAAGTAGCTGCCCAAGCGCAGCTTCGGGACGGCGACATCAACGGTGCCGACCCGCGTATCCAGGGGCCGGTGGCGGTAGCCATTGCGGT
Source organism: Dietzia sp. IN118 (assembly GCF_032905965.1). NCBI lineage: Bacteria > Bacillati > Actinomycetota > Actinomycetes > Mycobacteriales > Dietziaceae > Dietzia > Dietzia sp. IN118. Next base: position 416 of record NZ_JAUMSR010000019.1, on the reverse strand, counting down.
GGTTGGTGCGCTGCTCCGAGCGGGCGTTCCACTCGGCGCCGCAGACGGCATCGGCGTCCGCGGACAGCAGGGCGTTGATCATGGTCTGCTGCAGCTCACGCATCAGATCTGGAGACGCCTCTGTGAGGGCTTGGCCAAGCAGGCCTGCCGGGTCGACAATATGGGGTGCGGTCATCGTGATGACTCCTCGAGGATTCTTTGGAAGGTTGACTCGATGGATCACACGGTGGCCGCTCTACATCCGTCAACGACACGGATGTCGGAGACGATCTCGGCCACCGAGTTACACCACTCTAAGCCTGGATCCACCGATGAGATGAACTTCTAGCGCGGTGTGGGAACGCGAGAATGCCCTTCTGAACTGGCAAGATACGACTTGCTTAAGGTCCGTATCGCCAATTCAAGAAGGGCATCCC
>NZ_JAUMSR010000018.1:0-2383 GCF_032905965.1 Dietzia sp. IN118 | reverse complement strand
CAGCGGCGTGCGGTGTCCTCACACACCCCGACCTCGCGGGCGATCGCAGCGTTCGCGTCACCGTCTGCCAGCGGCGAGCACGATCCGGGCCCGCAGCACCTCACGGTGTGGACAACTCGCGGCGTTCGCGCGGCGGGTCAGCTCGTCGCGTTCTTTGTCAGTGAGGATGACGACATCAGCGCTGGTGGGAGACATATTCATTTCTGACGCACCCAGCATCGCCAGCCAAGTCGCCACGCCGGAACAAGCCGAAATTCGAGTGCGAAACCAGTGGCGGTGATGATGGAGACCATGGCGAAGATCCCCGACTCGACCCAGACGTCACTGAGACAAAAGCTCCTGGCTCGCGCTACCGAACGCTGGCCCCAGATCCAGACCCTGCATACCCGCTACCGCGCCGGGTTCGCCTACATCGACGCCACCTTGACCCACGGGGAAGAGTTGAAACTCTGCCGGCTGCGCTACGCCGGATCAGCCAGCCAATGGGGATTCGCGATCTACCGCGCCAGCCACAACGACTACCAGCAAGCCGCCCTGCCAGGCGGATGGCCCTCAGGCACTCCCGAAGAAGCCCTCGACACCGCCTGCGGCCTCTACCTCGGCGACCCCACCGCCTGGCTCCCAGACCCCCGACGAACTAACGGAGACACCCACTAGCCTCGGTCTTTCACGCGGGACGTGAGGTGAGGGCTCAGAAATGACATGGGAAGTGCTCCGGAGCTGGGATGATGTGACTTGTCTAGGGTCAACGTCATATCAGTTCGAGGAGCACTTCCCAGGTGAAGTCTAGCGGGTCATTTCGGCGGTTGAGGGTCAGTGCGGACGGGTCGGGCGTGGTCTCGCACGCCGGGTTGGGGATGCTGCGGGAGCTCGCCGAGCACTCTTGCCTGGTCGCTGCGCTCAACGACGCTCTGACGGACACCTACCGCGGGGCATGGGTCCACTCCCCGGGCCAGGTGCTGACCGATCTGGCCGTCGCGGTAGCCGATGGCGCGGACGCGATCACCGGGATCGGGGTCCTGGGTGATCGCCAGGGCGTGTTCGGTCCGGTCGCCTCGATGCCGACGGCGTGGTGGGTGCTGGACCGAGTCGACGCCGAGCACCTTCCGGCGGTGCGCGCCGCGCGGGCGGCAGCCCGGCAGGCGGCGTGGGCCGCGGGCGCCGGCCCGGATTTGAGTCAGGAACTGTGCATCGATCTGGATGCCACGATCACCGTCGCCCATAGCGAGAAGGAGAACGCGGCCGCGACCTGGAAGCGCACCTTCGGGTTCCACCCGCTGCTGGCGTTTCTGGATCGGCCCGACATTGCTGGCGGGGAGGTACTGGGCGGGCTGCTACGTCCCGGCAATGCTGGTTCGAACACCGCGGCCGACCACATCCAGGTCCTGGACATGGCTCTGGCCTCGCTCCCTGCACATGCGCGTCCCATCCCCGGCGATCCCGGCGGCCCACGGGTGCTGGCCCGCTCGGATTCGGCTGGCGCCACCCGAGCGTTTGCGGCCGCTTGCCGCGAGCGTGGGGTCGGGTTCTCCTTCGGGTTCCCGGTGGACTTTCGTATCAAGAAATTCGTCGATGGCATCCCTGAGCAGTGTTGGTCCCCGGCCATCGACACCGATAGCGGAATCCGGAACGGTGCCTGGGTAGCCGAGGTCACCGCCAACATCGACCTGTCGGCCTGGCCAGACGGATCACGGTTGATACTGCGCAAAGAACGGCCGCACCCCGGGGCGCAGCTGACGTTCACCGACTCGGACGGCATGCGCATCACCGCGTTCCTCACCGACACCCCACCCGGAGTGGTCTGCGGCAATATCGCCGGCCTGGAGCTGCGTCACCGCCAGCACGCCCGAGTCGAAGACCGTATCCGACAGGCCAAAGCCACCGGGCTACGCAACCTGCCCTGCCGCGGGTTCAACGAGAACGCCGCCTGGCTCGAGGTCGTCATGATGGCCACCGACTTGATCGCCTGGACCAAACTCATCGCATTTGATGGCGACCCAGTGCTGGCCCGCTGCGAGATCGCCGCGTTCCGCTACCGAGTGCTGCACGTGGCTGCCCGCATCACCCGCAGCGCCCGACAGACCCGACTACGCATCGACAAGACCTGGCGCTGGGCCGCCGCCATCGCCGCAGGCTGGCACCGAATACGCACCGCGTTCGGCTGACCGTCGACCCTCTGCACCGACGACCCCGAAGGACCCCCGGAACCCGCACACCCGGCGCGACAGCCGGGCCTCAACCATGCCCCGCCCTTTAAACCTGGATCCACCGATGAGATGAACTTCTAGCGCGGTGTGGGAACGCGAGAATGCCCTTCTGAACTGGCAAGATACGACTTGCTTAAGGTCCGTATCGCCAATTCAAGAAGGGCATCCCGCAGATG
>NZ_JAUMSR010000017.1:0-2671 GCF_032905965.1 Dietzia sp. IN118 | reverse complement strand
CTACGACCAGGAACCAAAGTGGAAAGCCGGGCAGACCGGCGGACCTCACACGCCCTCCATACGGTCACGACCCACGACCATGCCAGCGACCGCCCCGGCTACTTCATCGGTGAATTGAGGCTAAGGTGCTCAGTTCATCCCCCCGAGAACTGACACTTCTGAGAGACCGCCGCACCCCCTGCCGCGGTCTCTCGCATTTCGCGGGCTCGGCTGTACCGGACAGCTGCCGACGCGCCCACCGCACAGTGCCCTCGCGAGCTTTCCCCGCGGCACGTTGTCCACAGCCCCGTCCCCCTCCACAGGCGGGCCGCCGTGGGCCTCCGCGGAGCGGTCGACGGGCGGGTGGATGCGCGAGGCTGAGCCCCGTGAACACGACTACGAGAGCGCGGTCCGTCGCGGTGGACGTCGCCGACCCCGATCTGGACGCCGACGTGCGTGCCGTCCTGGCCGCACTCGCCCTGGACACGGACACCCGGGCCGGGAACCACTCCGAGGTGGTGGTCACCGATCGCGCGGACGCCGTGGTGGATACCGGTAGGTCACGCGTCGTGCGGGTGGGGTCTGACCGCGACCGGGGCGACGACGACGAGGTGGTCCGCCTGCCGTCCGGCACCGGCGATCTCGTGGGTGCGCTGCTCGCGCCGGTGCGTACGCGGTCGGGTCCGCTGATCGTGGTCGCCGGCGCGGTGGGCGGCTGCGGGGCCAGCACCCTCGCGGCGGCGCTGGCGGTTCGGGCTGCGCCGTCCCTCCGGACCCTGCTGGTCGAGGCGGACCCGCACGGCACCGGCGTCGATCTGGTGCTGGGCGTCGAGGAGCGGCCCGGGCTTCGGGTCGAGGACGTGCGCGCCGACCTGGGCGGACCTGATCCGGAGGCCCTGTGGGGTGCGGTGCCCGAGGCCCTGCCCGGACTCGGCGTCCTGGCGCGGTCCAGGAGTGGACCGGTCGTGGCCGACCCTGTCCGCGCCCTCGACGGCGCCCCGGGAGCGGAGCAGGCCCACCGGTCGGCCGGGGGACTCGTGGTGAGCGATCGCGGTGGGCTCGCCGACGGCGGGCCGGTGTCCGCCGGTGCGGACCTCGTCGTCGTCGTCACCAGGGCCGACCTCCAGGGCGCTGTCGCCGCCGGGAACGCGGTGCGCGACCACCCGGGCGTGGTCCTGGTCATCAGGACCGGACGCGGCGACCCCCTGCACGCCGCCGACGTCGCCGACGTGGCCGGGGCGAGGAACTGGCACGTCCTGCCGGAGATCCGGGCGGTCCGCCGTGCGGCGGGCGTCGGCGAGCTGGCGGCCGCGCTCCATCGCGGACGGGCGGGCCGGGTGCGACGACTGGCCGCGCTCGCCGACGCACTGCTGGAGCAGGTGGACCTCGATGAACGGTGACGATCCGGCGGTGGTCGCACCGCCGGCCGACCTCGTCGACAGGGTGCGCGCGCGGCTCGCCGGCCTGGGCGTGGAGCCCGAGCCGGACGAGGTGGTCCGCGCGGTGCGGGCCGAGTCCGGGGTGCTGCACGGCCACCTCGACCTGCTGCGTACAGCGCGATTGGTCCGCGAGCACCTGGCCGGGGCCGGGCCGCTCGAGGCGCTCCTCGCGAGCCCCGGTGTCACCGACGTCGTGGTCGACGGGCCGGGGCCGGCACTGGTGGACCGCGGACGCGGCCTGGAGGAGACGGACGTCGTCGTACCCACCGAGGCCGAGCTGCGGGCGCTCGCGGTACGCCTGGCCGGACGGGCGGGTCAGCGGCTCGATGACGCCCGACCCTGGGCCGACGGCGTGGTGCGCTCCCGCGACGGGATGGCGTGGCGACTGCACGCGGTTCTGCCGCCGGTGGCCGTGGACGGGACCTGCCTGTCGCTGCGCGTGTCGCGGCCGGCGCAGGTGACCTTCGACCGGTTGGTGGAGGCGGGGACGGTGCATGCCTCCGCGGAGCCGCTGCTGCGGGGGCTCGTCGACGCCCGGGTGGGCTACCTCGTGGTGGGTGGCACCGGCTCCGGAAAGACCACCATGCTCGCGGCGCTGTTAGGGCTGGTCCCGGCGACCGAGCGGCTGCTGTGCGTCGAGGATTCCCCCGAGCTGCGACCCGCGCACCCGCACGTCGTGCGACTGGTGGTGCGGCACGGCAACGTCGAGGGCGCCGGACAGGTGACCATGGCCGACCTGGTCCGGCAGGCACTGCGCATGCGACCGGACCGGATCGCGGTGGGGGAGGTGCGTGGCGGCGAGGTCGCCGACCTGCTGGCCGCGCTGAACACCGGCCACGACGGCAGCGCCGGCACCGTCCACGCCAACTCGCCCACGGAGCTGCCCGCCCGGCTGGAGGCGCTCGGCGCGCTGGGCGGACTCGACAGGGCGGCCCTGTCCGCACAGGTCGCGGCGTCCCTGCGGGTGGTGGTGGGGATGCGCCGGCTGCCCGACGGGCGGCGGGGCGTCGACTCGATCGGGGTGGTGCGGCGCGAGGCGCACGGGATCGTCGTGGACCCGGCCTGGCGCGCCGACGGTGGGGCGGTTCCCGGCCGCGCGGGCCTGGACGCGGTGCTCGGGGCGAGGGTCTCATGACGGCCGCGGTGCTCCTCGCCGCCGCGCTGCTGGTGTGGCCGGGCGGGATCGCGGCCGGCAGGGTACGCGCGCTCGGGGTCGGCGGTGCGGGGCAGGCGGGCGGTGCGGGGCAGGCGGG
>NZ_JAUMSR010000016.1:0-2698 GCF_032905965.1 Dietzia sp. IN118 | reverse complement strand
CTACGACCAGGAACCAAAGTGGAAAGCCGGGCAGACCGGCGGACCTCACACGCCCTCCATACGGTCACGACCCACGACCATGCCAGCGACCGCCCCGGCTACTTCATCGGTGAATTGAGGCTAAGTGTGTTGGGGGTGTGCCGTTTCTCGGTAGGGTGCGCACATGGCCTCTGGGCAGTGCTGGTGAGTGTCCGCGGTGCGGTGATCCGGTGATGTGGGCGGGTCGTGGGCGACGTCCGCGATGGTGCTCGACTGCTTGCCGGCAGCGCGCGAAGGAGGCCCGTCGGGTGGCGCGGGATAACGAGCAGCCGATCCTGGCGGTCGATGCTCCGGCTCGTCCCCGTGTGGCTGACGAGTGGGCGGAGTACCTGACCTCGATGCAGCATCGGCAGCTGTTGCTGCGCGTCCTGGGCGCGGTTGCAAAGCAATGGAATGGGCAGATGATCGTGCCGGCCGAAGCCGACGCTGTGATGGAGCAAATGTTCGACCTGCCCGACGGGTCGGGTCGTGCGCTTCGAGGCGGATTCCCCCTGCCTGATGCCGAGCAGCGACTCGAGAAGTGGCGCCAGGAGTTGGCGGAAGCTGACCGCCGTGGTTACGAGCGGGGCCGTCGAGATGAGCGCTACGAGTCGATCAACCGCGCCCAGGAGGCGCCCCTGGGCGCCGCAGTGCCGACGGTTGGTCTGTCCCGGCAGCAGCGACGTGCCGCCGAGCGAGCCACCTTCAAGGCTCGCCAGCCAGGCGCCGGCGGGTAACCGCCTTAACGGGGCTACCTGGCAGGCGCGAAGCGCCCTACGGGGTAGCGGAGGAGTGGGCCACTGGAACGTGCTTTAGCTATCTTGGGATTAGGCCCGTTAGCAACCACATGCCCACCGACACGAGGGCGAAGTTCAGGATCAGAAGAAAAATAGGCATACCGGTATGCCGTCGTTTTCTCGACATGTATTCGAGTGCTCCGGTACTTGCTCCGCCAACGGACAAGGCGAATAATGTTACCGCACCGTCGACTCCTCTGGAGTATCCCAATAGCGCACTAACGAAGAGGGCCACGCCGGAAAATAAAGCCACTCCGAGCAGGCCCCGTGAGGCGTTTTGTAACGTTTTATGATGCTGTTCGCTCAGGTGAGATGTAAGCAAGGGATCAACTTCTGTCCGGTATGTAGTGTTTCTGGACTAAATTTATCAGCACCCCTGTGATACCCCCCACCAGAACGCGCCAACGGCAACTCCGGCCGCAACGCCTGCAGGTCCGCCAAGTGCGGCGCCCCATAGTGCGGAGTGGGCGATGCCCGCAATCCCGGTAGCGACATCACAGGAATTAGCGAGTGGTGCGATTGCCTGACCGTCCCGGTTTGCGCCTACATGTGCGCGAAGGGAGTTTAGGTCGAACTTCAGGTACGCCCCGTTGTCGGCCGATACTGAAATGGTCCGTGAGGGGACGTCAAGAGTGATGGTGGCGGTTACTCCATTTCCGAGCCGGACCACCTGTCGAGCGTGATGGTTTACGTCCCCCTCGATCGGTCCTTGCCAAACCAATTGATCACCGTTTTCTGTAGGGAGCTGCAGCGATCCCAGCGCGTTTCCGAATGGGTCGGCGACTGACGCTGTGGCGGTGGCGGCGCCACTCGTAGTCAGTGCAACTGTCGCGAGGCAAGTCACAACTGAACGGATAACGCGATTCCTCATGAGCTTCTCCAAGATGGCGACGGGGCTTAGCTGAGCATTCAATAAGTTATCAGGGGTTACTCTTCTGCGTGGCAGAAACGTCCTCATTTCGGCTGACGGCAGGGAGTAGGGGCTCGCGCTGGAGGGCGCCGTGGCCGCTTGTTGCCCACAGTCGTTAAACCATTAGACCGTTTGGTTTAAATGGGTGGTGTGACCGCACCGAGAAAGCCCCGGCGCCGCAACGTCACCCGTGACGAGACCGCAGCAATCGGCTATCTCCGCGTGAGCACCGAGGAACAGGCCGTGTCTGGTCTAGGGCTCGAAGCGCAACGGACCGCTATCGAATCCCGCGCCGCCGCCGAGGGGTGGACGGTCGTCGCGTGGTTCACCGATGAGGGCGTGTCCGGAACCGTCGCCCCGGTCGAGCGTCCCGGTTTGTCCGCCGCTCTCGACGCCGTGTCTGACGGGCAGGCGTCCAGGCTTGTCGCCTCCCACCTATCTCGCATCGGTCGTACCGCCGCTCGCGTGCTCGACCTCGACACGCTCGCCGCCGCCGAGGGGTGGGGGTTGGTCATGTGTGACTTGCAGATCGACACCGGGACCGCCGCGGGCCGGTTCATGCTGGGGAACATGGCGAGCGCCGCCGAGTATGAGCGCAACCTCGTGAGTGAGCGGACCAAGGCCGCGCTTGTTGTGAAGCGGGCGCAGGGTGTCCGGTTGGGCCGCCCCTCGTCGCTTTCCCGTGAGGTGGTCGCCCGCATCGTGTCCGAGCGTGACGCTGGCAAGACGTGGCAAGCCGTGGCCGATGGACTCACGGCCGATGACGTGCCGACCGCACGAGGTGGCGTGCGCTGGCAGCCCGCCACTGTCCGCAACGTCTACGTCGGCCAGGACGCGACCGCCCTTCCCTATCCGCCAGACTGAGGTGAGACACCCGGGCTGGCTGGTTGAGAGGCTGGGGCGTGAGGAGAAGGAGAACCCAGCATGACTATCACTGCAACTACTGACGCGGCCCTGGAGGCCTCGCAGCCGA
>NZ_JAUMSR010000015.1:0-2704 GCF_032905965.1 Dietzia sp. IN118 | reverse complement strand
CTACGACCAGGAACCAAAGTGGAAAGCCGGGCAGACCGGCGGACCTCACACGCCCTCCATACGGTCACGACCCACGACCATGCCAGCGACCGCCCCGGCTACTTCATCGGTGAATTGAGGCTAAGTGGTGGAGAGCCGGCCACAGTCGGCCATTCGATCGAGGCCCGCCTCTACGCCGAGGATCCGGCGCGCGACTGGCAACCCCAAGCCGGCCCCGTCCATCGCTTCTTGGTTCAGGAGACCGCAACCGAGTTCGCCGTACTCACCTCGCCCGGCCTGCGGCTTGATTCCGGGGTAGTCGACGGCGACGAGGTCGGGGTGCACTACGACCCCATGCTCGCCAAGGTAATCTCGTTCGCCCACTCCCGCCCGGAAGCCGCCCGCATTCTCGCCACTGCACTGGCCCGTGCCCAGGTTCACGGGCTGCGTACGAATCGGGACCTGCTCGTGCGGACACTGCTCCACCCTGCATTCCTCGCCGGCGAGATCGACACCGCCTTCTTCGACCGTCACGGGCTCGCCACTCTCGCTGCCCCACTCGCCTCCCTTGAGACGGAGCGGCTCGCCGCCATCGCTGCGGCGATCGCGGTCGCCACCGGCGAGCAAGAATCAGCTCCGATGGGCATCGCGGCCCCCCTAGGCTGGCGCAATGTCGGCCACCCTTTCCAGTCGCGTGGTTTTCGCACGGAGACCGACGAGTACGAGATCAAGTACCGGCTCGACCGTTCCGGAATCGTGCTGGCACCGGGCAGCGTCCCCGAGTCGATAGAGACAATTCACGTCGTCTCGGCAAGCCCCACCCGCGTACGGATCGAGGTCGACGGCGTGGTCTTGCCTTTCGACGTCGCCCGCTACGGTGGGGGGAGTTCGGGCGCGAACGTGCTGCACGTGGACACGCCGCGCGGCGCAGTCGCCCTGTGCGAAACCGCTCGCTTCATCGATCCCGCGCAAGCGGTCGCAGAGGGCTCTCTGCTCGCCCCGATGCCCGGCGCCGTAATCCGAGTTGCGGTCAAACCGGGTGACCTCGTCGAAAAGGGGCAGCCAATTCTATGGATCGAGGCGATGAAAATGGAACACTCCGTCACAGCTGCCGTCACAGGTGAGGTGAGCGAGGTGCTCGTCAGTCAGGGCGACCAAGTCGAAGTGGACGCCCCCCTCGCCGTGATCACCGCATCCGATGAAGAGGCGGAGGCGACATGACCGTCACTGGCCCGCTGGTCCGGGCGGAACGCGCCGGCGGAATAGCAACGCTCACTCTGGACTCGCCCCACAATCGCAACGCACTATCCGAACGGCTTGTGGACGAACTCCTTGCCAGCTTTGCCGTGGCCGCCCAGGACGACGCGGTCCGAACAATCGTGCTGACCCATACAGGCGGAACGTTCTGCGCCGGCGCCGACCTGGTCGACGCGTCAGTCACCGACGGAGGGGTGGATCCTGCACGTCGCCGCGCGGAGCAGACCACGCAACTGATGCACAGCATCCTCCGAGCCCCCAAACCCGTCATCGGACGGATTAACGGGCACGTCCGGGCTGGCGGTATGGGACTGGTCGCCGCCTGCGACATAGTCGTCGCCGGCCGCAATTCAACCTACGGTCTCACCGAATCGCGCCTCGGACTGGCTGCCTCGGTAATCTCTCTGACAGTGCTGCCGCGCATGACCTCGCGCGCGGCGTCGCACATGATGCTAACTGGCTCAACAATCTCCGCCGAGGAAGCACTGACCAACGGACTGGTCACCGAAGTCGCGGAGGAGGTCGATACTGCCGTCGACACACTGTGCGCTGCATTCGCGACATGCTCACCGCAGGGATTGCGCGAGTCAAAACAGCTGGTCAATTATGAGATACTGGCCGAGTTCGAACGGTCAACTGATCGAGTCATCGAACAGTCAGTCCAACTGTTCCACAGCGTAGAAGCCGGGGAGGGAATGGCAGCCTTCTTAGAAAAACGTCGCCCGTGGTGGGCAGAATGACCGCAGACTACATCTCTCGGGAGGACAGAAACAAACTGACCCGCCAGAAACTTCTCGACACGACGGTTGAGTGCCTTATGTCGCACGGTTGGGCCATGACCACAGTCGGCCTCATCGCGGAGAAGGCGGGCATCAGTCGAGGTGCACTGCAACACTATTACCGCACCCGGGAAGACCTCATCACGGCCGCCCTCGATCACATGTGGTCGGCCAGCGCCGACCACATCATGGGAGAGCTCCGCGACCCGCCGGAAGGTGTCAGTCGCGAACAACACGTCGTTGATCTTCTCTTCGGGCACTACTCCGGTTCAGTGTTCAAATCCGCCCTCCAAGTATGGACAGCGGCAGCGGCAGACCCCGACCTACGAGAGCGTGTCGTACCGCTCGAAGCCAAGTTCGCCCGAAGTGCCCATTCCATGGCTGTCGAACTATTGAACGCCGACGACTCCGACACTCGAACTCACCGACTCATCCAGCTAACCCTAGACATTGCACGTGGCCTCGGCCTCGCAGACACACTAACCGACGATTCGAAACGTCGCCGCGCCCTCGCCCGGACGTGGGCCGAGGAGCTCCGGACGATCAAAACTCGGACGGACGCTTAGCCTGGATCCACCGATGAGATGAACTTCTAGCGCGGTGTGGGAACGCGAGAATGCCCTTCTGAACTGGCAAGATACGACTTGCTTAAGGTCCGTATCGCCAATTCAAGAAGGGCATCCCGCAGA
>NZ_JAUMSR010000014.1:0-3146 GCF_032905965.1 Dietzia sp. IN118 | reverse complement strand
CTACAATAGGGCCCGACGACATTCCACACTGGGCTATTTGACACCAGCCGAGTTTGAACTAGGATTCAGAGACATATACGAACTCGCCGCTTAATTGCAGTGGCCACTTTAGCGGGAACACTCCAGTCCGTACAGAACACCCTGACAGAGATGGCCCGCCGGATAGATGTCGCCCGGACATACTGCCGTGCCGTCGTCGATGCCGATATGCGAGGCGAAGACGTCATCGCGCAGGTCTGCTTCGCGAAGAACACTGCGGTGGAGGCCGGCGAATGGGTCGTCGACAGGGCAGTGCAGCTGTTCGGCGGACTCGGCTACATGCGCGAAATCGAAGTCGAACGGCAATACCGTGACATGCGCATTCTCGGTATCGGCGGAGGCACGTCCGAAATCCTCACCGCACTTGCAGCCAAACACTTGGGATACCGATCATGACCATGCTGAACAGCACACTTGACTCACGCAGCAACGATTACCGGGTGGCACTCGATTCCATGATCGAGAAGCTCTCCGGCATCGAAGAGGAATTGACCGCGGTACTCGCCGGCGGCGGGGAGAAGGCCGTCGCCAGGCACCACGACCGCGATAAATTCACTGCTCGAGAGCGGATCGAGCTCCTCGTCGACCGGGACACACCGTTTCTGGAGCTGTGCCCTCTCGCCGCATGGGGTTCGAAGTTCACCGTCGGCGCCGCTGTTGTCTCCGGCATCGGTGTCGTCAGCGGTGTCGAGTGCATGATCGTTGCCAACGACCCGACTGACAAGGGCGGTTCACTCAATCCGTGGTCGATGCGCAAGATCCTCCGCATGGGCGACATCGCGCGACAGAACCGCCTTCCGGTCATCAATCTCGTGGAATCGGGCGGCGCCGATCTGCCCACCCAGAAGGACATCTTTGTCCCCGGTGGGGCGATGTTCCGCAACCTCACTCAACTCTCTGCCGAGGGGATCCCCACGATCGCGCTGGTCTTCGGCAACTCGACGGCCGGAGGAGCGTACATCCCCGGCATGAGCGACCACATCGTGATGATCGAGAACCGATCGAAGGTGTTCCTCGGAGGCCCCCCACTAGTCAAGGCGGCCACGGGAGAGATCACCGACGACGAGTCGCTCGGCGGAGCGGCCATGCACGCCAAAGTGTCCGGCTTGGCCGACTACTACGCTCTCGACGAGCAGGACGCCCTCCGCATCGGCCGCCAGATCGTGTCACGACTCAACTGGACGAAGTCCGGCCCGGCCGTGTCTACAGAGGTGGTGTCCCCCCTATACGACGAGGCTGAGCTGCTCGGCATCGTGCCACCAGATCTGAAAATCCCGTTCGACCCGCGCGAGGTGATCGCCCGGGTCGTCGACGGTTCCGACTTCGACGAGTTCAAATCCAGATACGGCACGTCGCTGGTCACCGGCTGGGCACGCATCCACGGGCATCCCGTCGGCATCCTGGCCAACGCCCGCGGTGTGCTGTTCTCGGAGGAGGCGCAGAAAGCGACCCAGTTCATCCAACTCGCCAATCGATCGAACACGCCACTGTTGTTCATGCACAACACCACCGGGTACATGGTGGGCAAGGAGTACGAACAAAACGGCATCATCAAGCACGGCGCAATGATGATCAACGCCGTCTCCAACTCGAAAGTCCCGCACATCTCCTTGCTCCTCGGTTCCTCCTACGGCGCGGGCCATTACGGGATGTGCGGACGCGCTTTCGATCCACGATTCGTGTTCAGTTGGCCGACGCTCCGCTCGGCCGTCATGGGCGGAACGCAACTCGCGGGCGTGATCTCCACGGTTAGCCGGGCGTCGGCGCTGGCCCAGGGCAAGGAATTTGACGAAGAAGCCGACGCCGCGGTCCGCGCTGCCATCGAGGAACAGATCGACTCCGAATCGTTGCCGGCCTTCTTATCCGGCCACCTGTACGACGACGGTGTCATCGACCCCCGAGACACCCGCACCGTCCTCGGATTGAGTCTGTCCGCCATCCACAGCGCACCGATCGAAGGCACCACGTCCTTCGGCGTCTTCCGAATGTGAGCCCGCAGTGAACACCCAGCACACCCCTGTCAGTACGCCATCAGCGTCGACCGCAACGACCGTGCTCGTCGCAAACCGCGGGGAGATCGCCCGCCGGATATTTGCCACCTGTCGACGTCGTGGACTCGGCACCATCGCTGTGTTCTCCGACGCCGACGCAGACAGCCCGTTCGTCACCGAAGCCGACGCCGCGGTCCGGCTTCCGGGCTCGACACCGACCGACACCTATCTTCGCGGTGACCTGATAATCAAGGCGGCACTCGCCGCCGGAGCAGACGCCATCCACCCGGGTTACGGTTTCCTGTCCGAAAGCGCCGGGTTCGCACGGGAGGTGCGAGCGGCTGGACTGATCTGGATCGGCCCAACGCCGGAGAGCATCGACCTCATGGGGTCAAAGGTCGAGTCCAAACGGATCATGGCAGAGGCAGGGGTGCCGGTCTTGGGACGTCTCGACCCGGCATCCATCACCGAAGCTGAGCTGCCCGTGCTGATCAAGGCCTCGTCGGGCGGGGGCGGCCGGGGAATGCGAATCGTGCGAGATCTTGCGAACCTACCGGCCGAGCTGTCGTACGCGGCGAGAGAAGCGGCGTCCGCATTCGGCGACGACACCGTGTTCTGTGAGAGATACATCGAGGCGGGCCGCCACATCGAGGTTCAGGTGATGGCCGACATGCACGGAAGCGTGTGGGCGGTCGGCGAGCGTGAGTGTTCTATCCAAAGACGCCACCAGAAGGTGATCGAGGAAGCACCGTCCCCGCTAGTCGAGCAGATCGGCGCAGCCATGCGTGCCCGACTGTACGATGCCGCCCGCACCGCCGCAGAATCCATCGGTTATGTGGGCGCCGGTACCGTGGAATTCCTCGCCGACAACGACGGTGAATTCTTCTTCCTGGAGATGAACACGCGACTGCAGGTCGAGCATCCTGTCACCGAGTGCACGACGGGACTGGACCTCGTCTCACTGCAGATCGACGTCGCGAACGGAGAGCCTCTAAGCCTGGATCCACCGATGAGATGAACTTCTAGCGCGGTGTGGGAACGCGAGAATGCCCTTCTGAACTGGCAAGATACGACTTGCTTAAGGTCCGTATCGCCAATTCAAGAAGGGCATCCCGC
>NZ_JAUMSR010000013.1:0-3168 GCF_032905965.1 Dietzia sp. IN118 | reverse complement strand
AAACTTACCGCGTTGGCCTTGTACTCGGCAGTGAAGCTCCGACGAGTAGATCCCATAATCCGCTCCCTCTATCTTGGGGGAACTCACCGCTCATCTCCGGGTGTCCACCAGAGCGGGAACGGTCCAACCTGCCGCCACCCCGGCTGCTCCGTCCCCGCCGACGCCTGCGACATCGACCACGTCCGCCCCTTCAACCACACAGATCCCACCAGTGGCGGACTGACCCTCGAGAACAATCTCGCCGCCATGTGCCGCAACCACCACCGCTTCAAAACCTTCCACAACTGGCACTACCAACTCGCCCCCGACGGCACCCTGACCGTCACCACCGACACCGGGCACACCCTCACCACCCACCCCGACGGGCCCCTCGCCCGCTGGCGCCACCACACGACAGAGACCGACACCGGGGCTGCGACCGACACCAGGGCCGGGGCCGACGCCGACATCCCGCCCCCACGCCGACCCTGGCTCAACCCCCGACCACAAAGCACCCACTGGTACCGACGCGCCCTACGCCTGGCCGCCGAACGCAAAGCCAACGCCATGGCCCCACCACCAGACACCCCACCCGACCACCACCACGACCCCGACCCGCCACCCTTCTGACCGGCGCGCGGCGGGCGGCGGGCGGCGGGCGGCGGGCGGGAAGGCGTCAGCGGTGCTTGAGAAGGACTGCCCGGATCCCCTCGTGGAACCCGTCTCGCAGGCGAACCCGCTGGGCTTCCGTCAGGGTGAACTCGTTGAGCATCTGGCAGGCGAACTGCAACAACGGGCGGTCAATCCCCGGGGGAAGCACGCCGCCCGAGAGGAGATGCGCCTGGTCCCGCTGACTCTCTGTGGCAGCCCGCTCGTACCACCACGTCGCGTACTGCTGACCCACGTCGAAGGGGGTCTGCTCACCGGACGAGGTCCAGACCTCGTCCGGGAGCGGCACGAACTTCGACCGCAGCGGCCGACGATGGGGAGCCATCATCGAGGGGTTCGGCCGGGACGACCCGTTGGGCTCCGCGCCGGGGTCCGAGGGCTTCTGGACCGAGCCCGCGAACTGCGGTGCGGCCCGGGAGGACTGCGCCGGGGGCTGGGGGCCCGGGTGCGCCTCGGCGGCCTCGGGGGACGCCTCGGCCGGGCCGGGCCGCTCGGGCTCCCCCACCCTGTCCGGCTTCCCTGCCTTCTCTGCCTTCTCGGCCTTCTCGGTCCTGTCGCTCTGCTTGGCCAACTGCGCGGGCGACGGCCCCGTGGTCTGTGAACCCTCGGGCTTCGACGACGCGCCAGGCGTGGGGGCCTTGCCGGCCGTCGCCGATTCGACCGGTTCCTGCGCGGAATCCCCGGCCTCCGGCGCGGGCGGCTCGGACTCGGCTCTCGCTGCGCATTCCTGCTCGTCCGCCGCCAACTCCTCCGCATCGGCCGCACGCTCCTCCTCGGCGGCCGTCAGGCGGGTCTCGTCGGCCACCGAGGTGGCCGAGGCGCGATCCGAGCGCAGGACGACGTCGGCCATCCCCACCGACTCCTCGGTCTCGTGGGCGTCCTCCCCCGGATGCACCGGAGGCGCCGTCGGGGTCCTGACCTTCGGGGGGATGGGGCCCTCGAGGACCCTGATCTGCATGGCGTCGTGAAAGTCGGTGCGGGGATCGAGCACGGTCGTGGTGTCGCAGGCGTGTCGCAGCGCAGAAGAGATCGAATCCCAGCCGAAACCCACGAGGTGCATCCGGACGCCGGCGTCGACCGCGACCCGCACGCCGGGGATCATGTCGGCGTCCCCGGTGACCAGGACCATGTCCGAACACTGGCCCTTGTAGGCGGCCTGGATCATGTCGGCGACGAGGAGGGTGTCGACCGCCTTCTGGGTTCGTCTCTCACCCCACTCGATCAACTGGCCGGCGCGCAGCTGAACGCCCTCGATCACACGAAGAGTGCGCTGATACCGGTGCGGGCCGGAGTCCGGGATGCCGTCATACCAGTTCTGGCGCTGGACCGGCTGGTCCACCAGACCGTGGGCTACGTGGTCTAAACGGTGCACGACCGTGGCCAGTGATATCTCCAGCTGGCCGCGCGCGCCCTCCTCCCACGAGTTGTAAAAACTAGCCAGTAGATACGAGGTATCCACGAGGACCAGGGTCCGTTCAAGCATGATGATCACTACCTGTTCTGATTGTCTACGTTGACTTCCAGCATGCCGCAGGGCGGGCGGCCCCGCAGGGTCCGCCGCCGAACCACGTCAGGAGCCCCGATGTCGCAAGCCGTCCCCACCCAGGCCGATCTGAGCGGAAGGGTCGTGCTGGTCACCGGCGCCGCACGCGGCCAGGGGCGCGCACATTGTGAGGCGTTCGCCGCCGCCGGATGTGACGTGATCGCTCTCGACCTGTGCCGGGACATCGAGACGGTCCCCTACCCGATGGCCAATCCGGAGGACCTCGAGGCCACCGCCGAGTCCGTTCGCGCGCTCGGCAGGCGCTGCATCACCGGGGAGGTCGACGTTCGGGACCTTCCCGGCATGCGTGCAGCCGTCGACGCCGCGGTGGCCGAGCTGGGCGGCCTGGACTTCGTCGTGGCCAATGCCGGGGTCTCGCCCCAGCCCGCCGCGTCCTGGGAGCGGAGCGAGGAGGAGTGGGACACGACGCTCGACATCAATCTCAAGGGCACGTGGGTGACGACGACGGTGGCGATCCCCCACATCCTGACGACCGGGCGCGGCGGCTCAGTGGTCTTGATCAGCTCGATGGTGGGACTGCGGGGCGGCTCCTTCACCGCCAGTTACGGGACGTCCAAGTGGGCCGTGCGCGGACTCGCCAAGGCCCTCGCCGGTGAGCTCGGGTTCTCAGGCGTCCGGTGCAACTCGATCCACCCCGGCAACGTCCGTACGCCGATGATCGAGAACCCCTCGATGATCGCCATGATGTCGGGCGGGCAGGGCACCACGCTCGAGGACACCGCGGAGACCTTCAGTGGCATGAACCAGATGCCGCAGCCGTGGGTCGAGCCGTCGGCGATCGCGTCCATGGCCGTCTACCTGTGCAGCGACGCGGGCGCGGGTATCACCGGCGCCTCCATCCCGATCGACCTGGGTGGCAGCGAGAAGTTCGGCCTCTGAGCCGGCGGCACGGCCGCTGCCACCACCGCCACCCACCCGGCCGACCGGATGAAACGCGGCAGCCCGCCCCTCGAGCG
>NZ_JAUMSR010000012.1:0-3245 GCF_032905965.1 Dietzia sp. IN118 | reverse complement strand
CACCCGACGACCGCGCCCACCCCGACTGCCGGAAAAGGCGACCATCAACGACCCCGACGCCCGATCACCCGAAACTAGCCAAGCCCAACCGAGCACCTCACGTCTCATTTGATTTGACACGCTCCGGCGGGCGAATCCGGCCATCAATGCAACCGGCACCGATACGCAACCCAGGTGAGCTCCCGCCGCCGGTGACGTTCGAGTCCTCGACGGCGTCAGTGGCGCGATGCGAGAACGTCGTTGTCGAGAAAACCCTTCAATCCGCCGCTGAACACATCGTTGTCGTCGCCGGCGACCATATGACCGGACCCGGTGACGTCGATCAATCTGGCGGTCGGTATGAGCTCAAGCAACTCTTTGGCGCCCTCTTCGCTGACCACGTTTGATTGTGTTCCACGAACGAGCATCGTGGGAACGGTAATCGCGGCTGCGGCGTCCCGGGCGCGTTCGTATCGCACGATCGAGTCGGTCTGGCGGGTGGGTTCGTCGCCCTGGCGCAGAAACGCCGGATCCCAATGCCAATACCAGCGGCCATCGCGCAGACGGAGGTTCTTGCGCAGCCCCTGCGGGTTGGGGGTGCGGACCCGGTTCGGGGTATACGCTGCGATCGCTGCGGCAGCGTCGTCGAGGCTGTCAAAACCATCCAGGCCACTTTGCATGAACGCCATAATCTCCGCGGTGCCGCCCGGTTCGACCTTCGGGGCGATATCAACCAACACCAGACCACGAGCGAGCTCGGGATTCTCTCCTTGCCCGATCAACGACGTCATACCGCCCATCGAGGCCCCGACCAGTACCGGCGTCTGCCCCAACTCGCCGATGACCGAGGTCAGGTCGGCGACCAGAGCGTCGATGCCATAGTCCCCGTCCGGTGCCCATTGGCTCTGCCCATGCCCCCGTGCATCCAGGGCGAGGGCGGACCAGCCGTCCGCCGCGAGCCTGCGTCCGGTGTTTCGCCAGGAATGCCGGGTCTGCCCGCCGCCGTGCAGCAACAGCACCACACCTTTACTGCTGACGTCTGAATCGCCCGCAGTTGACGGTGGATCCCACCGGTCGGCGGCAAGTGTGACACCGTCACCGCGGAGCTCAAGGGTTGTGACTACAGGATCCATAGAAGTTCCTCGCCATGATTATCGAGTGGAGCATTCTCAGTCATGTTGCCGCAGGGGGTGAATACCATTGCACACCACACTCGACCGGCACACTCACTCGACACCGACCCAGACTCCTCGTAGTCGATCAACCAGCCACAATTGGCGCACTCACAGCGGTTCAATCTCGGGTTCAGCGACGTCATCCTCTCGCCGGATGCTGGAACCGAGCTGTTCCGGGCGGAGATCGGGCGGGCGTTCCACGCGGCTGAAAGACTCGTGGAGTCGGCGCGATCGGCCGGCGCGATCCGTTCGGACTTCCACCACAGCGATCTGTACCTGCTGCAGCACCCCAACGGCGGTCTCGCGCGTGGTGTGCACGCGAGCCCACACCCATGGATAAGGGGCCCTTCCGGATCCGGAGTGCGTAACTGGGGTTCGCCGGTGATGCGGTGAGGCACAAGATGTAGGGGTCCTGGGGCGTGTGAAGATGCAAGTTCCTACACCAGCACTTCGCATCCCCAGGACCCGCTTTGAACGCTACCGCCAGCCTGCTTGCCGACACCATCTGCCGCACCGTCGAGTTGGGGGTGACCATCACCGACGCCGCCGTGGCCGACGAGCTCACGCACCTGTTCTGCTCCCCGGTCACACTGGATCCGATCTGCGCCGAGTGCGGGGTGGTGGGCCGGCTACGAGACCACATCGAGCGGCGGGTGACCGATCTGCCGATCGTCGGCCATCCCACCAGACTGCACGTGCGGGTACCGCGCTTCACCTGCGGCAACACCGAGTGCGTCACGCGGATCTTCCAGCAACGCATGCCGGCGTTGGCCGAGCCGCGGGCCAAGACCACCCGCCGTTGCACCCGCTGGATTCTGCAGCGCCTGGCGGTCGACCGCACCAGCGTGTCCGCGGTGGCCAAGGCCCTCGGGCTTGGCTGGGATTTGGTCAACGACCTGGCGGTCTCCGAGATCCGCACGATGGTCTACGACCAGCCCGGACACTTCGACGGGGTGCGCGTTCTAGGGGTCGATGAGCACAAGTGGAAGCACGTGCGCGGTGACGGCAGCAGCTCGTTTGTGACGGTGCTGGTCGACCTGACCCCGGTGGTGGACGGCACCGACCCGTCTCGCCTGCTGGACATGGTCCCGGGGCGTTCGGCGAGGGTCCTGACCGAGTGGCTCGACGCGCGCGACCAGGCGTTCCGTGACCGGGTCAAGGTGGTGACAATGGACGGGTTCGCCGGCTATCACACCGCCGCAGCCAAAGCCGTCCCCGAAGCGCGGACGGTGATGGATCCTTTCCACGTCGTGCACCTGGCCGCGGACAAGCTCACCGTGTGCCGCCAGCGCATCCAGCAGGCCACCACCGGGCACCGGGGCCGCACGGGCGATCCGCTGTACGGCATCCGCCGGACGTTGAACACCCGGGCCGAGCTGCTCACCGACAAGCAGAAGGCCCGCCTGTTCAAAGCGTTCACGGCCAACGATGCGCACGCGGCGGTGGAGGTCACCTACGGCGTCTACCAGCGGCTCATCGCCGCCTACGAGGCCTCGGGCAAGCGGGAGGGCAAGATCGCGATGTACAAGCTCCTCAAATCGATCCGGGCCGGCGTTCCGAAGGAACTACCCGAGCTCGCCCAGCTCGGCCGGTCGCTGTGGAAGCGGCACCGCGAGATCCTCGCGTACTTCGACGTGGGTGCCTCCAACGGTCCCGTCGAGGCCATCAACGGGCGCCTCGAACACCTCCGCGGAATCGCCCTGGGCTTCCGGAACCTCAACCACTACATCTTGCGGTCACTGATCCACTCCGGTCAGCTTCACGACCGGATCAATGCACTCTGATTCCGGAAGGGCCGATAAGGGGCTCTTCGCATCTGAGTGTGGGGTCAGGTCCGTAGCCCGCCGGCGATGAGGAGCATCCGCAGGCGGTAGTTGTCGCGGTTGCGGTAGCCGCGGGCCAGGCGCCGGTGGAGTTCGATGAGGCCGTTGATCGCTTCGGTTCCACCATTGTTGGATCGGTCAGTGGTCCAGTAGGCGAGGAAGGAGTCCTTCCACTTGCGAAGAGTGCGGCCGAGGCGGGCGATCTCTGGGATCGGGCAGGACGGCAAGGTCGCGAGTATCTTCTCCGCAGCGCTGCGCCCGGCTGGCA
>NZ_JAUMSR010000011.1:0-3463 GCF_032905965.1 Dietzia sp. IN118 | reverse complement strand
GACTCCGTGCGCGCCATAGTCCTGGCCGGCGCGGGCGGCGTGTTCTGCGCCGGAGCAGACATCACCGCGTTCGACGCCCTGCGCGCCGATCCGTTGATCGGGCACCGGCGGGCCTCCGGGGGGACCCTATGGGCCGACCTGGAAAACTTCCCCAAACCGGTGATCGCAGCCGTCGAGGGCCTGGCCCTGGGGGGCGGGCTCGAACTCGTCCTGGCCTGCGACACCAGCATCGCCGGCCAGGGTGCCCGCCTGGGATTGCCCGAGGTCAAGCTCGGCGTCATCCCCGGCGGCGGCGGCACCCAACGACTCATCCGGGCGCTAGGCAAACCTCGCTCCATGGCACTGCTACTCAGCGGTGACCTTGCCACCGGGACCGAAGCCGCCAACCTCGGCCTGGTGGGAAAGGTGGTCGACGACGACGAGGTCGTCGAACAGGCGATCGCCCTGGCGCAGCGGATCTCGGCCAACTCACCGCTGGCCGTGGCCCTGGCCAAAGACGCCGCCCTGGCCGCGCAGACCGGGTCGATAACCGCAGGGCTTGAGCACGAAAAGCGCAACTTCGTCTACGCGCTCGCCTCAGACGACAGCCACGAGGGCCAGGCCGCCTTCCTGGCCAAGCGTTCACCGAACTTCACCGGCCGCTAACCTGGCCCGACAAGGACAAGATCATGACCACCACCCTGTTCCCCGACCACCGCCCCACCTGGCAAACCGAGTCCCACGAGTTGCTACGGGACCACGCCCGCGCGTTCTTCGCCCAAGAAGTCACCCCCCGCCAGGCGGACTGGGCCCGGCAGGGCCACGTCGACCGCGAACTCTGGAACAGAGCCGGGGCGGCAGGCCTACTGCTCACCGACATCGCCGACGAGGACGGCGGCGGGGGAGGCGACTTCGGCCACGAGGCTGTAGTGGCCCAAGAACTGGCGTACGCGCACGACAGCGCGTTCGGCTTCACCGTGCACTCCACGATCGTCAGCCACTACATCAACGCCTACGGGACCGAGGAGCAAAAGCGCCGCTGGCTACCCGGGCTCGCCTCCGGCGAGAAAGTGGTGGCCGTCGCCATGACCGAACCCGGTACCGGCTCAGACCTGCAGAACGTCAAGACCACAGCGATCCGCGACGGCGACCACTACCTGGTCAACGGCGCCAAGACCTTCATCTCCAACGGCACCCACTGCGACTTGGTTGTCATCGTGGCCAAGACCGATCCAGCGGCCGGCGGCAAGGGCATCTCCCTACTAGTCGCCGAGGTCGACAATAACGTCGCGGGCTTCTCCCGCGGCGCCGTCCTCGAGAAGATCGGCATGCACGGATGGGACACCCGCGAACTCTTCTTTGACGACATGCGGGTACCGGTGGAGAACATCCTCGGCGAGGAGGGCTCCGGCTTCGCCGAACTCATGACCCAGCTACCGCGGGAGCGACTCATCATCGGAGTCGCCGGCGTAGCAGTGGCGGAGGCCGCAGTGATCGAGACCATCCGGTACGTCAAAGAGCGCGATGCGTTCGGCAAGAAACTCCTGGACTTCCAGAACACCCAGTTCGTACTAGCCGAGTGCAAGGCCGACGTCTACGCCGGCAAGGCGATGATCGACGACGGCATCCGCCGCCAGATCGACGGCACCCTCGACGCCGCCGGCGCCTCGATGATCAAGATGTGGGCCACCGACATGCAGTGCCGCGTGGTGGACAAGTGCCTACAGCTGTTCGGTGGCTACGGCTACATGATGGAATACCCCATCGCCCAGATGTACACCGCCTCCCGCGTGCAGCGGATCTACGGCGGCACCAACGAGATCATGAAGCTGCTCGTAGCCAGGTCGCTGTGAACGCCACGCCCCCGAGCCCGTCCGTCTACGCCGAAGACTTCACCCCGGGCCAGATCCACAAACTGGGAGATCACACCGTCTCCAAGGCCGAACTGGTCGATTTCGCCACCCACTGGGACGCACAATCGTTTCATCGATGAGGAAGCCGCCAACCAAGGGACACTTCCGCGGACTCATCGCCAGCGGGGTACACACCATCGCCATCGCTCAACGGCTGCTCACACAAACAGTGCTCAACCAATGGGCAGTGATCGCCGGGCTCGGATTCGACCGGGTCCGGTTCCCGGCGCCCGTCCGACCCGGGAACGTTCTCACTGGAACCGTCCGGATTGCCGAGATCACTCTCGACGGAACACGCGGACGAGTGAAGATGGAGATGCGGCTGACCGATCAGGACGACCACACCGTCCTCTACGCCGAACTGACCATCGTCATTTGGCGGAGAGAACAGGTCGCGACACCGTCCGGAGGCTTCAACTGACACACGGCCAGGACGTCATCCAAAAGAACGGTCCCGCACCTACATCGACGAAGCGACCTTCATCTCGGATCCGCAAGTCAGTTTGGGACGCGGCGACCCCACCTCACGACGGCGGCTGCAGAGTAGTCAGGCCCCCGTCCTAAAACCTCGTCCTTCGGCGCGGCATCCCCTATTCGACGGATCGGGCGCGTCCGCTAACGATCAATTTTGGGACAGTTGTTGCATTCGCGAATTGTCTGTGACTTCCACCGGTAACTGGCGGGGATCTTCGGGCGCTTTGCGGCGGTGCCTGTGGCGAGGGTTGCCGGCGTTCCTTTCGGACAGGGTGGCGGGTCAGACTATCGAAGGGTCCTCGACGGGTGAGGTTCCCCCGGATCCGTAGAGGGATCAGCTATAAGGGGAAGCGATGCCAGAGAAGCGCCAGAAGTACGACCGGGAGTTCCGTGAGGGAGCGGTCCGGATCGTCGATGAGACCGGGAAGCCGATCGCCCAGATCGCCCGAGACCTTGGGGTCAACGCGGGCACCCTGGGCAATTGGGTCAATCAGGCTAAGGAAGCTCGGGAGGGCACAGAAGGCCTGTCCAGGGGCGACATCGAGGAGCTCAAGCGGCTGCGAGCAGAGAACGCGGAGCTGAAGATGGAGCGTGATGTCCTCAAGCGATCCGTGGTCCTGTGGGTCAAGGAGGCGACGAAGTGAGCGTGGCACGTTTCATCGCCGACCAGAGGACCAACTACCGAGTGCCACACACTCTGGTGTGCGCCCTGCTGGGCGTGTCGCTGGCGTGGTTCTACAAGTGGCTCAAGCGGGCCACCGGGCCGGAGGCGGCCAGCGGTCTGCACACCGAGCGTGACCGCCGCCGCGAGGTCGTCGACCAGGCGGTCGCGAAGGCGTTCACCGCCGCAAAGGGCCGGCATGGATCCCCTCGCCTGTACTTCGACCTTCGTGACGAGGGCTGGCAGGTCAGCGAGAAGACCGAGCCTGTCAAGATAATTGTGTGAGTTTTGGTTAGTGATGTCTGTCATATGTGGGGGTCGAAGCGTTCCGGGTAGGCCAGTGCGAGTTCGGCCAGTGCGGCTCGCCAACCGTGGATGGTGGCGCCTTCGACGAGTCTGGGGATCGATTTCCGGGGGCCTGCGTGGCCGTCTGCTC
>NZ_JAUMSR010000010.1:0-3845 GCF_032905965.1 Dietzia sp. IN118 | reverse complement strand
GGCTCGGGTCGGCAGTGCGGCGATGGCATCGGCCGCGACGGCGAACACCACGGCCAGTGGGGCGTCGTCGAGGCCAAGCCATATCGCCAACGCGGCAATGGCGATCCCGGCGCACGCTAGATCGATCACTCCAAGCCGAGCGTAGTGGCGGCGGGTGATTGAGCTGGTGACGATCACGATCAAAGGTCCAGTGCCTGCCGCGAGCGTCATCACTGCGGGCAACCCGACTTCGGAGTCCACCTGGGCGAAGAACGCGATCAGCGGGGCCGAGGCCCACAATGACCAAGTGACGAGGTTGGGGCGGACACTGCCTCGGGTGACCGCAGTGGCATAGCGGATACTGCCGATCAAACCCAGTACTGCCCCCGCAAATACCCAGTGTGGATCAAGCATGCACGCTCCCGATGGGGATCATAACTCCCCCGTACCGCGCATTCTCAACGGATCACCACGGTGTGCAGTAATCGGAAAGCTATGTAGTGCACCATCCCGTTTCCCCGTGGGTAAGGTGCCGGGAAGTACACGCTGCGGTAGAACGCCCCGCCGAGACAGGAAGATGCCCAGAATCGCTTTATGAAGAAACTCGCCATCGTCATGACGCTTCTCGCAGGATCGGTCGCCTGTTCATCCGGTGGCACTGCCGAGTTGCAGCCGGCATCTACGCCGCCGACCACGAACGAGGCGACGAACGCGCCTGCGGGCGCGTTGGAACTGGCGATCACTCAGACCTGCGCTCCCGGCTCAGATCCTCAGTGCATCAGCGTGAATGGTGAGCATGTGCTCGTCGTTCCCGCAGCGTTCGAGCGTGCGGGCGTCGACTCCGCCAGTAACGCGCAGCCGTCGGGCGAGTCCGACACCATCACCGTGGATCTCGATCGTGCCGGAGCCACCGTGGCTAGCAGAATGACGGCCGAGGCTTCGCAGGCTGGAGACCAGACGCGGCTCGTGATGAAGGTCGGTGACGAGATCATCTCCGCCGTGCGGGTGCAAGACGAACTTCGAAACGACCACATGCTTGTCGCCCTCCCGCCGGGCGCCCCCACTGAAGAGATCCTCCAGAGCTTGAACGGCCCCGGCGAATAGCGACACGAGGAAATCGGACCATCGAGAGCGCTGCGGAAAGGTGACGCGCACATGGAGCCGATGAGGCCGGTCGACGTCGGTCGGCAAGACCCTCCCCGGCCGTGGTGGCAGCGGTGGGGTTGGCCGATCTACGCCAGCCTCACGATCCTGTTGGTGGCGACTCTGCACCTCACCGTCGACATACCGCTGTGGGCAGGAGCATCCATTAGTGTCGGGCTGGGCGTCGCCTGGATGGCTATAGAGAGCGTTCTCGCCCGCAGATCGAAACGTTGACCGGTGGCCCGACCAATCATCGGTTCAACCGAAAGGCCAGGCGTTTCGCGCCCGGACAACCGGCCCCGTTGCGGCAACCATGGCGGCGTCCTTCAAGGCTGCAATCGTGCCCTCTGCCGGTGGCGACTGGCGGGCCGGAGTATCCCAGTTGTCGAGGGACCCGTATCGGCTCCCCAGTGGCACTGGCACGATACGTTGACGGCTGCAACATGTCTCGCTATCGAATAGGTGTCCTTTGACCGCAGGCAAACCCCACGCAATGAAGTCCGGACGACCGGCTACCCGCACGTGTGCACTGGTCGGGATCGCTGTTGGTCTAGCGGTGTACGTCGCCGCGTTCTTACTGCACTCGCCGAGCAACACCTGCAGAGGCGAGTTGCTGCCGCTTGAGTACAGCGCGACGCAGATGACGCAGTTGAGCTTCAGCACCGAGTGGGCCGGTCTCGTGGCGAGCAGGTGCGAAGCCACCCTCGTCGACGGCCCCCAGGCCGGTCTGGCCCTGTCCGAACGCGTCATCGAGTGGGGCCCGTCAGCGATCGCAGCGGCCGGACTCGTCCTCGCAGTCCTCGGGCTGTGGCTCCTGGCCACGCCACATGGCAACAAGTCCGCCTCTGAAACAGAAACGAGCTGGCCATTCCGCCCGCAGACATGACTACACGCCCAATAACGTAGATCCGGCGCGGAACGCCGAGGCCGCAGCAGAGGCGTTGCACCACTGCTCCGGGAACCAGGTCTTATGTCGGGTCCCACCGGCTACCCACTCAGGCCTCGCCTGATAATCACTTGCTGGCGGTCTCGAGCGACGCAGGCTCCATCTTTGACGATGTAGACCTCCACGTAGTGACTACCGACGTATGCGGTGTGCTCATACGTGCTCGATTCTCCGCGTCTCACCTGACCGCGCAGTTCATTGAGCTGCTCGGCTTCCGCGCCGAAGTTCTTTACCTTCCAGTACACCTGGTAGGGCTCCTCCACCGTGCACGCCTCGAGGCGGAAGTCGATGTAGCGGCCCTGGCCGACTTGATCTCCACGTTTGGGTAGGTCGTACGCCCTCAGGACGCCCGCCCGCCGTACCCGGCCGACGAGGCGGACCGCCTTCGAGATCCGAATCGGGATGCACAGTGTGGTGTCGATGAACTGCTCGCCCGTGTTACGAACCGCGCTTGCCGTAACAGGATCGTCGGGCGGTGGCGCCTGGAAACCGCTGCCGAAAATCGCCTGCCATGCTGCGAGACTCGTGACCTTGTCGGGCTCGTCGTAAGCTTCGCGGATCTTGCCGGCGTAGTAATGAATCTGCCGACGGAAGTTCGCATATCCGTCCTGATCCCACCGCGTGCTGAAATCTTGGCCAGTTCCTGCTGGGTCCCAGATGGCAGGTATGAAGTAATTCGCCTGTAGGTACTGGTCGAGGTCCTCGACGATATTGACAAGTGCGGTCGGTATGTTTTTGTAATGGTCCGCGTCGATGCTTGTGCGCGAGGCATCGATGCGCTCGCCGACAAGGATCGTCAGGATTACAGACTTCACCGAGAAGGTCATCTTGCTGTCACGAAGGTATTTGAGCAGGCGAAGGATGGCCGGCAGGCGACCGCCAGTGATCCGAGTCTTGCCTTCCAGCCATGCGGTGAAACTCTCCGGATCGGTGTGCACCCAGTCATCAGTCTTGTTGTCGGTGATGACCATTCGCGACTCAACGTAGGGGACGACGTCTACGTGAAAGGGATCGGCGTAGTCGATGTATAAACATCGAGTCCGCCGATGAGACATGCCCTTGTAGCGTCCGCTTCCCTCGAACGCTCTGTAAAGCTCTTGTGTGTACTGGGCGGGGGCCCAGTCTGGGTGTTCCTTCAGGGATAGCAGAACGTCTGCATCATATTCTCGTGAACCGACTGGCTTGATGATCGTCCGCTGCGCGAACGACCCCTGTGGGATGACTTCGAGGAAGTACTCGCCGAGGACCTCATGATCGCGCAGGAATGACGAGATCGCATCGACACGCTTGTTGAGCGTCTCAATGCGCGAATCGTCAAGATTGACGGTGTTCTCGAGAAAGTGCTTGAAATATGCGTGAAGTTTCACGGCGTGACCGCCAGGGCAAAGCTGTAGCCGCCGTCCGCCGCGCGATCATAGACTCGGAGAGTCGGGTGGACATTCCGCATCGGAGCCCGTCCGATGGTTACCGCCGCGGTGATCGGGACTGCCGGGATAGCGTCAATCGCCTCTGTACCCGGGTGGTCTACCTCGATATGCGACAGCAGGTTCCGCCAGGTGGAGGCAAAATTGTCGAGTGACTCTTGGGAGCTAATGACTTCAGGGTTGGGCGTAACGCCGATTGGTCGAACCTCATACACGGTTGTCGATGCGCCGACAGATGCAGGGAGGCGATCGGTGTCGATGCTTCCAGACACGGAGAACATCACGGCGACCTTCTGCGGATCCGTCCCCACCCGATGGATCGCGTACTCGAAGTGGACTGCGTCCGCAGAGCT
>NZ_JAUMSR010000009.1:0-4045 GCF_032905965.1 Dietzia sp. IN118 | reverse complement strand
GCATCCGAGAACACCTCCCGGCGAAGCCCAGCAGCATCTGATACATCCGTAGCGTCGTGGTCGTCAACAGCCATAGCGTTCATGATTCCTCCTCCGGCTCAACTCACACAGACCATCTGACACGCCCAGAAGACCGTGGCCGACTCGATGCGCCGCCAGGGCCTCGTCGCACGCCGCATCAGACGCCGCAACGGTCTGACCAGGCAGGACAAGACGGCCCCGAAGTTCCCCGACCTGCTCAAGCGGGACTTCACCGCCGACAGGCCGAACGCCCGGTGGGTCGGCGACATGACCGAGATCCCCACCGTTGACGCCAACGGTCGGCCCGGTGAGAAGCTATATCTGGCCACTGTGATCGACCTCTACAGTCGTAGATTGCTTGGTGCTGCCACCGGTCTGCACCCGGACGCCGAACTCGCCTGCGCGGCGATCAACATGGCCGTGGCGACCCGCGGCGGTATCGAGGAGGTCCACCAGTCTGGGTGGCGTGAGGACCCGTCGAAACGAGCCATATTTCACACCGATCGGGGCAGCACCTATACCGCTCACGCGTTCACGAAACTATGCCAAGACCTCGGTATTCGCCAATCGATGGGGCGGGTCGGATCGTGCTTCGACAATGCTGCCGCCGAAGCATTTTTCAGCTCGCTGGAATGGGAAGTTTTGTCGCAACACACCTTCGAAAACACCCGCGCCGCCCGGGCCGCTGTGTTGGACTGGTGCTACGGGTTCTACAACCACGACCGACGACACAGCACGATCGGAATGGTGAGCCCGATCAGCTACGAGACCGCCGCGGCGACCGAACCGGAAGCCGCCTAGGAAACCCTCCACGATTCGGGGGGAACCACACAGGCCCGGGTCCGCCGGAACCCGGCACGCCGCACGGCACAGGTGCGACGCACACAGGCCATGGAAGGTTCCATCCGGCGAGACACGCATCAGTCGAGAGTATCCCGCCAAGGCATATGGCAATCAGCGACGGGAATCGGCGCCAGACCGCCGGGGAGATTCTGCAAGCGAGCAGCAAGCGGCGGAGTCAAGTCTCACCATTGGGGTTCGACAGCAAGCCAGGCGACAACACCCTCGAGCGCCCATAACGCATCCGCGGTGTCGACCAGATCCCCGCCCTCATCCAGTCGCCCTTCCTCCAAAAGAGCGGCCGGATGCTCGACGGCCGCCTCGTAGGCGAACCTCGCCTCCTGTCCGGTCAGCGTTCCGCACGACCCCGACGGAAAGCTCGGCTCCATAAACTCCGACGGCAATGGCCCCGGCCATTCGGGAACATCGGCGACAGTCGCGGTGGTGTCAACCATCCCCGGCTGACAAACGATCACCGCCTCAGGGATCGCGAGTTCCCGGGCCGTTGAAAAGGGCGCGCTCTCGACCGGCGTCGCCTCTGTCGACGACGGGCCGGACGAACCGTCGCGGCCACACCCTGCCAGGAGTGCAACTCCTGCAAAGCAAGCGCAAACGCCTACGCCATACCGCGTGAACATCGCTATCCCATCCCCTAATCATGGGCTACGAGCCGATGTTGTCATACCTCACGTTGCAGTCTCAGCATGTCGGCTTAGGTCACCGCCCGCCCCGCTGATCGACAGAACACTTTCCGCACACAACCGACCGTCCCAGTTCCTTGGTTGTGGGACGGTCTGATGCGACCTCGGAACTGGATGGTCTAAGAGGTGCTCGCATCGAGATGTGGAGGTCTTCTGCGATCGAAGTGTGGCGGAAGCTTGATCTCGCCCCCAACAAGCGCGTCGATGAACTGTTCCATGTCTTTACGACCTTGGTGTCGCCGGCGGGCCCGACACTCTGCACTGGAACCAGCTTCGCCGGGCCGGCTTACTCGTCGGTGTCGATCTGCCTGGCGATGAACGCCGCCATGCCCGGCACCGTGAAGCTGATCCGCCCATGCTCAGGCGAGTAGACGATGCCCTTGCGGATCGCCGCGGCGCGCAACGGTCCGGCTGTGGTCTGGGCGATCGACAACGACGACGTCTTGGGCGCGGTCTCACCCGTGGCGGCGATAGCCCGCAGATACTTTCGTTCCGCCGGCGTCGCCCGATCCCAGCGGGAGGGAAAGAACCCCCGGTCCAACAGTGCGGTCCCAGCCTCGATGGCCAGCTCGGCGTCTTCGAGCTGGAACGGCGTTCCGGCGGCCACCTCCCACATCGCCGACCCGAACTCTTGAAGAAAGTACGGATAGCCCTCAGCGGCGGCAGCGAGCTCATCCAGAGCCTCGGGGCTGTACCGGCCCCCGACTGACTCCGCTGGATCGACCAAAGCCTGCCGCGCCGCGGCATCATCGAGGGGGCCGATCTTGCAGTAGAGGAACAAGCGCTCTGCATACGAGCGTGAGTCCGCCAGGAACGCCGGCAGGTTGGGCAGCCCCGCGCCGATAACATAGAACGGCCACCCTTCCTGGCTTGCCCGATGTTGCGTCACGATCAACGCCGCGGTCAGGTCTGCCTCGAGGTCTTGCATCTCGTCGACGAACACCGCCAATGCCACACCCTTGGACCGGACCATCTCGCTGGCGGCCTCGACGATTTCCTCGACGTCGAACAGCGTGTCCTCGGCCGATCGCGGCGTCGGTGCCCCGACCGAGACACCGCCCACCGACAGTGACGAGCCCTCGATCAGGCCCATCACGCCTTCAGCCGCCTGCTTCAGTGCGTGCTTGGTGCTGAACTTGCGCAGTCCGTGACGCAGCCCCGTCGCCAACTGCTTGTGATTGACTCGTGCACCCGATTCTGAGTTCTGCGCCTCCAACCGGACGGTGAACCAACCATGGTGCTCAGCATGCGCCCGCAGATGGTTCAGCAGCGCCGTCTTACCTACGCCCCGGAGCCCGCTGAGAATCATGCCGCGGTCGTAACGCCGCGCCTTCGCCCGCGCCACCAACAAGTCGAACGCCTCAACCTCCCGGTCCCGGCCCTGCAACGAGTGAGGCCGACGACCGGAACCAGGCGTATACGGGTTACGAGCAGGATCCATGAGACGAACTATACCGAAATCTAGCTACATATACAGAAATCGCTATAACCACCTAGGTTTCGATTGAAGTCCGACCCGCAGAACCCCGGACCCAGCACTCAGCCGCGCCAGAACCCACACCAGCATGTCTCGAGCGCCGAGCACTGCTGACCATGACAGGTAGCGACTCTGAGCGCACTTGGACGAGGCAGTCTCGTTCACCGAGGCAACTCCCCCGCACCTGTCACTACCGGAGCCGTCAACACCACCGTTCGTCACGCACGTCGGCGAAGTCGGAGACTTCCACACGCAGCTCTGCCAACAGCGAGTCGCCCACACGTCTCGAGTCCTCGGCTGCCTGCTCCGACTTCCACCCCGTTTCGGGAACGAAGTTGGCCTCCCAGTGCGCCATCCACAGCGCCAAGCGCTGACCCAGCGACTTCGACAGGCCGTAATCCTCCGGGTCCATTCCGTACTTGTCGGTTCCGCTCTCCCACAACGGGTGGTCGCGACCATAGTCAGGGAAAAACCGGATCACCCGCCTGTAGTCACCCGATCCGTATATCGATTCCAGTTCCTCTTCCATGCCACCTCATCCAAGCGCACCGCTATTGGTGCAGGACCCTTGCGGCCCCTCCGCCCGCCGACGTCCGGACCTTATGGCAAGTAGTGCTTCCCCTCACCACGCGGCGATAGCGGGACTCCGGAGGCCTACATCATTTCGTGCCAAGCGGAGGAGATCGCCATGTGGTTCGTTTTGCTGCGATGACGGCAACGATTACCACACAGATGCTGAGTTGATAGACAGCGAATGCCCACGCTTGGAGAGTCCATACCGAGATGGTCAGGAGCGTGATTGTTGCTCCGACAGCGACGAGGACGTAGAAGAGGATGTTCTCCGAGTCTGGCTGGCGCCAGGCCTTGATAAGGGTCGGCGGGCGTGTCAGATGGTCTGTGTGAGTTGATCCGGAGGAGGAATCATGAACGCTATGGCTGTTGACGACCACGACGCTACGGATGTATCAGATGCTGCTGGGCTTCGCCGGGAGGTGTTCTCGGATGC
>NZ_JAUMSR010000008.1:0-4593 GCF_032905965.1 Dietzia sp. IN118 | reverse complement strand
AAACTTACCGCGTTGGCCTTGTACTCGGCAGTGAAGCTCCGACGAGTAGATCCCATAATCCGCTCCCTCTATCTTGGGGGAACTCACCGCTCATCTCCGGGTGTCCACCAGAGCGGGAACGGTCCAAACATGGACGAGAGCCGAGAAAGGGGCCACTGTGCGCATCGGTGAGTTGGCCGTGGCCAGCGGCACCACAACCAAGACGCTGCGCTTCTACGAAGAAGCCGGCCTACTACCTGCGCCTGAGCGCACCGCCAACGGATACCGCGACTACACCCCTGCGGCCCTGGCGCGCCTGGACTTCGTTCGCCGCGGCCGCACCGCTGGGCTCACCCTGGCCCAGATTCGCGAGATCCTCGACATCCGCGACGCCGGAGTCGCACCCTGCCAGCACGTGCACGCCCTGCTCGAAGCCCACCTGGGCGACCTGGACCGCCAAATCGCCGACCTGCAAGCACTGCGACACACCGTCGCGCACCTTCACCACAGTGCCACCACCAGCGACCCCACCAAATGCGACACCACGACCGTCTGCCGCTATCTGTGACCAGACCGGTGCTCGCGTGTATCGCCATGAGCAGATGCCGCCACAGAGCGTCGACAGAACCCCGCCATATAACGGCGAAAGCCACACATCGCTGCTGTGTCACAGGGTCTAGTTTGGCACTTATGAAACGTCGTCCGGTCGGGTCTAAGATCTATTGATACAGATTCCGGGCGAAAGGGTCTTTCGATGGCTGATCGGATTGGTACGTTGCTGAACCGTTCGGGTGATGGTGGCGAGGAGGTGCTCATCGTCAGCCGCGGGAAGGAGCGAACTCAGTTCCGGCGCCGGGACGAGTTGGATTGGAACTTTCGGGTGGAGTCGGCGGACTCGGAGAACATCATCGAGCAGAACCCGAAGCGAAAGCCGAAGACGAATCCGAAGCCAGCTCGCCGGGCCTCGCGTCCTCGTGGGCAGCGAGTGGCGTACGTGCGGGTGTCGGCCGCGGATCAGAACGAGGCGCGTCAGCTCGAGGCGGTGGGGGAGTGCGACCGGGTCTATATCGAGAAGCAGTCCGCTCGCTCGCGTGCTGATCGGGTGAAGCTCGAGGAATGCATTAGGTATCTGCGAGATGGTGATGAGCTGGTTGTTGCGTCGATGGACCGTCTTGCTCGTTCGCTGGTTGATCTCAAGCAGATCGTTGGCGAGATCACGGCGAAGGGTGCGAGCGTGGAGTTCGTTCACGAGCGGGCCACCTATGCCGCCGGCGCCCAGGATCCTCGCGCAGACCTCATGCTCTCGCTGCTCGGGGCGTTCGCCGAGTTTGAGCGGGCCATCATCCGTGAGCGCCAGGCTGAGGGTATTGCCATCGCCAAGGCGAAGGGCAAGTACAAGGGGCGCAAACGCGTCCTGACTGACGAGCAGATCGGCAAGGCCCGTGCCCGCATCGAGGCGGGGGAGGGGCCGTCGGCGATCGCCCGCGATCTCGGAGTGGGTCGATCGACGCTGTACCGAGCACTTCAAAGGCAAACTTAGGCAACTTTTGGGCTAGTCGACTGCTTCAGCGATCCGTGGACCCGTGCGATTGAACCGCTCGGCGCACCGCTGACGACCGATGGTCCCGTAGCGCCTCTATTAGTGGGGCAGTCACGTCGCTTGGCTCCATGTGGGCAAGCTGCGCCGCGACCGACCGCGCAACATAAGTGCCTGAATCTTGCAGAACCTGAGTCAGCAATTGGAGTGCTGGCTCGTCGGCTATGCCCTCGACCGCCCACCGAGCGAGACTGACGGCGACCGTCGCCCTTACCGGCGCCTCTGGGTCCTGAGCGAGTACAGCCAAAGTCGTCAGATCTCCGGGATTGTCGCGTCCTGCGACCACTCGCACGGCCGCGGCTCGGCTTTCTTGGTCCCCTTTGAGGAGCTTCCAGAGCTCGGCATTGGTGACTGCGCCCGGCCTGATGGCAGCGAGGGCTGCGGCGGCATGCCCGCTCATGTCAGGGGAGCCGAAAAACGGGTCTGGTCGCGGAGGGTTTTCTAGAATGTGTTTAAGTACCGGTTCAAGAGCGTCAATAATGGACGATGGGATCCCCGACCCTATCCACTTCAACTGTTTAAGAGGCTCACTCAAGTGTTCGGAAAATAGAGTCTTCGCCGTCAGGAGAGATATGAACGGATCCCAGTTCGCCACCGAAGGATGCCACCTGTTAATTAGAGCGAGGGTACTGGCGAAATCAATACTACGTATATGGTGCTCTCCGTTTTCTAAGCCCCTGACTTCAGAGTAGATACTAGCGGCAAGGTGCTCAATCAGAGACTTTGCTGTGTTCGAGTCCAGATCGCGGATGTCACCGAACGCCCTTAATGCAGCGAGGTCCCCAATGGCAATTTTCTTGCGCTGAGCTTCTCGCACGCTGTGATCATTTCGTGCAAGAAGAATGGTGATCGCTTCCACCAGTTCGAAGTTGTCGCCTTCAGGTCTTGTGGACAGCGATTCACGGTCAAAATCTGTCCAGGCACCGTCTGGAATTCTGGACATCAGTGCGGCGTAGTGATGGGCATCGCCCTGATCTTTTTGTGGCGGCAGCGCGACAAGATGGTTGATAACCTCGCTGATCACGGTTTCCGAAGCGCCCGGCATCAGGTCCGTGAGGGTGTCGATGAGGGTTGGCTTTACTGCGAACGTAGGGCGTGCGCGTTCGAAAATTGGAGTCAGATCCTGAAGACCTCTCAAGATCCAACGAATGTGCCGGTCAATTTCTGATACCGGTAGCACATCGGCTGCCTGCCGCAGCATCTCGAGGTCTGCTTGGAACGAAGTTCGAGTAGACAGGTCGAGGTCAATACGGGCCGCGTCGTCCATTGCGGCTTGGGCCGGACCAGCGCGAAGGAACTGTCGAACCGCCAGTTTCAACGAGTCGGTGGCGCCTGCTCTCCTTAGCATTCCCAGCGCATCCGCACCTTCGGTCTGACCTGCCTCTGCGGTGACCGCGGTGAGAATCCGCTCTCCCAGCATTCCTGTGGCGTATCGCCATGAGCCGTGGTCAGCGCTCATCCCTGCGATGAGTGAAGCGGTCCGGAGCCGCAACCATGTTTCATCGATTCTGCCGAATGTCCTTCTAGGGTCATGAGCCCATTGTTTGAACGCCGATTGCCAGTTGTGCTGTAAGCCCCAGGCGACTTCTTGAGTGCGCCACCATGCGGCTAGCGTGTCCCGCCCGGTAATGGCGGCTGGAATGTTGCTCGAGTGCCATCCGCTGATTGTGAAAATTAGATCGGAGCTTGATCCAACGATGGCCATCACGGTGGGGTCATCAGCCGAATTGACGCGAATATTCTGAACCTCGACCGCAAGATCGTACGCCTGTTCCAGGCAACCTAATTCGGTCAAGCATCTCGCCTTGTGGGTTAAGAGCCAGGCATGGTCAACTGGCCCGCAGTCATCTCGTTCAAGGACTTCTGACACTGCCTCCAGTCCACGTTTTGGCTCGCCCTCTTCGACGACCAATGAGCAGAAGATAGCGGCCGCAGATGCCCTCTGAAACGGCTCGACCGCTGTATCTATTAGCGACTGGATGGCCTCGATTGTTTCTCCGTTGACAAGAGCGTCATACATCGCGGCGTATAGCTGCCATGTCCAGTCTTCAGACTCACGAGCCTCGTCAATGCTCAGAGCCTTTGTCTCTCGGCGATTGTTCGGATCAAGATCTCGAAGGCGCATTTTGATCAGCAGAGCGATTGAGGACTCAGCTCTGAGCTCAGTGACCGTAAGATTTG
Source organism: Dietzia sp. IN118 (assembly GCF_032905965.1). Classification (NCBI taxonomy): domain Bacteria; kingdom Bacillati; phylum Actinomycetota; class Actinomycetes; order Mycobacteriales; family Dietziaceae; genus Dietzia; species Dietzia sp. IN118. The sequence continues at coordinate 836 of NZ_JAUMSR010000008.1, read as the reverse complement.
GGTGCGGTGCGATCAGGCGGGGTGTCAATAGGGCAAAGCGAAGCCGATCGGACCGGAGAATGGAGCTTCCGCCATTCCATGTGCTTCCTTCCCACTGATAACCCGCTCGATCACCCAGTGCGACCTGAACTAGGCGACCGAAGTGGTTTGAATCGACCGTATTCGACTTTGGAACGAGAAGTTTCGCCCCCTTGCCCGTCGACAGGATCGAGTCCCTCGTTATTTGCACCCAGTACGAGACCCCAGACTGAATTGAATGCAGAATCAGTAGGTGTGGCACACGATGACCGGTCCAATACTTGACATGGCGGCCGTCGGAATCCGAAAACCACCAGCCAACTAGTTGGCCATTCTCGTGGTGTGGGTTGCTAAACCATGACTCGCCCGCCTTGACTTGCGCCCCCACTAATGCGCCGAGGTCGAATCGGCGCTCGTCGCGTGCTTGAAGCCACAGGTCCGTTCCTAGGTCGTGCTGCGTCGGGTTCTCCGCCACGCCCCAGCCCAGCTTCTCAAACTGCATTGCCACAGCACGTTCGCCGATAGCTCCGGTCTGGCTACGTGTACTCGCCCTCATCAAGTGCGTCTGCCCCTCGTGCGTGAAGTCGGCGCGCAAGCGCGAGCCACTAGAGACATACTGCTCCTGCGGTCGGACATTCGTTCTGTGGTGCAGTGCGTTGCGTGACCGGCTTTACATAAGACCTGGATATCGGGCTCTTCGCATCTGAGTGTGGGTGAGGGCGACACGCCGGTGAAGCAGTAGGGAGCAAGAGGGTCGAGGCCCTGAAGGATTGGAAGTACCTCTACACCCAATCCCGAAGGGGCCTCGACCCATGTCT
>NZ_JAUMSR010000007.1:0-7107 GCF_032905965.1 Dietzia sp. IN118 | reverse complement strand
GCCGTAGGCCACCGCGACGTCCTTGATCGTCTTCGAAGTCGTGATGACCTCCTGGCACAGCTCATCCTTGAACTCCTGGCTGAACCGCCTGCGTGATGCACTCACTGCTGGATCTCATTTCGGTAGGTCCCTCACTTTAGGAGGGCCCACTGTCCGAGATCACCGCAGCAGGCCAGAACTCGAGCCCGAAGCCTGTCGATGTCTGATCAGCAGTCTCGTGATTCCAAGTACTCGACGATGGCGCTGTCGGTGATGGACGCGATACTGATAGTGCGGTCGCCTGTTTCGTAGCGCAGTTTGTCTACCGCGCGGAGTAGCCGTGCTTTCGTTGATGGGCGCAACCGGACATTGTGCTGCTCCGTCAGTCGCTCCTCCCCCCGCGCGGCGGGCTGGTTTGTCTGTGGGGCGGACAGCGGCGCGGGAGTCGGGGTAGGTCGCTCGGGCAAGTCCGCTGCGGGGTGGGTAGTTCGTCGGATTGCGGGTTCACGCTGGACGCTCATGCTGCAGTCCCTTCGGTGATTACCAGCTCGGAAAGTAGATCCGTGTAAGCGACCTGGAGAGCTAACGCCTTGCCGCCAGTGAACCTGTGGATCGGCGTGTGAGTGCTATGCGCGTCCTGGCGGGCGGTCAGTTCCGGAATGGCGGTCTTCGCGACCAGTTCTCCGTAGGTCTCACGCAACTCGCTCTCGCGGAATCGGTGTTCGCCGGTGGCCCGCTTACGGCTAAGGACAATTTTCTCGAGCACGAGTCGGGGGTTGGGTCGTCTCTGGACATTGCGGATCGTTTCCTGAAGGTTTTCGATCCCCCGGACACTGTCGATGGTTGGCTCGGTGATGGCAATGACCCCGTCGGCTGCGCACAACACGGCAAAGAGCAACTTCCCCAGTGACGGTGGACAATCGAAGAGGACCGCGTCGTAGACCGAGAGGTCGAGCCCCTCGAACGCGATGTCGAGGCGGAAGATCAAATCGTTGGCTCCGTCCGACTCGATGTTGGCCAATGCTTCGTTGGATGGGATGAGGTCAACCCTGTCCCAAGGGGTTGCGATGACGGCATTGGCTGCAGCTCCCGCAGCGGTTCGGTTCATGAGGTCGAACGTCGTCATCATGTCGTCCGTGATTTCGACACCGAGCCCAGTGGTGGAGTTCCCCTGAGGGTCGACGTCCACAATCAGAACATTGCGTCCCTGATCGCTCAGTGCACTAGCCAGGCCGAGCGTCGTTGCAGTTTTGCCGACGCCGCCCTTCTGATTGCAGAGCGCTAACTTGCGGACCATGCGCGTTCCTCTCGAAGTGGCGGCCAACCACAGGTGCTCGCTAGGTTGGCTGGACGGTTACGTTCCCTCGGATAATCGCTGGGTAGTTCGCGTCGTAGTGCTAGCGAGGCTAACCCTGATAGATAGTGACGTAGCGAAGGCTCGCGGAGCAGCCATAACTATCAACGTTTGGCTAGCTAGCGGTGCTAGCTTAGTTAATCTAGTAACGGTAGACAAGCACGCTACTGGTGCTTCTCTAGCTTGTTGTGCACGCAGAGACGGGTCGGTGTGCCGGGCGCTGGTGCCGCTACCCCAATTCGCTTAGGGCCCCCACGGGCCTGTCGAACGTGGGCCACTACGTGGGGCCCGATCAACGAGCCCGTGCCGGGCGGTCAGGGGGCCGACGGGGTCGTCATCGGGGAACGTTTGAATGTGGACGCGACGGGTGTTGTCCCAGGTAAGGTTTCCGAGCTCGTGAAGGACTTCGAACGAGGTGCCGGCACCTGCAGAGATAGGCGTGACGGCGGCGGGGCGCCTCGCCGGACGGGCTTGGGATCACCACCGAAGCACACCCGAGGAGCTCCAGAGAAGGACTGTTAGCGCAGGTAGGGGCCGATCTACTGTAGCCGACAGTTATCCGCTCGGGGGTTCGTCGGAGCCGCTCCCAGCATCCGGAAGTAGAAATGGCTTGCACCCAGAGGGGGCCGTCACTACGCTAGGAACTGCCCACCGTTACGACGGAACGGGAAGAAGGCCTTAGAACCCCAGCCGGACGACTGGATCTAGGGCCTTTCGCTTTGTCCGGACTCTGGCATCAGAGACTCGGGGGTCCGCTTCTCGATCAGGATGCTGCCGCGGAGCACATCGATGTAGCTAACATCTCCGGAGAAGCTCGCGTTCACCGCCCCAAGCACAGCGTCCGGGATCCACAACAAGGGGTCATCGCCACCACGGCAGTGGCTAATCCTCAGGCCCCGATGCCAACCCTGGTTCTGCAACGAAACGATATGGGCGCGGTCCTGCTTGTCCTGAGAGTCGCTTCGCCGTTCGAGAGTGATGTCTAGGACATCAGCCTCTCCGAGTTCGTAGTAGAGCGTTTCCAGGCACTTTCGCCTGTGGCGCTCAGTCTTTCGGTTGCGCCCACTGAGGTGTGCAACGACTACGTGCATGGAACCCAGATCGGCGATTGTCTCTGTGATCGTGCGGCGGCGGCGATCACTTTCATCGGTCCAGTGAGGTTTGATCTGGCCTGGAAGACGAAGATGGCGTAGCGCTTCTCGGATCTCGTCGCAATCTCCTGCGGTGACGATGGCCGCCCCGATTAGGTACTCCTGAGTTGTATCGGTCCGGACGCAACTGGACTCATCAACAAACGCACGCATACCCGCCGAGGTCATTTCCACCTACTCACCGTATCCATCGGCCGCGACAACCCAGCCCGGCACTTCCTCTTACAACTTCCGCCCCTTTGGGGTACACCCGTGCGGGACGATATGCCGCCAACCATCGCTGCTGTGTCACAGGGTCTAGTTCGATACTTATGAAACGCCTTCCCGTCGGGTCTAGGATCTATTGATGCAGGTTTCCGGGCGAAAGGGTCTTTCGATGGCTGATCGGATCGGGACGCTCTTGAACCGGGCGGGTGATGGTGGCGAGGAGGTGCTCATCGTCAGTCGCGGGAGCGTGCGGACTCGGTTCCGTCGTCGGGACGAGTCGGGCTGGAACTTTCGGGTGGAGTCGACGGACTCGGAGAACGTCGTCGAGGTAACGCCGAAGCCAAGGCCGGCTCCGAAGCCGGCTCGCCGGGTCTCGCGCCCTCGTGGGCAGCGGGTGGCGTACGTGCGGGTGTCGGCAGCGGATCAGAACGAGGCGCGTCAGCTCGAGGCGGTGGGGGAGTGCGACCGGGTCTACGTCGAGAAGCAGTCGGCTCGCTCGCGCGCGGACCGGGTGAAGCTCGAAGAGTGCATCGGGTATCTGCGAGATGGTGATGAGCTGGTTGTTGCGTCGATGGACCGTCTCGCTCGTTCGTTGGTTGATTTGAAGCAGATCGTTGGCGAGATCACCGCGAAGGGCGCGAGTGTGGAGTTCGTCCACGAACGCGCGACCTACGCCGCTGGCGCCCAGGATCCTCGAGCCGACCTGATGCTCTCGCTGCTCGGTGCGTTCGCTGAGTTCGAGCGGGCCATCATCCGTGAACGCCAAGCCGAGGGCATCGCCATCGCCAAAGCGAAGGGTAAGTACAAGGGACGCAAACGAGTCCTGACCGACGAGCAGATCAACAAGGCCCGCGCCCGCATCGAGGCGGGGGAGGGGCCATCAGCAATCGCCCGAGATCTCGGGGTCGGCCGCTCTACGCTGTATCGGGCATTGCGGCCATCGAGGTGATTATCTTCCGTAGCTGGTCGGTGTGACTACAGCTCGATGTAGGGAGGCAGGCGCTAGTTTGTGTCACTGTTGCGGTGGCGCTGGTGGTGTTGGGAGATCACGAAGCGTGGGTCGGGGTGCATGTGAGCGCTTCAGGGTCGGCGATGTGGTCGAGGTCGTGCTAGACCACATCGCCAGGACGCCTCGCCTCTGTAGTCAATCGCGACGAGGGAAGTAGGCCCGTCTACTTCTGGTTCTGGTAGCTCCTGATGCGCTTGTGCCAGGTCCTTAGGCGGTCGTATTCGGCCTCAAGTTCGTTGGGCTCCGGCGCAACATAGTTGGTTTCTTCCGCCTTGTCGTGTCGGAGAGCCCACTTAGACGTTTTGCCGTAGCCTTCTTGGTACTCGGTGGTATCTGTGTCGGAGATTTTGGCGAGCATTCGTACCATCAGGGGGCGTACTTCGGACTTACTCCTGTCGTACACGCGATTGACGATCTCGCTTGTCACCGTGCGCTCCCATGCCTCCGACAGATAACCCGCGATTTTGTTGACGCGCTGCTCGTATTCGTCGTCGTCTAGGTCCTGTCGGTCCTTGGTAAGCTTCGTAATCTCATTCTGGATTGTATTCAGCCTCAGCCCAATATCCTGAGCCTTCCACGGCAAGCCTTCCGCGACATACCCGGGAACCGTGCCACGCCGCTGGATGGTGCGGTGATATACCTCGACTTCGGCGGAGTCCGCTGACTTAAGGAGGTCGGTCAGGAATGCAATGTCGTGGGTGAAGACAATGACCTGCCGCGACTTGGCGAACTGGACGAGCCGGTCCGCTACTTTGTCCCGCCGTACGTGATCTAGTGAGGTCACGGGGTCATCGAAGATGACGGCTGACTTAGAGGGATCAAACTCTGCTTCGGTGAAGAAGCCGGCTAGACCCAGCACCGTCTGCTCGCCCTCGCTTAGCACTGCGCGGGCGCTACCGTCCTTGTGCCGAACACCGACAAGCGCTGGGATCTGACGAACCAGTCCCTTCTGTCCGCCCCGATCCTTGAGCGTCACCTTCTCTAGGTGCATACGAGCAGTTTCATAGGTGAAGTGGTCGCGGATCTGTTTGGTGGCGTAGGTGCTCGTGAGGTCGGTTGCCTTGCGCGTAATGCCCTTGGTGTCAGTCGCGGAAAGGGCAGCGTTGAGATTTCCGAAATCCTCAAGCCGAATGACTTCGGTCTTAATCTGATCCTTGTTTTCGCTCAGCAGCCGAGAGGCTTCCAGCTCGTTTCGGATGGACTTTGCCGCAGTCAACGTTGCCTGGAAACCAGCGACGTCTGTCGCCTCGGCTTTGGCGGTCAAAGACTTCGTAAGTTCCTCAAGTCGTGTAGCGATGGTGTTCGCGGTAAGCGGCGCCGAGGGCTCTCCACTCGCCGCGAAGTGTTTCAGTGCCTCGTTGCGATGCTTCTCAAGCATGAGTAGTTGGCGCTGGGCAGCATTAGCCAGCGCCTCGTCGTGGGTACCGAGTGCGGTCAGTGCGGTCGCGATCGTCTGGGTAGAGAAATGCAGTCCCCGGAGACCGGCGAGCGCCTCTTCGTAGAGGTGCTCGGCTGCGACGGCGTCTCTCTCGGTGGTGTCAGTCATGTAGGCGTTGAAGCGAGTGAAACGCACCTTGGCGTCGTCGCTAAGTGGCTGTTGGCAAAGTGCGCAGCGGGCGTCGTCACCGACCTCGGGGAACTCGTGCTCATGGCCGGGGACGGAGACTGCATAGTCACGGGCAGCGCGCCATAGTGTCCGCCAGGTCTCCGAACCAACTCCAGACAGCGGCTCGTCGTCGAAGGATGTCTCTGCTGCGAGATTTGCTGCAGAGCGTTTGGTCAGGGCGTTGTCCTTGAGCTTTTCGATCGCAGTGAGGCGATCAGCGCTCAGGGTGTCTTCTAACTCAGCGATCGCAGCTTTCAGAGTCATGGCGTGGCTGGCATCGGCCTGAAGGCGCACACGCTCTTTGGAGGCGTCGCTCGTCTCCAACCGTGCGACTTCCTGAATCGCCTTGCCGAGGTTATCGGCGTCCTCGGATGTAAACGAGCAGGCGTTCTCAATGTCCAGGTCAGTTGTAATGGCCGACAGGTGAGATAAGAAGGTGTTCCCAGCGGCGCCTTGGGGGAGGGTGAGGTTCAGGCGCTTCTGATTACTTTCGGCAATGCGCCGCTGCAATTCCTCGCGAACCATCCCACACACGGTGATGAGACCGTCTAGCACGGTGAGGGCAGAGGGGCGGTAGGTAACGGTCGAGTCGCGGAGCAGGTACTCGTCGCCGCAGTGCTCGTCGTAAAAGCGAACTTGCTGAAGATCCGGCACCGGAGGATCGGCGGGGAACTTCACTGAGAACGGCTGGCCGTCTACCGAGTACTCGAGTTCAGCGCTCGGGTCAGGTGAGCCGTCTCGATATACGTCTGGTAGGACGAGCGAGGAGTGGCGCGCAGCAACCATTGCTTTGATGATGCGTGCGTATCCGGATTTGCCAGCGCCATTGTTGCCGTAACTGATCGTTAGTCCTGCGGGCTCAAACGCCAGTGTCTGGTCAGCGGCAAGTGCGTTGACGCTATTGCCGCCGCAGATTCTCTTGAGCCAGACCTGCCTCGCTTCGGTCGCGCCGAGGGTGAGGTTTCGGGCAGCTTCGTTGGGCGTTGCACTGCCCCGCTCCTGGAGACGGTCGGCGAGCTTCGCGACGACATCGGGATCGTCGTACGTTTCGCCGTGCGACAGGGCGATCAGTACGTCCTGTTGCCACGCGGGCCTTGTTAGCGCCCAGTCGCGTATGTCCTCTTCGATCGTCACTTCAATCGTTTCCTCGAAAAGCGGGACCATCCATGACCAAAACGATCCGTTGATGGCTACAGCGGGTGCACGCCGTCAGGCACACAAGTGAAACATCGACCACTGACATTATCTCTTCGTGGAGTCTGACGGTTCATCCGCAGGCGACGTCGTAGCGGCGGTTCGTTGATTGAGTGGAGGCGACGAGGCTCCGGGGTCCGACGCGAGCGCAGAGGGGTTCGTTGCAGCGGTTTTCTCCGATCGCACCGTCAGACAGTTCACCGGCGACGAGTAGGGCGAACCGGTGGGCGCACGCGGTGCGGCTGACACCGCCGGATCGGCAGGAGATGACTGCTAGTAGGTATGCGGAATGTGCTTAGCGTCCTCGCTACTGGCGTGGCAGGTGGGCGAGAGCTCGGTGGCTTCACCTCGTGACCGCTTTACATAAAGTCTGGTTATCGGTCCATGCTCGTGGCCAACATCGAAGCCGGGATCGCAGGGCGGCCACATCCGGGGAAGCGGTCCTCGAGCTCCGCTGTCAGCGAAGCGGCCCGCCGGGGCGCCCTATCCGCCAGACTGAGGTGAGACACCCGGGCTGGCTGGTTGAGAGGCTGGGGCGTGAGGAGAAGGAGAACCCAGCATGACTATCACTGCAACTACTGACGCGGCCCTGGAGGCCTCGCAGCCG
>NZ_JAUMSR010000006.1:0-11245 GCF_032905965.1 Dietzia sp. IN118 | reverse complement strand
CGGCGGCGAGTCGACCGATCGCGAGATCTCACTGATCGACGACCCCGCCTTCCACATATCCCAGACCCGCTGCCGTTCCTCCGGCGGCAGTCCGGGCCGGCCAATCTTAGCCATCGTCCACCTCCACCATAGATTGCTTGGTGTTGCGTTGACGGTTTGAGTCTAAGGCGGCTTACTTCGCGCGGGAGCAGCGACCGTGAGCCGATACGAGTACATCGACTCCTGCAAGAACGACCCGTCCGAGACCAATCCGCTCTACAAGATGTGCGCCTGGTTGGCCGTCTCGACCTCTGGGTTCTACAACTGGCTCTCGCGCCCGACCTCGGCGACAGCGGCCCGCAGACAGGCGCTGACGGCCAGGGTGAAGCACTTCTTCACCGCCACCGACGCCACGTACGGGTATCGGCGGATCCACGCTGACCTGGCCGATGAGGGCACTGAGTGCTCCCCGGAGTTGGTGCGGCAGATCATGCGCTCTGAAGGCCTCGTTGCCTGCCAACCGAGACCATTTCGGGTGACCACCGAAGCCGATGCCGACGCGGCGGCCGACATGCCTGACCTGGTGGAACGCGACTTCACCGCCGATCGTGCCGGGGTCAAGTTTGTCGGTGACATTACGTACATCCACACCTGGCAGGGGTTCGTCTATCTGGCGACCGTGATCGACTGCTATTCCAAGAAAGTGGTGGGCTGGTCGATCGCCGATCACATGCGCACCGAGCTGGTCGAGACGGCGCTGAAGAACGCCGCTGCGACGACGGTGATCGAGCCGCGGGCGATCTTCCATTCCGACCGCGGAAGCGTCTACACCTCGGGCGACTACCGGCGCTTGGTCAAGAATCTGGGGATGCGTTCCTCGATGGGACGAACGGGCGTGTGCTGGGATAACGCGATGGCCGAGTCGTTCTTCTCAGCATTGAAGAACGAACGCGTCTACCGCACCGTTTACGCCACGAAGAGGCAGGCCAGACGCGACGTCATCAGCTACATCGAGGGGTTCTACAACACCCGACGGCGCCATTCAGCGCTCGGCTACAAGCGGCCGAACGAGGTGCACTACGCTGACATCCAGCCGGCGACGGCAGCGTAGAGAAACCATCAACTCCGCTGTCCGAAATCAGCGCGGCAGGTCATTCCGGTGCTCGATGGAATCGACCTGATGGAGCTGGTGCTCGTCGACTCACTCATGCCAGCTCAAAAGGACGCCAAACACTAGTTGCAAGCGAGCATGACTCAGGGCCGAGTTCCACGATCGGCTGAAACAGCGGCCTCCGCGCCACACTTGTTACCGCCATTTGTGACGTCGTGAGCGTGTCGCACACATTTCTGACGTCAGCCATGTCAGTTTTGACGTCATGGCGACCACACGTTCTGGGCCTGGCAGGCCAGCCTTGGGGGAGCGGACACGCATGACAGTCCGCGTACCTTCGGATGTTTACGACGCACTTCGGCGTGAAGCCAAGGCGCGCGGCATCTCTATGAACCAGTACGTAGCCGAAGTCGCTGCGGCACACCTCGGCATGCCCAAAGCCGTGTCGCATTTTGACGACCAGGAGGCGATTCCAGCGTGAGGTAGATCAGCTGTGTGACTGAAAACTAAAAATCATGCAGCCCATGAAATGACTGATCCCGGCTCACTGGCGAGTGGGCCGGGATCGAAAGTCAAGAGTTCGAGTTGCCGCTCAAACTCGGGTTGCTCACCAATTAGGAGAGCTGTGCTTCCAAGCACCTCTCAGGGTAGGTCATACCTTCCGGACGGTCCAGTCGATCCGGACGGCGTGTCTTGTTCTGATACCAGCAAAACTGCATCCCATCAGGTCAACACGTGGTGGGAGTCGGTGGCGTGTGTGTGGAGTCCGCGCCCGTATGTGCGGGTCGACCCGCGCAAAGCCCACACCTTCTCGACAACTCGGCGCTTCACCGACGGCGCCCCCGGCCCAGATGTGCCGTACGCGCTGCATCTGACAGACGAAGCCGGCCGTTTCCGCCTGCTTGCTCTGGACTTCGACGCCCATCACGCCGGCTCAACCGCCACTGCCGACCTCGCCGCCTGCACATCCGCTCTCACCGCCGCGGGGATCGAACATCTGGTGTGCTCATCTGGACCCGGCGGGGGATATCACGTCTGGATCCGCCTGAGCACCGCGATCTCACCGACCCGACTAGCGCCAGTAGTGGACGCATTCGCCGCCGCGTGGCCCTCACTTGACCGCGGCCCACTGGCGAACCCGCGCACCGGTTGTGTCCGCGCCCCGGGCTCACCCCACCGCTCCGGCGGAACCTCGGTACCCCTGGGCGACACCGACATTCATCCCGCATCGCTGCGTGCTCTCAAGCGGGCTGTCGAGCAGCTCGGCGCCCACCCTCATCCGGCCGCCGCGGCGAACCCGACGGTTGCCACCCTGCCCGTGCATGTCGATGTCGAAGGCCATCCGCATCTGGCCGGACCACGCCGCCCACTGCCCGCCAAGATCCGCGCCCTCTGCTCAACCCCCGTCACCAGCAGCGGGGATGCCTCCGCGATCGGTTGGTCGATCGTGCTCGCGTGCGCACACGCCCGCATGCAGTACCGCGACCTCGCCAGAGCCGCCTTCACCGAGAACTGGCCCGGTCTGGAATTCCTGCGCACCCGCCGCACCGCAGGCGGCCGTACCCCCCGGCTGGACACCGAACAGGAGCTGGCTCGTCAGTGGGCCAAGGCCGTCACTGCCGCCAGCCACGCCACCCGCACCTCGTGCACCGCCAGCCCGGCCCGCCGCACCGCCGAGCGCACCGTCGCCGATCTGATCGCGCGCATGGAGGCCCAGCCCGAGCAGTGGCAGGGCAAAACCGGAGCGCAGAGCCGACTCGTCCTGCTCGCCCTGGCCGCACGCGTCCTCTCGGCAGCCTCCGAGGAGGTCCACTTCTCTGAGCGTGACTGGGCTCTGGCCGCCGGCCTGGTCAGGGACACCGTCGCTGACCGGCTTACCGATCTCGCCGACCGGGGCTGGATCCGCCGCACGCAGCGAGCAGTTGGCCCGTGGGCCGCGACCTGGCGGGTGGCTACCCGCGGGGGCGGGGAGACAGGAAGTGGCGCAGTATTTACTCCAGTCCTAGCGCAGCAACTTCATGAGGAACTGGAATGCGCTCGCGCCGACATCTGGCACGCCCGCCCTCTGGGTGTCCTGGGGATGCGGGTGTGGGACCTGCTCCGGACCGGGCGAGTATCGGTGGGGGAGCTGGCGACACGCTTGGGCGTGTGCGCGGCCACCGTGCGCAGCAAACTCCGTGCCCTGCAGTCCCTCGGTCTATGCACCGCCAGCGGGCGCGCCTACCAGGGGCGCTCCCGCCTAACCCGGGCCGCCGCCGCCGCAGGGGTGACAGGGGCCCACGCCGATCGGGTCCGCCTGTACCGCCTCCAATCGGCGGTATTCGTGTGGTGGTTCACCACCCGCTACCAGGCAGAAGACTCCGACGCGCTTGCCGAATGGGGGAGCTTCCCCAGCCCGGCCGAAGCCGAGCAGGTCCACCCCGTCGATATCGCCCTGGCCTACGGGGCCACCGCGACCGGGCCGCCGGTGGAGGCAACCACCTGGGGGGCAGCAATGGCCGCGCAAGATCGCCACCGCGAGCCAGACCCCGGTAGTTGGTGGGAACTGGTGGCCGCGGCCCGCGCTGCGCTGCCTGCGGCGGACGTGCTGGCCGCGCCCCATCAATGGGCCGCCACTGCCGCCTAACACCTCCAGTTGACCGCCTGCTCGAAGCGGACAAGTCACCAGAGGTCGGGAGAGGAGTCGGTCGTAGGTCCCCAGGGCGATCCGGTCGTCGAGTGGGTGTCCGGGCCGCTTTCTTCCTCTGCGGCCCGGTGGTCGAGGTAGGAGGCAGTGAAGTCGTCCACGTCCACCGAGGGCGCCTGGGCGGTGTCCTCGTCGGGCGAGGTCGTCAGTTCGTCGTGGGTGGCGGTGAGCCAGGCCGCGAGTTCGGCATCGCCAGTAGCGGTTGCCGGTGGGGGAGTGGGCAGAGCGCTTCGGTCTTGACCGGCGGCGGTCACGTGACGCAAGCGGTGGGCGATGACGGCACCGGGGGAGTCCGCGGTTTCGAGGTTCGCTGTGGCCTGCGTCCAGTGTTCGCGTGGGTCGCGGCCGGCTTTTGCCGCGTCGGTCCAGGCTTGGGCGATCGCCGCGTATTGGTCGGGATCTGCCTCGAGCTGGCGACTGTAGAGACGGGGGAGAGCGTCGGTGTATTCGGCCAAAGTGGCGCTGGTGAAGGCGTCGGCGGCCAGGTCGACGCCGTGCCGATACAGCGCTTCCAGACGCGCCGGGTCGGTGGCGTGGTCCATCTCTTCGCGCAGGGCCGCAGTGGCCGAGGCTTGGTGGGTGTCGCGCCGCAGAATGGTCGCCAGAACTTCCGAGGCGGTAGGTGCGTCCCGGTCGCCAGCCGAGTGCATGTGGGCATCTTCCGCCACGAAATCAACGACGGGCTCGCAGACGGCGTAGGCGCGGTTCTCTTGCTTGCCTCGGGTCATGGCGACATAGAGGCCGGCCCGGTCGACGGAGGTGTCCACCACGGCGTGGGTGGTCTCCACGGTGGCGCCCTGGGCTCGGTGGATGGTGGAGGCGTAACCCAGGTGGATGTTGTCTTGCGCGTAGCTGCCGGGTACGAGCATCTGCTCGTCGGTGTTGATATCTTGCACGGCCACCGAGCCGTCGCCTGTGAGGCCGGTGACGGTGAACAGTTGCCCGTTGATGACCCGGCCCAGGTACTTGCGGTCTTCGGTGTAGAGCTTGGCGTTCTTGCGGGCGATGACGGTGTCCCCGACGCCGATGGTGTCGCCTCTAGCGACTCGGGTTTCGCAGGATGCGTCGACGATCCCGGCGGTGATGCGGCCTGAGCGGATGATCTCGTTGAGGGTGTCGACGTCGGTGTTCCTCGAGGCGATGATCAACGAGTTTCGGCCGGCACCTGTGTCGGTGAGGTAGGCCTCCACTGCCTCGGTGAGCATCTGCTCGCGGGTGCCGCCGGTGATCCATCCCCGCTGGGAGTACAGGGCCAGGGCGTCGGGGTTTCCCTCGCGTAGGGAGAGTGTGGCGGCGGCTTGTTCGGTGTCGCTGCCCATGCGCATGACCTCGCGCAGCTCGGGCGTTCCTGGGGTGCGCGCGACCTCTCCGAACAGTCCGCCGGTTTCGACGGCTGCGAGCTGCTTGGGGTCACCGATGAGCCGAACAACAGCTCCCGATTCAGCGGCGATCTCTGTCAGTGCGGCCAGGTTTTCGGTGCTCGACATTCCGGCCTCATCGACCAGGAGCATGTCGCCGGGGGCGATCTTGATCGGCAGTGCCGACAGGGTCTTCTCCGGTTGGTTGGGGTGTAGTCCGCGCCAGGTGAAGGTCACCGAATCGATGGTGTGGGAGGTCGCACCGATCTCATCGGAAAGGATGGATGCCGCCGCTGCCGAGGGCGCCAATCCGATGACACCTCGCCCGCTGTCCTGCCAGGTTTGGGCGAGGAGTTTCATGCTCGCGGTCTTGCCGGTACCGGCTGGGCCAACTCCGGCGGCAACGAGCGTGCCGGAGGTGAGAAGGTGACGCGCCATCGCGGCCTGCCCGGCGTTGAGCGCCCACCCGTGCTCGAGTTCGTGGCGGGCCAGGGCCTGCTCAATGTCGGCGCCTGAGGCGAACACCGCAACCGGTGTGGTGGCCGCCTCGAGGGTCAGTGTCTCGGCTTCAAGGACCGCGGCGGTGGTGTATTTGCGGGAGTTGGCGTGACGGTCCACCCCGGCCCCGGACTCACCCGTCAGTGCCTCCGGTAGGTCCAGCATTTCCGGCGGTGTCAGGGCCACGACGTGCGCTCCCATCGCCTCTTCCATGACCTGGCTGTGGGCTTGCTCCAGGTCGCCGGCGGAGGCAAACCGGTATCCCTTCAGGACGGTCGACACTGCCGTGTCCACGTGCGACTGGCGGAACTGCGCCCGCTGGGAGGTCACCGCGCGTACAGCTTTGGTTGCCACGTCGGTGGCGTGTTCGCTGCCTGAGTACAGGGGTCGGTCCTGCTCTGCGCCGGCACCTCGGACGCCGGAGAGCATGGCCGCAAGGGCGTCCTGGCCAATGCGCTCGGCGGCCACCTTGTGCCAGGTCTGCCGGTGCTCATCGAGGGACTGTGCGGGCTTCTTTGCATCGCGTGTGTCGAGGATGGCTTTCTGCCACAGGGCGTACGCGGCCCGCTGCGAGGGTTGGCGACCATTGGCCTGGACGTACTCGGTGACCAGTCGGTCGTAGACCGGACGGGCCAGGGTCCGGCGGGAGGAGAACGCGTCGATCAGGCGGCGGTCAATACCGGCGACTTCCCAGATGGGCGCCTTGTCTCGGTGCGGGTAGTGGGCCACAAATCGCGCGCCCATTCGGCGGGTGATGAGGTCGTGCAGGACGGCGTCGTAGCGGGCGGAGATCGCCTGGTGCATCTGGTGGATTGCGCGTGAGTCCAGGGTGCGCCACCGCCCGTCGGGGCCTTGCACTTTGTTGGCGATCAATACGTGCGAGTGCAGGTCCGGGTCCCCGCCGCGGGTGTCGAAATGGGTGAACTCACTGGCCACGATCCCGCCGGTGGAGACCTGCTCGATGCCGTTGGTTCCCACCCGCGTGTACACCGCATTGTTCTCGGCCCAGGTGAGTGCTTCGGCGACTGCTTCGTGGTGCAGCGCCGCGATGTGGGAGGCGGTGTGCTCGTCGGCCATTGCCCACCAGACGCTGACACTTTTGACCGGGGAGAAGGTGAAGTCGAACCCGGCCACGGCCTGGCGGACCTTGTCTCGTTCGCGGTTGACCCAGGCGATGACGTCGCGCCCGGAGGCGTGGTCGTAGCCGAACTGCTCGGTGTAGAAACCGCGTCCGACACTCTCGGCGATCTGGCCCTTCTCATCCGTGGTGGGGCGCCTGCCTTCGCCAGAGACGAACGCCTTCTCAGCGGCGTCGATCGCCGCCAGGACCGGCACGCCGGAGGCGTACAGGGAGTAGGAGCGGCCCAGTTTGCAGGCCGACAGTGGCGTCCCTGATTCCATGAGGTCGTCGGTGTCCGGGTGCAGGCCTTCGCCGTACAGTGCGGCCATCTGTGCTTCGGTGACGACCGATCCCGAGATGGCGTTCTCGGATGCCAGCCCGGTCAGTCCGGAGCCGATCCAGCGGCCCGGTGGGGTGCCCTTGGCGGCGTAGTAGTCCGACAGGCTTTGCCCTTGCGGGTCGGCGTCGTGGGTGGCCACGGAGCGCAGCAAGTACTGGTATCCAGTCCCGGCGTGCACCGCCCGCAGGCTCATCATGAACGCCAGTCTAGGCGGGGGCGTCTGGGCGCGTCTATCGGCGCGGCTGGCCGGGTCGGTGACCAGCGGTTTTCCAGGCGTCATTAGTAATGCCTACTGTGTAAGACTGTTCAGAGGAGCGAGAGCGAGTCGGGTTTTGTGGCGGACGCACGGAGGGCGACTGGCCGGGGCGGTGCGGAAGCTGCGGCGGGCAGCCGCAGCCAGAGCGTGGGCAGCCAGAGCGTGGGCGACTGCGGGGGAGAGCGGCGACCAATAGGGTCGAGCGTATGGGCCTCGCGAAGACAGACTCCCGTTCACAGACCGCACGGGCCCGCGCCCGCCAAGCAATGGCCGTCGAGTTGGAGCGAGCGCGCAAGCGCGAGTCCAAGCTTATTGCCGTGTTCTCCGCGATCGACGCCCGCGAGGAAGCAGAAGCCACCCTCGGCGGCGCGCTCATCGAGCTCCGGGGCCTCGGCGTCCCCCAGTCCGACCTAGCCGAGATGACCGGCCTGTCTGCCCGCGACGTCGGTGCAGCGATCCGCAGCGCAAAAAACTCCGAGGACGACAACGACGAAGCCAGCGGCGAGTCTGAGTCAGAGAGCACCGGGAGTGCGAGCGAAGACGCTGAGACGGGCACGGCTGTAGACAGTTCGGACAGCAACGGTGCCAGCAACCACTGATCCCCGCGGTGGGCCGTGGTGTGGGGACGTTCCCCTGCCGGGACTGGACCTGGAACCACGGTCCACCTCGTCTGGGCCGTCGGCTAACTCGCGCCCCTACAGCGCGACACTGCCCCCCACTCCGGAGGCAATCGCCGCGTTCTGGGCCAAGGTCGTACGAGCCCCCGGCGACGGACATTGGCTGTTCACGGGGGCCGTCTCCGGTGTTGATGGGTACGGACGCTTGAGCTGGCGCGAAGGCGGCGTGAGCCGCACCGAATCAGCGCACCGGTTCGCGCTTCTACTCGACGGCATCGACCTGGCCGGCGTCGTCGCCGAACACCGCTGCAACGAGCCACTATGCGTGCGCGTTGATCCCGATCACCTGATCCCGTCCACACAGGCGGCGAACCTGAACTACGCCGTCGCCTGCGGACGCACCGGAATTATCCGAACCTCCCTCAGACGGCAAGACCGCCACGCCCGCTCCCTGGCCGTCCGCAACGCAGTCTCTGGTGGCTGGGACCCCATCGCCTACAGCGCCGCATCCGGCAATACCGCACCCCTGGATACACCTTCGCTGTTCTGATCTGACGTACGCTTACCCACAACAAAGGCCCCGCCACACCGCGGGGCCTTTTCTCGTTCCGGTCGGAAGAGATGTGTCAGCGTTCAGTCACTCGCGCGTCTTGCGCTTTCGCAGTTCCCAGAACTGCGGCAGCGTCCACCGCGGGCGGCGTCTGGTCGATCACCACGCGCGCCAACCGTGACCGGTACCGCGCATCATTGCGGACCGCGAACGACCAGTGCCCGATAAACCAGGCCAGCGTCCCCAGCGCCGCGAGGAGTCGGCGCCCACGTTCGCCCCCTGCATCACCCCGAGCAAGCCGATGATCGCGCACATCCCGCCCACACCTCGCGCGGTCGGAGGAAGCACGAGGGCACCGCCCGCCACCACCGCGACCGCCAACGTCGCCGTGCCAAGATCCCACATTGCGTGCCACCTTCTCCCTCAGGCCGCGGGCGCCGTGGACGCCGCCTACCTACGACTCGAGTCGGTCCGCCGAGCTCGGCGTCCCCGAATGATCGTCGTGCCCTTGGGGTGTGGCTGCCACCTCTGACACTCAGTTCTCAGGGGCGCTCGTCGGGGCGTTCAGTTGCGGTCGACGGTGTGCCGGCCGGGCCGGCCTCGCGAGTGTTATCGCGTAGTGAGTCCAGCACTTCACGCAGAGTGTCCGAGGTCGCCTCGGCGCGGACCCGGGCCCGGTCGGCCTGCTCGGCCTCGGCGCGCGCGTCCTGCGCGTCCCGAAGGGCCGCGTCAAGCTGCCCGCGCAGCTGCGCCAGCTCCGCGCGCAACCCTTCGACCTCGCCAGCGGCGCGATCGCAGGCCGCGACGGCGTCATCTCTCTGCGTGGCGGCCTGCTCGGCGGCGGCCAGGGCGTCTGCTTCGCCAGTGCGGGCTGCATCCAGCGCCACGGCGGTCGCCTCGTCCGCCTGCTCCGCGGCCCGCTTCCACGCCGCGGCCCACACCGACTGCACCATCGCCGACATCGCCTCCGACAGATCCGGAGCCTCGGGCACGTCCCCAGCAGCGCCGGTGGCGTGTTCACGCATCCACGCGGCCACCTCACCGATGCGCACCCCCGCTTCACGCTGCACGCTGCGCACGGTGACCTTGTCCCCTCGCGCGACGAGCACCCCATAGGCCCTGGCGATCTTCTCCGACGTCGACATAGCCATCTCCCCTCCGATCGGTAACGAGTAACCGGAAACGTTTTCCGTTACCTATGTTACCCGCCTGTGGCGTCCGGCGGGATAGTGCTCGCCCGGATATCGCCGGCGAGCGGGCGCTGCGGCGGGTCGTCGGCGCCCAGGGCCCAGGCGACGACCCGAAGGCGATTCTGCCCAGAGGGAGGGGAGCGCCGGCTATCGGCGGTCAGGTTGTAGGTATCCAAGACGGCGGCCAGGGCGGTGTTGCCCGCCGGCGGGGCCACGGTAATCCCGGTGATTCCTCGTTCCCACAGCGACACCGGGATGTGGGAGCCCAGGTACGTGACTGGCGGTCGTGTGGCCAGTGAGTGGTGGTCGCTCGTGAGCGGGCTGTCGGGTGGGGCCGTGGGTGCGCGCTTACCAGTTCTTGGTGGGGTCCATGACGCGGGCGCGCGAGTGGCCGCGGATGCGGAAGCTGGGGTGGGCGAGTCCCTCGTTGACGAGGCGGCGGCCGACGTCGAGGGTGGCGGCGAGTTGATCGTCGGTGAGTGCCATGCGGTCATTGCGCAGGGTCAGGGAGACGACGCCGTTCCATGCGCCCCAGAGGAAGAGCGCGGTTTCTTTCGGCGGGTAGTCGGGCGAGGCCTCGCCCGTGGCGATGGCGCTTTCGAGGTGTGCTTGGAACCGGCCGAGGATCTCGTCGAGGCGGTCGCCGACTTGTTGGCTCAGCTCGTGGGCGCTGGCGGAGAGGCCGGAACCGTGGCCGTCGAAGGCGAGGAAGCGGAACGACCCGCGGTGGTCCAGGTAGAACCGCAGGTACACGTCGCTGGCGGCGATGACCTGCTCGAGGGGCGAGTACTCGGGACGGAGGGCCTCGTCGAGGTAGGTGCTGAACCGGGTCAGCGCGCGGTCGGCGAGGGCGAGCAGGATGCCGTCCTTGCTGCCGAAGTACTTGTAGAGCGCGCCCACTGACATGTCCGAGTCCTCGGCGATCTGCTCCATCCGGACGTTGCGCTGCCCGGAGACGAACGCCCGCTCGGCGGCGTCGAGGATGCGCTCGCAGTTCTGCGCGCGGCGCTTAACCATCCGGGGGCTGCGCCGCGGGGGCGCGCTTGCCGACTCGGTCACCTCCCGGATGCTACCGGGTCGAGGCCCCCCCGGCCCGTGAACGAGATTCACTAGGGAATATTCGTTGACAAAGTGGGTCGGGCGTTCCAGACTGGGTCACGAACGTGGCCGACGTCACAGTGGCGTCGAGGACGGCCACTCCACCGAGAAGAGGCGCGCCGACCCACGTAGAGACGGACGCACGAGGCGCCCGCCGCGGCCGTCTGAGCCCAGGGAAAGAAGCGTGACAAGAAGGCCACTGAGCCTGCGCTGACCAACGGAAAACTCAACGGGCCAAAGGACGTCAAATACTACGTATCAGGAGTTCACTATGGCAGTTGTAACCTTTGTCTCCCACGACGGCGAGGAGCACGAGGTGCCCTTGGAGGAGGGGCAGTCACTCATGCGGATCGCCGTCAACAACGCGGTGCCCGGAATCGACGCCGATTGCGGAGGCGAAGCCGCGTGCGGCACGTGTCATGTCATCGTTGATCCGCAATGG
>NZ_JAUMSR010000005.1:0-17493 GCF_032905965.1 Dietzia sp. IN118 | reverse complement strand
CGGCCATCCGACCCCAGCTGATCTCTCCGACCAGTGCCATCGCCTCGTCCATGGAGCTGCAGGTGTGGGTGGCCCCGAACTCCTTGGCCTTCTCGCGCTTGAACTCGACCGGGTCGACGGCGACGATAGCGCGCGCACCCGCCGCCGCTGCACCCTGGACCGAGTTGATGCCGATCCCACCGACTCCCACGACCACCACGATGTCGCCCTCCTTGGCGCCGCCGATCTCCGTGGCCGAGCCCCAACCGGTGCACACCCCGCAGCCGAGAAGTGCGGCTTTGTCCAGCGGGATGTCCTTCTCGATCTTGATGACGGACGACTGGTGCACGGTGACGTGCGGGGCGAACGTCCCCAGGAGGCACATGGTGGCCACGTCCTCACCGTCGGCGGTGTGCACCCTGAAGCCGCCGTCGCTGATCGCACGCCCGGTGAGCAGTCCCGCGCCGTTGTCGCAGAGGTTCTGCAGGCCCTCTGAACACGGCGGGCAGGTACCGCAGGCGGGGATGAACGCCAGGACGACGTGGTCTCCCTCCTCTAGGCCGATCACACCCTCGCCGACCTTGGTGACGACCCCGGCACCCTCGTGACCGCCCATGATCGGGTAGGACTCGAACTGCAGGTCGCCGGTGAGCAGGTGCTCGTCCGAATGGCAGAGGCCCGATGCGGCCAACTTGACCTGGACCTCTCCCGCCTTGGGATCGTCGATGTCGACGTCGACGATCTCCCAGCCGTCCTGCTTGGGCTCACGGATGATGGCGGCCTTGGTACGCATGGCTTTACCTCTCGTTGCGGGTTTCTGTGATGTGTGTCGAGTCATATATCTGTGACAATCGCATACGCTACGCGTCGGGCGTCGCCCAGGAGGGCAATCGGCGTTCGAGAAATGCGCTCATCCCCTCGGCCACCTCGGGCGTCGTGAACAGCCGCGCGGTGACCCCGGCGAGGTCGTCTCCACGGGCGTCGAGCTCGGCAATCATCGGCGCGGCCAGCAGCGCCTTGTTCTCCGCCAGTCCCTGCGGCGAGCAGGGCCGGAAGGAGTCGACGAGCTCGTCGACGGCGGCGTCGAGGTCCTCCACCGCGTCCGAGAGCAGGCCGATCCGCCGGGCGTGCGCGGAGTCGAACTTCTCGCCGGTCAGCAGCACGCATGCGAGATCCCGTGAGTTCACGCGTGCCGCCAACGGTACGGAGATCATGACGGCCGCCAGGCCGAGGCGGACCTCGGTGAGCGCGAAGGTGGACGACGGTCCGGCGACGGCGAGGTCGCAGGCCGCCACCAGACCCATCCCACCGGCGCGGACGTGACCGTCGACGGCCGCGATCACCGGCTTGGGATGCGCGATGATCGCCCGGAGCAGGCCCAGGAACATCCGGGCCAGCGTCCACTACGGCACCGCCACCGACGTCCAGGCACGACGCCAAGCCGTCCTCGACGCCGCCTACCACGCCCACCCGCAACGGTTCAGCCGACGACCGCAACCGCCGAAACTTCCAGAGAAGGCCACCATCAACGACCCCGCCAGACGAGCCAAAACTGGTTACGTTCCAACACCCTGAAATGTCTCATTTGATTTGACTTACTCAGTAGCGTCCGACTAGCTTGTGGGCACCGTCAGGTTTGGACAAACTACGTGATCTGACTCACTCGCAGAGATGACAGCATCCCGGAAGGAATGTCCATGGACGAGGGAATCGGCAGCTGGGTCACGACGAGGGCATTCCTCTCCGGGGACCGGATCGCTCTCGTCGACGGTGAGCGGCGTCTGACCTACTCCGCCCTAGACAGCAGCACCAATCGACTGGCCCGGGCACTGAGCGCCCTCGGCGTCCGACGGGGCGATCGGGTGGCAGGGCTCCTGCTCAACAGCACCGCGTTCATAGAGACGATGCTGGCCACGGCCAAGCTGGGCGCGGTGTTCGTGCCCATGAACGTGCGTCTTGCGCCGGCCGAGATCACCTATCTCTTGGCGGACTCGGGCGCAGACGTGTTCGTGTATTCGGCGCCCCTGGCTCCGGGGGCACGCGCGGCTGTGGCCGGCGAGGGAGTACGCGTCCGATCCCGCCTGGTCGTCGGCGGCGAACCCGAGGACGGCGAGCTGCGCTATGAGCACGTGTTGGCCAACGGTGAGGCCCGTCCAGTCAGCGCCGACGTCGATCGGAGCAACGTGTCGTGCTTGATGTACACGTCCGGAACCACAGGGCGACCCAAGGGCGCGATGCTGACCCACGACAATCACCTGTGGAACGTCGTGAACAGCTTGTCCTTCGGGCGCGGCTTGCGTGAGACCGACGTCACGGTGACCGTGGCGCCGATGTTCCACATCGGGGGCCTCGGGATCCACACCCTGCCGCTGCTGTACGTCGGCGGGACCAACGTACTGCTTCCCTCGTTCGACCCGGCGCAGACCCTGAATGCGATGTCCCGAGAGAGGGCCACCGTGCAGTTCATGGTCCCGGCCATGTGGGCAGCGCTCATGTCGGAGCCTGGCTTCGACGACTTCGACCTGTCCTCGCTGGAGCTCGCCGTCTCCGGTGGAGCGCCCTGCCCTCTGCCGGTCATTGATTTCTATCAGGGTAAGGGGCTGCCCTTCCAGGAGGGTTTCGGAATGACCGAGACCGCTCCGATCGTGTCCGTCTTGGACGCCGATCACGTCAAGGAGAAGGCCGGATCCATCGGCCGCGCGGTGTTCCACGTTGAGGCGCGCATCGTTGATGACGCCGACAAGGACGCGCGCACCAACGAGGTCGGAGAGCTCGTCCTCCGGGGACCCAATGTGTTCGCGGGCTACTGGGGTCTCCCGGAAGCCACGGCCGAGGCCTTCCGCGGCGGCTGGTTCCACACCGGTGACCTGGGCCGCATAGACGCCGAGGGGTTCATCACGCTCGTCGACCGCAAAAAGGACATGATCATCACTGGCGGCGAGAACGTCTACCCGATCGAGGTCGAGCAAGTGCTC
The DNA here is from genome assembly GCF_032905965.1 of Dietzia sp. IN118. NCBI lineage: Bacteria > Bacillati > Actinomycetota > Actinomycetes > Mycobacteriales > Dietziaceae > Dietzia > Dietzia sp. IN118. The sequence goes on along the minus strand of NZ_JAUMSR010000005.1, from coordinate 14,539 downwards.
TACCGGCACCCGGCCGTTCGTGAAGTGGCCGTCGTCGGCGTCCCCGACGTCCGCTGGGGCGAGACCCCGGTGGCCACCGTGGCGCTCCAGGACGGCGCCGAGCCGACCGGCGAGGAACTCATCGCATACACCCGGGAGCGGCTTGCCCACTTCAAGTGCCCCACCAGGATCGAGTTCGTAGCCGAGCTGCCCCGCACAGCGACCGGCAAGGTGCTCAAGACGGTGCTACGGCAGCAGCACGGCGGCAACGAACACGCCGTGCGCCGCTGAAGCCCAGTTCAGACTGCTCCCGACGCCCGGCGCAGGTCACTATTCGAGTGAGAGGAACCGGACGGCGACCTCGGAGATCTTCCGCGCTGTCGCGGTTCGGTCCCACTTGGGGAGCGCAAGATGACTGACCGTCAGGCGCACCAGGGTGTCGGCCGCGTCGATGACATCGCCCGGGGGGAGACCCGGATAACTCTCCGCGACCCATCCGGCCAGGGTGTCGGAGGCGAGGTCGAGAAGCGGTGCGGATGTCGTGAGCAGCGGGAGCATCCCCGTGGACGCCTGACCTCCCGCATCAAGGTCACGGTTGGAGATGAGCACCGCCTTGAGCAGGGGGCTGCGCCCGGCCTCGTTCAAGGTGTAGTCGACGGCGGCTGCGATGCCTCGCTTCGCATCGCCGATGTGCGCCTCCAGCGCGCCCCGGATGCCCTCGAGGAAGCGCGAGGCCTCCCGGAGTACGACGGCTTCTCCGAGGCCGGCCTTGTCACCGAACTCCTTGTACAGAGCCGCCCGCGACACCCCGGCACGATCAGCCACCTGCCCCATGCGCACCCGGTCCCAGCCGCGGTCGACAGTCAGGTCGTGGGCAGCCTCGAGGACAGCCAGGCGCATGTGCTCCTTGAATCGTTCGCGCATTGACGGTGCCCGCATGACAGAAAGGTTAGCGATTCCTGTCTCGCGATCGACTCGCGTCACTGACTTGGACACGGCCACACGCTACCTAGCGTGCTCGTCGGCCAGTTGGTCGACCATCGCTGCGAGGGTGTCCTGAAGTCTTTGCACACCCGCAGCGGCTGCCGTCGCCGTCGGCAATTCTCGGAGGTCCTCGAGCGGGACCGGGTCCCCGACCAGCAGGGTGACCCGACGACGGCGGCCCAGCACCACCCTTCCTTCGTAGGCTGGCGCGATGGCCTGCACACCCCATTGGGCGACGGGGATCAATGGGACTGACGTCTCGAGCGCGATGCGAACAGCACCCGACCTGAGCGACATCAGACGTGCATCCGGTCGGTTCGTGATCGATCCCTCCGGGTAGACGACGACGAGGGCGCCGCGATCCACTGCTTCGATCGCGGCGCGGATCCCGGCTCGCCCGTCGGAGCGGTCGACCTGGACGTGGCCGGCCGACCGAAACCACCAGCCCACTGCTCTGCTCTGAAACAGGCTTGATTTTGCCATGAACCGGGGGGTCCGGCCCTGGGCGAGGACCATCTCCGCGAGGAAGAGCGGGTCGGCTTGGGAGACATGGTTGGCCGCCAGTACTGCGCCCCCCGACCCGGGAAGGCGCTCTGTACCGCGCCAGTCCGCTCTCCTGACGAGCAGCAGAAGGGGTTTGCAGACGACCAACGCGAGCCACCATGCAGGGCCGCGGGCGTCCGCGGGTGCGCGTCGCACGCCTGCGGACTGATGCGAGTCACGGGCGCCCGGAACGAAAGGCAGAAGTCTCATCGCGGGCCCTGCCGTCGACCTCCAAACCATCCTTGTTCACCTCGGGGGTCAGACGTTCGGTGGTGACCACGACCAGTGGTCGGTCTGCTTGCTCACACCGCCACCTCCGGTGTCAGGGCAGTCGTGTCGACGGCGACTTGGCCGAGAATGCCGTTGGTGGTCATGGAGTCCCCGGGGCGGTTGACGCTGTCAGCGGCGACCGGCTCACCCTGCCTGAGGTAGTAGCAGGTGCGGTTTCGGTCAGAGGTGGGGTCACCGCTCAGGACGATGTCGTCATAACCGTTGTTGAGTCCCGCGATCCGCAGCTTGTGGTCGTACTGGTCCGACCGGGACCATGGGAGCGCCGACACCTTCTTGTCCCTTCCACAGATCGTCCTTGTTCCTTCCACAGGTCTTCGAGAAGGAGGTCGCTGGTAGGGCAACATCGGCTCGTCACCGGCCCACGATGTCACCGGACCAACCCTCCCGGCGGAGGCGGGTGGCCGACTGCGCGCCGGCATGGCTGGCGCCGACCACCACCGCGCGCCCCGAACTCATCCGGTTCCCTTGGGGGTGAGCTCGACCATCAGCTTGCTGATGCCGCGAACGAAGTTGGACTGCACGTACTCCGGCTCACCGACGACATCGATCCTCTCGAAGCGTGGGAGCAGCTCCTCCCAGAGGATCCGCAACTGCAGCTCGGCCAATCGGTTGCCCATGCACCGATGGACGCCGAACCCGAAAGCGATGTGGTTGCGGGCGTTGGGCCGGTCGATGATCAACTCGTCCGGCCGCTCGAACACGGACTCGTCCCGGTTGCCCGAGGCGTACCACATGACCACCTTGTCACCCTTACGGATGAACTGACCGTTCAAGATGGTGTCAGCTTTGGCGATCCGCCGCATGTAGGCAAGAGGGGTCTGCCACCGGATAATCTCGGAGACCATGTTGGGGATCAGGCCGGGGTCGGACTTGAGCTTCTCGAACTGGTCCGGGAACCGGTTCAGCGCCAGAACGCCGCCGCTCATCGAGTTGCGGGTCGTGTCGTTGCCCCCGACGATCAACAGGATCAGGTTGCCGGCGAACTCCATCGGACGGTCGATCAGGTCCTTGGTGGCCTCGTCGCTCTGCAACATGGTGATCAGGTCGAAACCCGGCTCTTCTCCCTCCGCCAGGCGGGCGGCCTTGTCATGCCACAGTGCGCTGAGTCCACGCGCCATGTCGACCATGCCCTTGAACAGCTCGTCGTTGTCGGAGGGCCCTCCATTGGCCTGCTCCATGGAGGTGGCCAGGTCCGACCACTCGACAAGCTTGTGGCGCTGCTCGTAGGGGAAGTCCAGCAAGGTCGCCAGCATGCGCGCGGTGAGCTCGATCGACACCGTCCTCACCCAGTCGAAAGGCTCGTTGACGGGCAGGTTGTCCAGGACGTCCCTGACGCGCTCCCGGATGAGGCCCTCCATCTCGCGCAGGTTCTTGGGAGCCACCACGCCTTGGACGGCGCGCCGTTGAACGTCGTGCCTGGGCGGATCCATGGCGATGAACATGGCGATGTCCATGAACCGCGGCGGCGCCCCGATGACGATCAGGGGCTCGGCGGAGAAGGCCTCGTGGTTCTTGTCCACAGCGATGATGTCGGCGTGCCGCGTCACCGACCAGAACGGCCCGAACGGACTGTTGGGCTGGTAGTGCACCGGGGCCTCGTTACGCAGGCGCTCGAAGTAGGGGGCCCACTGCCCCTGTCGGTACAGGAAGGGGTTGCTGAGGTCGATGTCTTCGAGCGCGAGTTCTTCGACCGGCGGGATCGGGCGTTCGACGAACATCTTCTGCCCGTTCGTGCCCGTCAACCAACGTCGGCTCTTGTCGTAGAGGTGCGCGGCCTGGACCTGGCGATCCAGGGGTATGGCGGCGTCGACCTTCGTCTTCACTGCGTCAGGGATCTTCATCTCGTCAACACCTCCTGTTACATCTGGAATTCAGGCAACTGCACGGTCAAGCCGTCCCATGACCGGGAGACCTGGACTTGGCACGACAGCCGCGACGTCGGCTCTCGCTCGGGGTTCATCGACAGCATCTCCTCCTCCTCCGGGCCGGAGGGGCCGACCTTGGCGGCCCAGGCGGAATCGACGATCACGTGGCAGGTGCCGCATGCGGCCTCTCCGCCGCAGTCACCATCGATGCCCGGAATGGCGTTGTTCGTGGCGACCTGCATCAGCGAGCAGCCCTCCTCGATGGGCGCCTCGTGCTTCTCCCCGTCGTATGACACGAAGGTAACGACTGTCATCTACAACTCCCTCACTATTGACTACGTCATCGACATTTTCTCCAGTATTGTCGTTGATATCGGCGATGACCATGTTGAATCGTGTCATCCTGCTGTGAGATCGGGTCACGTGAGGAGCGCTGTGCAGAGAAGCGAGCCGGGCGTCCCAGCGCTTGCCTTCGCGCAGCTGCTGGCCAGTCCGGCGATCGATCCGGACAGTGCCGAGCAGTTCCGTGCCATCATGGCGCGCGAGGGAACCGGGGAACTGTCTCTGATCCGGACCCAGGAGCAGGCACCGCTGCGGTGGTTTCGCGAGGTCTACCCGGACCTCGATGCCGAGCAGGCAACGAAGCTGGGGATCGCCTGCGCGGAACAGGCCCAGCTCACGTCCTTCGGGCCGTTGAGCGTGCCGCTGGTCAGCGCAGGAACCGTCGCCCAGGTCGTTCAGCTGTTGACCTATCTTCCCGTGATCACCGAGGCCGTCACCACCCAGTCCGATCCCCAGCGCGACGACCTGACGATCCGGCTCACCGGGAACGCGGCAGACCCCGACCTGGACTGTCTCGCCGTCACCTACTGCGGACTCGCCCTCATGCGGTTGGTCGACCGACTGGTCGACGACGCGTCGGAGGTGACCATGCATAGTCGCTGGCCGGAGCCAAGCAGCGGGGCTCGAGAAGCCTGGCCGGGGGCGCGGCTCATCTTCAACGCCCCCCTGTCCTATGTGCACATCCCTGAACGGACGCTACACGCGGCCTGCCGCTTCCCCGACCCAGTCGCCTACGACGTCGCCGTCACCAGCCTCCAGCAGGCGCTCGAACGTCAGGGCGGCAGCCGGGACTTCACCCGCAGGGTGCGGGCACTGCTGGACGACGGGCCAGGGGTGAGGACCATCCAATCGGTCGCGAATGAGTTCTCGATCTCCTCGAGTACCCTGAAACGCCGCCTCGCCGCGGAGGGAACCAGCTTCCGCGAACTCCTCCAGGAGTCACTGCTCGACCGCGCCCGGATACGGCTGCTCGACCGCTCCACGTCTGTCAGTGAGGTCGCCGCCGAACTGGGCTACAGCGACCTCACGAACTTCTCGCATGCCTTCAAAGGATGGACCGGCAGCTCACCGAGCCACTTCCGACGCGCCCACCAGCACCCTTGAGTACCACTTCCGCAGCCCCTAAGAAGGACCGCGCCCGGCGGGAGTGGCTCACCAGGTGCTCCCTTATGAGTCCACGGATCCTTCCGGAGTGGTCTCTCCGGTGGTAGCTGGAGGAGTGAAGGCATCGTCAGGCCCCGCAGCGGCGGTGACCATAGGTCCGTAGGCCTGGTGGAGGGCAGACAGAATGCGGCCCAGGGGGAGGTCGTCGAAGCTACCGTGGTCTCGTACGTACTCCATGTGCCGAGTCCCGTCGGAGGTGAAGGCGTGCATGAGCGCGTCGCTCCGTCCCTCGAATTCGACCGGTGGCACGCCGAATCGTTCGCATAACTCGACATTGAAGGCAGGTGTGGCCTTCAGCCATCGTCCGTCGATGTAGACGCTGCAATAGCCGTGATAGACGAACAGATCCGTTCCACCCATGACGGCTCGTAAGGTGTCGGTCTGCAGATGGTTCCGTACATCGGCGAAGCCGAGTCGGGTAGGGATGCCCGCGGCCCGCAGAACCGCGGCCAGTAGCACCGCCTTGGGCACGCAGTAGGCGCGGCCGGCCTGGAGGACGTGGCTCGCCCGGTAATGCTCAGGATCCTCGGAGACCGAGTAGGGGTCGTACCAGATTTGGTCACGCACTGCAGCAAAGAGCAGGGACGCTCTCTCTCGGGGGCTCGACGCGCCGGCGATCACGTGCTGGGTGAAGTCGCGTACCGAAGCGTGGTCGTGATCGAGGAAGAAGGTCGCCTCAAGGTGCGATCCCGGCGCCGGCGTCATCGCCGCACCGCGGTGTTGACCAGACCGTCAGTCTTGAGCGCTACGGCCGTGCGCGGCCAGCCGGCCGGCTGCTCGCCGGGCACTGCCGAGATGCAGACGTCGGGCATCCGCCGCACCAGGTCACCGACCTCTTCCAGCCACCGGTCGCACACGGGGCGTCGCCGTTCCAACGCGGGACCGCTTCGACGGGCTCGGGGTGCGCCCATTCCGGGCGAGAGGTCCCTCATCGCGCGCTCAACAGAAGGTCGTTGTCCACAGCAACCCCTACGCTCTGGGCGAGATCACGCATGATCAGCCAAACTTGATGGGCGATCCGGGTGGTCACCTCTTCCTTCGACTCATCGTGGTGGTCCAGCCACCAGATGATCCCCGCGTCGACCATGCCCATCAACCCCGCCATCACGCCGTCCGGGGGATCGACCTGTACCTCGGATGTGCGCATGTATGCCGAGGCTGCGGACACCACCTCCCCGAGGAACCGTGTGCGCCCCAACCTGGCCCGGTGCGTCTCCTTGTTCTGCTGGCGCGCCGCCATGAAGCGATACAGGTTGGGATGACCGGCAGCCCATCCGATGGCAGCGCCTATCACGCCTTCGATGATGGTGGGAGCTGTACCGCTCACGCGCATGGCGGGACGAACGGTGTCGATGAGCTGATCAGCCGCGAATCGGAGCACTTCTCGTTCGAGGTCTTCCTTGCTGTCGAAGTGCCGGTAGACGTGAGGCCGCGCAACGCCTGCCCGTTCCGCGATCTGGGCAGTACCGACGCCGGGACCGTACTCCTCGATCGCACGAGCCGCGGCCACCACTATCTGCTCTCGTCGTGCCGACCGGTGCGATTCGTGCGCCGTCGATCGGCGCACCACGGCCGTGTCCACCCACCTCGCAAGATCCACCAGCACATTCTAACCCGAAAGGGACTGGCGCGGTACAGGGTGTACCCGTAGCCTTCGGGTACACCCTGTACCCGGCACATAATCTTTGGAGGACCCATGCCCAGCCGCCGTTCACCCTGGATGAACCAGGACCTCGACGACTTCCGTCAACTCGCCCGGACGTTCTGCGAGAGGGAGATCAAGCCCAACATCGAGCGGTTCATCGAACAGAAGCGCGTCGACCGCGAACTATGGACCCGCGCCGGCGAGCTCGGCCTGTTGTGCGCCTCCGTTCCCGAGGAGTACGGCGGGGGCGGCGGCAACTTCTTCCACGAGGCGATCCTTATCGAGGAGCAGGCCCGCATCGGTGACAGCAGCTGGGGGGCTGCACTCCACAGCGGCATCGTGGCGCACTACCTGCTGCACTACGGCACCGAGGAGCAGAAGCGCGAATGGCTGCCCAAGATGGCCTCCGGCGAGGTCGTGACCGCCATTGCGATGACCGAGCCGGGGACCGGTTCCGACCTCCAGGGAATCAAGACGAAGGCAGTCCGAGAAGGCGACGACTACGTCATCAACGGAGCCAAGACCTTCATCACCAACGGCTACCACGCAGACATGGTGCTCGTCGCCTGCAAGACCAGCCCGGATCAGGCTGCTGCAGGCGTCTCACTGGTCATCGTGCCGACCAGCTCCGAAGGATTTCGGCGCGGCCGTGTCCTCGACAAGATCGGCCTCAAGGGGCAAGACACCTGCGAGCTCTTCTTCGATGACGTACGTGTGCCTTCCAGCAATCTGCTCGGCACCGAGGAGGGGCAGGGCTTCGTCCAGCTCATGATGCAGCTCCCGCAGGAGCGGCTCATCGTCGCCGTCAGTTGCGCCGCGTCGATGGACTTGATGCTGGACCTGACACACGAGTACACACTCACGCGCGAGGCGTTCGGCAAACCGATCTTCGGATTCCAGAACACCAAGTTCAAGCTCGCCGAGGTCGCCACCGAAGCCCGCGTCACCCGCGCCTTCATCGACGAGTGTCTCGACCTGCATGTCAAGAGCGAACTGGACATCCCCACCGCCGCGATGGCGAAGTACTGGAGCTCCGAACGCGCTCAGCAAGTCGCCGACACCTGCCTGCAACTCCACGGCGGCTACGGCTACATGGAGGAGTATCCGATTGCGCGCGCATGGACCGACCTGCGGGTCAGTCAGATCTACGCCGGCACCACCGAGATCATGAAGGAGATCATCGCCCGGTCACTCCCGACACCTGTCATGGGACAGTAGTCCGTACCCGACGCGCACTCGCTCGCTCGGCGAGCACTCCGTCCGCCAGCACGCCTAAACACGTCTCTGGTGGTCCGCATTTGAAGTCTTCTTACGGTTGGCTTTCGCGAGGACTTCGTCGGCGGTTTTCGTCCAGACGAAGGGGTGGGAGCGGTTGTTCCAGCCGTCGATGAAGGTGCGGATCTTGGCGTTGAGGTCCTTGACGGAGGTGAAGAACCCGCGGCGGATGGCCTGGCGTTCGACGATGCCGAACCAGACCTCCACCAGGTTCATCCACGAGGCGTGAGTGGGTGTGAAGTGGACCGTGAACCGTGGATTGTCGGCCAGCCAGGCCTTGACGTTCGCGTGCTTGTGGGCGGCGTAGTTGTCCATCACCAAGTGCAGCTCGGCCGGCTGGCCGTCGGCATCGACGTGCATCGCCCCGGGTTTGATGGAGACATCGATTACCCGGGAAGGGATCATCAGAACCATGGGAGCACCTCGCAAGTACCCGGACGAGCTGCGCGAACGAGCGACGCGGATGGCGTTGGAAGCACTGGCCGACCCCGACCGCTCACACGGTGCGATCGTGCGTGTCGCTGAGCAGCTCGGCGTGCACCGCGAAGCACTACGGGCCTGGGTCCGTAAAGCCCAGGCCGAGGGCCAAGACGCCTCGTCGGTCTCGGCTGATCGCGACGCCCGCCTGGCCCAGCTGGAGAAGGAGAACCGCGAGCTGCGGCGGGCGAACACGATCTTGAAGCAGGCGTCGGCTTTTTTCGCTTCAGTACCACAATGACGATGCCCGGTGGGGTTGGCTCGTTTTTTCGCTGCCATAGGTGGCTTGTCCGCGATGTGCCGCTCCACCGGGTGTGCATCGCTGATCAAGGCCGTGGCCTGATAGGAGCTTGCTCGCTCGTCCTGCCCGACTGAGGCGTGCCCGACCTCGGTCGGCGGTGCCGAACGTACGGCAACGGATCAGAAGGAGGCCCGCGGTGACTGTCATCGGAATTGATGCCCACAAGAACTGGCACACGCTCGTAGCTGTCGACGAGGTCGGCAGGAGGATCGATGTCCTCACAGTCGAGGCCCGGGCGGCCGGGCATCAGAAAATCATGACCTGGCTCGAGCAGTTCGAGGAGGTGATCATTGCGATCGAGAACTGCCGGCACCTGACCCGGCGCCTGGAAGCCGACCTGCTCGACGCCGGGCACAAGGTCGTGCGAGTCCACACCCGGCTGATGGCGGGTATGCGCCGGTCGGGTCGCGAACCCGGCAAGTCCGACCCGATCGACGCAGAGGCCGTGGCACGCGTTGCCCTGCGCGAAAGTGACCTACCGACGGCCGAGTTGCCGGGGCCGGCGCGGGAGATCAAGCTACTGTCCGACCACCGTCGCAGCCTGGTCGCTCGCCGTACCGCATTGCAGTCCAAGGTCCGCTGGTTCCTGCACGAGATCGACCCTGACCTGCAGATACCGTCCCGGGCGCTGCGTCGTTACCATCTTCTCGATGAGCTGATTACCCACCTGGACGGCCTGACCGGGGTCGTGCCGGAGATCGCCCGCGACATCTTGGAGGACATCCGATCGCTCACCCGGCGGATCAACGAGATCGAGAGCCGCCTGAGCAAGCTGGCGCGCGCGAATCATCAGCACCTGCTTGAGGTCCCGGGGCTTGGGGTGCTCGGAGCGGCCATGATCATCGGCGAGACTGCCGGGGTCAGGCGGTTCAAGTCCAAAGACGCCTTCGCCCGTTTTAACGGCACGGCTCCGATCCCAGTGTGGTCTGGCAACAAGGTCCGCGTCAGGCTGTCCCGGGGCGGTAACAGGCGCATCAACACCGCGCTGCACATGGCCGCGGTGACCCAGCTGCGGCTCGGCGGCGAAGGCACCGACTACTACGACAAGCTCATCGCCGCCGGCAAGACCCGAACCGAGGCATTGCGACTGCTCCGCCGCCGGATATCGGACCGGGTGTTCGCAGCGATGCGCGCCGACGAAGCACGGCCCGTGGCCGAGGCCACGTCGCCGCCTCCAACTGCAGCGCCACGCACTCCGATCCCTGCACTTCAGGCGGCGGCGTGAGCGGGGCTTGACATAGGAGCATCGCGGAGCTGGACCGTCCACAGCGCTGAAGGTTGAGTTCATCGACCGCCACAAGGACGAACACGGTGTCCAGCCGATCTGCGACGCACTGTCCGAGACCAGCGCCGCGATCGCGCCTTCGTCCTACTACGCCGCCAAGACCCGACCGCCCTCAGCGCGGTCGGTTCGCGACGCCGAACTGACGGCCGCGATCACCACGATGTACGAGGAGAACTACCACGTGTACGGCGCCCGCAAGATGTGGAAGGAGATGGGACGCGCCGGCCACCAGGTCGCCCGCTACACCGTCGAACGCCTCATGAGAGCTGAAAGACTCAAGGGGGTCCAGAGGGCCAAGTCGCCGCGCACCACTCGGCCCAAGGCTGAGACCGAGCGGCCCGCTGACCTGGTGGAACGCAAGTTCGTCGCCGAGCGGCCAAATTAACTATGGGTAGCCGACATCACCTACATCCGCACCTACGCCGGGTGGGTGTACGCGGCGTTCATCATCGACGTCTACTCGCGGATGGTCGTCGGGTGGCAGCTGTCCAAGAACCTCTACACCGACCTGGCTCTGGACGCGTTGAACATGGCGATCTGGCAGCGCACCCACGCCGGCGACGACCTGGGCGGCCTGATTCACCACAGTGACCGCGGCGTTCAATACCGGGCGCTGCGCTACACCGAGCGGCTCGAAGAACAGGATCTGGTGGCCTCGGTGGGTTCACGCGGCGACTCCTACGACAACGCGATGGCCGAAGCGTTCAATTCTCTGTTCAAAGCCGAGTTGATCCGCAACCGCCACAAGGGGCCATGGCGGGACATCGACGACCTTGAGATCGCCGTGGCCGAGTACATCGACTGGTTCAACCACCGCCGCATCCACGGCGAGATCGGCTACGTCCCCCCGGCGGAGTACGAAGCCCAACACACGGCGGCCGAACCGGCACCAGAGCCCGTCGACGACCTCATCGACGCCAGATAACCACCCTCTACAAAACCCGGGGCTTGACACCTCATCGCCTCCACCCAGTCGGCGAACCTGCTCTACGCGGTGGCCTGTGGCCGCACCGGGATCATCCGCAGCCTGGCCAAGCGCCACGATCGCCAGGCCCGCTCGCTGGCCGTCCGCGACGCCGTGGCGGGCGGCTGGGACCCGGTCGCCTACGCACGGGCATCCGGCAACGCCGCACCGCTCGACACGCCCCCACTGTTCTAAAGCTGGAGTACAGTCACCCACACCAAATGGCCCCGCCCGCAGGCGGGGCCATTCTCGTTGGCGGCCCGGGCGGGATGTGTCAGCGGGCCGCTGCTTGTCGGCGTTGCCGGCGCAGTTGCCAGTACCGCGGGATCGTCCATCGCAACGGGGTCTTATCGATCACCCACAGCGCCATCCGCGCCCGGTAGTGCACGCCCGTGGCGCACCGCGAACGACCAATGACCGACGAACCACGCCAGCAGCCCGAGCGCCGCTACCGTCGGCGCCCACGTACGGCCCTTGCAAAACACCGAGCATGCCAATCACCGCGCAGAACCCGCCGGCCCCACGCGCGAGGCGGCGGCAAGGCCAAGGCGCCGCCAGCGACGAGAGCGGTAGCCAACAGCGCGGTCTCCAGATCCCACATTCCACACTCCTGTCGCTAACGCCTTCCCGCCGCGGCGCTCGCACAGACCTCACGGCCAGATCGGCTGTCAGTGTGGCTTTCCCCTCCGACAGTCAGCGCGCTTCGTGCTCTGGCGGGCTGGCTATGACTGGCCCGGCTGATCCGACTGGCCTGGCTTGCGCGCGGTCTCGCGCAGCGAGTCCAGGACTTCCCGCAGGGTGTCCGAGGTGGCCTCCGCCCGGACCCGTGCCCGGTCGGACTCCTCGGCCTTAGCGCGTGCGACGGCGGCGTCATTGAGCGCGGTCTCGAGCTGACCGCGCAGCTGCTCCAGCTCTACGCGTAGCCCCTCGGCCTCACCAGTGGCGCGATCGCGTGACGCGGCGGCCTCGTCCCTCTCGGCGGCGGCCTGCTCGGCGGCCGCCAGCGCGTCGGCCTCGCCGCCGCGGGCTGCATCCAGCGCCACAGCGGTCGCCTCGTCCGCCTGCTCGGCGGCCCGCTTCCACGCCGCGGCCCACACCGACTGCACCATCGCCGACATTGCCTCCGACAGATCCGGAGCCTCGGGCACGTCCCCGGCAGCGCCGGTGGCGTGCTCGCGCATCCACGCGGCCACCTCACCGATGCGCACCCCCGCTTCACGCTGCACGCTGCGCACGGTGACCTTGTCCCCTCGTGCAACGAGCACCCCATAGGCTCGAGCGATCTTCTCCGACGTCGACATGACAACCCCTCCAAGTCCGGTAACGGGTAACCGGGAACTTATCTAGTTACCAACGTTAACCGATCGGGCAGCGACCACCCCTTCGCACCGCTGGCACCGCGGGCCGGGCGCGAGCCCCGCCAGCGGAGAACGCCACCCGGGCGACGAGGGCCGCGCCGGCGCACAGCCAGGGGCGCACGAGCGCCTCGCACGCGGGAGGGCCACTAGAATCACTGCCACCTTCTTCGTCCGGACCAGGAGGGTGGGCCGTGACTAATCTCGATGCTGAGTTCGCCGAACTCATCGACACCGTTGGCCACAGGCGTGCGGGCATCCTCGCCACCACGGCCCGCAAGATCGCGACCGAGATCCGCACCGCTGCTGATGCGCTCGGTACCGCGGCAGTGGGCCCCAGTCAGCGACACATCCTCGCCGCCCTGCCAGCGTGCACGTACGCCCAGAGCCGGTTCTGGCGCTACCAATTCGCCGACTGCGCCTCCCGGCTGGCCGACGACTCCAAGCGGTGGGGCGCACCCGTACCCCGCTGCACCGGCGAAGAAATGGCACTGCACCTCATCCTCCACCGCACCACCACCGACACCGGCCAGTCGTGGTCAGACCTGGCCGAAGACCTCTTCCAGGACAACGACGTCCTCACCCTCTATGACATCCCCGTCGACGCAGTCACCGGGCCCATCGGCGCAGTACAGCTCACACCCGCCCAGTGGTTCACCGAGTTCACCACACCATTTCCACTGCCACCCCGGCCCTAACCACCGGCCCGGGCAGCGCCCCTGGGCCACACGCCCCGCCCCAGGCCCAGGCGTGTGGCAGCGGTTGATCCACACACCTGGTGTGAACTATAGTTGACACACGTGATCGAGATCCTCTGGTCAGACACCTTCAACCGCTGGCTGACAAAGCTCAAAGACAGACAGGCCGCCGCGCGGGTGCTCGTCCGGATTAGACGCCTGGCCTCGGGCAACCCCGGAGACGTCAGACCCGTCGGCCATGGCGTCTCGGAACTGCGCCTGAACTACGGACCCGGCTACCGCATCTACTACCTCCGCCACCAGGACCAACTGATCCTCATCCTCGCCGGAGGAGACAAGTCCAGCCAACAAACAGACATCACAAGAGCGCACGAGATCGCCGAACACTGGCGACGAACACAAGGAGAATCCCAATGAACACCGAAACCTTCACCCACTTTGACCCCTCGACGCACCTCAACACCGTCGAGGACGTCGCGGCCTACCTGGAAGCCCTCATCGAAGAAAGCAACGACGACCCCACCGTCATCGCCCACGCCCTCGGAGACATCGCCCGCTCCCGCAACTTCAGCGAAATCGCCCGCCAAGCCGGAATCAGCCGCGAAGGCCTCTACAAAGCACTCTCACCAAGCGGCAACCCCACGCTGGCCACCGTCATCAAAGTCTCCCGTGCCCTCGGCCTGCGACTGCACTTCGAAGCCGTCGCCTAACTGTGGTTCCCCCCGCATCGTGGAGGGTTTCCTAGGCGGCTTCCGGTTCGGTCGCCGCGGCGGTCTCGTAGCTGATCGGGCTCACCATTCCGATCGTGCTGTGTCGTCGGTCGTGGTTGTAGAACCTGGCCGGCCGTCCCCACCGGCTCCGGGAGGATCGGCTGCGGCGGCTCGGCGGTGCAGCAGGCGCTCTCCGAGGCCTATCGCGACCAGGTCGGACTGCCGATCCTCCAGGCCTGGGGCATGACCGAGATCAGCCCGTTGGCTTCCTCCTCGGTCCTGCCTCGCCGTTACGCCGACGCGGACGCGGACGCCGGCACCCAGGCCGAACAGCGAGCCCGTGCCGGCATCCCCATCCTCGGGGTCGAGGCCCGCATCGTCGACGCCGCCAGCCTGGAGCCGCAGCCGTGGGACGACCACGCCACGGGTGAGCTGCAGGTCCGTGGGCCCTGGTGCGCCCAGGACTAGCCTCGGTCTTTCACGGGCCGGTGACTCAAGCCGCTGAACGCACGTCAGTGAGCTGTTCGGGCTGATTTAACCTCAATTCACCGATGAAGTAGCCGGGGCGGTCGCTGGCATGGTCGTGGGTCGTGACCGTATGGAGGGCGTGTGAGGTCCGCCGGTCTGCCCGGCTTTCCACTTTGGTTCCTGGTCGTAGGTG
>NZ_JAUMSR010000004.1:0-70262 GCF_032905965.1 Dietzia sp. IN118 | reverse complement strand
GACTCCTCGAGGATTCTTTAGACGGTTGACTCGAAAGATCACGCGGTGGCCGCTCTACATCCGTCAACGACACGGATGTCGGAGACGATCTCGGCCACCGAGTTACACCACTCTATGGGGCACTACTTCGGCAACCGGGCACGAGCACAGGCCGAGGAAACGATCCTGTGGCAGGAACTGGGGGAAGAGGTGGAACTGGCAGCCGAAGAGGAGGACCAGGAGACCTTCGAGGACCAGAGCTGGCGGACCAGCCCGGATCGGTGGCGGACGCACACCGACGTGGTGGGCGACCCGAGTCCCGAGATCGACGTGCAGACGGAGGACGTCTGGCCGGAGCAGACGATCCGCTTCCGAGTGATGGCGGCCTATTTGATGCAGACACGCTACGAGGACGGGCAACCAATACCGGAGACGCCGAACGATCCACTCAGAGCACTGTTTACGGACCTCGTCGAACGGGAGCTGGAGCGACGCGAAAGCGTCCTGTCCGAAGCAAGAGGACTGAGCCAGAACAACTCGACCTAGTCTTCGACGACACCGGAGCGGCGCCGGTCGACCCGGCAACGATCAACGTCCACTCCGAACCTCTGCCGGCGCCCGTGCGTCAATCGGAGGTGGCAGCAGAGCCGGCCAGCCTGGCATTAGCCGGCGGCGGTGGGGGAGTGGTCGCCCCCGATGCCGACCAGCGGCCCGAACCCGTCGACTACGCGCCGCCCCGGGACGTCGTCGTCCCGTCCGGCAAGAAGGCCCGAGTCGAGGCGAATATCGCCGCCATTAGATTGCTCCAGACCCTCGACGCCGAGGATCGTTATGCGACCTCAGACGAACAGCGAATCATCGCGCAGTGGTCCGGCTGGGGCGCCGTGCCCGAAGTCTTCGATCCGCGTCGAGCCGATTTCGCCGACGAGCGTGCGGAACTCGAATCGCTACTCAGTTCAGCCGAGTGGAACCGGGCGCGGCACACCATTCTCAACGCCCACTACACAGACCCGGCTGTTGTCGCCGAAACGTGGAGTCTCCTACGACGAGCCGGATTCCAGGGCGGGCTCGTCCTCGAACCCGGCAGCGGCAGTGGAACCTTCATCGGTCACGCCCCGGCCGATGCACAGATGGTGGGCGTGGAGCTCGACACCCTCTCCGCTCGAGTCGCGGCGGCGCTATATCCCAGTGCCCAGGTGCGCAATGAATCGTTCGCCGACACCGCGGTACCCGACAATTCTTTCGTTGCCGCAATCGGAAACGTCCCATTCGGCGACATCAAGCTGTGGGACGACGCCCACAACAGGGGCCAGCACTCCATCCACAACCACTTCATCATCAAATCGCTGGACCTCACCGCCCCCGGCGGTTACGTCGCTCTGCTCACCAGTCGGTACACCGCCGACGCAGCGAGAGCCGACGCTCGCACCGCTATGGCCGATCGAGCTGACCTGATCGGCGCGGTTCGCCTTCCAACCGGCGCCTTCCGCCGGGTCGCAGGCACGGAAGTCGTCACCGATCTGCTCGTGTTCCGCGTCCGCGAACATGGGCAGGAACCCACTGAAACGACCCGCCAGTTCGTTCGCACCAATGACGTCACCGTGCGGACCGATCTCGCCGACGGGGACGCTCCACCGGCCCGACTGCACGTCAATCAGTACTTCCTCGACAACCCCCATCACATCCTCGGCACACTGACCGCTGGCCACGGCATGTATGGGCAGGACGAACTACGCGTCCTGGCCCGCAATGACGCTCCGCTCGACAGGCAGATCGCTGACGTCCTCGGCCCCGTGATCGACGCTGCAGTTCTTGACGGCCGCGGCTTGCTCGCCAACCGGGATCTCGTCGTCTACGACTCCTCTCTGGCCACCGATCGGGGCCTCGTCGTTCCCGTCGAGAAGCACGGCGAAGTCGTTAGCGACACGCTGCGCTACAACAGCGATCACAACCTGATCGAGCGCTTCGACGGAACCGAGTGGGTCGACAGCAAGTGCCCCAAGAGCAGGCTCGCCGAGTGGCGTTCCATCCTCGAGCTGCGTGACACCGCGCTGTCGCTCGTACAGATCCAGCGAGACGGGGGAGACCCTGCCGATAAGGCCGCCCTGCGGGCCGCACTCAACGAGCACTACGACGCCTATGTGACCAAGTACGGGTTCCTCAACCGGTTCAGCTGGAAGCAGCCACCGGAAGTCACACAAGACGAGCACGACACCCGCCTCGACGCCGCTCTAACCACCTGGCTCGACACCGAGGGGCCCAACTACGGCGCCGAGAACATGCAGGACATCCCAGACGGTGTCCGATCACGCCTGGACGAAGAAGCCTGGCAGCCCAAGTCAGCGGCGACGAAGAGACAACCTCACCTGGCCGGCGCACTACGCGCCGATCCTCATCTCCAGACTGTCCTAGCCCTCGAGCACTTCGACGAGGAACGGATGGTCGGCCGCAAAGCGGCCATGTTCACCGCCGACGTCCTCGAGCCGGCAACCCCCATCATCGCCGCAGAGACAATCCAGGATGCGCTGGCGGTGAGCATGGACGAAAGCGCCAGCGTCGACGTCGCGCGGATCGCTCAGCTCATGGACGTCGACGCTGGCACCGTCGAGCAACAGCTTCAGGCCGAGGCGCTGGCGTTCCGCTCCACTGAAGACCCCGGAACGTGGATCCCGCGCAGCCGCTACCTGGCCGGCAACGTGCGCGTAAAGCTCGCCGAGGCGAACGCCGCCGCAGCAACCGATGACCGATACCGCTCGAACGTGGCCGCCCTGCGCGAGGCCATCCCCGCCCGCATCGAGGACGGGATCCGCGCCCGGCTCGGAGTGACCTGGGTCAGCCCCGACGACTATGAACAGTTCATCGCGGACACCTTCCGCATCGACAAGGACTCCGTGACGGTCAGCTACGTCAACAACGAGTGGGTCATCGAAGGCAGCTCCTGGTACGACGGCTACCAGACCGACGCCCTCGCCTACGGTCTCGTGCCCCAGAAGGGCCGCTACTCTCGGTCCTACAACTTCGTGGGTACCGACCGCGAGCAAACCCTGGCCAATCAGGGCGTCTCCCTCGGCCGCGACCGCTCGGGTAGCTTCGACCACTGGCAGGTTCTCGACTGCCTGATGAACTCTCGGCCCATCACGGTCAACCGCTCCAAGGAGTACAAGGAAGCCGTCCCCGGCGGAGACATCCACGCCGGCGCCACACGAGCGGCCAAGCAACGGGCCGAACGCCTCCAGGAGGCATTCGCCGACTGGGCGCTCAATGGCGATCCCGAGCGACGCGAACGCCTACTCACCGAGTACAACTGGCGGTTCAACGCCACCGTCGCCCCCAGCTACGACGGCTCACACCGAACCTTCCCCGGGCTGGGAAAGACCTTCAATCCCTACCCCTACCAGCGGAACGCCGTCGAGCGCATCGTCAACGAACCGACCGTGTTGCTCAACCACGTCGTCGGTGCTGGCAAGACCGGCACCATGCTGATGGGAGCGATGGAGCTGCGGCGTCTAGGACTAGTCCGCCAGCCGTGGATCGTGGTGCCCAACCACATCGTGGACCAGGTCGCCCGTGAGGCCGCTCAGTGGTACCCGGCCGCCAACGTGCTGTCTGGCGCCGGCCGCACCACCGCAGAGGGCCGACAAAAGCTCGTCGCCCAGTCCGCAGCGCAGGACTGGGACATCGTGATCGTCCCGCTTTCGGCGTTCACCCGCATGAAGACCTCGGCTCAAACCCGCGCCAGCTTCATCAGCAACCAGATCGACGCCATGCGCTCGGCGCTCCTCGAGGCCAAGGACGGCAACCAGAGCGCGGCGACGATGAAGCAGATCGAGAACGCGATGGCCAAGGCGCAGATCAATCTCGACAAAGCGATGGACGCCACCCGCAAAGACGAAGGCCTAACCTTCGAGCAATCGGGCTGCGACTACTTGTTCATCGACGAAGCCCACCTCTACAAGAACCTCGCCCGCACCTCCGGCGTGCAGGAACTGAGCCACCCGGGGTCCGATCAGGCGATGGACCTCAAGCTCAAGCTCGACTACCTGCGCGATCGCAAACGACAGGAAGCCTCAGCGGCAGGCGTTCCCGACGATGCGTACGTCGAGCGGGTCGCCTGCTTCGCGACCGGAACTCCGGTCGCGAACTCCCTAGCCGAGCTCTTCGTCATGCAGACCTACCTCCGCCCTGACCTGCTTGAGCACGCAGGAGTCGACAGCATTGACGCGTGGGGCCAGAACTTCACCGACACCACAGAGACTGTCGAACTCAACGCGTCGGGCACGAAGCTGCGCTCGGTCACCCGAGTCGGCCAGTTCGCCAATGTCGGTGACCTGGTCGGCATGGTCAGCCAGTTCACCGACGCCGTCACCCGCGATCAGGTGCCGGTGAATCTGCCCGCAAAGCGCTCCGGAAGCAACATCGTCGTGGACTTCGAGCCCAGCCAGGAGGTCAAGGACTTCATCCAGGATCTTGGCCACCGCGCCGACACTCTCGACCCCCGCCGGATGGACCTCGACAACGCCCTCAAGATCGCCAACGACGGCCGCAACGTCTCCCTCGACCCGCGCAGCGCCCACCTGGCCCCGCCCTCCGAGGGGGGCCGGGCACGCGAGGTCGCCACACGCATCCTGGCCGAGTGGGAGGCGACCCGAGACCGCGCCTACCTCGACGACTTCGGGGAGCCTTCCGACGTCCGCGGAGGCCTGCAGATCGTGTTCTGCGATCGGTCCGTGCCCAAAAATGATGGGCGCTGGAACATCTACGCCGCCATCAAGGCCGAGCTGGTCGCCGGCGGGATGCCTGCCGAGCAGATCGCCTTCGTGCACGATCATCCCAAGCCCGAAGACAAAGCCGCGCTCTACAAGGCCTGCCGCGCCGGCCGAATCAGCGTGCTCATGGGTTCCACGGAGAAAATGGGCACCGGCACGAACGTGCAGACACGAGCGGTCGCCCTTCACCACGTCGATGTGCCCTGGCGACCCGCCGACCTCGAACAGCGCGAGGGCCGCATCATTCGACAGGGCAACCAGAACCCAGAGGTAGCCGTCTACAACTATGTCGCCACCGCGACCTACGACACCGCGATGTGGCAGACGCTCAACCGCAAGGCCGCATTCCTCGAGCAGCTCTACGCCGCGGATCGCTCCATCCGCAGCATCGAGGACCTATCGGCCGACAACCTGGCCGAGTCGACCGCTCTGGTCAAAGCCATCGCCACCGGCGATGACCGATACCTGCGGCGCGTGGAACTCGAGCGAGACATAGAAGCACTCGACGCACGACGCGAGAGCCACCTGTCAGAGGTCAGATCCCGCCGCGAGGAGATCGCGGCGCTGACTCGCTCCATCCCTAACGAGGAAAAGCGACTCGAGCAGCTCGCCGCCGTCGCCCCGGAACTTAAGGCCTGGGCCGAGAAGGAGACGAAGGACTACACCATCGGCCGCACGTCGTTCAGCGTCCGAAAGGACGCCTCGGATCGTCTGCTGGAGGCGCTTCGTGAGGCGTACGTTCAACTGCGCGGAGCAGGCCCCAATGAATCCGCACACGTCGCCACGTTCGCAGGGGTGCCGCTACACGTCACCCGCGTGATGGAACACGACATGGTCATCCTTCGCTTCGGCGACCTCCCACTGACCGGCGTGAGCATCACTCAAGAGCAGCTCTGGCCACAACGGGACGACTCCCGATTCGGAGTCTGGGGCGCAGGCAGCACCGAGGCGCTGGACGTGGAGGCCGACGAAGCGAAGTCCAGCCGAGCTGCGATGGCCAACGGCGTGATGACTCGCATCGAGAACGCGATCGGCAGAGCGCCTGGCCAGGTCGACGCCGCTAGAACTGAGCTCGACACCGACCGAAAGCGGCTCGACGAACTGCACAACACCCCAGATGAGCCCTTCCCGGACGCCGCGAAACTCCAGCTGATGAAGACCGAGCTAGCCAGCATCAACGACGACCTCGCCGCATACGAGAACTCCGACGCCGCCCAGCTGGCCCAGACAGAACTGGACCAGCGACTCGCGGCCAAGGGCCGCAGCCCCGGCTGGTCACTGATGCTCAACCCGACTCCAGCCCTGGTGGAAGAACTCGGCTTCGACACCGCGGACGAGGTGCGCGAGATGATGCGACAGCGCGAGATCGAAGCCCTGGAAGCGTGGGCGTCACTGCCGGGCGCAACCCAGAACACCGCCCCGACTCGGGCCGTGGACTACGACGACCTGCGCGGAAAAATCATGGACCACGCCGACGCCATCGAACGGGCGGCCGAGGAAAGCGATCTGGCCCTGGACTCGGCGATGGACAACTATCGCCGCTTCGCCGAAGACCTGATCCGACAGGGCGGACCAGACCAGGACATCGGCCGGCGGCTCATCGACGTAGGAGATCAGATCGGCGAAACGGGAAACCCCCGACCGCTCGACGACCTCACCCGCGACCTCAAATCACGCAATGCCGGTGCCGAGCAGGCCCCCGTCGACAATGACTTCACGACCTCCTACCTCGAGCATCGCGCCCAAGCCCCGGATCTCGACCCGCTATCGGAATGGCAGAACCCAGGCTCGCCCACCGGGCCGGAGCTCGGACACGATCCTGACGCCTAAGCCGCCCCGCCGGGTGGAGTAGCTAGTTGGTGGGGCTCCCTTTCCCTGCTCCCGCCAGTCTTGGTGCTCCGCTGCCGGCGTCAAGGTCGGCACCCTTCGGGTGCGCCGGCTCCACCGACAAGCCCCGGACGCGCTCGCTGCGCTCGCTTATATCGCCCGGACCTTCCCGGCTCCGCCGCCGTGCCCTCTCTTGACCCCGTCCGCTCCACACCAATCGGGCCGGTATCAGGGAAAGGGGCACCATGCGTGGAGGTCACCGCCGGTCCCGGCGACCGGAAAAAGCCCAGGCCAAACCCGCTAAGCCCCTTGTGGCACTAGTGACACTAGTGCTACTATGGAGGCATACCGAGAGGGCAACACCGCCCCCGGAAACCCCAGGAGGACACCATGACCGCCAAGCCCGGCACCCTGCTCGACGCCTTCACTCTGGAGACCGATCGCGGCCCGATCGAGGCGGAGATCCGCCTCATGCACGCCGAGGACGGCACCGAGATGCTGTGGCACTACGAGAACGATCACCTCGGCTTCGTGCACCCCGCCCGCCGCTGCGTCCGGTGCAACGAGATCATCACCGCCGCTGCCGCCGGAGGCTGCTGCATCGCCTGCGTCGACGGCCTCGTCATCGGCCACGACTAGACCCCGCTACCGGCCCGCCCCGCGGGCCGGTAGTCCGGCCACCACTCACCACCCCGAGAGGGCTCCAAGCCCCCGGAAACCCCAGGAGGACACCATGACCACGAACCACGCGCCCGCCACGGTCCGAGCCCTGCCCCGCACAGAACCGGCAACAGCCCCCGCGCCTGCACACCCGATCACTCGCAACGGGCTGCTCGAACCTGCCGAAGGCCAGGTCCAGGCCGCGTACGACGAACTCGCCCGCCACCACGTCGACACGCTCACCGCCCGCGAATGGCTCACCGACCTCGTCGCCAGCGTCGGCGTCCGCCGCATGGAAGCCGAGGCCGCAGCCGCGCCCGCAGCGCCGAAGCCCGAGCCGATCGGCGACGACGGATTCACCCCGACCCGCCAGGAATGGGCAGAACTGCACCGGATGCTCACCATTGCCCTGGCCATCGTCAACGGTCGCCGAGGCCGCCTGCGCGACCTATTCGACACCCAACTCGCCACCGCCGCCGGACGCGCCAGCATCAACGTCGCCGCCGAGCGAGTCGCCGCCGCGCGACTAACCTCCACCGTGACCATCCGCCGACAGCAGGCCCAGGCGATCCGCGAGCCCAAGAGGACCGTCTTCTACGTCCCCGCCATCATCACCTGGGATACCCGTTACCGCGCCCTGGCCGCCACCATCGTCCGTGACAGCCACGGCCACTACCGATTCACCGGGTTCACCATCCTGTGACCCCCCAGAGCCAGCGGAGAGGCCCGCCCCAAGGGGCGGGCCTCTCCGCTATTCCACATCCCCCAACCATCCACAGACGACCCCAGCCGAGCGCCCCGAGAACACCCGGCCCCGCCACCAGCCTGGCAGCCTCAACGCCATGACCGACCCTCTGCAGGGCACCCTCGCCGACGTCACGGCCCGCGCACTACGCCTAGCCCGCGCAGGCGACCACCGAGCACGACCCGCACGAATCAACGGCAACACCGCCATTCTGACCCCACACCGCACCGAAAGCGGCCACCTCGACGCCGCCGACCTCGCCGCCCAGGCCTACGCCCTCGCCCTCGGACTGTCCTCCGACGACGGTCACTACACCGACGGCTATTTCACCGCCGCCGGCCTCGGACACTACGTACCTGCACCGGATAACGACGATCAACCGCACCCGCAAGACAGCGAAAAGCACCATGTACCCGGCTTGAAGCGGTGGTTCTAGCCCCAGCTCCCGCGTGCAACACCGTCCAGCTCCTACCGCACGTTAACTGGAAGGGCAGTGTCCCAATCCCGTCTCACAACAGAACGGATCGACTTGCCGGCTATACCTTTCTAATTCCACCCACCCAGTGGAAGGACGGCTAGATGGCAAATGACCGGCTGACTGAAGCTCAGCACCTTCAGTACCAAAAAGAGTTTGCTGCTGTAATCAAGTGGGCGTCAGAAGGGCACGGACTCCGCCTCATGGGGACGTCGTTCCACCTCGCGATCCCAGGCATCAACTCCATCGAAGACGGGTGTCGACACGTGGCCCAGTACTGTGCTGTCGCGCACGCGGAAGGCTTCACGCCAGATGTGGGGGTGCCGACGCTGCAGCTCATCACTTCCGCAGCCTCACGCTTCTACGACCAAGGGGCTCCTGTCCCCAGCTACGAGGCGCAATCTGCGCTCGAAACTGGCGCCCTCGGCTCCAGTCAGAACGTCTTTCAGAACCTCTGAAAGATCAACCCATCTAGGAACAGGATCAACAATGGACTACAACATCCCCCAGACTGCCGCGAGCGCGATCGTGCGGAACGCCGAGAGCAACAACTCAAATCTCGGCGGCCAGGCCAAGCGCGTCCAAGACCGCCTTCGGCAGGAGGCGAACGACACGGGCAACGCCTCCATCCGGCGAAAGAACGAGCCGGGCAACAAGCCCTGACGCTGTAGGCGAGGCGGGCTCGGACGTTCGTTGTTCGAGCCCGCCTTTTCAGTTGAATGGACGACTCAAGTGCGGAGATGAATCTGCTCTAATGGGGCGCGTGCTGGGACAGTATGCGCGAACGACGCAGGAGCTCGCGACCGGGATGCGAGCACTCCGGAAGGTCGGACTGCGAGGTCTGGAGACGGAACAGGGGTGCGGAGATCCCCCCTACGAGATAGTGCTCTCGCGAAGCACGCTGTCCCGGTACGAGTCTGGGCGCGTACTTCCCCCGCTCGAGTATGGGCCACACCTTGATCGCCTCTATAGGGCCAGCGGGTGGATCGACATGAGCATTCGAACTCTCTGGCAAGCAGAGTGGGACCCGTGGCATTCCCCTAGCCAATGGCCAGAACGCAACTTTTACTTCTCCTGGCCCGCCAGCTACTCGGGCGATGTGTGGATAGAAGTCGCGCCAATCCCGGCCGAGGTGGGCATGGCGACAAACCTAGTCCTCAACTGGGGGCCCTGGGAAAGGCGTGTCGACATCGTGCTTCCAGCGGCCGGGGCGGTGCTTCAAACAGGCAAGGCGGCGGATGCCGACGGAATCTCTCGAACCCTGAACCTGCAGGGTGACCGACCTTTCTACGCACTCTCAGGCGCAGGCACGAAGGGCTCGCCCCGCGGCGGTTGCACGCTAGACATCCGAGAAGGCTGGAGACTAACTCGGCCCGAGTGAATCACTTCGAGGGACTCGATTCGATAAGCGGTCTTGGCGGCGAGTACTCGTGCGCCAGCCTTGAGCGGCCAGAGCTCGTACTCGAGGGGGGAGCGCTCCCTTTCCCTGCCCCTGCCAGTCTTGGTGCTCCGCTGCCGGCGTCAAGGTCGGCACCCTTCGGGTGCGCCGGCTCCACCGACAAGCCCCGGACGCGCTCGCTGCGCTCGCTTATATCGCCCGGACCTTCCCGGCTCCGCCGCCGTGCCCTCTCTTGACCCCGTCCGCTCCACACCAATCGGGCCGGTATCAGGGAAAGGGGCACCATGCGTGGAGGTCACCGCCGGTCCCGGCGACCGGAAAAACCCAGGCCAAACCCATTAAAACCCTTGTGACACTAGTGGCACTAGTGCTACTATGGAGGCATACCGAGAGGGCAACACCGCCCCCGGCAACCCCAGGAGGACACCATGAGCATCGTCGTCTACACCAAGCCGGCCTGCGTCCAGTGCGACAGCACCATCCGCGCCCTCGACGTCGCCGGCATCGTCTACACCACCGTCGACCTCACCACCGACCACGACGCCCGCGACTATGTGATGAACACCCTCGGCTACAGCTCTGCACCGATCATCGAGGTTGACGGCGACGGTCACTGGTCCGGATTCCGCCCCGACCGCATCAAGGCCCTGGCGTCCGCACACTCCCGCAACCCCGAGCGCACCCAGTTCCTCGTCGACGTGCTCAGTACCGCCGTCGAGACCGGCATCAGCTACTGGGCCGAGACGGTCCACGTCGAGGACCGCACCGGGACCACCCCCGAGGGAGACAACCTCGATCCGCTCGGCTCCGGCGGCGACTGCTACGCCGCCCTCATCCGCGAGGACGAGACCGGGACTGAATACAAGGTCACTCTCGAGACCATCGCACGCGGCGCCACCAAGCTCGCCGCGACCAGCATCAACAACGACCTGGTCAACGACTTCCGCGAGGCCAACCGCACCAACGGCCACCGGGGCGACATCGACGCCGCCAACGCCGACATGGCCCTGCAAATGGGCGTCTTCGGCGACGTCATCTACGGCTGACGCTCCCCAGCCAACAGCCGCCCGCCCATCGCCGAGAGGCAGACGGGCACGCAGGAAGGACACCCGGAATGCACGCTCTCGACCACACCGATCTGCACTACCTCCGCAGGACCATGTCCCTGCACGGCCTCGGCCGACTCGCCGCCTCCCCCGAGACCCAGATCCCGCACATCGTCGCCAGCCAGTCCTCCGGATACGGCTCAGACCTCGCCTTCGAGTACCGCGCCAAGGGTCTATCCGTCTGGACCGGGCGAACGCTTCCCTCCACCGCGGCCCCAGACCGCCACATCACCTGGAACCAGATCCGTCGCCACATCAGCCGCTACGCCACCGACGAGTTCATCACCGCGTTTCGCAAGACCGACAAGGCATGGTGCCACGCCAAGGCCGGCGACCGGACCCCCGGTGTCCTACACCGGACCACCGACAGCGAACGCGACCAGATCGCCGACCTGGAGGCACAACTGCGACTCCTGGCCTCTCCCATCTGGGAACCCGCCACCACGATCGAAGCCGAACCCCAACAGCTCGACCTCTTCGCATAACCACCAGCACCCACCCCGCACAGGCAGGACAGACAATGCACACCATGACCGCCGAGGGCCCGCAGGCCACCGCCGACCCGGTCGACGTCGACGACCTCGCCGCCACCGACGACGCACCCACCGTCCCGGAACTTGACCCCGAAGCAGCACTCCTCTGCGCACTGCTGCACACCACCGACACCACCGAGGCTCGCCACATCACCCGTCACCTCGAGGCAAGCGACTTCCTCAACCCTCGATACGGCGACCTGTACAGCGTGATCGCCGACCTCATCGCGGCAAGCGAACCCCACCACGCCCCGCGGGTGCTCGCCGCACTCACCAGCGCCGGCCGCATGGCCGGCCACCAAGGACGGCTCCTCGCCGATGCCCTCCAGGTCGTCGCACTTCTCGGAACCCCCGCCATCGGAGTGCGCACTCTCGCCGCCGACGTCCTCGACGCCGCCTACCGCCGCCGCTTCGCCCGCACCGCCGCTGAGCTGACCCGTGCCAGCACCGAAGCGTCCACCGACGACCTCTTCGAGATCCTCCTTGGCCAAGGCCGCGCCATGCGTCGCGAAACCAAGCGTCGCGCCGACCTCACCGGCGGACCGACCAGTGGGGGAGAGGGGGAGGCATGACGTTCATTGTCGGGACAGGCCCCACCGAGTTGCACGCCCACATCGACCTCGACCACCGCATCACCGCAACCAGCCGGCCTGGGGCGGCTCCGGCCGTCACTGTCCTCGACGTCACCTGCAGCGACGGACACTGGGCCGTCTTGGCCACCCTTAACACCGGCACAACAGACAAGGAGCCCCGGTGACCCCAGACGAAGCCCGATCACTCGGCCGCGCCATCCGCGCCGCACGCATGGAGGCCGGACTCACCCAGCTCAAACTGGCCGTGGCCAGCGGAGTGAAATCCCCCTGGATCAGCGCCTGGGAACGCGGACAATCCCAACCCACCGCCTACCGACAGGCCACGCCGCCGGCCGTCATCAGCCGGGACCAGCTCACAGCAATCGCGCACGCCTTGGACTGCACCATCGAATCCATCGCCAACCGAGCCGCACTGTCAGCCGCGACCCGAGTCCTCTACGGGCTTGAACCACTCGGCCCCGCCCGCACCCTCGTCGGAGGCCAACGCTTCGACCTCACCGACGCCGAAGCCGACCGCGTCACCGACTTCATCACCGGGCTCATCGCCGCAAGGGACCTGCACTAATCGACCCTTGTCGGAGGCGACACCTAGGGTGCGCCCCATGGATGAGCTGCTGGGCCCACTGCGCCGAGCAGCCGAGCAAGCAGGCGATGATCAGTTCCTCGAACTCCTACGGTGGCACCTCGTCGTGGCCGGCCTCCCAGATGTCGACCCCACCAAGCAGGGCGCCTACCGAGACGCCATCGCCGAGCTGGGGGAGGAGCGCACACTCGAGCTACTGCGCGACCTGCGCAGACTCGCCCGCAACCCCCGCCGCTATCGCCACGGCGCCGACGGCAAACCTCGCTACCGCCAGGGGCGAACCGTCAGCGATCACCACCACCGCGGGTAACCGTCTTGATCAGGCCGGCATCGCGGCGGTCCAAGGTACGGACGTTGTTGACCGCCCGCGACACCGGACGGGTTCGAAGAGTCGACGCCACCGCCCGCGACTCGACGTCCAGCAGATCCAGCACGTCTCCGACCTGGTCCTTCTCGAGCTTCTCCGGGGCCAACCAGGTGTCCCACGAAGCAGGGGTCACAAAGACCGGCATGCGGTCGTGCACCTCGCCGGCCGCATCCTCACCCGTCCGCGTGATGATCGTGAACGTCGTCCGCCACTGCTCATCACCGTCCTGGCGGTGGAAGGCCAACAGTCCCGCAGCGAGCAGTAGCTCGTCACCCGGGGCGTGCACATAGCTGGGGTTCTTGACCTTCTTCCCGGCCTCGAGAGCTTCCTGCCACTCGTAGTACCCGGTCATCGGAACTAAGGCCCGCGCAGAGGCGAACGCCGAACGAAACATGCCATTAGTCGCAGCAGTCTCGAGCCGGGCGTTAATCGGCCGCGGACCCTTCTCTTTGGCCCACGACGGACGCAACCCCCACGTGGGCATGAACGCCTCACTCACCCGCTGTTCGCCGATCAGGCGATCCCGGACTACCGGCGCCCGTGTGCGAGGAGCAACCGAGTAGGTCGGCTCCCACTCGAATCCCGGCTCCGCCCCGTCCAGGTCAAGAACGTCGACCAGGGCTGCACCAGACACTGCGACCGAGTACCGACCACACATGCTGTGACACTAACAGCGATCGCAAGAGAGGACGCCCTGACCAGCAACTACGTCAGAACACACATTATCGGCGCTCGCTCACGGGGCGATGCCGTGACTTGTGAGCGATCATGAAACGGCTCGGACGGGCCACGTCGGGCACGTCAGCTCCCGGTTCTAGGCGAATGTGAAGCCCATTTGCCCATCATCCGTCGACTCGAAATCTTTCTGTTTGGTTGAGTAGTCCGGCTTGCGCTGCGGATCCTTGTCTCCGGCTGGCCAAATAACCCCGGTGGCCGCGAGCATGTCCCGAGAAGCTATTGGTCCGGCGAGGACTTGCTCGAGCAGAGTGGCCTGCTTCGACTCCATCGCAGTTAGCCGGGCCAGAACCGACAGGAGATCGAGCAGTTCGGCAGTCCATTCCACCGGCCAAGAGTCGGTGTTGATGTCATCCAGCGGGCTGGACTTTCGGCCGGTCGGTGAGGCTCTTCGATAGTTGAACCAGGACCGCAGTATGTTCTTCCCTCCTACCGTGTAGTCCCACACCGACTCGAGCACTGGTCCGAATGTTCCGTCGCCCAGCTCGAGAATCTGAGCGCTCGGGTCGTACGTCATCTTTGTCGGCATCGACTCGACCGCCGTCAGGTTCGCCACTCGCCGCTCGTCACCAGGAGGGAACCGCACGTCATTGTGTGGTCTACCTGCGCCGATATCAGCAAAGACCGCGCCATAGGTGTGTGCCCACACCACCTCCTTGCCCAGCGAAAGCGCGAGCTCGAAGAGTTCCGGATCAGTCGTGATCGGTATGCGCACGCCGGGCGTAGTCAGCTCGTCAGCGAAGCGCTTTGTAAAACGGGGATGGGCGCTCACACCCGCCATGTAGGCCACCACGTCACTTCCCGTGACCGGCTGGCCCGCAAGGGTGGATAGTGCCGCGAGTAGCCCCTTTGCGAGATTCGGCCGTCCGCCCGGATGCAGTGCTGGCAGTGCGCGTCCGCCACGGTTGTTGAAGTGGTGCATGTCGGGGATGAGTGCGGAGAACACGAGGCCCGGCCCGTCATCAATTGCTTCGGCGTGTTGCTCGATGACAAACACTTGGCCCGCCCGTCGGCCGGCCCACAGGTGTGGACTCGCAGAATGGAGAACTCGATGGTCGGCGACAATCCACTGTCTATCCAGGAACCGGAATCCGTACCTCACTACAGCCGGCGATTCGGGAAAGTTCGAGGTGAGGGGTAGTTCCGTGTTTCTCTCTACGTCCTCGCCGTGGAGTGGCTTCTTGCCGCGGTCGAGTCTCGCGTCTCGAGATTCCTTGAAGTAGGACGGACGCTCGTCGGGGGCTGCCGCACGTAGCGTCCGCCAGCGGCGGGCGAGGACTTCGGCCATTGGGTCGATAATCCAGTTACGGTTTCCCTTGACTCCCGGCGAGCTCCATGGCAGCAGGTCGTTCACTGCGGGGTAGTCGTCCCATGCACTCTCGGCCGCTGGGGTGAACGGTGCTTGCCAATCGGGGCGGGCATCGCGCCAGTGCTCGTCATCGAGCCCGAGGCCGGTGAGGGCGGCGTACTTCTCGGCCCGGTGGCCGTGGAGGGCGGTGTAGTGCACTGGGGCAGGGACGTTTGGATCGCAGTCTGCGCGACGGGTGAAAATTGCGATCGCTAGCGGTTGCTGTACCCCGGGGAAGATTCGGGTGGAAACGTCTGGACGCATGCCTTCGGGGGAGACGTCGATGATCCAGCCTTCGCTGGTGGTTCGGCGGAGGTATTCGCGCATTCCCTTGAACCCGGGGCCGCGTAGGTAGCCAGATGTGGTGATGTAGCAGACCACGCCGATGTCGCCTTCGGCGAGCGAATGGTTTGCGTTGAACACCTTCCAGGTGGCCCACCGCCAGAAGTAGATGTAGAGGTTCTTCAGAACGTATTCGTTTCGACCGTTGCCATCAGCGCGGAAGTCGTCCAATGGTCGGTAGTGGTCGCCCTTGGCGGTTTTGTCGCTGTCGCTGCCGTTCTCGATCCAGCCACCGATGCCCTCGGCTCGCTCGCGGTACGGGGGGTTGCCGATGACGACGGTGACTTTCGTTCCGGATTTGACCTTCGCGGCTCGAGAGCGTGACCGGCTGATCAGCTCTAGGCCGGAGCCGAGCTGTGTCTGCTCGGCGTAGGGGTCATCGAGCGTGTCGGTGACGAAGAGGCCCAGACCTCCAGGGGGGAGGGAGGCGTCGAGGTCGGCCATAAGGTCGGTTGCGCGCAGCTCCGCGACGGCGAACGGGCCCATCTGGAGCTCAAAGCCGTACAACCGCCGAGCGAGGTCGGTGACCGCGCCCGCTGCTGCTCCGGGGCCGTCACGTTCGGCAACTCTGGTGGCGACGTGCTCGATGATCGAGTGGAGGTAGGTGCCTGTGCCCATTGCAGGGTCGGCGGTGACCACGTTTGGGTCGGCGAAGCCGGCGGTCTTGCCCAGCCGGGTTACGAGCACGT
The DNA here is from genome assembly GCF_032905965.1 of Dietzia sp. IN118. Classification (NCBI taxonomy): domain Bacteria; kingdom Bacillati; phylum Actinomycetota; class Actinomycetes; order Mycobacteriales; family Dietziaceae; genus Dietzia; species Dietzia sp. IN118. The sequence continues at coordinate 54,115 of NZ_JAUMSR010000004.1, read as the reverse complement.
CCTCGGTGAGGCGGACCATCTCTTCGACCACCTCGCGCGGGGTGTAGTACGAGCCGGACTGCTTGCGCAGCTCCGGGTCGTACTCATCGAGGAACTTCTCGTAAAGGTGCAGGTAGGTGTCACGCTTGCCGGCGCGAACCTTCGGCCAGTCGACGGCGTCAATTACCCGAACCATCAGGTCGATGGTGACCTTGAAATCCTCGGCCACGTAGTCGGTGAGTAGCTGGAGGGCCCGAGCCATTAGCGAGTGCTCGCCCGACAGTTTCATTCCCACCGAGTGCAGGCCGCCGGGACCGGCCAGGGTAATTCCTTCAGTGCGGGCGAGCAGGAGGGCAAAAGTGACGGTTTGGGCGTACCCGTCAGCGAAGGTGCCATCGGTGGCTGTGGGGAACAGGAGCTTGCGCCAGTCCCTCGCCAGACCATGGAACGGCTGGCTCGCGCGGTCTTCGCCCGCTTTGATTGCTCGTGACTCAAGCTCGAGCTGGTCCATCACCTCGCCTCGGAGAAGGCGGGTCAGAGGTGCCACGGCTCGTACGAGTGCGATCACCGAGGTGATCGGTGCAGGCTTCCATCGCAGGAAATCGGTAAGCAGCTGTTCCAGCTCTGGAGGCGCGGTGAGCTTGCTTCCGGCGGTTCGAAGCGTGCCACCGCCAAGGTGCACGGGGTCGCCGACGGGTTCACAGTCGCGATAGAGCCGCCATTCGGTCCCGTTGGTGTAGATCAGGTTGGGGAGGTCTCGCTGTCGATCCCACTGGCGACGGTTGTGTCCGGTCATTCCTTCGGGATCGAGGTTGGCCCCTGGCTTTTTGACCTCTACGTATCCCGTGATGGCCCCGCCGACGCTTATCGCGTAGTCCGGGCGCACTCCTCGATCGTCGTCGCGGACTTCGTCGTGCGGTACGACATCTAGGCCTAAGCGTGTGCCCGTCGCGGCTAGGAGTTGCTCGATGGGTGCCCGGATCGCTGCTTCGGACTCTCCGGGGCCGGAAAGCTTGGTTTTGCAGCGCTCCCCAAACTCAGAGACCGCATTTGCAAGCCAAGACGATGACACGAAAGCGTCCTTTCAGTTGTTGACGTGGCCAGACCGATTGTCTGTCATGGCTAGGCTCGGGGCACTTGGACCCGCCGTTTGAGTCCCCTCACCGCCCGTCGGTGTTTGGCGAATGTCTCGGTAGCAGCGCTGTCCGCGAAAAAGCTTCTAGTGCCCCGAATCGGCTTGTCACCGCGGATCCGGCACGACGAAGGTACTCATCGCGTCGGTCGTGGAAATTAGTGTTGAGAAGCTCGATTCCGACTCTGAAAGCAGCAGATCGCACGGGGACTGATTCGATCCGGTCGATGATTTTGGAAGGGCGGGGTGCGGCGTCTGCCACCAGTCGAGGAGAGCTGCCGAGACCTGCACTCGTTCAGTACTGGTGCATCGCGCGGTGAGGGTCTTATTGAATTCCGCCAGGGCGTTGATGATTGCGCCGTCCCGGAACTGGAACTTTGGATAGTACTTCGTCTGTCCGACTTTAATCTCGATCACGACGTCAAACCGCAGGTAGGTCCGTAGCAGGTTTTTCTGAGCCGTTCTCTTCGCAGCTGCCTCCTGCTCTGGGGTGCGAGGTGTTTCAGAGGGCTTCACCACGGCAGAGGTCAGTGCTTCGCGGGCCTGCGGAGCTGTGTAGCTCTCCGCGCGGTCGAGAAGGCTCGCGGCCAGCATTGGCGCGCGGTCGAGCATAAAGTTGCGGTCCCAGATCGGATCCGATTGCCAACCGTCAGGGAAACCGAGCTGTCCCATCGAGAAGTGGCCGTCCTGGGATTTGGCGTGAATGAAGTCAGTAATGTCTACAACGTCAAAGCGGTCGGGAGCGATGCTCTGGAGCAAGTGACGCAGGATGAGGAGAACTCCGTAGAGCTTGTTGTTAATGTTCCGATCAGCTAGCCGGGAAAGGTAGTGACCTCCATCTTTCCTCGCTTCTCCTGGGACGTCGATCAGCACATCGAAGGTGCGGTTCCATAGGCGGCCGTAGTGCGCACAGATGTTCCGGACGTGCCTGAGGTTGTTGAGCCAATTCGCAAGTGCTCGCCGGTCTCCGCGGCCGTCCGCTGCGTGGACCTGGAAGCGCGCGGCGAGAATTTCCTGGTCGCTTTGGCGCATCAGGGGATAAAGATTGCTGATAACGCCGAACGACATCACCTCGGTGGCGACCCAGATTGGAAGATGAGGACCGTACTTCTTGCGAAAGTGGAACACGAAACCGTCACGCGCTCGCTTCTCGTGTCGGTCGTACTCCGTAAGCCACTCCCGGTAAGCCTTGGTCGGCTCGCGCTGAGGCAGAGAATTCCGCCACCTGACCTTCGCCCAAATGTGCGAGAGGAGCGAGGTCTCCTTCTCTCGCGTCGCACCTAGCAACTCAGGGTTGCGGTGTGCGAACGCGTTAGCCTTGCCGAGCCGATGGCCGAGGAAGAACCGAATGGAGATTTCAACTGTGCTGAGCACGTCGCTCAGCCGTGAGCGGAGTTCCTGGTCAAACTCATACATGGTGACCACGTGTGAGAGCTTGGTGCCGGGCACGAAAGTGTCCAAGCGTACTTCTCGGTTCTCCTGGTCAAAGCGGTCCTTCGGATCCGAAGGCCGTTCTCTGTACAGATGCCAATACCCGGATAGTCGGTAGTAGCCATACCGCTCCAAAACGCTAGCGGCGTATGCGTCCGAGCCGCAGTCCATGCCGCGACCGCGGAGTCGCCGGATCTGCTCTGGGATAGAGAGGAAGGGCTTCGCGTAAGTGCTGTCCGGGGTTGTCACGTGCACATCGTCCTGGCGCCCCGACAGGGGATAGATAGAGAACAGGCCCGCGTCCCGTCACGGGAAGCGAGCCTGTCATGTTACTGCCAGTATAGGTGCGGGGCTGACGAACGGCAAGTCGCCGTGAGCAGTAGTAACCGAGCCGGCCCTGGAAGAGTGTGCCGCTCGAGATCTTCCGGTGTGCCGGGCTCCGGATTAGACGGGAGGTTCATCTCGGGGATCGCCGCCGTCAGCTGAGTCCACGTCAGATCCCTCAACGATATCGTTCACTAGCGGTCCCTCCCCTGACATTTCGCCGACCTCCGCTTGCTCTTCGGCGAGTTTGACGTGCCATTCGGCCCGCGCGAGTAGCTCGTCGAACGTGATGATCTCCGGGTGGGCAAGATTGCGGCGGAAGAGCTCAAAGCTGTGGACCTTGTCGTCGATGGCTCCTCCGCCCGTCCCTGCGAGCTGGCTCAAGCACCCTGCGATTAAGAAGGCCCGGGGCTGGGTGATGAACGTTCCTGTGCCCGTACGTGATCCGTCATGGGCGCGGTCCTCGACGAACTCACCTAGGTCACGCACCGCCATCCGGACCGTCTGCTGTACCTGAACAACAGCTCCGGATAACTCAGCCGACGGACCCCAGCACCCTGACCGGTAGTTGTTCGCGGCGAGAAGTTCGGTGCGGTGATGTTTGATTTCCGCAAACGCCATCGAGCGAATGATGCCGTTGGTCCTTAGAAGAGCATCCGCGCGCTTGCCAACAGACCGGATGTCGGCACCGCTCGTGACTTGCTCCAGCTTTTCGTCGCTCCACGAGGTGAGGAGTTGGCCACCGAGTCCGACACCCAGCACCCAGGGATTCACTTCCAATAGGCGCTGCCACGCTTTCTCAGGCCCGCCTGCCTCCTTCTTCGCGGCGTCGAACACCGTGTCGTCTTCCAGCCAAGCTCGCATGGTGGCTACCACGTCTCGACGGCGCTGAAGGGCAATGACATCGCGGGCATCAGCGTCGCTCCGGATGAGAGCCCTAAATCTCTCTGGCTCCTGAGCGTAGAGTGCCCCGACCGTGTCCGGGTCCGAGAAGACGTCCCTCAATAGCTGATCGTCCACACGGATACTCTCTTCGCCTTCAGCGGGAATCGAGTCCAGCGCCTTGATGAGGTCGATCAAGGTGGTGGACTGAGCGCGGTCAAGCTTTAGCATCGTTTCCAACTGGGTCGCCGCTGGGTCGGTCGGGACTCGTTGGATACGGATTTGGCGTATCGCACCTGCGTAGCGGGCAACTTGGAGCTGCAGCTGCTTTCGGCCTCCGTGCGTTGTGTCGATCACGAATCTGGTCCAATCCCACTCGGAGTCGAGGGCCTCATCGGCTTGCTCGTCGAACACTTTGTAGATGTAGCGCGATGGGTGCCCCGCATCAGCTGCGAACTGGGCAATGAAACTTCGGTACGCGTAGATGCGGTGGGGGAGCCGCCCGCGGGCCCAGACGACTTCGTTGCCTTCTTCAGGCCGAGCGAAGCGGGTCAAAAGCCAGAACCTCTCACGGTGGCTCCTGTTCGGTGCTTGGAGATCGGCGCGGACGTATCGAGCTGAAGTGGTCCTCCACGCTCCTGGCCCGCTTTAGGTGTTCACGAGGCTAACCCTACGAAACTGCGTTCTTGCGCCTTTCGAAGCAACGGTTCACTGGGGTACACCCATGCTGGACTGCGGCGCCGGCTACGTTCTCGCTGTGGACTTGATCGCTTTGTGGCGGTCTTCTGTGGCTACTTCTTGGCGGCGACGTACCAATCGGGCGTTCTGGCCGGAAGAATTAGAGCGAGTCGGCGGCTCACGGGTGCGTGGTGGGGTTTGCGTCGGTTCTGTCAGAGTCCGAATGCTCCGCCGCTGATCAGGATGAAGGCGCCCAGGCCGATCAGGACAGTCGGGAACAGGATATGTTCCCAGCGCTCTAGGACTTCGGCGATCGGTCGGCGGGTGGCGACGAACTTGGCCAGGCCCACCAGTCCTGCCACCAGCACTAGGAACACGATGCAGTAGGCGACTACGGCTCCCGGGCCCACGTTGAGAAAGACGGGGACGTAGACGCCGATGTTGTCGCCGCCGTTGGCGAAGGTTACGCCGGCCACGGTCCATACGGCGACGTTCTTGCCCTCGATCTTTGCGTCGTCGTCGTCATCATCGTCCCCGCGCCAGGCCTGCCACGCGGCCCGCAGTCCCAAGCCGAGTGGGATCAGCCCGAAGTAAGGGATGGCCTGCGGGGGCAGGAAGGCTCCCGCGCCCAGGGAGACGAGCACTGCGGCGCCGAGGATGCCGATGAAGCCAAGATACTGGCCGGCCAGAATGCGTGCGGTGGTTCCGCGTTGGCCTGCTCCGCGGGCGAAAAACAGCGACAGGACGATGATGTCGTCGATATTGGTGGCAATGAACAGGCCGATCGCCTGCAGGGCCGAGGACAGGATCATGCCTGCACCTCCGTGGCGTGACAACCCGGCACTGAGCAGTCGGGCTCCAAGCAGGGGGCGTTTTCGTTGACCGCGAGGGTGACCTCGACCAAGGAGGATAGCGACCGCGCCAAGTGCGGGTCTGCGATCTCGTACCGGGTCTGGCGGCCTTCGGGCGCTGCGACAACGATCCCGCAGTCGCGCAGGCATGCCAGATGGTTCGACACGTTCGACCGTGTCAGCTCCAAATCGCGGGCCAGCTCCGCCGGGTAGGCCGGCTGCTGCAGCAAGGTCAGCAGTATCCGGGACCGCGTCGGGTCGGCCATCGCCCGCCCTAACCGGTTCATCACATCCACACGCGAAACAATAGTCAGCACTTGCTGAACTATACAGCGTCCGCTGAACTGTTGGGACAGCGCCTTAAAAACCTAAAGGTTTTCAAGACGCTCGACCCCGCCCGGGCAGGCGGCCAGTTTTGAATCGGTTTCCTGGCTCTACGGCCACCCGCCGGTGTCTCATTAAGTCATCTTGGCGACATTCGTCTCAGGGTCGGCTTCGGTAGGGGTTTATGGGGCAGAATCGGGCCATGAGGCATCTGGGGTACACCCGCGTCAGTACCGCGAGTCAGGACGCGCAGTTGCAGTTGGATGCACTCGTAGATTCCGGGGTTCAGAAGCGCGACGTCTTCTCTGACGTCACCTCGGGGAGCCGGACCGCGATCGAGCGCCCGGGCATGAAGCGTCTGCTCGACTACGTCGAGCCCGGCGATACCGTCGTGGTGTGGCGCATTGACCGTCTCGGCCGTTCCCTGATCGATGTCCTCAACACCGTGAACCTACTTCGCGACAAGGGCGTCAAAATCCGGTCGCTCTCGGACGGCATCGACCCGGAGACCACTTCGGGCCGGCTGATGCTGGGCATGCTCGCCACGCTCGCCGAGTACGAACGCGAACTAATCACCGAGCGAGTCAACGCCGGCATCGCCGCAGCGAAACAGAACGGCACTCGGTTCGGCCGGCCCCCGGTCGATCCCGCAGTGATCGCGGAAAAGCTCGAGATCGCCCAGGACGCCCGAAAGAAGGGACGCACTGCCGAGGAAGCCGCCAGCCTGGTCGGATGGTCCCGCGCCACGCTCTACCGCCACCAGCAAGCCGCCCGAGCCCTCGAGGCACTGGAACGCTGATGCAGGCAGCCACCTTCAGGTATCACCGCTAGGGCGCCACCACTTAGTAGTGCGATCTGCCGGTACACCCGTGCGGGACGGGCTGCCGCCGGCCATCGCTGCTGTGTCACAGGGTCTAGATCGGTACTTATGAAACGTCTTCCCGCCGGGTCTAGTATCTATTGATACGGATTCCGGGCGAAAGGGTCTTTTGATGGCTGATCGGATCGGGACGCTCTTGAATCGGGCGGGTGATGGTGGCGAGGAGGTGCTGATCGTCAGCCGTGGGAGCGTGCGGACTCAGTTCCGTCGCCGGGACGAGCTGGACTGGTCGATTCGGGTGGAATCGACAGACTCGGAGAACGTCATCGAGCGGAAGCCAAAGCCGAATCAGAAGCCGACTCGCCGGGCGTCGCGTCCGCGTGGACAGCGGGTGGCGTACGTGCGGGTGTCGGCGGCGGATCAGAATGAGGCGCGTCAGCTCGAGGCGGTGGGGGAGTGCGACCGGGTCTATGTTGAGAAGCAGTCGGCTCGCTCGCGTGCTGATCGCGTGAAGCTGGAGGAGTGCATCAGGTATCTGCGTGACGGTGATGAGCTGGTTGTTGCGTCGATGGACCGTCTCGGTCGTTCTCTGGTTGATCTCAAGCAGATCGTTGGTGAGATCACCGCGAAGGGTGCGAGTGTGGAGTTCGTCCACGAGCGGGCAACCTACGCCGCTGGCGCCCGGGATCCTCGCGCGGATCTGATGCTCTCGCTGCTCGGGGCGTTTGCCGAGTTCGAGCGGGCCATCATCCGTGAGCGCCAGGCCGAGGGCATCGCTATCGCCAAGGCGAAAGGCAAGTACAAAGGTCGCAAGCGCGTCCTGACCGACGAGCAGATCGACAAGGCCCGCGCCCGCATCGAGGCGGGGGAGGGGCCATCGGCCATCGCCCGAGACCTCGGAGTGGGCCGTTCTACGCTCTATCGCGCACTTCAGCGCCCAAAGTCGTAGACGGCTGTAGTGGCAGCCCGTCTACTGCGCGACGAAACCTGCTTTACACGTGTACGAGACAGTACGGATAAGCCAGACATCGTTTCGAGCGGCGCGAACGCCCAAGATCGGCGCGACCACACAGTGTCGCGGTTGGCGATCGTCAAACGGTACAAGCTACGGCGGCTAGGGCAGAGGGTCAACCGTCCCGACGTCAGGCCTCGGTCCCGGGACCTCGAGCGCACGAACTCTCCGAGGCTTCTCGTCACCATCGAACCGCAACATCTGTGCACGGTCCTTGTCAGTGGGAAGAGCGACGAGCTGCGTTGCTGTTAGTTCCGCGATTCGGCCCTGCAGGATTGCCATGCGTTGGCCCACCTCTAGGCGCCCCGAATCCAGCGATATCTCAAGAGCGTTCACCACGCGGAACATGGCTTCGTCACCGACCTGGAAAGGAAACTCTTGGTCTGGTTCCAGGTCCACCCTAATTTCCGGCCAGGTGAAGGGAATCGCCTCGCCCGAAAGAAGCTTCGCTACTTCTAGCATCTCACGCGCTTGGTCCCAGGTATAGCTGGACGGGAAGAGGATGCGTGCTTTGGTGTGTTCCTGGATGGTCATCAATGCCCGCGCAATCCTCGCTAGGCGGACTGAATTAATGTCACGTTCTCTTCCGTATGCGGAGGTTGATACGGCTGAGAACTCACGCGGACCGTATGCAGTTGACACCCCCAGCGTATTTGGGTCGTGCAGGTTCGCGATGAACTCGAGACTGTCAACGATGTCGGCAGGCCGACGCCCGGCAGGATCTGAGCTAATACGCATGTTGACCGTCAGGTCGGGGTGGTCCTTTGCGAGAATTTCCAGACGTACGGATTCAGACGGGTCTTCCCAAACTGTCCGCGTGCCCCCTGCGGCCCCCCGCGTGCGCTCGACCAGTCGCACTTCCAGTTCCGCGAGCGTGGTCTGGTCAGGTGACAGTACGGCGATGACCAATTCGGTTTCCGCGTCGTCGTCATGTGGAACTTCCGAGGGTGTTATGGACAGCTCGACGTTGTCGTCGTCGCTGTCGAGGGTTCCCAGTCCACCTGGGAGTGAGAGGCGGAAGTTCACTGAGCCTTTCGGCAATGAAACCGGCGTGCCGAACTCGTGGTAGCGGCGGTACTCTGTATCGAGATCGCTTCCTTCGTCGACTTTTACCCTGAATTCGCCCGTTATTGGACGCTCTTCTAGGGCTGCCAAACTCCGAGCGAAGATGCTTATCAATAGCCAGCCGTCCGGTGACCCGTACGCCGCTAGTGCAACGATCCCCGGTCGATTCACTTCGGATCCGTCGGGTGGGGCCGCGGTCATCGACAACTCATATCGGTAGTGCGGATCGTAGGCATTGATTGCTTTGTAGATCTCCATGAGGTCCGAACGTGCCGCGCAAGGCGAAAGTTGGGATTCTGGGACGAAATCTTGGGATTCTGGGATTTTCAGGCCGTTTTGAAGGAAGTGGTTGGGACTGCTGAGACCCAGCTGAGCCTTCCGCGGAATGGTCGAGGCGATCCGTCGCCGTAGCGCGGTCTGACTTAGCCAGTGGGTGCGGTATGGGTCTCAAGGTCAGTTGTTGACGGCCGTGAGGTTGAGGCCACGATCTGAACTCATCTGCAGTTGGGTTGCCTGAAGGCGGCAGGCGGAGGGTTGTGGTGTCAGCCGGGCTGGTGGAGGAGGAAGCTGCTCAGGCGGCGGGTGGCGGGCGCTTCGGTTGTAGCGCTCCAGACGAGCGTGATGTCTCGACGGTATTGGGAGCCGACCAGCGGCAGTTCGGTCATGCTTGGAGGTATCCGTTTGTCGTTGGGTAGCAGAGCGACCCCGAGTCCGCGGCTGACCAGTTCGCGGATAGTCGCGAACTCGGTTACCTCGACCGCGATGTCCGGTGTGAACCCCGCTTCCCAGCACCAGGTCTCGGTTAGTTGGCGGAGATTGTAGCTGGGCGGGTTGGCGATGAAGGTCTCGTGCTTGAGGTCTGCGAGTTCGACTTGCTCTAGCGCAGCGAGCGGATGATCGCTGGGGACAGCGACCTGGATTCGCTGCGTGCCGATTCGTACGTGCCTGAGCCGTTCGGGAGCGGGTATGACGACAGCCAGGTCTAGCTCGCCGGCGAGAAGCTCCGCAGTCAGGGCGGAGCCGTGTGCCTGCTTGAGGAGCACCTTGATGCCGGGGTGCTGGTGTCGGAACTCGGCGAGCAGATCGGGGATGCGCCCTGAGCCCATCGTTAGGGGGAAGCCGAATCGCACTGTTCCCTGATCGGGGTCGGCCTCTCCGGTTACTTCACCAATTACCGAATCAAGCTCGCGCAGTGGCTCGCGCATCTGCTGGGCAAGTCGCTGGGCTGCAGCAGTAAGGCGGACGATTCGTCCATCGTGGATGAGAAGCGGAATGCCCAGTTCCTTTTCCAACGCGTGAACGCGACGACTCATCGACGATTGCGGCATGCCGAGCGCCTCGGCGGCCTGCGTCATATGCCCATCGTGAGCGGAAAGTGCCACAAGGGCGCGCAAGTGCGGGGCCAGCCGATTTGTCCATTGATCCATTATCGGATCGTATCTCCCTAATCATTCATTGGACGGAACGATCGAGTCGAGGCGATCCTGACAGCACTGGACCCACCACATCGGGAGCGTGTGACTCATGAGGAAGACACCGAAAGCTGGACCGGATTCGGGCACGGAGCTCGACGCCGACATGATCTTGATCGGCGGCGGAATCATGTCCGCGACGTTGGGATCAATGCTGGCAGTTCTGCAGCCTGACTGGCGGATTGTCCTGTTTGAGAGGGCAATTGGGTTAGGTACTGAGAGCAGCGGGTCCTGGAACAATGCCGGCACCGGACACTCCGGATACTGCGAACTCAATTACATGCCAGACCCCTCAGACGGACACAAGGCGTCGACGGTTGCGCAGCAGTTTCATCTCAGCCGCCAGTGGTGGGCGCACCTAGTACGCAAAGGACTGCTTTCCCCGGACGCCTTCGTACACTCCACCCCACACATGGACGTCGTCTTCGGCTGCCGCGACGTCGACTACCTTCGGCAGCGATTCGAGACGCTGACGACAGATCCCCTGTTCGACGGGATGGCCTATACCGAAGATCCCGCCACCATCAGCGAGTGGGCACCACTGATGATGGAGGGACGGACCGATGATCAGCCGATAGCCGCCACCCGCCATCCCGGTGGCACCGACGTCGACTTCGGCGCGCTCACGGAAGGGTTGATGCAGATCGTCTCCAATGCCGGCGGACAGGTACTGCTCGAGCACGACGTTCGCTCGCTACACCAGTCCCCGGATGGAACATGGGTCGTCGGGGGAAACGCACGTGGCAACACGTTCGAGCTTCGTGGGCGACGAGTGTTCGTCGGCGCAGGCGGAATGGCACTACGCCTGCTACAGCGCGCTCGCCTACCCGAGATTCGCGGATACGCTGTGTTACCCGTTGGTGCTGCATTCTTCCGTTGCTCGGAACCAGAGGTCGTTGCCCGCCACGAAGCCAAGGTCTACGGACAAGCAGAGCTCGGAGCGCCACCAATGTCGGTTCCCCATCTCGACCGGCGATTCATCAACGGGACCGAACACCTGATGTTCGGTCCCTTCGCGACCTTCAGCACCAAGCTGCTCAAGAAGGGTCGACTCACAGACTTCTTCACCACGCTGCGCTGGCACAACCTGCACGTCATCGCGGCAGCACTCATCCAGAACCTTCCACTGATGCGCTACCTTCTCGTCGAACTTGCCGCCCGACCCCGAAAGAAGTTCGCCAAGCTACAACGCTTCTACCCGGCCGCAGACATCAATCATTGGAACCTGGTGCCCGCCGGTCAGCGCGCCCAACTGGTAACCCCCGACCGACGTCACATTGGTGTACTCCAGCAGGGAACTGAACTCATCGTCGCCGGCGACGGAACAATTGCGGGACTACTCGGGGCGTCCCCCGGGGCCTCGACGGCAGTCCCAATCATGCTCGACCTGCTCCAAACCTGCTTCCCGTCCCAGTGGCAGACCTCCTGGAGCGACGTCGTGAACAGTGCTATCCCCGGAAATGCCCCCGGTATGAATTGGAACGCCAGCACCGTCGACGAGTCGAGCACTTCAACTTCTACTGCACTGGATCTGGGAAGAAAGAGTCCCAAGCAAAAATAAAGAGTTTAGGCTGGCCTATGCGCTTCAGTTTCAAATCTCGGCCCCGAAAGCGTCCCAACTCAAGGGATTAGCACGGTCAAAATCCCATATCAGCTCTTGCGCGGCAGAACGGACGTCCAACGGCAGCAAGCCCTCCCCTGAAGTACGGCTATCTCGGCGAGCGATTACGCCGGCGAGCAGGTCTGTCTGTTGCTGCAATCTGTCTTTGCCGTCACGGAGGTAGTAGTCGATGACCATCGGGTTCTGGGCCGCCAGCAGATCAAGGCGGTTCAGACCCACCCAATGGCACGGAAAACTGACAGGAGCCGTCATCTTGGCGAACCACTCCTCGTTCGCCGGCGTGGGATCGAGAGGCATCACAAGGAAACCACGACGAGATCTTCCATTGCTTGTCGTCGGCAGTCTTCAGCACCTTGTTGAATGACGCCTTGATCTGGCGCTTCTGCGAGCTCGTCAAGTTCTCTGCGAACTTCTTTACTTGGTACACGTCGCGGAGCTTGCGGTCGTCGGACAGCGGAACGAACACGTCGACCCCGCCGTCCCCTTGGCCTGGCCGGACTCGCCACGCATTTGGATACTCGGTGCACAACAGCATTGCAACGACGGCCTCAACTCCATCACCGCTCAGTCTGGTCCACTCGACACGCCCCATGTTGACAGCTTCCCAGTTCGGCGGAGTTGGCAGTGCTGCTACGTGAGTCGCCGAGCCTCAGATCCAAGGAACTGGGACGGTCACTGCAGCACTTGCCCAGCAGGGGCTACCTTCGGTTTATGGAGAAAGAGGATCGGTGTGCACGGGTCCTATGCAGTCGCCTGTCCTGGCGGAGCCTCCAATCTCTCCACATCCGCGATGAGTTCAGCTACTGACTGGTAGCGCTGATCGAGGTTGTTGTCGGCGCACTTATGGATAATGCGCCCCACCTCGTCGGTCCCAGGTGGGAGGGACTCCCGACCCTGGAAGATGTACGCGAGAACGTGGCCGATCGAATACATCTCGTTCACTACCGCGTAGTCCCTGAAGTTGCTGAGCATGGGGTCGCGGATTGTGCCCTTCATCTCAGTTTGAGTGCGAGTGAACTCGCTCGAGCCGGCCTTCACTAGTCCGAAGTCTGAAAGCTTCACCAGAACTGCGCCTGCGGCGAAGACTTTAAGCAGGATGTTCTGAAGGCTAATGTCCCGATGTAGCAGTTTCTGGTGGTGCAAGTAGTTGATCCCGTAGAGGAATTGGAGGGCGATGCGCTTGCGGGCGGCGAACGAGATACTGGCGTTCTTTCTGCGGATGTAGTCCCGCAGGGTAGTGTCGCAGTACTCCATTCGGTACTCATTGCGGGTCTCGTCATAGTGGTAGACCTCCACCACGTAGGGGAAGCTCAGCGTCTTTAAGACCTCGAACTCCTGCTTAAAGCGTTCGAGATCCCGCTCGTCGAGGTCCTTCTTTGCTCGCTTCAAAGCGAACTTGATTCCGTAGTCAGGATCGACGTAAGAATACACGTGGGCGAAGGATCCGCTGCCCTCCATCTTTAGGTCGAGGGTTTCTTGGCGCTTCTTCAACGTTACCCTTCTGCCCACGCGGGTCAGCACCGGTTCGTAGGCAATGACTTCAATTGACTCGAACCCCTCCGGCACCGTACTGCCCCCGCTCGGTGAGAGCCACGGCAGACAACGCTCCAATGCAGCCTCGTAGGAGTCGGCTAGCTCAACCTCCACGCCGGCCCGCTTGAGGGTGTGAAGGTCGGCCTCAATCTCTCGGATGAGTGAGAGGAGGTCTCTACTGTCGTCGGCCCAGTAGTGGTGAGTCGTCTCTGCTCTACCGTTGATGGCTGTGAAATGGTCGTTCAACCGCCTGTGAAGTACGGCGAACATGTGACCCCACTCGGGATCGTCGTAGAGGCGTTCGAAGGACTTGGAGGAGGGCACAGCCTCGTACTTCTCCCGGAGATCGGCCAGCATGAACTGCGCCGGATTGGTCATTCGGTCCCCATTCGTTCTGAATTGTGCTGAGCGGTCATCGTCTCACCGCAAGCACGGCCTCACGCTCCTCTTTAGTGACCTTCGTGCGCCGTTCTGCTAGGTGAGGTCCCTTATGTCTGAGATGTATTCCTGCTTGTTCGGCAGACGACGGAGATGATCCGGAGTTCGCTATGTGGGGATCTACTTCGCTGAATCTTCGCGAGTGGGCTCATCGCTCGGCGCGGTTTGGTGCGTTGTGAATCAGCCAATACGAGCGATCCACCTGGCTTGGTACGCAGGTTCTGGCTTTACATAACGTCTGGATACGATACACTCGCGTTTGGTGTCGGCGCTGCCCCCTTCGTCGCGATGGCCGCGGCAAAAGGAGAGTGACAACCCGTCATGCTCACTCAGCGTGTCTACGATACGACCCTTACAACCAAGATGTGATTGATGGCATCAGCCACGGTCCGGCGAACAGAAGATCGCCGGACCGGAGCTAACTCAGTTCCTAAACGGATCCCGCACTAAGAACATCGTTTCGCCAAAGGTCAACGATGTCCGGCCTGAGGACAGCACGTCCAGGAAAACGAGGCCGACTTCCCCGTCCAATCTGTGCGCAGTAGCTGGCGAGGTGGTTGGCGTTTCCAGCTTCCCATCCGTACCGCAGTGCCTGGGAGCGAAGCGCCTCGGCAGGAAGCGTGAATCCTGCATCGTGCAGGGCCAGTAGCACGCTGACGACATCACGCCTCTCGTATCCGGCCCTGATCGAGTTACTGTGGTTAATCGTGAAAGTCAGATGGTCGAGACCTCGGGCAACAATGGGGTCGAGTCCCGCCCTTTCCCAGGAGAGTGATTGCCAATCGTGACCGTCTCCGAGGACCTCTGCGTCCACAGCTCGAACCCATCCCTCAAGGCGGTCGGAATCCCACGGCACTATGCACAAGGCCGTAGGGCGTCCGAACGGAATCTTCGCCAGATCTTCTGTGTACGCCCACATCCCGAGCACGGGTCCCTCGCGCCATCCGGGCGCTGAGCGCCCACGCGACGTCCCAACGGAAACACCGGGCAAGCGCGAGATCGCCTCGAGTTCCGGATTGTCGTCTATCGCGTTCTTCTGGGGGACCCAGAGAAGCATCTGCTGACCGGGCTCCTGTCGCGCGCGTACCCACCGAAAAGCGCGCCCGATTGCCTTCGGGTCCGTCGAACAGCAGTCGGTGACCGCACAAGGGTAAGTGCTCGGGCGCCCGAGCACTACTTGCTCCGCCTGTTGTACGGGGACTGGTTCGTAGGCTTGAGGCTGACGCCGAGATCCGAAGCGTGACTCCGGACTGCGTCTTCCGTGCGTCCAAGCTTGAACGCCATAAGGCGCGTGGGGGTGTTCTGGCTTGCGAGCTTCCGCATCTGCGCGTCGTCGCTGCCAGACCAGGATTTCCCGTGGTTGTTGGGCTGTTTTGCCATGATGTGCTCCCTCCCGAGAGCTCGCGAATACAGACATCATGAGCCAGCGCACCCTGCCCCCCGTCACCCCTGTGCGGGGAGTGGGCGGCCGGGTGCGTTACGGTTTCCGCGCAAGGCTCCAATCTTGTGCAGGCCCCGTCTGTCGGCTCGCCCCGACCGTCGGGGCTCTGCTGTATACGCACATCGGACGAAGCATCGGCATCCTCCAGCGGTTCCAAAGCTGAATTACGTCAATGTCATCACCCGATGTTTTCCACGTTATCCGATGGGTCCGACAGGCCTCGAACGCCTGAAGGCCGTGCTCTCGGCCTGGCTCCGGCCAACTGGAGCACTTGGCCCTGTCAAACGCGATCAGCAAGTACGACATTCACGTGAAACGCCTTGATCACCGGTGCGCTTGGGCCCGACAACGTCTCGGGATGTCGCAGTAGAAGATCGTCTAATGCGACACCATCAGGTGGGGGCCGGAGTGGGTGGGGACGGTGCTGTCATGGCAGAGGCAATCCGGCGAGTGCTGCTGCTGCGCCGAGGGATGCGCAAACGGCGAGGGTGCGAAGTACTGACCATTTCAGTGCGAAGACCAGGATCAGCGCGACGAGGGTGATGGCGGTGCTGACTGGTTGCCAGGTGCCCAGGTTTGGTAGTTCGAGATGGATCGGGCCCCAGTGAAGTGCGGTGGTGGTGGCGAACAGGGTGTGGAAGGCGAAGTAGAGGGCGAGGTTGGCGATCACGCCCACGACGGCGGCGGTGAGGCCGGTCAGCGCTGCGGACAGTGCCTTGTTGTTGCGGAGTTGCTCGATGTAGGGCGCTCCGAGGAAGACGAACACGAAGCACGGGACGAAGGTGACCCAGGTGGTGATTAGGGCTCCGAGGGTTCCTGCGAGCCATGGGTCCATGCCTCCGGGGTTGCGGAAGGCGCCGACGAAGGCCACGAACTGCACGACCATGATCAGCGGTCCGGGTGTGGTTTCGGCCAGGGCGAGTCCGCGGACCATTTCCCCGGGTGCGAGCCAGCCGAACACCTCGACCGCTCGTTGGGCGACGTAGGCCAGGACTGCGTAGGCGCCGCCGAAGGTGACCAGGGCGGTGCCGGTGAAGAACATGCCCTGGGTGGTGAACACGCTGTCGGTGCCTGTGAGGAGGGCGACGGCGAGCAGGGGTAGCCCCCAGACGGCGATGCCGATCGCCAGTACCGTTGCGGAGCGTCGCGCGGTCGGGCGCTCAGTGTGCAGCACGTCGTCAGGGATCAGTGGCGGCGTCTCGTCGGTGTCGGTGGTGCGGGCGGGGGTTTTGCTCTGTAGTGCATCGGGGCGGGCGCGGCCGATGAGCCAGCCGGTGGCGGCGGCGGCGATGATCACGACGGGGAAGGGGATGGAGAATACCGACAGCGCGAGGAACGAGGCGACGGCGAGCAGGACGAGTGCGCGACTGGCCAGGGCTCGGCTGCTGACCCGGTGGACGGCCTGGGCGACGATCGCCACCACGGCCGGTGCCAGGCCGGCGAAGATCGCGGTGACGGCGGTGGTGTCACCGAACGCCACGTAGATGCCGGATAGGGCGAGCATGGCCACCACGCCCGGTAGGACGAAGAGGGTGCCGGCAGCGATGCCGCCCCGGGTGCCGTTGAGGAGCCATCCGGTGTAGATGGCCAGCTGCTGGGCTTCCGGTCCGGGCAGGAGCATGCAGTAGTTGAGGGCGTGCAGGAACCGTTTCTGGCCGATCCACTGCTTCTCGTCGACCAGGGCGCGTTGCATCACGGCGATCTGTCCTGCCGGTCCGCCGAAGGTCTGGAGGCTGATGGCGAACCAGGTGCGCAGTGCGACCCTCAGCGGGATCGCATCCCCGCTCGCCTTCCAGGTTAAAGCGGAGGGCGTCTCGGTGTCGGTGGGGTTATTGGCGGTGCGGTCGCTGGTCATAGAGAGTCCCGGTTCTGAGGATGGGTGGGAGTGATCAAGCGGGTCGCCCGCCGAGCAGGCTCCGACGGTAGTACTCGTACAGGCCGTTGAAGACCGGCGTGGTCACCGCCATCGTGTGGTGGTCGTCGCCGATCAAGGACAGTCCGCGTAGGACCGTGTCCAGGCCAGGTGCTTCAGGGGCCTCGAACCGGTCGTCTTCGAGGTCGGCCTCGTGGATGATCTCGGCGATGCGCCACAGCACGGGGTCAGCCAGGTCGTAGCGACGCAGGATGGTCTCGAACGTGCAGTCGCCGTTGTGGTGGGACAGTTCGACGCCTCGCATGTCGAACGGGGTGGCATCTGCCGGCACGTCGCCGGGTCCGGCCACGAAGATGAACTCGGCCTCGCTGTCGACGAACCGGCTGATCAGCCACGCGCAGGCGGCACGGTCGATATGAATTCCGGCTCGGGTACTCCACTTCACAGCGATTCCTTCATCTGGGTGGTCTCCGCGTTCTGTGGTTCGCGGCTCGCAAGCTGCCGGAGAGCGGTGTGGGCGGCGGCGCGTTCAGCTGGGGGGAAGTAGTCGCGCCTCGTGATCTGCCGCCACTGGTTGCGCAGCCGGCGCAGGCTGCTCAGCCGCTCGTCCTCGGCCGCGTGCAGGGCCGCAGACGCGTGGGCGATGAGGTCGGCGTACTCGGCGGCGCGGGCGTTGCGCATCTGGTCGATCAGGTGGAGTTCCTGGGCCTGGGTGGTGGCCGACGCGATCCAGATCCCGGCCTGACCGCCCCACTCGAGGACCTCGTCGGCCAACCACTCCAGGTGTTCGCGCGACCGGGCGTCATCGGGCAGGGCGACGACGTTGTCCGCGAGCTGCGCCACTCCGAGTTTCTTGAGCTTTCGCCACAGGGTGATCCGAGGTGTGGACGGTTCCCGGGGCAGTCGGTAGCTCAGCAGCACCCACTGGCCGCGCGTCGCGGAGGTCGCATCGTTCACTCGCGAAATGAAACCACGGTTACACCCTAGGCGCCAGCGGTTCATGTCACGCCGGACCTTTCCCACGAGTCGGCGGTGCCAATGTGCAAGAATCTGCGTATGGATGCAGATAAGCAGATATGCGGTCTTGATCCGGACAGTCAGTTCGTCGAGCTGGCTGTAGAGGTGTTCGCGATGTTGGCCGACGCCACCAGGGTGCGGATCATCCTCGCGCTGCGGCAGGCGGGGGAGATGTCGGTGAATCATCTTGCGGATTTGGCGGACAAGACCCCGGCGGCCATCTCGCAGCATCTGGCGAAGCTGCGCTTGGCCCGGATTGTCGAGAGCCGGCAGGAGGGCCAGCGGGTGTTTTACCGTCTGGCCAATGAGCACGCCTCCCAGCTGGTCTCTGACGCGATCTTCCAGGCAGAACATGCCCTCGGGGGCACGCCCCGCCACCATCGGGTCCCGATCGATCAGCCGCCGGTGGTGTCGACAGGACCCCGGTGATGGTGGGGGTTCTTCGCAACCCCACCTACGCCCGGCTGTTCGCCGCGCAGGTGGTGGCGCTGCTGGGGACAGGCTTGCTGACGGTGGCGCTCGGACTACTCGCCTTCGATTTGGCCGGAGGCGATGCCGGCGCGGTGATGGGGACGGCGTTGACCATCAAGATGGTGGCGTATGTGGGTGTGGCGCCGGTGGTGGCGGCGTTGGTGGATCGACTCCCGAAGAAGACCGTCCTGGTGGGTGCGGACCTGGTCCGGTTCGCGGTCGCGTTACTCCTGCCGTTCGTTGAGCAGGTGTGGCAGATCTACGTCCTGGTGTTCGTCTTGCAATCGGCCTCGGCGACGTTCACCCCAGCGTTTCAATCCCTGATCCCGGCAGTGCTCCCGGACGAGCGACAGTACACCCGCGCGTTGTCGCTCTCGCGGCTGGCGTATGACCTCGAGTCGCTGCTGTCGCCGGCTATCGCCGCCGCGATGTTGGCCGTGGTGAGCTTCCATGACCTGTTCGTCGGCACCGCGATCGGGTTCGCCGGATCCATCGTGTTCGTGCTTTTGGCGCACCTGCCGGCGGCATCTGTCACGACCTCCGGGCTGCCGTTCTGGCGCAGGCTCCGCGAAGGGGCCGCGGTGTTCGCCCGCACCAGAGAGCTGTGGTTTCTGATGTGCGCCAACGTGGCCGTGGCCGCGGGTACCGCGCTGGTCCTGGTCAATACCGTGGTCTACGTCCGCGGCGTGTTGGACCGTGATGATTCCGACCTCGGACTCGCCTTGGCGTGCTACGGGTTGGGGTCTCTTCTGGTCGCGGTGGCCACGCCGCGACTCGTCGAACGTCTCGGGGTGATCCGCACGATGGCGGCCGGGATCGCGGTAATCGCGATCTTTCTGACCGTGGCGGTGGCGGTCACCGTTGCAGTGCACTCATCGGGCACGGGGTGGGGATGGCTACTGGGCACGTGGTTCGCGCTCGGCGCGGGCACATCCCTGATCAACACGCCGTCGGCGCGACTTCTCGCCGCCGCCTCCACCGAAAGGAATCGCAATCTGGTCTACACGGCCCAGTTCGCCTTCTCGCACGCCTGCTTCCTCATCACCTACCCCGTCGCGGGCCTGGTGGGCGCATTGAGTCTGACCCTTGCGTCCAGCGCACTCACCGCGATCGCTGCACTCGCCGCCATCGCGGCGGCAGTTGTGGGAATGTCGAACGGCCCAGCCTTACGGCCCAGATAGCAGGGGCGGGCACGCGGGGGACCGCACTGTTGGACCGGGGGTTCTTTCCCTCCCGATGGGATCGGGCTACGCCGGCGGAACGCAAGTATCTCCGCGCTATCGCCGCCACGGGTGAGACCGCGCCTAAGACGTAGTCGTTGTCGATTGCCCAGACCACAGCCGGCCCGTTGCGCGCCGCGGCGATCCGCAAGGGCATCACCGGGTTGTTGTTGCTGCCTGCGTCGGTGGCACCCGGTGGCGGCACCGGTGTGATCGAGGCATTTTTCACGGCGACGTCGGCGATGTGTCTGACCGGGTTGATCGTGGTGGACACTGCGGTGCACCGGTCCGGGTTCGGTCAACTAGTCATCCTAGGCCTGATCCAGGTGGGGGCCTCGGGATCATGACCATGGCCTCTCTGGTCGGGTTGCTGTTGGCCAACCGGATCGGGCTCAAAGCGCGGCCGGGCACCGCGGCCGAGGCCTGGGCCGCTGACCTCGGTGACGTGCGGGGCATCTGCCTCGTGGGTATTCGCGACCGGCGACTGATGCTCGATAAAGGAGCTTCTCGAGCATCGTGGCAGTGGACCCGCCAGAGCTCTGGCCGGAAGCGGAAGCCCTGGAGGGCCGTTTCGTCTACTGAATCGGTGATGCATCTGATCGAGACTGTCCGGAATCCCGCAAAGGTCAACGACGCTGCGGAGGTCGTCAGCCAACCGTCTCAAGATGCGGTACTCGATCAACTGGCCGTCGGTGATGTCGCCCGTGAGCGGGCTACCTAACAGGTCGGAGCTGACATCGAAGTTGCGTACGAGAAGGCAACTCGGGGGCCGGGAGATGAATCATCTGATGCAATACGCAGACGTTAGCTTGTCATAACATAAGTTATCGGCACTAACATAGTGGCAGGTGGAAGGCCTATTGGGGCCACGGTGTGCTCCAGCTGTGTTTACGGGTGGTCCTGGTCGCCCTCGGTGATCTGGTCCAGGGCGGCGGTGAGATCGTCCTCGCTGGGTAGCGCCTCCTGCTCGGCGGGAGGCAGGCTCGCGTAGCTGAAGGTCGAAACTGCCAGGGGCGCGCCAGCCTGGTTCAGCGCGTAACGGACGACGCGGTCGTTGCGGCTGCCGCAGACGAGGATTCCGACAGTCGGGGCGTGCGCGGTACGGCGCAGGCGGTCCTCGACGAGCGCGACGTAGAACTGCAGCTGTCCGGCGTGTTCGGGCTTGAACTTGCCGGTCTTGAGCTCGACGACGACGTACCGCAATTGCTCGACGTGGAAGAACAGCAGGTCGGCATAGAAGTCCTCGCCCCCGACGTCGAAGTGCACTTGCCTTCCCACGAACGCGAATCCCGGGCCGAGCTCGCGCAGCGTATCGACGATCCGGTCGGTCAGGGACTCCTCGAGCTCGCGTTCGGCGACCTCGCCGGACAGGTCCAGGAAATCAAGGATCAGCGGGTCCTTGGCGATCTGCTGGGCCAGCTCGGAATCGTGCGCAACAAGCTGTTGCGCAAAGTTCGATGGAGCCGCCCCGGTGCGTTCGAGGGCGCTGCTGGCGATCATGTTGGCCAGCACGTTGCGCGACCAGCCGTGCTCGACGGCCGCGGCGGCGTACTTGTCCCGATCGTCCTGAGCGCTGAGCTTGTCCAGCAGGACAGTCACATGCCCCCAGGGCAGGTACGCAACAGGGTGTTGCGCGATTGGCCCGGCGGGCCAGGCGCCGGCGAAGGTCGCCATGTACTGCAGGTTCCGGGCAGAAAGGCCCTTCATCTGGGGGAACTCGGCCCGAAGATCCTCGGCGAGCCTGCGAATCACACCGCTGCCCCACCCGTGCCGGGCGCTCTCCTCGCGCACAGCCCGCCCGAGGGACCAGTACAACTCGATCAGCTGGGTGTTGACCCGTCGCTGCGCCGAGACCTGTGCTCGTCGGACCCTGTCCTTGAGGTCCTCGACGAGGCGCCCATAGTTGGATGGCAGGTCCAGGTCCCGGGAGTTCACCCGCCCATCCTGACAGTCGCACCCCTGAGACCCAGCAAGCTGGTCGGTAAGAGGCTGACGATGGAAGGGATGGCCCGGTCGCAGTGGCCGGGCCATCCCTTATCTCAATCATTGCCAGCTGGAAGAGCCTTCACCGTCTCGCTCAGGACCCAGCCGAGGCCGCCGCCGATGAGGCCGGCACCGATGGCACCTCCGGCCACTATCGGCAGGATCGCCGACGACGCCAGGACGGCGACTCCGGACAGTCCCAGTCCGGTCACGCCGGACGCGATGCCGACAAACTGCCCCGGCAGGCCAATGTGATGTCCGCGAGCGGCAAGCGTAGCGACCATCACGGTCACCGCAATCGCGCAGTACGCGCTCACGCTAAGCGTGAGTCCGATGATTGTCGGATCCATATTCCTTCTCCGTTCGGTTGGTGGTATGTGGGATTGTCCACACGACTCGTGACGCCCCGTTTTGTTCGCCGCCAGACGCCTGGCGTCTCAGTAGCGGTCAGCGCTTGATCCTCGACATGGGCGCGGGCGTCCCCTATGATGGGTAACGGCGGGAACAGAATACGTTTCCGGTTACCCGTTACCGGACACAGAATCTGAAGGGGCGCCATGTCGTCGTCGGAGAAGATCGCTCACGCCTATGGCGTACTCGTCGCGCGTGGGGACAAGGTCACCGTGCGGGCGGTGCAGAAACAAGCGGGGGTGCGGATCGGCGAGGTGGCGGCGTGGATGCGCGAGCACGCCGCGGGTGCAGCGGGTGAGGTGCCCGAGGCCCCGGACTTGTCGGAGGCGATGTCGGCGATGGTGGCCTCGGTGTGGGCGGCGGCGTGGAAGCGCGCTGCCGAGCAGGCAGACGAGGCCACCGCGGTGGCACTCGATGCCGCGCGCGCGGGCGAGGCCGACGCTCTCGCCGCGGCGGAGACGGCTACGGCGCAGCGAGCAGACGCCGACGCGGCCAGAGAGGCGGCGGTCCGGGACGCCGAGCAGTTGCGCTCCGAACTGGCCCAGGTTCGCCAGCAGCTCGAGAAGGTGCAGCGTGAGGCAGAGCAGGCGCGCGTCCAGGCCGAGGAGGCTGACCGCGGGCGTGTGCGGGCCGAGGCCACTTCGGACACCTTGCGTGAACTGTTGGACGCGTTTCGTTCCTCCGGGCAGGCCGACGAGGACAAGTAGCGAGCCGCACTGGGGTGGCCTTGTCGTGTCGGACCGGGCGAGCACACTGACCGAACAGGACAGGCAATGACCAAGTGGCTCGGACCTGCGTCAGGTGCGGTCGGCACGTAGCGGGACGAACGCCAACACGGGAGGGGTGTCATGTGGGATCTACAGACCGCGATACAAGCCGTGGCGATGGTCGCGGTGGCATCACTTCTGGTGCCGCCGCTGGCACGCGGCATCGGAGGCATCTGCGCCGTGATCGGATTCTGTGGCGTGACCCAGTCGAGCTCTTGGGCGCCGACGGTGATGGCGCTGGGGATAGTGGCGTGGTTTATCGGGCACTGGTCATTCGCCGTGCGCCACGATGTGCATTACCGGTCGCGTCTGGCGCTGGTGGTGATCGACAAGACGCCGCTGAAATGGACGATTCCGCGCTACTGGCAGTTGCGCCGCGCGCGAGGCCTTGCGGCAGCCCGCTGACACTTCCCACCCGACCGATACAGCAATGGCCCCACCGCTTTGGTGGGGCCATTGCTGTAGGTTTTGTAGACGATTCTAGAACAGTGGCGGCTCGTCTAGGGGTGCGGTGTTGCCGCAGGCGTGGGCGTAAGCCTTGGGGTTCCAGCCGCCGGAGACCGCCTCGCGGACCGCGAGGGACCGGGCGTGCCGGTCGTGGCGTTCGGTGGTGTTTCGGATGATGCCGGTGCGTCCGCAGGCGACCGCGTAGAGCAGGTTCGCCGATTGGGTTGAGGCGATGAGGTGGCCGGGGTCCACGCGCACGCACAAGGGTTCGTTGCAGCGGTGCTCACCGATCGCCCCGTCGGTTAGTTCGCCGGCGATCAGGAGGGCGAAGCGGTGCGCGTACTCGGTTCTGCTGACGCCGTCTCGTCGCCAGCTGATCCGTCCGTACCCGTCGGAGATGGCGCCGGTCCAGATGTGGCACCCGTTGCCCGGGGCGCGCACGACACGGGAGTAAAACGCGGCGATCGCTGCTTCGGTCGGAGGCAGCGTCGAGTCGTACGGCCTGGACCGCCTCGCGGCAGGCCGGGGTCGGGGACGGGCGTCCATTCCCGGCAGCGGGATGTCCTCGAACCATCCGCCGGCGACGGGCTCAGGGCTGCTGGTCACCGTTGGTGTCCGCGGGTGTCTGGCCGGCCGCCGTGGTGTCGCTGTCGGCCGCATCCGTGGCCGCGTCGTCGGTGTCGGCGGTGTTGTCCTTAGCGGCGCGGATCGCCGCCCCGACCTCGCGGGCGGACAGTCCGGTCATCTCCGCCAGATCCGCCTGCGCCACACCCAGGTCCCGAAGCTCGACCAGCGCCTGGCCGAGGGCGATCTGCGCGTCATCACGGGCGTCGATCGCCGAGAACACCGCGACCAGCTTGGCCTCGCGCTTGCGAGCCCGCTCCAGCTCGTCGGCCATCGCCTGACGAGCCCTCGCGCGTGCGGTTTGTGAACGCGAATCAGTCTTCGTCGCCGCCATAACTCCGACCCTATTGCCCTACCCATCGTGCCGCAATGCCCAACCACCATGCCACCGTCATCGTCTCGCCGTCCTGGTCCCCGATCGCCGCACCATATCTAGCACTGGCCGTGCTAGATCATCCTCGCTGTCGCTCGCCACAAACTGCCACACACAGTAGGCACTACTAGAGACGTCTGGAAAATGCCTGCTCAGCGCGCCGACGGCGCGGCGTGCGTAGACGCCGCCCTGGGGCGCCTCTACGCTGGGGCTCATGATGAGCCTCCGAGCGGTGCACGCCGGTACTGGATACCAGTACCTGCTGCGCTCGGTCGCCACCCACGACGCTGACCCCGCGGGCAAGTCGCTGTCGGACTACTACGCGGCCAAGGGAACACCGCCGGGGCGGTGGATCGGCAGCGGATTGGCCGGCCTTCTGTCTGAGACAGCAACCGCCGGCGCAGTCGTGGGTGAGGTCCAAATGGCCGCCCTGTACGGCGAAGGGCTACACCCGGACACCGATCAGATGATGGCCGATGGGAAGAGCCTGGGCGCCTGCAAGCTGGGCCGGGCTTACCCCCTGTACTCCGGCGATGTCCCCGTTCTCGCGGCGATCTCCGCCGCCGAAAAGTCGTTCCTCACCGCCGAGGGGCGCCGTCCCACTCCCGACGAGAGAAACCAACTTGCCGAGAGCGTGGCCCGCCCGTTCTTTTCCGATGAGTTCGGCTATGAACACGCCTCCGGCAAGGACGTCATCGCCTGGGTAAACCGCGAACGGGACAAGGTCCGCCAGGCCGTCGCCGGGTTCGATTTCACCTTCTCACCGGTCAAAAGTGTCAGCGTTCTGTGGGCGCTGTCCGACGAGCAAACGGCCTCGAAAGTGGCGGCGCTACACCATGAAGCGGTGGCCGAGGCCCTGCGGTGGGCCGAAGACAATGCGATCTACACCCGCGTGGGCGCCGGCGGCATCGAGCAGGTGAAAACTAAGGGCATCGTCGCCGCTGAGTTCACGCACTTCGACACCCGTGGCGGGGACCCGGACCTGCACTCGCACGTGTTGATCGCCAACAAGGTGCAAGGCCCCGACGGCCGGTGGCGCACGCTGGATTCGCGGACGATCCACCAGATGCACCAGGCGATCTCGGCTCGCTACGACGCTGTCCTGCATGACCTGCTCTCCCGCCGGATGGGTCTGAACTTCGAGGCGCACTACCCGCACCCGGACAAGGCGCCGATCTGGGAGATCAAGGGCATCGACCGCCGTCTCATTGACGTGTTCTCCTCCCGTCGCGCGCTAGCGCGCCCGGTGTACGAGCAGCTCGTTGCCGAGTACGTAGATAAGAACGGTCGCCAGCCCACCCAGCGAGCGGCGTACGCCCTGTGGCAGAAGGCGATCCTCGATACCCGCGACGCCAAGAAGCCTGCCCAGTCCCTCGATGAGCACCGTGCCAAGTGGCGCCGGGTGGCTGAGCAGACCATCGGCGCCGACGCCGTCTCATCCGTTGTCCGGGACGTTACCGAGCAGGCCACCGTCGATGCGCCCCGCAAAGTTTTTGACACCGAAAGCCACGCCCGGCAGGTCGCCGAGCAGGCCGTTCAATCGGTGTCGTCACGCCGCGCGCAGTTCCGCCGGTCGCACATCGACACGGCCGTGTCGACAGCTCTGAAGGGCTACCGGTTCGCCTCCTCAGGCGCCCTCGACCAGGCTCATGCCACGGTCATGGACATCGCGCTTCGGGAGCTCATGGTGGAGCTAACGCCCCCTGAGCCGTTGAGCCTGCCCGAGAGCCTGACCGGCCACACCGGCGCAGGTATAGACCGGCACGCCAACGCCGAGAAGTACACCACCCAGGCCGTGCTCGACGCCGAGACTCGCGTCCTCGATGCAGCCCGCACACCGGTGGCAGTGATCGCGTCCCGCGCCACGCTAGAGAAGGCTCTTGCCGCCCACGCCAGGGCCACAGGCTGGCCGCTGAATACCGGGCAGAAGGAACTGGCGCACCACCTCGTCGGGGCGGGAACCCTGCTCGCCGCCGGTGTCGGACCGGCCGGTACCGGCAAGACCACCGCCATGAAAGTGGTCGTGCAGGCGTGGGAGAACACGGGTCGCCACGTCATCGGTCTGGCACCCTCCGCGGCAGCGGCCAGCGTGCTGGCTGAGGACATCGGTACCGACTGCCGCACCATCGACTCCCTGACCTTCACCTGGCTCGGTCGGAACCCCGGTGCCCCGGGAAGGAGCCTCGAGGCGCTGCCGGTGAAGATTCGCCCCGGCGACATGCTGCTGGTCGACGAAGCGGGCATGGCCAGTACCGAGAACCTCGCCGCGCTGACCGAAATCGCCGCCGAATCCGGCGCTGTCCTGCGCCTGATCGGAGACCCGAAGCAGCTCGCCGCCGTCGAGACCGGTGGCCTGTTCGCCGACCTGACCCGCACCCCGGGAACAGTCGAACTGCGTGAGGTCATGCGTATGGGAGCGGACTCCGAGCAGGCCGAGGCAACGCTCGCCCTACGCGAAGGCGACACCGACGCCCTGGGCCTCTACGGGCGCCGTGGCTGGATCCGTGGCGGGCACCGCGAGCAGATGCTCACCGACGCCGTTCAAGCCTTCCTCGAGGACACCAAGATGGGCCGCAAGAGCTTGATCATCGCGTCCCGAAACAGCGACGTCGACTCGCTCAACGAGGTCATCCGCGCCGACCGGATCGCCCGTGGGCAAGTTGATGACACCCGCACAACCCAGGTCGCTCGCGGCGACACCATTGGTGTCGGCGATACGGTCATCGCCCGCAAGAACTCGATTCTCTACGACGATCACCGCCGGCCCTTGGGGCGCGTGATTAACGGCCAACTGTTCACCGTCACCGGCATCGCCGAGGACGGCTCGCTGTCGGTACGGGACCAGTCCACAGGGCAGGACATGGCAGTGCCAGCCGGTTACGCCGGCCAGAACATGCATCTGGGGTATGCGGCCACAGTGCACCGCGCTCAGGGCGCCACCGTCGACACCACCCACGCAGTCGTCGACACCTCGGTGGACCGTGCCGGCCTGTACGTTGCGATGACCCGCGGCAAGAAGGAGAACCGCGCCTACGCCGTGTGCGAACCCACGGTCGACCTGTCCGCCGAAGACGCCCACATGCACTCAGCCGGCGACAACGACGCCCCCACCGCCGCCGAGGTACTGGCCGCCATTCTTAGGCGCGACACTCACCAAGCCTCCGCGACCGCAACACTGCGCGAGGAGATGACAGGCGCCACCGACCCGGCGCGCATTGAAGCGCTGTACCGCCACGGCGTGGACCTCGCTGCCCAAGCCTTCACCAGCTCCACGCTGCCCGGCTACATCGACGCCCTGCCGCGCCTCTACAGCCGACACCTCGAGCCCGGAGGCGACCAATACGACTCCCTCGCCCGAGCCTGGGCCGACGCCGCCACCACCGGCCACGACCCCCGCGAGCTGTGGGCTGAGGCCACCGCGAACCTGGAGACCGCCGACAATCCAGGGGCCGTCATCGCGCACCGGATACGTCACGCGACAAATGAGGACCGGGACCGGGATGCCCTGCCCACTCCTCCCCCAATCGCGCCGGCCACCGACACCGAACTGGCAGCGTGGCTGGCGACCACCCACGGCTCGCTCACCACTGCGCCGGCACCCGCACCGTCTGACGACTTCGCTGAGTCCTATCTGGCCCACCGTGCCGCAGAACAAGAACGCGGCCCGGACGTCGAATCGACATCCGGACCGCAATGGGATTGGGGAGCCACCACCGATTCCTCCCCCGACCCGTGGTGAGCCCGAGAAGGCAGGGGGGTTGTCAGCAGTACTTGTCGTACTTGTCCAGCGCCTTCCAGGGCTCGGGGTTGTCGTTGTCCAGGGCCGTCATCCTCAGCGCTTCACAATCCAATGGGCTAAGACGGGTGCCACTACTACTCGAGCTGCCGGGGCTGCGCGATGTGCTGTCGTCGTCAGAGGAGGAACACATTCCCAACCCCAGCAAGAGGGCAACACCTATGGCAACGGCACATCCGCAGCCTGCACCAGATTCGCTAGACACCGCCTAAGCGTAAGTTAACACGCGTCCTGGTCTTACTTGGCTACGTCTCGATCACGGGGGGTTCAGCAAAGTCCGCTTGCGTCACCTCGGCGGACCTGGCCTCGAACGTGCGATCAGCGCGGTGGCTCAAGTACGACTCCGTGAACGGATTCGCCGACGACAGGGGCTCGCTGCCGAGAGCGCGATCGGGAGACCACGCAGGCGGGGGAAGCTGCCCAATCTTGATCTCGTCGCCGACTGGGTATGTGAGGGCCCATCGGGAATCGGGGGTGGTCCCCGTGGTCCGGTCGAGACGGTCCTCGATCGCGGCCCGTGCGCTTGGACCGAGCAGGTCGGGGCGATCGAGCTCAATGTGGTCGATCGGTACGTCGACCTCTATGTCGGCCCCATGGTGGTACACGCTGAGCAAGCCCGAGTACATGGCTAGCTCGGCGCCACTGTACGTGTCGACGGTGTACCAATCCTCGGGGTATTCCATGAGCGCTATCGCGATCTCACCGACCGCGGACCGGTACTCGAGCCCCCTGGCGACGGCTTCGGGAGTCCTGGTGTCGAGCAGGCCCATCAAGCGGTCCTGCCTGACACTCATGTGCGAGTCGAACCGCGCGTCGTGAAATCGGACATCCCACGGGTCCTGTGGGTCTTGCGGCATGACCGTCAACGGGGAGTCGGCCGCTGCCAGGGTATCGGCGAGGTAGGTCCTCATCTGGTCGTTGCCAGGCGCCTGTGCGCTCATAGCTCTTCGACCTCTGGGGCTGTATCGACGGACACCGCAGCGCTGTCGAACGTGGCAGCGGCGGGCTGAGCTTCCTGATCGGACTGGGCGATGAGCTGGGACGGTGTCTGCGTTCCTACGCCGGTGTCGATAACGTCCGCGACTGCCGGCGAGCCGCCGACGGCGGCCACCTCGGTGTGCAGCAGCTCCTCGGTGAGGCCGACCCTGCGCTCACCTGCGAGGTCGGCGGTATCGACCGACGAGAGGCCGGGGTGTCGGTGATCGCCGCATCGAGCACGCCGGCCAGCTCGTACTCGGTGATCTCCAGGGTCACCGCTGCGATCACCGCCAGGGTCAAGAAGTCCGGGTCCGGTCCTGACCGCTCGCGAGCGCGGCGAACGGCCTCATCGCGCTCTTGCTCGGCCTGGGTCCGATCAAGTTCTGCCTGCCGCCGCGCTTCCTCCGCGGCCTGCACCAGCCGCCTTCGCTCCAGCTCGGCGGCGAGCACCTCACGCCGCGCCTGAGCGACCTTTTCGGATACGCCGGAGTCTGCGCGAGCGGCCTCCACCACGAGCGATCCGACCGAGTGTTGGCGGGCGGAGTGCTCGCCGAGCGAGCGAGTCCGCGGCGGGTACGGATTAGCTGCCGCGCCCACGCGGGCGTGACGGACCAGATCGGCGACCACCGGGTCGCTGGGGTGCGAGCTCATAGCGTGCCTTCCTCAATGGGGTCCGATTTCAAGGGCTTGCCCGGTTGGTGACCGGACGTGCAGGCGACCATTGGCGAGCGCTCTCCCGTCAGGAGCGGCATGTGGTGGTCGCCGATCGTGCGCAGGAACACCTCATCGCAGGTGGCCGGGTCCCGGCGGGCCAGTGACTCGTACGCGAGCCACATCGAACGGATGCGGAATCGGACCGAGCGGTGCGCCCACCAGCGCGAGCACCACTTCTGACTCATGCCCGTCGACTCGTAGGCCAGTCGCAGGTAGTCGTCGAAGAAAGCGAACTCGTCGGTGAACCGCAGGATGGGCGGCACGCCAAGCTCAGTCTCGGCGAACCGCTGGACCTCCCTCTCCACGGTGCGGGCAAGGTGGTCGGTGAGGCCGGGTGTTGCCAGAACATCCTCTACAGCAGCAGGTAGCGACTCCTTGGCCGCCGCCGTGAGGGTCTCACCGAACGCCTCGACGATCTTCTTGTCGAACAGGTGGCTCACGCTGCGGCCTCTTCGGTCTTCTCAGGTGCGGAGGGAAGGTCTTGGTGGTCCCACCGGACCATCCGGGCCAGGATGGGGCGCCGGCCGGTGGCCAGGACGATCATTCGCCCGAACGGCAGAGCGGCCAGCTCGGCGGCGGTGATGGTCTGCTTCTCGACCGTCTGGGTCGACACGGACCGTCCGCGATCGCCGCCGCCGCTGGAGATGGAGCGTTGCTGTTCGGTGTGGGTGCCGATGAGATGGGCCAGCTCGTCGAGGAATCGGTAGTCCTTGTGGCCGGGGCCGATGACGACGATCGCGGCGGCAGACCACAGCTTCTTCATGCCCTGCTCGCCCCACACTTCCACGCCCTGGGCGTAGGACTGGAGCACGGTCGAGCAGATGATGCCTCGGGAGCCGAAGGTCGAGTAGTAGTCGGGAAGCCTGGGCCACCGCACGATGTTGGCGATCTCGTCCAGGGCGGCGGTCACCGGCACCGGCAGGCGCGAACCGGGGCAGGTGTCGGCCCGGTCGACCAGGGCCTTGAACACCGCGACGGTCAGGATGGACGTCACCGGCCGGCCGATCGGGTTCTCCTCATCCGAGACCAGATACAGCGTGTCGGCCTCGGAGTTTGCGAAGGCGACCGGGTCGAAACGCTGGGCACCGGCCTGGGGGGTCAGCCACCGCACGATCTGCCTGCGTCCCAGGCAGGAGATCATGTTCTTGGCCGCGGAGAACACGTTGGAGCGGGTACGGGGATCGGCGTTGTACTTGCTGGCCAGGTCCGCAGCCTGCGGCTTCCACTGACTGTCGGCCAGGATGTCGACCGGGGTGGCGTCCTCGAGATTGGAGACCCATCCGTAGACATCGGTGATGGGACGGTTCTTCATCGCCGCTGCCAGGAACAGCGAGGCGAGCAGGTCCACGGCCTGGGAGTAGAAGTACGCGTTGGGGTCGCTGCCGGCCTCCCCGCGGGCGGTGGCGGCGTTGAAGATCTCGGCGAGCTCCTCGGCGTTGCCGTCCCACCACTGGTCGCGGCGCACGAAGTCCAGCGGATCGAAGTACCACTTGGAGGTGTCCAGCCCGACCGCCTTGTCCTGCGGGTCGAGCACCCAGACACGGCCGAGGAGCTGACGGAACGGCATCGTGGCCTCGATGACGTCGCGCTTGCACGAGGTGGAGATGCAGATGCCCGGGGCGCGGCGGATCATCGGGATGATGCGGCTGGAGGTCTTGCCCTGGCGGGGACCCCACAGATCCAGATGCAGGTCTTCCCACCCGCCCCAGAGATCTTGGCCGGAAGCGACCTCCTTGCCGATGTACACCCCCGGGATCTGGGTGGTGTCGCCTCGCTCGCGGTTGGCGCGGACCACGCTCTTGGCCGACAGTGACTTCACGTCAGCGCGGCCCGCCAGGTGCTTGGTGATCCCATCGACGCGGGTCCTGCGGCCCTGCCGGCGCCCGACGAGCGCCGCCACCACGGCCACGATCACAACGGCGATCACCACCAGGGCCACGGCGACGACCGTGGCGCCGGTGGTCCACTGCACCTGCCCCTGGGCCAGGTCGATCACCGCCACCGCGGGGTTACCGGGAACCTGTTGACCGGTGGGGGCGATGGATTCGCCGAGGGCGATACTGCCCCACACCGCAATCACCGCGGCCGCCACCACGCCCATCATGACCAGCGCGATCGTGGGTCCGGGCTCGCGGGTCTGGGACGTTCGTGCCAGGTCTTTGCCTGCCATTGTTGCCTCCCTGGTGTGATGTGCGCGGTTACTCGCCCACAGATCGGTATTGGTAGCTGGCGACCTTCCACGTCTCGCCGGTGCGCTTGAGCTCGACGGTCGCGGTGATGCGCTCGAGCGGGGTCGTTGCTCCGTCGGGGTGCAGCACTTTCTGCTGCACCGTGACCAGGCGCCGAGCTTGGTTCGCGTCCTGCGGGACGGGGTCTTGATCTCCGGCCAGGCTTGCGGCGCCGATCACGCGGTCACCCGAGCGCGCCCATGCCGGCCACTGCCCAGGGGCAGGATCTGGGTCCGGGCGGGTGGTGGCCGCGTCCGCCATCTGGCCGGTGAGCTGGTCGGAGATCGCGTGCATCGCATCCCACGGGGACTGCTGCTGCGCGGGGGTCCACGTGTGAATCCCTGCCATCACCGCCACCGCCACTTCATCGGCGGTCGTGATCGGGTCGATGTGTACGTGCGCATCGGTTCCCGGTTCATCATCGCGTCCAAGCGTCAGAGCCATCGCGACGGCGGCGACCACTACCGCCACCACCGCCGCGGCGACCACGGCTACGCCTTTGGTGTTCATCGCTGTCTCCTACTCGTCGGCGGTGTTCATGCGGCGGCGAACCTTGCGGCCTCTTGCGGCACGATGACCACGTACTTTTGCGTCTCGGCATATGGAGGTACCCCGCCGAACTGCTGCACGGCGCCGGGTCCGGCGTTATAGCCGGCCAGCATCAACGCCTGCGGGTCGCCACTGAGCTCGCCCGAGGCGATGCCCTCTCGCTGGCCCTCGGCGATCTCGCACAGGTAGCGGGCGGCGGCCATCGTCGCGTCCGCCGGGTCCGACGGAGAGCCCGAGCCGGGAGGTCCGGCGATCTGGCCGTTGTCGTCGACCTTGGCGCCCTTGGCCGCCCATGTGCCGGGCATGAACTGCCCGTACCCTTGCGCTCCGGCCGTCGAGACCGCCGTGGCCTGGAAGCCGGCCGATTCGTGGTACAGCAGCCCGGCCAGCAGCGGAGAGTCGACCTCGCGGCAGACCTGGCCTCCCAGGTCGATCCACTTGCGCAGTTCGGCGGGGATCTCGCCCGCGTTCAGGCTGCGATGCCCGAAGTCCGGGGCGCAGTCGTCGCCCCCGGCGGCGCCGGTGGTCTCCGAGGAGTCGTCGGCACCGTCGGTGGGGGCGGCGCCGTAGCGCTGGTCCGGGGTGGGCTTTCCGCCGCCGGCGACGGTGACGTGCACGTGGTCGAAATGGTTCTGGGTCGGGTCGCCCCGGTCCTCCCTCTGGTTGGGCTGCCCGGTGGCGGGGATGTACTGCTGCCGCCAGATCAGGTACTCGATGTTGAAGAACTCGCGGTGCGTCAGCAGGTAGTTCGTGATGCGATTGCCCAGCTCGCGGCCCTCGCTCGAGGAGTAGTCCGGGATCATGATGTCCACGGCGCGGCCCGACGGGTGATCGGGGTAGGCATCAACAGGCCGCCACCCGCCGATGGTCTTCACGTCGGGAAAGCGCTGCGCTACGGCCCGGGCCACCCGGATCGAGTCGACCTGCAAGTTCTCCTTGGAGGCGATCTTGTCCGAATCGGGCATCTCCCCACTCGAGGGCGGAGACGGCTGACGGGAGGTCGTTGACTCGTCGGGGGGCGGCTCACTGCCTCCCGAGCCCGGGTTCGCGGCCCGGTCGAGCCACGGCTGCGGATCGGTCTCGCTCCCACCGGTCAGGCGCCCGCCCTGCCACACCTCCAAATGCAGGTGGGCGCCGGTGGACTGGCCGTTGTTTCCGACCTCACCGATGTGCTGTCCTGCGGCAACGGTGTCGCCCACCTGCACGGCCACTCCGTCGTCCCACATATGGCCGTAGACGGTCGAGTAGGGCTGACCGTCGATGGTGTGGTCGATGACGATCCAGTTGCCGAACCCGCTCGCGGGGCCGGCGGCGGTCACCACGCCTGGGGCCATCGCGTACATGGGCGTGCCGTCGGCGGCGGCCAGGTCGATGCCTCGGTGGCCGGGCCGGTCTGCGCTCTTGTAGGTCGAGGACACGACGTAATCGCCTTCGGCGATCGGCAGGCTCAGCTCGCCGGCGGGCACTCCCCCGCCGCCGGTTATGGCCCCGTTCGGGCGGCACCGATCGTCGCTGCCGTCTCCGAGGATCACCACGACCACCAGCGACAGCACGATGATCCCGATGACGATGCCGACGACGAGCTTGGCCGACCGCATCCGTCTACAGCCCTAGCTGCGCTCGAAGGGCCGCGTTCTCGGCTTGCAGCGCCCGCAGGGTGGACGAGTTGTGGGCCTGCCACGTCCCCGCGGCGACCGACCAGCGGCGCACCGAGTCGCGGCTGATGCCGAACTCGCGGGCGACGACCTCGGCGGCGGCTGAGGTCGAGGGGAACTGGGGCTCGAGCTCTGCCAGCCGCGCGACCACCTGGTCGCGGAAATCGGCGTCGTACGCAGTTGAGCTCATGCCGACACCGCCTGCCCGGAGGGCACGCCATCGAGCAGCTCGCGAAAGCGCACGTTCGTGTCGTGGATGTTGGTCTCCCGCTCGGTCGCGGTCAGCAGAACCTGCACCGGGATCCCGGCGGTGCCGTCCTTGGACGACTTGAGCATGAACTTGCCTCGCCCCAGGGGTGGCTTCTTACGCTCGCGGGCTTCGGTGCGCTCGATCGGCGCGCCCTTGGACCAGGCGGTGATCATCGCTGCCTCAGCATCGGTGAACTGGAGAACGCCCTTGAGCCGCTCCAGCTCGCCGGCGGGAAGACCGCCGCAGATGACCATGCCGGCCCGCTCGATGAAGCCCATCGCGGTCTTGACGTCGACCTCGTTGGGCAGCGTCTCCAGGTCTCGGCCCGTGTGGGTGATCATCAGCAATCCGGTGCCGTCGGTGCGGTTCAGGCGCGTGAGCTCGTCGACGCGCTGCACCATCCCCGCCCCGGCGCCCAGGGTCGCCCACATCTCATCGAGAATCGCCAGGAAGTAGCGCTGCGGCGCCAGACCGCAGTCGGCCAGCACGTGCGCGGCCTCCATCGCTCCATAGGCATCGGACCAGCAGGCCAGGAGCACGCCCGCCTTGAGCGACTGGTCTCCTCGAGCGATCGCCGAGACGTCGATGCAGATCGCCGGGGCGTCGAGGTCGATCTTGGTGGTGGTGTGCTCGGCGAACACCTGGCCCATGACGCCGTCGGTCAGCGACTCCAGCGTCTGGACGAGGGTCCGGACCGTGCGCCGGTACTCCGTTTCGTCGGCGACGAACAGCGCTCGCCGCAGGTCGGCGTTTCCGGATCGGATGTAGTCGATCAGGTCTCGCAGTAGCGGCGGTGAGGCGAAGGAGAACCTGCCGCCCTGGCGCATCTCCCGCAACGAGGTGGAGATGACCAGACCCTCGAAGTCAGCCAGCGGCCGACCGCGGATCAGCTCGGCCAGTGCC
The DNA here is from genome assembly GCF_032905965.1 of Dietzia sp. IN118. NCBI lineage: Bacteria > Bacillati > Actinomycetota > Actinomycetes > Mycobacteriales > Dietziaceae > Dietzia > Dietzia sp. IN118. The sequence continues at coordinate 18,853 of NZ_JAUMSR010000004.1, read as the reverse complement.
ACGACCATCGTGACCTGCCGCGAGTGCACTGACTCCTCGGTTTCGGTGATGGCCTCGGCAAGGCGTGTGCTGTCCTCGCCCCGGGCGCGGAGCTCGTCCAGATGGGCCTGCATCACCGGGATCGCCTCGCCCAGAGCGCCGGCGGCCAGCGGGTTCAGGTGCCCGTGCCCATGTCCGAGACGGATCACCTGCCCGCGCTTTCCGGCCGGGGTGACCATCGCATCGGTCACCGCCACGTACTCGCCTTTAATGTCCCCGGCCACGATCGGCACATGGCCCTGGGCGACCGCGCCGATGAACTGCTTGCGGATGATCGTGGACTTGCCCAGCCCGGGCAAGGAGAGCACGAACGCCGACGGGTTGCCGATGATGCCGGCCCGGAACCACGACAACACGTCGCCGGAAACGTCCTGGTCGGTCTGTGCGTGAACCCCCAGAGGGACGCCGACCGCCGGGGCGGTCGCCCCGACCACCCACGGGTTGAAACCACAGCCGTAGTTGGTGGAGGTCTGGGTGGCGGCCGGGGCGGAGACCACTGCCATCCGCCCCGAGAACGCGCCCTTGAAGCCGCGGCCGTCGAGGGAGGCGTAGCGATTAGTGAACCGGGGCTTTCCGTAGCGGAGCTGCGGTGCCTGGCGAGCGGTGCGCGCCTGCTCGGCCCGCTCGGGGTGCTCGTCGCACCACCGCTTGTACGCACGGCCGGTTCGTGTGTGCGGCCAGGGAGGGAGCTGATCGCCTGCGGTGATACGGGCGTGCAGCTCTTCCAGCTCTGCCGGCCCGACGGGGGTCTTGGTGCGCCTGGCCATCACTCCGCCTTCGCAAACGAGGAAATCGTGGACTTCTGATCGAGCAACACGCCCAGACCCAGCCCGGCGGCGAACGCCGCATCCTGCTGGCCGTTGGTAGCGTGCAGCCGAAGCTGAGACCGGTTGCCGAGCTGGCCGATGATCGCCGAGCCCTGGTCGAGCAGCTCAGGATCGCGCAGAGTGAGCGTCACCAGCAGCGAGTACTCGCCGAGCTGGCCGCCTCGGGCCAGCGCCTGCCGCGCGGCCTCGGTGCGCTCCAGGCGCAGGCCGGCAGAGGCCTTGCCGATCGAGCGGGTCTTGTTCGCAGCGTTGACCGCGTCGGTGTGCTCCTTCTCGACCTGCCTCACCCCGTCACCGGCGGCGATCGGGCGGTAGATCAGCGTCACGCGCTTGCGGGGAATGTCTGACTTCGGCTCCAACAGGGGCCGCAGGACGTGGTCCGGGAACGCGGCGGCCGGCGGGGCGGCCATCTCGAACGAGCGGGACACCCAGTCTTCGTGGCGGTAGTGATTCCACTTCGCCACAGCCTCGGCCGGGCCGGCGTCGTCCCAGTCCACTCCGAGCGGCTCGCCAGACAGGCGAGCGCTGTTGATGGTCTCCTCCAGGTCGGGGCGGTAGCAACGCAACGCCAGCCCGATCGCGTCCTCCGGGTTCATCGGTGTGGCAGACACTCCCGCGTACTCGAGCCGCTGGTACAGCCCGGGCAGCCGGAAACCCAGATCGGTGGCCATCGCCTCGGGGTCCTTGCGCTGCATCGCGGTGGCGGCCTTGAAGGTGACCGCGATCCACGACCGCGTGACGAGCTTGCCGCGAGCAAACTCCACCGCCGACTCCGCCTGGATGCGGCGGGCGATCTCCGGGGTGGACTCGCTGACCGAGTCCTTCACCGCGGCGATGAGGTCCTGCCCGGTCGTCGGGTACGACTCGACGGTCACGGTGGCCGCCACGACGTCGTCGTTGAGCGACAGCTCGGCGAGCCAGGCGCCCCACTCGGCGGTCATGTCGTTGCGGTCGGCCACCGTCAGCGGCTCCTGGCCACGTGAGGCCGCGTCCAACAGGACGGTGTACTGGTTGAGCGCACGGTCGCGGATGAGCGCGAAATCGTTGCCGGCCACGTCGCGGCCGACGTGCAGCTCGGTCTTGGCCAGGGCACCGGGCAGCCGGTATCGGCCGCCAGGTACCCGCGAGTTAGGCCCGGACCGGTACACCGTGGAGCCAGCGGCCTGTGCCCGCCAGAATTGCCAACGCATTTGAGCCACCTCGTAGAGAGTTCGATTACCGATACGCAGTACTGCCGGGGCCAGGTACGCCACCGCCAGCACCGCAATGAGCGCTCCCGCGCCTAGTCCGCCCTGCATCAGCACCAACATCGCCACGATGAAGGCGATCCCGGCGATGATCGTGGCCCGCAGCGGCAGGCCGAACATGCCGGTGCGCTGCGACTTCTCACCCAGCGTGTAGAGCCGAAGGTCCGCCTGCTCACCTGATGCAGACACCAGCGATCTCCTTGCCGTCAGCGGTAGTGGTGGGGTGTTGGGTGAGCTGCCAGCGCACCGTCGATCATCTGCTCGGTCGTCTGTGTCGCTCGAGCCGTTGTCTGAGCTGCCGTCGCCACCGCGCCCACGCCGGCGGCAGCGAAGCCCGCTACGGTGCCGGCGCCGCGGGCCGCACTCGCCACTGCCCCGCCGACACGGCCCGACGAGCTGGGGCCCGTGCCCGAGGAGCTCTTGCCTCCAGCTGGTGCGCCGCCCCCCGAAGGTGCCGACGGAGTCGGACCCGAAGAGCCGGCCGCCGGCGGTGACGACGAGCCTCCCGAGGAGTGCGGGCCGAGATAGGCCGCCCCGTTCGCGGCACTCTGGCCTCCCGAGCCGGACGACGACGTTCCACCGCCAAGGCTCTGCTGGGCGTTGCCCAGCGCAGCGCCGGCGGCACCGGCGACAGCGCCCGTGGCTCCGGCAGCGGCGGCGCCGATGCCTGCGGCGCTGCCACCGGACACCGAGGCAGACACCGCCGGGGCGACGACGCGCATCAGCGCGGGCAGTACGAGGCCGGCGGCGGCCAGCAGCAGCATCGAGGAGACCGCCTCCATCATCGACGGCTGTTCTGTTCCCGAGCTGAGCCAGAACGCCACCAGGTACAGCAGGGTTGCCACCGGCTTGAACAGCAGCGCCGCGACGACGAACCCGATCATCGACTTGAAGGCCTGCTTGCCGGTGCTCAGCGCGAACGACGCTGCCGCCAGCGGCAGCAGACCCACCACCACCACCAGAAGGCCCTCGCGGATCACTAGCGCCACCATCTGCGCCAGAGCGCCCAGCAGCGCGAACACCACCATGATCAACACCGCTGCCGGTCCGAGTCCGGTCTTCTCGTCGATGAGCGCGACCGCGTTGATCTTGGCCTCTGGATCCCCGCCCAGACCGTCGGTGAGCCACTGAACCGAGACCAGGTCGGTGGCCATGTGCAGCGACATGATCACCGCCGGAAGCGCGGCCCCGGCGAGGATGAAGTTGAAGACGAGCTGTCCGACGTCCTCGAACCCATCACCCAATCCGCGGTTTCGGGCGACCGCCATCCGTGCCCCCGCGATGATCAGCGACACCACGAACAGCAGTACCTGCGCCCACAGCGTCAGGTTGAACACTCCTGCCACCGACGACCGGAAATCTGGTGCAGTGGAGGGGGATTCAACGTCCGCCACCGACTGCTCGAGGTCCTCGTTCGAGAAGGGTGACTCCTTAATCCACATTGTCATGATCAGCGACAACGCCTGAGCATTTCCCTCCAGGAGGGACTTGACGAAGTCTCCGATCGGATCGCCCCAGAACGCCGAGGCGGCGGTTGAAGCAGCAGCCTCCAAAGCGTCGCCTGGGTGGCGTACCGCGCTGATTGCGTTACACGTGCCGCTGGCCACGGTGTTTCCGAGCTGATTCAGGGCACCGTCAAGGAAATTGCTGGCTTCATGGTCACGAGCGCCGCCGTCCTCGCCGGTGAACGGGTCCGTGTCGATGAATTCACGGCACTCGTGATAGAGCTCTTGAAAGCTGTTCTGCGACTCAGGTAGATCCTGCGCTGTTGCAGGGCCGCCGAAGGCAACGATCGCTGTGAAGGACGCGACTAAAATGGCCACGCATCGGCGGATCTTTAATGCAATGTCGGTCGGACGATGGCGTGTCATAGCCACCTTACCCACGAGTCATCGAGAGCTTCAACGTTGTAGGCATCTGTCTTGACGATCACCCAGTGATCCCCGCGCCACGCCATCGAGACTCGAGTGACTGAATGCCGGTCGGCGCCCTGCGCCTCTTCGGGAACAGCTCCTAGTGCTTCCTTCAGCGGAACATCAGCGGTTTCGACAGTGCAGAAGTTTTCGTCGCAGGCGCGAACTTTGAACCACGAGGGCGCCAAATACCCCGTGGACATGTAGTCCCGCATCTTCGACTCGTCCTTGGCTTCGATCTCGTTGATCATCGTCGGGGACAGCTGCGCGAAGGCGTCCGGGAAGTAGTACTTGAGGAAGGCCGTGTACTCCGGTCCTGCCGCGATCACCCGCGCTCGATGTGTCATCGCGAGCAGGCCAGCGCCCTGGGGCGAGCGTGCAAACCCTGTGAGGACGCCGTCCTCGATTCCGGTAGGTCCGTCACTTGTCGAGACGCCGATCGTTACGCCTCGGGCCACTCGCTGCAGTTCTAAGCCCGCCGGAGGGCCTACCGGCTCAGTTCCCGCAGGAAAGTCGCCCGGCGATTCCGTTTGCGCCAATGGCTTGCCGGGGACCTGGCCGACATCGAGTACCCGCCTGCCCATTGCGTCGGGTACTAACTCGCCGGTCTGATCGGGTGGTGAGCTTTGCAGAGACGCTGCCGGCGGCGGTTCGGGGGCAGCTGTCGCAGTCGTGTCTTCCGAAGGGTTTCTGGTGAGCGAGGCGACGACAATGACGAGGGTGATGATGGCCGCCGCTAGGAGAGCCGCGGCAATGGTCCAGGGGCGCTTGTTCACTTTGCTTCTGCCTCCCAGGTGGTGAAGCCCTCGAGCGTCTGAATCTCGGAGGCGTCGATGTCGTCTTCCTGTGTGGGAAGCACGAGCTTCCAGTCCGCTCCTGTCCACGCCAACTGCACCGGGTAGGCCGTCAGCAGGGGCTCCTGTTCTCCCGGCGCAGGCGGTGTCGATGTAGCCAGCAAGACAATCGCCTTCTCAGGCGAGTAGTCGGTGACCTTGAACCCAGTGAAGGTGGCGGCCACCGACGGATCGACGGCGCCCGACACGCTCATCAGCACGCGGGCTTGCGCCCACTGGTCCCGGCCGGGGCCGGGAGCGGTGACCGTGCGCACCACTTCGGGCCACGTGGAGTCGGGCGCCGTGGCAAGGGCTGCTTGCCCGTTCGCCGCCGCCAGAGCCGCGCCTTGCGGGGTATGGCTGTACCCCTGGGGCGGAGACGTTCGCGCCGGCCCGTCGGCGCGGGAGGTCGGCACCTTGAGTCCGGCTACGTTCCGCCACATCAGATCCGCCGGGGCAGAAGCGGTGTCCACAACTGGCGGCTGCTCGGTCTGCTCATCATTTGAGCAGGCGGTGTTCGCCGTCAGCAGCAGCGCCACCGCCGCAGCGGTGAGAACGCGTCGCATCTTGGACAACAGGGACTCCTTCTAGATGAATACGTCGGCGAAGTGGCCAGCAGTGGCGACGACCAGGCAACCGAGGACGACCTTGATGGCGATGGCCTGGATCGAGGGGCCGTACTGGTCGATCAGTCGGTTGTCGACCGTCAGGAGAGCCCCGATCGCCATAACGCCGGCGACCACGACGGCGGTGGCTCCCCACTTGACCCAGCCGACCGCCTGGGTGAACCGGGTCATCGCCTCGGGTGGCGGGGCGACAGGGCTGGTCGGAGGTAGTACTACCGCCGGGTCCTGCGCCAGCACGGTCACCACGTCGGTGAGCACGGCGGTTAGGAGACCAGGGCGTTGACGATGGGGCCGGCCAGCATGATCGTCAAGCAACCGCCGATGATTCCAATAACTCGACCTTGGACCTCGTCACCCCGCCCCGCTGCCCGCGCCATGACGAAATATGCCCCCGTGAACATCACGCCCAAGATCCCGACGGCGATGCAGCCCCACATCGCGTACGACAGTGCGGTGTCGACCTTGTCGCCAGCCCCGGGGATCTCCATCGGGGACAGGTTCTCGCCGACGGCGATAATGTGCTCGGCCACCGGGGCGGCGGCGTGAATCGTCTCGACAATCATGGTGGTGCTCCTTGTGGTGAAGTGATGCGGTTGAAGTTGGAGTTAGGGCTTGCCAGGGCGGTTGCGCCACTGCTCGCCTGCCGCGGCGAAGATCTCCGCGGCAGCGGCAGCGACCGATCCCGGGACCGCGTCGGTGGGCGCTAACGGACGGGCGAATCGCTTTGCTGGCGGCGGCGTGTAGTCCGGGGTCCACTGCGCCAGTTCGGTTGGCTCGCAGGCCAGCAGTTCGGGAACCCAGTCGATGTGCCAGCTCGTCCCGGCAGCGGCGGCGACGAGCTCGCGGCGGCGGGACAGTGTCAGGTCCGGTTTGCCGGGGGCTGCGGCGACGGTGACCAGACCCAGCAGCGAGCAGCCACCGACCTCTCCTGCCTGGTGCTGAAGGCACAGCCGGTGCGCTGCATTGAGGCCGACCGTGTGCATTCGTGCGACGACGACGACGAACGGCGCTTTCTCGGCGGACGGCCAGCCTCGCTGACTGTCTGCGGCCGGCGCCCACATGGATTCCAAGGTCGACACCCCGGCCCCTCCGTGGGCGCCGAGCAACCAGATCACCGGGGTCCGGCTGTCGGCGGGGCGAGGAACGGGTGTGTCCCACACCGGTGCGCGATCTCCTTCGGCTGGCACCGCCAGCCACCCGGGAACAGCCTTAGATGTCGGGTGCGGGAGTTTGTGGGCGCTGGTCATGCTCGCCTCCTTCGTCTTGTCCCTTGCGGGCGTCACGCGGTCACCGAGGCCAGGGCCTCGGAGAGTCCGGCGATGTCGGCGGTCTGCGACGTCGCCGGGAGCTTGGACAGCTGGTCGTCCCCGGCTCCCGACCGGATCAGGGACATGCGGTCGGCATCCGTGGAGTGGCTGATCTCGCTGACCGGCTCCATCCCCCGGGCAACGGCGAGGTCGTTGGCCGCGGCCAGCGCCCACTGCTGGGTGATCGCCGCCGGGGACTGCCCTGATGCCGTAAACGGGGTGCGGTCGTACATGCCGTGGGCGTCGATCGCGTTCCAGGTCTGGGTCTGGGTCGCCAGGTCGACCAGGCCCGTCGTATCCGACACCGTGTGCTCGATCTCGCCGATCACCCGCTGCAGACCGGAGTCCACGGTTGCGGGAGTAATGACCTCAGACGCCGCAACCGCGAGCTGGCCCACCAGCACCGCTGCCGCCGCTGCCGGGCTCGCTGCGCCGGCCACCGCGATCTGCGCGATGTTCTCCGGCGTCAGGGTCTTCTTCGCCACGGTGATCGACGCTCCGAGCGCCATCCCGGCCAGCTTGGTCCCGGCTTCCACCAGCAGTGCGGTTGGGTCGGTCGGGTTCTTCACCTGGGTCGGATCGGAGTAGCGCGCCATCCGCGACAGCGTGGTGTTGCCTCGGCTGGCCGGGGCGATGGTGAAACCACTTCCGTCGGAGTACTCCACGTCTTCGGCGATGGTCTCTGCGGCCGTGAACAGCACCGACTGCCCCGCCACGGTGGCGACGTTGACCAGCGCACGGATCGGGTCTCCCCCGGTCTCGCTCTGTCCCGCGATGTTGGCTACGACCTGGAACAGATCGGAGTCGGGCGGGGTGTCGCACGCCAGGTCCCCGGGGACACAGAACGAGGCGACTCGATCGGCCACCGCACCAAAATCCGGGGCGGACGTGTTCGGGGAGATGCCGCGCCCCTCCGGCCGAGGGGCACCTTCACCCACGCTGATCGCTGACACCGCGGCGCCTTCCGTGCCCGGCACCGCCCCCGGAGTCGTCCGGGACGAGCCCTCCTGGAAGATCGGGGCGCCCTGAGCGCGGGTGGGATCGCTCATCAGTGCCGCACCGGCGAACTGCTCGGGAGTGACCGGCCCGGCGCCGGCGCCGATTTCTCGAGCCAGCGCCGAGGCGACCTGGGCGCCCTGGCTGTAGCCGGAGACGAAGATCTTGGTCTCCGGGCATCGCTCGACCGTCTCGGCGATGAGCTTTCGCCCGTTCTCTATGCCGACGGTGACGCTCTCGGCATAACTCGACTGGTCCTCTGAGGGGACGAAGCCTCCGAAGGATGCCGGGTACGGCACGTAGGTGCGGCTCATACGCGCCTGGCCATCGGCGTTGGCCGCTCTGACGGTGGGACTCACCACGCGAGCCATCCATCCCGTGTCCGCGTCGGTCTTGGAGTTTTTCGTTGACTCCGTCGTGCCGTTGATCGCCACGAGCTGCACCAGCGGGCACTCATCGCCCTCGGGCAGCGCCACCTCCGAGGTTCCTCGAGCCGAGGTCGGGACCGTAGCGGTTGAGGTCAACGGTCGAGCCGTGGTGGCGGAGGGTGTAGCGCTCGCCGTGGTTTGCGCCTGGACCCCTCCTGCTTGGGCCACCACTGCCAACGATGATGCCGTGAGTACAGCGCCGATCCTTGCCACGTTCCCCGGCTTCATTCGCTGGCTCCTTCAGAGTTCTCTTCGATCGACACGATCCGGACCTCCCCGTTTTCACGGGTGGTCGTCACGCGCTGGTAGTAGGTCGTTGCGCTGCCGTCCGGAGCGGTCTCGGTCAGCTCGACCACGGCGTCGTCGCCGTCGCGCTCGATATGCAGGCAGTGCGTTGTTCCCCGAGCCACTGAGTCGATGCCCTCCTGGAGAGCATCGAGATTGGTGATCGGTGAATCCTTCGCCAGCAGTGGCTTGATGGCGTCGGCGTCTCTGGCGACGTAGTAGGCGTGCTGGAAGGCCAGGACCACGCCGGCGGCGGACTCTCGGTCGCCCTTGCCGTTGCCCGTCACTGTGGTGGCCGAGTCGGAGGACTCGCACTCCGAATCGGCCACCACCGGCTCGACGCTCGGTGGTGCGGTGGTCGCCGTCGTGGGGAGCGTCAACGTCGGGGAGGCCGACGTCTCGGAGCCAGACAGGAGCGACGACAGCATCCAGGCACCGCCACCGATCGCTAGCAGTACCGCCGCGACCGTGCCGCCGAACAGGAGCTTGGTCCGCTTCCGGCCGCTATCTCGCGCCGGCGGGGTTTCGCCAGCCGAAGGGGTGGCCTCGACCTGGTCGAACCAGTCGCAGTCGGACTCCGGGCCTCCGGCCACGGCTTCCAAGTGGCAGGGTTCACCGCGGTCGTCAGCAGAATTTGACGACTCTGAGAACCACTCGGGCAGATCGTCGTCGCGGCTCATGTCCACTCCCCTCGATCGGTGCTGCGATCAGTGCGTCGGATCAGTTGAAGTGGACCGGGGGCACGCCCGGGATGTTCAGGCTGTTGATCGACCCGGCGACGTGGTCCTTGGCCTGGTTGATCGAGTCGTTGATGCCGTTCTGGACGCCCATCGCCGCGTGCGGGTTGGCGTTGACCGCGGCCCCACCGGCACCGAGCGAGGCAGCACCACCGGCGGCGCTTCCGGTGCCGGCCAGCCCGGCGATCGCGGTACCAGCGGTGGCAATCGGACCGGCGGCGGTGGCCGCTCCAATGACGGGGGCAGCGATCGGGCCAAGGGTCGCTAGCGCGGCGATGATCGCGCCGGAGATGGCAGAAGCGGCGGTGAGCATGGTTGTTCCTCTTTCTCTACGGGTGGGACCGGCGACCGGGCGGTCGTCAGCCGATGTGAAGTTGCTTCGGGGGGATCGGGGCCTGCGGCACGACGGGCGCGCGGCCACCGAGGTCGATCGTGATCCCCTGCGGCGCGGGTGCCGGAGCGGGTGCCGGAGCGGGTGCCGGAGCGGGAGCCTGTCGAACCGGCGCCTGCTGCACCGGGTACGACGGGGCCTGCTGCACCGGGTACGACGGGGCCTGCTGCACCGGGTACGACGGGGCCTGCTGCACCGGGTACGACGGGGCCTGCTGCACCGGGTACGACGGGGCCTGCTGCACCGGCGCAGGCTGCGGAGAGCGGACCTGCTGCGTGGGAGCTTGCGGCGCCGGAGCGGTTTCGACCTCAGAGGCCGCCTTTTGGGGCTCGTCGCGCCTATCCTCCCTCTTCACCTCACGGGCTGGCTGGACCGCCTTGGCCACGCCCGCCTGCTTGACCTGGGCAGGACGCTGCGTAGCCGTCCGAGATGGGGTCGCCTGAGCGGCCTTCGCGGACCGCTGGGAAGCGCTGGGCTTCTGGGCCACGTCCACGCCTGCCTGCGTGCTCGAGGGTCGAGCTGCGGGCGCAGTCGCCTCCTCGATTCCTGACTGTGTCGCGGCCGACGCCGCGTACACGCCGGCGAACGCGATCAGCGCTGTACAGGCGCCGATGGCTGCTCCGCGAACGGCCGAACGGAGGTCTCCCTGGGTATGGCTCATCGCATCCTCGGATCACTGAGGGCGGCGCTCGGCAGGGGGCAGCGCCCCGTGACCAGGGGGGCGCCGACAGTCGGCAGAGCACACGCGTGTGGTGGGGATTGCGCTTCATCGCACCGGGACAGAATCAACCGGTGCGGAGCCGTACCGGCGGTACGGGCGCAGAAGGCACGGTATGCGAACGCTGGGTGCTTGCTCAAGGGCTTCCCTCTCGATTCCGGTGAGCCTCTACTTAGTTGATAGACCAGCTTGTCTAGCGGGTCTGCAACGCTAGGCTATAGCGTTAAGTTATACCGGCGCAAGGGCTGAGGGGGCCGAAATGGACTGCGATGATGATGCGAGTTGCACGCCAGATGCAGGAGGTTGCGTGGCTCGCAGGCCCGGCTATGTCAGCCCTTCCGTGGCTCGCGGAGCGATGCTCCGACACGGCCTCACGGGCCTCCAGGTCGCCGCTCGCGTAGGCGTCAACCCCTCGACCGTGCGCAACTGGCTAGCCGGCCGCACGGCACCAGCCCCAGCGAAACTCGCCGCGCTAGCCCAAGTCCTCGAGCTGAACGTTCGAGACCTCACCGGCGTACTCCCGGGCCGCGAAACCCTCTCGGACATGCGCGTGCACGCAGCGCTCAATCAGTCCGAGGTCGCCGAGCGCGTTGGCCTCAGCCAAAGCGCCTTCTCCACCATCGAGCAGGGGGGCTCGCCACTGTCCGAGGCGCTGTGCGCCAGCCTGGCCGACCTCTATGGGGAGCCCCGGGAGGCCGTGCGCGACGCATGGCAGCGCGCCAACGACACGCTCAAGGGTTCCACCCAATAGCGCGCATCTGTATCGTTAAGTATTACCGGCCCGACACGCCGCCCCGCCTAGGAAATAACACACCTGAAACTACACCCGTGATAGCAATATCCCCATGGCACCTCCTCGTACCACTGAAGGCCGCACTCAACTCAATGCGCTCATCGACGAGAAGTTGTTCGCCGACGTGCAGCGCCTCTGGCGGGAATCCGGCAACCCCAAACGCTGGCAGGTTGTCGAAGAGATCGTCCGACTGGGCGTCGAAGCGTACGAAGCCGTACCCAAAGACCACCGGGGCGGGCAGCAGGAGCTGCTCCAAGCCGGTTAAGAACCGACCACGACTGAACAGGAGGACGCCTCTCACCATGCACTGACGCGGGTATCGACTGACCACCGACTACCTGCGTGACAACTGCACAGCGGAGCGTTCACAAACAAAAAAGAACGCCACCCGGCGGGAATCGGGTGACGTCCTTGAAGTTTGAGATCAGGACAGGCGACCAAACCTGCTTCTGATCTGCGCTCCCTCCCAATGGAAGGAACTGTCGTGCGAGACAGCTCCGAGGGTAGCGCACACCCAAATGCGGTGTCCAGCATGTCAATGCTGGGCGAGTCGCAGGGTGCGCCAATAGACCTCGATAACACGCAAGAACCCAACCTCGGCGACGTGATCCGCCAGCGGATCGTGGATGCCGAGAAAGAAAACACGCTGCGCGGCCAACGCGGCCACTCCTGGGCACTCGACGGCCGACAGCCAGCCTTGGTATGGCAGAGCCGCACCAAGTGGCTCACGGCCGCCGCGGCGGTGTTGGCGTGCGCTCCAGGCCGGCAGCTGTGCCGGAAGTGGGGCGTGTCCTCGCGGACCGTACTGCTCGTAGCTCGGGCGTGCGCTCACTTTGCAGACTCCAGCACCGGGCGCGGCGTCACCGCTTCCAACGCCACTATCGGCCGGGTCGCCGCTGAGCTGGCGGGTCGCGCTCGTCCGTACTGCCACGATGTTGTCCTGAAAGCTCGGGCCGTCCTGGCGGCGCTGGAACTCGCGGTCGAGGTCGCGCGGGGGCGGTACCTCACCGCCGAGGAACGGTTTCAGGCAGCCGTGCACCACGACGGAGTTCAGATCCGAGCTGCATCCACATGGGCGCTGACGACTCCCCGCAGGTTGTACACAAAATCGTCTCTACCGCGTAGCGGTTCTACGGGGAGTAAAACTCCCCGTAAGAAGCGTTCCCCCACACACGCGCGCAAGCGCGCGACGGCGCCCTCCGGGCGCTCACCAAGACTCCAGGGGCGAGAGCGACCTCGCCAGGCACACATCGTCACCGCCCAGCTCGTCGCCGCAGCAAAGAGCCTCGACAACGGGCGTCACCTCGGGTCACTGGTCGACGTCATCGACGAGCTCGTGGATTGCACTCGCTGGACAGGGCGTGATCTGGTGACGATCCTCAACGAGGATGCGCGGAAGAACCCGCGGGACTGGCCCTCCACGATCAAGAATCCGGCCGGTTTCCTGCGGCATCGCCTCTCCCGGCTCCAGGACGTGCTCGCCGGCCCCTCACCCAGCGAGGTGGCCGAGCAGCACCGACAGCAAGCCCTCGAAGAGCAGCGCCGACGGGCCGAGGCCGCCGCCGCAGCCGAAGAACGCGCAGCTACTCCCGAGCAGGTGTCACGCCACATGGACGCCATTCGCTCAATCCTGAGACGACGGCAGCGCAGGTCGGCGGAGAACGACCGCTTCGGCCTCGCCAGGTAGCGCCCGAGGGTGGTGATCGGGGGAAGTTGATCGCCCGAGATTGAGCTCGAAACCATAGGCTGTGCCCGTCATTGACCACGTCAGGAGGCTTCACGTGAGGCTTGATCCGAGATGGATCGTCTTCGATCTCGCAGACAGAGGCGATGGAGACCTGATGGTTCACTCCATCGGTGGAGTCCCCTGCCAGCGCACGCTCCGCCGGGCCGTCAAGAGCAGCCTGCTCGACCTCGACCGTGACGGTCTGAGGCTGCTCACGGACTACGCCCGCACCCGAACATGCTCGACTCCCGGCCTGCACGCTGACTACCACCTGGTCGAACACCCCGAGTGCGGTCCGACCGGAATCGCCGTCTGGCTCCACCCCACCCCGCCGGGTGAGCGCTGCGTGCTCAACTCGTGGGTCATGGACCTGGCCGATCTCACCACCGTCACTGCCGGCGACGACGTCTCCCTCATGGCAGACGGCCGTGTCGCCGGCGAACAGCGGCCGATTCAAGATCTGTGGCGATTTCTGACCCCGGCCGACGCCGCCACCCTTGTCACGCGCTACAAAGCGGCGGTGCTCGACCCGGACAACACGTGGGTCGGATACGAGTGGACTCTCAACCTGCCGGACGCTGCCCCGCTGCACATGTTCAGCGGAGGCCGGCTCCGCGTCGAGGGTGAGCAGCGACGGATCATCGGCACCAGCGTCGTCCTCGCCGAGCGCACGCAGGAACCTCCGGACCTCCTCGGGCCGCTCGTCGAGTTCGCCTCCATCACGCTTGCGCTGGTCAACCGCCTGGCGCGAAGCGCCGTCACCAGTGTCGGTGCAGACGCCCCGCTGAGCTACGAGGCACTGTGCCGCCTCGTCACCGAGTATGACCTGTATGAAACCGGCGTCTTCCCCGTCGAGTTAGATGGCATCGAGTTCGATGCCAGTGTGGTCCCGATCGCAGACATGGACGGCGGGGCGGCCACTGTAATGCTGCGTAGAAGAGGAACTGCATGAGCGAAGCACGCGATCGCGGCGCCAGCGGAGGTATCTACAACCCCGTCACTCTCAGGCTCTACGATGCGGGCGTCCTCGGGCTGACTAATCGGCTGATCTGGCGATGCCCGACAGCGACGATGGTCGAGCACTACCGCAGTCACGCCGGCCGTAGCCACCTCGATGTCGGCCCCGGGACCGGCTACTTCCTCGAGCGCATCGACTCCCCCTCGCTCACCCTGCTCGACCTCAACGCCTCCTGCCTCGCCGCCGCGTCCGTCAGAGTTGGCCACGGCAGATCCGTCGCCTCCCTCCAGCAGTCCTTTTTCGACCCGCTGCCCCGTGAGCACAGCTTCGACTCGATCGGTCTGAACTTCCTGCTTCACTGCATCCCCAGTCACGAGAAGTGGGACCGCCTCTCCCAGCTTCGCGGCCACCTCCGGCCTGGCGGGACCATTTTCGGCTCCACCCTCATCCCCGATCCCGAGACCGCGACGCTCGCAGCTCGAGCGTTGAATAGCACGTACAACAAGCTCGGCGTGTTCGGTAACGCCGACGACACCATGGACGAGCTGGAGAACGCGCTCCGCGGCTACGCCGAGGTCAGCACCCGGCGGGTCGGCCAAGTCGCGCTGTTCTCTGCACGACGACCCCAGGAGGATCACACATGACCGACGCACGCGTAGCCCTGGTCACCGGCGCCAACCGAGGCATCGGCGCGGCTATCGCCGCCCGACTCGCCCGCGACGGCTTCACGGTCGTCGGCACCCACCGGGGCAGCGGCGTCGGCGAAGGCATCCACGGCGTCGAGTGCGACGTCACCGACCCCGAGTCCGTCGATGCCGCGTTCACCTACGCCGAGCAGACCTTCGGCCCGGTCTCCGTGGTCGTGGCCAACGCCGGCATCACCAAGGACACACTGGTGATGCGGATGAAGGAAGAGCAGTTCCTCGACGTCGTCAACACCAACCTGGCCGGCGCGTTCCGCATCGCTAAACGAGCGACGCGCAACATGCTCAAGCAGAAGTACGGCCGGATCATCTTCATCGGATCCGCATCCGGAATGTCGGGCGTCCCCGGCCAGGTCAACTACACCGCCTCCAAGGCCGGCGTCATCGGTATGGCCCGATCCTTCGCCCGAGAGCTCGGCATCAAGGGCATCACCTCGAACGTCGTGGCCCCCGGATTCACCGAGACCGATATGTCCGACGCGATGGACGACAAAGCCAAGGAAATCGGTACCTCGATGATCCCGCTCGCCCGGTTCGCCCGACCCGAGGAGATCGCCTCCGCCGTCGCATTCCTGGCCTCCGAGGATTCCAGCTACATCACCGGCAACGTGCTCAACGTCGACGGCGGAGTGGGTATGGGGCACTGAAGTGCCGAGCGTTTCCAGCCCCTCCCCCAGATGCTGACCCGGCCAGGCTCAGCCCACGGGGCTGAACACATCCGGACCGTCACAGCCTCAAAGAGCGTGCGGCTCTAGCGGCACAAGTGGCACGAGTGCCACTTGTGCCGCGTGTGCCGCGTGTGTTCAAGTCGAGACGTTAGGGTTCAACGATGATCGTTCGCGGTTCTCTCATTCACCTGCACACCACCACAATCACGACCAAGCGCGGATCCACCCAACTAACGACCCTGCGGGTCGTGGACGATCACTCGCGCCCGCAGCACGGTGGCCAACCGGGGGCGCGCCACTCCCCCACTCGATACGAAGTGCAGTTCGTTGACTCGAAGCTGTTTCAGTGGTCCACGGCAATCCAGGCGAGGTTCACGGTCGGCGACGACCTCTTGGTCTACGCCGAGGACGCGATCCGGGTCCAGGGAGATAAAGACGGAGCGTCCACCCTGGTGGTCTACGGCATCGACGTTGGCCATGCGACACAGCCCTTTGCCCGCCGGGTGGAGTAGCTAGCTGGTGGGGTCCCTTTCCCTGCTCCCGCCAGTCTTGGTGCTCCGCTGCCGGCGTCAAGGTCGGCACCCTTCGGGTGCGCCGGCTCCACCGACAAGCCCCGGACGCGCTCGCTGCGCTCGCTTATATCGCCCGGACCTTCCCGGCTCCGCCGCCGTGCCCTCTCTTGACCCCGTCCGCTCCACACCAATCGGGCCGGTATCAGGGAAAGGGGCACCATGCGTGGAGGTCACCGCCGGTCCCGGCGACCGGAAAAACCCAGGCCAAACCCGCTAAACCCCTTGTGGCACTAGTGACACTAGTGCTACTATGGAGGCATACCGAGAGGGCAACACCGCCCCCGGAAACCCCAGGAGGACACCATGGGTGATTCACCCACCAGTCTCGCCGCCCTCGGGCTAGCGCTGTCCGAGGTCGCGTCCCTGCTCGCCGACGCTGAGGTGCTGCACGCCCTGACCTCCCACCTGACTGCACGTGAGGTACTGGTTTTTGCCCGACTGTTCAAGGCTGCCGGGAAGGACGACGCCCACCGCTGCGTGGTTGAAGGCATCATCCACGGCGACGAAGAGGTGCGAGCGGTGGCGACCCCGGAGGTCACCGGCCCGGGTTCGGTCCGCATCGAGTACTTCAACCACTTTGCCGACAGCAGCATCGAGGACGGCCCCTTCCATGTCCGCGAGTTCTCGACCGGAGGACTGCGCAACGCTCTGCGTGAGCTCGGCCTCGAAGTGGACACCGAAACGATCGAATGGGCGGCGATCGCACTGCCCGGGCGCATCGTCCTCGACAGCGCACGACGCGACTAGAGCGACACGCAAAATCAACTAGTGGCGCGTGCACCGCACGCGCCACTAGTTGCACTAGGGTCACTAGAGGGAGGAAGCATGAAAATCGTTGCAGTAGCGAACCAGAAGGGCGGAGTCGGAAAGACCTCCGTCGCGCAGTCTTTGTTGCACGCCGCCGCTGCCCGCGGAAAGAAGGCGCTGGGTATCGACCTGGATTCCCAGGGCAACCTGACCCAGCAGCTCACCGCCCGCAACGCGGACGAGTGGTTCGACGTCACCATCGCCGACGTCATGGATCCGTCGACGAACGTGCGCGTCGACGAGGCGGTCGTTCCGACCCGACGAGATGGCATCGACCTCGTGCCCTCGGGCTTGGACGACTACGTCGCAGTAGAGATGACGCTGACCGGGGCGATGATGCGCGAACTGACGCTGCACAAGGCCCTCAGTCAGCTCCCGGACGACGCCTACGACCTCGTCGTGATCGACTGCCCCGCAGCGCTCGGGCTGACCTTGACCAATGCGTTCGCGGCTGTGGACTCGGTCATCATCGTCACCGACCCGTCGTCGGCCGGATTCGTAGGCGTCGGGCGCATCGTCAACACGATCGACACCGCCAACGAGCAGCTCGGACGCGTGCTTGGCCGCGAAATCGACATCGCTGGCATCGTCATCAACGGGCACCGAACCAACGTCAAGACCGAAGAGGCCTTCGTGTCTGAGATCGAGGAGTATGCCCGCGACGCGGAGATTTCAGTCCTTGGCCGCCCGCTTCCCAGACTCACCTTCATCCAACGAGCGAACGCTGCCGGGTACGGATTCGACGAGCTCACCGAAATTCGCGCGGTCGAGGTCGCCCGGTTCTTCGACGACATGCTCACGACCATCACGGGAAAGGACTGATCGACCATGGCGGACAAGTTGCCGGAGGGCCCAAAGCCCCCGAACCGCAGGAAGCGATCGGTGTTCAGTGACCTGAGCTCCGTTCCGCATGAGGCTCCAGCGCCGGTCGCCGAGGTCGCCTCGGTCGAGGCCGCCAGCCCACAGAAGCGGGGGGCCGGCAAGAAGAAGGGCTGGGACCGCACCGGCCAGGTGTCGGTGGTCCTGGGAAAGGAGCGTCACGAGAGGCTTAAGGACGTGTGGGCTTCCAATGCTCGTGACTACGACGCCATCGCCGATCTCATTCGTGAGGCGATCGACGAAAAGCTCGACAGGCTGGAGAGATAGAACGCGCTGCGCAAGTGCCACATGCGCCACCATTCGAACAAGTGCCCCTTGTGCCACAAGGGGCACTTTCTTTTGGCGACGAAAAGTAGGCCTAGAACTAGGCCTATCCGTGGCGTATAACCGAGACCATGCCAACTCGAGTCTTTGCCACCAATGAGATGAAGTCCAATCTCGCCGCGCACATCCGCCACGTGGCTGCTGATCCACGGCGCCGCGTGTTCGTCGGTGCGCATCGCAGGGCGGAGGCAGTTCTGGTGTCCACCTACTCGGAGGTGCCGGAACCTGAGCTGCACATGATGGCAGCGCTATCCGGGCGAGCGCTCGGGTTCGAGCTCGCGTCGGCGAGGAGCGCTGGGCTGGCTCGGCCTGACGTGGGGGAGTACCGCCGACTGCTGGCGGTCCTGGCATCGCGGGGTCGACGACCGGACTGCGTGGGGCTCATCGCGGCTGCCGTCGGAGCTGTCGCCGCGCAATCAGGTCTATCAGTCGCCTCGGCCGTGCGCGAGGTCGGCGAGCTCATCGGCGACGCACTTGAGCCGGATCTCGACTGGGCAGATCTAGCCCTCGACGTTGAAGACAGCCTGGGGCGAACTGGCGGAATCGGGCAGGGAGGCAGAGCTCATGGATGAGAAGGAATCATCACGGTGCACGTCCCACAACAGGCATTTCCGGGGTCGTAGGGTGAAGCGATACCGCAGCCGATCGTGGAGGCACCGTTGTCAGAACAACCGGACCTATTCAGCTTTGGCGACGACGCCCCCGAAGGAGACAACCATGTCAGAGATGACGCGCAGAGCCGTTCAGGCGGCATGGGAGGAGCTCGGACGGGACCGGGAGTACCCGACTCCAGAAGCGCTGGAGGCCGCGATTCAGGCGGAGGCCGAGAGGCTGGCGGAGATGATCGGAGACGAGACCGAACGGCTCAGGAGCATGGGGATCGCTCAGTTCCGGGCGGACAATCAGGGGAACTTCCCGCCCTACATAGAGACCGTGCAGATCGGCAACGGTCAAGCCCCTAGAAGTGGTGTAACTGAATTGTGATCCTTCGTTGGTGATCAGGCGGGTAGTTGCATCAGTGCATCAGTGGTCACCTCCGTCTGCGAGCTGGTGTCGGTGTCGGTGGTCAGGGTGA
>NZ_JAUMSR010000003.1:0-81093 GCF_032905965.1 Dietzia sp. IN118 | reverse complement strand
AGACCGGCATGCGGTCGTGCACCTCGCCGGCCGCATCCTCACCCGTCCGCGTGATGATCGTGAACGTCGTCCGCCACTGCTCATCACCGTCCTGGCGGTGGAAGGCCAACAGTCCCGCAGCGAGCAGCAGCTCGTCACCCGGGGCGTGCACATAGCTGGGGTTCTTGACCTTCTTCCCGTCCTCGAGAGCCTCCTGCCACTCGTAGTACCCGGTCATCGGAACCAGGGCCCGCGCAGAGGCGAACGCCGAACGAAACATGCCGTTGGTCGCAGCAGTCTCCAGCCGGGCGTTAATCGGCCGCGGACCCTTTTCCTTCGCCCACGACGGACGCAATCCCCACGTGGGCATAAACGCCTCACTCACCCGCTGTTCGCCGATCAGGCGATCCCGGACTACCGGCGCCCGTGTGCGAGGAGCAACCGAATAGGCTGGCTCCCACTCGAACCCCGGTTCCGCCCCGTCCAGGCCAAGAACATCGACCAAGGCGGCGCCAGACACAGCGAACGAGTACCGACCACACATGCTGCGACGCTACCAGCGATCGCAAGAGAGGCCGCTCTGACCAGCAACTACGTCAGAACACACATCATCGGCATCAGTCTGTTGCGTCGATTTTGAGGAGGCAAACTACAACCGCTTCTGCTGGATGCTCCGTAGGGCTTTATTGCACCCCCAGGCTCGGGCCCTGGGAGAGGCCTTACCTGCGATTTGGCCGTCCAGCGGCGAAAATGAAGACCAACCAAGTGGACGGCGCTACGCCCAGTCGGCCTCGCTTCGATTCAGTTCGTTAGTTCTCTCCGAAGTCGAAATCGTCAGCCAGTTCGCGCAGCAACTCCCGCAGTCGTTCCGCCGACTCCTCGGAACCGTGCTTTCTCCGCAGATCAAAACTGGCCAACAGCTTGGCCAGATCCTTCGGGTCAGGCTTCTCCTTGTGTGCCTTGAAGAACGCCTGCCAGCTGGCCGCCTCGATTCCCAACAGATCCATCGAAAGTGCTGATTCCAGGAACGAATCCATCAATGGCTTGCAGCGGGGCAGGCGGCCGAAGTTACCCGCTCCGTCACTGATCGGGGTCTGCGACACCAGATCAGCCTTGCTGGGGTAGACCACCGGAGACGCGGCTGGCTTGACCCCTCGTAACTTCTGCGGCTCCTTGTTCGGGTTGCCCCGCAGGAACTCCCACCAGTAGTCGCGCCACTCGGCTGCGAATCGAGCTTGGTCAACCCACGGCGCCGCAACTTGCGGAGTGCCAGCCACAACACTCGACAGGTACCACGGCACAACACACACCATGTCCCACGGGTTGCACGCTTCCGGAGACACTTTGTATCGCAGCGACGGCTCGCCCTCCTTCGACAGGAGGAACCAGCCCTTCAGTTCGATACCGAGCAGAACGCTGATCCCGTCGTCGGCGTGCTTGACTAGACGCACATCGGGGAACGCCTGCGCACTTCTGACGAATCTGTACTCCGACCATCTCATCTGCGGGTCCCAAGTCCCACGCAGTGCGTTGAGCGTCTCCACCACCTGAATCTCAATCGCCGCGCCCATCAGACTGCTCAGATTGAACAGGTCTGTCGCGTTGATCCCGCTGATCGGGTTATCGAAGTCGAAGTGGATCGGAAGTGCAGACAAAGCTGCCTTCACCCCGAGATACAACTCGCGCATCTCCTTCGGAAACGTCGCCAAGTCCACCCGCACGGGCTCCGGCGGCACCACGATCTGATCGATGGCGTCTACCTCGTCAGTCACAGACTTTCTCCCTGTGCCCCTAGAGCCTCGAGTTCGGCTTCGGTTGCCAAGTTGGCCACGGCATCGGCGAGACGGCCTTGCGCGATCTCTGCGAAGTGCGGATCTCTTTCAGCCGCGTAGGCCTGGCGTCCGAGCGCGACAGCAGCAACCGATCCCGTGGCCAGGCCGCCGAACGGTTCCCACACCACGTCGTCGGGGTGGGTCGTCGCATGCACCAGCCTCTCCATGAACTCCAGGGGTTTCTGATTCAGGTGCGTGGTGGAGGCCTTCGTCGGCTTGTAAACCCGCGGCGCCGACCGGCGCATCGAGCCCTTGAGGCGCTCGCCGTCGCTCAGCGGCGGCCGAGACCACACGTTGGTCAGCCCGTGGGCGTGGGTCCACGGGTAACGCATCGAGTCCCATTGCCCAGCCGAGACGGACTCCTCTCCGTCCAGCGAGAAGTACGGCCGGCCAGACTCCAAACCGTGCTCATTGCAGTACGCGGCCATCTTGGCCACCGCTGCCCCCGGTGGCCAGTACCAGAGCCAGTCCCGGGTCAGGTATTTGCGGGTCGCGGCATTGGCCACGCCGCACGCCTCGTTCGACAAATACATGGGTAGGCCCGAGCGCTGCCACTCATAACGCAGCCAGTCCTGCGCCCCGATCGCGCCCTCGTCAGTCTGCATCTCGAACCGGCGCTGGTAGAGCACACAGACCTCTGTGACGATCGGGAACTGCCGGATCGTTTTGCCGTTGACGTTGCCGGCGATATGAGACAGCCCCTTGTCCCAGATGATCGTCTGAACGTAGTCCCAGCCCTGGGCGGTGAGCTCCTGATGCACGGTCGCCCAGCCGACCTCCGTGCCCCAGAACCACAGTGCTGTGCCCGGGCGCGACGCCTCCGTCCATGCCTGGATATGCGGGCGATACCACTCAACCAGTCCCTCGGCGTCGGTCGTATCCCCGTGGAACCCACGAACGCCGTAAGCGCCATCGGAGATGATCGTGTTCGGCGCTGGCCACTCCGCATAGGCTTCCATCACGTCGCCCCGGTGCAGCGTCCAGGGCTGATCCCTGACCACTGCCAACGCTGGTGGCTCAACCTCCACCTGCGCTTCGCGCATACGCGCCGCCTCGCCCATTGTTCCCCGCATCCACTCGCTGCACAGTTGCGCAGGTGAGTTTATGGGGCTGACGGTCTGGGCAACGCCAATCGGGGTCCGGTGGGGTGTCCTTGGCTCTCTGTTCCCAGAGTCCCGTCGCTCTGGGGTACACCCGTGCGGGACGATATGCCGCCGAACATCGCTGCTGTGTCACAGGGTCTAGTTCGGCATTTATGAAACGCCATCCCGTCGGGTCTAGGGTGTATTGATACACAGACCGGGCGAAAGGGACTTTTTCGATGGCTGATCGGATCGGGACTCTTTTGAACCGGGCGGGTGATGGCGGCGAGGAGGTGCTCATCGTCAGCCGGGGGAAGGAGCGAACTCGGTTCCGGCGCCGGGACGAGTTGGACTGGAACTTTCGGGTGGAGTCGACGGACTCGGAGAACATCATCGAGCAGAACCCGAAGCGAAAGCCGAAGACGAATCCGAAGCCGGCTCGCCGGGTCTCGCGTCCGCGTGGACAGCGGGTGGCGTACGTGCGCGTGTCGGCGGCCGATCAGAACGAGGCGCGTCAGCTCGAGGCGGTGGGGGAGTGCGACCGGGTCTATATCGAGAAACAGTCCGCTCGCTCGCGCGCCGATCGCGTGAAACTCGAAGAGTGCATCAGGTACCTGCGAGATGGTGACGAGCTGGTTGTCGCCTCGATGGACCGACTCGCCCGTTCCCTGGTCGATCTCAAACAGATCGTTGGCGAGATCACCGCGAAGGGCGCGAGCGTGGAGTTCGTCCACGAGCGCGCGACCTACGCTGCCGGCGCCCAGGATCCTCGAGCGGATCTGATGCTGTCACTGCTCGGGGCGTTCGCCGAGTTCGAGCGGGCCATCGTCCGTGAACGCCAGGCCGAGGGCATCGCCATCGCCAAGGCGAAGGGCAAGTACAAGGGACGCAAGCGTGTCCTGACCGCCGAGCAGATCGACAAGGCCCGGGCCGACATCGAGGCGGGGGAGGGGCCGTCGGCGATCGCCCGAGATCTCGGGGTCGGTCGCTCCACGTTGTACCGAGCGCTACAACGTCACACGCCGTAGACGTCGATGGGCGGCCTTGTTGCGCCATTCAGAGTCCTGTTGGCCAGGACGTGGCCGATACTTGTGCGGTGACCGACGATCGAGGAGCAGCCCAGACGGGGTGAAGGAAGGTGGGTGGCCACGTCCTAAGGGCCATGCTGTGAGCAGGACCGAGGCCGTCATCCGAACTCGCCCTAGCGAGTCGAGACAAGCCTCGGGGCACTACAACTGGTCGGGCTGCGGCTGGTGGGTAACTGGATTCGTTGGGTAAGCGTATAAATCGAATCCATTCCTAATGTCGAGATCCGGCCTCTCCTCCTGCAATCTGTGCATCAATGCGAACCTTCCGAATCCGGAAGGGCTCGTTTTAGATGAGAATTTCTACCGGGCCCTCATTTGGCCCAGCTTGCGAGCACCGGCGGTTCGAAGGCGAAATTCGCCGGCATAGTGATCGTGCGCTGTGACTTCGATAACTAGGGTGAGGGCTGGACGCGTGCGAACGGCGCGATGGCGGAAGAGAGCTGGCTAATGAATGTGCAAGGCGTAGACGAGCAGGCGGCGCCCAAAGTCTTCGTCTCCTACTCGTGGGATAGCGAGCAACACCAGACATGGGTATTGCAGCTCGCGCACCGCTTGCGCGCCGACGGCGTGGACGCAGTGCTGGACCAGTGGGACACCCGCCTGGGCAGCGATCTGGCACTATTTATGGAGTCCGCTGCCAACCTGGAGTACCGGGTCCTTGCGATTGTTACGGAAAGCTACGTCGCCAAATCCGACATTCCCCAAGGGGGAGTCGGCTACGAGCGGCGAGTCATCACACCCACGTTGATGAATGACCTCCTCGGTCATCGGGTGGTTCCAGTCCTTCGTTCCGGAGCCTCTCTGCCGATTTTCATGGGTGCGAATGCGACTAAGTACATCGACTTCAGAGATGACGATGTTTACGAGGAAAGTTACGTTGAGCTTTTGCGTGACCTTCATGGCATGCCCGTACTGGAAAAGCCTCCTCTCGGTTTTAATCCGTTCATCGGGTCAGCGGCCGAGGACGTGGATGCTGCTGTCCGTGAAAGTCGTGCAAGGTACGTTTCGCCAGCGGTGACCGGTGAGTTTGAGTTTGACTACGAAAACAATGATGGTCGGTATCTCCTCGGAGCTGGAGAAACGGAATTTGTTGTTAGGTTCGGCACCGCAGGACATGGGAGTATCCATGCCTACACAGATGGCACGAACTTGAAGAGCCTGGCACTAGTGCGACAGGCATCAGGGCCCGAGGGCGTCGGTGACGCCTCCGCATATGACGGATCATCGCGAGTTCGAACGCCGCAAACCGGTGACGCAATCGTGCTTCGCAACGCCCATGATTACTGGGCAGCCGTCTTCATTGACGAAGTGCTCACTCGACATACAAGCCCATCTGGGTGCGCGAACTTGAAGGCAAGATACGTCATTCAGGGGGCGAGGTCGCGCTACTTCGGTCCGATCACTTCCGAATAGCCCTATCTTCGTCTCGTCTCCATCGCACGTCAGGACGTCCAGCTAGACCCTTCGGATTCAGAGCGTCCTCCTCGAGAAGTGGAGGAGGGATGGGCGCAACTTATCATCGCAATGCGGCGCCGGGATAAAGCTGGCTATTCGGTGGCGCTCGCCTCATCTGGTAAAGCTTGCGCCGTCTCCAGCAGGGACGGTTTCCGGATCGCCCTAAGTCCTATCAACTGTTTCTGCCCTCGATCCGTCAATTGCCAGTATGCGCTAGTGTCGCTTCCCGGCCGCCTCTTGGATCCCTTTTCGATTAGCGCTAGGGCCGAGAACTGAACCTTCACGTCGTTGAAGCTGTCGATGGAGACTTCGGCTTCGTACACTTCGCCCACCCTTTTGTCCTCCTCGTCCTCTTCGCTGCGATGGGTGGTGGCTACCTCGTCTTCCTTGCCGTCCCCACTGGTCGCATCGTCATCGATCAGATCTATGCGTGCCAGCGCAAGGCACAGCTCTGAAAGGCGACTTTTGAGGTACTCCTCGGATGACTCGTCCATAAGTTCGGGGCCTAAGTGTTTGAGAATGTCATTCCAAGTGGGGCTGACCGTCCACTTGGCTCTCGCCCGGTTGTGTTGATATGCTTTTCCGGTATCGATACGCCACTGCCAGTGGAAACTGACGATGCATTCCAGAGAGGCTTTCTCGTTCCCTTGAACTAGCTCCGACGGATCTACCGCAGCAGTATTTTGACGCTGTTCGTCATGGAGGTCAGCCGAGAGCTCTCGAACTTTTGCTCGAAGTTCGGCCAACTCGGCTTTGACGGCGGGAGTCATGGCTTCACTGGCCCGGATCCACCCGATTGCTGGATGCGATTTTCGTATCTGCATGATTGCGAGAGCTACTTGACCGGGAAGATCACCCGGCTCGTGCCAGTACTTCACCATCTTCTTCTCAATCTTGTCGCGAAATTCATTCAATTTGTCGCGCAGATCGTTATCGAGGTCGAGTTTGTCGCCCGGTAGCTTTCCGGGATCGCCGTGCAGGAAGCCCATCACTGGCTTCTTGCTGGACACCGCGTAGTCGAACTCCATCTCTGTGTATGACAGGTCTGCAGCATCGTCGAGGCTTCCATACCGGCCGCCCACAATTACGACATAGTAGTCACAAAGGTCAATTACTCCCTTGATTAACTCCCATTTTTCACTATCCGAGGCTGGGAATAGCTCCATTCCCGACGGGATGCAGTCAGCTTCGAGCAAGGTCTGGATTACGGCCCGTCGCTCTTCTACAAGGTCTCTAAACGTCGAACTTACAAAGACTTGTTCTCGTTTTTCGATTGTCATCTGAGCAAGCCTACTGCGCAGCGCCCGCTTTGAGTTCTAGTACGACTCTTCGGCTCATTGCGGACCGCCCGGGTAGGGATCAGTTCGTTTGCGGATGCTCGGGACGGGGCACCTTCGTCCCGAGCGGAGGGAATCTCCTGGGCCATTTGGCTACTAGGCCGTCCGGATCTGGAGAGGCCGGGAGTGTGGCAGTTCAGGTCTGGCTGCCTACGTTCAGGCTTACTGCGACTATTGCGATCCCCACCCTGCCCTCGCGATGCCCGGTGGCCGCACAATCAGCTTCGGACGCGCGAGCGCGTCAGCGCTTGGGCGAGTTCAGGGTCTAGCACGTCGCATCTTGCCTTTACATAACGTCTGACTATCGGCGGGCGGTCAGCTCGGAAGCCCGTCGAGCGCTGCTTATAGCTTTTAGGACGACGTCATCGTCGGCCGGGATTGGCCCGCAGCGGCCCGCGTTCACATGCGTCGAGCGAGTTGACGGAAGAGTTCTCCGAGTCCGTCTGTCGCAGAACGCTCGCGGACGTTTCACTTACTCGCCCGGCCTAGCTGCTTGTGTATAGGACGGTGACGGTTACCGCCATGGGCGGCACTGCGATTGAAATGGTCGGTTCAGATTCAGCCGCTGGATGCCGCCAACATGTAGGGAAAGTGGACGAGTGCGGCGAGGGAAGTCAGTGCGGCCGTGCAGCAGGTGCCTGCGGTTTCCCGTTCTTCGTCGCGGACTAAGCCGCGGTGTCCGGAGCGCAGCTGGTGTTGACGGCGGCCGCGGTGTCCGGAACAACTATTCGCACGCCGAGCGGTTCCGGTGACGTACGTCACTCACTTCACCTTTGTCGTTTCGCCTGCGTATCGAGTTGTTTCATCGGCGTAAAGGGTCGCCGTTGAGTGCAACGGAACGCCGTCCGCGGGGAACGAACCGGGTGACACTCCACTGCGTGACCGGCTGACGCGGTCGCTGCGTGGAGGAGTCCCGGACGGCCGACCGGCCGCCGCCGGACCCACCGAAGAAGGACCCCACTGTGACCGAGACCATCCGCACCCTCGTCGACATTGACCTCGACGGCCTGGCCGACCTGTCTGCCACCTCCAAGGAGAACCCCTCCACGGGCCACCGCACACTCAAGGCCACCACGGTCTGCGAGACCGGCTTCCGCAACCTCACATCAGTGCGGGACACCGCGCCGGTCCTTGTCTCCGAGCCGTGCGCACTGCTCGGAGACAACGCCGCCCCCAATCCGTCCGAGGTCGCCCTCGCCGCGCTCGGGTCCTGCATCAACGTGGGCCTGGTCGCGAACGCCGGGCACCGCGGGATCGCGCTGACCACCGCCGAGATCGCCATGGAAGGTGATATCGACATCTCCGCCGTCTGGGGGGTCGGCGACACTGACCCGGCCAAGATCATGGGGTTTACCGCGATCCGCTGCACCATCACGCTCGCCGGGGACACCGATGAGACCACCCTTACCGAGATCGCCGAATCCGCCATGCGCTGGTCACCGGTCGTCAACACGATGACCAACCCGGTCGAGGTCTCCCACACCACCGTCGTCGCTTGATCGCCCGTCACCAGACCCGAGGAGAGCACCGATGAACACCACCGACCCCCGCACGGTCCTGGACAAGGCCGAGGCCGGCCGCATCGTCGATGCGGCGCGCGTCCGCGCCGGCAAGTCTTGGGAGGAGCTGGCCGAGGCGGCCGGTAGCGCCCCTGTGTGGACGACCGCTGCGCTGCTCGGGATGCACCCTATGAGCAATGCGCAGGCCGCGGCCGTAGCCGACCTCCTGGAGCTGGGCGGCGACGTGGTCGAGGCACTCGTCGCCCAGCCCACCCGAGGCGACGTCGTCGGGCCGCCTCCTGCAGACCCCACGCTGTACCGATTCCACGAGGCGCTCATGGTCTACGGACCGGCGCTCAAAGCTCTGATCCACGAAGAGTTCGGTGACGGGATCATGAGTGCCATCAATTTCCAGGTCGACATCGCCCGCCGGTCGGACCCGGGTGGCGACCGGGTCGTGGTGACCTTCGACGGAAAATTTCTCGATTACAACTGGTGAGCCCCGCCACCACCAATCTCACGCCAATTCGGAGGAACACCATGACCGCCACAGCGATCCCCGTTTCCACCTCTACTCCCGTCGACCTGGACGGTGTGTTAGAGACAGTCACCGCCCGGGCGGACGACCTCGACCGTGGGGAGGGCGCCGCCAGAGACGTCCTGCCCCTGCTTGCCTCGACCGGCGCGCTCGACGCGGGCCTTCCGCGCAACCGTGATGGTGGACTGCTCGAGATGGTCGAAACCCTGGCCCAGGTGTCCGCCTGCTGCCTCTCCTCGGCGTTCACCGCCTGGGCGCACCGCATGACCATGGAGTACCTGGCGCACGCCGACACCCCCTACTCCCGCGACCTGCTAACCGGGATGGTCACCGGGGAGCGCCCCGGTGTCACAGGGATGGCCTCGGCGTTCCGCGAGTTGGCCGGCTGTGGCAGCCTCGACGTGACCGCCACGGTCGAGGGTGAGGAACTGGTGCTCGACGGCACCCTGCGATGGGCCTCCAACCTGTACGAGGACGCCGTCCTCGTCACGGCTGCGCGCACCACCACCGGCGACCGCATTGTGGTCGCCCTGCCCGTCGACACCCCGGGCGTCACAGTGGGCCCACCCTTCTCACTCATGGCCCTGGGCTCGACCGCCTCGTCGTTCCTGAAGATCGAGAACGTCCGAATCGGTGCACACCAGGTGCTGACTAGCGATTTCGAGGCCTTCCTCACCTCCGTTCGGCCTACCTTCGTGATGTTGCAGACCGCGCTGTGCGTGGGCCTGGCTACCACTGCCCTGGAGGAGGCTCGCTCGTCGCTCATCGGCGTCAATGCGGTGTTCGCCGGCGAGGTCGACCGGCTCGTGGGCAAGCTCGCGCTGGTCCGCTCTGCCATGACCGCCCACGCCCGCGCCGAGGCGACAGCCCACGCCGCCGGGCGCGCCGAGCTCCTCGCCATGCGCCTGCAAGCGGCGGAGGTCGCCTTCGAGGCCGCGATTTTGGAGACCAAATCTGCTGGGGGCAAGGGCTATGCACGCTCGTCCGGCACGTCCCGGCGCATGCGCGAGGCCGTCTTCTTCCCGGTCCAGTCGCCGTCCGAGGCCCAGCTGAGGTGGGAGCTGGCCAGCTGCGCCTGATCGCAGGCAGCGAGGCACCCGCGACGAGCCACCTGAAAGGAGTGCACCATGACCGTCGACGAACTGGGGCCTGCCGCCGTCCTGGCCCGAGGCGATCGCCACGAGGTTGCCGGCTTGGTGGCCGAGTACTACCCGGGCATGCTCCGCTTCGCCCAGACGCTCGTGCCGTCCAGCGCGGCGGCCGAAGATGTGGTCCAAGAGACGTGGATCGCCGTGCTCGGCGGCCTGGAGGGCTTCGAGGGACGCTCCGGTTTCCGCACCTGGCTCTACGCCGTGCTGCGAAACAAGGCGTATCGGACCACCGGGCAGGAGATCCGACTGCGGCGTTATGAAGTCGTCGCAGTTCCGGAGTACGACGGGCAGGACGACCCCCACGGCATCGCTGGCCGGATGCACCCGCCCGGGCACCCCGACGCCGGACACTGGTCGACACCGCCCGAGGCCAGGTTTCTGCCTGAGACGGCTGCCGTCAACGCGGAACTCGGCCGGGTACTCGCTGCTGAACTCGGCCGGTTACCGGACCGGCAGCGCCAGGTGGTGTTGCTGCGCGAGGTCGACGGACTGACCGCCAGCGAGGTGGAGGAGCTTGCCGGCATCCCGGCGACCACCCAGCGTTCCCTGCTCCACCGGGCGCGAGCGCGGCTGCGCGGCGCGCTCGAGTGTTACATGACCGGCCAGTGCGCCGACCCCACCCATCTCCACGCGGAGGTCCGATGACCACTACTTACCGCCCCGGCCCGGTCGAACCCGATTGTGTCGAATTCGTGAACCTGGCTCACCAACTCCTCGATGCCGACGAGTCGACCTGGGATCGCGAGATACATGCTCACCTCGCTTCCTGCCCGCCTTGCGAGGTCTACCTCCGTCAACTCGAGGACCTCCGAACTCTGCTCCGCTCCCTCGGTCCCGCCCTACCCGCAGACGACCCCCGGCTCCTCACCGCGCTGAAGGCACTCGAGAACCGCCCGAATCCGACCACCGCCCACAGGAGCACCTCATGACAGTCACCGCCGATCAGACCGATATTCCAGATCACACCCACCTCGCAGATGATGACCTCTCGGGGGTGTGGCGCCGGGGTGACCAGGTCGACGCGGCCGCTCTCAAGCAGACAGCGGGCGCCTTCCCCAGCGGGGTCACCGTCATCACCACCGTGCAGGGAATCCGGCCGGTGGGCATGACGGTGAGCTCCTTCACGACCGTCTCCATCGATCCGCCCCTGGTACTAGTGTGCGTGGACCGCCGCGCCAGCTGCCTCCACGCATTCCGCATCGGCGCCCCGATGGGCGTCAACGTCCTCGGCTGTGAACAGGGACCACTCGCCCGGACCTTCGCCGGCCGGGGTGAGGACAGGTTCGACGGCGTCGAGTACCGCGCGGGCCCCCACGGGGTGCCGCTTCTGAAGGGCACCTCTGCGTGGCTCTCGACCCATATCGACCGCATCTACGACGGCGGCGACCACCAGATCCTCGTGGCGCGGGTCCACGCCGTGCACCGCGATGACACCCCGCCGTTGCTCTACCACTCCGGGCGCATGCACGACTGGGCCGTGGCAGCTGTCGCCTCACACGCGGAACAGCACTGATGCGCACGCCACCCAGTGCGCCAGATCACCTGCGTATGGGACGCAGGGGGTTCCTCGCCCTCGCAGGTACCACCGCGGGATCCGGGCTGCTCGCCGCCTGCAGCACCGCGAGCACGGCTCCACCCGCCGTCCCGGCGGCCGAACCCGGCACCCACGGCGCGGACGTGCCCGCCCTGCCGGGTATCGAGAACCCCGAGCTCACGATCGGTTTCATCCCCATCACCTGCGCCTCCCCGCTGGTCAACGCGGCCCCGTTGGGGATCTACGCCAAGCACGGGCTGAGGGTGACGCTCAAGAAGTACGCGGGCTGGGCCGACCTGTGGGGGGCGTACGTGGCAGGCGAGGTTCAGGCCACGCACATGCTGGCCCCGATGCCGCTGGCCCTGCACCACGGCTTCGCCTCGGGCCGCAAGACCACGCGGATGCCGCTCATCACCAACGTCAACGGGCAGGCCATCACGCTGGCGAACCGCCACCGCGACACCGTGCGTGGCCCGGAGGACATGCGAGGTTTCGTGCTGGGCATCCCCTTCGACTTCTCCATGCACAACCTGTTGTTACGCCACTACCTGTCCACCGGGGGACTCGACCCGGACCTCGACGTGGACCTCCGGATCCTGCGGCCGGCCGATATGGTCGCTAATCTGCTCACCGGCAACATTGACGGCTTCCTCGGACCGGATCCGTTCAACCAGCTGGCCGTGGCGAGGGGCGCCGGATATCTGTTCACTCTGACCCGCGACCTGTGGGACGGTCACCCATGCTGTTGCCTCGGCGTGTCCGACGAGTGGGCATTCGAGAACCCGGTGACCTACCGAGCGCTCACCAGGGCCGTCGCCGACGCCGCGGTGTGGTCGGACGACCCCGCTCACCGGCCTCAGGCCGCGGCCTCGATGGCCACCGAGCAGTTCCTCAACCAACAACCCGAGTTGCTCACCGCGATCCTCACGGGCACGTACCCCGACGGCACCGGGCGCACGATGCAGGAGCCCGACCGGATCGGCTTCCGGCCGTTCCCTAGAGAGGACTTCGGCATGTGGATCCTGACCCAGTTACAGCGGTGGGGACTCACAGATGGCCGGGACCTCGGCGACTCCTCCGCTCTGTATGCCGCGACCACCGAGGTATTCGACACCCCCGCCGCGGCCCGCGCCCTCCATGACCTCGGGATCGGCATCCCGTCGGCCCGCACCGAGACCATCACCGGCATCCCGTTCAACCCCGCCCGAACCGACATCTGGACCCGCCGAGAGGTGACCTCATGACCACCACCCCCAGCCCCCCCAAGGCCCCCGGCGCACCGGCCCCCGACCCCCGCGGCTCCTCGGGGACCGGAGTCGAGGCCGGCGACCACACGGCCAGTGACGCCCCAAACGCACACCGCTCTACCTGGAACTCGCTGTTGGGCCGACTGCCACGACGGGGATCAGGGGCCCCGTCGTCGGACCGCGCCACATCCCGCGACCGCGCTCTCGCCGCCCTGATCCTGGTCGTCACCACCTCCGTGTTCATCGGCCTCTGGAACATGGCGACCACGGGGGACGACGGCGGGCTCGCCCCCACTCCGGCGGCCACGCTCAGCTCGGCAATCGAGATTCTCTCGGACCCCTTCTACCGGGAGGGCATCAACAGTGTGGGCGTGTTCTGGCACCTCCTCGCCAGCCTGCAGCGGGTGCTCACGGGCTTCCTCGTGGCGGCGGTGATCGCGATACCGCTGGGCTTCCTGCTCGGGTCGGTGCGATCCGCCCGCTGGGGACTCGACCCGATTATCCAGATCCTCCGGCCGGTCTCGCCCCTGGCGTGGTTGCCCTTGGGGCTGGCCCTACTCCGCGACGCCGAGCGCACCGCGCTCTTCGTCATCATCATGAGCGCACTGTGGCCGCTCCTGCTCAACACCATCGAGGGCGTGCGGTCCGTCAACCCGCTCCACCTCCAACTCGCCCGCACCGTCGAGGCCGGACGGTGGAGGGTGATCCGCTCGATCCTGCTGCCGTCCGCCCTACCGCAGATGATCACCGGCCTGCGTCTGTCGCTCTCCACGTCGTGGCTCGTCATCATCGCCGCCGAGATGCTCGTCGGCGGACGTGGAATGGGTTACTTCGTCTGGAACATGTGGAACAAGCTCGACATCCCCGCGATCTGCGTGGCGATCCTCATCATCGGCCTCGTCGGACTCGCGCTAGACCGCGCAGTGTCGGCCCTGCACAAGGTGGTCCCCCATGCCTGACACTGCTCTCTCCACCAACAACGACCCATCGGCCGGCTCGTGCCACGACGCGTCGTTCCTGCATCTGGAAGGAATTTCGAAGTCCTTCGGGAATGGGGCGGACGCGGTACAGATCGTCGCCCCCACAGACGTCCGGATCGGTCGCGGTCAGTTCGTCTCCCTTCTCGGCCCATCGGGTTGCGGGAAGTCCACGATCCTCTCGATCATCGCCGGTCTAGTCGAACCCTCCGACGGTCTCCTGTGGCTTGATCGCCGGCCGATCGACGGGCCCGGCGCCGACCGCGGGGTGGTGTTCCAACAGCACGTCCTGTTGCCGTGGATGAGCGCGCGGGAGAACGTTGAGTTCGCGCTCTCGTGCGCCCGCCCAGAGCTCGGCGCATCAGCTCGCGCCGAGGTGACGGACCACTACCTCAATCTCGTCCACTTGGGCCACGCCAAGGACCGCCTACCCGGACAGCTCTCGGGTGGCATGCAGCAACGCGTCGGCATCGCCCGCGCGTTCTCGCTGGAGCCCAAGGTGTTGCTCCTAGACGAGCCGTTCGGCGCTCTGGACGCGTTGACCCGTCACTCGCTTCAACGCGAGCTGCTACGTCTGTGGGAGGCCGACCGACGCACGGTGGTCATGGTGACCCACGACGTCGACGAGGCGATCGCGCTCAGCGACCGCATCCTGGTGATGAATCATGGTCCGGACGCCACCGTGACGCGCGATATCAGCGTGCCATTCGACCGACCCCGCGACCCCGACACACTGCCGGACGACTCCGAGTACCGGAGATTGCGCACCTCTCTGCTGGACTCGCTCACCCGCGATGAGACCACGGGAGACGCAGCGTGAGCGACCCCGGCGTCGTCACCGCGTCGTTCACCGAGCTCCCCCGCGCTGCGGACGGCGGTCCGGCCTCGGGCATCGTCCTGCTCGACGTCCGAGACGACGACGAGTACGCACGCGATCACCTGGACCAAGCGCTACACGTGCCGGTCGGCCGTCTGGCCGACCGACTCGACGAGGTCCCCCCGGGCACCGTCTGGGTGCACTGCGAGCGCGGCTCCCGAGCGGAACGTGCCGGCGCCGTACTCGCCGCGGCCGGTCGTGAGGTCGTGGTCGTGCGCCAGAACATCCGCGCGGGTCGCGCCTCGGGCCTGGTCTGAAGCCGATGTACCGGTCGTCCTCGACGGCGCTCCGCGGCACCAACCCGATCACGATCGACAAGGAGATCTCGATGCTTCTCGAACGCATCTACGACGAGGACCTCGCCCAGGCCGGTTACTTCATCGGCTGCCAGGCCAAGGGGGAGGCCGTGGTTGTCGACGCCCGCCGCGACATCGGCGAGTACCTGGACCTGGCCGCCCGTCACGGCATGACCATCACCGCGGTCACCGAGACCCACATCCACGCCGACTACCTCTCCGGCACCCGCGAGCTCGCGGCCGCCACCGGGGCCACCGTCTACGTCTCTGGCGAGGGGGGCGACGACTGGCAGTACCGCTTCGCCGCGGAGCGCCTGCACCACGGCGACCACCTGAAGTTGGGCAACATCACCGTCGAGGCCGTGCACACGCCCGGGCACACCCCGGAGCACCTGTCGTTCCTCATCACCGACGGTGCGTTCGCCGATACCCCCGGATACATGCTCACCGGCGACTTCGTCTTCTCCGGGGACCTCGGCCGACCGGACCTGCTCGACGAGGCCGCGGGCGCTGTCGACACCCGCTTCGAGGGTGCCAAGCAGATCTTCCGCAGCCTGAAGGACTCGTTCGTCACGCTGCCGGACCACGTCCAGGTCTTCCCCGGCCACGGTTCGGGCAGCGCCTGCGGCAAGGCGCTGGGTGCACTGCCGTCGACCAGCGTCGGTTACGAGCGTCGCTACGCCTGGTGGGGCGGGTACGTCGAGCGTGACGACGAGGAGGGCTTCGTCTCCGAACTGCTCGACGGCCAGCCGGACGCGCACGCCTACTTCGGCCGGATGAAGCGACAGAACAGGCAGGGTCCGGCCGTCCTCGGCCCGCTTTCCCCACTCCGCGAGTACGCCCCGGCCGAGCTCTCAGCCGCGCTCGAGGCGAACCAGGTCGTCGTCGTCGACACCCGGGGCCAGGACGAGGTCCACGCCGGCACCGTCCCCGGTGCGCTCAACATCCCCGGCACCGGAAAGGCCGCCTCCTACGGCGCCTGGGTCTACGACCCCGAGAAGGAGGACACGCCCCTGGTCGTGCTCGCTCCCGACGAGGAGGTCGCCGGTGAGTACCGCGACCACCTGCTGCGGGTTGGTATCGACACGGTCACCGGGTACACGACCACTCTGGAGGGCCTGCCCACCACGACCCCCGAGATGATCGGCCCCGACGAGCTGGCCTCGTTCGACTCCGCCCTGGTCCTGGACGTGCGCAACAAATCTGAGCACTCCGACGGCCACATCCCGGGCTCGGAGCAACTCAGCGGCGGACGGGTGCTGTGGAACCTCGACCAGCTCCCGGCCGACGGGCCGATCGTGACCTACTGCCAGAGCGGCGTTCGCAACTCCGTGGCGGCCAGTGCCCTGCGCCGGGCCGGCTACCGCGTGGTCGAGCTCGAGGGCAGCTACGGCGCCTGGTCCGCGCGCAACCTCGCGTCCGCCTGATCTGCCGCACCCCACCTGCGGGGGCCGGACACCCCGTCCGGCCCCCGGTGTTCGGCGGCATCCCGCCGCCACCTGACCCCGCATTTGTCACACACGAAGGATTTCGGTTCACCCATGCTTTCCACCCTGACCACCGCCCCCACCCTCGCCCCGGCCGACCTGCGCGATGCCCTGGACTCTGACACCCCGCCCACCGTCATCGACGTGCGGTCGCCGGCCGAGTACTCCTCCGTCCACATCCGCGGCTCCTACAACGTGCCCCTCCCGCTCCTGGCCGAGCACGGCGAGGAGTTCGCCTCCCGCCTGCCGGGGCAGGTCGTCCTGATCTGCCAGTCCGGGAACCGCGCCCGGCAGGCAGGTGAGCGACTCGAGGCCGTGGGCGTGAACCCCGACTCGGTGACCGTCCTCGACGGCGGTATCGCCGGCTACGAGGCCGCCGGCGGCGAGGTGCTCCGCGGCAAGGGCGCCTGGGCGATGGACCGGCAGGTCCGGATGGTCGCCGGCTCGCTCGTCCTGGCCGGCGTCACCGCCTCCAAGGTGCTCTCGCCCAAGTTCGCCTACCTCGCCGGCGCGATCGGCGCCGGGCTGACGTACTCGGCGGCGAGCAACTCCTGCGCCATGGCCGCGGGCCTGGCCAAGATGCCGTGGAACCGCTCGGCCGACGAGCCCGGGCTCGGCGCCGTCCTGGATTCGTTGCCCGCCCGCTCCTGACCCACCCCACCCGAAGCACCGGCGCCCCCGCCGGAGAAAGGCACCTGCAATGGAGATCACCACGATCATCGTCGTGGCCCTGGCCGTCCTGGTCGGGCTGTCCTTGGGCCTTCTCGGCGGGGGCGGGTCCATCCTGGTCGTGCCGCTACTGACCTACATCGGCGGACTCGACCCCAAGGAGGCCATCGCGACCTCACTGTTCGTCGTCGGCGCCACCTCACTGGTCAGCCTCATCGGCCACGCCCGCAAGGGCAACGTCCAGTGGCGCACGGGCCTGATCTTCGGCGCCGCCGGGATGGTCGGGGCGTTCCTCGGCGGCCTTGCCGGCGGCTACATCCCCGGCACCGTCCTGATGATCGGCTTCGCGATCATGATGATCGCCACCGCCGGCGCCATGATCAGAGGACGCAAAGACCGCGACGGACAGCGCAACGACCACCACCATCCCCTCTGGCGAATCCTGCTCGATGGCCTCGTCGTGGGCGCCGCCACCGGACTGGTCGGCGCGGGCGGCGGGTTCCTCGTCGTCCCGGCCCTCGTCCTCCTGGCCGGTCTGCCCATGACCGCCGCGGTCGGCACCTCCCTGCTCGTGATCGCCATGAAGTCCTTCGCCGGGCTCGGCGGCTACCTCACCTCGATCAGCCTCGACTGGCCGCTCGTCGCCGCGGTCACCATCGCCGCGATCGCCGGGTCGTTCCTCGGCGTCCGGCTCACCTCGGTGGTGCCGGAGAAGGCGCTACGCAAGGGCTTCGGCTTCTTTGTCCTACTCATGGGCGCCTTCGTCCTGTCCCAGGAACTGCCCTTCCCCGCCGCACCGATCATCCTCGGCGTGGTGGCTCTGCTGGCGCTCGCCGCGGCCATCTGCTTCGTGGCCGTCGACCGGTGCCCCCTGCGTTCGCCGCGGGGCCGCGCCGAGCCGGCGCTGCGCACTGCCTAGCGGAGCGGCACGCAGCAAAGGCCAAACCGCCCTGACGCGGTCGATCGCGAGGAGGAAAGCATGACCAGTGAACGCACTCTCAAGCTTGGCCTGAAAGCCAACGCCGCCCAGTTCACGCTGCTCGTCGCCATCAATGCGCTGGTAGGGGGCATGGTCGGACAGCAACAGACCGTCCTGCCCCTGCTGGCCACGGACGTCTTCGGCCTGACCGGCTACACCTTCATCTTCACCTACGTGGCCGCCTTCGGCATCACCAAGGCGATCGCCAACTACTTCGCCGGGACGTTCTCCGATCGCTACGGACGCAAGCCCGTCCTACTGGTCGGGTGGCTCTTCGCCATCCCGGTGCCACTGATGCTCATCTGGGCGCCCGACTGGACCTGGGTGGTGGCCGCGAACGTCCTGCTGGGCATCAACCAGGGCTTGACCTGGTCCACCACCGTGGTCATGAAAATCGACCTCGTCGGCCCCCGGCAGCGCGGCCTGGCGATGGGTCTCAACGAGGCCGCAGGCTACGGCGCGGTCGCCGTGACCTCGCTGCTCGCCGGCTACCTGGCCGGGCAATACGGCCTGCGACCGGCACCGTTCCTGGTCGGCTTGGCCTACACGGCACTGGCTCTGATGCTGTCCGGGGTCTTCGTCCGCGAGACCCGCGATCACGCGCTCCTAGACGCCGGGCGGCACGTTGCCCGCCCCGACGGACTGCATGAGCATCTGCATGCCGACCTGACAGACCGCGAGATCGCGCTCCAAACCAGCTTCAAAGAACCGGCCCTGTCCTCGGCGAGCCAGGCCGGGCTCGTCAACAATCTCAACTTCGGCCTGTCGTGGGGACTCTTCCCCCTGTTGTTCGCCACTGAGGGTCTGCCGATGGGGCAGATCGGGCTCTTGTTCGCGCTCTACCCCGCCGTCTGGGGAGTGGGGCAGCTGTTTACCGGCGCGCTCTCGGACCGGATCGGCCGCAAGAACCTGATCTCGGTGGGAATGGCCACCCAGGCGGCCGCGCTGGTCGTCATCGCGCTCGGCAGCGGGTTCGGCGTGTGGGCGGTGGGCACCGTGATCTTGGGCGCCGGAACCGCGATGGTCTACCCGACGCTGTTGGCGGCGATCGGCGACGTGGCCCATCCTGTATGGCGGGGGCGAGCCGTCGGGGTGTACCGCGTGTGGCGCGACCTGGGATACGCAGTCGGTGCGGTGTTCGGTGGGATCGTCGCCGACGCCATGGGTATGCACGCAGCAGTGTGGGCCGCCGCCGTCAGCGCCGTCTCGGCGGCCGCGGTAGCGATCCGCATGTACGAGACGCACACACCGCTCGCCGTCGGAGACGAGCGGTGATGACTGACCCGACCTCGGCGACCGGGCCATTCGAGGTCCGGGCGGATCGATAACGCAACCGACGATCACTCATCCAAAACACTGCAGGTTAAAAGGTCACGCACCTGTCTTTGCCTCAACTCAACACCCTTCATTTTACATAACGTAAGTTATCGGCGTTAATATGTCGGGAGTGCGGCTATTCGGGGCGGGCGATGGTTTGTCGTCCTGATTAGGTGGTGTCGAAGTCGACCTCGACTCGGAATACATCGGCTCGAAGCCAGGAGATCGTGAGTTCTACGGGGTGGTGGTTGCGTGCGGCGGCATCGGTGCGGGACCGGATTGAGATGACCGGTGGGCGGCCGCTCAGTTCGAGGTGCTCGGCGACGTGGGGTGGCGCCGGGTCGATGGCGACGCCGAACCATCCGCGCTCGGGTTCCAGCTTGTAGTGGGTGGCCAGGGTGTCGTGCAACGAGCCGGCAGGGTCGAGGACCTGGGGTAGGTCGGGGACGAGTTGGGGGTCGAGGTAGGTGTCTGCGTAGCCGACGAGCTCGTGGTTGATGTATCGGTTACGGGAGAGTGCGAGCAGTTGTCTGCGCGCTCCCACTTTCATGCGGCCACGGACCTCGGTGGGTGGGGTCTCGAGTCGCCATCCGGTGGTGCGAACGTCTGGGGCGAATCCGGCTTTGCGGACGCTTGCGCTCCAGGACGGTGGGATGTGTCGACTGATGGTGTAGTCGATGCGTCGGGACACGAAGGTGCCGCTGCCCTGCCGACGGCGCACCAGGTAGCGCCTCTCCAGCTCGGTCAGTACGGCTCGGGCGGTGAGCCGGCTGACGCCCAAGGTGCGGGCTAGTTCGTCTTCTGACGGAAGCCGGGTGCCGACGGGCTGGTTGGCGATCTGCTCGGCGAGTGCGTCGGCGGCGGAAAGGTACACCGGTACCCGAGGACTGGTTTTGACGGGTGCGGCGTCGCTGATGGGCGTGATCATACTGCGG
The DNA here is from genome assembly GCF_032905965.1 of Dietzia sp. IN118. Classification (NCBI taxonomy): domain Bacteria; kingdom Bacillati; phylum Actinomycetota; class Actinomycetes; order Mycobacteriales; family Dietziaceae; genus Dietzia; species Dietzia sp. IN118. The sequence goes on along the minus strand of NZ_JAUMSR010000003.1, from coordinate 60,814 downwards.
GAACGGAGGAGGTCGACGGTTTCCGCGGGTCGTTGACGGCTCCGTCGGGCACTTTTCCCGCGAGTGATTGCAGGATGGATCTCGCCGCGTGCTCCTCGATCGCCAAGCGTGCCGACGCGACCGCAGATCCGAGGTGCGGGGTGAAGAGGGTATGGCTCGTCAGTTCCATCAGGTCCGGGTGCAGGCCGCTGGGGCGGTCGGGTCGGGAGAGGTCCTCGAACTCGAACACGTCTGCGGCATATCCGCCGAGGTGTCCGCTGCGCAGGAGCTGGGCCACTGCGCCTTCGTTCACTACTGAGCCTCGTCCGACGTTTACCAGTAGCGCTCCAGGTTGCATCGATGTCATCGCCTGGTGGTCGAGCAGGTGCAGTGTGTCCGCCGTCAGGGGGGCGCAGACCACCACGGAGTCGCTGTGCTGCAGAAGCTCGGCGAGTTCCACCCGTTCCATACCGATCGACGCCGCGGTTGCGGACGGCACCGGATCGGGGTCGTGGTAAAGAAGTCGGGGATTGAATCCGGAGAGCATTTGCGCCACGGCCCGGCCGAGTACGCCGGCGCCCACGATGCCGATCGTGGAGCCGACGAGTGTGCGTCCGTAGAGCACCGGCCGCCAGCCGCGGAAACCGGCTCGCACGGTGCGGTCACCGGTCGCCACGTGTCGAGCGAGGCCGATCAGCAGCCCGACTGCCAATTCGGCGGTGGGTTCGGTGAGTAAGTCCTCGACTCGGGTGAGCCAGATGCCGCGCTCGGTGCAGGCGCTAACGTCGATGTTGTCGTAGCCCTTGAGTGCGCCGGCGACCACCTGCAGTCGCGGGCAACCGTCGAGAAACTGCGCGGTGATCTGGTCGGGCATGAACGCCATCAGCCCGTCGGCGTGTGCCACTCGGCGTCGCAATTCGGATGCCGGGAGGCTGTCGTCTTGCTGGTTCGGCACCACGTCGCACTCGCGGCCGAGCATGTCGAGGATTTGGGGATGCACCCGGTGGGTGAGGACGACCACCGGGCGCGCGGACGCGTTTGTCATTGGAACCTTCTTCGTAATGCTCCGCCGAGGGCGTCGACCACGGTGACGGTGGCGAGGATGACGAGCAGGATTGCGGAGACTTCCTGGTACTGGAGGGTGCGGAGGGCGGCCATCAGCTCGAATCCGATGCCGCCGGCGCCGACGACGCCGACGACTACCGAGGCGCGGAAGTTGAGCTCCCACCGGTAGACGGTGACGTCGGCCATTTGGGGCAGTACCTGCGGCAGGATGCCGTGCAGAATCACTTGTGCCCGGGTGGCTCCGGCGGCGCGGGCAACCTCGACGGATGCCTGATCGGCGCGTTCGATGGAGTCGGCGAAGAACTTTCCGACCATGCCGGCGGAGTGGATACCCAGTGCCAGGGCGCCGGGAAGGGCGCCGAAGCCGACGGCGGCGACGAACACGATCGCCATGATCAGCTCGGGCACCGATCGCAGGGTGTTGAGGACCAGGCGCGCGACCGCGTAGACGGTGGGGTGCGGGGAGGTGTTACGGGCCCCGAGCAGCGCGAGTGGGACCGACAGCAGGACCGCCAGTGCGGTGGCCGCGATACTCATCGACATCGAATCCCACAGTGGGCCCCACCACCGGTTGATGTTGGTGAAGTCCGGGGGCCACATGTCGCCCAGGAGGTCGGCGATGTCGGCCAGTCCGGTGATCATCCGTTCGCCGTCGAGTAGTCCCACCGCCCAGACGCACACCAGCACCAGGACGCCGACGACGCCCATGGCCGCGCTGTTGCGCCCCCAGCCAATCCACACCCGACGGGAGATGTCCCGGTACTGTTCTTCCCGCCGTTCCTCGACGGGGTCCGGCAAAGTGTCGGCGGTCACTGGTAGTCCGCCAGGTCGATGTCCAGCAGGGGCGCAAGGTCGCGCACCGCGTCGTAGTCTTGATCGGTCACCGGTCCGAAACCGGCGGCGTTGAACGGCTCGAGCACGGCATCGTCGTCGAGTTCTAAGAACGCCGCCCGCACTTTTGCCTTGAAGTCCTCGGGCAGGTTCGTCTGCATAGTCCACGGGTAGTTGTAGTAGGGCTCGGACTCCTGGACGGTCACGACCACCTCAGGGTCGATGGTCCCGTCTCGGACCATGCGCTCGTAGATGGGCAGGCTCATGCCGCCCGCGTCGGCGTTGCCGTTCTGCACTGCCAGCGCCACCGCGTCGTGGGCGCCGACGTGCTGTTCTTCGTAATCGCCGTCGTCGACGCGCAGGCCCGCTTCCTCTGCGAGCATGGCCTTGGGTATCAGGTGGCTGGAGGTGCTGGCCGGGTCTCCCCACGCGACGGTCTTGCCAGCGACGTCGCCGAGTGTGGTGATGCCGGAGTCGGCATTAGCGAGAAACACCCCTTGGTAAGTAGGGGCAGCGCCTTCTTCCTCCTGCAGCGCGGCGAAGGGCTCGATGTCGGCCTTCTCCTGGGCGAGCACGTAGGACAATGGCCCGAAGTAGGCCAGGTCCAACCGGCCGCGGGTCATCGCCTCGATCATCGAGGAGTAGTCGGTGGTGACGATGAGTTCGACCTCGACGCCCAACTCGTCCTGTAGGTATTCCTTGAGCGGTTCGTTGTCCTGGATCACTTGAGACGCGTTCTCGTCGGGCAGCAGGGCCACGCGGAGGGTCTCAGGCACCTCGCCGGCGGCAGGCTCGGAGGTGGAACCGGAGCCGCAGCCGGTGAGAACAAGCGCGAAAGAGATCAGCGCCGCCAGTGCGGCAGCTGTGGAACGGGCTGGTCTAATCATTGTGAAGAACTCCAGGATGTGGTGAGTGTGATTCGGGTGGTGCGAGCAGCGTCCGGTCAGCGGACACCAGCAGTGAGGTGGCCGGTGACAGTACTGGCGACGGTGTCGCCGTCGGATTCCTCAGTGACGCCTTCGTAGATGAGTTGGATGGCGTCATCGGTGACATCGGACGCGGGGCTGTCATGCACGATCTCGCCGTGTGCGAGGCCGACGATGCGGTCGGCGTGCTCAAGGGCCAGGTCGACTTGGTGGAGGCTGGCGACGAGTGTGATGCCGTTGTCGTGACAGACACGGCGCAACAGCGCCATCACTCGGACTGCGGTGGCCGGGTCGAGGCTGGCAACCGGTTCGTCGGCGAGGATCAGTTGCGGCTGTTGGGCGAGTGCGCGGGCGATGCCGACGCGCTGCTGCATGCCGCCGCTGAGATTGTCGACCCGGGTGAGCGCGTTGTCGAGCAGACCCACCTGGTCGAGCGCCTCGAGGGCGATGCGCTCGTCGGCGCGACCAGCGGGCAGGAGACCGTGCCAGAAACTGTGGTAGCCGACTCGGCCGAGCAGTACGTTGCGCAGCGCGGTGTACCGCGGGACCAACTGGTGGTGCTGGAAAACCATGCCAGTGCGCCGGCGATGCCGTCGTAATGCACGGCGCGAGTCCAGTGCCGGGAGACCGGCGGCACGCACAGTCCCGGTGGTGGGCTGCACGAGCAGGTTTATGCACCGCAGCAGTGTCGATTTGCCGGCTCCCGAAGGACCGAGCAGCACGGTCACCTGCCCGGCCTCGATCGTCAGGTCGGTTCGGCGCAGCGCCTGCACGCCCCCCTTGTAGGTCTTGCTCACCTCGACGAGCTCGATCATGGAAACCCCTCTGTAGGACTTGGTCGAACACCCCGAAACCTATAGAGGACTTATGAACGGGCGATCAGGGTTGAGAGAACGGTGAGTGAACCCCGTCCGACCATCCGATGCCGGTGAACGACCGATGACTTCCGCGTTCATGCGACGGCCATAGGGCCCTGTCAGAATGTGTCGTCATGACCTTCGGAAACTCGTGCTGGCCGCCGACAGATTTCGTGATCGGCCACGTCACAGCGGTGCTACCCGATCGGGTGGAGGACAACGCAAGAGTGGTGGTGCGCGAGGGTCGGATCGCCGAGGTGGGCCCACACCCGCCGGGTGCCGGCTGCACCCTGGACGCCCACGGCGCCCACTTGCTGCCGGGCCTGGTCGACGTCCACACCGACATCCTCGCGCGGGAGACCCGGCCGCGACCGGGCGTCGTCCTAGACCCTGCCTTCGCACTGACGTCGGCGGGCGGCCGTCTACGCGCGGCAGGAATCACGACCGCCTTCCACGGCCTTGCATTCCAGGAGCACTCCATCGTGGGAACGACGATCGGTTCCCCCGCTGCCGCAGAATTGTCCGATTCGCTGCGTCATGCCGACGACACCCAGGTCGACCACCAGGTCTTGCACCGGTTGGACGCCCGCTGCGAGTACGGCCGGACGCTGCTCGCAACGGAGCTGGCCGCACTCGACGACTCCGCGGATTCTGAAAGGCTTCGGAGCATCACCACACCGGATGATTCCCAACGCGCACGGGTGCCGATCGTCTCGCACGAGGACCACACACCGGGGCAGGGGCAGTTCGCCGACCCCACGACCATGCAGCGGTGGCTGATCACCAACGAGGGTATGACCGAGGCCGCTGCGGTCGACCACGTCGATCGGTGGCGTCGCACCCGCGCCGAACGTCTCACCGTGCGAGACCGCGCCCTCACGTGGCTGGGCGACCTGGCCCGAGCCGGACACATCCGGCTCTTCGGCCACGACCTGGCCACCCCGGAAGACGTCGCGGCTGCCGCCGACCGCGGCTGCACCGTGGCGGAGTTCCCAACGACCCTGGACGCCGCCCGTGCCGCCCGCGACCGAGGCATGCTCGTCGTTGCTGGCGCCCCGAACGTCGTCCGTGGCGGCTCCCACACCGGGAACGTCTCGGCAGCCGAGCTCGTCGTCGCCGGTGTGGCCGACTCCCTGGCCAGTGACTACCTTCCCTCCTCTATGCTCCCAGCCGCAGTGCGACTTGTGCGCGACGGCGTCCTCTCACTCCCACACGCCGTTCGACTGATCACCTCAGGCCCGGCCGCCTGTGTCGGTCTCTGCGACCGTGGCGCGCTGACCGAAGGCTTCCGAGCCGACCTCGTCCTGACTGACCTCAGCAAGACTTGGCCCGTCGCCCACGTCATTTCGACTCAGTCGCATACCGCTGCCCGCGAGTAGCTCGGATTCAGCGGCAGTAGGCCACGAGGACTGTCACCGCTTCGGCTGTCTCACACCAGTCCGGCGGATAGGGACAGGTCGGTATCGAGAATTGTCGGTCACCCCAGTCGCGTCCACCGCGTCCCTACCGCGCAGGCTCCAGCCGACGTCGTCCGCCTCGATTCCGCCGTCACCATCCGCGCAGCAGACACCTCAGTTCAATCCGGTTACTTGCCGCGGACACCGCGCGGCAGCTTGAGGAGCAACGCCAACAGGCGCGTCTCCGTCATGCCCGACGTCGGTGGATCGAGGCTAAGTGCGTGCTGCGATCAAGGATCCGGATCAGGTCTTGATGAGTGCTTCAGGATTATCTCCGTGGAGGAAATCGAGAGCTCACTGCTGAACTCAGGCTGAGTTCTACCAGGTCACCTGTGCTCGCAGAAGGTCGCAGAAGCGGAGTGGCGATCTGAACGGGCCGGTGAGGGCCGGGCCTTCCAGCAGGCGACCGCGAGCGACAACTACTTGCACTATGAGACGCCATGTCTAACATGGACACTATGTCTCATAGTGATGTGGCCGACGCCACGTATCTCGACCGGTTTCGGCGCGCGCAGCGATTGTCCTACGAGTGCGTGGAAGCGGTCGCCGCGACGCTGGAGGAGGGGGTGACCGAGCGCGAGGTGGCTGGTCGTCTGCACGACTGGCTCACCGAACGCGGTGTGCGCGACTGGTTTCACACCCCGTTTGCCTGGTTCGGTGACCGCACTGCTTTCCGGCATTTTGTGACCCCGCTGCATTTTTTCCCTACCCGGCGGCGCCTGGAGTTCGGGATGGCGTACATCCTCGACGTCGCCCCGGTCCTCGATCGCGCTATCGGTGACATCGGTTACGCCCGCGCGTTTGGCGAGAACCCCATCCATGACGAACTTATGACGGACCTGGCGGCGTATCGCGATCTCATCCCGCGGCTGATCACCGACGGTTCCACCTTGCGCGAGGTCTATCTCGAGGTCGATGAGCTCATCCGCCGCCAGGGGTACGACAACCGGCATCGCGTGTATCCGGGTCGGGTCATCGCCCACCAGGTTCGGGACGTTGAGTCCCGCCTGCCTCGTTTTATCGCCTTCGGTTTCGGCAGTCGTGCGCTGCGCACCCTCGTCGGCGACCTGGTGGTCGAGCGCGCGCATCACCGCTCGCCTCTGTGGGCCTCCGGCGCGATCTCCGATCACCGCCCGGAGCCGGGCCTGTGGGCGGTGGAGCCGCATATCGGGTTTCGTGATGTCGGTGTGAAGTTCGAGGAGATACTCGTGGTGCGCCCTGACGGTTCAGCGGCCTGGCTCGACGACGAGACGCCACACGTTCGTCGGTGGCGGGAGCAGGGCCTGGCGTGTGGGTTCTCCGAGGTGCAGGTGGGCGAGGCCCGAGGGGTGACGGAATGACGAGCCGCAGCGCGCGGCTTGAGGCCGAGACGTTCATTGTCGTCACAACCGACGGTCTTTCGCTCGCCGTGGCCGCTACCGGCCCGGACGATGCGCCGACGCTGGTGTGCGTCCACGGGTATCCCGACAACCGCAGGGTCTGGGACGGCGTGGCCGGTGAACTGTTGGGTCGCTACCGCGTCGTCACCTACGATGTGCGCGGCGCCGGTTCCTCCGAGGCGCCGGCGACTCGGTCGGGGTACATCAACGAACAGCTCGCCGCGGATCTGGACGCCGTCATCGAGGCGGTCTGCCCGGATCGGCCGGTGCATCTGCTCGGCCACGACTGGGGTTCCATCCAGACCTGGCACGCCGTTACCGGTGACGGGCCGTCCTCGCGCGCGGCCTCGTTCACCTCGATCTCCGGGCCCTGCCTCGATCTCGCCGCATTGTGGGTGGCCGGCCAGGGCCGGGACCGCACCGCGCCGATGATCACGCAGTTGCTCTCGTCGGCCTACATCGGGTGGTTTCACGTGCCGCGGTTGCCGGAGGCGGTGTGGCGCAGCGCCGTGGGAACCCGTCTGGGTCGGGCGCTGGGAGCTGCCGGTTCCTCCGGCGAGGGCGCTGCGCAGCCTGAACGCGACTTCATCAACGGCCTTGAGATGTACCGCGCGAACATGCGGCGCCACCTCGGCCGCCCCCGTCACCGTCGCACGTCGGTGCCGGTGCAGGTCCTGGCCCCGACTCGCGATGCGTTTGTCACCGCGGCGCTGCAGGAGTCCGCCCGTCTGGGCGCCGATGACGTGCGCATCCTGCCGGTGGTCGGGGGGCACTGGATTGTTCGTGACCGTCCGGCGGTCGTTGCAGCGCTGGTGGACGAGCATATCCGGGCCGTCGTCGGCCGCGCCGCGGCCCCGGCCACTGAGCAAGCTGCCGATGACGGGCGGGCTGCGCGGGGTGAGCTCGTCGTCATCACCGGGGCGGGAAGCGGCATCGGCCGCGCCACCGCGATCGAGTACGCCGCCCGCGGCGCCACCGTGGTCATCGCCGACCGCGACTCAGGTGGTGCCGAGCGCACCGCCCGCCAGGTCGGTCTGGTCGGTGGTCGCGGCATCGCCTACCGTCTCGACGTCACCGACCCCGGCGGTTGGCGCGAGTTCGCCGCGTGGGTCCGCGGTCGTCATGGTGTCCCGGACGTGCTGATCAACAACGCCGGGATGGGGATGGGTGGTGCCTTCTTTGATACGTCGGTGGAGGATTGGAAGGCGATCATCGACGTCAATCTGTGGGGCGTCATCCACGGGTGCCGCGAATTCGGCGCGATGATGCGCGATCGCGGCACCGGCGGCCAGATCGTCAACATCTCCTCGGCGGCGGTGTTTCTGCCGTCGCGGACCTTGCCCGCCTACGGCACCACCAAGGCCGGGGTGCTGGCCTTGAGCGAGTCCCTGCGCGGCGACTTCGCCCGCTACGGCATCGGCGTCACCGCGGTGTGCCCCGGGTTCGTCAACACCGGGATCAGCCGGTCCACCCGCTACGTCGGGATGGACCGCCAGGCCGAGGAACGGACCCACCGCGCCGCCTCCGGGCTCTACGCCCGTCGCGGATACAGCACGGAGCGCGTCGCTGGCGCGATCGTCCGCGCCGCGGACCGTAATACCCCCGTGGCCCCGGTGACGGCCGAAGCGCGGCTCGGGATGCGCCTTGCCGGCATCACCCCCGGCGTGCTGCGCGTGATCGCCCGCACCGATCTCACCCCGAACTGACAACTGCCACGGATGGACACGAACGGAAACCACGCCATGACCGACCAGCACAGAACGACCGCAGATCGCCACCCGCGCGAGGAGGAGCAGCTGGTGCTGGCCGCCCGCGAGGTCGAGTTCGACTGGTCACAGCTGCCGTGGCACTGGATCCCCGGCGAGCCTGTCACTACGCACACCCTCAACGTTCTGCACTTGCTGCTGCCCGCCGGTGAGGACTGGTTCGTGAAGGTCCTGCAGCAGGCACTGCCGATGATTCGCGACGATCGCGTGCGCCAGGACGTCCTTGGGTTCATCGGTCAGGAGGCCATGCACTCGAAGGCCCACGGTGGGGTGCTCGACCATTTCGCCGCGATGGACATCGACGTCAGCCCCTACACCGGTCAGATCGACTGGGTGTTTGGCCAGTTGCTCGGTGATCGCGGGCTGACCGGCCGGCGGGCGCAGAACTGGATCGTTGAACGCGTCGCCCTCATCGCCGCGGTCGAACACTACACCGCTGTGCTCGGGGCCTGGGTTCTCGAGGCGCACGCCCTCGACCGCGCCGGGGCCGACCCGACGATGATGGATCTGTTGCGCTGGCACGGTGCCGAGGAGGTCGAGCACCGTGCGGTGTGCTTTGACCTGCTGACCCACCTCGACGATTCCTACCTCCGGCGGTTGCGTTCCTACATTTTCGTCACCCCGGTGTTGTTGTGGCTCTGGGTGCGGGGCGTGCGGTTTTTGATGGCGGTGGATCCCTACACTGATCGGAAGGCACGGTGGCGGGACTGGGTGTTGGCGGCCCGGCGGGACCTGTTACCCGGCCCTGTCGAGCTGGCCCGTGAGGTTGTTCCCTACCTGAGACGGCGCTACCACCCGAGCCAGCAAGGCTCGGTCGAGCCGGCCATCCGCTATCTGGCAACGTCGCCGGCCGCGCGGGCGGGACACTGAGATGCTCGACTATCCGCCCGATCTGCACGGGGCCCGGCGCGCCGACCGGGCCATTCGGATTCTCGGCGCCCTATCGCGGGCCGTGTTGGCCACCGACGGCGGCGGCTGGTCCGCCGATCGGGTGCGGCCCGTGGACAGGATGCGGCCGATGCGGGTCGTCGACAAACCAATCCTCGCCGACGACGTCGTCGGACTGGTCCTGGAACGCGAAGACGGCCAGGCCCCCCCAGCCTGGAGCCCTGGTTCCCATGTGGACCTGACGTTGCCGTCCGGGCTGCGCCGCCAGTACTCGCTGTGCGGCACCGACCCTGATCGTTTTCAGATCGCGGTCCGCCGGATAGGTGTCGCATCCTCGGAGATCCACGACCGCGTCCGTGTGGGTGACCTGCTGCATACCCAGGGCCCGCGTACCGCGTTCCCCTTCTGCGGCGAGGCTCGCGTCCTACTGGTGGCCGGGGGGATCGGCATCACTCCGATCGTGGCGATGGCACGCGCGTGCGCCGCACGCGGGCTGGACTGGCACCTGGTCTACGCGGGACGCACCCGCGAGTCCATGCCGTTTCTCGACGAACTCGACCAGCTCGCCGGCTCGCGTCTGACCGTGCTCGTGGACTCCGAACGCGACCGCCGCCCAGACGCAGTCGACTTGCTGTCCTGGGCGGACGAGACCACCGCCGTGTACTGCTGCGGCCCCACGCCGATGCTCGACCTCGTGCGGGCGGCACGCAGGTCCGTGCCCGCGCCCCTGCATTACGAACGGTTCGCCCCTCCCCCGGTGGTCAACGGCCGGGAGTTCACTCTCACCCTGGCCCGCACCGGACGCACGCTGAACGTCCCGGCCGACCGCAGCGCCCTGGACGTCGTCCTGGACACCGTCCCCGACGCCCCGCACTCCTGCCGTCAAGGCTTCTGCGGTACCTGCCAGGTCTCCGTCTGCGACGGACGAATCGAACGACGCGGCCGCGCTCACGGGCCGGAACGCACCGCCATGTTGCTGTGTACTGACCGCGTCGACGGAAAGTCCATCGTGGTGGATATGTAGCGGTCTGCCCGGCACCTGGCGACTTTCGCGCACTAGGCTCACACGGATGACGCGCCCCAACCAGGATGCCCCGCGCCCTGCCTCACGCCGATTGCCTCCGGTGGAGCGGATGCGGCAGATCACCTCGGCGGCGGCATCGTTATTCGCGGCGACGATCCTAGAGAACGTCACAGTCGCCGACATCGTGAAGCGGGCGGGAGTGTCCCGGGCCCTGTTCTACCGGCACTACTCATCGGTGAACGAAGTATTCGACTCGGTCGTCGACTTAGTGGCCCAAGACTTCCTCGCACGATTAGAAACGGAAGCCTCCGATGACTCCGAAGCCGAGCTTGACCGCGTACTTCGCGATTTCCTCAACACGTGTCAAGCAGTGCGACTGCCGGCGCGCGCTCTGCTGCGAAACTCCCGGCTCCCGGGAACCGATGACTCGGTGGTCTCGCAAGTGTTCCTTCGGGCCGAGCAGGAAATCTACCGCCGATCCGGGATCGACGAGCCATCCAAATTAGCCAGACTCACCGTCCGCACCTGGTTGACCTGCGTGGAAGTACAGACACTTGCCTGGCTTGACGAAGAAGACCCCACTGAAACAGTCGACGTTCTCTCCGTGCGACTCACCAACACTTTGCGAGCGCTCATCGACGTCACCATGCCCAGCGACGACGATAGTCTTACGGCGCTGGTGACATACCTACCTTAGATACTCCACACGACCGCTAGACGCGATCACCACGTCGGAGTGGACCTTGGTCCGTACACCCCCGTGGGACGAAAGGGGATGTATCCACTCTGGCAGTGCAGGACTGTCGCGACGTGGGTGCAAGGAATGCGGCGCGGAGGAAAGGTCAGCCGGAGCGCAGGCGGCCTGCCAGTTTGTGGCGTTCCATTTCGGTCAGGCCTCCCCAGACGCCGTAGAGTTCCCGCGCGTTCATCGCGTACTGGCGGCATTCCACTATCACCGGGCAGTGCTCGCAGAGGACTTTGGCTGCCCGCTCTTTGCGGCGCCGGACCCTTTTGAGGTCGTGCTCGTCGTTGTAGAACAGCTCTGCCTGTCCTTGGCAGTTACCGCGATCGGCCCATGCCCACCGGTCATCGAGAGCCGTGGCGATGATGTGGGTCAAAAGATATTTCCTGCCCTTCGTCAAGCATCGCGCCAAGTGGACATCCCATTATCGCGAGCCACGGCAGCCATGGCTTCACCCCAAGGGGTGAAGTGGAGGTGTGTCCACCTGCGCCTACGATTACCATGGTGAGCGGCAAAGCGATCAGGGTGACTGTGGTCAACGACTATCTCGTCGTAGTGGCGGGAGTCAACGCATTGCTGGCGCCGTATTCGGACCGAGTTGAAGTTGTGGAACGGCACACCGTCACCAGTGGATCGGCCCCCGTGGACGTCGCGCTCTATGACACTTTCGCCGCACCGGTGGGTAAGCATGCGCGCCTGGAATCGCTACTGCAGGACCCGTTGATCGGGTCGGTTGCCGTCTACTCCTTCGCCGTGGATGAACGGGCGATCGATGACAGCCTGGCCCAAGGAGCTCATGGATTCTTAGCGAAGTCGCTGTCGGCGCTCGAACTGGTTGAGGGAATCGAGAACATCGCCGCAGGTCAGCGGGTGACCATGGTTGGGCCCGGCCTATCGGTGATGCGATCGGACCAGTGGCCGGCCAAAGAGGCGGGGCTGTCTCCCAGGGAGGCGGAAGTGATCGGTCTCATTGTCCAGGGGCTATCCAACAAGGACATCGCCGCGCAGTGCTACCTGTCGACCAATTCGATCAAGACCTTCATCCGGTCCGCATATCGGAAAATGGGCGTGAGCACCCGGGCCCAGGCCGTGGCGTGGGGAATCGAGCACGGACTCAAGCCCGACCGACGAGCCCCAAGCGGACTCCCCACGCACACCATCCCGCCAGGCTCACCGAGCAGCATCAGCACGCCCCAGCGCGCTCAGGCCGAATCGGCAGCCCCGGGGATCTAGTTGTAGTGGACGATGACGAGTGTGGAGTAGGAGGGCCCATGATCGTCACGGTGAACGGGGAGGACCGCACCCTGGCCGACGGCGCGACCGTTCGCGCACTGGTCACCGAGCTGGACCTGCCCGACGAGGGCGTCGCCATCGCCGTCGACGGCGTGGTGGTGCCCAGCTCGGGCTGGGACGACGCCCCGCTCGGTGCGGGCGCGGAGATCGATGTCCTCACGGCGGTCCAGGGTGGCTGACCCGACCTCGGCCGCGACCTCGGTTCGCGGCGTCGCAGGGCCGTCCGCGTATCCGTCTGGCGTCGCCGCGGTGCTGGACTCGCCCCTGGTGATCGCGGGCGAGGAGGTCTCCTCGCGGCTCATCACGGGCACCGGCGGTGCCGGCAACCAGGAGGTCCTGCGCGAGGCGCTGATCGCCTCGGGGACCGCGTTGACCACCGTGTCGATCCGCAAGGTCGACCTGCGGTTGGGCATGGACGGCGCCGGCGGACTCGGGCTGCTCGGGATGTTGAAAGAGCTCGGCATCCGCCCGTTGCCCAACACCGCCGGTTGCCGGTCCGCCAGCGAGGCCGTGAAGACCGCCCGGCTCGCCCGTGAGGCGCTGGGCACGAACTGGGTGAAGCTCGAGGTGATCGCTGACGAGCGCACGCTCCTGCCCGACGGGGTGGAGGTGGTGGAGGCCGCAGAGGACCTGGTCGATGACGGTTTCGTCGTCCTTCCCTACACCACCGACGACCCGGTCCTGGCCCGCCGACTGGAGGACGTGGGCTGCGCTGCGGTCATGCCCCTGGGCGCGCCGATCGGCACCGGGCTGGGCATCTGCAACCCGCACAACCTGGAGATGATCGTCGAGCGCGCGGGGGTGCCGGTGATCTGCGACGCGGGGATCGGCACCGCCTCCGACGCCGCACTTGCCATGGAGCTCGGCTGCGACGGTGTCCTGCTCGCCACCGCCGTCACCCGGGCGGAGAACCCGCCGCTCATGGCCGCGGCGATGCGCGAGGCAGTCCGGGCCGGGCACGCCGCCCGCCTTGCGGGGCGGATCCCCAAACGCTTCTGGGCGCAGGCGTCCAGCCCGCCGGTCGACTGACCCTGCAGGTCGACTGAGGCCGGCTCGGGGTCTGCACTCGCTGCGCGCCGACCTCGGTGGAGAAGTTGAGCTGGTCGCCTGAGTTGGCAGTGTCGCGGGCGGAGCAAGGTGGTGCACATCTTTGGCTCGATGCGGGGTTGTCGCCTCAGTGTGTTTCTGCGCTAGCAGTGCAAGACCGGGCTCGTTGGCCGTGAAGGTTAGTTCAATCGGTCGAAGTTATCGGGGTCCGGGCCTGATCGTGTGCCGTTGTGCAACGCGGAGATTGAGGCCATCTGCTCCTCGGTGAGTTCGAAGTCGAACACGGTGAGATTGTCGGTCATGCGTTGGGGTGTTTCGGTCTTCGTCACCACGATGTCGCCTCGCTGTAGGCCCCAGCGCAGCACTACTTGTGCCACCGTCCGGTCGATCTGGTCGGCCAGCGCATGAAGTTGGGGATCGCCTATTACAGCGCCCTGGGCAAGCGGGCTGCATGCCTGAACCGCGACGCCGTGCTCGGTGCAGACATCGTGCAGGTGCTCGTTGACGAAGTAGGGATTGGATTCGATCTGATTGACCGCCGGAGTGGACAGTCCCGCCTCGGCCAATCGGTCCAGGTGCGTTGCGGTGAAATTGGACACCCCGATCGAACCGATGGGGTAATCGGTTTTGAGCTCTTCCATGACTTCCCACACGCGCGCCACATCGTCGTACATCGCCAGCGGCCAGTGCACCAGATACAGATCGATTCGCCCCCCTAGGTGAGCGAGTGAACGTTCTGTCGCACGTCGCGCGGAAGTACGTTCATGCACGTCATTGCCGAGTTTTGTCGTGACCCACATCTGTTCGCGGGGCAGTTCCGACGCGGCGATCGCGCGCCCGACTTCTTGTTCGTTGCCGTACATCTGCGCGGTATCGAAGTGCCGGTAACCGGCCTCCAGCGCCGACGACACAGCCCTGACCGTACTGGCAGGGGCAATCTTGAAGGTGCCGAAACCGAGCTGGGCAAGGGCTCGTCCGTCGTTGAGTGTGACCTGCGGGACCGTCTGCGGGGAATCCGACATTGGGCAAATCTAGGCCCGCTGTGCTGGCGCCCGCATCCGCTAATGGCGGGCCACTGACACCACCACGTGGCCTGAGGAAAGAAAAAGTTTGGGTCAGGGCGTGACGTTCGGGCGGGTGGTGACGTCTTTGTTGTGTAGGTGTTCATCACAAGGGCCCGGTGTCGGGTCTTGGCGTGAGGAGGAATTATGTCGAACGCAGTTCCCAAGACCGGTCGTGAGCAGTCCCGCGAGCAGGAGGCAGCCCAAGCCGCCGCGCAGCAGGCGCAGGAGAAGGCGTCGGGCAAGCAGGTCGCGCGTGGGCCGCTGCAAACCGATCGGGGGGTGACCACGCTGGATGATGCCGTGGTGGCCAAGATCGCTGGGATGGCCGCGCGGGAGGTTCCGGGGGTCTATGACATGGGCAGTGCCACGCGTCGCGCGTTCTCGGCGGTGACCGACCGGATCCCCAACGCGCAGACCAACGTCACTGGCGGCATCAGTGTCGAGAAGGGTGAAACCCAGACGGCGATCGATGTGACGGTGGTGGTGGAGTACGGCGCCTCGATCGTGGAGGTCGGCAACGCGATTCGCCGCAACATCATCGAGCAGGTTGAGGGCACCACCGGGCTGGAGGTGGTCGAGGTCAACGTCAACGTCGCCGACGTGCACCTGCCTCAGGATGACGACGACAACGCCCGCGCCAGCTCGGAGAGCAACCGCAGCGGCGAACTGCGCTGATCCGCTGACCCATCGACCACCGCCACGCCGCGGGGGCGGGTCACCCGGCCCGCCTCCGCACCCCTGAGCGAGGAGTTCTCATGAAGACCACCCATCTCACACTTCTGGTGGGGTTGTTCCTCGGCGCTGTTGCCGCGTTCGGCTCGATCGGCCAGTTCCTGATCGTGCTGCTCTTCGGCGTGATCGGTGTGGCCGTGGGCTTGGCCATGGAGGGACGCGTCGAGATCAAAGGCCTGACCGATCGCCGGAGGCGGTGAGCCGTGACCGCCGCGCATACTGATCGCGCCGATCACCGGCCCGCCGCCGATCCGAGCGTGGACGGCCTGTCCGTATCACCGGGGCAGCCGTCGGCACCGGCCGAGCAGCGGGGGCTCACCACCATCCCGGCGTCGGTGGTGGGCCGCATCGCCGAGCAGGTCGCCTCCGAGTGCACCGGCGTCGGCGGGGCGGCCGGAGGAATGCTCGGGGTGGGCGCCCGTCGCGATTTTGACTCGCGCCCGTCAGCCACGTGCGACCTCTATGGAACGGTCGCCGTGCTCAGACTCGATGTGGGCGTGGCGTTCCCCGTGGACCTGACCGCCACCTGCCGGAGCCTGCGCCAGCACGTGCGCTACCGGGTGCACGAGCTGACGGGATTGGAGGTGGGCCGGTTGGACATCGAGATCTCGTGGCTCAACCCCGCCGCCGCGACGAGAGGAGCACTGAAATGAGTGCACGACCACGTCGCAGTACGTTGATCAGGCGACCGCCGCGCGCGATCCCGGTGGGGCTGCTCGCCGTGGCGCTTGTGGTCCTGGGAGGACTGGGGATCTGGCTGCTGGGTAGTTACCTGATCAACGACACGTGGCCCTTAGCGGCCTCTTCGACGGTGGCCTCGGTTGCCGAGACCGGCCTCGACTCGACCGCGATGCGCGTGGTCGCGGTGGTGCTGGCGCTGGTCGGGCTCGCCCTCCTGCTGGCCGCGCTGGTGCCGGGTCGCCCCTCCCGCGTCCGAGTCCTCGACGACGACATCCCCGGCGAGACCGCTATCTCCCGCCGCGACCTGGCCCGCTCTATCGCCCGTCGCACCGAGACCGTTGACGGGGTGCACAGCGCCAGCGCAACTATCCGCCGCCGCCGGATTGACGTGGCCGTGAAGACCGTGGTCGACGACCCAGCCCCGGTGACCCGGGGAGCGAAGAACGCCGTGGACCGCGCGCTGTCCGAACTGCGACCGGCCGACCCGCTGCGCCCTCGCGTGCGCACGGACCGCAGAAGCTGAAGGGACCACACCCATGCGTAGCTTGTCTGGACCCCGTAACCGCATCGCGCTGACGGTGACGGCACTGCTGATCCTGGCCGCCGCCGTCTGGTTGATCGCGGCATCGTTCGCCCTGGCGCCGGCGGGCGCACCACTGTCCGGCCTGGTACCCACTGCCGAGCAGAGCGTGGCCGCCATCGCGGCGCAACACCGCGGCTGGTTACTGCCGGTCGCCACCGCCGCGTCGATCCTGGCGGTACTTTCCGGTCTGGGATTGCTGGGAGCGCAGATCCCCACCGCCCCCGCGCACACGACCCTGCGTCTTCCCGGCGACGACGGCTCGGTGCTGGCCACCGTGGAGCCGCAAGTCCTCGAGCGGGCGCTCGTCGAGCGGGTCGAGAGCGTGCCTGGCGTCAAGGAGGCATCGGTGCGGGTGTCGGGCTCCACGACCAGCCTGCGGGTCTTCGCCGAGGTGACGGTGGCCCAGGACGCGCAGGTCGAGTGGGCCGTCGAGGAGGCCCGCCGGGTGCTCGCCGCGGACCTGGCCACCGCACTGGGCACCGCCCCACGGTCCGTGGACCTGCTCGTTCGGCTGCACACCCCGCGATCATCATCTCGATCCGACCGTGTCGCCGTGGGGCAGGACGCCGCCGACGGCCACCTGGTCTCCGGCGCCGGATGAGCCCCCCGACCTGGCGGCTGGCCGAGCTTTCCGACCGCGCCCTGGTGCTGCGCGCGCAGGATGGCGACCCGGACGCCTTCGACGTGCTGATCGATCGGCATCAGGGCCGGTTGTTCCGGATCGCCTACCTGGTGTTGGGCGACCGCCAGGACAGTGAGGACGTGGTCCAAGAGACCCTGCTGACCGGGTGGAAGCGCCTGCGCCTGTTGGAGGACCCGGACGCGGTGCGCGCCTGGCTTGCCCAGATCTGTACGCGGCGGGCCACCGACATCGCTCGGCGCCGCGCCCGCCGCGCCACCGACGCCCACCGGCCCGAGGACCTGCACCGCCACCGCGACCCGCGCCCCCGCGCCGACCCAGCCCACACCAGCGAGGTCAACGCGCAGATGCGTGCACTGGCCCAGGTGTTGGCGACCATGGACCCGGACCTGCGGGCGTGCTGGACATTGCGCGAGATCGACGACATGTCCTACCGGCAGGTCGCCGCCGCCCTCGATGTCACCGAGTCCACCGCACGAGGCCGCATCGCCCGCGCCCGCACGCACGTGATCGACTACATGAAGGAATGGCGGTGAACACCATGGACGGACCCTCCCGACCCGGTGACCCCCACGACGACCAGGACACCCGCGACTACCTCGATCACATCGCTGCGCTGCACCGTGACTGGGACGAGCTCGAAATCCGGGGCGACGATTCGGTGCAACTGTCCCGGCGTGCACGTTCGGCACTATCGGAAGCCGTCCGCGCCGATGCCCGCCACGGCGCCCGCGTGCACATGCCGCCCACCGACTTCGGCCCCTACACCCTGACCGAACTCGCGCTACGCACCCTGATCCGCGACACCACCGACGACATCGACGGCGTGGTGAGCCTGCGAACCACCATCGACTACGACCCGGGCGGTGGCTGGAACTCTCGGGGTCTACCTCGGCGCATCGTGTGCCGCATCTCTGCGGTCGAGACCACCCCGGATCTGCCCGGCCTGGCCGAGCAGGTCCGCACCGCGGTGCGCGGAGCGTGCGCTCGCGAACTCGACCTGCCCGACCTTCCGGTCGACGTCCACATCGAGGATCTCCATGAACACTGAACCCACAGCAGCACAGCTGATCGAGCTGGTGGTGGCCATCCCCGGCGTCGCGGGGATCGAAGCCGGCATCGGCACCAGCCTGCGGGCCCTGGACGCCCGCATCCGACGAACCGGACCGCATGCCACGCACTTCGGGCTGCACGTCGACCACAACGCGCGCACCGTCACCGTGGAAGTCAGCCTCAACCGTTCCCGGCCCGTCCGCGAGACCGCGCGCGACATCCAACACGCACTACACGGCGCACTGGCCGCAACGATGCCCGAGCCAACCCAGTGGCAGGTACGGGTGCAGTCGCTCAGCGCGAATTGACGAACGAGGTCGTCGCTCGGTGCGCCCTCGGTCGCCCCTTTTCCACAGCGGCCCGCTGGCACACACTGCCCAACCCCCTTCCGGTGTGGGTGCAGCACCGACATATTCGGCTGTCCGCCTGCACTTGCCAGGTCGATAGAGACGTGTAGTTCCGGCTGGGTCGGGTGCGTTATCCGTAGTGGTAGCGGCAGGTGGCGATTCGGACTTCGGTGTCGGTGACTTTGTAGACGAGTCGGTGCTCGTCGGTGATGCGTCTGGACCAGTATCCGGCGAAGTCGTACTTGAGGGGTTCGGGTTTGCCGATTCCTTCGTTGCCGTTGCGGGTGATGTCCTGCAGGAGCAGGTTGATGCGTTGAAGGATCTTGCGGTCCTGTTGTTGCCACCAGAGGTAGTCCTGCCAGGCGTTGTCGTCCCAGACGAGCAGCACGTCAGTCGGCGTCGAGCAGGTCGCGCGCCTGGCCGCGGCCGGACTCGAGCCGCTCCATCGCATCGAGCAGGCGTCGGGCGTTGGCCGGTGATCGCATGAGGTGGGCGGTCTCGCGCAGGGACTCGTAGTCGTCGAGGGAGACCATCACCACCGGTTCGTGGCCGGCGCGGGTGATGATGACCTCTTCGCGGTCGTTGGTGACCCCGTCGAGGACCTCGGCGTAGCGGGCCCGGGACTCGGTGTAGCTCATCGTCTTCATCTCAACCCCTCCTGTACGCAAAAGTGTACAGGATGCCGAGTTGGTGCTCCATTGTGACTTCCCGCGTCCCGCGCTCTGTAGGCAGAAGCCCGGCCGGATGGCGCAGCGTTGGAGTGTCGAGAGCTCCTGCACGGGAGTCCTCATACTTCTGGGCGTGGTCTCGATGGCCGGATCGGCGCCGCCGCACGGCGCGGGCCTGCCGGTGGCCACGCCGGCCCGCGGGCGCCCAGTGGTCGTATCGCGGTCAGGTCTCTGCCCGTTGTCCCGCCCGCGGCTGGGTCCACCGCGGCGTGGCCAGAATCCCGGCTGCTCCCCTCGATGCCCTGGTGGCCTCCGTCGACGGACAGCTCGCGCCCGCCCCCGGTCCTGAAAGCGCGGATGGCTGGGCCCTGTCCAGCCCCGGTGGTAACGTGGGTAACCGAATGCGTTACCGGTTACCCGTTCCCCGAATTGGAGGGCCTGTCATGTCGACGTCGGAGAAGATCGCTCGAGCCTATGGGGTGCTCGTTGCACGAGGGGACAAGGTCACCGTGCGCAGCGTGCAGCGCGAGGCGGGGGTGCGCATCGGTGAGGTCGCTGCGTGGATGCGCGAGCACGTCACCGGCGTTGCCGGGGATGTGCCCGAGGCCCCAGATCTGTCGGAGGCGATGTCGGCGATGGTGGCCTCGGTGTGGGCTGCGGCGTGGAAGCGGGCCGCGGAGCAGGCGGACGAGCAGGCCGCTGTGGCGCTGGATGCAGCCCGCGGCGGCGAGGCCGACGCACTGGAGGCGGCCGAACAAGCGGCGTCGGAACGCGACGAGGCTGTCGCGGTCCGCGACCGCGCCCTCGCCGAGCTCGAGGCAGTGCGCGGCGAGCTCGAGCAGCTGCGCGGTCAGATCGAGACCGCACGCCAGGACGCGGCGGTCGCGCGCGCCAAGGCCGAGGAGTCCGACCGGGCACGGGTCCGGGCGGAGGCCACCTCGGACACCCTGCGGGAGGTCCTGGACTCGCTGCGCGAGACCGCTCGCAAGCCAGGCCGGTCGGATCAGCCGGGCCAGTCATAGCCAGCCCGCAAGGGCACGACGCGCACTGACTGTCGGAGGGGAAAGCCACACTGTCACCCGATCAGGCCGTGTGGCCCGTGTGGGCGCCGCGGCGGAAGGTGCTGGCGACAGGGGTGTGGAATGTGGGATCTGACCACCGCGCTGCTGGCTACCGCTGTCGTCGCTGGCGGCGCGGTGGCCTTGCCGCCGCCTAGCGCGTGGGGTCGGCGGGTTCTGCGCGGTGGTTGGCATGCTCGGTGTGCTGCAGGGTCGTACGTGGGCGCCCACGGTAGCGGCGCTGGGGCTTGTTGGCGTGGTTTGTCGGTCATTGGTCGTTCGCGGTGCGCCACGGGCGTGCACTATCGGTCGGCGATGGCGCTGTGGGTGATCGATAGGACCCCGCTGCAATGGACGATCCAGCGGTACTGGCAGCTGCGCCGACAACGTCGATCAGCGGTAAACCGCTGACACATCCCGACTGGCCAGACCATCGACAAAGGCCCCGCCGCCGGCGGGGCCCTATCTGCGGATGACTGTACTCCCAAGCTCTAGAACAGTGAGGGTGCATCGAGGGGTGCTGCGTTGCCGCAGGCGCAGGAGTAAGCGCGCGCGTCCCAGCCGGAGACGAGTGCGTCTCGCACCGCCACAGAGCGCGCGTAGCGGCGGTTGGTGTGTTGGTCGGGGTTGCGGATGGCGCCGGTGCGACCGCACGCGACGGCGTAGCGCAGGTTTGCTGACTGGGTGGAGGCCACGACATGCCCCGGGTCGACGCGCACGCACAGGGGTTCGTTGCAGCGGTGCTCAGCCACGACCCCGTCGACGAGTTCGCCAGCCAACAACAACGCGAAGCGGTGCCCGGACTCGGTTCGACTGACCCCTTTGTGTCGCCAGGTAAGACTGGCAGCCAGTAGGTATTCCAGGCTTGCGCTATTCGCAAGGATCCGATGATGCTGCGCGGGTTGAACACCGGCAGAGGGCGGCTCGAAGGTGCTCATGCCACGTGGCGGTCCTCATCCGTGTCGTCGTGTGCGGAGTCATCCGATTCCGCTGACACATCCTCGCTCGGCTTCTTACCTTCGCCGGTGTCGTCGTTGCTGAGTGTGTCGAGGGCGGCTTTGATGTCGCGGTTTGCGATGCCGAGAAGTTCTGCGATCTCGCCGCGCGGCTCGCCTTCGTCGACGAGGGCTTTGATCGCCTCGCCTGCCTCGCGTTGTGCTCGCTCGATCGCGTCGGCGGCGGCGAAGTAGCGAGTGGCGGCGGCTTCGATGCGCTCGTCGCGCTCCCGGCGCTTGCGCTGCTTCTCGGCGAGCGCCTGCCTGGCGCGAGTGCGGGCACTGGTTCTGTCGGAGGTCTTAGCCACGGGTGGTCACTTCCTGTAGTTGAGATTGGCGTGTTCTCGCCGTCGACTCTATCCCTGCCGCTACTCGCAGACCAGAGCCATTCTTGTCCAGTTCCGCACCAGTGCGTCACCTGTGCCTGTCACTGCGTTCCACGCACCCACTGCGCTTCGCTCAGCTTGGAGAACTTACACACCTCTTGCTGAATTTCAGACTTCGTCCGTGACCCGGCGCTGACGTGGGGTTAGAGTGGGCGTCGTGATGACCCTCCACGTGCTGCACGCCGGGGACGGCTACAGCTACCTGACACGTCAGGTAGCTACCGCCGACCGGATGCGCGAGCGTGGCCAGGAGCTGACCGATTACTACACCGCCAACGGCACCCCGCCCGGCCGCTGGCACGGCGCCGGCCTGGAAGCCCTGTCCGAGATCAGCCCGGTGTCCGGCACGGTCTCCGAAGAGCAGATGAAGGCTCTGTTCGGTGAAGGCCGGCACCCGAACACCGACCAGATGCTCGAGGCCGGCGCCGACCTCAAAGAGACCGCGCTCGGCCGGAAGTTCCCTGAGTTCAAGAACGAGATCCCGCTCGTCGAGGAGTACAACGCCACGCTCCGGGAGATGGCCGAGGAGGGCCACACCCTCGACAAGGCCTCCACCTCAGAGGCGTGGCGGGCGCTGGCAGACAAGCACTACCGCGCCAAGTTCGGACACCAGCCACCGACGGAGCGGGAGCTGCTGTCCTGGGCCGCGGCGCAGCGCAGCAACGTGCGTCAGCCGGTCGCCGGAATGGATCTGGTGTTCACTCCGCAAAAGTCCGTCAGCACCCTGTGGGCGCTTGCGGACACCGACACTCGGCGGGAGATCGAGCGCATCCACCGCGAGTGCGTCAACGACTCCCTGGCGTGGATCGAGCGCGAGGCCGCCTTCACCCGCCGCGGTGATCGCAGCGAGCGGCAGATCGACACCCACGGTCTGATCGTGGCCCAGTTCGACCACTACGACACCCGCGCCGGCGACCCGAACCTCCACACCCACTGCGCGGTGTCGAACAAGGTGTTGGGCGTCGACGGCAAGTGGTCCGCCCTCGATGGAGCGGCGCTACACAAGCACGCCGTGGCCGCGTCCCAGCGCTACAACGCCGCGATCGTTGATCGGCTGCGCCGGGAGATGGGCGTGGCGTTCGAGGCCCGCTATCCCAGACGCGACAGACAACCGGTCTGGGAGGTCGCGGGCATCGATCAGGCGCTGTGTCGGGCGTTCTCCTCGCGCCGTCAGATGGTCGAGGCTCGCCGCGACGAGCTCCTGGCCGAGTACCGGGCGCGTCATGGCCGGGCACCCACTCAGGCTGTCCAGTACGCCCTTCTCCAACAAGCCACTCTCGACACCCGGGAAGGCAAGCAGGAATCCCGATCGCTGGCCGATCACCAGTCGACATGGCGCCGCCTGGCCGCCCGTCACCTCGGCTCCGAGGCTGCCGTCGACGCGATGGTGCATGCCGCTCTGAATCCCGAGCTTCAGGATGATCGGGTGCGCGAGATGATCCCTGCGGTTCGGCAGATGGATGCGGTTGAGGTCGAGTCTGCCCGTGTCATCGAGGCCGTCTCCGATGCCCGCGCGACGTGGACTCACGCGCACGTGCGGGCCGTGGTCGAGACCCAGCTGACCAACGTCGCGTTCGCCTCGCCGGCCGATCGAGACGACGCGGTCTCCGCGGTGGTTGACCACGCTCTGGGCCGCGGATCGGTGGCTCTGTCGACGCCCGACACGCTGGAGGCCCCCGCCGCGCTTCGGCGCGACTCGGACGGCCTCAGTGTCCTGGAGCGCCACGGCGAGCTGCTGCACACCTCGACCGCCATGCTCGACGCCGAGCAACTGGTCACTGACGCCGCCCAGACGCCCGTGCCGGTCTTCACCACCGGCGAGCAACTGCGTGAAGTGATCGCCGAGCAGGAATCCGCTACCGGCCGCAGCCTGAACCCGGGACAGCGCGCACTGGCCGAGCACTTCTGCCTTTCCGGGCAACTCGTCGCGGCCGGCGTCGGCCCGGCCGGCACCGGCAAGACCACGTCCATGAAGGCCGTCGCTGCCGCGTGGCGGGCCTCCGGACGACAGGTCATCGCCCTGGCGCCGTCCGCGGTCGCCGCCGAAACTCTCGGCGAGGAAATCGGCGCCGAGGCCCGCACGCTGGCCTCGCTGACCTACCAATGGCGCGGAAAAATGAAGGACATGGGCTACGCCGCCCGCACCCTGCCGCTCACCATCGAGCCGGGCGCGATGCTGCTTCTCGATGAAGCTGCCATGGCCTCCACCAAGGACGTCGCGGCGCTCGTGGAGATCGCCCGCGAACGCGGCGCCGTGGTGCGCATGGTCGGAGATCCTGCCCAGCTCGACGCCGTCGAATCCGGTGGCCTCATGCGTCTGGTGGCCTCCGAGACTAACGCCCCCGAGCTGACCGACGTCGTCCGCTTCGGCGACGACACCCCCCAGGCCCGCGCCTCCATCGGCATCCGCTCCGGCGAACCAGACGCTCTGCAATTCCATGCCGACCACGGCTGGGTCCACGGCGGAGCCCGCGAGGAAATGATCGCGGCCGCGGTCGAGGATCACTTTGCCGATGTCGACGCCGGGCGCGACGGGATCGTCCTGGCCTCCACCACCGCGACGGTGCGCGAGCTCAACACCCAGATCCAGAATCGTCACCGTGACACCGGCACCGCGGCAACGCGCCGTCTGGTCGACCTGGCCGACGACCTCACCGCCGGCCGCGGTGACATCGTCGTCACCCGCACCAACAACGGCAGTCTGCGCACTAAGGGAGGAAAGCGGCCCGGTTCGCGTGTGCAGAACGGTGACCGCTGGCGCGTGGAGAAGGTCGGCCAGGACGGCTCGCTGACCGTGCGCCACCTTCAGCATCGGGGCCGGGTCACCCTCGATGCCGATTATGTCGCGGTCTGTACCGAGCTGGGTTACGCGGCCACCATCCATCGCGCCCAGGGCATCACTGTTGACGTCTCCCGCACCGTCGTCGACGAGGCGACCAACCGCCGCGGCCTGTACGTCGCCCTGTCCCGCGGACGGGCCGAGAACCACGCCTACGCCGTCACCGACTCGCCTTTGGACGTGGAGACGGAGAAGCCACACCTGGCCCCGGCAGTCGACGACCGACTCACCACAGCCCGGGGCGTGCTCGAAGCGGCACTGGCCCGGGACGACGGACACACCACCGCCACCGAACAACTCCGCGAGGCCCTGTCCGCTGCCGACGACCCGGACCGCATGGCCGCCGGCTACGCCGCCGCCCGCGATCTGCTCGTGCGTGACTACACCACGCACCTGGTGGCCACCATGACCGCCACCGAGGTACCGGCGGCAGAGACAGCGCCCTTGCGCTCCGCCGTCGACAAGGCGCTTGCCCGCGGCGTCGACGTCGCCGCCGCGATCACGCAGTGGCACCACGAGGTCGAGGCCCCGGACGACCCGATCGCCTCGGCCACCGGCTGGCTATCGGGATACGAAGTAGACACCGACACCGACCTCGGACAGCTGGCGCCCCTGCCCTCGCGGCACCCCGGAATGGACACCGAGCTGGCCGACTACGCAACCGCCGCCCTGACCGAACACACCAAGCTCACCCACACCCCACCGGAGGAGGACCTCGACGCGGTCGACGCAGAGTTGGACCCCTTCGCGGCCTCCCACCGCGCGGCCCAGCGCCAGGGGCCCTTCGATGCCAACCCGTTCGATGTCGACCCGTTCGGCTCGCAGCCGGGCTCGAGCGAGCCGGAGCCGGACGGGCCGACACACCACGAAGCCCCTGTGCCCGGCAGGGAGCCGTCACAGGGGCCAGAGCTGTAGGAGGCTAGGGGCTAGTTCCAGACTTGGAAGCGGAGAAGACAGCAAATAGCACGGCTAATTTGATCTCTCGCTCCTGGTCATCCGGGTGTCCAAGAACATAATTGAGACGAAGCCCCGGATCGTCCGCCGTGGCGCCGCTGCGCTTAAACGAAGCGTGTGCGCGAACAGCTCCATCTGCCTTGCGGATGACCGCGGAAGCATCCTTCTGTCTTATAAACACGATTAGGGCGGCCTTCTCGTCGCGCCACGGGAGGTAGCCCAGTAGCTGATCTATAGCGCTACCGAACGACTTCTCCCCCGTCCACCACTTGCACTCCCCTACGAAAACGTGCCGGTCGCCAACGCGGACGAGGAGGTCCGTCTTTCCATTCTTCACGAAAGTCTCACCAGTGGCGTTTCCCTCGAATGTTCCATTCAACTGCACCAGGATCTGGTCGCGGATCGCCTCCTCGTCCTTGTGCGCGACTACTGAGGGAGTCCGTTCCATCGCGAGGATCGTTGACTTGACAACCACGATCGCGTCCTCATATTGGGCCGCGGTCAGCGCAGGCTCGTCTTCGTAAGGCGTGTTCACTCTTGATGCCTGGGTTCGTGCAGTACCGATCTGCTTGCGCGCTAGCGGGACCGGCGACGGTGCATCATGCCGTTTTTGTAGGGGAAAACCGAGGGCTCCGGACAAGTCTCGTCGGCTCTGTAACAGGTGTTTTCGCCGCACCACCAGAGGCCTTATGCACTCTTCAAGGGTGGTGTTGAAGGCAGCGACATCTTTTGCTGCGTGCTCTACGTTCCTGCGAATCTGACCGATCTCGCTCTCGTACGCCCGTTTCACTGCTGCTGGATTCAGTTCACCCTGGGCAGACACGGTTGTGCGCACAGTCAGCGTCATTTGCCGACTGTCGACATCAGCTTCCATCTCGACGAAGGCAACACTGGTCGAGGGGATGTAATGGAGAAGGTTCAGGTCACCCGAGAACTCGTAGACGGCATGTACCTTAAAGACTGGGCGGCGAACAGTTCGTCCGGGTGGCCCAAAGTTGTCCGGAACGTCGACTGTGCCTTCCGCAACGCCGCCATCGATTGGCTCGTCACCGATGGTCAGGGGCTCAAGATGTGCTCGGGCCACGAATTCAGTCACGAGGTCATCGACTGAGCGACGAAGGGCCTCATCTTCTCCCATTCGATCGAGGCCGGAGATAACACCGTTCAGCCGGTCGGCCATGAACTGTCTGAGATAACCACGAGTGAAGAGCTTGGTCACAATGCCCCTCCGCTCGTAGGCCAGTCGTTGCTTGTTGGCCCTCCCTAGCGTATCGGCAGAATGGTGCGCCTCTGTCCGTTCGCTCTGCTGGTGAACCAGATGTCGAGCAAGCGCGGAGCACCTGTGTCGGCTGAAGATCTGACGTAGGGGCTCCGAACTGTCGAGACTACAGGTCGGCTTCCACGTCGACTTCCGGGGAAGCCGTTGCGATCTCGGGTGCGATGGCGGTCTCCGCAGTGGCCGGCGCAGAGGCGGCGCTCAGGCTGGCGGAGAGGTCCGCCCCTGTGGACATGTCCAGCTCGCCGCCGATTGCGGGGTCGCTCTCAAGGCCGTCCCACGCCTGCGACAACGCTGTACTCACTCGCTCCATGACCTCGTCACCGTCGACAAGCTCAGTCACCGCACCGGCCGTCACCAGCGCTGACACCGCCCACAGCACTGTCATTTCCTGCCCTCGATCGGCCTGTCTGTCCTGCGTCTGGGTGGCCTCGCGCTCGGCCTGGAGTCGGCGCTGTTCCTCCAGGAGGGCGCGGGCGTCGTAGTCGGCGGGCTCCCACCGATGCCAGACGTCCGCGGCCGCCGTCTCGAAGCCCCGGCGGGCGAACTCGTCAGCGACGATCTGCCGGCGTTCATCTCTCCACTGCTCGGAGGCGTCGGGGCGATCGGCCCAGGCCGTTTCCCTCAGTAACCGGGTGACGGGAACCGTGCGCAGCTCGGCGGCCGTCAGGTAGTGGGTGCGTTCGCGGAAACCGCCCTGACGCCCGGCTATGCGGCTGGCTCGGGCAAGCATCGACATGTGCTGCTCGCGATTCTGGCTGTTCATTGTGTCTTCTCCATCGGTTCTGAGCGCAGGAGTTCGGAGGGTTCGTGGTGGTTTCGGCACGAGGCCATCGGCGATTCGGGTCCGAGGAGGATCCGCATGTGGTGATCGCCAACGGTGCGTAGGAAGATCTCGTCGGCCCGCATGGGATCGGTCACCGCCAGGTACTCGTAGCTGCGCCACATCGCCCGGACACGGATCACCACGCTCTGATGGGCCCACCATTTGCCGCACCAGGCGTTGGCTTGTGAGCGATCTTGGACTTGGTAGGCGGGGCGTAGATAGTCGTCGAAGAAGTCGTACACAGTGGGATGTCGCGGGTTCGACGGGATCCCCAGATCCTCGACGGAGTACCGCTTGGCGGCGCGGTGTGCCGCTCGGCGCAGCGCCACCCCCAGCCCTGGGTGCTCGGCGTAGCCGGTCAAGGCGTCGCCGGCAAGGGACTGCATCTGGTTCTGCAACGGTTTGGGCGTCGCGGCCCGCACGAGATCAGTCCACAGTGACACCGGTCTGTCCTCTCTCCAGGCGATCGAGCAGCTCACGCGTGGCGGGTGAGAAGTCCTGCTGGGTGGCCGGGATCATCCGCGCGAGCATCGGCCGTCGGCCTTTGGCGATAACGATCATTTGCCATTTCTGCAGGTTCTGGATCTCGTCGACGGACAAGATCGGCTTGTCGCCGCCGACCTGTTGCGAACTCGAACCGCTGCCATTGGAGTACGACACCGACCGCTCGATCTCGCGGTAGGTGCCGACCTGGGTGGAGACCATCTGTGCGAACTCCGGCTCGGTCTGTCCTGGCCCGATGACTTTGATTGCCACCAGGGCGTAGAGCTTGCGCATTCCGACCGGGCCCCACATCTCCTCCCCTTGCGCGTAGGTCTGGAGGAAAATGTCGAACAGGATCCCGCGGGAGCCGTAGGTCGATAGCGCTTCAGGCAGGTTCGGCCATCGCACGACGTTGGCGATCTCATCAAGCACCATCAGCACCGGGACCGGGAGTCGATCCCGCTCGAACTGCGAGGCTCGCTTCTTCAACGCCTCGCTGACCAGGATGGCTAGCACCGTGGAAATGGGGCGGGCCACGGGGTTGTCTTCTTCGGTGAGCATGTACAGCGTGGCCCGGTCGTCGTGGGCCAGGGCGGTCACATCCAAACGCCGGCGGTGGCCGTGCGGGGTCAGCCATTCCCGAACCTCGGCCAATCCCAGGCACGCGATGCAGTTTTTCGCGGCCGAGAACACCCCGTCACGGGTGCGTGGGGTCAGCGAGTACTTCGCGTTCAGGTCGTCGTGCTGCGCCTCGTAGGTGCTGCCGGCGAGCAGCGACAGGGGCTCGCCGGCGCCCGGCGCGGACACCCACTTGTACACGTCGGTGATCGGTTTGTTGCCCAGAGCTGCGGCCAGGAACAGCGCGGTGAGCAGGTCGCGGGCCTGCTGGTAGAAGAACGCATTCTCGCCGGCATCGCCAGAGACTGCCGAACGCGCCGTGGTGGCGCCCTCGAAGATCTCGGCCAGGCGTAGCGCCGAGCCGTCCCAGAATCGTGCTGCCCGGACGAAGTCGAGCGGGTCGAAGAAGAACCCGCTGTCTGCGCTGGCGCCGGGGGCCAGATTCTGTGGGTCGAACACCCACACCTCGCCGAAGTGTTCACGCAGCTGGATCGTCTCGTCGATGAGGTCGCGCTTGCAGCTCGTGGCCACCACCAGACCGGGGGCGTTCCAGATCTCCGGGATGGCCTTGCTGGTGGTCTTGCCCTCTCGCGGCGCCCACAGGTTCAACACGTTGTCCTCGGTGCCCGACATGAGGACCTGCCCGGTGCTCCACTCCCGGCCCAGATAGGCGCCGTACCAGCCGCAGTGAGGCAGGTTGTTGTCCCGGTGCTCTCGTTTACGCGCACGCGGGGACAGGGTCGCGATGTCGCTGGTCGAGGCCATTTGCCGGGTTGCGTGTGCGATGCGCGACTGCGTGCCGCCGGTGCGCCGCAGTCGCCACCGCCGGCGAGCGATGATGATCCCCGCGGTGATCACCACGACGACCAGCCATTGGGTCACCAGTAGCGCAGTCGCCGCTGAGGACCAGGCCACCGAGTCACGCGCCAGGACCTCGATCGCGCCGACCATCGGGAACGGGCTGGGTGGCTCGGCGCCGCCGAGCTTGACCGCCGCCCGATGCGCCGCCCACACCGAGACGTTGATGGCCACGAACCCGGCCAGCATGATCAGCAGCACGACGTGCTCGGGTCGGAACTGCGAAACTCGGGTGTTCCTCGGATTGTCGTTGCCAGCCATGATGTGCCCCTATCTCGTCATCTCTAGTCGGTACTGCGCGGCTTTCCAGGTGTGTCCCTCACGGACCACGACCACCTGCGCCGCCATCTCCGGCAGCGGCGTCGTGTCGCCGTCGGCGTGTTGAACCACCTGCCGCAAGATCAGACGCACCTCGGCCCGGGGGGCGTGCGGGTCAACCGGATCACTGGCGAGCTCCACAGCTCCCACGACGACGTCACCGGACGCCGCCCACGCCGCCCACTGTCTTGGTAGTGGCTCTGAGGCCGGGCGCTCGGCCGCCGCCTCGGCCAGTGGCCCAGTGAGCGTGTCCGCGGCCGCGTGCAGTGCGTCCCAGGGGCCCGCCTGCTCGGCCGGCCGCCACGTGAAGATCTGCCGCATGGCAGCTCTCGCGGCTCCTTCCGCGGTCTCTGTCGGTTCTGCGTGCACGTGATGGGCGTCGGTGCCGGGTTCGTCGCCTCCGGTCCGCAGCATCACCACCACCAGCGTCACCACCACACACACCGCCACCACGCCTGCGGCGATCACGCCCGCGATGATCAAGAGGCGTCGTTGTTCTGCTTCCATGGCCACTGCTCCTTACCCTGCTGTCGTGGCGAACTTGGCCGCTTCTGCGGGCACGATGACGACGTACTTCTGTGTCTCCGCGTACGGCGGAACCCCGCTGTACTGCTGGACGGCGCCCGGGCCGGCGTTGTACCCAGCCAGCATCAGCGTCTGCGGATCCCCGGAGAGCTGACCTGAGGCGATCTGCTCCCGCTGACCTTCGGCGATCTCGCACAGGTAGCGGGCCGCGAACATCGTGGCGTCTGCGGGATCGGAGGGCGATCCAGAGCCCGGCGGACCGGCCACCTGGCCGTTCTCGTCGACCTTCGCCCCTCGAGAGGCCCAGGTAGCAGGCATCGCCTGCGCATAGCCCTGCGCTCCCACTGGCGAGACAGCCCGAGCTTGGAACCCCATCGACTCGTGATAGAGCAGCCCCGCCAGCAGCGGTGAATCCACTTCGCGACACACCTGCCCGCCGAGGCGAATCCACTTGCGCAGCTCCTCCGGGATCTCGCCGTCGTTCAGCGCGCGCCCGTGGTCGCCGACACCGTCCGGAACGCACTCACCGGTGGAGGCGCCGACACCGGGACCACCTCCCTCCGGGGCGGGACCGTACTTCTGGCCCGGGGTGGGCATTCCCCCTCCGGCCACGGTCACGTGCACGTGATCGAAGTGGTTCTCGGTCGGGGTGCCCCGATCTTCCATCTGGCTCGGCTGGCCTTCGGCGGGAATGTACTGCTGGCGCCAGATCAAGTACTCGATGTTGAACGCTTCTTTGTTGCGGAACAGGTAGTCGGCGATCTCGTCGCCGAGCTTCTTGCCCGCACCGCTGGTGTAGTCGGGGATCATCACGTCGACGGCTCTGCCTGACGGGTGGTCGGGGAAGGGGTCGTTGGGGCGCCATCCCCCGATCGTCTGCACCTCGGAGAACTTCTGGGCGACGGCCCGGGCCACGCGGATCGAGTCGACCTGCAAGTTCTGCTCGGACACCACATCCGACGGTGGAAGCTCTCCCCCGCGCGTACCCCGATCCATGTGTTCTCTCGGTGTCGGTGCGGGAGCGGGCCTCTGGCCGGCCTCGCCCGGATTGGTCGCCTTGTCGATCCACGGCACCGGGTCGACGTCCTGGCCGCCGTAGCGGCCTCCCGCCCAGATCTCGAAATGCAGATGGGCACCCGTGGATTGGCCCTCGTTGCCGACTCCGGCGATATGCTGGCCGGCCTTGACCGCGTCGCCGGCCTTGACCCTGAGGTCGTCCGCTGGCATGTGCCCGTAGACGGTGGAGAACATGCCGTCCCCACCATTTCCCTCGTGGTCAATGACGATCCAGTTGCCGAATCCCGAGGCGGGGCCCGATTCGGTGACCACGCCGTCGGCGAAGGCGTAGATGGGAGTGTTCACGGGTGCTGCATAGTCGATGCCCCGGTGGTCGGGGCGATCGGCTGAGCGATAGCCCGAGGAGACCTGGTAGGTGCCGTCTTTCATGGGCTTGGAGTAGTCCCCATCGGGGACTCCGCCGGCCGCTGAGCTGGACCCTCCGGTCGGTGCGCACCGGTCGTCGTCCTCGATAAAGGAGGAGACGACGATGGTCAACCCGAACGCGACCGCGAGGACGATCACCAGCGCCAGCACCGGCCCCTTGAGGGTCACCGGTCTTCCAGTTCCCGCAACCGAGCGGACAGGTGCGCGTTCGCGGCGCGCAGGCGCCGAATCTCCCCCCAGGTCGGACGCGGCATCCGCTGCTGGTCCTCGGCCCAGCTGAGCACCGTGGAGGTCGCCACACCGAAGTCGCGCGCCGCGCTCGCGGCCGCAGACGACAGGGTGGACGAGGCGCTGAAGTAGCCCACGAACCGATCGACGACATCTTCCTTGAACTCGGGGCTGTAGCCCCCGGCGGGACTAGGCATTGACCAGTCCCCCGGCTCGCGCGGACTTGCGCTTCCACTCGTCCTCGAACGCGGCGTTGGTGTCGTGTAGTCGCCATTTCGTCTCTAGTGGCGAGATGTCGGTGCGGAACGGGATGCCGGGCGCGGTGCTCTTGCTGGCTTTGATCATGAAACACCCGCGGCCCGGCGGCACAGGGGCATCCGCAGAGCGTTCCCGGTCTGGTGAGGCCCCTTGTGACCATGAGGTGATCTCGGCGATCTCCCGCGCTGTGAAGGGGAGCTTTCCGCCAAGTAGGCGCAGCTCGTCGGCCGGCAACCCACCACAGATCACAGCCCCGGCCCGGTCGATGAACCCCATCGCGCGGTTGCGATCCGCTTCGGTCGGCAGGGTCTCCAGATCCTTGGACCCGTGGGTGACCAGGTACACCGCGCAGCCCATTGTTCGCAGCAGACGCATGAGACCGTCAACATGCTTGGTCAGCCCCGGCGCGGCGGCCAGGGTGCCCCACAGCTCGTCGAGGGTATAGGCGAACAGCTTCCGCTTGCGCAGGCCAGCATCGGCGAGAATCTTCGACGCCGTCACCGCGCCCGCTGCCGCCGACCAGCACGCCATGATCACCGCGGCTTTCACGGTTTCGTCGTTGTCGTCCAGGGCGGACACGTCGATCACCACCGCGGCGGAGTTGACGTCGATGGGCGTGGTGGTCTGCCCTGAGAAGATCTCCCCGGTCACACCGTGCTGCATCGCATACAGGCTGCGCAGCAGCGGCCGGACGGTGGCGTGGTACTCCTCGTCCGACGCCGAGACGGTGACCTGGTGCAGCTGCCGGGACCCTGCCTGCAGCATGGCGATCAGGTCTGTCAGCTCCGGCGGATGTACCCAGCGACTGCGCCCGTCCGGGCCGTCCTCGGCGTACAAGTCGTCCAGTGCCACGGCCACGGCCGCGGACTCGTAGTCGGCCATTCGACCCTGCCGGGCGAGCGAGACCAGCGTCTCGATCATGCGGCGCTGACCGGCGGCCACCTCCTTCTTGGCTCGATGGAGCTGCTGCTCCAACATGCGCAGCCTCTCCCGATCGGCGTCGGTGTCCCCGGTGTGGGTGGCGATCGCCTCCTGGAGGACCGGCACCACCGAACCCAGAGCGCCCGCGTCGAGGGGGTTGATCCGGTCCAGGCCGTGCCCGATCCGGATCACCTGCCCGTCGACCGCCAGCGCGAGGGGGACGTACTCCCCCTTGAGGTCGTTGGGGATGATCGGTACATGCCCCTGGGCCGAGTGTCCGAGCAGGATCTGCCGCACCAGCGAGGATTTGCCCAGCCCGGGCACCGACATCAAGAACGCGGACGGCGTCGACAGCAGGTTCTGCTCTAGCCAGCTCAGACAGTCGAAGCCGAGGTCCTTGCCGTCGAGCAGGTTCCGCCCGATCGGCGGGCCGATCATCGGAGACGGCGAGCCGACCGAGTTGGGGTTCCACCCGGCGGCGTAGTTGGTGGCCATCATGAACTCGTTCGGAGCAGTGACCGATCGCACCAGACCCGACCCGATCCCGGCGGCGAAGGGGGCGCGAAAGCCGCGCGCCCCGGCTCGTGGCCACGCATCCTCTCCGACCACCGGGGCCACACCATGCCGGGCCAGCGACTCGTGTTTGATCCGCCCGACCTCATCCGGGTTGGCCTTCTGCCATCTGCCTAGGGCCCGCCCTCGGCGGGTCCACGGCAGCGGGTACTTCTCTTGCCCGTCGAGAATCGCCCGGAACAGCTCGCCGTAGTCGGCGGTGGCCTCCTCTGCTCTCCACATGCTCATAGCG
This sequence comes from Dietzia sp. IN118, assembly GCF_032905965.1. Classification (NCBI taxonomy): domain Bacteria; kingdom Bacillati; phylum Actinomycetota; class Actinomycetes; order Mycobacteriales; family Dietziaceae; genus Dietzia; species Dietzia sp. IN118. The sequence goes on along the minus strand of NZ_JAUMSR010000003.1, from coordinate 27,001 downwards.
GCAGCTCCGTCTCGATCGTCGCGTGCTGGAACCCCGCCACACCCAGTCCCAGGTTGGCGGCCAACATCACCCCTTGGCGCCCGGACTCATGCCGCACCCGCAGGCGGGTACGCGGCCGCAGCGCCTGCAAGAACAGTTGGGCGATCTCGTGTCCGCCGGCCACGGTCACTGTCGACCACACCCGTCCACCGTCGGCGGCCTCGACCTCACTGACCGACAGGGGATCGACGAACGGGCGCATCCAACGGGTACGCCAGATGTGGCCGGCGGCGTCCCACTCGGCCAGCACCTCGGACACGTCCGCGCTGGCCTCTGCTCCGCTGGCCGGATCCGAGCACGACAGCGTGAAGCTGACGCACTCCACACTTCCCACTCGGACACTGCGCGACGACTCGTCCCAGGTCAGCTCGGATAAATCCTCGATTGACCGCAGCGCCGCGTCCAGGACGTGACCGCAGCGCCCGGCGATCTCGCTCTCGCGTGCAGGCCGGGCCGGCAGGCCGGCGAGAGCGGCCGCGTCGTACAGAGTCGGTGCGTCGACCGCCACGATCGAAGCCAACTCCGTGAGGTCGCTTCGCTCGGTCTTGTCCGCGGCCGAGAACACTCCACCCAGCAGCGGAGGCGCTGAGGTCGTGCTGTCACAGGCGAAACCGGCCATAAGCCGGTCCAGGCCCGCCACCTGACGGGTCCACGCACTGACCCTCTCCTGCTCCACGATCCCGGCATCATCAACCAGGCTCGCCACGGCTATCTGGTGGCGGCTCGCGTCGGTGACGAGCGCCTGGGGGAAGCCGCGGGCATCGACGGCCTCACTGACCTCCAGTCCGCGCAGGGGGCGAGGGCGGGTATCGGGAGTCGATCCAAATAGGCTCTTGAGGTTCAACATCCGCTCAGTCCTTCCTTCCGAACGGCAGGGCTCCAGTACCGAGGCAGAACGAAAACGCCGAGTCCTGCATGAGCCGCATTTCGCGAACCCGGATGTTCAGCTGGTTGGCCAGCGCCTCCACATCACCGTCGATCGCCCGGTCGTCCTCGCCCGGCAACCACGTCACCGACACGTACATCGATCGCCGCCCGTACCCGGCTCCCTTGGCCAGGGCCTTACGTGAAGCCGTCGTGCCCTCCAACCGCAGCTCGGCGTCAACGGACTTGATCGTCTTGCCGTCGTTGACCCCGACCATCGCGTCTCGGTGCTCGGCCTCGACCAGCGAATGCGCCACTCCCGGCGGGAACGGCCGGTAGACCAGACAGACGGTCTTGCGCATGATCCGCGAGTGCTGCTCCAGCAAAGGTCGTAGATGCTTGTTCTCGAACGTGGCCGGCGGGGCGGAGACCATCTCCCAGGTCCGCGACCAGGTGCCGTCGTGGAAATACCCGCGCGCGGTCGCCTTGGCCACCGCCGGCCCCGCATCCGACCACGGCAGATGGTGCGGCACACCTTTGATGTGCAGCTCCTCGAAGTCTTCCTCGGCCGCGGGATTGAACGCCTTGTGCGTCGAGGCCACGATTTCGTCCGCCGTCATGGGTCGCGCCTTGATCCCCGCCCATGGCAGCGGGCCGCGATAGAACGCACCGACCTCGTAACGGAGCTGATCAAGGAACCGGCGGTCCCGGGAATGCGACACCGGCACCTTCAGCGTGAAAGCCAGCTCGAACTCGTAATCCTGGCCACCCGATTGCAGCATTCGGGCCCGCTCGAACTGAATCTCTCGGGCGACCTCAGGGGCCTCCGGCGAATCGAGGGTCTCGACCTCACGCAAGGCCAGCATCCCCGTCGACGGCCTGGTGGTGTGCCGCGCCACCACCGCCAGCAGATTCCGATTGTGCGCCCACTGCGCCTCGCACGTCCCCCACTGCGCAGTCGTCGCCTCAGCCTCCGAGACGCTACGCAGCACATCTCCCGACAACTGCCCGGTCAGCTTCACCGTGACCTGCTGGGCCGCAGGGTTGACGATCACCCCGAACCGGTACCCGTTCGCATCGACGTCCTCTAGCAGCTCGGTGCCCGCCAGCAGACCCGGCGCCCGGCGCTGCCCGCCCGGTACCCGCGATTCCGGGCCCGAGAGGTAGAGATTCTCCCCAGTCATGCGGCGCCACACGTGCGCGGCCACTAGCCGGCCCGACGTGACAAAGGACCGTCCGTCCCGGTGGAAATGCACCAGGGCACCCACCAGTACGGCCAGCAGAGCGGCTACCAGAGCGAACCGCACCTGCTGGGCCAGCATCGACACCACGAACGCCATGAGGCCGGCAAATCCCACCACGGCTGTACGGACCGGGATGCGGCCAATGAAGTTGCGCTCCCGCTTGCGGCCCAGGGTGTAGGTGGTCGTCTCGGTCTGCGGCGCCATCGTCTCGCTCATCAGCTCCCCCTACCGGTAGGCCGACCCCGGATTGACCGGGGCGCCTACCGAGTCGTCGAGAATCCCGCCGCCCGCCCGCAAGGCCGAGCCGGCCATACCGGCCGCATTGCGCGCGATCCGCGCCCCTGTCTGGCCTGCCCCGGCCACCTGCTGACCACCGCCGGTCGAGGGACCAGAACCGAGAGCCCCAGCGCCGCCTCCGCCGGATCCACCACGCGATCCGCCACCAGTCGACGGACCACCACCGGACGGGCCACCACCGGACGGGCCACGCCCACCAGACGCACCGCCCCCGGAACCTCCGCTGCCCCCTCCGGTGAGGCCCAACGCGGACCCGCCCGAGCCAGCCGCGCTCGCGGCCGCCCCGCCGGCCGCCAGGGCGCCAGCGCCGCCGGTGGCCGCCGCGGCGATCGTGCCGCCCACGACCGCACCGGTCGCCCCGAGGGCCGCCCCTCCCAGGGCGCCCGCCGAGCCCCCGGCCTGGCCTTTCATCTGAGGCAGGATGATTGCCAGCAATGCCGGGGCGCACAGGCCGGCCGCCCCAAACAGCACCAGCGAGACCAGCTTGTTCTCCTCGGACCCATCGAGGTTCAGCGCCGCCCACACCGCCGACATGTAGACGAACGCGGCCGCGACTTTCAGCAACGCGAACGCGACCAGGACACCCATCGCGTTCTCGACGGTGAACCGCCCCGTCCGCCCGATCGCCCAGGCCGCGAAGATCGGCATCAGCCCGATCAGGATGGGGAGCAGAATGATCCGCATGACCATGGCCAGGCACATCGCCAGTGACCCGATCAGCGAGATGAGCACGAACACCAACACCAGGATCGGGTTCATGTCTTCGCCGATCGTGACCGCATCGGTGATCTTCGTGAAGTCCCCAGAATCGGCGATGTAGGTGTTTACCAGCAGATCAGCGAAGGCGTCGAAGGCCATGATCGCCGGTATCGCCAGGGCCGGAACCAGAGCCCCGTAGAGCAAGTACCGGCCGTACGCCGCGGCCGCGTCCTCCATCGCCTCCCCGGACCCCTGCCGCCGCGTTGAAGCCACCTTCAGCAGACCGATGACGAGGCTCAACGCGAGTCCAGCGATCGCGCCCTGCCAAACGAGATTGTTGATTCCCGACGAGGACATCTCGAGCGCATCCGGGCTCAGCTTGAACTTCGTCCACAGCGTCAGCGTGTAGCCGATCACCGCCGGGTTGCCGTCCTTGATCTCCCGCACAATCCCGGCGAGCTTCCCGTCCCATGCGGCATCCGCCGCGGCCTCGATCGCATCCCCAGGGTGCTGCACCGCGCCGGCCGCGATGCACGCCCCGGACGTTGCCGCCCGGGGCAGTGCGGTCAGCGCCTCGCGTGCGCCTCCAGCGTGCGCAGAGTCTCGGAGCCAGTCGGTGGCACCGGTGCCGCCCAGAAGACCGCCATCGAAGAATCCGCCGTCCCCGTCGCCCGAACGACACTCCTCGTTGAACTCCTGGAACTCGTTCTGTCCGGTGTCCTGAGCGTGTGCAGGCGTAGCAACAGCGATTGCCACGAAGAGGGCCACTACAACGGTGACGAGGCCTTTCAGTGCTGGTCTCAGATCCACCGGGACCACGACCCGTCAATCTCGGTGACTGGAGTCATCGGGCGGGGCGAGACGATTTCCCACTGGTCGTCGACCCATCTCATCGACACACGGACCACCTGGTGGTCGTGGATCCCTACGTTGGGATCGGGAGAGTTGATCTCTCCAACCGCTTCGTAGAGCGACGGCATTGCGGCCTCGACGGTGCAGAAGCTCTCGTCGCACTGACCGAACTTGAACCACCGCGGCGCGCTGTACCCCTGCGCTCCCATCAGCGCTCGGCCGTCGACGGATGCCCCGCGGGCCCGGATCTCGTCCAGAAACTCCGGGTCTTCGGCTGCCATCGTCGGCAGGAAGTGTGCGACGAAGTCCGCGTATGCCGCACCCATCTCCATGCCCAGGCCCATGAAGTTGCTGGCCAGGAGTGCCGCGCCGCCGGGTGAGCGGGCGTAGCCGGTCATCACCCCGTCGTCGACCCCGGTCGGTCCGTCCGAGCGCGACACCATGACTGTGGTGCCGCTACTGACCCGCTGGAGCTCGAGCCCCTCGGGAGGGCCCACCATCTCCTGTCCTGCTGGGAAGGCGCCGGGTTCCTCGGTTTGCTCGCGCGGCGTGCCGCCGGCGGACGGGACCACGGTGACCTGGCGACCAACCAGGTCAACGTCAGTGGTCTCGTCGTTCGACGGTGCAGCGGTCTCCCCCGTGGGCTCCTGCGCGCTCGTGGCGGGTGGAGCGTCGACGCTGCCCGAGTCGTCACTGTCGCCGGTGGCGATCGCCAGGATGAGGGCGGCGACCAGGGCCACAACGACCACCACGGCCGCGACGATCAGTGCTGCGGTAAGTCGGCCTCGTCGCTGTGAGTCCATGCTGAGCTCCTACTGGTCGGCGCGAAATTCGGTGAAGTCGTCGAGGTTGTCGAGTTCGACGGCATCGACGGCGGTTTGTTGCGTCGGCAGGACGAGCTTCCAATCGCCCGTCTGCCACGCGAGCTGCGTCGGCTGAGCGGTGAGCGTGCCGTCGGGCCACTCCACGGCCAGGAGGACCTGGGCGCGATCGTGCGAGTAGTCGGTGAACTGGAAGCCGACGAACTTTGCAGGATTGCGCACGCGGCCCTCGACCGACATAAGGGCCCGTGCTTGAGCCCACTGGTCCTTGCCAGGCCCCGGCGCCAGGATGGTGCTCGCCATCTGCGGCCACGTGTTGTCACCGGTGGTTGCCAGCAGCGTTTGACCAGTCATGGCGGCGATCACCGCGCACTGGGGGGTGTGGGCATAACCGTGTTCGACCGGGTCGGTTTCTTCTGGGCACTCGTCAGCGCGCGGAACGGCGATGCCGGCCATTTGCGACCAGGTCGCCTCGGGCGCGGCAGTCAAGTCCGGGTCGCTTTCTGCCCCATCTGTACCCGCGTCGTCGGCACTGCACGCGGTCAGTGCCATCACAAGTCCCGCCGCGGCAACCAGTGTGCGACTGCGCATTCTCTGCTCCTTCAATGCCGTCAGATCGGGGTGTAGATCAGCGAGACGACCGCGCCGATGCTCGAGGCGAACATGAGCACCACGGCGATCACGAGAAGTCGCTCCACGCCCTGCTTAGGCTCGCGGCCCACCTCCCTGGCCTGGCTGATCTCCACCAGCGCCCAGCCCATGAACACCACGCTGGCCACGGCTACGAAGCCGAGCCCGATCGAGATCCAGTTGGCCAGCAACCCCTGGATCTCCGTTGGTAGTGGTTGCGGCGAGGCCGGGGGTGGGCTCTGCGCGAGCGTGTGGGCTGTCATCGGCTAGCCGTCTATCCGAGCAGCCAGCCGACAATCGGCATGAGCACACCCAGCCCGACCACTCCGCCGCCCCACCACAACAGGCGTCCGGAGACCTGATCCCCGCGCCCGTCCTGGCGGGCGAACGCGATCCCAGCGAAGACCATGACGCCGCCGATGACGGCGATCACAATGCCGATCGCCAGCGCCACCCCGGCGACGTCGGTGAGGCGACTGGAGAGAAAGTCAGGAAGCCAGGGCGTGATGTTGTTGATGAAGGACGTGTCGCCCTGTGCGAGCACTCGGATGTTCATGGTCAGTCAGTTCCCTTCAAGGGTGGTAGAGGTGAGCGCCGCACTCGAGGTGGGCGTTGTAGTGCTCGCCGGCTTCGCAGCCAACGACGTCGAAACGGTGGTGTGGCCGACCTTGTTGAGGGCCGCTCGAGCGGCGTCACGGTTGAACTCGACGGAGTCCAAAGCGCTGAGTCCGACCTGGGTCTGGCGGGGTGCCGGAGCGAGCGGGTCCGCGCTGTCGGCGGTGACATCAGCGGCGATCGCTTGCACCCAGTCCCGGGTCGCTGTGGCTGGGCTGCGCCCATCCGGCAGGACCGGACGTTCTCCGTAGGCGTTGTGCTCGTTGGTCGACAGCCACGCCGCCAGGCTCACCGCGAGCTCCACCTGCTCCGGGACCGGCACCCCGGCGTCCTTGAGGATCTGCAGCGTCTGTCGTGCATAGCCCGAGGCGGTGCCCGGCTCCAGTAGGGACATCGCCGAGTCGGACAGCCTGGCCACGGCCACAGCGCCCGCGGCCTGGGGGCCACCGGTCACTCCTGCCACGGCGATCTGGGCAAGATTCTCCGGCGTGATGGTCTTGCGGGCGACGGTGATGGCCGCCCCAAGCGCCATCCCGCCGATCCCTGCGGCCACCTCCACAACCGTTCCGACGAACTGCTCCGGTGTCGGCAGGGGCGGCAGCCCCGGCAACCCCGGGATACCCGGGATACCCGGGATCCCTGGAGGCATCGGGGCCGGCGGGCCGATGGCTCCTGCCGGTGCTGGTGTGACCTCGACGATCGGCTCCGGAGCCGGAAGCGCAGCCGGTGCCTCCTCAGGCACGGCGCTATCGGCCACGGTCGTAGCTGTGCTCGTCAAAGGTGCTTCGCTCCGGCTCGTCGGCGAGCTGGTGGTCTCCTCGGTGGCTGCTTGGACCCGCTTGTTCAGCACGGGCGTGGGATTGGCTGCCCTGGGGCGAAGTGAGAAGCCCGTGCCGCCGAAGCTGAAGTCAGCGATCTCGGACAGGTTTCCGACGCTGACCGCCCGGTCGAGGATCCGCGCGAGCTGCTCGAGTGCGGCGACCGGGTCGCCCAGCGACATCGTCTCGAGTAGCGGCACGATGTCGGCCACGAGCTTGGATTCGACCGGCAGACCACACACGTAGTCCCCGGGCAGGCACCACGAGACGACGCGGTCGCTGAGCTGACCAAAGCCCACGTGGCCGGTGTTGTCTGTGCCCAGCCCTCCCGCGTTCGCCGTCGGCAGCGTCTCCAGGCCCGTAATGGCGCGCAGAACGTTTTCCCCGGAGGTGCCCGGCACGGGCCCCACCGACGAGGCACCGTCCGGGTGCAGGGGCGTGCCCCCCGCTCGGGTCGGGTCGGCGAACAACGCCACGCCGGCCACCTGATCTGGGTCGATGACGCTCTGCCCGGCGCCCGTGCGCCGAGCGACGTTACTGATCACTTCTGCGCCCTGGGAGAATCCGGCAAGGAACACCTTCGTTTCCGGGCACCTCGCGGCGACCGTCGCCATCAGGTCTTCCGTCATTTCCACACCGGTGTTCATCGACTCGGCATAGGGCGTGGTGTCCCCGAAGTTCTCGGGTAGGTGCCGCATTCCGGGCGGCTGCGCTCCCCCGACCGTCGCGGGGTAGGTCACGTACGTGCGCGACACTCGCGCAGCCTGTCGGTTCGGTCCCTGCATGGACCGGCCGAGCGCCTCTCCCGCGGTGCCCGCGAGCGACTGCACCCCGGGCGGCAAGTCGAGCAGTGCCGCAAACCCGGAGGACAGGTCCCCGATATTGCCTCCGTTCACCGCGGCCATCACGGGCCGCACGAGATGCTGGGACAGGAAGCCGTGGGTGTCGCTGTTCGGCTCGGCGAACCGAGAGGTCTCGGAGGTGCCGGGAGCCAGCAGCATGTGCACCGCAGGGCACTGTGTGATGCCCCTGCTGGTCGTGGTCGTGGTCGTGGTCGAGGTGCCCGTGTCTGGCCGAGCGGTGGTGGTCTGCGCGGCCGCAGGGCCGGCAGCTGACACGACCACGGTCGTCACTACCAGCGCCGAGAGAAGTTGCAATGGCGTGTTCATCTGCTCTTTCACCTTCTGCCCCAGGCCGCGACCTGAGTCCGCGCGGCGTCGATAAGTTCAGTGCCGAGTTCGGCGACGGCCGCGGGCACCGCTTCACGCGGTGACGGTCGTTTCTTCGTCGTGGGTGGTTCCCCGAGGGACCAGACGGGCAGCTCATCGAGCGCCACGGTGGTCAAACCGGGAATGAACGGGACCGACCACATCTGCGACGCGCCCCCGTCGATCTGGTCAAGTAACCCCGCCAGCACGTCTCGCCGCTGACGGACCTGCTGAGGCCGCCGGCCCGGCACCCGCGCGACCGTGGCCACGCCAAGCAGACGCGCGTGCGTGCCGGCCCCTCCGGTGGCGTACTGCCGCACCAGGGCGTGGGCCTTAGTCAGTGCTGTCACCGACTCCTCGGCCACGAGCACCACAAACGGCGACTGTTTGTCATGACCGCCCGGCCACCGGCCCTGAGCGTCCCCCGCGGGGCTGAGCCACCGGCAGAGCGTTGAGACCCCGGCGCCGCCATGCGCGCCCAACAGCCAGAGACCCGGTGATCCGCTCGCGGGCACCGCCCTGTCCCACACCGCGACACACTCATGCGACGCCGGGGGTTGAATCGTGGGCCGAACCTGTCCCGCTCCTGCGGGGACATCCCGTCGACTCTGAGCCATGATCGGGGCCGCCATCACTCTTCCTCCGCCGCAATACTGACGATCTCGACTCGGTCACCGTCACGACTGGTGGTGACCTGTTGGACGAAGGTTTCAGGGGTCTCAGACGGCCGCGCCTCAGTGATCTTCACCTGCGCTTTCGCACCGTCAGCCGTGATCGAGACACAGTGCTCAGTGCCCTCCGGGACCGAATCGATCCCTTCTTGGAGGGCTTCGACGTTCACCAGTGGTGAGTCGTCGGACGTCAGACTCAGTGCCTTCTTCGCGTCGCGCTCGGAGTAGTAGGCGTGCTGGAAGGCCAGGACGACGCCGGCCACCGATCGGGTGTCCCCCGCGCCGTCGCCGGTCACCGTCTCGCCTGACTCCGACCCCTCGCACTGGAAAGCCGCATCCTGCGTCGTCCCGGTGCCCTCTGTTGAGAGGTCACCGGAGCGACCCTCGATCTCCGCCAAGTCGGCGGACAGGTCCGCTGGTTGATCCATCCCATCGGAGAATTTGTTGACCACGAGCAGCCCGCCGCCGCAGACCAGTACGACGAGCAAACACGTCATTGCAGCGGGGATAGCCCAATCACGCCTAAGACGAGATTGGGCTATCACCGCTCTTGGTTCCACTGCCGCCGGGTCCTCACCGGACGGTGGCGGCGTTACCTCGTCCGACACCTGAGCCGGTCCAGCTCCCACCAGCTGGCCCATCCAGGGCTGGTCTGGTTCGGTCTCGTCCGGTGCACGCGGCGGATCCGGCGTCGGCGGCAGCTTCACCTCGCCAGCGGCCGCTTCCACACCGAGTGCAGCCATCCAGTCGGGCTCCCCCGCCCCGTCGTCCGGCCCACCTACTGGATCGACGGGCCGCAGCGGCGAGTCCGCGTCGTCATTGTTTTTTTTCGACACGTTGCCCTCCTAGATCACTCGAAGCCCTCGGTGGCTGTGGCGGTCAGTTGAAGTGGATAGGCGGGACGCCCGGGATGGCCAGGCCGTTGATCGACCCAGCGGCCGCGTCCTTGGCGTTGTTCATGCCGTCGTGGAACGCGTTCTCGACGCCCGTTGCAGCATGGGGGTTGCTCGCCACCGCGCCGCCCAGGCCGAGCGCTGCCGACCCTCCGCCGGCGGCGACACCGGTACCGACGATTCCTGCGGGAACTGCCCATGCGGGCGCGGTGGCGACCGCCGCGGCGGCACCGGCCACGGCGGGTGCCGCAGACGCGGCCGCGGCCGGGATGGCGGTGTTAGCGATCATTCCGGCGATGAGAAGCGAGATCGGATCCATGGTGGTTCTCCTTCGATGTGTGAGTGAGCACTGGCGGTCGGGCGACCGTCAGCCGATGTGGAGCTGCTTGGGGGCGATGGGGGCCTGAGGCGTCACCGCGCCGCGGCCTCCCAGGTCGATCGTGAGGCCCGGTGCGGGTGCCGGGGCCTGCTGGACCGGCGCCGGAGCAGGCGCCGGAGCTGGAGCGGGTGCCTGACGCACCGGAGCCGGGGCTTGCTGCACGGGAGCCGGGGCCTGCTGCAGGGGTGCCTGACGCACCGGAGCTGGGGCCTGCTGCACGGGTGCCTGACGCACCGGAGCTGGGGCCTGCTGCACGGGCGCGACCGCCTGCTGGACCGCGGGAGCCTCCGGAGCGGCAGCCTCCGATGCTTGCTCTCGACGAGGGTTGGGCTTGTCTTCCTTCTTCGCCTTCTTGACCTCGACGGCCGCGGAGATGCCGGCTTGCTGCGCCACTGGCTTCGCCCGCGCTGCTGCGGGAGCAGGCGTCGCACGAGTCGTGGCCCGAGTGGTCGACGCCTGACCCTCCACGACCGCGGCCTGAGCCGTCGTCGCCTTCGCTGGCTTCTGGGCCTCGGTGATACCTGCCTGCGTGCCGGCCAGGGCGAGAGTGGCGCCTCCGAACGCGACAATCGCTGCGGTGGTTCCGACGAGCGCTCCCCTGAGCGCGGTCCGAGATTGGTGCATGGTCTACCCCTGTCGCCGTTTTATAGTGACACCCTAACCCCTCCGGGGCGCATGTCAACGTCACTATAGGACGCAACCGTAAAGTCGTGGGGAAACATCAGGACGGCGACAGAGGAGTGCACATGGGAAGGGCCTCAGCCCATGCCTTCTCCCCCGAGGTTCTTGTCGATTTGCGTCGCAGCGCGGGCCTTTCGCAGGCTGCGCTGGGTGATGCACTGGGGGTGAGTTCGGGCTCAGTCCGTGCTTGGGAGCGGGGTCGGAAGATCCCTCAGGCGGATATGTTGGGTCGGTTGGCAGAACTGTTGAGTGCGGCGCTCTCGAGCACCGTTACCGTTGCCGACCTGGTCGACATTCCCGATACCGGCAGAACTCTCGCTGACTGGCGTGTGCTCCGAGCCTTGACCCAAGGTGAAGCCGCGCGACGCGCTGGCCTTTCCACCTCGCATTATGGGGCGATTGAGCGTGGAGACAGCCCCTTGGCGGCGCATAGTGTTCCCCATCTCGCTGATGCTCTGGGAATCACCCCGGACGAGGTCATCGCTGCCGCAGGTGAGGGCGGGCAGGGCGGTTAACTGCTTTTGGGCCTGTCCACAAAGAACTTGACAGGTGTCCGGCCTAGGCTTGTGGACATGACAGCTCGACTTGCCGACGCGGTACGGAGGAGGCGCGCCGAGCTCTCGCTCAACCTGATTCAAGTCCGGGACCGGGGCGGCCCGCGGGCGCCCATCATGGTGAGAATCGAACGCGGAGACACCGAGGTGATAACCCCCGAGATCCTCGACGCTCTTGACCGGTCGCTGGAGTGGACGATCGGTAGCGCAGCGAGCACTCTTGAAGGAGGCACTCCCACTCCCCGAGAGACGGCGGAAGTGCAGTTTGCACCGTCGGGGGTCACGATCTCCCACGGCGAGGTCGCTGCTCTCACCGCCGCCACATTCCGGTTACAGCAGCTTTCCAGTGACCGCGCCCAGGATTCCGACCTGGTCGAGGCTATCGAGGACCTCGCCCAGGCAGTGGCCCCGCTGTATGGTCAGTTCATCACGGAGTTACTGGCCGCGAATACCCACGGACTTGGTAGCGATATTGTCGTTGACGCAGTAGCTCCGCTGCTGGCCGAGCGTGCGGACTCCGAACTCGACGAAGGCGCTGCGCTGCGTAGATGGCTGGCGATGCCGGACGCCAAACGTGATCGCGGGGAGGACGCATGACGCAAGCGGACCGACTTCAGCAACTCATGTGTGTATGGCGTGATCCCTCTGGTGGGATGCGCACCGTCGAGGAAATTGCTGCGCACACGCCACCGACGGTTGGCGTTACTCCCGAGCTATTGGGAGACGTGCTCGCGGGGAAGTCAGTGCTCACCGAAGCCCAATGCGAGGCTGTCGCTGCGTTCTTCAAGGTCCCCGGTCGCTACCTCAGCGATGGGGACGAGAAAATTCATGAGCAGCTGGAGCTGCTCAGGCACCTGGTGAATGCAGGTGCAAGGTCAGTCCGACTGCGGGGCAAACCGGTCGACACCACGCGAAAAGCCCTTCTCGCTGCCGTGTCCCGCCGTGTGTCGTAGTTGCTTGGCTCGCTGCCACTGCACCGATAGCTCCCCCGCCTGGCCGACGGCGTCGACGGCAAGCAGACCCTCGTCACCGAGGTGGTCTGTTCGCCTGTCGCGCTGCATCGCTGCGTCCTGAATTGCGAGTGCGAGGATCAGTGCCGGAGGTTCGGCGCTTACTTTGCGAGCTGCGCGCATATGACGGTCGTTCACCAGGGGCGCCAGATGAGCAAGAGCGTCGACGCTCTCCACGATGGCTCGGAGGCGCTGCTCCTTGCCGCGCAGACTCCACGGATCACTGAGAGCCACCTCAGGGCACGCCGTTCTCAGGTCCAGCCACATAGCCGTCATCGGATCGACCCAGCCATCTTCCGCTCCACGGTTGGCCACCAGTGCCGAAATGACGGCACCAATTGTCAGAAGAACTGCGAAGACGACCCCGTTTGGTACACCGCGGCCGTCTAGGAGACTGTGATCATCTCGAAGAGCGCTGAACCCCACGGCCACAAACACGGTGAAGTTGTCGATGACCAGGAAGGCGTAGACCAGCGTCACCACCGCGCCGACTAGCCGCGACCGGCTTAGTCCCCAGGAGCCGATGAGCTGTTTGACCAGCAGAACCAATCCGACCAACGTGGGAAGACAGAAGATGGCGAAGTACCACAACGCCCAGCCGCTTGGAGCAGACTCCATTTGGTCACCGGCGCGTGGGGCGACAGCGGCAGTGATGACCAGTAGCACCGTCAGCCCGCCGCTAATGGCGTAGAGGACAGGCACCAGCCGTGGGTGTTTGACGTCGCCCTGCGTGGCAAACCAGAGCAAGATCACGCCAGCCACCGCCACGAGGCACGCTCCATGAATTAGTGCGCGCAGGATCGCTGCCCCAAGGAGCGGCTCAACGACGTCGTAGATCGGGCCCACCTTCAATGTCAGGGCCACAGCCCCCGCGGCCAGTGATTCGGTTAGCCGCCGGGGAGCTCCACCGCTGCGTGCCGCGTACACCCGCCACAAGATCGCCGCCCAGGTGATCGCAAGTAGCGTGAAATCGAGCCAGGCTGGCAGCAAATTACGCATGGTTATCCACCCCGAAGGCGCGCCATAGCTCCCGCCCACCAGACGTTTCCTGGGCTTGGCGCAACTGCCTCTCGACCTCGATCCCGGTGGTCATACGCGCAAGGATGAGTGTGCCGAGGAACTCCGCTTCGTACTCCTCTAGCGAAGAGTGGTTCTCGCGTTTAAGCAGGCGGTGAACCTCGCTCAAGTCCAGATCCGGAAAGTACGCGTCCATTCCGTGGGCCGCGTCCGGCGTGGCGAGGTCTCCCCGATGTCCCAGGAGCAGGTGGGCGATCTCGTGGGCCGTCACGGCATCTTGGTGCCACTGCGGTGTGCCGGCACCCAGAATGATGTGGTCCGCAGAGTCGAACTGGACCAGCAGGCCGCACGCCTCCGTACTCAGCGCTCCCTCCATCTGCTCGACTGTCACGGGTCTCCCCCGCTGTCGAGAGATCTCCCCCAGCAAGGACTCTCGAGTCCACGGCCGCGCGCAGCGAATGCCGCGCAGTGCCCGCCGCGCTCGACGACGAGCCATGAACAGCTCACGTCTGTTCATGCCAGCGCTTTCGATACGGCGGACCGAACGACCCCAGCACAGGACTCATCGGCTGGAACCGTCAGCATCCGGTGATCGCCCCCTGGCGTTCCCCACATTGAGGAGCCGACGAAGGTGGGGGTCACCCACTCCCATTTCCCCAACTCAGATCCCACCGCAGCAAGAGCGGCAATCGTGTCGTAAGCCGACGGAGACCACACTTGCCGCCCTGCCCTCTGCGCACAATGCCACCCGTAGGCCTCGTGAATCGACCGCTGAAAGCGCCCGCTGGCCGTGGTCGAACCGAACTCCGACTCTCTGAGCCATATGTGCTCCCCAGCGTTGATCGTCACCCAATCCACGCCGAGATTCTCGACGACCCATGTACTCGCGGCGATGTCTACCTCCGAGTTGGGATCTCGTCCCGGGTCCGACTCTCCGACGATGCCGGCGCCACCGACAGCAACAATGCGCGGGCTCGATTGCGGCTTTGCCGCAGCTAGATTGGTCATCGGACCTAGACAGAGCAGGACATCCTCCGACCCCGCCGATTCGCAGAACTCGAGGATCGCCTTGGACGCGGCGTGCGGATCGCCCGGTCGATCCGGCCTCGAACCGTGGCCGCCCAGCCCATCAGGGCCGTGCACCAGGCGGGGCGTGAAGGTGGGACCCGGCACAGGACCGGCAATCACCGGTATATGGTGTCGCATCACCGCGAGCACGTCGGCAACATTCCTCGCCGCTTGCACGGCTGAGGTGTTCCCCGAAGTCGTGGTCACGCCGATGATCTCGACCTCGGGACGGCTCACCAGCACGGCCAGGGCCAGGGCGTCGTCAACGCCGCAGTCAGTGTCAATGAAGATTCGCACCCAAGCAGGGTATGCGAGAAACGCCGACACCGGTTTATAGTGTCGCCATGGCCATCAGCGGCGTGTCGTCCGCCATAACAGTTACAGATACCGGTAGGAATGCGGTCATGGCACAGCCACACAAGGGTGATCGACGACTCGTCGGTACGCGTCTCGCGCGCGACGTCCACGATGAGGTTCAGCGTCGGGCTGCCGACGCTGGCACATCGGTATCCCAGTACGTCGCAGATGTCCTGGCCGCTCACGTCGGCCGGACTGACGAGATCCGAGAGACCCCCGCTGATGCCCTGTTCCCACGCCACCAATTAGAGGAGCCGCCGCTCGCAGACATCGCTTAGCGCATAGAACACGCGCACACGATCAACTGCATAGCGCACCCACACAAAAGCGATCGCCCCCCGGAGGCAACCGAAGGGCGATCTTGAGAGTGTGACCGGAAAGAGTTACCAGCTCGAACCGGTTTTTGGTGCCCCACCTGAAAGGCAGAACTGCTTGCGAAGCTGTTCTGAGGGTAGCTCACACCCTGTGGACGTGTCCAGCACCGCCGCGCCGGAACTCGTCTCGACTGAGCCAGACCCTCCAACCACCATTACCGTCGTCGATACTGCGGCCCTCGCGGAGCTCGCAGCTCTCCTGGCGGACTCAACCGTCCGCGCATGGGCTCTCGCTCCGACCCAGGGCGACAACCAAGCGATCCAGGTCGGTAGCGGCACCGCCGACCAGCTCGTGCGCCGCGCTCGCCTCGGCACTGAAGCCGCAACATGGGCCATCGTCGCCCAGCCACGTCCAGAGCTGGTCGCCCTCGACATCGACGAGTGCGCCGAACTGGTAGTCCCCGAGATTCGTCAGGCGGCTTCGGATACTGCGACCGTGGTCGTCGCCGCGGTCGCCTCCGGGCGCGACGACTGTCTTCACCTCTGGTGTATTCCGGCGACCAGGCACGGCCGCGACGAGCTCTTGCGACGTGTCGCTCTCATCCGTGAGCACCATCGGCTGCCGGCCGCGGCGATCGACCACCGTGAGGGCAAGGCCATTCGACTGCCGGGCAGCGTAAGCCTCAAACCCGAGGGGCGTCCCGCGCAGCTCGTCGACCTCGAGACCGGGAAAGCGACTGACGTTCGCACGGTAATCCGAGCTGTCCAGGCATCGCTTCCTCGCGACGCGCGGGGATCCGCGCCACAGCGGCTGCGTCGTCGACAGCCGGCTCCCTCAGCCATTCCCCTGCCGTTGCCGGTTGACGACGGCACGCGCCTGGTGACCGAAGCACCTCGAGCGTGGCGCCGGCGCGCACAGTTCACGCCCGAGGATTGGGCGATCCTCAACGACGACACCCGCCGCGACCGGTCCGCGGCCGCCACGGACGCCGCGTGGGTTCTTTGGCGTCACGGCATCCGCTCGGCGACCGCCGCGCTGTGGTGGTACCAGCGCACTGCTGCTTTCGGGAAGTTTCGTCAACGTGACGAGGTGTCCCGCCGGGACGACCGGACTTCTGACTGGTCCGCCTGTCGGCAGCACTGGGCTTCGATCGCTCGGCGTGCGCGAGCATTCCGCCCTGAGATCCCCGAGTCAGACCGCCGCACCCTCGACGCAGCACGCGAGGAGATCCGCTGGTGGGGTGATGCCGACCTCCAGGCAGCTGCCGCCGTGGTCATCGACCGGTTCAGCGACGGGTACGGACTGGCGAGCCGGCCGATCGCTCGCCGAGATCTGCAGCTCGCACTCCACCTGTCCGACGGCGCAGCGTCCGACAGGCTCGCGGCCCTGGTTAAGCGAGGGCTGCTTGTCGTGAGCCACCCGTGGAGCTCCACCACCCCGCGGGAAGCCACCCGGTATGACCTCGCGGTCCCCGCGACCACTTACCGGGGGGAAACCGACCATGACGTCACAAGCCCTGCGGTGCCCTTGCAGCACCCCCTCTGGGGACTCCTCCGCCACACCAGCCGGCGCACCCTCCTCACCCTGCTACGCCACCCCGCCTCCCCCACCCGCCAACTCGCTGCTCTCCTGGGCCTCCCTCCCGGGGACGCCACCCACGGGGTCCTCCACCTCCTCCGGCAGCTCGAGGACGCCGGGCTCGCTACCCGGGCGGGCACCGGCCGCGGAACGCTCTGGTCCGCCGCCTCCACTCTGGACCTGGACGCCGCGTCCCGTCGTACAGGTGCGCTGACGAGGGCCCAGGAGCTGGCCGCCCGCATCTGCGGTGAGCGCGCCTGCTGGCACGCCGAGAGCCACGCAGAGACAGCGCGGACTCTCCGCGGGCTCCACGTTCTTCGCGCACGTCTCACTCACGCTGAGGCTCGCGGGCAGCGCCCTCGCCCACACCCTGCTCCGCGGCACCGCACCCATCCTCGTCCTCCTCGTCGAGCAGCCCCCCCGCGGTCGCCACTCCCCTCCGGTGGGCCCGACCGCCGCGACGCCAGCGCGAGAGCGCCGGCCTAGCCACGCCCCTCGGTCTGCTCCCCCACCGTGACGTCACCAGCGTCCACTGACTCCGAGCGGTCGTACTCTTGCCCCATGCACACGGCCTCTCCTGAACTGTCCGAGTGCCGCACTACGACTACGTTGGGGGTGCTGTCCCAGCCATGACCGGCTTGCTCGTCACGCTCTACGGACGCGAGTCCTGTCCGCCGTGCATAAGGACCAAAAAGCTCCTGGATCAAGCCGGTGTTGCGTTCTTGTACGTGGACATCGACGAAGACCCGGACGCACTCGAGGGACTCACCGAGCAGGACTGGGTGACCGCCCTGCCAGTCGTCATCACCCCAGAACTCCAATGGTGCGGCTACCGGCCTGAACACATCAGGACAATCACCACCAGGTACGGGCCCAGCTAAGCTGAGTCGCAGACGAACAGTCACCCCACACTCGAAAGGACCAGCCATGGTCATCGACGGCAACGTCATCGAAATCGGCACCCTCAACCAGCTCAAATCCGGCAGCAGCGTGCTCACCATCAAAGTGCGACACCGCGCCTACAACCCCACCGCCCGCACCTTCACCGGCGAGGTCGTCTACGACGTCGAGCTGCGCAAACAACTCGCCGAGAACGCCCACACCAGCCTCACCATCGGCGACGATGTCATCATCGACGCCGACGAACACGACCTGGCCGCCACCATCTACACCGACAGCCACGGCCGGAACCACCCCCAACTCAGCGGCGCCAAAGCCCGCAACATCGGCATCAGCATCCGATCCGAAGCACTGCCCGTCACCACCTAAGAGCACTATTTGCCCGGCCGCCGCGGGTCGACTGGGGCCAGCTCCCGCGTGCAACACCGCCCGGTGACTCCCGGTGCGTAGATCTCTGGCCGTGGACGCCGGCACTGCCTGGCGGTGGGGCTAACCGGTGGGCGGCCCTCTTTCCCTGCCACCGCGATTCTTCGTGCTCCACTGCCGGCGTCAAGGTCGGCGCCGGCTTCGCCGTCGCCCGGCCGGCCACGACCAATCCGCCCCGCGCTGCGCTTATTTCGGGGCGGATTCGTCGCAGCAGTCCGGGTGCCCTCTCTTGACCCCGTTCGCTACACACGAAAATCGGCAGGTGTCAGAGAAAGGGGGACACTGCGCGAACGGCACAGCCGAGGCGGTGGCGCGAAAAACCCGCAGGTGAGAGCACATTAACGCGCCATAGACGTACCATACACGCATGATGCGTGTACAATAGAAGACAGAGCCGGGAACACCCGCTCACCCCGCACCCGAAAGGAGCGACCATGCTCACGTCGCCCACGTTCACCGTCCCCGGCGCCGAGGGGATCGCCGCCGCCTACGCCGAGATGCGCCACTACGGCGTCACCCCGCTCGTGGCCAGTGACTGGCTCACCGAGCAGATCGAGGCCACCGCCCACCAGGACATCGCCCAGCAGGTCGAGCGCAACCACGGCGCACCCGCCGAGCGCCCCGTCACCGTCGACGCTCGCGTCCGCCGCGAGATCGACCGCGCCATCAACGTCGCCGTCGCCGTCTACAACCGCCAGCGCAGCCGCGTAACCAACCTCGACCAGATCGCCACCGAGGCAGGAGCCGCAGCGATCAACCGCGCCGCAGTCGCCCGCCAGACCCGCACCAACGACACCGACCGCGCAACCCTCATCGAACCCCGGGTCGATACCGTTCAGGTCACGCCGCATATGGCCGTGCACTACGTCGCCGCAGTCCTCACCATCGGCCCCCGCGCCCGCGCGATCTCCGCACGGTTCACCAGCAACGGCAAGAACGGCGTCCGCCTCACCCACTTCGACGTCCTGATGCCCTAACCGGCCGCTGGAGGGGGTCGCCCGCCTGGCGACCCCCTTCAGCGCATTTCACACCCCACCCCTCCCCCACAACACCCGCGCCCAGGTGTCCACCGAAGCCGCCGACGCCCACGAACCGTGCCACTCTGGCCGCATGACCACCGCCGAACCACTGCGCTCGACCAACCTGCGCGAACTCATGCGCGACACCGTCAACCTCGCCCGTGCCGGAGACCACCGCGCCCGCCGCGTCACCATCGGCCCCCGAAGCGGAATCGTCACCCCCCACCACTCACCCGACGGCGAGCTCGACGCCGCAGACCTCGCCGCCCAAGTGTGGGCGATCGGACACGACGAACCCTCCGACACCGGCACCTACACCGAGGGCTACTACACCCACCAAGGAGTCCCCCACATCGTCTACGCCCCAGCGCCATAACCGCAGGTGAAAGCACATTAACGCACCATAGACGTACCATACACGCATCGCGCGTGTATACTAGAAGCAGAGCAGCCACAAGGCCGCTCACCCCGTACCCGAAAGGACCACCGTGGACACCACGATGAACCTCATCCACGTCAGCCCCTCCGAGCTGACCCTCGTCTCGAACATCCGCGACGCCAAAGCCTCCGACGACCTGGTCGCCAGCGTCCGCGAACACGGCCTCCTTGAGCCGATCAACGCCTACCGCGACGACAACAACGACCTGGTCGTCAAGCACGGCCACCGCCGCACCCTCGCCGCCGTGGCTGCCGAACTCGACCAGGTCCCCGTCATCGTCACCTCTGCCCCGGCAGACGACCTCGACGGCAAGACTGACATGATCGCGGCCCAGTGGGACGAGAACCAGCAGCGACAGAACCTCACCACCCGCGAGCAGGCCGAGACCATCGCCCAGCTCGCCGCCTTTGGCATCTCCCCCGCCCAGATCAGCAAGCGCCTGCGCGTCGACCGCTCCACCGTCGACGCGGCCACCACCATGCCCGACACCGACACTCTCGACCGCTACGACCTGACCATCACCCAAGCCGCCGTCGTTGCCGAGTTCGCCGACGATGACCGCGCCGTCGACAGCCTCGTCCGTGCCGCCGCCACCGGCCAGTTCGAGCACCAGGCCGCTCGCCTGCGTCAGCAGCGGCAGATCGCCGCCGCCCTGGCCGAGGCCCGCGCCCAGTGGGAGGCCAAGGGTGTGCCCGTCCTCGAGGGCTGGCCCGCCTACGACTCCAAGGGCGAGTGGGTCGACAGGCTGGTCGACGTCGAGACCGGTGAGAAGGTCACCATCGACCCCGACAACCCTGGCGACCACCTCGCCGTCCGGCTTGATGCCGACTTCACCACCGTCCTCACGGCCACCGGGGAGCCGGTCGACCCGTACGAGATCTACGAGGACGACGAGGAGGACCGGCCCGAGGACGCGATCATCCGGAGCCAGGTCCACGAAGCGCTGGTAGTCCAGACCCGCTGGTACTGCGACGACCTCGCCGCCCGAGGGTGGAAAACCCCGTGGAGCACCGCGTCCCAGGGCGAACCGACTGAGGAAGAGCGCGAGCAGAAGCGGGCCGAACGACGCGACGTCATCGCCGCAAACAAGGCGTGGCTTGCCGCCGAGCAGGTCCGCCGCGACTGGCTCAAGACCTTCTGCGCCCGCAAGGCCGCGCCGAAGAACAGCGCCGCGTTCGTCGCCGCCACCATTACCACCAGCCCGCACCTGCTCTCCGCGGACCGACTGCGAGGCGAGCGCGAGACCTACCTGACGGTCCCGGACACCGAGGCGATGACCACCGCTAAAGCCACCATGACCAGCCTGGCCATGTGCCTGATCGCCCACGAGGTCAACACCCACAAGGGCTCCTGGCGACACATCGACCGCCGCACTGTGGCCTACCTCCGGTTCATCGAGGACCAGGGCTACGCCCTGTCCCCCGTCGAGCGCCGCGCCTGCGGCGACCACGTCGACACCGACGAGCTGTAAGACCCCTCCCGATGCCGGGCTACCGTCCAAGCGACGGTGGCCCGGCCTCTGGGTGGGCACTGGTGGGCGGCCCTCTTTCCCTGCCACCGCGATTGTGCGTGCTCCACTTCCGGGGTCAAGGTCGGCGCCGGCTTCGCCGTCGCCCGGCCGGCCACGACCAATCCGCCCCGCGCTGCGCTTATTTCGGGGCGGATTGGTCGCGTCCGTCCGGGTGCCCTCTCTTGACTCCCGTTCGCTGCGCACGAAAATCGGCAGGTGTCAGGGAAAGGGGGACACTGCGCGAATGGCACAGCCGAGGCGTCAGCCGCAGAAACCCGCAGGTGAGAGCACATTAACGCACCATAGACGTACCATACACGCATGATGCGTGTACAATAGAAGACAGAGACGGGAACACCCGCTCACCCCGCACCCGAAAGGACCACCATGACCAAGCCAGGCACCCTGCTCGAGACCTTCGATCTCGAGGTCCCGGACGAGGGCCGCACTATCGCGGCCGAAATCCGGCTCGTGACCAATCCCGACGGCACCGAAGTGCTGTGGCACTACGAGAACGGCCGCGCCGCGTTCGTCCACCCCGCCCGCCGCTGCACCAACTGCGCCGAGGTCATCACCTCCGGCCAGAGCGGCAGCCGCTGCACCGGGTGCACCGACCAGCTGCACCTCTAGCCATAGTCCCCGGCCCGCCAATCGGCGGGCCGGGCCCGGCGGACCCGCAGCAGGTGAGAGCACATTAACGCACCATAGACGTACCATACACGCATGACGCGTGTACAATAAAAGACAGAGCCGGGGACACCCGCTCACCCCGCACCCGAAAGGAGCCAGCCATGGCCCGCAAGACCTACACCCCGCAGCAGAAAGAGGCCGCCCGCGCGGCCCGCGCCGAGAAGGTCGAGCAGATGCACGACGAGCTGTCCGCCGCCGTCGACGCCCTCATGCAGTCCGGCCGGTGGCTCAGGTGGCTGGACTTCCTCGGATCGTTCCACCGCTACAGCTTCAACAACACGATGCTGATCCAGGTGCAGTGTCCGCACGCGACCCAGGTCGCCGGATTCAAGGCGTGGCAGGCCAAGGGCCGCCAGGTCCGCAAAGGTGAGAAGGGGATCCGGATCTTCGGCAAGCCGTTCCGCCTCGTCTCCGAGACCGACGAGGCCACCGGAGAGACCACCCGCAAGGCCATCAAGTGCCCACCGCCCGTGGTCAGCGTGTTCGACATCTCCCAGACCGACCCCATCGAGGGAGTCGAGCAGCTCACCGCCCCCGTCGCCCAGCTCCAGGGCGACGACCACGCCGCCCTCTACGAGCGCATCAGCGAGTGGATGACCGGCCAGGGCTGGACCGTCACCCGCGAGCAGATCCCCGGCGAGTCCAACGGCTACTGCACCGTCGACGGAACCCGCCGCATCGTCGTCGACGCCGACCTATCCGACGCCCACGCCGCCAAAACCGCCATCCACGAGGCCGCGCACGCCATCCTGCACACCGACGACGAGGGCACGCTCACCACCGAGCCCGACCAGGCCACCCGCGAACTCGAGGCCGAATCCGTCGCCTACGTCGTGGCCGCACTGCACGACCTCGACACGAGCGATTACAGCGTCGGCTACCTCGCCAGCTGGAGCGGGGGACAGGCCGACACCATCAAGGTCACCGCCGTCCGGGTCCAGGAGGCCGTCCACCTCATCGCCGACGCCCTCACCGACGAAGACCAGGACGAGGAGGCCACCGGCTAGGCCGGCGGGGCGGTCGGGCGTGGCGCCGCTCCGCTAAGCGCCACGCCCGACCGCCGGCCACCCATCCCGCACATCACCCACGACACGCCCCGCACCCAAGCATCACACGTGCGACATACCCGCACCATGCGCCGATATACTCGCACCATGCACGCATAACGAAGGGAAAGCACCAATGACCACGGTCATCGCGATCGCCAACCACAAGGGCGGCGTCGGCAAGACCACCACCGCCCTCATGCTCGCCCACACCGCCGTCGCAGGCGGCAAGCGCGTCCTAGTCATCGACCACGACGCCCAAGGGGGAGTAGCCCTGCGCATCCTCGGAAACCGCGACCCCGACGGACACACCCTCGCCGACATCTACGCCCGCACCCCAGGCGTCACCCTCGCCGGCGCCACCCACACCACCCGCCGCCCCGGCCTGGACATCGTCCCCTCCGGCCGCGGCAAACTCGCCGCAGCCCTGCAGGCGCTCGGGGGAGTGGCCCCCGGAAAAGTCCTACACAAAGCCCTCGACACCGTCCGCGACAACTACGACCTCGTCATCATCGACTGCGACCGCGGCCTGTCCCTGGGAACCATCAACGCCCTCTACTCAGCCGACCGGGTCCTCCTGGTCACCGAACCCGAAAACGACTCCTTCAACGGCATCAGCGACACCGGCGAGCTCGTCGACGAGATCAACGAAGACCTCCGCCCCAGCCGGCCCCTGCCCGACCCCGACATCCTCATCAACCTGCGCGACACCACCCGCACCGCCACCCACGGCCGCGTCGCCACCGAGATCCGCGACTGGGCCACCCAATCCGGCTACACCGTCCACCCCCACGACATCCCACGCCGCGCCTTCATCGCCGAAGCCGCCGCCAACGGTCAAGGACTCGACGAGCTCCGCGACATCGCCGCCGTCACCGTCCGCGACAGCTTCCACGAGCTGCTCACCACCCTGACCGCCGAAAGGACCTGAACCCATGGCCGCCACACCGCCCGTCCGCAAGCGCAAGACCACCGACAGCCTCGTCGCCCAAGCCGCAGCAGGGGAGGGCACCCCACGGCCGGCCGACGCCCCCGAATACCGCAACTGGAACATGCGCCTGCCAGCCGACCTGGTCGAACGCATCTGGGGCACCTGCGAAGCCCTCGACAAGGACGAGGACCTGCCCAGCGCCGTCGCCTTCACCGTCCGCGCCTTCGAGGAGCTGCTCGACCGCCTCGACGCCGAATACAACGACGGCAAGCCCTACCACTCCGACACCAGCCCCTTCCGCGCCGGCGGCCGCACCACCTACAAGAGGTAGACCCATGCACATCGTCACCATCACCACGACCACCCCCACAGGCCAACTCCTCCACCAGGACACCCTGACCACCACCGGCAGCCACGCCGAAGCCCTCGACCTCGCCGCACACCACGCCGCAGCCACCACCATCGACATCCACGCCGACGACCCCTACAAACACCACGCCCACCTCATCGCCCTGGGCGACGAACCCCACGCCGTCATCGCACCCCGCATCACCCCAACCGGACGCACCGACCTCCTCGCCTCCCTCCGAGCCACCACCACCCTCACCCACTAGAACCACTATCTGCCCGGCCGCCGCGGGTCGACTGGGGCCAGCTCCCGCGTGCAACACCGCCCGCAGACTCCCGAGGCGTAGATCCCTGGCCGTGGACGCCGGCACTGCCCGGTGGTGGGGCGAACCGGTGGGTGGCCCTCTTTCCCTGCCACTGCGAGTCTTTGTGTTCCGCTCCCTGCGTCAAGGTCGGCGCCGGCTTCGCCGTCGCCCGGCCGGCCACGACCAATCTGCGACGCGCTCGCTGCGCTCGCTTATTTCGCCGCAGATTCCCCGCGTCCGCCCGGGTGCCCTCTCTTGCCTCCGGTTCGCGGCCCACACGATCGGCAGGTGTCAGGGAAAGGGGGACACTGCGCGAACGGCACAGCCGAGGCGGTGGTGCGAAAACCCGCAGGTGAGAGCACATTAACGCGCCATAGACGCACTATACACGCATGATGCGTGTACACTAGAAGCAGAGCAGGCCACAAGGCCACTCACCCCGAACCCGAAAGGAGCCAGCCATGGCCCGCATCACCTACTCCGTCACCGCGACCGAGCCCTGGGAGGCCGCCGCCACGCTCGCCACAGTCCTCGACCTCTCGGTCAACCCGCTCACCGTTCATGAGGACCGGGTCACCGTCGTCGCCGACGAAGACGACACCGAGATCGTCGGCACCATCCGCCGCGCGATCTACGCCGCCTGACCCACAACCCCCGCCCATCGCCGCGAGGCAGACGGACACCACGACCGAAAGGACCACCGCCATGGCCATCACCGTGTACACCAAGCCCCAGTGCGTGCAGTGCGGCGCCACCATCAAGGCGCTCGAGAAGGCCGGCCTGGACTACGAGCTCGTCGACATCACCACCGACACCGAAGCCCGCGACTACGTCATGGCCCTCGGCCACCTCCAGGCCCCCGTAGTCGTCGCCGGCACCGACCACTGGGCCGGATTCCGACCCGACCGCATCAAGAACCTCACCCACAACGCCGCCTGAACCACCCACCAGCAGGGGAGGGGACACACAATGCACACCATGACCGAGGACCCGCAGGCCACCGCCGACCCGGTCGACGTCGACGACCTCGCCGCCACCGACGACGCACCCACCGTCCCCGAACTTGACCCCGAAGCAGCACTCCTCTGCGCCCTGCTGCACACCACCGACACCACCGAAGCTCGCCACATCACCCGCCACCTCGAGGCAAGCGACTTCCTAGGCCCCCGATACGGCGACCTTTTCCAGGTCATTGCCGATCTCATCGCGGCAGGAGAACCCCACCACGCCCCGCGGGTGCTCGCCGCACTCACCAACGCCGGCCGCATGGCCGGCCACCAAGGACGGCTCCTCGCCGACGCTCTCCAGGTCGTCGCACTACTCGGAACCCCCGCCATCGGAGTGCGCACCCTCGCCACCGACGTCCTCGACGCCGCCTACCGCCGCCGCTTCGCCCGCACCGCCGCTGAGCTGACCCGTGCCAGCACCGAAGCGCCCACCGACGACCTCTTCGAGATCCTCCTTGACCAAGGCCGCGCCATGCGCCGCGAAACCACACGCCGCGCCGACCTCACCGGCAGACCAACCAGTGGGGGAGAGGGGCAGGAATGACGTTCATTGTCGGGACAGGCCCCACCGAGCTGCACGCCCATATCGACCTCGACCACCGCATCGCAGCTACTAGCCAGCATGGGTCGACTCCGGCCGTCACCGTCCTCGACGTCACCTGCAGCGACGGACACTGGGCCGTCTTGGCCACCCTCAACACCGGCACAAAAGATAGGGAGCCCCGGTGACCCCAGACGAAGCCCGATCACTCGGCCGCGCCATCCGCGCCGCACGCATGGAGGCCGGACTCACCCAGCTCAAACTGGCAGTGGCCATCGGAGTGAAATCCCCCTGGATTAGCGCCTGGGAACGCGGCCAATCCCAACCCACCTCCTACCGACAGGCCACGCCGCCCGCCGTCATCGGCCGGGACCAGCTCACCGCAATCGCAGAAGCGCTGGACTGCACCATCGAATCCATCGCCAACCGAGCCGCACTGTCAGCCACCACTCGAGTCCTCTACGGGCTAGAACCACTCGGCCCCGCTCGCACCATCGTCGGAGGCCAACGCTTCGACCTCACCGACGCCGAAGCCGACCGCGTCACCGACTTCATCACCGGACTCATCGCCGCCCGAGACCTGCACTAACCGACCCTTGTCGGAGCCGACACCTAGGGTGCGCCACATGGACGAACTGCTGGGCCCACTGCGCCGAGCAGCCGAGCAAGCAGGCGAAGCACAGTTCCTCGAACTCCTACGGTGGCACCTCGTCGTGGCCGGCCTCCCAAATGTCGACCCCACCAAGCAGGGCGCCTACCGAGACGCCATCACCGAGCTGGGGGAGGCGCGCACCATCGAACTACTGCGCGCCCTGCGCAGACTCGCCCGCAACCCCCGCCGCTACCGCAACGGCGCCGACGGCAAACCTCGCTACCGCCAGGGCCGAACTGTCAGCGATCACCACCACCGCGAGTAACCGCCTCAATCAGGCCGGCGTCGCGGCGGTCCAAGGTCCGGACGTTGTTAACCGCCCGCGACACAGGACGGGTTCGAAGAGTCGACGCCACCGCCCGCGACTCGACGTCCAGCAGATCCAGCACGTCTCCGACCTGGTCCTTCTCGAGCTTCTCCGGGGCCAACCAGGTACTCCACGAAGCAGGAGTCACAAAGACCGGCATGCGGTCGTGCACCTCGCCGGCCGCATCCTCACCCGTCCGCGTGATGATCGTGAACGTCGTCCGCCACTGCTCATCACCGTCCTGGCGGTGGAAGGCCAACAGTCCCGCAG
>NZ_JAUMSR010000002.1:0-292217 GCF_032905965.1 Dietzia sp. IN118 | reverse complement strand
CGGGTCTCGGCGAGTACGTGATCAATCAGCGCATCCGAGAACACCTCCCGGCGAAGCCCAGCAGCATCTGATACATCCGTAGCGTCGTGGTCGTCAACAGCCATAGCGTTCATGATTCCTCCTCCGGCTCAACTCACACAGACCATCTGACACGCCCCGTCCGCATCAGGCAGCCAGCCCCACCCCTCGTCGTCGCCGCGTCGTTTCGCCTAGATCCGCACCGGCGTCGCGTCGTCCAGTTCCGCGCCGAGTGCAACTAGGAAGGGGATCCGGGCAAACGCGAACACCGAAATATGCTGGACGGACTCGCTGGCGATTCGGGCACTCAGCAACCGAAGCCGGTCCTTGATCATCGCGACTCCAGCCAGCCAGTACACGTCTGCGGTCTCCGCCTCCCCGGGAAGCTGCCGCAGATCGACCTCCAGCTCGTCGATACCGATCAAACTGTAGTCGGGGTACCGCGAGTCGGACAGCAAAGTGGCCGCCACGGTCTGGGGATTGACGGTCACGCCTGCGCCCCGGATCGCTCCTACAACACGCAGGACGGCCGTTCGATCCTCATCACGTAGGGCGGTCAGCTGTCGGATCCGCAGTTCATGCTCACGCTTGATGCGGCGCAACATGTCGACGTCGTATCTGTCCCACATGCTGGCGTTGTCAATGACTCGATGCTGGTCGTAACAGAGCAACATTAGGTTGTCTTCGCTGTTGCGGTCATCGGCTGGCAAAGGATCGCCTCCTCGCGGCGAACCGGAGCTCGTGGACCAACCGACGATGTGAGCAAGCTGTCCGACCGAGACCCCTACACCGGTGTACTGATCGTCGAGCAACTGCTTATTGCACATAGCGCACCGGCCACCAGCGGCTACCCAAACGCGCAACCCGATCCTGTCGGGGATGGTTCGAGTCTCATTGTGGGGTCCAATCGCACGGTATGGCGAGCTAGACCGTGTTGCATCTGGATGGGGCGTCACGGATGGCCTTCCCTCGAACGGACTGAGCTAGCAGATCACACTGGTCCGACAACGCCGAGCCTCTGGTTGTTGGGATCTAATCAGAGGGGCCACTCAAGGACGCATTTAAGTGGCATTGATTAGGCACTTGAGCGCAGACGTGCCCCACGCGAAGTACTGCGTGATGAGTGACCTAACGGGACGTGTCGGTGCCACTCACTTCCACGCGCTGAAGTGCCCGGTACAGCGTAGATCGACCCACGCCGAGATCTCGTGCGATCGCTGACGGCCCCTCCCCCGCGTCGATGCGGGCGCGGGCATTGTCGACCTGCTCGTCGGTCAGGGCGCGTTTGCGCCCCTTGTACTTGCCTTTCGCCTTGGCGATGGCGATGCCCTCAGCCTGGCGTTCGCGAATGATGGCCCGCTCGAACTCGGCGAACGCCCCGAGCAGTGACAGCATCAGATCCGCTCGAGGATCCTGGGCGCCGGCGGCATACGTGGCCCGCTCGTGAACGAACTCCACTCTCGCACCCTTCGCGGTGATTTCACCAACGATCTGCTTGAGATCCACCAGGGAACGGGCAAGCCTGTCCATCGACGCGACAACCAGCTCGTCACCATCTCGTAGGTACCTGATGCACTCTTCGAGCTTCACGCGATCCGCTCGCGATCGAGCCGACTGTTTCTCGACGTAAACCCGGTCGCACTCCCCCACCGACTCGAGCTGACGCGCCTCATTCTGATCAGCGGCCGACACCCGCACATACGCCACCCGCTGCCCACGCGGACGCGACACCCGGCGAACCGGATCCGACTTCGGGTCCGTCCTTGGCTTTCGCTTCGGGTTCCGCTCGATGACGTTCTCCGAGTCCGTCGACTCCACCCGAAAGTTCCAACCCAACTCGTCCCGGCGACGGAACCGAGTCCGCACGCTCCCGCGGCTGACGATGAGCACCTCCTGGCCACCGTCACCAGAACGGTTGAGCAACGTCCCGATCCGTTCAGCCATCGGAAGACCCTTTCGCCCGGAATCTGTATCAATAGATACCAGACCCCACGGGACGACGATTCATAACTGACAAATCCGACCCTGCGACACAGCGGCGATGTCGGATCGCCCGTCGTCCCGCACGGGTGTACTTCATCGGAACAGATGCGCCCCCAGCCAGCCCGCGCTCACCAGCTGATGCGCTCCGGGCGGGCGTCGGCGAGAATCTCCGCGCGGTCGTCGGCCAGCAGGAAGCCCTCCGCGATGAGCCGGTCCGTGGCCTCCTCATAGGCGCGCAGGTACTCCTCGCGGCCCGACCACCGCTGACGCAACTGCTCCTCGGCCACCTCCTCCGTGCGACCGAGGAGCATGCAGAACGGCGCGGACTGCGGGTACGGCGCACCGACCAATCTCTCGACCGGCGCCTCCACGGCCGGGGTCCGCACGCCACCCCGGCCGATGCCCAGATCGCCGGGGACCACCTCCTCGTCGTCGAGCTCGACCGGCGGCGCGGCAGGCGGGCGCGCCCCGCCAGCCACCCACGACACCAGGTGACGCAACGCGGCCCGCACCACGAACACCTGCTGGCCACTGTTGATGGCGCCCCCGCAGTCGACCAGGCCCGCCAGCTCGCCCAACTGGTAGGCGTCCGCGTGCGCCTGGCCTGCGATCTCCCAGGTCACCACGTTCTCCGAATCGGGCTGGCGCGAGCGGGCCGAGTCGAGCAACCCGCCCAGGTCACCTTCGGCCTGGACGACCAGCACGGGGGTGTCGAGATCGTCGCGCAGGAGCATGGTGGACGAGCGGACGGCGGTGGCGATGCCGGCCGCGCAGCCCCGGTCGTCGAACGGCAGCGCGCCCCCACCACGGCTGTGCAGCAGGAACCCGTCGAACACGCCGACCAGCGGGTGCACACCGTCGATGTAGGAGGTCAGGGCGATCGCCGACTGCGACTCCCCGATCGCGAGCACCGTATCCGGCACCAGCCCGGCCAGCGGGCCGTCGTCGCGCGCCTCGCGGCAGAACCGGCCCACCTGGGTCACGATGTCGTACGAGTACGCGTCCCCCGGGTGGCGGAGCTCGCCGTAGCGCTCGGCCCGCTGCGCCCGCAGGCCGACGGTCTGCCCGCCCATCCCTACGGCGGCGTCGCCACCCTCCACGCCGATGAACTGCGCCGACACCCCGACCCACGCGTGGCCGGCGCGGACGATCTCGTCGGCGAGGTAGGTGTACTCCGGCGCGGCGTCCTGGCCGCCGCTGACATTGAGCCACTCCACCAGCACCACGCCGCTGAACCGGGCGGCGTCGGGGCGGCGGACCAGCACCCGGGTGGCGAACGGCTCCGAATCGGCCTGAGCCAGCTGGATGCGCCCGTCGGTGGGCAGTTCGCCGACCGAGTAGGACACCGCCTCACCGGCCGCCGCCCACTCCGACTCCGTGAACCCCGCCGCCGCGAGGTCCGGGCCCGGGCGGGCGGCCATGGGCGGGGCGATCCGCCCCTCGGTGAGTTCGGCGAACGTCGGCGTCTGGACTGGCTGCATGATCCAGATTCTCTCCCGACCGACGCCCGATCCGGATCCCTTTCGCGTCGCTACCCGCCGTCCGCGGCCGCGTCATTGCCCGGCGAGGTGGATGTCGGCACCTGGGTGGGCGTGGAGGACGCCGGCGTGGTGGCAGTGGTCCGCGTGGTGCTGGCCGGCGATGATGTGGACTCTTCCGACGGCGACGCGGTCCGCGTACTCGTGCGAGTCGGGGAGGTCGCGGCCGGGGACACGGTCGTCGCGCGAGGCGTGGGCGTGGACGCGACCGTCGCCGCCCCCAGCGCCGGCGGGGCGCTCCGGCCCCGTGACGAGCAGTCCCCCAGGTGCTTGCTCGCCATCCACGCCGGGGCGCCCCGGGCGATCGCCTCGTCCGAGCAGGTTCCCGCGTAGATCGATATCCTCCCGACCCTGCGCCACCTGCCGTCCGAGTACGCGACCCAGTAGGGGTCGCCCGACACCGCGCTGGCCATGACCGCCCACCCGGACCCGCAGTCGATGATCCGCGCGCCGCTGTTCGGGTACAACAGGTCGGAGTTGATCACCCCGGCATCGCACTCCGGCCCCGACACCTCGAGCATCCCGGTGACCTCCGGCGCCGAGGAGCGCGGCGCGAGCTGCGACATGCGGGGCGACGAGGGAGAGGTCTCGGGGGAGGACGTCGTGGCGTCGGTGGCCACCGGTTCCGAGCGGTCGCCTCCGGGACGGACCAGCGCCACCACGCCGAACGCCACCACGAGCACGGCGGCGAGCGCCGCCACGGCAGCGATCAGCGTTCTCGAGGCGGCGAACTTGGGCAGTCCGGTCATCGCGCGTCTCCTGCACGCTCGGAGCCACACCCATTGTGAGGTCATCTTTACTATATAAACGTCGTCAAGGGCGTCAACGGGTTTCACCCGCCC
Source organism: Dietzia sp. IN118 (assembly GCF_032905965.1). Taxonomy (NCBI): domain Bacteria; kingdom Bacillati; phylum Actinomycetota; class Actinomycetes; order Mycobacteriales; family Dietziaceae; genus Dietzia; species Dietzia sp. IN118. The sequence continues at coordinate 287,836 of NZ_JAUMSR010000002.1, read as the reverse complement.
CACCTGCGCGGCCGCTGCCTCGTAACCCCGAGAAAAGCCGGACGATCCCCGGTGGCGGGCGTTCCTCGTCGTCGTCGCCCCTCTCCTCGGTACGGTGAGCCCGCGCCCATCCTCGCGCCCACCCCCGCGCCCATCCCCTCGCCCCACAGGAGGTCCCGTGACCGGTCAGGACGCCCCCACCCACGTGTTCGACGAGGCCGTCGCGCTGGAACCGATCGGCGAGAACCGCTTCCGCGGCCGCACCCACGCCGCGTGGGCCAACATGGTGGGGCCGTTCGGCGGCATCACCGCGGCCACCATGCTGGGCGCGATCCTGCAGCACCCCGACAAGCACGGCGACCCGCTCGCGCTGACCCTCAACTACGCCGGGCCCGTCGCCGAGGGCGAGTTCCAGATCGAGGCCCGCCCCGCCCGCACCAACCGCTCCAACCAGCACTGGTGGGTGGAGATGCGCCAGGGCGACGAGGTCGTCACCACCGCCACCGCGATCACCGGCCTGCGCCGCGAGACGTGGTCGGAGACCGAGACCGCCCCGCCGGCCGTCCCCGCGCCGGAGGAGCTCACCGCCGCGGCGTCGGACCGCGGCGTGCGGTGGGTCGACAACTACGACATGCGGTTCGTCACCGGCGGGTGGGACGACGTGGCCTCCGGTGAGGAGCAACCGGAGTCGACGACGACGATGTGGATCCGCGACGTCCAGCCCCGCGGACTCGACCATCTCGCACTGGCGTCCCTGTGTGATTCGTTCTTCCCGAGGTCGTTCCTCCGGCTCGGTCGGCCGGTCCCGGCGGGCACGGTGACGTTGACGATCCACTTCCTGGCCACCGCCGACGAGATCGCCGCCCAGGGCACGGACTTCCTGCTCGGCAGCGTGCACTCGCACCGGTTCCACGGCAACTACCACGACGAGGCCGCGCGCCTGTGGAGCCGCGACGGCACGCTGCTCGCCACGGGCACGCAGCTTATGTATTTCAAGAACTGAGTATTTCAAGAACTGAGCATCTCAAGAACTAGAGGGGAGCACCCATGTCCTCGACCCGACACCGCAGTACCCACGTGGTCCTCAACCAGGCGCCGCCCCGCGTGGACGTGGACGAGTACGCCCTCAACCCGGCACTGCAGGAGGCCGTCGCGGTGTTCTCGCCGCACGCCCGCGTCGAGAGGTTCCACGAGATCGGCCGCCACGTGGGCACCGAGCAGTACCAACACGACGCGGAGCTGGCCAACACCCTCACGCCGGTGCACCGCGCGCACGACCGGTGGGGCAACCGGGTCGACGAGATCGAGTTCCACCCCGCCTACCACCGGATCATGGAGTACTCGGTGTCCCGCGGGCTGCACACCTCGGCGTGGGCCGACCCGGGGCCGGGGGCGAACGTCGAGCGGGCCGTGGGGTTCATGCTGGTGTCGCAGATCGAGGCCGGCCACGGGTGCCCGCTGTCGATGACGCACGCGGTGGTCCCGTCGCTGCGGTTGAGCCCCGAGCTGGCCGCCGAGTGGGAGCCGGCGCTGCTGTCGACGGTGTACGACCCTGAGCTGCGCGACCCCGCCACCAAGTCGGGCGTGCTGTTCGGGATGGCCATGACCGAGAAGCAAGGCGGCTCGGACGTCCGCGCCAACACCACCACCGCCGAGCCCGTCGGTGACGGTGACTGCCACGTCCTGCGCGGGCACAAGTGGTTCTGCTCGGCCCCGCAGTCGGACGCGTTCCTCGTCCTGGCGCAGGCGCCGGCCGGCCTGAGCTGCTTCCTCGTCCCGCGGGTCCTGCCCGGCGGCGAGCAGAACCCGTTCCTCGTGCAGCGTCTCAAGGACAAGCTGGGCAACAAGTCCAACGCGTCCTCGGAGGTGGAGTTCGACGGCACGCTCGGCTGGATGGTCGGCGAACCCGGCCGCGGGGTGCGCACGATCATCGAGATGGTCGGCCGGACCCGCCTGGACTGCGTGCTCGGCGCGGCGGCGGGCATGCGCCAGGGCGTGGCCGAGGCGGCGTGGCACGCCCGGCACCGGGCCGCGTTCGGCGCGACGCTGGTGGACCAGCCCGCGATGGCCGCGGTCCTGGCGGACCTGCAGCTCGAGGCGGAGGCCGCGACGTGGACCGCGCTGCGTCTGGCCTCGGCCTACGACGACGAGGAGTTCGCCCCTTACCGCCGGCTCGCCACCGCGGTCGCCAAGTACTGGATCTGCAAGCGCGGGCCGAACCACGCCTACGAATCGCTGGAGTGCCTCGGCGGCAACGGGTACACCGAGTCGTTCCCGCTCGCCCGCCGCTACCGGGAGCAGCCGGTCCTCGCGGTGTGGGAGGGCTCGGGCAACGTCATCGCGCTCGACGTGCTGCGCGCGATGGCCCGCGAACCGGAGTCCGTGGCCGCGTTCGACGCCGAACTGGCCGCGCAGCTGGGCGGTCACGAGCTGTACGACCGGCACGTCGAGCGGGTGCGCGCGCTGATCGGCCGCGCGGCCGCCGACCCGGGCGCCGCCCCCGGGATCGCCCGCCGCCTGGTGGAGGCGATGGCGCTGGCCCAGCAGGGCGCGGTCCTGCTGGCCCACGCACCGGCCCCGGTCGCGGAGGCGTTCTGCCTGGCCCGGCTCGGCGACGACCGCTCGGCCGAGTACGGCGCTCTGCCCGACGGCGTGGACATCGACGCGCTGGTCGCCCGAGCCTGAGTCGGGGGGCGGCCGGCCGGCGGTGTCACGGCCGGCGGGACTGCCGGCTGGCCGGGCCGGGTGAAAGAAACGACACCGCCGGTTTCGGTAATCGAGTGACAACTAGTGACGGCTGTCACACACTGGGGTCACCCGACAACGAGGTGCCTGATGTCCATCCCTGGTGATCCGCGGGAGAGGGTCTACCGACCCGGCCCGGCCCCACTGCGCTCCAAGCTGCCGATCCTCGGCGGCACGCTCGAATACGTCCACAGCCCGCTGGCGACCATGGCCCGCCGCTATCGCGATCACGGCCCCGTCTCCGACCTGAACTTCCTCGGCGCCACGTGGACCGCCCTGATCGGCCCCGACGCCTGCCAGGCCGCCCTGCAGAACGCGGACAAGGCGTTCGCCAGCGGCCCCGGTTGGGGATACCTGGTGGGGCCGTTCTTCAACCGCGGGCTGATGCTGCTCGACTTCGAGGAGCACCACCACTACCGGCACATCATGCAGGAGGCGTTCACCCGTCCCCGGCTCGAGGGCTACACCCGCGGGCTCGCCCCGCTGGTCGACGAGGGCATCGGCGCCTGGGGCCCGGACCGGGCGTTCCAGATCTATCCCGCGCTCAAGACGCACACCCTCGACCTGGCGACCGAGGTGTTCATGGGTGGCGCCGAATACGCCGCGCCCGGGGAGCTCGACAAGGTCAACACAGCGTTCGTCGACTGCGTCCAGGCCGCGAACGGCTATGTCCGTTCCACCGCGGTGCCGTTCACCAAGTGGGGCCGAGCGGCGCGGGGGCGCCGGCTGCTCGAGGAGTTCCTGCGCCGCCACCTGCCGGCCCGGCGCGCCAACCCGGGAGAGGACCTGTTCTCCGCCCTGTGCCAGGTGGCGGACGCCTCCGGCGGGATCGACGACGACGACATCATCAACCAGATGATCTTCCTGCTCATGGCCGCGCACGACACCACCACGAGCACGGTGACGTCGATGGTCTACGAGCTCGGCCGCGACGTCCAGTGGCAGGAGCGGCTCCGCCGCCAGTGCCAGGACCTGGGTCCGAACCCCACCATGGCCGAGCTGGAGGAGCTGCCCGATCTGGCGTTGGTGATGAAGGAGTCGCTACGCCTGCACCCGCCGGTGCCGGTGATGGCGCGCAAGGCGGTCAAGGACACCGAGATCCTGGGCGTGGAGATCCCGGTCGGACGACTCACCTCGATCATGCCGCTGTACTCGCACCACATGCCCGAGTACTGGACGGACCCGGAGATCTTCGACCCCGAACGCTTCTCCGACGAGCGGCGGGAGGACAAGTCGCACCGCTTCGCGTGGGAGCCGTTCGGCGGCGGGGTGCACAAGTGCCTCGGCATAATCTTCGCCAACCTCGAGTCCAAGCTGGTGCTCAGCGCGCTGCTACGCCACTTCGAGTGGTCGGTCCCGCTGGCCTACGTGCCGCCCATGAAGAACGACTCGCTGCCCTACCCCGCGGACGGACTGCCCGTCTCGCTCCGGCCGCTGGCACGCGTCGCCGCGAACTGACCCGCCGCCCGCCCCGCCTCCGCCGTCCAGAGGATTTCGCCTGTATCGCCCGAGTGGGTCTGAGCGAAATCCTCTGCTCGGCGATGATGCCGCGACGGCGGGGGGGCGGGACGGCCAGCGTGTCGGCCGGCGGGACGGCCAGCGTGGCGGCGGCCAGCGTGGCGGCGGCCAGCGTGGCGGCCGGCGTGGCGGCCGGCGGGACGGTTGGCACCGAGCAGCCAGTAGCGCAGAAGCAGGGCCCGGGGGCGGTCATACCGCAATCCCGGGCCCTCCGCTGGCCGACGACGCGTTCCCGCGTTCGACCTTCCGCCTGCCTAGTTCTCCAGGGCGTTCACCACGGTGAGTTCGCCGTCGGAATGCGAGACGCGGATGCGCTTCTTGTCGAGCTTGCCGACGGAGGTCTTGGGGATCTCGTGGACGAACGCGAACTTCTCGGGCACCTGCCACTTGGCCATCCGTTCGGCCAGGTGATCGCGCAGCTCCTCGACGCTCGGGTCGGGCACACCGTCCTTGACGACGATGGTGGCCAGCGGCCGCTCGTCCCACTTGGGGTCGGGGACACCGATCACGGCGGCCTCCGCCACGGACGGGTGCTCGAGGAGGTAGTTCTCCACCTCGACGGACGAGATCCACTCGCCACCGGACTTGATGATGTCCTTCGCGCGGTCGGTGAGCTGCAGGAACGCCTCGGGCTTGATATACCCCACGTCGCCGGTGCGCAGCCAGCCGTCGTCGAAGGAGTCCGAGGCGTCCACCTTGTAGTAACTGCCGGTGATCCACGGGCCGCGGACCTCCAGCTCGCCGACGGACTCGCCGTCCCATGGCAGGGCCTGGCCGGAATCGTCGACGATACGGGCCTTCACGCCGGCGATGAGTCGGCCCTGCGTCATGCGGAGCTCGAACTGCTTCTCCTCCGGCAGGGAGGCCTTCGGGCGGGACAGGGTGCCGATGGGCGAGGTCTCGGTCATGCCCCACGCGTGGACGATGTTGATCCCGTATTTGTCCCGGAACTTGCGGATCAGCTCCGGCGGGCACGAGCTGCCGCCCACGACGACCGCACGGAAGCTCGACATGTCGATGGGGTGGTCCACGCTGTACGCGTCCACTGCCTGCCAGATCGTGGGGACGGCGGCGGCCAGCGTCGGACGCTCGGAGGCGATCATCGCGGCCAGCGGCTCGGGCTGTAGGAAACGCTCCGGCATGAGCAGCGAGGCGCCCACCATGAACGCGGCGTACGGCAGGCCCCACGACATGGCGTGGAACATCGGCACGATCGCCAGCACGTTGTCGTCGAGCGAGATGTCCATGCCGTCGGACATGCACACCTGCATCGAGTGGAGGTAGATCGACCGGTGCGAGTAGACGACGCCCTTCGGGTCGCCGGTGGTGCCCGAGGTGTAGGCCATCGCGGCGCCGGAGTTCTCGTCGACCTCCGGCCAATCGAACTCGGTGGGCTGGGCGGCGAGGAGCGCGTCGTAGTCGTGCACCTGGATGCCCTCGGGAGCCTCGAGGTTCGCGGCGCCCCCACCGGTGACGATGACGTGCTCGACCGTCGAGAACCGGGGCAGGAGCGGCTGCAGGAGCGGGACGAGGCTCGGGTCGACGATCACGACCTTGTCCTCTGCGTGGTTGGCCACGAACTCGAGCTGGTCCGGGAACAGCCGGATGTTCAGCGGATGCAGCACGGCGCCCATGGACGGGATCGCGAGGTAGGCCTCCAAGTGCTCGGAGTTGTTCCACTGGAATGTGGCGACCCGCTGGTCACCGTCGACCCCCAGGGAACGCAGCGCGTTGGCCAGCTGCGCGGCGTGCTTGCCCAGATCGCCGTAGGTGATCTTCCGTGGTCCCTGATCGGTCCAGGTGGTGACGACCGCATCGGAGTGGACGGTCGCACCGAACTGCAGGATCGTGCTGATGTTCAACTGCTCCGGCATCATCGTGCTCTTCATGAGGGGCTCCTTGATCGAGGGGTGGCGTCTGTCACTCTCGTGTCGAGACTACCTGACGTCCATGACGTCCTTGGGCCGTGTGGGCGATCACCCGTCGAGGTCGTCGAAGACGGTCTGGACGGTCCTCGTCGCCGCGAGGGCCGCCGGCGCGCCGCAGTACTCCGAGGCGTGTATGACCGCCTCGGTGATCTCCTCGCGGGTCAACCCGTTGGTCAACCCGCCGCGTACATGCCCCGCCGGCTCGGCGTCCGCGCGCAGTGCCACGAGCATCCCGATATTAAGCAGGCTGCGATCCCGTCGGTCCAACCCGGGCCGGTTCCAGATGTTGCCCCACACGTTCTCTGCGACCACGTGCTGGATCGCCTCCGACTCCGTCCCGACAGCCCGGTCCATGGCCCGGTCGACGAAGTCGTCGCTCATCACCTCGCGCCTGGTCGCGAAACCCTGCTCGCGCAGATCCGCGGCCGAAGGCCCCTCGCCTGCAGAACTCGTCGTCGTCGTCATCTCCACGGTCCTCTCCCACTGCCGACAGGTATCGCGATCCATCCTCCCCGACCGTCGTCACCAGCTCCGCGTGACCTCGCCCCGCCCCGGCCAGGCGCGGGGACGGCTCGGACAGGGGCGACAGCGGATGTATGGGATGGGCGGACGCGACGACGGGTGGGATACCCTCGACGGGTCCGGCCACCAGCGTCGGACCCCGCGGCAACTCGGCGGAAGTCGGTGCGAATCCGACGCTGTCCCGCAACTGTGATCCCGTCTCAGGACGGGCGAGCCAGGTCGGCCGGTTCCGCGGCAGCCGTACGTACTGACCTCGGACGAAGGACGGTCGCGTGCAGCGGCCCAGGCCGCGGCCCGAGCTGTTTTCTTCCTCCGAATCACGGAGGATGCCATGCACCATCCACGAGCCCGCTCGCTGCTGCTCGCCCCCCTGGCCGCCCTGGCGCTGGTCGCCACCGCGTGCAGCGGCAGCGGCACCGGCGGCGACGAGCCGGCCCCGGCCGACCAGACCTCCGCCGCGGCGGAGGAACCGCAGGCGATCGTGTCGCTGGCCCCCACCACCACCGAGATGCTCTACGCCGTCGGCGCCGGGGACAGCGTCGTGGCGGTCGACGAGCGGTCCGACTTCCCCTCCGACGCCCCGGTCACCGACCTGTCCGGGTACACGCCCAACCTCGAGGCGATCCTGGGATACGCGCCGGACCTCGTCGTGCTCACCGACGACACCGGGGACATCGTGGCCGGCCTCGAACGCTCCGGCGTCGAGGTGCTGCAGCTGCCCGCCGCGCAGACCCTCGACGACACCTACACCCAGCTCGAGCAGGTCGGGGCGGCCACCGGGCACATCGGCGAGGCCGCCGAACTCGTGTCGCGGATGCAGAGCGAGATCGACGAGATCGTCGCCTCCGTGCCGGAGCGCGAGACGCCGCTGACGTACTTCCACGAACTCGACGACACCTACTACACCGTCACCGACGACACCTACGTCGGCGAGATCTACTCCCTGCTCGGCCTGACCTCGATCGCCACGGGCGACAACCCCTACCCGCAGCTGTCCGAGGAACTCATCCTCGAGGCCGACCCGGACCTGGTGTTCCTCGCCGACGGCCAGTGCTGCGGCATCACGCCCGAGGTCGTGGCCGAGCGACCGGGCTGGGACGGGCTCACCGCCGTGCGCGAGGACCGGGTCCACGTGGTGGACGAGGACCTCGCCAGCCGCTGGGGCCCGCGCATCGTGGACTTCATGCGCGAGGTCGCCGCGATCGTCACCGCGGTGCCCGACGCCGCGCCGGAGACCGCGGAGAGCCCCGCGAACCAGCCCGCCTCGTGACCCGCCCGTCGCCCCGCCGCGCCCTCGTGCTGGGCGGGGCGACGCTGTTGCTGGCCGCGGCGGTCCTGCTCGGCACCCTCATCGGCCCGGCCGGCCTCACCCCGGGCGGCGTGGTGCTCGAACTGGTGGGCCGGCTGCCGCTCGTCGACATCAACTCGGGGTTCACCGAACGTCAGCAGGTCATCCTCTGGGAGATCCGCATCCCACGCGTGGTGCTGGGCGCGATCGTCGGCGCGATGCTCGCGATCGCCGGGGCCACCTACCAGGGCGTGTTCCGCAACCCGCTCGCCGACCCGTACCTGCTCGGGGTGTCCAGCGGGGCGGGGCTGGGCGCCACCCTGGCGATCGTCGTGGGCGGCGCGATGGGCTCGGCGATGGTGCCGCCCGCCGCGTTCGCCGGCGGCATGATCGCGGTGCTGGCCACCTACACGCTGGGCCGCAGTGTCGGCGGTGGACGCAGCGAGGTGGTCATCATCCTCGCCGGCGTCGCCGTGGCGGCGTTCGCCAGCGCCATCCAGACGTTCTTCATGCAGCGCCACGACGAGACCCTGCGGCAGGTGTACTCGTGGACGCTCGGCCGCCTCACGACCAGCGGCTGGACCGACGTGCGGACGGTGCTGCCGTACGTGCTCGTGGCGGTGGCCGTGATCGCCCTGTTCCGCCGCACCCTCGACGTGATGGCGGTCGGGGACGCCGAGGCCGCGACGCTGGGGATCGCCCCGGCGCGGGTGCGCCTGGTCCTCATCAGCGTGGCCACCCTCGGCACGGCGGCGGTGGTGTCCGTGTCGGGCCTGATCGGGTTCGTGGGCATCGTCATCCCGCACGCCGTGCGGATGCTCATCGGGCCGGGGCACCGCCTGCTGCTGCCGGTGTCGCTGCTGGTAGGCGCGGCGTTCCTCATCCTGGCCGACGTCGTCGCCCGCACCGCGATGAGCCCGGCCGAGCTGCCCATCGGAGTGGTCACCGCCGCGATCGGCGCCCCGTTCTTCCTCATCGTCCTGCGCCGCAGCCGGGGGCACATATGACCGCCACACCACCGGCGTCACCCGCGGCGGCCGCGTCACCCGCGCCGGTCGCCCTGGCCTGCCGCGACCTGCGCGTCACCCGGGACCGCACGGCCATCCTCCACGGCGTCGACCTCGCCGTGGACGCCGGCTCGTGGGTGTCCCTGGTGGGCCCCAACGGCTCCGGCAAGACGACCCTGCTGTTCGCGCTCGCCGGGCTCATCCCCGCCGCCGGTCACATCGAGGTCGACGGGCTGACCCCGCGCCGCGCGGGTCGCCGCAGGGTGGCACGGACCGTGGCGATGATGCCGCAGCGCCCGGTCGTCCCCGAGGGGGTCACGGCGCGCGAACTCATCGGGCTCGGCCGCACCCCGCACATCGGCCGGTTCGGCACCGAGAGCGCCGACGACCACGAGGTCGTCGACCGCGTCATCAATCGCCTGGACCTGCACGACCTGGCCTCGCGCACCGCCACGACGCTGTCCGGCGGTGAGCTGCAGCGGGTGGTGTTGGGCCGCTCGCTGGCCCAGGAACCGCGGGTCCTGCTGCTCGACGAGCCCACCAGCGCGCTGGACATCGGCCACCAGCAGCAGGTGCTCGACCTGGTGGACTCCATGCGCCGCGAGACCGGCCTGACCGTCGTGGCGGCGATGCACGACCTCACCTCCGCCGCCCACTACGGGCAGCGGCTGGTGTTGCTCGACCGGGGCCGTGTGGTGGCCGACGGCCGGCCCGAGGAGGTCCTCACCGTCGAGCGGGTGGCGCAGGTCTACGACGCGCGCGTGGAGGTCCTCGACCGCCGCGACGGCCGCGCCGTGTTGCCGCTGCGCGAGGCGGGCCCGGATCCCGCGCCCGGGTCGGCGCCCGGCGCGGCGCCGGGGGCGGGCGTCTGATGGAGGTCGTCCTGCTGGGGACCGGCGCCGCGGACGGCTGGCCCAACCCGTTCTGTCGGTGCCCGTCATGCGACGAGGCACGCCGGCTCGGCGTGGTGCGCGGCCAGACCTCCGCGCTTGTCGACGACGAGCTGCTGATCGACTGCGGACCGGAGGCGCCCGGCTCGGCCGTGCGGCTCGGACGGTCTCTGGCGGCGGTGGGACATCTGCTCGTCACGCATGCCCACGCCGACCATCTCGGACCCCAGGTCCTGCTCTTCCGCTCGTGGGTCCCCGACGCCGGCGAGCTGGAGGTGGTCGGCCCCCCGGACGCGCTCGATGCGTGTCGGCCCTGGGTGGGCCCCGACGACCCGGTGCGCTTCGTCCCCGTCACCGCCGGCGACCGGCTCAGGGTGGGCGCCTACGACGTACGCGTGTTGCCCGCCCGGCACCGCGTGTTCCGCGACGGCGACGCGGTGCTCTACGACGTGACCGGGCCCGGCGGCGCCCGCCTGCTGTGGGCGAGCGACACCGGGCCGTGGGACGACGAGTGGTTCACCGCGGTGCGCGGCGCCCGCTACGACGCGGTCTTCCTCGAGGAGACGCTGGGCGACCGCGAGGAGATCTCCCCCGCCCACCTGGGCCTGGACCGGTTCGGGGCGATGCTCCGGAGACTCCGGGACATCGGGGCGGTCGACGAGCGGACCGACGTGGTGGCCGTGCACCTGGGCCACCACAACCCGCCGCCCGACGAGCTGGCCGCGCGCCTGCGGGAGCACGGCGCGCGGGCCGGTGTCGACGGCGAACTCGTCCGCTGCGGGGAGGCTCCCCGGCTGTACTGACCCAGTCGCGCTGTTCGGTCGTGCTGCTCAGTCGCGCTCGAGGAACCTCGCGGCGCCGTGTTGGAGGAGATCGAACGCGTCGTCCAGGTAGGACTCGGCGGAGTCGGCGGGCCCGGCCCCACCCGGTCGGTGCCTGAGCACCGACGCCCCGGCGGCGAGGCTCAGGTCGACCATGACGCGGACCCGGAACCAGTTGAGCTGCGGTGCGCGGCGGCCGACCGCCTCGTAGAGCGGATCCAGGATGTTCTCGGCGATGCTGGTCCAGGCGTCCGGGCCCAGCATGAGGCCGATCTGCTCCCCGGCCACCAGCAGGTTCTCGGCGGCGTCGATATCGTCCGCCGAGCGCCCGTAGAGCTCGTGGAAGGTCGAGCGCAGGACATCCAGTGGCGACAGGTCTGCCGGCGCCTGCTCCACCTGCCGCACCCATTCGGCGATCTGTTCGCGCAGGAAGTGCACGAACGCGTCCTCGCGGTGGGCGAAGTAGTTGTGGAACGTCCGGGTCGAGACACCCGCCCTCCCGGCGATGGCCGAGACCGTCGCCCGCTCCGCCCCCTCGGCGACCAGCAGTTCCACTGCGGCCGCCGAGAGGCGGGTGCGGGTGTCGGCCTTCTTGCGCTCACGCAGGCTAGGCATCGACGCGGGCCTTCTCACCACCGTCGGCGGATGCCACAGCGGAGCTCTCCTGCTGCCCGGTCTCCAGGGCGGAGCCCTCCACGTCGACGGTGGGGAGGATCTTGTCCAACCACCGCGGCAGGCCCCAGGCGCGCTCGCCGAGGAGGAACATCACCGCGGGGATGATCGTCATGCGGACGACGAAGGCGTCGAACAGCACGGCGACCGCCAGGGCGAAGCCCATCACCTTGATGAACTGCTCGTCGATCAGCATGAACGCGGCGAAGACGCTGATCATGATCAGGGCCGCCGCGGTGACCACGCGGGCGCCGTGCTTGAAGCCGTTGGCCACCGCGTTGTGGGCGGTCTTGCCGTGGACCCAACCCTCACGCATGCGCGAGACCAGGAATACCTGGTAGTCCATGGCGAGGCCGAACACGATGCCGATGAGCATGATGGGCAGGAAGCTGATGACCGGCTGCGGATCGGAGATGATGCCCAGCCAGCCCTCCTGCCAGATCGCGACCGTGATGCCGAAGGTCGCCGCCACCGACAGGCCGAAGCCCAGGGCGGCGATCAGCGGCACCCAGATCGACCGGAACACCAGCATGAGCAGGACGAACGCGAGCGCGAGGACGATGCCGACATACGGCAGCAGCACCTCGGTCAGACGCTCGGAGATGTCCTCGTAGATCGGGGTGACGCCGGTGACGGAGTAGGTCCCCCCGGTCTCCTGCTCGAAGCCCTCGGCTCCGGACCGGATCTCCTCGAGGACGCTCGCGGCGCGCTCGTCGGTGGCACCGTACTCGGGGGTGATGAGCACCTGGGCGGCGTCACCGGCCTCGTTGGTTTCGATGATCTGCGCGTTCTCCACCCCGTCGAACGCCTGGATCTGATCCACCGCGGCGGCCCACGCCGCCGGACGCTCCTCCTCCGGCACCTGCAGGGTGTCGACGAGCGCGATCATCGGGGCGTTGCGGCCCGGGCCGAACGCTTCCTCCGTCATGTCGTACGCCATACGGTTCGGGGTGTCCGGGGCCATCGTGCCGTCGGACGGCATGGCCAGCCGCAGCTGCGCGGCCGGGATGGCCAGCAGGAGGAGCAGCAGGACACCGGCGCCCGCGAAGAGCACGGGACGGGCACGGATCCGGCGGACCCACGCCAGGCCCATCGTCGGCTTCTCGTCCTCCGGGTCGGGCGCCTTGACGCCCTTGATGCGGGCGGCGAAGAGCTTGGTGCCGACCGCGCCGAGGATGGCCGGCAGCAGCGTGATCGCGACCAGCACGGCGATCGCCACCGTCGCGGCGGCGGACAGCGCCATCGCGGTGAGGAACGGGATGTTGATGATCGACAGCGCCGCGAGGGCGATGAGCACAGTCAGTCCTGCGAAGACGACCGCGGATCCGGCCTTGCCGACCGCGAGCCCGGCGAGGTGTGCACGCTTGTGGGCGTCGATCGCCTTGAGTTTCTCCGCGAGTTCGGCGGGCTCGAGATCGTTGCCGCCGATGTGTTTGACCAGCTCGGTGCGGAAGCGCGACACGATGAACAGCGCGTAGTCGATACCCACGGCCAGGCCGATCATGGACGCCAGGGTCGGCGTCATGGTGTTGATCGTGTCGGTGAAGGCGGTGGCGGCGAAGATGCCGCCGATGCCGATCCCGACGCCGATGACGCCCGTGAGCAGCGGCATGCCGGCGGCGATGAGCGAACCGAAGGTGACCAGGAGGATCACGGCGGCGACCGCGATGCCGATGATCTCGCCGACGGCGCTGATCTCGGACATCTGGAAGGCGTTGCCGGAGTACGCGATCGTCAGGTCGCCCTCGTGCTCGGCGACGACCTCGGCGAAGGCCTCGCGGTCCTCGGCCTGCACGTCCATCGTGCTCTCGGCGTCGAACCGCACCTCGACCGTGCCGGTGCTCTCGTCCGGGCTGAGCGGGCTCAACGCGGCGATATCGGCCGCGATCTGCTCCTCGGTGATGCCCTGCTCGGCCTTGGCCGCGGTCAACTGCTCCGACAGCCCCTCGGCCGCGACCACCGGGCTGACCAGCGCGTCGGTCCCGGCGAGGAAGTCCAACTCGCGGAGATCGGCGAGGAAGGCGTCGACGTCCTCGGACACCGCCGGGTCGGTAAGAGTGCTGCCCTCGGGCGCCCCGATGACGACGGTCCCCGTCGGGGCGTCGAGCTGGCTGCCCGCGCCGGCGAACCTCTCCTGCATCTCCTCCTGGGTCTCGATCGACTCCAGTCCCGGGATCGAGAAGGTGGTGCTGGTCTGCTGGGTCAACGTGGCGGCGGCCGTGCCGACACCGACGATCAACAGCATCCAGGCTGCGATAAACCGCCATCTGAACAGATAGGCGGACCGCCCGATGCGGTAGAGGAATGACGCCATGCGCTGGCTCCTGGTGCGTAGGTGCGATTCGCGAACCCTCGAAGTCTTGCACGGTATCTGCACGATTGCACAACCCGTGCAATCTTTTGTGACACAGGACACCCCCGGGCGCCACGCGCGGCGGCAGAGCAGCTGCAACGGCATACCCCCCAGGGTGTCTTGCGCATACCCCTCGGGGTATGTATTGTCGTGGCACACCCCGAACAGGGAACCCGATCGACAAGGAGAGCAGCATGCTTCTCGAGCGCATCTACGACGAGGACCTCGCCCAGGCCGGTTACTTCATCGGCTGCCAGGCCAAGAACGAGGCGATGGTGGTGGACGCCCGCCGCGACGTCCGCGAGTACCTGGACCTGGCCGCGCGCCACGGCATGACGATCACAGGCGTCACCGAGACCCACATCCACGCCGACTACTTGTCCGGCACCCGCGAACTCGCGGAGGCCACCGGGGCGACCGTCTACGTCTCCGGTGAGGGCGGCGAGGACTGGCAGTACGGCTTCGAGGCCGAGCGGCTGCACCACGGTGACCAGATCAAGCTGGGCAACATCACCGTCGAGGCCGTGCACACGCCGGGCCACACCCCCGAGCACCTGTCGTTCCTCATCACCGACGGCGCATTCGCGGACGCCCCCGGGTACATGCTCACCGGCGACTTCGTCTTCTCCGGAGACCTCGGCCGACCGGATCTGCTCGACGAGGCCGCGGGCGGGGTCGACACCCGCTTCGAGGGCGCCAAGCAGATCTTCCGCAGCTTGAAGAACCAGTTCGTCACCCTGCCGGACCACGTCCAGGTCTTCCCCGGCCACGGTTCGGGCAGCGCCTGCGGCAAGGCCCTCGGCGCGCTGCCGTCGACCAGCGTCGGCTACGAGCGCCGGTACGCCTGGTGGGCCGGATACGTCGAGCGTGACGACGAGCAGGGCTTCGTCGACGAGATGCTCGAGGGCCAGCCTGACGCGCACGCCTACTTCGGCCGCATGAAGCGGCAGAACAAGGAGGGCCCGGCGGTCCTCGGTGCACTGGCCCCGCTCCGCGAGTTCGGCACCACCGAGCTGGCCGACGCCCTCGAAGCGAACGAGGTCGTCGTCGTCGACACCCGTGGCCAGGACGAGGTCCACGCCGGCACCGTCCCCGGGGCGCTCAACATCCCCGGCGTCGACAAGGCCGCGTCCTTCGGCGCCTGGGTCTACGACCCCGAGAAGGAGGACACGCCCCTGGTGGTCCTGGCCGAGGACGTCGAGATGGCCGAGGCGCTGCGCGATCACCTGCTGCGCGTCGGAATCGACACGGTCACCGGCTACACGACCAGCTTCGAGGGTCTGCCGATGACGACCCCCGAGATGATCGGGCCGGACGAGCTCGCCTCGTTCGACTCCGCGATGGTGCTGGACGTGCGCAACAAGACCGAGCACTCCGACGGCCACATCCCGGGCTCCGAGCAGCTCAGCGGCGGCCGGGCGCTGTGGAACCTCGACCGGCTCCCGACCGACGGACCGATCGTGACCTACTGCCAGAGCGGCGTCCGCAACTCGGTCGCGGCCAGCGCCCTGCGTCGCGCCGGTTACCGCGTGGTCGAGCTCGAGGGCAGCTACGCCGCCTGGTCCGAGCGCAACCTCGCGACCGTCTGACCGGTCGCGCCCACACCCGGGGGCCGGACACCCGTCCGGCCCCCGGGTCCGGTGGCGCCCGGCGCCACCACCCCGACACCCCCACACACCCCGAACAGTCAAAGGACATCGCTTCACCCATGCTCTCCACGCTGACGAACGCCCCGACCATCGCTCCCGCCGATCTGCGAGAGGCGATGGACTCTGACACCCCGCCCACCGTCATCGACGTGCGCTCCGGGGCCGAGTTCTCCTCGGTGCACATCCGCGGCTCCTACAACGTGCCGCTGCCCCTGCTCGCCGAGCACGGTGAGGAGTTCGCCACCCGCCTGCCCGGCCAGGTCGTCCTCATCTGCCAGTCCGGAAACCGAGCCCGCCAGGCGAACGAGCGGCTCGAGTCCGTGGGCGTCGACCCCGACTCGGTGACCGTGCTCGACGGCGGCATCGCCGGCTACGAGGCCGCCGGCGGCGAGGTCGTCCGCGGCAAGGGCGCCTGGGCGATGGACCGGCAGGTCCGCATGGTCGCCGGCTCGCTCGTCCTGGCCGGCGTCACCGCCTCCAAGGTCGTCTCCCCCAAGTTCGCCTACCTCGCCGGCGCCATCGGAGCCGGGCTGACCTACTCCGCGGCGAGCAACTCCTGCGCCATGGCCGCGGGCCTGTCGAAGATGCCGTGGAACCGTTTGGCCGACGAGCCGGGCCTCGGCGCCGTCCTGGACTCGCTGCCCGCCCGCTCCTGACCGATCCCACCCCGGCGCCCCCGCCGGAGAAAGGCACCTGACATGGAGATCACCACGATCATCGTCGTGGCCCTGGCCGTCCTGGTCGGACTGTCCCTGGGCCTGCTCGGCGGGGGCGGATCCATCCTGGTCGTCCCACTGCTCACCTACATCGGTGGGCTCGACCCCAAGGAGGCGATCGCGACCTCCCTGTTCGTCGTGGGCGCCACCTCACTGGTCAGCCTCTTCGGCCACGCCCGCAAGGGCAACGTCCAGTGGCGTACGGGACTAATCTTCGGCGCCGCCGGCATGGTGGGCGCGTTCCTCGGCGGACTGGCCGGCGGCTACATCCCCGGCACCGTCCTCATGGTCGCCTTCGCGATCATGATGATCGCCACCGCCGGCGCCATGATCAAGGGACGCAAGGACCGCGACGGGCAGAGCAACGATCACCACCACCCGCTGTGGCGGATCCTGCTCGACGGCCTCGTCGTGGGCGCCGCGACCGGTCTGGTCGGTGCGGGCGGCGGCTTCCTCGTCGTCCCGGCCCTCGTCCTCCTGGCGGGCCTGCCGATGACCGCCGCCGTGGGCACCTCGCTGCTGGTCATCGCCATGAAGTCCTTCGCCGGACTCGGCGGCTACCTCACCTCGGTGTCGCTGGACTGGCCGCTCGTCGCGGCGGTCACCGCCGCCGCCATCGCCGGCTCCTTCGTCGGCGTCCGCCTCACCTCCGTGGTCCCCGAGAAGGCGCTGCGCAAGGGCTTCGGGTTCTTCGTCCTGCTCATGGGCGCCTTCGTCCTGTCCCAGGAACTACCCTTCCCCGCCGCGCCGATCATCCTCGGCATCGTCGTGGTCGTGGCAGGCGCAGCCGCGATCTGCGCGTTCGGGTTCAGGGAACGCTGCCCTCTCCGGTCCCCGCAACCGGCCGCCGCCAGCGTGGCCTGACACCGGCCCGGCCCGACGCCGGAAGACGATCCACCCCGGCCGTGCGGTCGGGGTCGTTGGCCGAGGCGCCGCGGCGGTAGGTCCTGCGGTCGCAGCTGTTGGCCGTGCCGGCGCGGCGGTCGGCCGACGCGCCGGTTGCCCTCCCACCGACGAGCCCGTCGGCGAAGCGCTTCTCGTACTCGGCCCAGGTGGCCGGCCATCGCGCCCCGGGGACGTTGAGCGTCGTCCCCGGGGGTCGCGCCATCTCGATGATGCGGTCCAGCTCGGCCTCGGTGAGCGGGGCCCCCCTCGCAGCGCCCGGAAACATGCAAGGATAGGGTCACCTAACTAACCCAGGTCGAAGGAGAATGACGTGACTCGCCCCCAGACCCGCCCGCCGCTCACCCTCACGGTGCTGCGCACGGAGCCGGTGACCCCGCACCTCGTACGGGTCGTCCTCGGCGGGGACGGCTTCGACTCGTTCGCCGCCCGCGCGGAGACGGACAGCTACGTCAAGCTCGAACTGCCCCACGCCGGGGAGACGGTCGTGCGCACGTACACCGTCCGACGGGTCGACGCGGACGCGCGCGAGATCTGGATCGACTTCGTCGTCCACGGTGACGAGGGTGTCGCCGGTCCGTGGGCCCGGTCCGTCGCACCCGGCGCCCTGGTCGCGGTGCGCGGCCCCGGCGGCGGGTACCGGCCGGACCCGAAGGCGGATTTCCACCTGTTGGCAGGTGACGAGACCGCTGTGCCGGCGATTGCGGCGGCGTTGGAGTCGCTGCCGGAGAACGCTATGGGTGCCGTGTTCCTCGAGGTGCCCGACGACGACGACGAGATCCCGATCACCGCGCCGGCGGGCGTGGAGATCACCTGGGTGCACCGCGGAACCTCCTCGGCGGACGCCGGCCCCGGGATGATCGACGGCGAGGCACCGCTGATCGACGCGGTCCGGGGCATGCCGTGGCCGGACGGGGACGTGCAGGCGTTCGTCCACGGCGAGGCCGAGACGGTGATGAAGCACCTGCGCCCCTATCTGCGCACCGAGCGCGGCATCCCCGCCGCGCGGGCGTCGATCTCGGGATACTGGCGGCGCGGGCGCTCGGAGGAGAGCTTCCGCACCTGGAAGCGGCAACTGGCGGAATCGGAGGAGGCGCCGCAGCAGCCCGTGAGGTGAGTCCGGGCTCACCATGACCGGGCGACCCGGTAACCTCATGTGCCAGCACCGTTCGCATCCGGCCCCTCGCGTGAACACCGTGAGGCCCAGAAGGCACAGACAAGGGCATGGCATATGGCATTCTCACGCGCGAAGCTCATCACCGGACTGGTCGCCACCTCGGCACTCGTCCTCGCAGGTTGCTCGAGCGGTGGTGAGGACGACGCCGCCGGTGGTGGCGGCGAGTCCTACCGCATCGGCATCAACCAGCTCGTCCAGCACCCGGCCCTCGACTCCGCCACGGCCGGCTTCAAGGAGGCCTTCTCCGAGGCCGGCGTCGAGGTCGAGTTCGACGAGCAGAACGCCAACGGCGAGCAGGGCACCGCACTGACCATCGCCCAGCAGTTCGCCTCCGACGACCTGGACCTGGCCCTGGCCGTGGCCACCCCGGCCGCCCAGGCGATGGCTCAGAACATCACCGACGTGCCGCTGCTGTTCACCGCGGTGACCGACCCGGTTTCGGCGGAGCTGGTGGACTCGATGGAGGAGCCGGGCGCCAACGTCACGGGCACCTCGGACGCCGCCCCGATCGAGAAGCAGCTCGAGCTGCTCAAGGAGATCGTCCCGGACGCCGAGCGCATCGGCATCGTCTACGCCTCCGGCGAGGTCAACTCGCAGGTCCAGGTGGATCAGGCCCGTGAGGCCGCGGGCCCGCTCGGCCTGGAGATCGAGACCCAGACTGTCACCACGGTCAACGAGATCCAGCAGGCCGTCGAGGCCCTCGGTGACGTCGACGCGATCTACGTCCCCACGGACAACATGGTCGTCTCGGGCATCGCCTCGCTGGTCCAGGTCGCCGAGGGCAAGCAGATCCCGGTGATCGCCGCGGAGTCGGGCACGGTCGAGGGCGGCGCCGTCGCCACCCTCGGCATCGACTACACCGAGCTGGGCCGCCAGACCGGCGAGATGGCCCTGCGCATCCTGCGCGACGGTGAGGACCCGGCCACCATGCCCGTGGAGACCGCCACCGAGTTCACCTACGTGGTCAACGAGGACGCCGCCGAGCGTCAGGGCGTGACGATCCCCGAGGACATCCTCGCCGAGGCTGAGAAGAAGTGATCGGGACCGTCGAGGTAGGCCTCATCTACGGGGTCATGGCGCTGGGGGTCTACCTGACCTTCCGCGTGCTCAACTTCCCCGACCTCACCGTCGACGGCAGTTTCACCACGGGCGCCGCGACGGCGGCCATGGGCATTCTCGCCGGCTGGAACCCGGTGCTCGCGACCCTCGCGGGTTTCGGCACCGGGTTCCTCGCCGGCACGGTCACGGGATTGCTGCACACCAAGGGCAAGATCGACGGCCTCCTCGCCGGTATCCTCACCATGATCGCGCTGTGGTCCGTCAATCTGCGGATCATGGACGGCGCGAACATCCCGCTGCTGCGCAGCGACACCGTGTTCACGCCCCTGAAGGACGCCGACCTGCTGGGCGAGTGGCCCGGGGTGGCCATCCTCGCGGTCGTGGTCCTGCTGCTCGGGTTGGTCGTCCTGTGGTTCCTCACCACCGACCTCGGTTTGTCCATCCGTGCCACGGGTGACAACGGCCCCATGATCTCCTCGTTCGGCGTCTCGACCGACTTCACCAAGACCCTCACGTTGGCCCTGTCGAACGGGTTCGTGGGCATGTGCGGCGCGCTCATCGCCCAGTACCGCGGTTTCGCCGACATCTCGATGGGCATCGGCCTCATCCTCGTCGGCCTGGCCTCGGTGATCATCGGGCAGGCCATCCTCGGCCAGCGCAAGCTTCTGCTCGCGGTGCTCGCCGTGATCCTGGGCGCCCTGCTCTACCAGCTCATCATCTTCGCGGCCCTCCGCGTCGGCCTGGATCCCAACGACATGAAGGCCGTCACGGCCATCCTCGTCGTGGTCGCGCTGCTGCTGCCCCGCTGGAAGGGCGCGGGCGGACGCTTCGGACGCAAACCCACCGCCCCGGTCGCCGCCAACGAACGTGCTGCGGCGGGAACCGGGACCGCCGTCGGCGCGGGACCCGAGTCCGCCGGCGCCGCCGCGACCGGCACCAAGGAGGCGTGACGATGCTGACCGTCACGGGAGTGTCCAAGACGTTCTTCCCCGGCACCGTCAACGAGCGCCGGGCGCTGCACGACCTCAGTCTCACGCTCGCCGAGGGCGACTTCGTCACGGTGATCGGTTCCAACGGCGCCGGCAAGTCGACACTGCTCAACGCCGTCTCCGGGCGGTTGCTCGCCGACAGCGGGAACATCGAGATCGACGGCACCAACGTCAACCGCCTGCCGCAGCACCGGCGCGCCAAGTACGTCGGCCGCGTCTTCCAGGACCCGCTCGCCGGGACCGCGCCCAACCTCACGATCGAGGAGAACCTGTCGCTCGCGCTGCTGCGCGGCCGCCGGCGGGGGCTCGGCCCGGGTCTGAGCAAGAAGCGCCGTGGCCGGTTCGCCGAGCAGCTCTCCATGCTGGAGCTCGGTCTCGAGGACCGGCTCACCGCCAAGGTCGGCCTGCTCTCGGGCGGCCAGCGGCAGGCGCTGTCCCTGCTCATGGCCGGGTTCACCCAGCCGCGCATCATGCTGCTCGACGAGCACACGGCGGCTCTCGACCCGCAGCGTGCGGAGCTGGTCACCACGATCACCGAGCGCATCGTCCGCGAGGGCGGTCTGACCACCCTCATGGTCACGCACAACATGGAGCAGGCCATCCGCCTGGGAAACCGGCTCATCATGATGCACGAGGGCCGGATCGTCTACGAGGCCGACGCCGTGACCAAGTCCGCGCTCACCGTGCAGGACCTGCTGCGCGAGTTCACCAACATCAAGGGCGCGACCCTGTCGGACCAGGCCTTCCTCGGCTGACCCGCCCCACCCGCCGAGCGCGCCCGCGCCGGCGGCGGCCCGACCAGGCCCCGCTGGCCGCCACCCCGACCGGGCCCCGCCGCCGACCGCCCGGCCGCCCGTCGAGCAGAGGAATTCGCACACCCGCTTCTCGGGCGATACGCGCGAGATCCTCTTCTCGGCGCGCGTGGTGCTGTGGGCAGGGGTGCGACTCAGCGGTCGACGGGGGCAGCGGCCTCCCAGCCGTCGCCGCTGCGGCGCACGAGCCCCATCTGCTCGAACTCCTCGAACCAGCCCGGGGCCGGCCAGTCACCCCAGCGCTCGGCGTAGTGGGCGCCGTTGCGCAACAGGTCGGCAAGGTGGTCGACCGGCGGATCGGCGACCGGGTGCCACCGGTGGTAGGCATGGGCGCCGGCCACGAGCAGCACCGGCACGCGGCGGTACAGCAGCCTGCGCCCGAAGTCGGTGTCCTCTGCGCCGTAACCGGTGAAGGCCTCGTCGAACCCGCCGAAGTCCGCGCGTAGGCGCGCCCACAGCGCCGGGCGCAGAGCGAACGACAGGGACCAGAACATCCCGAACTCGTCCGGCTCCAGCGCGCGGGTGCCCCGGGCCGGGAACGGGCGTGCCGGGTGCGGGTCGGTGAAGGCCGGCAACTCGGCGGGGTCGGGGGCACCGGCGGACTCGGGCAGGTAGGTGACCGGGCCCAGGCCCACGGCGCCGTCGGGCAGTTCGGAGTAGTACCACCCCAGGTCGGGGCCCGGCATGCAGTCGACATCGAGGAAGACGATCAGCTTCGCGCCCAGCTCGGCCGCTCTGTCTCCGCCGAGATTGCGGCTCCGGGCGACGGGCAGGTCGGGGCCGGCCTCCAGCTCCACGACCTCGACACCGTCAGCGGCGAGTTCCTCGGCGAGGTCGGCACTGCCCGGCCGCTCGGGCAGGACCACGACGTGCCGGGCGCCGGGCAGGTTCTGGGCCATCGCCCGACGTTGTGAGCGGAGGTGCTCGGCGCGACCGGGCGTGCAGACGGTCACCACCGCGATCGACGCGGCGGCGGTCACAGCGCGGCCTCCGCCGCGTGACGGGCCCCCTGGCCCGCCGCGTGACGGGCCCCGTGACCGGCCCCCTGGCCCTCCGGCTCGTGACCCGAGGCGACCGCGGTGAGCACGCCGGCCAGGCGTGCGGCCGCACCGTCGACCTCCCACGCCTCCCGCAGGCCCGACCCGGCACCCGGGGTCGAGCGGGCGCGCCCGAGCGTGCGCCGGATCGAGTCGACCAGCTGCTCGACCGGGTCGTCGCGGCCCACGACCTCCGCCAGCCCCAGCGTCCGGAGGGTGTCAGCGGTGGCGTCCTGCTCGCCGAAGGGGCGCTCCTCGGGAGTCACGACGACGTGGGCGTCGGCGGCGGCGAGGTCGGCGATCGAACTCTGCCCGGCGGCGGTGATCACCACGTCGGCCCGGCACAACTCCTCCCACGGGTCGGCCACCCAGCGTCCGCCCGGCCCGCCGAGCGAGATCCACTCGACGTCGCCGAGTAGCCCGGGAACGGCGTCCCAGCGGGCGTCGTTGCCGGCACCACCGGAGCCCCGCAGATGCAGGATCCTCGGTCGGCCACCGCCCCGGGCGCCCGGGTCGGGAGCGCGGTCGGCGAAGCGCGAGACCCCGCCGACGGGCACCAGCGGGCGGTCCGCCCCTGCGGGGGCCGGCGCACCGGCGGCGCGCGGCCACCCGGCGACCAGGGCCGAACACACCCCGTGCGCGAGGACGTGCGGGGCGTCGTCGCGGCGCCCCGGCAGCACGGTGGCGACCACGGGAGTCCCGGTCAACCGCGCGGCCAGGGTCACCTCGACGGAGATGTCGCTCCAGAACACGTCCGGCGCGGTCCGGTCGATCCACCCGGCGATCATCGCCATGCGCTGACGGAGCCCGGTCTGCCCCAGCGGCACCCAGTGCAGCCTGCCCCCGGCGGTCGGGTCCGCCACCGGCCCGGCCTCGTCGTAGTCCAGTGGGAGCGGGAGGACCCGGATCCGCCCGGGGACGGGATTGGCGTCGTCGCGGATGCGGGCGGAGGTGAGGACGGTGACCTCGTCGTCCAGGTCGGCGGCGACCGAGAGCGCCCGCTGCACGTGACCGTTGCCCTGGTGGTGGGCGTAGATCCCGATCACGACGCGGCGCCCACCAGCAGCCCGCGCAGGCGGGCTTCGAGCAGGTCGATGCGGACGTCGTGGGAGAACGCGGCGGCGGCCGCGCGGGCGGTCGCGGCGCGGTCCAGCGTCAACGCGGCGGGGATGCCGGCCGCGAGGGCGGACGCGGGGTCACGGCCCGGTTCGACCAGCACCACGCCGGGTTGGCCGCTGAGGATCTCCCGGATGCCGCCACGCGCCAGGGCCACGACCGGGGTACCGCAGGCCAGCGCCTCGACGGCGGTGAGCCCGAACGGCTCCTCCCAGCACGGGGTCACCAGTGCGACCGCGGCCGAGGCGACGAGCGGGACGAGCGCGTCCCGACCGAGCGGACCGTGGTAGCGCACGCTGTCGCCAGCGTCGCGCAGCCGGGGCGCGAGCACCCGCTCCATGTACCGGTCGTCGCCGACCCGGCCGGCCAGGTCGAGCCGGAGCCCGGTGCGCCGGGCCGCCTCGACCGCCAGGTGCGGGCCCTTCTCCGGAACGATCCGGCCGGTCCACACGGCGCGGGGACGGTCGGTGGGCCGGAGGCCGACCCGGGAGGTGCGCCCGGCGACCGGTCGGGCCGCAGCGGCGGTAGCGGCGGTACCGGCGGTACCGGCGGCGGCGGGCCGGAAGGCGGAACGGGCGGCAGTCCGCCCGCCGGCGCCTGCCCGGGGGCGCCAGATCTGCAGGTCGACCCCGTTGGGCAGCACCTCGGCACCGTGGGGCACCCGCCAGGACCCCAGGACGGAGTGACTCACGGCGAGCACCCTGCCGGTCGCCGACCCCAGCCGGTCGAACGCCTCCTGCATGGGCGCCAGCTGCGGGCAGTGCAGGGTCGTGATCATGGGCGTGGCCATCTCGGCCGCGCGGACGAGCGGGACGTGCGACAGGCTGTGGTTGAGCACCACGTCGAACCCGGACACCGCCACGTGGTCCATGAGTCGCTCGAACTCCGCGGCGTCGGCCTCGTACCCGCCGGGCGGGTAGTAGCTGTCGCCGCGTCCGGTGGCGGCGGCCAGGGTGGTGAACTCGTGGCGCCGGTCGTGACCCTCACTGCCGGCGGCGGCGTAGAGCGTGACGCGGTGTCCCCGTGCACGCAGGGCCCGCACCTCCTTGGCCACCACGACCTCGAGCCCACCGGCGTACGGCTCCCGGATGGGGAACCGCGACGGGCCGATCACCGCGATGTCGAGTAGATCTTCGTTGCGGGCGTCCACGGGCCCCCTCTCGTCTCGTCGCCCCCGGCGGTTGCGGAGGATGTCGGAACCTCTGATAGTGGCCCCCCGGGGGGCCCTCCGCCACCGCTGGCCACCCCCGGCACTCACCAGCCGCCGAGCACCCTCTCGAGCCGCACCCCCGCGCCGTCGTCGTCGATGCCCCGGACGCCGGCGTGCGACGCCGTGACCGCGGTCGGCTCGGGTGGCTGCTCGCCCCAGTGGAGTTCGCGTGCGAGCGCCCGCGAGCTGCGGACCTCCGCGAGGCTGTAGCCCTCGTCGTCGTCCAGGGTCACGCTCCCCACGGGTGGGCACAGCGCGCGCAGGCGCCGCGGGTCGAGCGCCCCCAGCGCGCAGGGACGGAGGATGTCGACGAGGACGGGGGGACGACGACGAGGGCCCGCGCCCGGCGTCCCGGGCCGCCACCACCGACCGCGCGTCCCGAGGGTCACCCGGGGGTCGTCGGCGAAGAGTCGGGCGATCACGGCGGCGTCGGGTGTGGCGGGGTCGACGGTCACGGCCACGTCGGCCCAGGCGAGCAGGGAGAGGCAGGTCGCGGCGGTGGAGCCGGTCCCGGCGAACTCGGGGCTGCCGGCGTGGACGTGGACCGCGACCGACGGCAGGGCGAAGATCCCGGCGGCCGGCCGGGTGAGCGGTGAGGCGATGAGGCCGGCCAGGAGGGCGGACTCGGCGTTCTTCTGGGCGAGTTTCCGGGCGAGCCGGTCCGACTCGTCGCGGTGACCGTCCGCCTGACCGCCGTCGGTGTGGTCGGCGTCGGCGCGGCCGGCCCAGTCGGGGCCGTCGTGCCAGGCCACCGCGTCGGGCAGGTAGCGCAGGCGGCCGCCGGCCTGTTCGCAGCGCCACGCCAGGTCCCAGTCCTCGCCGCCGTAGCCGACGATGTCCGGGTCGAACCCGCCGGCGAGGTCGTAGAGGCGGCGGTGCAGGCCGCACGCCGCGGACAACACCCCCCGCCACAGGTCCTCGCCGCGGGTGAGGTCCGCCGTGTCCGCGTAGAACGCCGCAGGCCAGGCGGGGTCGGGGAGGATCTCGTCCGGTTCGACGGCCGGTTCGGCCCCGGTCCGGGTGACGGCGAACCGGCCGTACCGCCGGCGGCCCACCGCGAGCAGGTCCGGGTGGCCGTCCAGCGCAGCGCACATCGTCGCCACGAAGTCGGGCCCCGGGACGGTGTCGCCGTCGAGGAACAGCAGGAGGTCGCCCTCGCCCGCGCAGGCGCCGAGGTGGCGCGCTGCCGAGGCGCGGAAGCCGCGATCGTCCTGGCGCACGACCGTGACCTCGGGCGGGACCACCGGCGCGGTGCGAGAGCCGTCGTCGGCGACGATGACGCGCACGGTCCGTCGGGGGTCGCTCTGGTGGCGCAGCGCCGTGAGGATCCGGTCGAGCATCGGCTGGTCCTCGTAGAACGGGATCACCACGTCGACACTCTTGGGGACGTCACTGTTCGGGGTGCCTGTCATGCGAGCCATCCCTCCCACGCCCGGCGGTACGCCCGGCCGAGGTCGGCCATCCCCGACGGCGCCGCCTCGCGACGGGTGGGGGACGGGTCGTCGAGGAGTCGGCGCAGGTCGCCGGCGAGATCCGCCCCGTCGGTGATGAGCAGGGAGCCGGGATGCCGGCGCTCCATCTCGCGGGTGTAGTCCGAGTCGTAGACCAGGGGGCGTCGCCCGGCCGCGGCCCAGGTGTTGAGCGACCCCGACGCCGACACGTTCCGGAACAGGGCGACGGGCACGGTGACCTCGCCGAGGACGCGGGCGAGGTCGTCGTCGTCGATCCGTCCAGTCACCTCCACGCCGCCACCGGCGGCCCGGACGGTCTCCAGCGCGGCGTGGACGTAGTCGTCGTGCCCCTCGGCGGGCGTCCCCAACAGGCGTAGTGACACGGCCTCGTCGCCGGCGTCGGCGAGCGCGGCGACGGCGGCGGCCACCACGTCGACGGCCTTGCCCGGGTGCAGGAATCCGAACACCCCCACCGACCGGGCGTCGGGGGTCAGGTCGGCGGGCGGCGCCAGGTCGGGGACGGGCAGCGGGATCACCGCGTCGACGGCGATGTCGGCCACCGCGCAGAGGTGACGCTCGTGCTCGGAGCTCACCACGACGAGCCCCGCCGCCGCCGCGATGCGCTGGTAGGCCCGCGTGCGCCGCCGACACCGCTCAGCGCCCTCTGCAGGCTGGGGGACGTCATGCAGGGTGACCGCGATGCGGCGGCCGCGCGCCAGATCCTCCACGGTCATCGCGGCGTCGTCAGCGGTGGCGCCGAAGAGGGAATCGTTGATG
This sequence comes from Dietzia sp. IN118, assembly GCF_032905965.1. Lineage (NCBI taxonomy): Bacteria > Bacillati > Actinomycetota > Actinomycetes > Mycobacteriales > Dietziaceae > Dietzia > Dietzia sp. IN118. The sequence continues at coordinate 261,217 of NZ_JAUMSR010000002.1, read as the reverse complement.
TGCAGGTGGACCGGCGCGCCGGGTCGGGCGTCGAGTACCTCGCGTACCCCGGCGACGTCCGCGACCTCGAGCACCTCCGTCCCGGCCGCGCGGGCGCACTCCACCGCGAACCGGGTCACCCCGTGTTCGGGCGGCCCCAGGGCGAGTGTGATCGGTGCGATCGTCAGCGGCGCGCGCTGCTCGCCGGCATGCCCTCTGCTCACCTCAGCCCCAGCATCTCGATGCGGGCGGCGTGCCGACGCAGGCCCTCCTCCACCACTCCGGGCGTGGCCGCGTACCAGTCGAGGTGGGCGTCGACGATCTCGCGGCTGGGCACCGGGACGCCGTCGACCAACCACTCTCCCGAGCGGGCGCCCCCGGCGACATCACCGGTCTCCACGCCGAGCGCCCGTGCGACGGTCGACTCCACCGGCGCGCGCGTGCCGCCGAGGGGCTCGCGGTCGCCGATGCGGGGCGGGTCGGTGAGCAGGCCTGCGGGCAGGCGCTCGATGATGCGGTCGAACACCGTGGCCAACGTGTGCCGGTCGGGGTGGTTGATGGTGTGCCAGCGCGGGGCACCCTCGAGGAGGTCCGAGGCGACCAGCGTCCCGTGGGCCTGCTCGCGCACGCGCAGCGCCTCCACCGACTCGGTGGCCGAGGCCCGCGCCTGCTCGGGGGTCGGAGCGGCGTCGAGAACGCTCCGGTCGCCGGTCGCGGCGGCGACGATCGCCCGCAGGTCGTGGTACGGCGCGATCGGCGGGACCAGGGAGCGGTCATGGGGTGGGCGGACCAGCACCTGGTACGGATGCAGTCCGGCGTACCGCAGGACGGGGGTCAGCACGACCGTGGCCGAGGCCGGCAGGCGCGCGGCGAGCTGGCGGTGTCCGAGCGGCAGGTCGCGGTAGTCGTCGCGAACGGGTTGGACGATCAGCACGTCCGTGCGGGCGAGGTCCGTCTCCAGGCCCGGCAGGTCGTCGGCCGTCATCTCGTACACCGGCCGCACGTCCACCACCCGGACCTCCGCGGAGGTCCGGAGCAGGTCGCGGTAGACGTCCGCCTGGCAGTTGCCGATCACCATGACGGTCGGGAGGTCGGGGGTGCTCACCGGGCCGAGCGTATGCAGGGGCCCAGGTGGCGGCAACCGGCGGGCGTGGCACGGTGGCGGGGTGAACACTGGCTCCTCTCCGACCCGGCCGCCGGTCCGGGTGCGCTCCGTGCCGGCCGGGCACGACTACGTCCGCCACGCCATCTCGCCCGCGGCCGACGTCTCGGTGCTCGCGGACCCCGTGTTGGATCCGGCCGAGCCCGCCCGCTGGTGGCCGCACCCGGCGCTCGAGGCCGCCGACCGTCCCGAGGTCCTCGACGGGGCCGACGTCGTGCATGTGCACTTCGGTTACGAGCACCGCTCCCCCGGGCAGATCGCGGAGTTCGTGGCGGCGTTGCGGTCGCGGGGCCTGCCGCTGGTGGTCACCGTGCATGACCTGACCAACCCGCACGAGCCCGACCCCGCCGCCCATCTCGAGCGCACCGGCCACCTCGTGCGGGGCGCCGCCGCGGTGATCACGCTGACCCGCGGCGCCGCCGCGGAGATCCGCGAACGGTGGGGCGCCCGCGCGCAGGTCCTCCCGCATCCCCGGCTCATGGCCGCGGAGGTCACCGAGCCGTACCGGCTCGCGCGGCTCGATCGCTCCGGAGGCAGACGCATGGTCGGTGTGGTGCTGGGCTCGCTGCGCGCGGGAGTCGCCGGCGAGGAACTCCTGGCCCCGCTGGTCACCGCGCTGTCCGAGGGTGCCCACCTGACGGTGATGGTTCGCGCGGACGCCCTGGCCGCCGCGCGCGATCCGGAGCATCCCCGCCACGCGGCCGCGACCGCGCTCGACCGGCTCGACGCCCATCCGGACGTCGAGGTCCGTGCCCACGACCACCTGGCCGACGACGAACTGTGCGCGGCCCTGGCCGGATTCGACGCGCTCGTCCTGCCCCACCGCCACGGCACCCATTCCGGCTGGCTGGAGCTGTGCCGCGATCTGGGGCTGCCGCCGGTCATCCCGCGGATCGGGTACCTGGCCGAGCAGTGGGACCCCGGCGTGCTCGGATCGGGGTCGACCAGATCGGGGTCGGCCGGATCGGGCACGGCCGTCTACGGCCCGGGCCACCCCACCGCCGACGACCTGCGCCGGGCGCTGATGGCCGCCCTCGACGGCCCGCCGGTCCCGGCGCGCGCTCCCGCGTCCGAGGACGCCGCGGTCGCCGCCGCCCACGCCCGGATCTACCGACACGTGCTCTCCGCTGCGGCCGAGAGGTAGTGCAGCGGGGCGGACCCGGTCGGGTCGTCAGGCCTCCTGGCGACGGACCATCTCGCCGATCCACTCCGGCGCGTACGGCGAGGTGCAGTTCGGCGGCGTCGGGTAGTCACGCAGCACACCCAGGCGCTCGCCGATCTCCAGTGCGCGCGCCCGCAGATCCGGATGCTGGATCCCGATCTGGGCCAGGCACGTGTTCATCTCCCACTGCAGCCGTTCGTGGGCGCCGGCCATCTCGGCCTCGATCACGTCCAGCAGCGCGGGCAGGTCCAGCCCCTCGGGCTTCTTGACCACCCGGTCGGCGGTGAGCGCCCAGCCGGCGGAGGCGACCACCGGGTCGGCGTCGTCCACCCACGCCACGCGCAGGTCCTCGGCGTGCGGGCCCTTCATCACGACGTAGCCGACCAGCCAGTCGTGGACCTTCCGGGTGCGGGCCTCGCGCAGCATCGTGTCCAGCTCGGTGGCCGAGAACTCCTTGGGCCGGCAGACGAGCAACGCGAGCAGCCTCGCCGCCGAGTCGCCCGTGTCCCACAACTCCAGCGCCAGCGGATGGTTCTTCTTCACCCGCTTGGCGACCGCCCGGAGCGAGGTGAGGTTGACCGCGTGGTCGTCGCCGTGCCGCTCGTTGACCTCCAGGATCCGTGCGTCCTCGAGTTCCGCGAGTTCGGCCATCACCTCGTCGCGGGTCGGCGTTGTCGTCGTCGTCATCATCGTCTCCTCGTCCGCGCCTCCCGGCGGCGCCGTGCGCACCTATACTCGCCGGGTGCGCCTGTGGAGCATCGATCCCGTCCTGCTCGACCGCGCCGCGCTGGTCGCCGGGTGGCGCGAGGGGCTCCTGGCCCAGAAGGTACTCCGCGGGCTGACCAAGGGCTATCGCAGTCATCCGCAGCTCAAACGCTTCCGCATGCTCCCCGACCCGGTCGCGGGGGTCGCCACCTGGCTGCACGGGCTGGCCGACGCCGCCGAGGTGCGCGGCTACCGCTTCGACCGCACGCGCGTCGTCCTGCCGCCCGGGGCGGAGCGCCTGCCGCTCACCGACGGGCAGCTCGCGCTGGAGTGGGCGCACCTGCGGGCCAAGGTGGCCGAGCGCGACCCCGCGTGGTTGGACCGCCTCGTCGCACCGCGCCCGCACCCGATGTTCGACATGGTCCCGGGGCCGGTGGCCGCCTGGGAACGCGCACCCCTACCGGAGGCCTGACATGCCGAGACCGTCCGCCCGCGTGCCCTTGCCCGTGCTCGTCGCCCCCGCCGCGGTCTCCACGGCGCTGGCGTTGTGGCCGATCCGCCGACCGTTCGTCGCCGCGACCGCCGGCTGGGTGTGGAGCCTGCCCGCGCAGGAACTCCCGCTGCACGTCGGGGCGCTGGTCGGGGCCGCGACCGCGTCTGCGCTGGCCGGTCGGGGCGGTCGGGCCGCGCGTCCCTCCGATCACGTGGGGGTCGGCATCGCTGTGCTGACCTGGGCGGGTCTGGGTGTCGTGGTGTCGCGGCACGTCGCCGCGGCCGCCGTCCTCGACCGCGCGCTGGCCGAGGGGCTGGGCGCCGGGCTGGGCGACGGGCCGGGCGAGGGGCTGGGCGAGGGGGAGACGACGACGAGCCCGTCGGCCCTCCACCGCGCGCCGTGGCCGAGAGTGCTGTTCCGCCCGTGGCCGCTGCGGCCGCGCGGGGTGCGGGCCCGCCGGGGCATGGTCTACGGACCGGATCCGAAGACCAACCGCTTCGATCTCTACACCCGTACCGGCTCGTCGCGGGCCGGCGGTGGCAACGCCAGCGGCGGCAACAGCGGCAGCAGCGCCAACAGCGGCAACGGCGCCGGTGACGTGCGCGGGGTGCTCGTCCACATCCACGGCGGGCACTTCCGGGCGGGCGGCCCGAGCCGCGAGTCACGGGCGATGCTGTTCGACCACGCCGCGCGCGGGTGGGCGGCGATCAGCACCACCTACCACCTGTCGCCGACCCCGGAGTCGGGATTCCCGCAGCACCTGGTCGACGTCAAGCGGCTCCTGCGGTGGATCCGCACCGAGGGCCCGTCGCACGGCATCGGGGCCGACGCCCCGATCGTGGTGGCGGGCAGCTCCGCCGGCGCACATATCGCGATGATGACCGCCCTGACCGCGGGAGATCCCCGATTCCAGCCCGGCTTCGAGGACGCCGACACCGCGGTCGCCGGCGCGATCGGGTTGTACGGCTACTACGGTCGCCTGGGCCTCGAGACCCGGGACATCTCCGACCCCGTGCGCCACGCGGCCTCCGGCGCCCCGCCGGTGGCGATCATCCACGGCACGCACGACACCTACACGCCGGTGAAGGGGTCACGCCGACTCGTACGGCACCTGCGCGCCGGGTCGCCGAACCCCGTCGTCTACGCCGAGCTCCCCGGCGCCCAACACGGGTTCGACGCGGTGCGTTCGCCGCGCTACCTGGCGGTCGTCGACGCGGTCTCGAGATTCACCGACCGACTCGCCTGATGTCGGCAGCAAGCACGCCTCGGCGGGCGTAGTGTCGCCCTCAGCCGACGGAACCCCATCACCGAGGAGCCCCGATGCCACTGTCCGGCGAGTACGAACCCAGCCCGAGCGAGTGGGTGCGGACGCAGGTCGAGACGTACGAGCAGACCGACGGCGAGGAGGGCGGTGACCTCGCGGGCATCCCCGTGGTGATCGTGACCACCGTCGGCCGGAAGTCCGGCAAGCTGCGCAAGACCCCGCTGATGCGCGTCGAGCACGAGGGGTCGTACGCGGCCGTCGCCTCGCAGGGCGGCGCTCCCACCCACCCGGTCTGGTACTGGAACATGAAGGCCGATCCCCACGTGGAGGTCCGCGACAGGGACCGGGTCGGCGACTACACGGCCCGCGAGCTCAGCGGCGCCGAGCGCGACCGGTGGTGGGAGCGGTCCGTCGCCGTGTACCCCGATTATCGCGACTACCAGCAGAACACCGACCGGACCATCCCGGTGTTCGTCTTGGAGCCGCGCGATTAGGCTCAGCGCGGGGAATTCCAGAGCGGAACACTCCGCGATACACCAGGAGGGCGCCGGATGAGCCGAATCGCTCTCGTCCTCGGATGCGGGGGCACGATCGGCGGGGCCTGGATGATCGCCGCCCTCCACGCGCTCACCGAGCAGACGGGATTCGACCCCCGGGAGGCGGACGTCCTCCTGGGGACCTCGGCGGGCGCCGAGCTGGTGACCATGCTCGCCGGCGGCATCGGGGTCGACGAACTGGTCGACATGCAGCGCGGGCAGGCCTGCGACATGCGGCTGCGCGAACACATCGCCTCGACCCCGCCCGGGCGGCCGCCGCTGCCCCGGCTCCCACTGCTCAACCCCGGTCTGCTCCGCACACGGTCCGGGCTGGGCGCCCTCACCGGTATCGCCCCCACCGGTCGCGGCGACGCCAGCTGGTTGCAGCGGCTGGCCGAGGGCTTCGAGGTGGCCGCCTGGCTCCCCCACACCGGTGCCCGGATCGTCGCCTATGACGTCCTCGCCGGGGAGCGCGTCCTGTTCGGCGCCCCGGGCTCGCCGATGGCCACCGTCGGCGAGGCGTTGCGCGCCTCCTGGGCGACCCCCGGGTGGATGCCACCGGTGCCCGTCGGTGACCGGATCTTCGTCGACGGCGGCATGGGTTCCACCGCGTCCGTGGACCTGATCGGGCCGGAGGACGCCGACCTCGTGTTCGTCCTCGCCCCGATGGCCTCGGCGCCCGGCGTCCGCGTCCCCGGCCGGGGCGGCGGGATCGAGTACCGGCTGATCCGCCGCCCGATGTCCACCCAGCTGCACGACGAGGTCGCGAGCGTCCGCGCCCGGGGTACGACCGTCGTCCCGATCCTGCCCACCGTCGTCGACCTCGCCGGCCTGGGCGCCCACTTCATGAACGCCTCCCGACGGGAGGCGGCGTTCGAGTCGTCCATGGTGACCGCGCCGGAGACCGTCCGCGACGCGCTGGCGGACAACGCGGTCGACGTGTGAGTCCGGGTCGATCGCGCGAGCGGCGCGAACCACGCGTGGTGATCGTCGGGGCCGGGGTAGCCGGCATCACCGCCCTGCACGTCTTCCGCGAGCGGGGCTTCACCGACGTCACCGTGCTGGAGAAGGGCTCCGACGTCGGCGGGGTCTGGTACTGGAACCGCTACCCGGGCCTGACGTGCGACGTGCCCTCCCAGCTCTACCAGTTCCGGTTCGCGCCGAAGCTCGACTGGTCACACGTGTGGGCCGACGGTCCCCAGATCCAGCGCTACCACCGCCGGGTCGTCGACGACCTCGGCCTGGCCGGGCACATCCGGACCGACACCGAGGTGGCCGCCGCCCGCTGGGACGAGGGCACCGCGACGTGGGAGCTGACCCTCGCCGCCCGGGGCGACGGCGACGACGACGGCGACGACGACGAGACCATCACCGCGGACGTCGTCGTGTTCGCGACCGGGGTCCTGCACCACCCGACATCCCCGACATCCCCGGACTGGCGGAGTTCCGTGGCGGGGTCGTCCACACCGCACGCTGGCCCGACGGGTTCGACACGACCGGTCGCCGCGTCGCTGTCCTCGGCACCGGCTCGACCGGCGTCCAGGTGGTGTCCGCCCTCGTCGGTGAAGCGGGATCGGTCACGCACTACGCCCGCACGCCCCAGTGGATCCTGTGGGCCCCGATGCGGATGCGACAGCTCGTCGTCGTCGGCTCGGTACTGCGACGGTTCCCCACCGCGCGCTGTACGCCGCGCTGCAGTGGGGATCCGGCGTCCTCGCCGACATCACCACCAGACCGTCGTGGCGGCGGCGCGCGGTCCAGGCCTACGCGCGGCTCTCCCTCCGGGCGCAGGTCCGGGACCCCGACCTCCGCGCCCGGCTCACGCCGGAGGACGAGCCGCTGTGCAAGCGGCAGGTGGTCTCGGGGACGTACTACCGCGCCATCCAGCGCAGCGACGCCGAGCTCGTCACCGACGCCATCGCGCAGGTCACCCCGGACGGGATCCGCACCGCGGACGGCACCGAGCGGCCCGCCGACGTGATCGTGCTGGCGACCGGCTTCCGCGCGCACGACTACATGCGTCCCATGGAGGTCGTCGGACGCGACGGCCGCACCCTCGAGCGCGAGTGGGCCGACGGCCCGCGCGCCTATCGGATGACCGCCATCCCGGGCTTCCCCAATGCGTTCACCGTGCTGGGCCCCAACTCCCCCACCGGCTCGATCTCACTGCAGCACACCGCCGAGCTCACCGCCCGGTACATCGCCCACTGGATCGAACTCCTCCGCGAGGGCGCGATCCGGTCGGTGGAGGTGACCGAGGAGGCGACCGCCGAGTTCAACGACGACGTCGCCGGGGCGATGGGGCCGACGGTCTGGAACACCGGCTGCCACTCCTGGTACTTCCACGACGGCGGCACGATCGACCTGTTCCCCTTCGACCGGGCTCGACTGGCCGAGCTCATGAGGGAACCGGACCACTCGCACTTCCGGGTGGGCTGAGTGCCCGGTGCCGCTGGGTGCGCCGGGCTGGCGCGCCCGGGCTAGCTAGCGGGCCGCCCGCCGGTTGACCGGCCGGGTCCCGTCGCCCAGGTCCGGTCGGGGGAGGCGCCGGCCCGGGTCGGCCAGACCGACGACGTGGCCGTCCGCCGACAACCGCGTCATCGCCTCGAGCAGCATCCGGCGCGCGCTGGCGTTGACCGAGGACACGCGGCTGAGGTCCAGGGTCACCTCGCTCGGCCCCTCGGGGATCTCGGCGAGACGCCGCAGGACCTGCTCGGCGCTGGCGAACGTCATGGGGCCCTGCAACCGGAAGGTGCGGCGCCCGGAGATCTCGTCGAACCGCACCGAGCGAACGGCCTCCACGTCCGTGACGGTGGTATTCATCAGGTGTAACTCGAGATCGTGGGACAGCCGCTCGAAGGTGCGCACACCCTCCACACTGTGGCCGTGCTCGTCGAGCCGCGGGGAGAACACCCCGAGCCCGACCTGCCCGGGCAGGGCACCGAAGATCCCGCCCGACACCCCGCTCTTGGCGGGGATCCCCACGGTGGACATCCAGTCCCCGGCGGCGTCGTACATCCCGCAGGTGGCCATCACGGCGAGCACCTGCCGGGCGACCGGCGCCGACACCACCCGCTCCTTGGTGACCGGGTTGATGCCGCCCGTCGCCAGCGTCACCGCCATCACCGCCAGGTCGCGCACGGTCACCCGGTAGGCGCACTGCCGGGTGTAGCCGCGCACCACCTCGTCCGGGTCGTTCGCGATGATCCCGCCCGCGCGCACGAGGTTGGCCATGGCCCGGTTGCGGAACGCCGTGCGCAGCTCGGAGTCGAGCACGGCGTCGTCCACTCCGAGCTCGCGGCCCGCGAAGGCGGACAACCCCTGCCTCACCGCCTCGTCACGGTCGTCCTGGGTCGCGTCGGGCTCGCTCACCAGCGTGTGCGTGGTGATGGCCCCGATGTTGATCATCGGATTGCGCGGCCGGCCCGTCTCTCGGTCCAGGGAGATCTGGTTGAACGCGTCCCCGGACGGCTCCACCTCGACCTTCTCCAGGACCGCCTCGATTCCCCGGTCCCGCAGCGCGAGCGCGTAGACGAACGGCTTGCTCATCGACTGGATGGTGAACTCGGCGTCCGCGTCCCCGGCGGTGTAGACGATGCCGTCCATCGTGCAGGCGGCCACCGCGAACCGGTCGGGGTCCACGGCCGCGAGTTCGGGGATGTAGTCGGCGAGCCGGCCGGCGTCACCGTTCGAGCAGGCGTCGCGGATCTCGAGCAGATAGTCAGGTACCGGCGTCTTCACGCCACCAGCGTGTCATGCCGGAGGGCCCGGGGCGGCGTGTGCACCGCCCCGGGCCCTCCGGCACCGCGAACCGGTCGCGGCCATGATCGTCGTCAGCGCTCGTGGTAAGTGGTCGTCAGTGGTCGTGCTCAGTGATCGTGGTGGTCGTCCGCCTTGGTCGGGTGGACGGTCCCGTGCTCGTGCTCCGGCGGACCGTACAGCGAGTACACCTTGAGGTCCTCCTCGCCGGTGTTGGTGACGTTGTGCCAGCTCCCGGCGGGCACGAGGATGACCCAGTCGTCGGAGACCTCGCGCACGAAGTCGAGCTGATCCTTCGCGGGGCCCATCTCGACCCGGCCCTTCCCTGCCTCGACGCGCAGGAACTGGTCGTGGTCGTCGTGGACCTCGAGACCGATGTCGTCCCCGGGCTTGATGCTCATGACGGTGAGCTGCATGTGCGATCCCGTCCACAGCGTGGTGCGGTAGTTGTCGTTGGCGAGGGTGGCGTCCTCGATGTCGACGACGAACGGGTTCGGACCCTGATCGGTGGGACTCATCGATGCTCCTGCTTCTTCGTAGACGGGTGTACGCGGTGGCCGGCGGCCAGCGTTCCGTCTCGAGTTTCGACGACTCCCGGGACGCTCGCAAGCAAGGGCATCCTCCCGAGGCGCGGCCCGGGGGACCTGTCCCCATCCCGTCACGGGGCCACAACGATCAGGCCACGGGGGTTCACGTACCCCCTGTGCAGTGCGGACACTGACGAGCAACCCCGACGAAAGGAAGCTTGATGAAGCGGACGATCGCAGTGACGGGAGCCATCGGTCTCGCGGTGTTCATGGGAGCGTGCGGCACCGACGATGACGGTGGCACGACCACGGCCGACGAGACCACCACGGAGATGATGACGGAGGAGACCACCACCGACGAGACCACGACGGACCAGACCACCACCGAGGAGACCGGCGCTGCGGCCGAGGACGACATCGTCGACACGGCGAACGCCGCGGGCGACTTCACCACCCTCACCCAGGCCATCGAGGCCGCGGGCCTGACGGAGACCCTCAAGGGGCCCGGTCCGTTCACGGTCTTCGCCCCCACAGACGAGGCGTTTGACGCCCTGCCCGAGGGCACGCTGGACGAGCTGCTGGCCGACCCCACGGGCGACCTGGCGCAGATCCTGCAGTACCACGTGATCGAGGGTGAGGTCCCCGCGGCCGACGTCCTCGAGATGGACGGCCAGACGGTCGCGACCCTCCAGGGCGGGGAGCTCACGGTCGAGGTGGAGGGCGAGAACGCCGCCCTCGTCGACGGCAACGGCACCCGCATCAACGTCGTCCAGACCGACGTGGACGCCACCAACGGCGTCATCCACGTCCTCGACGGAGTCCTGATGCCGCCCGCCTGACCCGCCGGTGACACTCGCTGCGCCCCGACCCGGCCCTTCCCCGACCGGCCGGGGCGCGGCTCATGTCAGCCGGTCGTGTCAGCTGCGCGCGCCAGCCGGTCGGGTCAGCGGGGCGTGTCGTACCTCGTGAGGTCACTGGTGGCCGGGCCCTCGATGAGCTCGCCACACGCCGAGAAGCGGGACCCGTGCCAGGGGCAGTCCCACGACCGCTCCACGTCGTTCCACGTCAGCGCGGCTCCCATGTGGGGGCACAGCAGGCCGACGCGGCAGGTCTCGCCGTCGTCGCCCGTCGCCTCCCCCATCGGTCGGATACTCGGCCGTGGCTTGCGCACGATCGCCTGCGCCGCGGTCGCCGCGAGCTGGACGGGCACGTCCGCGAACAGGGGCACGGCGTTCTTCGCGATGCCCGTGATGCTGGGCTTGCCGAACGACACCCGCGGGTCCACGCCCTCGAGCCGGTCCACCATGATCCCGGCCGCCGCCGGCGCGCCCGTGAGGCCCCACTTGCTGTAGCCGCCCGCGAAGTGCACGCGCCCCTTGCCCCACGGCAGGGGCCCGGACTTGGGCAGCATCGTCACCGGGTGGAAATCCTGCGCGGACCAGCCGTGGGTCATCGTCGCGCCGGGGAAGTACTTCTCCGCGTACTCCCGCAGCGAGTCGATCTTGGACGCGGTCCCCGTGGCGGTGCCGGTGCGGTGCCCGTTGCCGCCGACGAACAGCACCTCACCGCCGGGCGAGGGCACCGTCCGCAGCGAGCGGACCGGGCTCTCGACCGAGCCGTACATCCCCTCCGGCAGACCTCCGGAGTAGTCGAACGCGCAGAGGTAGGACCGCTCGGGTTCCATCGTCGCCACGGTCGGGCCGCGGTCCAGGGCCGGGGACGCGGTCGCCAGCACGACGTCGCGGGCGGTCATCGTGCCCGGATGCGCGGTGACCTTGACGAACGCGTCCTCCCCGGTCCCCTGCGCTGTGAGTCCGGTGACACGGGCGTGCTCCACGATCCGCACGCCGAGGGCCGTGGCCGCGCGGGCCAGCGCCGCGAGCGCCTCCACCGGGTCGATCTGCATCTGATCCGGCAGTTCCACGGCGGCCCGGGCCGGGAACGGGACGTCCACGCGGTCGTACCAGCGGGCGGGCAGACCCAGGTCGACGAGGGTCTTCATCTCCTTGCGCAGGGTCGACGTGCCCATCCGTCCCTTGGAGAACGTCACCGCACGCCGACGCTGGGAGTCGACGCCGTGGGTCTCGCAGAACTCGGCCCACCAGTCGAGTCCGTACCGGTTGGCGTCGGCGTACGCGCGCGCCGTTTCCAACCCGTGCTTGGAGCGGATGCTCGACAGTCGGGTGCCCTGCAGGACCGAGACCTTGGCCGTGGTCGCGCCGCTGGCCCCCGCGCCCACCGTGTGCGCCTCCAGGACCACGACCGCCTTGCCGCGCGCGGCGGCCATCAGCGCCGTGATCAGGCCGGTGAACCCGGCCCCCGCGATCACCAGGTCGACGTGCTCGCCGTCCGGGAACTCGGCCGCCGGGGAATCGATCGTCGTGCGTCGCCAGAATGAAGTGCCCATCGTGCGCCTCCTGGAGGGTGCTCACCGCGGATGTCGCTGGCGCTCACTGTAAGACCGGTCACGTCCCCCCGCATCCGCTCCTCCGGCCGCCGGTCTCCCCACCGGCGGCCGGCCGGCTACTTCGCGGTGAACCCCGCGTCGACGGGCATCGTCACCCCGGTGACGTGGCGGCCGGACTCCTCCACCAGGTAGAGAACCGCCCGCGAGATGTCGATGGGCTCGAGCATCGGCACGGGCAGGGCGTTGCCCATCGTGTGGCCCTCGGGGTTGTTCGCGAACCACCTGGCCATCTCGTCGTGCGCCACCATCGCCGTCAGGACGCCGGCCGGGTGGATCGTGTTGATGCGGATGTTGTGCGGCGCGAGCCAGATCATGAAGCTGCGCATGAGCCCCACCACCCCGTGCTTGCTGGCGGTGTACCCCGTGACCGCGCCTGACCCGTCGCCTCCCCGCCCGGACAAGCCGTTGGTCGACGAGATGAGGACGATCGACCCGCCCTCGCCGCGCTCGATCATCAGAGGCGCGATCGCGTGGACCGTGTTCCACACCCCCACGAGGTTCACCATGATGGTGTCCACGAACGCCTGCTGGGCATCCGGCTCCTCGCCGCGCTGGGAGTTGATCCCCGCGTTGGCCACCACGATGTCCGGGACGCCGAACCGCTCCCGGCAGGCGTCGACCGCCGCCGCGACGTCCGCCGGCTCGCGCACGTCGCCCGTCACCGCGACGATGTCCCCGCCGACCGCCTCGACCTCGGCGACCGTCTGCTGCAGGTCGTCGGCGGTTGCCAGCCCGTAGGGGACGCTGTCGATGTCCTCGCAGATGTCCATCGCGAGGATCCGCGCCCCCCGCCGGGCGAGTTCCACGGCGTGACTGCGCCCCTGCCCCCTCGCCGCGCCGGTGATGAAGGCGACCTTGCCCGCCAGTGGCTGTTCCTGACCCATGTGTGTACCGCTTTCCGATGCGATGAGTTGACTACCGTCAGGATTCGAGCACCGGCCGGGCGTCCGCGGACGGAGATCATCCGGATCCGAGCCGCTCCAGTACCCGTCGGAGCTCCACCGCGAAGTCGGCCGCGTCGCGCGAGGAGAGCCGCGCATAGCTCAGCACCAGGCCGGACACCGCGTGCTGCGCAGCCTGCCCGCCCAGCGATCGCGTGCGCCACCCGGCCCGCTCGAGCGCGCGCACCACCTCGTCGTCGTCATATCCGGGCAGCGCCACGCACAGGTGCAGGCCCGCCTCCACGCCCGTGACCTCGAGGTCCGGGCGCTCCCGGCGCAGCGCCGCCACCAGCCGCGAACGGCGATCGCTGTACACGCGGGCCGCCCGCGCCAGGTGCCGGTCCATCGCGCCCGAGGTGATGAACGCGGCCAGCGCCTCCGCCGGCAGTGAGGACGGACCCCGGCGGTGGACCGCGAGCCAGCGCTCGACCTCGCGGCGCATCGCCGTCGGCGGCAGGCACCACGCCACGCGCAGGTCCGGGGCCACGGATTTGGAGGAGGTGCCCACGTAGGCGACGTGGTCGGTGGCCGCGGGGAGGCCGACCAGCGCGGGCAGCGGGGCGACGCCGTAGCGGAACTCGCCGTCGTAGTCGTCCTCGATCACCAGCGACCCCGTCCGCCCCGCCCACTCCACGAGCGCGACCCGGCGGTCCACACTCATGCGGTGGCCGAGCGGGAACTGGTGCGCGGGCGTGGTGAAGACGATCGCCGGCTCCGACCCCAGCCGCGCCGCGTCGAGGCCGCCGGGCTCCGCCGGATGAAACCGCACCTCCAGGCCCTGCTCGCGGGCCATGAGCACCGCACCGCGGTACCCGGGGTCCTCGGTGTGGAACCGCACGGTCCCGGACCCGGTCCGCCCCTGCTGCCCGGCGACGAACGCCGCGCACAGGGCCGCGATCGCCGACCGCGAGCTGTCGAACAGCAGCGGGTCGCCCGCGGCGATCCCCCGATGCCGGCGGAGGTGATCGGCCACCGCGACGCGCAACGCCGGGCTCGGTTCCTCCCACGGGTTCAGGCCCGCCAGACCCTGCGCCGCGGCGGCGCGCACCGCCGAGCGCCAGGCACGATCGTCGACGAGGGAGGCATCGGGGATCCCGGGACGGAGATCGCGCGGCGACCGGCCGCGGCGCGGTGCGGGTGGGACCGGCGCCGGGGGCGCGGGCGCGGGCGCGGGTGACGCAGTGGTCGCCGCCGGAACCTCCGGTGACGAGGTGCGGGCGCCCTGCCGCATGAGTGGCGACGACGACGAGGTTCGGCTGACTCCGCGCGTCCGCGCCCCGGCCCGTGCAGCCTGACCGGCTCCGGCGACGACCCGGGTCCCCGACCCCTGGGTGGAGACGACGAAGCCGGCCGCCGACAGTTCATCGAACGCGCGAACCACGGTCCCACGGGAGAGTCCGGTCTGCTCGGCGAGCGCGCGCGTGGAGGGCAGCCGGTCGCCGTCGGCCACGGATCCGCCGGCGACCAGGTCGATGATCGCGTCGGCCAGCTCCGCAGCCCCCGACACCTGCCCCACCGCCAGGGATCCGGGGCGTGCGGTACGGGCCATGGGGTGAGCGTAGGCCACGACACCGCAAAGTGGTCTCACGCATCTGCGCAAAATGGACCTCCCGGGGGCGCCACTTTCGGGGTGGGATGGGTCCCATGACGACCTACCGCCAGTCCCGACGACTCCGCGACGTGCGCTACGACGTGCGTGGCCCGATCCTCACCGAGGCGATGCGCCTCGAGGCCGAGGGGCACGACATCCTGCGGCTCAACCTGGGCAACATGCACCCCTTCGGGCTCACCGCCCGGCCGGAGCTCGTCGACGCGGTGGCGGCGGGACTCGCCGCCGGGCAGGCCTACTCCGACTCCCGCGGCATCCCCACCGCCCGCGAGGCCGTGGCGGACTACTACCGCCGACACGGGATCGGTGGCGTCTCGACCGAGAACGTCTTCCTCGGCAACGGCGTGAGCGAACTCATCACGCTGGTCCTGCAGGCCATGGTCGACCCCGGCGACGAGATCCTGGTCCCCGCCCCCGACTACCCGACCTGGACGGGCGCCGTGAACCTCACCGGAGGCGTGCCCGTACACTACCTCGCCGACGAGACCGACGGCTGGAACCCGTCGCAGGAGGACATCGAATCCAGGGTCACCCCACGCACCACCGCCCTGGTGATGATCAACCCCAGCAACCCCACGGGCGCGGTGTACAGCGAGGACACCGTCCGGGGGATGGCCGACATCGCGCGCCGCCACGGGCTCGTCCTGCTGTCCGACGAGATCTACGAGAAGGTCCTCTTCGGCGACGCCCGCCACCACCACGCCGCGTGGGCGGCCGGCGACGACGTACTGTGCCTGACCTTCGGCGGGCTGTCCAAGGCGTACAGGGTGTGCGGCTACCGGGCCGGCTGGGTGGTCGCGACCGGCCCGATCGCCGACGCCACCGACCTACTGGAGGGACTGACCCTGTTGTCCAACATGCGGGTCTGCCCCGGCGTCCCCGCGCAGCACGCGATCCCCGTCGCCCTGGCCGAGGACTCACCGTGGGGCCACGACGTGGTGGACCCGGACGGCCGACTCGAGCGGCAGCTGGCCCGGACCGCCGAGCGCCTCAACGCCATCCCCGGCGTGAGCTGCGTGGCGCCGCGGGGCGCGCTGTACTGCTTCCCGCGCCTCGACCGCGAGATGTTCGGCATCTCCAGCGACGAGCAGTTCGCCCTGGACCTCCTTCGCTCCGAGCACGTGCTGGTCACCCACGGCACCGGCTTCAACTGGCCCGAACCCGACCACTTCCGCATCGTGTGCCTGCCGGAGGCGCCGGTGCTCGACCGCGCGCTCGACGCGATCGCCCGGCACCTCGACCGCCTTCGGCTGGCCGCGGCCTGACCAGCCGCCACATCGACTCCGTCGACTCCATCGAAAAGACAGTTCCGCACACGTCGCGCGAGAGGCGGGTGTGCCGAACTGTCTTCTCGACGGGCGTGCGCGGGGGATTCCCGCCGTCGCTCAGTTCTGCAGCGCAGGCTTGATGTGGTTCCAACCGGGCGTGATGTAGTCGACGAACGTCTGCCACCCGTGGAGGCCCTCGTCGCCGTAGTCCACGCGATGCGCGATGCCGTGGCGGTCGAGTTCGCGGGAGAAGCTCCTGGCCCCCTCGATGACCCCCTTTTCCAGCACCAGGCCCTGCAGCATGGCGAAGTAGTCGTCGCCGTAGTTCCGGAGATCCCCTTCGGACACCGCCGTGCCCCCGGTCGCGAAGTACACCGCGGTGCCCTCGAGACCCTCCGGGTGGGAGATCGTGTCGTGGTACTTCCACAGATCGCTTCCGCGCGGGCCCCACATGTTGGCGGAATCGCCGCCGCGCCCATCCACCGAGCCACGGACCGACTGGTAGCCCAGCTCGTCGGTGGTCGAGTAGTAGCCGGAGAGCGCCATGACGCCGTCGTACAGCTCCGGGTAGGTGGCCGCCAGGTGCATTGCGGCCTGCGCACCCATCGACGCGCCGGCGATTCCGTTCTTGCCGTTGTGCTTCGTGCCCCGGGTCGCCAGTTCCGCCTCGACGAGGTCGGGCAGCTCCTCGGTGAGGAACGTCTCCCACTTGTTGTAGCCGAAGACCTCGTCCTCGCTCAGCCAGTCGGACCAGTACGAGGAGGGGCCTCCCGTGGGTGTCACCAGGTGGACGTTCTCCTCGGCCATGCGCGCGGGCATGTTTCCGGCCCGCTTCCAGCCCGAGTTTCCTTCGACCGAGTCGACCCCGTCGAGGAGATACAACACGGGCGCCGACCCCTTGTCCGTCACGCGGGACGGGAGCACCTCGAGCACGATCTCGCGCTGCATGGCGGCGGAGGTGACGAGCCAGTGCTCGTACTCTCCGTGCTGGGTGATGGCGCGGAGCTCGACCGAGTCGATCGAGTCGTCGCGCGGTCGCGGCGGGTTGGGAAGCTCCACGTATGACCCGGTGCCGCCGAGCGGGATGTTGGTGGAACCGGCCGACCCGAGCGACCCGAGTGTCGAGCCCAGCGGAAGGGAACCGGCCGCAGACCCGATCAGCTCCACCTCCTCGAGTCCCAGGGACGAGGTGTCGATATCGCCGCCGATCTGGGCAGAGGCGGGCGCGGCGAATCCCAGGGACAGGATGGCCGCGAGGACGGTGGCGGTGACGGTTGCGCGGCGACGGACGCGGGTGTTCATCGGGGTCCCCTCATTGTGAGTGTGGCCGAGGTGGGTGCGGCCGAGCGATACAGAAGCGGTCCCGCGCCCCGGTGTGGGAGCGCAGGACCGCTTCTCGAGAAGGTCGATCAGGAACCGGTGGACCCGGAGGAGCCCAGGGATCCGGCTGAGCCGGATGCACCCGGGGTGCCCGTTCCGGGCTCGACGTCTCCGCCGTACAAGGCGGGCTTGATGTAGTCCCATCCGGACTCGAAGTTCTTGAGGAAGTTCGGCCAGTTGTGCAGGCCGGTGTCGGCGAAGTCCACCTTGTGCTCGATCCCGGCACGATCGAGTGCCTTCTCGAAGGCCTTCGAGTTCTCGTACACGCCCATCTCCAGCACCAACCCGATTATCAGGTCCTGGTAGTTGGCACCGTACTGCTTGACGTCATCGGGACCGATCTCGGCGTTTCCGGCCGAGAAGTACACAGCCTTGCCGCGCAGACCCTCCGGGTGAGAGATGGTGTCGTTCTCCGCCCACCGCGCGCTACGGTGCGGGCCCCACATGTTCTCGACGTCTCCACCGCGAGTCTCAACGGAGAGCCGCACGGTCTGGTACCCCAGGGCGTCCATGGTCGAGTAGAAGCCACTGAACGACATCACGGCGTCGTAGACATCGGGGTGTGTAGCCGCAAGATGCATGGCCGCCTGAGCGCCCATGGAGATGCCGCCGACGGCTGCCTTGTCATTCGTGTTGAGCCGCTCATCGACGATCGCCGGCAGTTCCTCGGTGAGGAACGTCTCCCACTTGTTGTTGCCCAAGACCGGGTCGATCTCCTCCCAGTCGGTGTAGTACGAGGCGTAGGCACCCGCCGGGTTCACCACGTGAACGTTCTCGTCCTCCATCCGATCAGCGATGTACGCCTGGTGAGCCCAGCCGGTGCTGCTGATCGGCGCACCCACGCCGTCGAGCATGTAGAGGACGGGCGCCTCGCCCGTGCCGCGCGAGGGGACGACCTCGACGGTGATCTCACGCTGCATTGCCTTCGAGGCGATGGTCCAGTACTCGTACGCCTGATCGTTCCCGGCCTTATCGGCGCGGTAGCGCTCGATTCCACGAAACTCCGTCTTGGTGATCGACTCGTCGACCGGAGTGGGCGTGCCGACGGTTTCCGAGGACCCTTCCCCGAGTGGGACGTCGGCCGAGCCGACCGATCCGAGAATCCCTGCGGCCGAGCCGATCGGCACGGAGCCGACGGCGTCGATGATCGCCTCGAAGTCCTCCTGGCCGAGCGCCGACGGGTCGATGAGCGTCGAGGGGTCGATGCTGGCGGTCTGGGCGAAAGCGGGAGTGGCCGACCCGAGGGTCAGGGCGACGGCGAGTGCGCCGGCGGTCGCAGCCGCGGCGCGGCGGAGTCCGAAGGACATGAAGCTCCAAATGTTGTAAGTAGTGACTTACGAAGCTTAATCCGTTCTCAGCTCAAATCGTTACTCACGCCGTGCGAGTCGCTACCCCCGCAGTGCCGCCTCGACCGCCTCGCGCAGGTCCTCGGGCTTCCGGTTGGGTCCGAACCTGTCGATCACGTGGCCGTCGCGACCCACGAGGAACTTGGTGAAGTTCCATTTGATTCGCCCACCCAGCACCCCGGACTTCTCGGACTTGAGCCACTCGTAGAGCGGGTGGGCGCTCGATCCGTTGACCTCGATCTTGGAGAACAGCGGGAACTCCACGCCGAAGTTGCGCTCGCAGAACGCACCGATCTCCTCGTCGGAGCCCGGCTCCTGGTGCGCGAACTGGTCACACGGGAACCCGAGCACTACAAAGCCCTCGTCGCGGAACTCCTCGTACAGCTTCTGCAGCCCCTTGTACTGGGGTGTGAACCCGCACTTGCTCGCGGTGTTGACCACCAGGACGACCTGCCCGGCGTAGTCGGACAAGTCCTTCCCGCTCCCGTCGAGCAGGCTCGCCCGGAAATCCGCGAGAGTGGTCTGGTCGTGGCGCATGGGCACTCCTCGTCGTCGTCCCGACCCCGGTCGGCCGGCCCTCGACGCCATTGTGACCGTTTTCAGGCGCCGCGTGCGGGCGTACTCTGGCAGACCCGCGCGTGAGGAGCCCGCCCGTGAGCCGATTGATCTACACCGCCTTCGTCTCGCTCGATGGCGTAGTCGAGGCCCCCGGCGGCGAGCCCGGGTACCGCAACACCGGCTGGACGTTCGCGGTCGACTTCGACGAGGACGTCTACTCGATCAAGGCCCGCGAACAGGACGAGGCCGGCGCGATGATGCTCGGCCGCGTCAGTTACCAGGCGTTCTCCGCCGTGTGGCCGCAGATGGACGACGAGTTCCCCCGCTACAACGCCATGCCCAAGTACGTGGTGTCCACGACGTTGGCCGAGAGTGACCTCGTCGAGGGATGGGGGACGACGACGATCCTGCGCACGCTCGACGAGGTGGCCGCGGTGAAGGAGGCCGAACCGGCGCCGATCCTCGTGCACGGGTCGGCGACGCTGGCTCGGACCCTCTCCGACGCCGGGCTCATCGACCGTTATCACCTGCTGGTGTTCCCGTTCGTCCTCGGCGCCGGCAAGCGCATGTGGAGCGAGACCGACAAGCCCCGGCAGAAGCTGGAGTTGGTCGAGAGCGAGGCGTACCCCAACGGTGTGCAGAAGCTGATCTACGACGTCGGCGGATTCGACCCGGGCGTCTGAGATCTAGCGGGCCGCGCCGCGGGAGACCTCGGGCATCGTCACCGCCGACACCGCGCCGATCACCCC
Source organism: Dietzia sp. IN118 (assembly GCF_032905965.1). Taxonomy (NCBI): domain Bacteria; kingdom Bacillati; phylum Actinomycetota; class Actinomycetes; order Mycobacteriales; family Dietziaceae; genus Dietzia; species Dietzia sp. IN118. The sequence continues at coordinate 241,312 of NZ_JAUMSR010000002.1, read as the reverse complement.
GAGCACCGCGAGGAAGATCAGCGACCACTGCACGCCCAGCACCGCGAGCGCCGAGCTGATCCCGCCCACCACCAGCAGGATGATCCCCATGGCCGTGTTGCCCACTGCCACGTAGGTGGTCCGGAGATCGCCCTCGGCCACGTCCACCACGTAGGTCTTGCGGCCGACGCGGACGCCGGAGTGCAGCAGCGTGAGCAGGAAGTAGGCCCCGACGAACACCGTGGCCCCGAGTGCCGACCCGCCGTCGAAGCCCGGGATCGAGACCGCGAGCACCAACGCGACCGCCACCGCCGACGCGGCCGTGGCTGCGCCCGCCATGAGCAGTCGGCTCGATCGGTCGGCCAGCCGCCCGAAGACTCGCCCCCCGATGAGGGACGCCACGCCCGAGGCGAGGATGAACCCACCCAACCCGGCCAGCGCCCCGGTGCCCGAGGCGACCGACATCGACACGATGAACGGCGGGCTGAGCGAGGACACCAGCAGCAGGCCGCGGACGGTCACGAACTTGCGGAACGTGGCGTCGTCCCGGAACAGTCGCGCCGCGTCCGCGAACCACGTCGACGACTCCTCCGACGCACCGCCAGTGGCCGCGCCGTGGCCCTTCGTCGCGCCGTGATCCTCCGTCGCGCCGTGGTCCTTCGCTCCCCGGCGGGCGCGCCCGTCGCCGGCCGGCTCGACCACGCGGGAGTACGTCGACGCCGAGAGCAACCACAGCACCGCGCCCGCCACCAGCAGGAACGCCAGTTCGGTGCTGTCGAGGTCGCCGCCGCCTAGGATCCGGATGGCCAGGCCGAGCGTGATCGCGACCAACCCCGCCGCCGACGTGGCCAACCCGATGATCTGGCCGCGCTCCCCCGACGGGATGGTGCGGCCCTGCACGTCCTTCGACGCGATCGAACACAGGCAGCGGCCCAGCGAGAACACCACGAGCGCGACCAGGATGCCGACGCCCGCTGCCGTCCCGTGCCCGAGGGCGGCGATCGCGGCCATTGCCGCCACCGATGCCGCCTGCACCAGCGCGCCCGTGACGAACACCCACTTGCGGCGGCGCACCCGCACCACCAGCGGCGTGAGGAAGGCCTGCGGCAGCATCGACCCGGACTCCCGGATCGGCACCAGCAGACCGACCAGCGCCGCCGGCACCCCGAGCACGTGGAACAGCCACGGCAGCACGGTCGATGCGTTGACCGTCTGGTCACCCGAGGACTGCAGCGTGTTGGCGGCCACGAGCCTCAGCCCGTTGCGCGGAAGCTCGCGGCGGACGACGTCGGGGAGGTCGCGCTCGGCGTCGGCATCGCGGGTGACGAGGCGAGAATAGAAGCGTTCGGCGGTGGTCACCATTCAAGAGAATAGCGGCCCGCCCGCCGGGGCATCCGGGCCCCTTCGCGGCCGCGCGCAGATCAGGCGAGCGGGCCGCCGCAGTTCGGCCACGCGCCCGGGCCCTGGCCCGCGAGCACGCGTTCGCCGATCTGGATCTGCTGCTCGCGCGTGGCCTGGTCGGCCGTCGCGGCGAACTCGCCGCCGCCGTAGCCGCTCCACGTCTGGGCCGCGAACTGCAGGCCGCCGTAGTAGCCGTTGCCGGTGTTGATGTGCCAGTCGCCACCGGACTCACACTGCGCGACCTGGTCCCACGTGCTCGGCGGGGCCGCGTTCGCCGCCGGAGCGGCCAGTGACGCGCCCCCGGCGGCGATACCGCCGGCCATGATCGCGCCGGTCAGGGTTCGTACGAGCTTCTTCTGCATCCCTCGTGACCTCCTGTGGGTCTCGTATCGTGAGTCGATCTCTTGTCGTGCGTCGATCTACTGTCGTGGCGGCCGACACTACGAACCGACCGGCGGGCCCCCCGCAACCCCCTCCGCGGGTCCGGGGCCGGGGCCGAGCAGCACACGGGGGCACGGCGGGGACGGATCATTGCTGGTCACCGCACCGGTTCGGCGGGATCGACGCCAGGCGGGACCGGTCGCGTGAGAAGGCTCACCTCGTCGTCGTCGACCCGCCGGATGTCCAGGCACCCCTAGGCTCGTCGACATGACCGAACACCGGGTGGACATCGACGGCCGCACGGTGGCCGTGCACGAGTGCGGAGATCCCGCGGGGGCGCCGCTCATCCACTTCCACGGCACGCCGGGATCACGGCTCGAGGCGGACTTCGGGGCTAGGCTCGCCGAACGGGCCGGCGTCCGCGTGATCGGATTCGACCGACCCGGGTACGGCCGGTCGGACGCAGGGCCGATCAGCCTGGCCGGCGTCACACGTGATGTAGAGGCGATCGCCGACGCCCTGGGCCTCGGGCGGTTCGCGGTGTCGGCGTGGTCGGGGGGTGGGGCGTTCGCGCTGGCCACCGCCGCGGCGCTGCCCGGGCGGGTGCTGCGGGTCGGGGTCTGCGGTGGTCTCGCGCCGTACGAGGGCAGGCCGGGCGCGCGGGAATCACTCACGCCGAACGACCTCGACGCGCTGTCGCACCTGCCCGACGACCCGGCCCGGGCGGCGGAGGTGTTCCGCACCGGCAACTCCGACTTCCTCGACGCGATGCTCTCGGTCCGCGACGACGAGGCGACGCCCTGGGTCGACTGGATGTTCGCGGCCAGCGACCCGGCCGTGGTCGCGGACCCCGACGCCCGACACGCCCTGTTCGTCAACTTCCGCGAGGCGCTGCACCGGGGCGCCGACGCGATCGCGTGGGACAACGTCGCGTTTGTGGGGCCCTGGGGTTTCCGGGTCGAGGACATCGCCGCGCCGGTGCTGCTCTGGTACGGCGACGACGACGAGATCGCCCCACCCGACCACGGGCGATGGCTCGCCGCGCATCTGGCCTCGGCCCACCTGACGGTCTACGAGGGCCAGGGGCACCTGCTGCCGCTGGCCCACTGGGACGAGATGCTGCGCGCGCTGACCGCGCCGGCGTGAGGTCGCCCGTGTGAGTTCGCCCGTGTGAGCTCGCCCGCTCGAGCCGGCGGGAGAGATGGCCGTGCACTCCCGCCGCCCGGCGCACATACTGGCCGCATGAGTGACTACACGAAGGGCGACCACGTCGAGTGGAACTCCGAGGCCGGGATGGTGCGCGGCGTGATCCGCGAGATCCACACCGAGGACGTCGAGTTCAAGGGGCGCATGCGGCGCTGCAGCACGGACGAACCGCAGTACGAGATCGAGAGCGACAAGACCGGCCACCAGGCCATGCACAAGGGCTCGGCGCTACGGAAGATCGACTAGCCGGGGCCGGCGCGCGCGGGGGGCCGGCTCGCGCACAGGCAGGAGCAGCCCGCGCTGCGGCGGGGGCTGCGGCGGGAGCAACCCGCCACGATTGGCACATCCACGTGCGATCCACCGACGGAGGCCCATCGGTGGATCGCACTCGGATAGGTGGATTTCGGCTGTTACGGACGCGGGCCGGCGGTCACGCCCGAGCTCAGCCGGAGACGGCGGAGGCGAGGTTGGACAGCGAATCCTCCATCTGCTGCTCCGACACCAGTGGGAACGACACCTTCTTGAGCACGTCCTTGTCCGTGACCTTGGACCAGTCGTAGGTGTGACGCACCAGCGTGGAGTCCGGGCCCTGCGCCTCGAGCTCCCAGACCCACTCCCAGCCCTTGGGGTCGGTACCGGCGGGCGCGGGCTGCCACGCCAGGATCTTGTCCTTGCCGAATCCGGTCACGTGGTTGTCCATGCGGTACTCACCGCCCATGTGCTCGCCCTCCATGTCCATGGAGAAGACGTCGCCGACCTGCTGGATGCGGTCGGACTTGTAGTCGCCCCGGACGAAGCCCGACCCGTCGAGACGGGCGTGGTTCTCCGGGTTGGAGAGGAACTCGAAGATCTCGGCCGCCGAGTGGTCGATCACGCGCTCGACGGTGATGGCAGTGGAATTACTCATGACCCCACCGTGCACCCCGGGGCAGCGGAACGCATCCGGTCGGTCGTCCGCTCCCAATTCACCGTGGATTCACCCCGATAGCCCTAGCCCGACCGATGCGGGTGCCAGGATGGGATATCGATTCGAAGGTCCTAGATTGGGAGTGGTCGCTGTGTCGAGGTCTGTTGGTCGCCGGGCGGTTCTGGCGTCGGTCGCGGTGTTCGCGGCCGGCGCCCTCGGATTGGCGGGCTGTTCCGAGCCCGCCACCACGGGCTCCGGCGCGACGTCCGACTCCGCGGCCGCGTCCGGGGAGGTCACCCTGTACACCTCGGAACCCCAGGCCAAGATCGACGAGATCATCTCCGCGTTCAACGAGGAGCAGCCGGACATCGAGGTGAAGGTCTTCCGTGCGGGCACCGGCGACCTCAAGGCCCGCATCGAGGCGGAGCGGAGCACCGGCGCGGTGGCCGCCGACATCCTGCTCGCGGCCGACGTCCCGACGTTCGAGCAGTACAAGGACCAGGACCTCTTCCAGGAGTTCGAGCCGAGCGAGGCCGACGCCATCGAGGATGTCGCCGTCGACCCGGACGGGTTCTACGTCGGCACCCGCATCATCCCCACCGTGATCGCCTACAACACAGGCGACGTCACGGACCCGCCCACGTCCTGGGCCGAGCTGGCCGAACCGGAGTACCTCGACCGGATCATCCTGCCCAACCCGGACGTCTCCGGTGCGGCCGCCTTCAACGCAGCGGCGTGGAGCCTGCAGCCCGACCTCGGCGAGGAGTGGATCAACCGGCTCGGCGCCAACAACCCGCAGGTCGCCGAGTCGAACGGCCCCGTCTCCCAGGCCGTCGCCGAGGGATCCAAGCCCGTCGGCATCGTGGTGGACTACCTGGTCCGCGATCTCGCCGCGCAGGGCTCGCCCATCGCCGTGAGCTACCCGAGCGAGGGCGTCCCCTACATCACCCAGCCCGGCGCGGTCTTCGCCGACGCCCCGAACCCCGAGGCCGCCAAGCTCTTCCTCGACTTCATCGTGTCCCAGAAGGGCCAGCAGATCGCGGTCGAGCAGAACTACCTGCCCGTCCGCGACGACGCCGGAACCCCCGAGGGCGCCCCGGCGCTCACCGACATCACGCTGTTCGACCAGGACCTCGAGGCGATCGCCGCCTCCCAGGACGAGGCCGTGGCCGCCTTCAACGCCGCCGTCCGGTAGGTGACGCTCCCCCTCCGGCTGGCACTGTGGGCGTCCCTCGCGGGCGTCATGGTGCTGCCCCTGGCCCTGGTCATCTCCCTGGGGCTGGGGGCGAACCACCTCCCTGAACTCATCGACCAGGGCCTGCTCCGCGCCACCGCCAACAGTCTCGTCAGCTCACTGCTCTCGGCGATCGGGGCGGTCATCATCGGCACGCTGATGGCGTTCCTGCTCGACCGCACCGACCTGCCCGGTCGCGGCGCGCTCCGACTGTTGCTGCTCACCCCGCTGTTCATCCCGCCGTTCATCGGCGCCATCGCGTGGAGCGGCCTGCTCACCGACGGCGGCCTGGTGGACCGGGTGCTGGGATTCTCCCCGTGGAACTTCTACGGCGGGCCCGGGGTGGTCTTCCTCCTCACCCTGCACGCCTACCCGATGGCCTACTTCGTGGTGGCCGCGGCGCTGCGCAGGATCCCCGCCGAACTGGAGGAGGCGAGCCGCCTCTCCGGTGCCCGGCCGTCGCGGACGCAGGTCGACATCACGCTGCCGCTGATCCGCCCGGCCATGGCAGCGGCGTTCACCCTGACCTTCGTCAGCGGGATCGGCGACTTCGGCATCCCCGTCATCGTCGGCCTCCCGGCCGGGTACGAGACGCTCTCCACCATGGTCTACCGGTTCCTCGAGTCGGGTTCCGTGGCCTCACCGCTGCAGACCGTCTCCCAGATCGGGGTGGTGCTGCTCCTGCTCGGCGTCCTGGGCACGCTGCTGGACCGGCAGGTCACCAAGGGGTCCGTGGAGTTCGGCGGCACCGGACGTCCCGCCGACCCCCAGGCCCTCGGCCGTGCGCGCGTCCCGCTCGGGGTGATCGCGTGGGTCGTCAGCGTCGTGGTGACCCTCGCCCCGCTCGTCGGGCTGGCCGTCCGGGCGCTCCTGCCCGCCCCGGGGGTCCCGCTCACCCTCGAGACCGCGACCCTGGACAACTTCCGCCGCGCGCTCACCGCCTCGACCACCATCGACGGCGTGACCAACTCCGTGGTGCTCGCCCTCGGCGCCGCCGTGGTCTGTGGCGTCCTCGGCCTGCTCGTCGCGCTGTTCACCACGCGGTTGGCCGGTCGTGACCGGGAGCCGATGCTCCTGTCGGTGCTGCTCCCGCAGGCCGTGCCGGGCCTCGTGATCGCCACCGGGTGGCTCATCCTCGGCCGCTACACCGGGCTGTTCAACACCCGCTGGGTCATCCTCGGCGCGTACGTCACGGCGTTCACGGCGATCGTCGTCCAGACCGTCCGCGGACCGCTCGCGGGGATCCACTCGTCGATGGAGGAGGCCGCGCGGATCGGCGGGGCGAAGGCGCTGCGCTCCCGCCTCGACACCAGCGTGCGCCTGGCGTTGCCGTCGGTCGGGATCGGCATGATCATGGTCGCGGTGACGGCGGTCCGCGAACTCACGCTCTCGGTCCTGCTCGTCGCGCCCGGCACCCAGACCCTCGGCGTGGTGATCTTCCAGTACCAGCGGGCGGGGGACTACAACGCCTCCTCCGCCCTGTCCGTGGTCCTCATGGTGGTGGGCCTGCTGGTCCTGGCCGCCTTCGGCGCCCGCTACAGCCGACCCGCCACCGGGTCCGAATCCGCACCCAGGAGTATCCGTGCCTGAACTCGTCGCCCACGGCGTCGGCGTCCGCTTCGGCGAGACCGTCGCCCTCGACAACCTCGACGTGCGGGTGGACTCCGGCCGGATCCTCGCGCTCGTGGGGCCGTCCGGGTCCGGCAAGTCCACCTTCCTGCGCGCCATCGCCGGATTCGAACGCCCCTCCGCGGGAACGATCCGGGTCGGCGACAGGACCCTGGTCGGTGACGGCATCCACCTCCCGCCCGAGGAACGGGGTCTCGGTATGGTCTTCCAGCACCACGCCGTGTGGCCGCACCTCAGCGTGGAGGACAACGTCGCCTACCCCCTGCGGCGTGCGAAGGTCCCGGCCGCCCGGCGGCGTCGACTCGTCGCGGAGGCACTCGAGACCGTCGAACTGGGCGACTTCGCCCGTCGTCGCCCCGACACCCTGTCCGGCGGCCAGCGGCAGCGGGTCTCGCTCGCCCGGGCGATCGTCGCGCGGCCGGGGGTGCTGCTCCTCGACGAGGCCCTGTCCGCACTCGACGAACCCCTCCGCGCGTCCCTCCGACTCATGCTCCGCCGGCTGGCCGCCGAGCACGACCTCACGATGGTCCACGTCACCCACGATCGCGGTGAGGCACTGGCGATCGGGGACGAGGTGGCCGTTCTCCACCGGGGCCGGCTGGTGCAGTGCGACGTGCCCGACCAGCTCGACGCCGCGCCGAACAGTGCGTTCGTCGCGGGCTTCCTGCACGACGCCACGCTCGTCGACGGGACCGTCTCCGGTGACGGGTTCCGGTCCGACTCCGGCGGGATGACCCTCCGCCCCGAGGCGCTGACCGGCCCGGCCGGGTCCGTGACGGGCCCGGCGACGCTCGCCCTCCTGCCGGCAGGGCTCGCCCTGAGCACTCCCGGCGCCGGGGTCGAGACCGCGGCCGGATCAGAATTCGGGCCGGGGGTCGGGGCCGGTCCGGGGGTCGGGGCCGGGCCCGACCGGATCGGCGCGGAGTTCGTCACCTCGCTGTACGGCCGTAGCGGTCGGACCGTCATCTGTCGGCACGGGGACATCGAGCTGCGGGTCCTCGTGCCGACGGGCACCGCCGTGCCGACGCGGGTGGGCGAGGCCGTGGGGATCGACGTACGTCGCGGGTTCGTCTACCCCCGCGACTGACACGCGGACCCGGGCCAGGTCAGCGGCCGCGCGCCACGACTCTGCCGATGAGGCGCGTCGAGCCCAGGAAGGGCACGCGGGTGAAGCGCTTGGAGTACCAGAAGAACGTCGCCAGGGCGTCGGGCGTGATCACCACTCGCCGGGCCTCGATGCCACGCACCGATCGCCGCGCGATGATCTCCGACGTCAACCGCGTCCGCGACAGCAGCTTGCGTGCCATCTCGTCCGCCCGCGCGTCCTCACCGGACAGGGAGTCCGCCAACCCGGACCGGAAGAACTGCGGGCAGATCACCGACGTCGACACCCCGCGGGGCCGCAGCTCGGCGTCCAGGGTCTCCCCCAACGCCACCGCCGCGGCCTTGGTCGCGTTGTAGGCGCCCATCTGGGGTGCATGCACGAGCCCGGCGGCGGAGGCGGTGATGACCAGGCGGCCACCCCGACCCAGCTTGGGGGCGAGCGCCCGGCAGCCGCGCACCACCCCGAGCAGGTTGATGTCCACGATCCGCTGCCACGCCTCCATCGAGGTGGAGCCGAGCGCACCGCCGATCGCGATCCCCGCGTTGTTGACGAGGATGTCCAGCGACTCGATCTCCTCCGCGGCGGCCCGCCAGTCGTCATCCGAGGTGACGTCGACCCGGCGGTACGTCCACCGCCCCACCAGTTCCTGCACGGCGGGCGGGGGCTGGGCGTGGACGTCCGTGAGGATCACCTCGTCCCCGAGTGCCAGGTACTCCCTGGCCAGCGCCAACCCCAACCCCGACGCGGCACCGGTGATGAACACCCGCCTGCCACCACCGTCGGCGACCGTCCGCCCGGACCGTTCGGCACTCTTCCGTGGGAGCAATCGGCTCATGCGGTGGCCACCTCGTCGTCGTAGTCGTCTTCGTGATCCCGTGCGTCCTCGACCTGCCCACCGTCGGGGCCGACGCCGGCGGCCCCGGGTCCACGGCGGGCGCCGGTGAGCTCCACGCGGTCCCCGAACGCCATCTCGCGGCGCTGGTCGCCGAAGGCCAGCTCGGGGATCTCCACCAGGAAGTTCTGGACGTAACGCCACGGCCGGGTCGTGCCCTGCTTGGGGAACTTGTGGCCGTCGCGCTGGATGTACCCGGCGTCGAAGTCCAGCAGGAGCTGGTCGGCCGGCCCGGCAGGAAGGCGCGGCGCGTACACCGACTCGCCCGCCTTCCACAGCTTGACCATGTACCGGGAGACCAGGTCCGCGCGCAGTGTCCAGGACGAGTTGATGTAGCCGACCGTGAAGCTGAAGTTGGGCACGCCCGCCAGCATCATGCCGCGGTAGGTCGCCAACCTCGGGACGTCCAGCGCCTCGCCGTCGATACTCAGCGTGCCGCCGCCGAACGCCTCGAGCCGCAGGCCGGTCGCGGAGATGATGACGTCGGCCTCGATCTCCTCGCCCGACCGCAGGCGGATCCCGGCGGGCGTGAACCGGTCGATGTGCCCGGTCACCACCCGTGCGCCACCACGCCGGATCGCACGGAAGATGTCGCCGTCGGGAGCCTTGCATACGCGCTGGTCCCACGGCCGGTACGGCGGGGTGAAGTGCTCGTCGATCTGCTCGGTCGAGATGTAGCGCCTCTGCATGAGCCGCAGCCCCGCCTTGAACAGCCAGGGCAGCCGCTGTGCGATGACGAACTGGGCCGTGTCCCGCGCACCGTGGTTGAGGCGCGCCGCCCGGTAGCTCCACGGAGCGGGCAGCAGTCGGCGCCACACCGCGCTGATGAGGTCCTTCTCCGGCAGCGGGCCGACATAGCTGGGGGTGCGCTGGAGCATGGTCACGTCCGCGCCCAGCTCGGCGAGCGCCGGCACCAGCGTCACGGCCGTCGCGCCCGACCCGATCACCACGAACTTCCGGCCGGTGTAGTCGAGGTCAGCGGGCCACTGCTGGGGGTGGATGATCTCGCCGCGGAAATCCGCCTCGCCGGGGAACTCGGGGCGGAACCCCTCGGCGTGCGAGTAGTAGCCGGAGCCGAAGTGCACGCGCCGCGCCCACACGATGCGTTCGCCGTCATCGGTGACGCAGGTGATCCGGTAGAGCTGGTGATCACTGCGCCAGTCCGCGTCGGCGACCCACGAGCGCAGGTGCAGGCGGTCCAGCGCGCCGGCCTCGCGGGCCGTGTCGCGGAGGTACTCCTTGATCTCCGCGCCGCTGCCGAGGGTCGAGGCGTGTGGCCAGGGCCGGAACGGGAACCCGAAGGTCGCCATGTCCGAGTCCGAGCGGATGCCGGGGTAGCGGAACGTGTGCCACGTGCCCCCCAGGTCGTCATGGGCGTCGTGCATCTCCCATCGCCAGTCGGGGAACGCCTCGTGCACGTGGTGGGCCAGGTCGATGCCGGACAGGCCCGCCCCGACGATCAGCAGGTCCAGCGGGTCTCCGGGCGCTGCGCCCGGGCCGTCCGGACGCTCGGTGGAATTGATCATGACCGGTACGGTATCCGCTGACGGCACCGCAGGCTTGCCGGAATGCGCCAATAAGTTGCTCGATCGCGCCAAGTGCCGCAGGGTGGTCCCATGGCGTTCATCCGATCGGCCGGCCTGCGCGGGGTCCGGCAGGTGGTCACCGAACTCGGCGGCGACCCCGACGACCTGGCCCGCCGGTCCGGGCTCCCCGCCGGCGCGCTCGACAGTGACGAGATCCTGGTGGAGGACCTGTCGATCGCCCTCCTGCTGGAGACCGCTGCCGCGGAGCTCCGGTGCCCCGACCTGGGACTGCGCGTCGCCGGGCACCAGGATCTCGACATGCTCGGCCCGGTCGCCGTGGCCGTGAAGAACGCCCGGACCACCACGCAGGCGCTCGAGGTGACCTCCAAGTACCTGTTCTTCCACTCCCGCTCGATCGAGATCACCGTGGTGCCCGATCCGCGCGACGAGGCCGACATCCTGGGGGTGCGGTTCGGCTACCGGGACCCCGGGCAGCTCATCCCGCCGCAGACGGTGGATCTCGTCCTGCTCTTCCTTCACCGCGCCATGCGCAGTGTGCTCGGCGGGGACTACGGCCTGGTGTCCGTCGACCTGCCCAACCCGCTCAACACCGACGCCGCGCGGTACGAATCGCTCTTCGGCGCGCCGGTCACGCCGTCCTCCCCGGCCGCGGTACTGCGCGTACCGTCCGCCCTCTTGGGCCGCACCATCTCCGGCGGCGACGAGGCGGTCCAGCAGCTCGCCCTGCGGTACCTGGATCAGCACATCCCCGAGGACCGGCGGAGCATGACCGAACGGACGCGCGCGGTCCTGCACCAGTCCCTCGACACCGGCACCTCGTCGCTGCCCCGGGTCGCAAGATTGCTCTCGGTCTCCCCACGCACGCTGCAACGCGGGCTGGCCGGGGAGGGCACGAGTTTCGCGACCCTGCGGGACGAGGTCCGCCGCGACATCGCAGTGCGCCTGCTCACCACGACGGAGATCCCGCTGGCCCAGATCGCCTCGGCGCTGGCCCTCGGCGACGCCACGACGTTCAGCCAGTACGCGAGGCGCTGGTGGGGGATGACCGCACGCGAGTTCAGGCACGGGCACACGACCCCGCCCGGAGTGGGACAATCGCGCACATGAGCGACACCCCCGCGTCCGACCCGTTGGCGATGTTGCGTTCCGGGCGAAGCCTCCCGGACGGCACCTCGATGGACGACCCCATCCGGGAGCAGATCCTCGACGCGGCGTCCGCACAGTTCGAGAGCGTGGGGATCGCCCGGTGCACGATGAACGACATCACCCGGCGGGCCGGGCTGGCGCGGATGACGCTGTACCGGCGCTTCGCCAACAAGCAGGAACTGGTCGAGGCGACGCTGCTGCGCGAAGCCGCCTGGTTCCTCGCCGACCTGCAGCGGGAGATCGACGCCCACGCCACGGTGGAGGACAAGCTCACCGAGGGCTTCGCGTTCACCGTCGAGACGCTCCGCGACCACGACCTGCTCAACCGCCTGCTGGAGACCGAGCCGGAGGCGACCGTCCCGCACTTCACGGTGCAGGGGGCGCCGCTCATCACCGCCGCCGCACACTTCCTGGCCGCCGAGATCTCGCGGACCGTCCCCGACTCCCGCCCCTACGAGGAACTGCTCGTCGGGGCCGAGCTCACGGTTCGCCTCGTCATCTCGTTCGTCCTCACGCCGTCGACCGCCATCGATCTGGACGACCCCGAGGTCTCCCGGGCGTTCGCACGCACCCACCTGGGCCCGCTGCTCGGCGGTGGACTCGCCGAGGGCTGACCCGCACCGCCGTGCAGAGCCCCGCCGTGCAGAGCCCCGCCGTGCAGAGCCCCGCCGCGCAGAGTCTCGCCGCGAGGATCCCCGCCGCGCAGATCTGAACCGAACCTCATGAATGGTTGACGAATCGCCTCTGCGTGTCTAGCGTCAGGTACAAATAGATCGCGGATGTCACTCTGTCACCGTCGATCTGCAGTCCACGCTCCCGATCCACGAGTCGGGAACCGGAAGGATGAGCCATGACCGCTGTCGCCCCCTCCCCGTCGGCCACCACCGAGGAGTACGAGGACACGCTCCGGCGCCTGTCGCACGCCTCGGTCCACCGCAGCTTCGACGCCTTCAAGGACATCCCGTGGGACGACCCGGACTTCGCGGTGGACCCCACCGACGAGCGCTGGATCCTGCCCGCCGGGATCGACCCGCTCGGCGGCCACCCGTGGTACCTGGGGCTGCCCCGGGAGAAGCAGATCGCGATCGGCCTGTGGCGTCAGGCCAACATCATGAAGGTCGGCCTGCAGTTCGAGAACATCCTCATCCGCGGGATCATGCAGTACGTCTTCAAGAGCCAGAACGGCGCCGCGGAGTTCCGGTACCTCACCCACGAGGCCACCGAGGAATGCCACCACACCCAGATGTTCCAGCAGGGCGTGAACCGCATCGGCGCCGACGTGCCCGGCATGGCGCGGTGGATCCGGCGGCTGTCCCCGATCATCCCGCTCGCCGCGGGCCCGTTCCCGGTGGCGTTCTTCATCGGCGTCCTGGCCGGTGAGGAACCCATCGACCACACCCAGAAGCAGGTCCTGCGCAACTCGGACACCCTGCCGCCGGTCCTGTCCCGGATCATGGAGATCCACGTGGCCGAGGAGGCCCGGCACATCTCGTTCGCGCACACCTACGTGGCCCGCAACGCCCCGCGGATGTCGCGCAACGAGTCGTTCCTCGTGTCGCTGGCCTTCCCCGTGATCATGCGGGTGCTGTGCGACGCGATCCTCAAGCCCACCAAGGAGTTCCGCGAGACGTTCGACATCCCGGACGAGGTCGTCCGCGAGCTGTACTGGGACAGCCCCGAGTCGCAGCGGTTCCTGTCGGACCTCTTCGGCGACGTCCGCAAGCTCGCCGAGGACTCGGGCCTGATGAACCCGGCCGCGCGGCGGGTGTGGAAGGCCCTGAAGATCGACGGGCGCCCCTCCCGGTACCGCGGCGAGCCGCCCGTGGCGTTCCGCGACTAGGCCGCCGACATGCCCCACGTCGTCACACAGGCCTGCTGCGCGGACGCCTCATGCGTCCACGCCTGCCCGGTCAACTGCATCCACCCGACCCCCGACGAGCCGGACTTCGCCACCGCCGAGATGCTCTACATCGACCCGGTGTCCTGCGTGGACTGCGGGGCGTGCGTGGGGGCGTGCCCGGTCGGGGCGATCGTCCCGCACACCGCGCTGGCCCCCGAGCAGCAGGACTTCCTCGGGATCAACGAGGCACTGACCGGGGACGACCGGCCGAGAAGGCCCCAGGCCCGCGTCCCCACGATCGTCCGCCTCGGTCCCACCCGGACAACCCTGCGGGTCGCGGTCGTGGGAGCCGGCCCCGCCGCGCTGTACGCGGCCGACGACCTCCTCCGCCAGCCCGGCGTGGAGGTGACGGTGTTCGATCGGCTCCCCGTCCCCCACGGGCTCGCCCGGCACGGGGTGGCGCCCGACCACACCAGCACCCGCGCGGTCGCGGACCTGTTCACCGCGATCGAGGAGCAGCCCGGGTTCGGCTACCGGCTCGGCGTGCACGTCGGCGAGGACATCACCGCCGAGGAGTTGGCGGCCCACCACCATGCGGTGGTGTACGCGACCGGGGCCGGCACGGACCGCCCCCTGGACATCCCGGGGGTCGACCTGCCGGGGAGCACGTCGGCCACGCGGGTCGTCGGGTGGTACAACGACCATCCCGACCACGCCGACGCCGACGTCCCGCTGGATCACGAGCGGGCGGTGATCGTCGGCAACGGCAACGTGGCACTGGACGTCGCCCGGATCCTGGCCACCGACCCGGAGCGGCTCGCGGGCACCTCCATCGCCCGCCATTCCCTCGAGGCGCTGCGGGGAAGCCGGGTCCGCGAGGTCGTGGTTCTCGGCCGTCGCGGCCCCGAGCACGCGGCGTTCACCCTGCCCGAGCTGGTCGGACTCGACGCACGTGAGGACATCGACCTGCGCGTCGACGCCCCCGACGGCATCGACCCGGACGCCGCGACCACCAGACAGGGCCGCCTGAAGCTGGAACTCCTTGCCCGGATCGCCGACCGGCCGAGCCGCGGGACCGCGGAGACGACCCCTCGTCGCCGGATCATCCTGCGTTTCGCGACCGCGCCCGTGGAGGTCGTGGGCACCGCGCGGACCGAGGGCCTGCGGGTCGTGCGCACGGAACCGGTCACCGACCCCGACGGCCGGGTGCGCGCCGTGCCCCGCCCGGGCTCCGAGGAGACCCTCGCGGCGGGCCTGGTCCTGGGCTCGGTGGGCTACCGCGGCGTGGCGGTGCCCGGGGTGCCGTTCGACCCCGCGTCCGCGACCATCCCCAGCCGCGAGGGCCGCGTCCTCGACGCCGCCGACGGCCGCGAGGTGCCCGGGCTCTACGTGGTCGGGTGGATCAAGCGGGGTCCGCGCGGGTTCATCGGCTCCAACAAGACGTGTGCGCGCGAGACGGTCAACTCTCTGCTCGCCGACGCGAACGAGGGTCGCCTACCCACTCCGGGCCCGGCCGCGCGGTTCGAGGAGTTGCTCCGGAGCCGCCGTCCGGTCCCGGCGACCGTCTAGCCGTACCGAACCGTCTGGCTGTACCGAACCGTCCAGCTGTACCGAACCGCCTGGGTGTACCGAACCGCTCAGGCGGCCTGGTCGGCCGCGACCTGATCCGCGATGACCCTCGCGAGCCGCGCCAGCGGGGAGGCACCGTCGACGTCGGCTTCGTACAGAGCGGCGTACCCCGCGTCGCGATAGGTCAGCAGGGTGTCGGTGACGTCGTCGAGCTGACGGAGCAGATGGGGCGACCACAGTCCGGGATGCTCCACGACGTGCAGACGCAGGGCGACCCGGGTGCGGGAGTCGGGGAGGTTCTCGATCAGCTCGTCGTAGACCTGTACGGGCGTCAGGTCCGAGTCCCTCACGGCGCCGCGGAGCAGGTTCGACGGTTGCACGCCGCTCAGCGGATCGCCCGGCACGGACACCCAGTGGGTGCGCTCGGGGATCGGTCCGCGGCGCGGTCCCGCCACGCCCTGCCCGCCCGGATCGGGCGTGCCGACGAGCCAGCGGTCGCGCGGCCGGAACGGGTCGGCGATCAACCCCACGGCGGCGACCCGGTCGAGATCCTCCGGGTGGGCGTCCATCCAGTCGTGGATCACCCGGGTGCCGCAGCACGCCCCGATGAGCACGAGGTCGTCGGACGGGTGGAGATGGACGAGGCGGTTGAGGTCGGCCACCCCGGCCGCGGACGCCGATTCCCAGGTGTGCGACCGCCGGAGCCGACCCGACCCGGGCGCCGGCCACTGCACCCGAACGGCCTCCCGGGCGCCTGTCCATTCAACGAGGTCGTCGACGAACCGTCCGAGAATGGCCGAGGGCTGGCGGTACCCGCCGTCGCTGTCCGCGATGAGTAGTCGCACGTGGTGGCCTCCCGCCCGTCTCACGGCCCGGCCGTAAGATTGATGTGACAACCTCATTGTCGTACGAACGGCTGACAAACAGCACCCACGGAAGATAAATGTTTCGTATCAATACGCGCGTACTGCTGTGGGCGGCGCGTCAGGTGCCGCAGTAGGTGACGTGTGGCGCGGCCTCGGGAGGGGCGGGACGTTCATAGCGCTCGTAACCGGCGCGCCGGGTGTAGGGGTCGGTGACGACGACGAGGAGTTCGGACAGCGGCCCCAGGTCCCCTGCCGTGGCCGCGTCGAGGGCCTCCTCGACGAGATGGTTGCGCGGGATGTAGATCGGATTGACCCGGTCCATCGACCCCCGGTCGGGTCGACGCGCCCGCCATGTCGCCAGCCAGCCCTCCGCGAGGGCTCCGATAAGCTCGCGCACCGGCTCGTCGTCCCCGTCCGCGGCCGCCCCGAGAGCGCGGAAGAAGCCGGTGTAGTCGGCCCGCGTCGCACTGAGCAGCCGGGACAGCTCGTCGATGAGGTCGGTCGCCTCGGCGTCCCCGACCTCGTCCGACAGGCCGATCTTGGTGCGCATCCCGGCCGTCCACGCCCGCTGGTAGTGCTCCGGGAACGTGCCCAGCACCTCGGTGAGGAGCCGGACCGCCTCGTCCTGGTCCGGGTCGACCAGCGGGACGAGGGTCTCGGCGAACCGGGCGAGGTTCCACTGCAGAACCGGCGGCTGGTTGGCGTAGGCGTAGCGGCCACCGGTGTCGATGGAGCTGAAGACCGTGGCCGGGTCGAACTCATCCATGAAGGCGCACGGCCCGTAGTCGATGGTCTCGCCCGAGACGGTGGTGTTGTCCGTGTTCATGACGCCGTGGATGAACCCGAGGAGCATCCAGCGGGCCACGAGCTCCGCCTGGCCGCGGAGCACGGACGCGAACAGCTCCAGGTACGGGTTCTCCGCGTCGGCGGCGTGCGGGTGATGCCGGGCGATGGCGTGGTCGGCCAGCCGACGCAGCAGCTCGTCGTCGTCGACCGATCGCGCGAACTGGAACGTCCCCACCCTCAGGTGGCTCGCGGCGACGCGGGCCAGCACCGCGCCCGGCAGCGGCGACTCGCGGTACACGGTGTTCCCGGTGGCCACCACGGCGAGCGAGCGGGTGGTGGGGACGCCGAGCGCGTGCATCGCCTCGCTGATGACGTACTCGCGGAGCATGGGGCCGACCGCGGCCAGACCGTCGCCACCGCGGGCGAACGGGGTGCGCCCCGAACCCTTGAGGTGCAGGTCACGGCCATCGGGCAGCTCCCCCATCAGCAGGGCCCGCCCGTCGCCGAGCCGGGGCGAGTACCCGCCGAACTGGTGTCCGGCATAGGCCTGGGCGACCGGCGTGGCCCCGTCCGGCACGTGAGTGCCCGTCAGCACCCGCACGCCCTCCTCGCCACGCAGGTAGTCGGCGTCCAGGCCGAGCTCGTCGACCAGCGCGTCGTTGAGCACGAGCAGCCGCGGCCCGGACGCCTCCGCGGCCTTCCACGGCACGCCCAGTTCCGGGAACTCGCTCGCGTACCGGGTTCCGAGAGTGAGGGGACGTGCGGTGTCCGTGGTCATGGCCCCGACGATACGGACGAGCCGCCGGGCGGGTCGGCGCGTGGACCGGGCTCACCGGGTCCGTCCCCGTCCTCTCCCGCACCATCGCGTTCGGCGATCCTCTCCAGGAGCCAGGCGGCGAGCGTCGCCGTCACCACGCCCAGCAGGGCGATCCCGCCGAACATGAGCCCCACCGCGATCGTGCGTCCCACCGGGGTCACCGGCGAGTAGTCGCCGTACCCCACGGACGTCGCCGTCACGGTCGCCCACCACAGGGACTCACCCCATGTCTGGATCGACGCCCCCGGTGCCCCACGTTCCGCGTTCAACACCGCGAGCGAGGACACCACGAGCAGGACCACCGTCCACCCCGCGGCGTAGGTGATCGCCTTACCGCGCACCACCGTGCCCGCCGACCGCCTCATCCCCCCGAGCAGGGTCATTAGCCGGAGCAGTCGCAGCGGTCGCAGGACCGGCAGAGCGACGACCGCGAGGTCGTACCAGTGCCTGAGCAACCACGGTCCGCGACGCTCCGCCAACGCCAACCTGACCACGAAGTCCACGGCGAACAGAACCCAGGTCCCCGCCATCACGATCCGGGTGACCACTCCCACCGGACCCACGGGTTGTCCGACCACCATCACCGCGTAGGCGACCAGGAACGCCAGAGCCGCACCGATCAGGGGCCACTCCTCCAGCTCCTTCCACCGCGTCTCCGTCACCCGTCGATGATCCCCCCGGGCGCGGCGCGGTGGCCTCGGACACGCGTGATGGCCTCAGAAGTACTGCGACCCGCCGTCGATGCTGATGTGCTCGGCGGTGATGAACGTCGTGCCCATGAGGTTGAGCGGGGGGTTCGACTCGCCGACCGCCTCCAACGTGCTCACCATGTCTCCACCGCCCATCGGGGTGGCCACGCCGCCGGGGTGGATGCTGTTGACCCGGACATTCTTCGGGCCGAGTTCCACCACTGCGTCGTCGACGATCTTCCTCATGCCCTCGAGGTCGCGAACGTCTCCGACGGACAGTAGCGCGCGTCGCCCCTGGGCCTCGACCAACCGGCGGGTCTCGTCCGGGTCCTCCGGGGCGGCCAGGCGGACGGCGTGCGTCCTGCCCTGCCCGCGGGCGACCCCCGTGACGAACGTGACCTCGCCGTCGAGTTGTGCCGCCATGCCGAACTCCAGTCCTCGCCACGGTCTGCCACTGACGATGGGCGCGACTGTCCCGAGAAGTGGGCGGATCGGGGCCTATTCGCGCGCCCGGCGGATAGGTTCGGGAGGACACCGCAAGCCGCACATCCGGAACCGAGGTCACCCAATGTCCGCAAATGCTGTGGGATTCGCCCTTCTCATCCTCGGACTGGCGTTGTTGATCGGGAAGATCATCCGCGTCAAGGTCGGGATCGTGCAGTCCCTGTTCCTCCCCAGCTCCATCGTCGGTGGTGCACTGCTCCTCCTGCTCGGGCCGGAGGTCCTGGGCAGGTTCAACGGACCGTGGGGCGAGAACGGGCTCTTCACCGAACCGATGGTGGAGGTGTGGTCCTCCCTCCCGGGCCTGCTCATCAGCGTCATCTTCGCCACGATGTTCCTCGGCCAGGACCTGCCGCGCCCCTCCCGGGCCGTCAAGCTCGTCGGTCCGCAGCTCTCCCTCGGCGTGGCCCTGGGCTCCGGGCAGTACGTCGTCGGACTGTTGCTGGCCGCCCTGATCCTCGTGCCCCTGCTCGGCGCCTCACCCATGACGGGCGCCCTCATCGAGATCGGCTTCGAGGGCGGGCACGGAACCGCGGCCGGCATGCGGGGCGTGTTCGAGGAACTCGGGTTCACGGTGGGGGCCGACCTCGCCGTCGGCATGGCCACGGTGGGCATCGTCGGTGGCATCGTGCTCGGCATCGCCCTGATCAACTGGGGCGCCCGCACCGGCAAGACCGAACTCATCAGCGGCAGCGCCAAGATGTCCATCAGTGAGCAGAAGGGCCTCTTCCGCGAGGACGAGTACTACTCGGCGGGCAAGATGACCTCCCGCCCCTCCTCGGTGGAGCCGCTGTCCCTCCACGTCGCGCTGGTGACCCTGGCGATCCTCATCGGTCTGGGAATCCTCGAGGGGCTGCGTTGGATCGAGCAGGCCACCTACGCGTCGGTCATGCTCGACGAGAACACCCCGCTGGAGATCTTCGCCTACGTGCCACTGTTCCCCATCGCCCTGCTCGGCGGCGTCGTCGTCCAGGTCATCGCCACCAAGCTGGGCGTGGCACACGTGATCGACCCGCAGATCATGCTGCGGATCCAGGGGTGGGCGCTCGACTTCCTCATCGTCGCCGCCATCGGCACCCTGTCGCTGCAGGCGATCGGCGAGAACATCGGCGCCTTCACGATTCTCGCCGTGGCCGGCATCCTGTTCAACGTCGGGATCTTCCTCTGGCTGGCACCGCGCATCATCGGCCGCTACTGGTTCGAGCGCGGCATCGGAGACTTCGGCCAGTCGATGGGCGTCACCGCCACCGGCCTCATCCTCATGCGCATCGTCGACCCCGATACCCAGAGCCCCGCGTTCGAGGCGTTCGGGTACAAGCAACTCGTCTTCGAACCGTTCTTCGGCGGCGGCCTCGTCACCGCGATGGCCGTGCCGATCATCTTCCTCACCGGTGTCTGGCCGCTGTTCATCACCATGCTCGTTGTCTTCCTCGTCGCCGTCCTGTCCGGACTGCTCTACTTCCGACCCAGGGAGATGAAGGAGCGGGCCGAGTGGAAGAAGGCCGGGAAACCGGAAGACGAATCCGACACCGCCACCGCGAGCTGACCACGGCGACCGCCCATGCCCACGCCGTCGACGCCCGCCCCCGCCGCCGGGCCCAGACCGGACCCCGCACCCGATCCGACCGCCGGGCGACGCCTGGTGCTCTCGGGATTCCTCTTCGGGTGCGGGATCGCCGGCTCGGTCATCGACCTGTTCGTCTTCCACCTGCTCCTGCAGTGGCATCACTTCTACGACCTGTCCACCACGACGACGGCGCTGGTCGCCGACGGCCTGTTCCACGGGGCGACCTGGCTGATCACCGTGTGGGGGCTGTTCATGTTCGCGGACGTCCGCCAGCAGATCGTCGTCCCGTGGACGCGCTGGGCCGGGGCGGTCCTCACCGGCATCGGGTTCTTCCAACTGGTCGACGGGATCGTGTTCCACAAGCTCCTCGGCATCCACCAGATCCGCTACGGCGTGGACCTGCTCGTCTACGACCTGGTGTGGATCCTCTCCGCGATCATCCTGCTGACGATCGGCCTGGTCATGTTGCGCCGGACCAGGAACGCGCCGCTCACATCCCCCGTGGTTCGGCGGCCCCGGAGCTGATCGACGGTGGGCACCGGACACGCGCACGACGGTCGCGACGCCACGCCGGGGGGCGCCGGCGCGGTCGGCACCACGCCGGGAGACCACGCGACCTCCGTCGCCGCCGAGTGGTGGATCCTCGAGTCCGTCGGACCGGCCGTCCTCGTCCTGGCCCTGACCGCGTACCTCCTCGGTGTGTACCGGCACCGTGGCCGCGGACCGTGGGCCTGGTGGCGCACCACCGTCTGGATCGCCGGGCTGACCAGTGTGGGCGTCGGCTGGGCCGGTCCGCTCGCGGAGGCGGCCCGCCACGACTTCACGGCCCACATGGCCACCCACCTGCTCGTGGGCATGATCGGGCCGCTGCTCCTCGTGCTGGCGGCCCCGGTCACCCTGGCCCTGCGGACGCTTCCGACGTCGGGCGCACGCACCGTGTCCGCCGTCCTGCGCTCTCGGCCCGCACGGGTGGTCACCCACCCGGTCGTCGCCGCCGTCCTCAACGGCGGCGGGGTGTGGCTCCTCTACGCGACCGAACTCTTCGAGCTCATGCACCGGTCGATGGCCCTGCACCTGCTGGTCCACGTCCACGTCCTGCTCGCCGGGATCGCGTTCACCGTGGCGATGATCGGCCCGGACCCCAACCCGCACCGCGCCTCCCTGCGCGTCCGCGCGACCGTGCTGGTGGTGTTCATCGCCGCCCACTCGATCCTCGCCAAGTGGCTCTACGCGCACCCGCCCGCCGGCGTGGACCCGGTCGACGCCCGCGCCGGCGCGCAGCTCATGTACTACGGGGGCGACGTCGTGGACCTGGCGATCCTCATCCTGTTGTTCGCCGGGTGGTACCCCGGCTCGCGCCTCCGACCCCGGCTGCTGCCCGGTCACCCGCGCGAACGCCGCGAACGGCGTATCCCTCGCGCCGGGCAGCGCCTAGGATAAGAAAAATCCGATCCGGGAGGTACGCCGTGGCCACGAAGAAGCGCTGGAACGACCTGACCGACACGCAGAAGACGGTCCTGCTCACGCTCATCTCGGTGCAGGTGTCACTCGCCGCGACCGCGTGGGCGGACCTCGCCTCCCGTCCCGCGGCGAAGGTGCAGGGCTCCAAGGGCAAATGGGCCGCGATCATCGCGATCAACTTCATCGGGCCGATCCTCTACTTCACCCGCGGGCGGCGGTAGTGACCACCCGGTCACGGGCCGGCCTGGCCACCGGTGTCCTCCTCGTCGTCGTCCTCGCCCTGGGCGCGTGCGCGGCCGGACCCAACGTCGACGTCGCCCCCACCGGCGCCGGGTTCCTCCTCGGCCTGTGGCACGGGATCATCCTCCCCGTCACCTTCGTCATCTCCCTCTTCACCGACACCGTGACGATCTACGAGGTGAACAACAACGGCAACTGGTACGACTTCGGCTTCGTCGTGGGACTGGCCCTGTTCTCTGGCCCGGCCCTCGCCGGCGGCCGGGGGCGGCGGGGATGACGCGCGTCCTGGTGACCGGCGGCGTCCGATCCGGCAAGTCCCGGCACGCGGTGCGACTGCTCGGCGACACCGACACGGTGACGTTCGTCGCGCCGGGCCGCCCCGCCGACGAGCTCGACGACCCCGACTGGGCCGCGCGCGTCGACCACCACCGGGCACACCGGCCCGCGGGGTGGCGCACCCTGGAATCCCCCGATGTGGCCTCCGCGCTGCGCCACGCCCCCGGCCCGGTCCTCATCGACTGCCTGGGCACCTGGCTCACCGCCACCGTCGACGACCTGGGCCTGTGGGACGCCCCCGCCGACGAGGCGCGCGCCGCCGTCGACGAACGGACCGACGCCCTCTGCGCCGCCCTCACCGCCCGCGACGACGTGGTGCTGGTGACCAACGAGGTCGGATCCGGGGTCGTGCCCCCGTACCGCTCGGGCGGCGTGTTCCGGGACCTGCTGGGCGCGCTCAACCAGTCCGTCGCCGAATGCTGCGACGAGGTGCACCTGGTCGTGTGCGGGCGGGTCCTCACGCTGTGACCGACGGCGCGAGACGGGTCCGCGGAACGCGCCCGTGAGACCTCGGTCACAGCGGGTCTGCTGCCGGAATAACAGCGCGCTCACTCCCGGGGGTCCCATACTTGGACCGACCCCGCCCCTCACCGTGAGCCGCCCCCGGAGGACCTCGTGAGCACCGACCAGTTGACCGAGAAGTCCGACGAGCCCGCCGCACCCTCGCCCGTGGCCGCCGTCGCCCGCGCGGTCGCCACGGCGGCGCGACGGCTCCCCGTCACGGCGGTGATCGTCGCCGCGCTGCTCGTCACCGGGGTGGTGTTCGAGGCCCTGTGGCGCAGCGCCCGCGACGCCACCTGGTTCCCCGACGTCGCCTACGGTGTGCCCGCGCTGGAGGGCGGCCGCTGGTGGACACTCGTGACCGGGCCCTGGCTCGGGCTCACCCCGCTGCAGCACGTGTCCCTGCTGGTGCTGGTGGCGGCGGGCATCGGGATGGGCGAGTGGCGCCTGGGCCCGGTGCGGACTGCGCTGACCGCGGCCGGCGGGCAGCTCATCGGCGTGCTCGGGGCGGTCGCCGTGATCGTCCCCGGCGACGCGGTCGGCTGGGAGTGGGCCACGGAGCTGTCGGTGGTGCTGGATGTCGGCTGCTCGACCGCGGTGATCGCCGTGCTCGCCGCCGCCACGGCCACCCTCGTCTCGCCCTGGCGACTGCGCGCGCGGGCGCTGCTCTACGGCTATGTGATCGTGTCGTTCCTGTTCGTCGGGAGCCTGGCCGACCTCACCCACCTCGTCGCGTTCGTGGTGTTCCTCGCCGTCGGCGAGCGGTTCTTCTCCGGCACCGAACACGGCCTGCGGCCGCGGACGCGACGGGAGACCCGGCTCGTGGTGTCGGCGGGCATGTGGTTCATCGCCGCGGTCCACGTGGTGGTGTATTTCCTGCCCTCCGACGGCCCCCTCGGGCCCACCGAGGCCGAGGACGTGAACCTGATCGGCATGCTCCTGTCCGTCCTCATCGCCGCGGCCACGGCGGAGCTGCTGCGCCGTGGCTACCGGGCAGCGTGGGGCGTGGCCCTCGCCTATGCCCTGGTCACCGCGGTGGTCACCCTCGTCGTCACGGTCCTGGTCGTCGCCGCGGACTTCGAGTCCCTCGGCGCCGTCAGCCTCGGTACCGGTCTGCTCTGGGTGGGCGAGGCCGTGCTGCTGGTGGTGGGCCGGGGCGCGTTCGGCGTGCGGGTGCGGCGACGGGTGACCGGGTCGCGCGTCCATTCCGACGACGTCGTGGAGCGCGTCCGTGAGCTCATCCGGCGCCACGGCGGCAGCACGATGTCGTGGATGATCACGTGGCAGCCGATGAACTACTTCTTCGGCGCGGGCACCAGCACCGCGGGCCCCGACTCGGCGGGGGTCGTGGGGTACCGGGTGCACGTCGGCACCATCATCGCGCTGGCCGACCCCGTCGCCGACCCCGCCGACCGCGACGTGCTGCTGAGCTCGTTCGTCGACTTCGCCGAGGCGCAGGCCGCCGTCCCGTGCCTGTTCTCGGTGTCCGGCGAGACGGCGGATCGGATGCGGGTGCACGGGTGGCGGGCACTGCAGATCGCCGAGGACACCATCATGGATCTGCCCGACCTGGCCTTCGCGGGCAAGAAGTGGCAGAAGATCCGGTCCGCGATGAACAAGGCGGACAAGAGCGGCACCACCTACGTCTCCGGGCTACTGCGCGAGCAGCCCGCCGCGGTGCTGGCGCAGGTGCGGGAGATCTCCGAGCAGTGGGTCGGCGACAAGGAGCTGCCGGAGATGGGCTTCACGCTCGGCACGGTCGAGGAGGCGCTCGACGACGACGTCCGCATCGCGCTGGCCGTGGACTCCGGCGGGGTGGTCCAGGCGGCGCTGTCCTGGCTGCCGGTCTACCGCGGCGAGCCCGACGGTGGCGTACGCGGCTGGACCCTGGATCTCATGCGCAAGCGCAACGGCCCCGGCGCGAACAACATGGTCGAGTTCCTCATCGCCCGCTCCGCGCTGGAGTTCAAGGACGAGGGCGCCGACTACGTCTCGTTGTCCGGTGCGCCGTTGGCGCGAAGTGGCGACGACGACGAGGTGGCCGTCCTCGACCGCGGACTCGATCTGCTGGGTCAGGCACTCGAGCCCTACTACGGGTTCCGGTCGCTCCACCAGTTCAAGTCGAAGTTCAATCCGAGGATCGAGCCCGTCTACCTGTGTTTCCGCGACGAGGCGGACCTGCCGCGGATCGGGGTGGCGATCGGCCGGGCGTACCTGCCGGGAGCGACGACCCGCCAGCTCGCGGCCCTGGCCCGCTCGGGCCCCTCGGAGACCGTCGACGTCTGACGTCCCCGGGCGGGACGCACCGCTTCGCCCCGGACCTCCCGGCAGCCGCTCCCGCGCCTGGCGTCTCGCTCCCGAGCCTGGCGCCTCGCCCACCGGCCCGCCCTGCATCCGCTCCCGTGCCTGGCGTCTCGCTCCCCCGCCTGACCGCCCACCGGCCCGCCCTGCATCCGCCCCCGCGCCTGGCGTCTCGCTCCCCCGCCTGGCGTCTCGCCCACCGGCCCGCCCTGCATCCGCTCCCGCGCCTGGCGTCTCGCTCCCCCGCCTGACCGTCCACCACGCAGCCGCTCCCGCGCCTGGCGTCTCGCGTGCCCCGGCGGGCAGGCGAGAGTTCATCGTGACGGGCGGGAGCACTCGAGCGGGAGTGACCGGGCAGGAGTGACCGGGGGGCCGCGAGGGCCGCAGTGGGCCGGGGGTCTCCGTCCGGGCTCAGCTCACTCGCCGTGGCGCACGAGGCGGCGAGCCAGATGCTCGCGCAGGTCCTCGAAGTGCCGTTCGGCGGCAGCGTCGTCGTACATCGACGTGTCGGCCATCGAGTACCCGTGCGGGGCACCCGGGTACACGGACTGATCCAGCGGCACTCCGGATTTCCGTGCGAGAGCGGAGATGGTGTCCATACCCTCCTGTGGCATCGACGGGTCATCGTCGGCGTGCCGCAGGAGGACGGCAGCCCGGGTCGTCGCGAGACTCAGGTGCGGGCTGTCGCTCTCGTCCGTCGCCAACCCGCCGCCGTGGAAACCCCCGACGGCGGCCACGCGGTCCGGGTGGTCGCCGCCGGCGCGCAACGCCAGTCGCGCCCCCATGCAGTAGCCGATGACCCCGGCGTCAGCCGTGACCCCGGGCAGTGCCAGCAGCGCGTCCAGGTACGCGGCGGTGTCCGGTCGCGACAGGTCGGAGGTGAGCCCCTCCATCAGCGGGAAGACGGTCGCGATATAGCTGTCCCGCCCTCCCGGCTCGCGCAGGTCGACGGTCGGCGCCAGGTCGTCGACGGTGCCGGACCGGTAGAAGACGTTCGGCGCCAGGACGACGTAGCCCCAGCTCGCGATGCGGTCCATCATCGTCCGGATCTGCGGCCTCAGGCCGAAGATGTCGGGGAACAGCAGCACACCCGGCAGGTCATGCCCAGCGGTGTCGGGTCGCGAGACGAACGCCTCCGCTGTGCCGTCCGCCGTCTCGATGGACAGGTCCACGGTCATGTCGCCACTTCGGTCCACAGTCGAATCCTCCCGTCGTCACCGACGGTACCGCCGTGATCCGTGGGCCACGCCCTGGCCGCGCCGAACTGGCCGGTCAGCCGCTCGCGCTCCTGCTCAGCCCCGGGCCGCCAGCACCGCGTCCCTGGCGTCGAGGGCCGTGTCGCTGTCCAGCGCCAGGGCCGCGAGCTCCCGGCACTGTGCGAGTGTCACCCCGGCCAGGGCTGCTCCGACGAACGGCAGTGCGGCGGTGGCCACCGAGAGCGAGCTGACTCCGAGCCCCAGTAGGACGCACGCCAGGTTGGGGTCCGCCGCCGCCTCGCCGCACACCCCGACCGGGATCGTGCGGCCGTCCGGCGACCGCTCCGCGGCCTCGGCCACCGCCCGGATGAGCCGGAGCACGGCGGGTTGCCAGGGGTCGGTGAGGGCGGCCAGGTCGGACGACATCCGGTCGGCGGCCATGACGTACTGCGTGAGGTCGTTGGTCCCGATCGACAGGAAGTCCACGTGCGGGAGGAACCTGTCGACGGCCACCGCGACCGACGGCACCTCGACCATGATCCCGGGCGTCAGGCCGCGCCGACGGCACCGGTCGGCGAAGTCGCGGGCCTCGTCGACGGTGGCGACCATGGGGGCCATGACCCACGGTGAGGACTGCGCCCCGCCCACCCGGCTGCCGGCCGCGGCGAGGGCGTCGAGTTGCCGGTCCAGCAGCCCGGGGTCGATGAGGTCCACGCGGATGCCGCGGACGCCCAGAGCGGGGTTGTCCTCCTCGGTCATGCCCGCGAACGCCAGCGGTTTGTCCGAGCCCGCATCGAGGGTCCTTGTGACGACCCGGCCGTCCGGGAATGCGCCGAGCACCCGGGCGTAGAGGTCGACCTGCTCGTCGTGGGTCGGTTCGGCGGCCCGGTCGAGGAACGCCAGCTCGGTACGGAACAGGCCGATCCCGCCGGCCGGGCCCGACGCCGCATTCTCGGCCCCCTCGCCGTCCTGGACGTTGGCCAGCAGGCGCACGGCGTGCCCGTCGGCCAGCACGGCGGGGCCGCTCCAGTCGGCGGCGGCGGCCCGGGTGCGGCGGTCCGCCTCGGCCGCCGCTCGGGCCGGGCCCTCCTCGGGATCGACGGTGACCGTGCCCGCGGCGGCGTCCACCAGCACGTCGGCGCCGTCGGCGATCGCGGCGAGTCCCCCGGCGGCGACCATGCACGGGATGCCGAGCTGCCGCGCGATGATCGCCGTGTGTGAGGTGGGCCCGCCGTGCTCGCAGACGATCGCCAGCACCATGGCCGGGTCGAGCCCGGCGGTGTCCGCCGGGGCGAGGTCGTCGGCCATGAGCACGCCCGGCGCGTCGAAGTCGGGGACGCCCGGTTCGGGCAGGCCGCGCAGCTCGGCCACGACGCGCGCACAGATGTCGCGGAGGTCGGTGATGCGTTCGGCCTGCCGACCGCCGACACGCGCGAACATCGCGGCGAAGGTCTCCGTGGCCGCCACCGCCGCGGCCTCGACCGCCACGCCCTTCTTCAGTTCCTTGACCACCGCCTTGGCCCAGCCACGGTCCCGGGCGAGGACGGCGTTGGCGGACAGGACCTCTGCACTGACGCCGGTGGCGAGGGCGGCCCGTTGATCCAGTCGGTCGGCCACGGTCCGGGCCGCTGCGACGAAGCGTTCGCGGCCCTTCTCGACCTGCGCCTCGTCCGGCGCACCCGCTGCCTCGGCTCCCGTCGCCGTCCCGGTTCCCGCCGCGCCCGCGGCCCCCGGGTCGACCGCCGCGCCCGCGGCCCCCGGGTCGAGGACATCCTGCCTGACGACCCACCGGGCGGGCCCGTAGGCCAGTCCGGCGACCACGCCGGTGCCGCGGATGACCGTCCCGGACTTCGACTGCTGCGTCATGGGAACTCCTAGCGGACCGGACGCCCTCGTCCGGCTCATCGATCGGTTATGTGACGAGAATAACTAAGTCGGCTTGACTTTCCAACCGTATCGGGCAGAATCCAACACAATCGGTCACCACAGCGGAGAGGTCGGAGCCCATGTACGGGAGCGAACGACGGCGACACATCACGGAGGCGCTGGCCGCCTCCGGGCGGGTGACCGTCGCCGAACTCGCGGCCGGCCTCGACGTGAGTGCCGAGACGATCCGCCGAGACCTGTCGCTCCTGGAATCCGAGGGGCACCTCGAACGCACCCACGGCGGGGCGGTCCCGGCGGTGCCCGGTGGCCGCGTCGAACGCACCCTGGCCGCGCGGCGGTCGGAGAACGTGGACGCGAAGTCCGCGATCGGCCGGGCTGCGTTGCGGCTGCTCCCCGCCGTGGGGGGCGCGGCCCTGCTCGATGCCGGCTCCACCACGGACCGCCTGGCCGAATCGCTGCCCGCCGACCACGGCCTCACCCTCATCACGAACTCGGTCCCCATCGCCGACGGCCTGCACCGCGCGGCGTCGGAGGACCTCCACGTCCTCGGCGGGACGGTCCGCGGCCTCACGGGGGCGTGCGTGGGTCCGTCGGTGCTCCGGGCGCTGGAGTCGATCCGGGTCGACGTCGCCTTCGTGGGCACGAACGGCCTCCACCCCGAGCGCGGCCTCACCACCCAGGACCCGGACGAGGCGGCGGTCAAGAACGCCATGTGCCGGGCGGCCCGCCGGGTGGTGGTGCTCGCGGACTCGAGCAAGTTCGGTCACGAGTTCCTGGTCTCGTTCGCTCCGCTGGACCGGGTCGACGTCCTGGTCACCGACGCTCCCCCGCCGGGCCCGCTGGCTACAGCGCTGGACACCTACGGAATCGAGGTCGTGCTGCCATGATCGTCACGCTCACCATGAACCCGTCGGTGGACCGGACCGCGCAGCTGCCCGCGCAGCTCACCGTGGGCGGGGTCAACCGCATCGCGGCCGTCGACGACTCCCCGGGCGGGAAGGGCGTCAACGTCGCCCGCGTCCTCGCCGGCGGAGGGGTCCGGGCGGAGGCGGTGTTCCCGGCCCCGGCGGACGACCCGTTCGTGGCGATGTGCGCCGGGGCCGGCGTCGCGACGTCCGTCGTCCCCGCGCACGGCGCGGTGCGGATCAACCTCACCCTCGCAGACCCCGCCGGAACCACCACCAAGATCAACGCCCCCGGCCCCGAGCTCGACAGCGCCGCGATCGACCGGGCCCGCTCCACGGTCGCCGCCCTCGCCGGTGACGCGGCGTGGGTGGTGCTGTGCGGGTCCCTGCCGCGCGGCGTACCGGACGACTTCTATGCGGACCTGGTCGGTGCGCTCCGTCCCGGGGGGGCCCGCCTCGCCGTCGACACCTCCGACGCACCACTGGCCGCCCTCGCGGAACGCCTGCCCGACGCGGCGCCCGACCTGGTCAAACCCAACGGCGAGGAGCTCGGGCAGCTGGCCGGCGTCGACGGCTCCGAGCTGGAGCGTCGCGCCGCCGCCGGTGACACGACCCCCGTGGTGGACGCCGCGCGGGCGTTGCGCGCCCGCGGCGTGGGCGCAGCCCTGGTCACCCTGGGCGGCGCCGGTGCCGTCCTGGTCGACGACGACGAGGCGTGGTACGCGAACACCCCACCCGTGCAGGTCAGATCCACGGTCGGGGCCGGAGACTCCGCGCTCGCGGGCTACCTGCTGGCCGAGTCCCGCGGACTCCCGCCGCGGGACCGGCTGGTCTGGGCGGTCAACCACGGCAGTGTCGCCGCCTCGCTGCCCGGTACCGGACTGCCGCTGGGCCTCGACCCGACCACGTTCCGCGCCACCGTGCGGCGGCTCGACTGACCCGCCGCACCAGCGCGTCGCACCCGCGGACCGCGACCCCCACCCGGCGGCCTCCCACCCAGCACCCTCCCAACCCAGCACCCTCCCAACCCAGCACCTCTCAAACCAGCACCCTCGGAAGAACACGGAGCACGGCAATGAACCAGCCGATCATCGAGACCGCCGCGGTGCGGCTCGACGCCGACCTCGGCGGCACCAAGCAGGAGGTGATCCGGGCGCTGGCCCGGACCCTCGTCGACGCCGGCCGGGCCGACGATCACGACGCGCTCGTACGCGATCTGTTCGCCCGCGAGGACAAGGCGGCCACCGGCATGAAGGGCGGGATAGCGATCCCGCACTGCAAGTCCGAGGCGGTGTCCGCGCCGAGCCTGGCCTTCGCGCGGCTCGACCCGCCCGTCGACTTTGGCGCCAAGGACGGCCCCGCCGACCTCGTGCTGATGATCGGCGCCCCCGCCGGCGGCGGCAAGGACCACCTGAAGATCCTGGCCACGCTCGCCCGCAATCTCGTGCGGGCCGAGTTCGTGGACTCCCTCCGATCGGCCACCACGCCGGACGAGGCGGTCGCGGTCATCGAGGGCGTGCTCAGGCCGGAGGAGAAGACCTCGTCGTCGTCCTCGACCCCCGGTTCGGCAGCGGGCGCGGCATCGGGCGCGACGCCGGCCCGGGTGGTCGCGGTGACCGCCTGCCCCACCGGCATCGCCCACACCTACATGGCCGCCGACTCGCTCGCCCAGGCCGCGGAGGCGCGCGGCGTCGAACTGCACGTGGAGACCCAGGGCTCGGCCGGGGCGACCCCCCTCGATGCGGCGGTGATCGAGGCCGCGGACGCGGTCGTGTTCGCCACGGACGTCGGGGTGCGCGACCGCGGCCGGTTCGCTGGCAAACCCGTCGTCGAGTACGGGGTCAAGAAGGCCATCGACGCGCCCGACCAGGTCCTCGACGAGGCGCTGGCCGCGGCCCAGGACCCCCGGGCGCGGCGCGTGTCGGCGGACTCCGGCGCCGCCGACGGCGGCTCCGGCTCGGGCGGGTCCGGCTCCGACGAGCACTGGGCTCGCGGTCTGCAGCGCGCCGTCATGACCGGTGTGTCGTACATGATCCCCTTCGTCGCCGCCGGCGGGCTCCTGCTCGCGCTGGGGTTCCTGTTCGCCGGGTACGACGTGGCGTTCGTGTGGGAGGAGCTCGCCACCGGGTTCTCACTCACCGACCTGCCCGGGGAGGTGTGGTACCTCGACGGTGAGATCGTGTCCGCCGGGACCGCCGGGGCCGAGGTCCTCACCCACTCCGGGCTGCGGCTCTACATGGGAGCCGTGCTGTTCGCGATCGGCCAGGCCGCGATGGGCTTCATGATCGCCGTCCTGTCGGGCTACATCGCCTACGGCCTGGCCGACCGTCCCGGCATCGCACCGGGCTTCGTAGGCGGCGCGCTGTCGGCGACCCTCGGCGCCGGGTTCATCGGCGCGCTCGTCACCGGCATCCTCGCCGGCTACCTCGTGCGGTGGATGACCACCTGGAAGACGCCGCGCTGGCTCGCCGGTCTCATGCCGGTGGTCCTCATCCCGCTCATCGGCTCGCTGGCGATCGGCCTGCTGATGTTCCTGCTGCTCGGCCGTCCGCTGG
This sequence comes from Dietzia sp. IN118, assembly GCF_032905965.1. NCBI lineage: Bacteria > Bacillati > Actinomycetota > Actinomycetes > Mycobacteriales > Dietziaceae > Dietzia > Dietzia sp. IN118. Next base: position 209,868 of record NZ_JAUMSR010000002.1, on the reverse strand, counting down.
CCTCACTGACCTCCGCCATGGAGTCGTGGCTAGGCGGCATGACCGGCTCCTCGGTGATCCTGCTGGGCGTCATCCTGGGCCTGATGATGTGCTTCGACCTGGGCGGGCCGATCAACAAGGCGGCGTACACGTTCGCCACGGCCGGGCTGGTCGCCGACAACCCGGCGACGCTGCGGATCATGGCCGCGGTGATGGCCGCCGGCATGGTTCCGCCACTGGCGATGGGCCTGGCGACCGTCGTGCGCAAGCGCCTGTTCAGCCCGGTGGAGCAGGAGAACGGCCGCGCCGCGTTCCTGCTGGGCGCCAGCTTCATCACCGAGGGGGCGATCCCGTTCGCCGCCGCCGACCCGCTCCGCGTCATCCCGTCGATGATGGCCGGTGGTGCTGTGACCGGTGCGCTCATCATGGCGTTCTCGGTCGAGTCGTACGCGCCCCACGGCGGGCTGTTCGTGGTGTTCGCCATCAACCCGGTCTGGGGCTACCTCCTGGCGATCCTCGCCGGCACCCTCGTCGCGTGCGCGGCCGTGGTGGTCGCCAAAACCACCCGCCGCGAGCCCACCCCGGCCCCGGCCGCGGCGGCACAGCCGGTCGCGGCCTGAGGCGCGAACCTGCACGATGACGGGGGAACCCCCCGGGCCACCCGAATACAACAGAGGAGTCACCATGCCCAGCACCACCGTCACCGTCGGATCGGCCGAGGGCCTCCACGCCCGCCCCGCGGGGATCATCGCCGAGGCCGCCGAGAAGTACGAGACCGACATCGAGATCGCCTACGACGACGAGGAGGCCGACGCCGCGTCCGCGATGCTCATCATGGCGCTCGGCGCCGAGAAGGGCGCCACGGTGACCGTCAGCGGAGAGGACGCCGACGCGGTGGCCGAGATCGCCGCGCTCATCGAGCAGGATCTCGACGCGGAATGACCGTCCTGGTCGTGGGATCCGGCGGGAATCTCGGTTCGCGCCTGGTACCCGCCCTGCTCGACCGCGGTCACCGCGTCCGGGCCGGCGTCACGGACCTCGGCCGTGCCGCGACGCACCCCTGGTCCGATCGGGTCGAGAAGGTGCGGTGCGACGTCCTCGACCCGGCGAGTCTCGCGGCGGCCCTCGACGGGGTCGACGAGGTGGTCTACCTGGTCCACCGGATGGGCGGCGGTGCCGACTTCCGCCGCGAGGACGCCGAGGGCGCGGAGGCGATGCGCCGGGCGATGGCCGCCGCCGGCACGGAGCGGTGTGTCTACGTCTCCGGATTGGCCCCCTCGGGGGACGACCGCCTGCCGCTGTCCAGGCACATGGCGTCCCGGCTCGAGGTGGAATCGTTGGTCTCCGCCGGGCCCACGCCCGTGTTCACGCTCCGTGCCGGGGTGATCCTGGGCGCGGGCTCGACGAGTTTCGAGGTCCTGCGCACGCTGTGCGAACTGCTCCCCGTCCAGCCGGTGCCCCGGTGGATGCGGCACCGGAGGGTCGAGCCCGTCGCCGAACGGGACGTCGTGGAGGCGGTGTGTCATGCCCTTGCGGGTGAGCCCCGCACCGGGCACGCCGACCTCGGCTGCGGCGAGACCCTGACCTACCCCGAACTGCTCGCGCGCTACTCCCGCATCGCCGGGTTGCCGACGGTGCGCCTCCCCGTGCCCGGGGTGCCGTGGGACCTCGTCGCCGCCGGACTGGCACCCCTGGTGGATCAGGACGGTGCGACGGTCAGCGCGCTGATCGAGAGCCTGCAGCACGACATGGTGGTCGGCGGTTCCTCGGCGGGGTTGTTCCCCGGCGACTGGGAGCTGACGGGGATCGACGAGGCGATCCGGCTCGCGCTCGATGACGCGGCCGGCTAGGGACGCGGCCGGCCAGGTGTGATGTCCGGGGCGGCCACCGCCGATGCGACATCCAACGACCCGCTTAGGTAACCTCGATCACAACTGACACTCGTCAATCCGCGAGAGTCTCGAGATCGAGGCCCGAGACGACCGCCCGAGGAAACAAAGAGGTCGCGCATCATGACGTCGCGTATCGCCACCCCGCCGGTCGCCCCGGGCCGTGAGGCCCTGTTCCGTCCCCTCGAGGTCCGGTCACTCCACCTGGCCAATCGCCTCGTCATGTCCCCCATGACGCGCATGGGATGCCCCGACGGCCTGCCGGACGAGGTCAATCGCGACTACTACGCCGACCGGGCCGCAGGCGGAACGGGACTCGTGGTGACCGAGGGCATCGGCGTCGACCACCCGACCTCGGTCGACCATTCGTGGATCCCCCGCCTCGACACGCCGGAATCTGTATCGGCCTGGCGTGTGGTGACCGACGCCGTCCACGCCGCCGGCGGCCGGATCATCGCCCAGCTCTGGCACGTCGGCCCGCTCTGGGGCGCGAACGCCCGCTTCGACCGGGCCCACCGCGACCGGCTAATGGAGATGCACCCCATGCGCCCGTCCGGCCGGTGGGGAACCCCGGGTGTCACCACGTACTCCGAGCGCAGCGTCGCCCGCTGGTCGCCCGAGGTGCCGCCGATGACCGACTCCGACATCTCCGAGGTCATCGACGCGTTCGCCCGCTCCGCGCGCCTGGCGATGGAGGCCGGTTTCGACGGCGTGACGCTGCACGGCGGCCACGGGTACCTGCTCGACGCGTTCGTCTGGGCCGACACCAACCGTCGCACCGACGACTGGGGCGGTGACCTGGCCGCACGCAGTCGCTTCCCCGCCGCGGTCGTGTCCGCCGTCCGCGCCGCGATCGGCCCCGACGCGCCGCTGTTCTACCGCTTCTCCCAGCACACCCAGCAGGACTACACGGTCCGCAAGGCGACCACTCCCGACGAACTGGGCGTCTACCTGGGCGCACTCGCCGAGGCCGGGGTCGATCTGCTCGACGCCTCGACCAGGCGGTTCAGCGACGCGGCATTCCCCGACCTGGGAGGTGACGACGGCGAGGTGACCCTGGCCGGATGGGCCCGCAGGCTCACCGGCCTGCCGTCCGGCGCCGTGGGCGGGGTGGGGATCGGGACGTCCCTGCGCGAGCAGAAGTCGGGCAAGCCGGCCATCGCCGCGGACAACATCGATGCGGTCGTGGAGTGCATGGAGCGCGGCCAGTTCGACCTCATCTCCGTGGGTCGTCTGCATTTGGCGGATCCGTCGATCGCCGAGGTCCTGCGCACGGCCGGGCCACTGCCCGAGTTCGTGCGCGAGGTGCACGAGATGCCGCTGCGCTCCCCCGCCTGACCTGCCGCGCCGGGTTTCCGGCAGCGCCAGACGAACCCTGGCCGGGCCGCCGAAACGGGACTAGCCTTCGGCCATGACCGTCACCGACGAACTGCTCGAGGCCGCCAAGGCCTACCAGGCCGACTTCGACAAGGGCGACCTGCCCATGCCGCCCGGGCGGAAGATCGCCGTGGTGGCCTGCATGGACGCCCGTCTCAACCCGTACGGCCTGCTGGGCCTGACCGAGGGCGACGCGCACGTCATCCGCAACGCCGGCGGGGTCGTCACCGACGACGTCCTGCGCTCGCTGACGATCAGCCAGCGTCTGTTGGGTACCGAGGAGATCGTCCTGATCCACCACACGGACTGCGGGATGCTCACCTTCCGCGACGACGACCTCAAGGACCGGATCGAGTCCGACACCGGCCTGCGGCCCCGCTGGGCGCCGGAGTCGTTCCCCGAGCCGGAGGCCGACGTGCGCCAGTCGATCGCCCGCGTCGAGTCCGATCCGTTCCTGCTGCACAGCACCGCTGTCCGCGGTTTCGTCTACGACGTCGGCACCGGGGAGTTGCGCGAGGTCGCCCGCGCGTGACGCGGACCTGCTGATGCCCCTTCCCGGGGAAGGGCGATCGCGCTAAGTTGGAGGTTCCTTCATCCCGCGCCGAACTGTCCCGGCGATCCCGCACGGAGCCCCGCAGTGTCCACACACACTCACTCAGCCGAGACCACTCGTTCCGTCAACCCGTTTCGGGTCGCCCTGCTAGTCGGCGGCCTCATAGCCGTGGGCTTCGGCGTCGCTGTCCTCTTCTGGCCCGCGAAGACGGCAGTTGCCGTGACCGGGGTGCTGGCCGTCTACGCGATCGCGGCCGGCGTCGTCTACATCGCCGTGGCGGCCGTCGCCAGGTGGCAGAGCACGGGCAGCAGGATCGGCCACGCCCTCCTCGGAGTGCTGTTCATCCTCGCCGGCGCCTATGCATTCGCCTCTCTCCAGGAGTCGGCGGCGTTCCTCGCTCTCTTCGTCACGGTCATGATCGGCGTCATGTGGATCGTCGAGGGCTTCACCGCACTGTTCACCCTCGGCGAGACCGGTTCCACCGCGGTGACGATCCTCTTCGCGATCATCTCCGTCCTCGCCGGGTTCGCGCTGCTCAGCACCCCGGTGTGGGGCGCGGGGTTCCTCTGGTGGCTCTTCGCGATCTCCCTCGTCGTCCTCGGCGTCCTCAACGTGGCCCGCGCTTTCCCGCTGAGGGGCTGAGCGGCGACCGCGCTCTCGGCCCCGCCGGGCGCCGTCGGTGAAAACCTCGTCGTCGCCCCCCACCCATCCGCGACCGCAACCATCCAGACGACACGAGACCCCGGGACCACATCGGTCCCGGGGTCTCGTGTCGCGGGGTCGTGCCTTCCCGGGGTCTTGCCGTCGCGGTCGGGTCGGCCCCGCGGGGTCAGACCGACCGGGTACTCAGTTCGTCCGGATGCCCGACTCGTCCGAGTACATGGACGTCTTGCTGGTCTCGGGGGCGAGGATCAGCGAGATGATGGTGAGCACGCTCAGGCCGACCAGGTAGTAGCCGACGTAGGCGACCGAGTAGTTCTGCACCAGCCACACCGCGACGAACGGGGTCAGCGCCGCGCCCAGGATCGCGGAGAAGTTGTACGACACTCCCGAGCCCGTGTAGCGGGTGTGGGTGGGGAACAACTCGGGAAGCACCGCGGACATCGGCCCGAACGTCAGCCCCATGAGGGTCATGCCGACGCACAGGAAGAGCAGCATCCGCACCACGTCAAGGTTCTCGCCCGTACCCATCGCGTCCGGGTCGAGCCACCAGCCGAAGCTCAGGCCGAACAGGATGATGGCGGCGGTGACGCCGATGAGCATCCGACGGCGGCCCAGCCTGTCGGCCAGCAGGCCGGCCACCGGGACGAACGCGGCGAACAGGACGATCGCGATCACCTGGATGATGAGGAACGACCGGTACCCGTATCCGAGCCCGCCGGCGTCCGCGCCGCCGATCGCGAACGACAGGATCCATGTGGTCATGAGGTAGAACAGGCCATACGTGGCCAACATGATGAACGTGCCGAGGATGATCTCCCACCAGTTGCGGCGGAAGACCTCGGAGACCGGGGTCTTGACCCGCTCGTTGTTGGCGATCGCCCGGGCGAAGACCGGCGTCTCCTCGATGCGGAGCCGGACGTAGAGGCCGACGGCGACCATCACGATCGACAACAGGAACGGCAGGCGCCACCCCCACACCAGGAACGGGTCGCCCAGTTCCGCAGCGGTGGAATCGTAGGAGAACCAGATCGTGAGCAGCAGGAAGATGCCGTTGGCCAGGATGAAGCCGAACGGGGCGCCGAGCTGCGGCCACATGGCGGCGAACGCACGCTTGCCCGGCTGCGCCGTCTCGGAGGCCAGGAGCGCCGCACCCGACCACTCGCCACCCAGGCCGATGCCCTGGAAGAAGCGCAGGATCGTCAGCATCGCCGGCGCCCAGAGACCGATCTGGTGGATCGTCGGCAGCAGGCCGATGAGGAACGTCGCGATACCCATGGTCAGCAGCGCGCCGACGAGGGTGACCTTCCGGCCGAGACGGTCCCCGTAGTGACCGAAGACGATGGACCCGAGCGGCCGCGCGATGAACGCCGTACCGAAGGTGGCCATCGAGGCCAGCAGAGCGGTGCCGGAGTCACCGCCTGCGAAGAACAGCAGCGGGAAGACCGACACCGCGGCCGTCGCGAAGATGTAGAAGTCGTAGAACTCGATCGTGGTCCCGATGAGCGAGGCGAGGATGATCCGGCGCCGGGGCACCGGCTCGGCCGAGATCGTCTCGGGGACCGCGGTACCCGTCCCGTGGGGCCCTGTGGACCCGTCCGGCGTTGCCATGTTCCTCCTAGGACGTCTGAACAGCGCATCTACTGTCGACCACCGACCGGCGACCGCGACAAGCGTAGGCGGCCAGGTGATGTAGGTCACCCTGCCCGGTGGTGGCTGTGCACGTGGCACAGATCAGCCCGTCGATTTTCGCGATCGTTGCGCACGGTGTCCAATCCTTCCCCCGCCGCCGGGGCGCGCAGGGGTGGTGCTGGTGATGCCGTGCGCCGGGTCAGCGCGTCCGGTAGTGGGAGTACGCGGTCCCGCCGGCGAAGACGCGATGGGCGGCGAGCTCCAGGTCCAGCGTCGTGTCCGGGGGCAGCGCGCGCAGTCCGCCGCCCACGACCCTGGGGACGACGAACAACCGGAGATCCGAGACCAGCCCCGCGCGGATCGCCGCGCCGGCCGTGGTGGGTCCGAAGATCTCCACCTCGCCCGGCGCCTCATCGACGATGCGGCGCAGAGTGTCCAGGTCGAGGCGCGGGACCAGGCGATCACGATCGGACAGGAGGTCGTTCGCGGTCAATGTCGAGGACACCACGGTGCGCGGTATCGCCTTCCACCGCTCCGCGAACTCGTGCTCGTCGGGGCTCCACGAGTCGTCCTCGGGTGGGGACTGCCAGTACTCCATCAGTTCGTACGTCCGCCGGCCGAGTACCTCGTGGACGACGGGCCCCAGGCGTTCCACGTGGAACCGGAACACCTCGCCGCTCGGGGCGGACCAGTTGAAGTCGCCACTCGCGTCCGCGGCGTACCCGTCGACGGAGACGGTAGCGGTGTAGGTCAGTGTGCCCATGGCCGTCCTCCAGCCCTCGTCCGTGATGTGGACGGTCGTGATGAGGGCAGTGTAGTGCCGTGCGCAGGCTCCAGACTGAGCGTTTCCCGCGATTCGGTGTCCGGGACCCGCACCGGCGTCGGGTCAGTCGGACACCGCTCGGTCGGCGTCGCGGCGCTCCCGCTCCTGCGCCTCGGCGATGGCCTGACGTGCGTAGACCCACCGGGCGGTGGTGTTGAGGTGCGAGCGGTGGTCACCGATGTGCAGTCCCCAGGACAGCAGGGTGATGACGCGGTTCCGGAAGCCGATGAGGAAGGCCAGGTGCACCACCAGCCACAGGACCCAGGCGACGAAGCCGTGGAGCTCGAGCGGCCCGATCTTGGCCACAGCGCTGTAGCGCGACACCGTCGCCATCGACCCCTTGTCGAAGTACTTGAACGGCGGGCGCCCGGACGGGGACCGTCCCCCCTCGACCTCGCGGACGATCTGCTTGGCGACGTACTTGCCGCCCTGGATGGCGACGGGGGAGACGCCCGGCAGATTATCGAGGTTGATCATGTCGCCGATCACGAAGATCTCCGGGTGCCCGGGCAACGAGAGATCGGGATTCACCAGGACGCGGCCCGCCCGGTCCACCTCGGCGCTGGTCTGGTCGGCGAGCATCCGGCCCAGAGGGCTCGCCTGGACACCGGCCGACCAGATCTTGCAGGTCGCGTCGATCCTGCGGAGTGATCCGTCCGGGTCCTTGACCTCGATGCCGTTGTAGTCCACGTCGGTCACCATGGCGTTGAGCTGGATCTCCACTCCCAGTTCCTCCAGCCGCCTGCGGGCGGCGTTGCCGAGTCTGGCTCCGAAGGGCGGCAGGACGGCAGGGGCGGCGTCGATGAGGATGATGCGGGCCCGACCCGGGTCGATCCGGCGGAAGCTGTTCTTCAGGGTCCGCTGAGCCAGCTCCGCGATCTGCCCGGCCATCTCCACGCCCGTGGGGCCGGCGCCCACCACCACGAACGTGAGGAGACGACGACGCTCCGCCTCGTCCTCGGTCACCTCGGCCTGTTCGAAGCAGCCCATGATCCTGCTCCGCAGCTCCAGGGCGTCGTCGATGGACTTCATGCCGGGAGCCCAGCGCTCGAAGTGATCGTTCCCGAAGTAGGACTGGTTGGCACCGGCGGCGACGACGAGACTGTCGTACTCGAGCTCGAAGTCCACGTGCCCGGCGGTCGCGTGGACGGTCCGCGCGGTCACGTCGATCCGGTCCACCTCCCCCAGTGCGACGGTGGCGTTCTCCTGATCGCGGAGGACCAACCGGGTGGAGGGAGCGATCTCCCCGACGGACAGGATCCCGGTCGCCACCTGGTACAGCAGGGGCTGGAAGAGATGGTGGCCGGTCCTGGCGACCAGGGTGACGTCCACGTCCGCCTTGTCGAGGGCGCGGGCGGCGGCGAGGCCCCCGAAGCCCGACCCGATGATGACGACGCGGTGGCGACGATCCACAGGGGCCTGGGCACCCGTCACCGGATGAGAGTTCATGGTCATGGCGCCTCCTCGACCCACTACTGTCCGGGTTCCGAGCCCCGCGGGGCCCACTCCCGCCGATCCTAGACCGCCCGACCGGGCCGGGGTCCCGAGCCGCCGAACCGTGCCGGACCGGAGTCAGACCCAGTCCGCGAGCGTCGGCGCGTATCGGCGGAGCACGCGGGTCACGACTAGCAGGATCACCACGAGGATCCCGACCCACAGGACGGTCAGACACCAGCCCGCGAGGACGTCGCTGGGGAAGTGGACCCCCAGGTAGACGCGGGACGCGCCAACCGCGAGGACGTAGACCACCGCCACCGCGAGCGCGGCCCACCGGTACCGACTGCCCCAGGTCAGGACGACCAGCGGCGCCGCGAGCGACATCGACCCCATCGCGTGCCCACTGGGGAAGGAGAAGGTGTTCTCCGCCGACAGGTGCTCCCAGAAATCCGGGCGCGATCGCTCGAAGGCCGGCTTGAGGGCGACGTTGAGCCTGGACGACCCGTACACCGCGGCCAGCACGAGGAAGGCGCCCCCGAACCTGCGCAGGAAGCACAGCAGCAGCGCGATCACGACGGAGGCCGCGAGCACGAACTGGCCACCGAGGTAACTCGCGGTCTCCGCCGCGGCCGTGAGCCAGGGGGTCGTCGCCCCGTGCACCCACATCATCACCGGCCGGTCCAGGGAGACGGTCTCGTCGTCGGAGACGGCGAACGCCAGCCCGGCGAAGACCGCCAGGAGGACCAGGAGGAACCCGACCCCCGCCGCCGGTGCCCGCCACCCGGACACCCCCGGGGAGGGCCGAGCGTCGCCGTCGTCGATGGTCATCGCCCCAGCGTAGGGACGCGGACCGGGAAAATCAGGAAAAACTACTGCCGGGCGCCGCGGTGGTGATCGCTCCGTCGACCAGGTGGACCTGCGCGTCGCACCGAGCCGCCATCGTGGCGTCGTGCGTGACGAGCATCAGCGCCACGTCGAGCTCACGCGCGGTACCGAGCAGGAGGTCCATGACGACCCGACCGGACGCGGAGTCGAGCGCGCTCGTCGGCTCGTCGGCGAGCAGGAGCGACGGCCCGCTCATCAGCGCGCGCGCCACGGCCACCCGCTGCCGCTGCCCGCCGGACAGCGCCCCGACCGACCGGTCCGCGGCATCACCCAGGCCCACCACGCCGAGCAGCTCGTCGGCGCGCTCGCGGGCGTGGAGCCGTCGGGCGCGGGACGGCCGCGACCCCAGCCACACCATGGCCTCGAGCTGTTCCCGGGCAGTGAGTGACTCGATGAGGTTGGCCTGTTGGAACACGATGCCGATCTCGCGTCGGCGCAGCTCGGCCCCCCGGCGCGCGTCCACCGCGGCCAGGTCCACCGCCCCGTCCCCGGTCTCCAGCCACACGTGCCCGGAGTCCGGTCGGGCGAGCGTGGCGGCGACGGCGAGCAGGCTCGACTTCCCCGATCCCGAGGGCCCGGTCACCGCGAGGCTGCGGCCCCGCCCGATCGAGAGCGAGACGTCGTCGACGGCGGTGACCGTGCCGTGGCCGTCGGGGAAGGTCAGGACGACGTTCTCCATCCGCAGTGCGGTCGGGACGGGCGCGGTGGTCACGGGGGCATCGTGGAGGGCGGTACGGGTCAGGGCGGTTCTCCTGGTGGTGGGTCGCGGTGAGGACGCGGGGGTCGACGACGACGACGACGAGGTGAAGCAGGTGCCGGACTCGGAGCCGTTCATCGGGCCGCCCCCAGTGCCGAGTTGGGGTCGGCGGTCAGCACGGGCCGCAGCGAGACGGCGGCGCCCGCGAGGCCGAGCACGGCGAGCAGTGCGGCCGGCACGAGGGTGGTCGCGGCCGAGACGACGAACGGCACGGTGCCGCCGACGGCCAGGCCGACCAGGGCGGCGATCCCGACCCCGCCCGCGACGCCCACGGCCAGGACGACCGCGGCCTGGCCGACCGAGTCGCGGACGAGCGCGGCGGTGGACGCCCCGAGCGCCTTGAGCACGGCGACGTCACGTCGGCGCTGCATCCCCCAGACGGCGAAGAACGCGCCCACGACCAGCGCGGTGACGGCGAGGAGCATGGTGGTCATCGTGCTCAGCGAGGTGTTCTCGGCCCGGTGCGAGGGCAGTGCCCCGACGAGTCCGTCGGCCTCGACCAGCGTGAGGCCGGCGTCGGCGGCGACGGCCTCCGGGTCGGCGTCCGCCGCCACGGCCACGGTGGTGGCGGCCCCGCCGCGCGGAGCGAGCGAGTGCCAGGTGTCGAGGTCGGTGACGACGACGGGGGTGTGCGAATGCCAGAGATCACCGGTGTGTCCGGCGACCGCCAACGCGCTGCCCCCGAGGCTGATAACGCCGACGTCGGCGCCCACCTCGTCGTCGACACCGTCGGAGACCAGGACCTCCCCCGGCGCCGGTGGCGCCACCGATCCCACCTCGTCGGCCAGTCCCACGGCGACGACGGAGACGCCGGTTTCGGTGCCGTCGTCCAGGGTGATCCGGGCGAGTCCCACCGGGACGGCCGACGGGTCCCCGGTGGCAACGGTGGCCACCTGGTCGGCGGTGAGTGCGGCGCGGTCGAGGTCGACGGCGCCGGAGTCGTCGGCGGGGAGGACGAAGCCGGAGCCGTCCGAACCGAGCGCGCGGAGCGCGGACACGCTCTGGTGCGCCAGCCCGGCGGTCAGGCCGAGTAGGCCCGCCACCAGGATGGACAGCATCAGCACGACGCCCGTGATGAGGGCGAAGCGCCACCGCGCCGTGCGGAGCTCGCGGAGTGCGAAGAACATTGGGTCCCTTTCGTGGGGTCTGCCTGTCGTGGAGGTCTGCCTCCAGGCTCGTCCCGCCGACGCCGCACCGGATCGGCCACGAGGGTGGTTCCGCGGCGACGAACGGTGGGGCCGGCCTCCATCGTTCGATGGATGCCGGGTGCCCCACCGGGGACTAGCGTCGACCGGGTGATCCCCGCGCCCGCGTCCGCCGCCGCGCCTGCCCCTGCGCCGACCACCGCCGCCGAGCTCCCGCCGGAGTCGGCGGGGGTGCGTGCGGTGTTCGCGCAGCTCGAGGTGGCACTGCACACGTTGGTGGCCGCGCTGCTGGCCCTCACGTTGGTCAGCGCGCACCGGGACACCTCCGGCGTGCCCGATCCGCCGGCGGTCGCCGCCGCGGTGGGGTTCACGGTCGTGTACGTCGCGGGGACGGTGTGGGCGCGCCGCCGCCCGACGACCACTGCCGTCCGGGTCGGTTGGCTGGTCGCGGTCCTGGCGTTGTGGGCGTGCCTGGTGGTCCGGGTTCCCGAGGCCGCCTACCTGGCGTTTCCTCTGTTCTTCCTGGTCCAGTTCCTGCTCGGCGTGTGGGCGGGCACCGCGGCGGTGGCGGCGCTGGCCGCCGTGGCGGTCGTCGCCCTGGGCCTGCATCACGGGTTCACTCCCGCCGGGGTCATCGGCCCGACGGTGGGAGCGCTCGTGGCCCTCGGTCTGGGCGCCGGTGTGCGGGCACTGCACCGCGAGTCCCAGGCCCGGCGGGAGGTGATCGCCGAGCTCGTGGCCACCCGCTCGGCGCTCGCCGCGCGGGAACGGGAGGTGGGCCGGGAGGCCGAGCGCGCACGGTTGGCCGGGGAGATCCACGACACCGTCGCGCAGGGGCTCGCGAGCATCGGGATGCTGCTGCACGCGGCCGAGCGCACCGCGCCCTCGAGCCCCGCCGTCGACCAGATCCGTCTGGCCCGCGAGGTGGCGGGTGAGAACCTCACCGAGACGCGCAGGCTCATCGCCGCCCTGCGGCCCACGCCGCTCGACGGCGTGTCGCTGGCCGGGGCGCTGGGCCGTGTGGCTGCGAGGTGCCGGGCCGAGAATCCCGGGCTCGAGGTGTCCGTCACCATGGAGTACGCGGGCGAGAACGCCGGCGAGCACGCCACCGAGCCCTCCAGCGAGCCCTCCACCGAGCCGCCGGCGGAGCTCGCCGCGGTGCTCGTCCGGGTGGCGCAGGAGGCCCTGACGAACGCGGTGCGGCACGGTGCGCCGCAGCGGATCACACTGACCCTGTCCGGCTCCCCCACCGCCGTGGTCCTGGAGATCGCCGACGACGGCCACGGCTTCGACGTCGCCGCCCCGCGCACCGCTGCCTCGTTCGGACTCGACGGCATGGCGCGGCGGGTGGGCGACCTGGGCGGGCGGTTCCAGGTCGACTCCGAGCCGGGGTCGGGCACGGTGGTCCGTGCCGAGCTGCCGGTGCAGGAGACGGCGCCGGGGACCCGGTCGGGGGACGAGAGATGACGACGACGAGGACGCGTGTCCTGATCGCGGACGATCACGCGGTGGTGCGAACCGGGCTGCGTGCACTGCTCGCCGCCGATCCCGCGATCGAGGTGGTCGCCGAGGCGGCGGCGGCCGGCGCTGCCGTGGAGCGGTGCCGGATCGGGGACGTGGACGTGGTGTTGATGGACCTGCGGTTCGCGGGGGATGCCACCGCCGGTGTGCTGGCCACCGCCGCGATCCGCGACCTGGCCGACCCCCCGCAGGTGTTGGTGCTGACGAGCCACGACACTGACGCGGACATTATCGGCGCCATCGAGGCCGGGGCCTGCGGTTATCTGCTCAAGGACGCCGGCCCTGACGAGCTGTTGGGCGCGGTGCGCGCTGCCGCTGCCGGCGAGAGCGCGCTGTCCCCCACTGTCGCCGCGCGGCTGATCAGCCGGATGCGCGACCCGCGGCCGGTGCTGACCGAGCGGGAGGCGGAGGTCCTGCGCGCCGTCGCCACCGGGGCGACCAATCGGCAGGCCGCCGCGTCACTCCACGTATCGGAGGCGACGGTCAAGACCCACCTCGTCCACGTCTTCGACAAGCTCGGCGTCACCTCCCGGACCGCGGCGGTGGCGCGGGCGCGTGAACTAGGACTGGTGTGAGGGTCTCGTACATGCGGATCGCCACGGCGGCCGCCGACACCGCGCTGACCGCGGCGGCGGCCCACACCGCGGCGTGCATTCCCATGGCGTCGGCGACGATCCCCCCGAACACCGCGCCGACCGCGTATCCCAGATCGCGCCACACGCGGTAGACCCCGACGGCTCGTCCCCGCCACACGGGGTGGGCCACGTCGCCGATCGCCGCCAACAGCGTGGGATAGACCATCGCGGTCCCGGCTCCCAGGATCACGGTCCCGACCGCCCACGTGCTGAATCCACTGCCGAGCGCGATGACGACCAGGGCGACCGCCTGGGTGGCCATCCCCATCGAGATCAGGTGCTTGCGGCCGATCCGGTCCGAGAGCGCGCCGGTGAACAGCTGTCCCACGCCCCAGACGGCGGGGTAGAGCGCGAACAGGAGTCCGATCTGTCCCACGGACAGACCCGCGGTGGCGAACAACAGGGGGAACAGTCCCCAGGACAGTCCGAAGTTGAGGTTGTTGACGAGCCCGGCCTGGCTGGCCGAGGACAGAGCCGGTTCTGTGAAGCTGGTCTGGATCGCGATCTCGCGGTCCGTCATGTCGGCGTGGAGATGGTCGTGCAGTCCGTCGGGGCGGGCGGTGTGCCGCCCCGCGTCCACCAGGGCGTGATCGCGGGTCTCGCGGACGAAGATCCCGGACAGCACAAGGGCCAGGGCCGTATAGGCCACTCCGACCAGGAACGGCGCCGGTCGCAGACCGTACTGCCCGGCCAGGTAGCCGGCGAGCAGCGAGGTCACCGCGACCGCGCCGTATCCTGCCGCCTCGTTGAGCCCCATCGCCAGACCACGCTGTCGCGGCCCGACGAGGTCGATCTTCATGACCACGGTCGTGGACCAGGTCAGGCCCTGGTTGATGCCCAGCAGGATGTTCGCGGCCACCACCCAGCCCCAATCGGGCGCCCAGATGAGCATGAGCGGGACCGGGATGGCGAAGAGCCACCCGACCAACAGGACGGGTTTGCGTCCGTATCGATCGGAAAACGTCCCGGCGAAGTAGTTCGCGATCGCCTTGGTGACACCGAAGGCCGCGACGTAGGTGAAGATGAAGGTGTAGCCGGTCAGGCCGAAGACGTCCGTCGCCAGCAGGGGCAGCACGGTCTGCTGCTGTCCCACCATGCCGCCGACCAGCGCATTGATCGCCACCAGCAGCGTGAACTGGGCGGCGTTGGCCTTGAGGCCGAGTACGGGTGCGCGTTCGGTGGGCATGCTCCCCTTTCATGACTGAGTCCGCCGTGGCGGCTAGTTCACGGCGGACTATACCCCATCGGGTATCTAACTTGCCGGTTTCGTTAACAGTACACAGTTGACTACGGTCAGGCTGTACACACTTGACTACAGCGGCGAGGTCAGCGATTGTCCCGCCTCACCCCGCACCCACATCGGAGGACCACATGACCGGAACCCGTCCCGAGATCGCGGCCACACCCGGCACGGATCGCGCGAACCGCCTGGCCGGAAAGACCGCGATCGTCACCGGTGGCGGGCAGGGCGTGGGCCGCGGGATCTCGCTCGGCCTGGCCGAATCAGGTGCCTCGGTCCTGCTGGTCGGGCGGACGCCCGAGAAACTCGAGAAAGTCGCCGAGGAGATTCGCGCGAGCGGCGGCTCGGCCGAATGCCTGCCGGTCAACATCACCGCGGAGGGCGCACCCGAGGCGATCGTGGACGCAGCGGTCACGCATTTCGGAGGGGTCGACATCCTCGTCAACAACGCGAACATGGCCCGGCCCCTGCCACTGTCCGACTACCCCGACGACGGTTTTCGCAAGGCCTTCGAGTCCGGCCCCCGCGTGTCGCTCACGCTGATGAAGCTGACCCGCCCTCTCATGGCGCAGAGGGGCGGTGGGGTGATCATCAACCTGGTGACCTCGGCAGCCGTCCGGTGGGATCCCTCCAACTACGGCATCTACGGAGCCGTGAAGGAGAGCATGCGCGCCCTCACACGGGCCGCCACGTACGAATGGGCCGGCGACGGAATCCGCGCTCTCAACGTTGCTCCACACGCCCACAGTCCCGGGCTGGACTGGTGGATGGACAACAACCCCGAGGAAGCCGCCGAGTTCCTCTCCGCCATCCCCGCCGGCCGCGTGGGTGACCCGGTGACCGACATCGGCCGCCCGGTCGCCTGGCTCTGCTCGGCGGAGGCCTCGTACCTGAGCGGAGCGACGATTCCGCTCGACGGGGGCCAATCCCGCTGGGGCTGACCACTGCCCTCCCCCAGCCGCACCACCAGACCACCGCACCACCGACCGCCGCACCAACGGAACACCAACTGTCAGTTCGATCAGGAGCACAAACGATGTCCCAGAATGCGCAACTTGCCGAGCTGTCACGAGCCGGGGTGTCGGTCTGGCTCGACGACCTGTCCCGGGACCTGATCTCCTCCGGTCGCCTCGCGGAACTGGTGGAGACCCGGTCCGTGGTCGGGGTGACGACGAACCCGGCGATCTTCCACGCCGCGCTGACGAGCGGGACGGCGTACGACCAGCAGGTCAGCCACCTCCGAGGCCGAGGTCATGAGGTGGACGCCGTGATCCAGGCCGTCACCACCGACGATGTCCGTGCCGCCTGCGACATCCTGGCGCCGGTGTACGAGCGAACCGGGACAGTAGACGGGCGAATATCGATCGAGGTCGATCCGCGACTGGCTCACGATGCCGAGGCCACGGTGGCACAGGCAAAGGAGCTGTGGCAGATCGTGAACCGACCCAACCTGCTGATCAAGATTCCGGCCACCGCGGCCGGGCTGGAGGCGATCAGTCGGGTGCTGGCCGAAGGCATCAGCGTGAACGTCACACTGATCTTCTCCGTCGAGCGCTACACACAGGTCGTTCAGTCCTACCTGGACGGTCTGGACGCCGCCGCCCTGGCCGGCCACGACCTGTCGTCCATCCACTCCGTGGCGTCGTTCTTCGTCTCGCGGGTCGATACCGAGGTCGATGCCAGACTCGAGGCCATCGGCACACCGGCCGCGCTGGCCCTGAAGGGCCAGGCCGCGCTGGCCAATGCCTGGCTGGCCTACGCCGAGTATCAGCAGCACTTCGAGAGCTCCGACCGGTTCCGGAGCCTGGCCGGCCGTGGCGCCCGACCGCAGCGGCCGCTGTGGACGTCCACCGGCGTGAAGGACACGCGGTACAGCGACACCCTCTATGTCAGTGAGTTGGTCGCACCGGCGACGGTCAACACGATGCCGGCGGCGACCATGGAGTCGTTCGCCGACCACGGAGTCATTTCTTCGGAATCGAGCACCACAAGGTTTGCCGAGCCTGCAGCGCTGTTCGAGGCGCTCGGCGAGGTCGGGATCGACATGAGTGACGTCTTCGCTCAGCTGGAGCGCGAGGGCGTCGCCAAGTTCGACACGGCCTGGAACGAACTGATCACAGCGATGGGCGCACAACTGGCGTCCGGGTGAGCGCACGCCTTGGTTCCACCGTCTGCGAAATCGGCACGCCGCCGCGACGGGCCCCTCAGGAGAAGGACTCGTGGACGACGCCGCTTGTTCGCTACCGGACCCCGTCTCAGTGGAAGGTGCCGGCCACCCAGGGTGCGCCGATCAGGTGTGGCGCCCGCACCACGCAGTAGGCCAAAACAACTGTGACGCCGGTACAGGCAGCGGCCAACATTCTGTCCATGCCGGCGCCCGCACGGATTCGCAGTGGTCCGGTAGGCGGAAGTTCCACCATCGCTCGCCTCCGATACTGACGACGCCGCCGAGTAGAGGCACGCCCCGCTTGGTGATCACGTCGCCGAGGAGGTGCATCGCGACACCGGAAGTGACCGCTGCGCCGAGCGCGGCGCTGCCGACCGAAGCCGGCAGCGCAAACCACACCGTTACTGCAAGCGCCAACGAGAGCCCGGTGACGTAGATCCAATCCTGCTTCTTGGCCCAGTTCGGTGCCAGGCCGCGTATGGCCAGGCCAAGCATGAAGAAGAGCACCCCGATAGCGCCGTTCTTACCGAACGCCGAGACGAGGGCGGCCGTGCCGGCGCCCGCAAGAAGTGCGAACCACAACGTGTGGGTCGCGGTGCGGTGCCCGTTGCTGATCCGGGCGTCCTTGCGCGTCATCGTCAGGTCGTAGATGGTCTTCGAGACCCGCTCCGTGATGTGAGCGAGGGCCCTCGAGGCCAGCCCGAAGCTGCGAGCAAGGGTGCTCTGTGGTGTGTCGAGGTCCGGGAGAAGCGCCGCTCCGGCGGTGACACCCGCAAACACGAGCACCTCCGTGGGTGAGGTGGCCCCACCCCATTCGACTGGGAGGAAGGCCCCGATAGCCAACCCCGCGCCGGCGCCGCTCATCGCGTGCGTAGGTCCCATCACCATGTGCAGCGCACCTTGCTGTCCACCGAGGCTCGCCCCCGGATACGGACCGGGCCCCCTGGCCCAGAGCGACCGCACCGACGATGGAATCGATCTTTAGTCGACCCGATAACCAGTGACCCGTGAACACCGACTGATCTCACGACGCCACCTACCGGTCCTCCTGGCCAACCGAGCGTTGAACGCCCCGCGGAAATTCACTGACACCGTAGCGTCGGGCTGACAACCTGTTTCCACAACCGACGACGACGGCAGCTACAGCCCCCGCGCCATGTCCACGAAACGCGAGTAATGCAGCTGATGCGCCACCGTGATCGTGGACGTGGGACCACCACGGTGCTTACCCAGGATCAGGTCGGCCTCTCCGGCCCGCGGGTCATCGCGCTCGGAGGCGTCCGGGCGGTGCAGCAGCATGACGATGTCGGCGTCCTGCTCCAGTGAGCCGGACTCACGGAGGTCGGACACCTGGGGCCGCTTGTCGGTCCGCTGCTCGGGGCCACGGTTCAGCTGGGAGATCGCGATCAATGGGACGTCGATCTCCTTGGCCAACAGCTTGAGCTGACGAGAGAACTCGGAGACCTCCTGCTGACGGGATTCCACCTTCTTGCCCGAGGACATCAGCTGCAGGTAGTCCACCACGATCAGCCGCAGGTCGTGCTTTTGCTTGAGCCGGCGGGCCTTGGCGCGGATCTCCATCATCGTCATATTGGGCGAGTCATCGATGAACAGCGGAGCCTCGGAGATCTCCCCCATGCGCCGGGCCATCCGGGTCCAGTCCTCATCGCTCATCTTGCCCGACTTCATATCGGACAACTTCACGCGCGCCTCCGCGCTCATGAGGCGCATGACGATCTCGGTACGGCTCATCTCCAGCGAGAACACCACCGAGGAGAGCCCGTGCTTGATGGAGCAGGACCGCATGATGTCCAGGCCGATTGTCGAGTTGTGCGTGGGGATCGCGGTGGGGCCGGCCAGATACAGGTGATCGGCGGCGGCGACCTCGATGCACCTGACCGGGACGCTCTCCGCGCTGCGCACGTCGGTGACGAGCCGGGCCGCCCGACCGGAGCCGGGATTCTCGGGGACGACGATGCCGAAGTCGCAGACCAGCATGAGGGTGTCGAGTGACTTGGTGGTGACGACCTGCTCGGTGCCGCCCATCTCGATACGCCACTCGTGCTCGGCGTCGGCGACCAGCTCGGTGCCGTCGTTGAACCGCACCGTGAAGCATGGACGGTCCTGCCACACCTCCGTCACGGCGACGACCTCGGTGGGCTGCCCGTCGGCATCCAGCACCCGGTCCCCCACGGCGACCTCGCCCATGGTGGTCTGCCCGTCGGGCGTGGGCAGGACGGTGTCGAGGGCCAGGGCCTTACCCACGCCGGGGCGGGCGGCGATGATGATCATCTGGCCACCGTGCAGGCCGTTGGTCACGGCGTCCAGGTCGGCGAATCCGGTGGGCACACCCTGGGCGAGCCCGCCCGCGGTGTGGATCGCGTCGATCTCGTCCATCGTGGGCTGCAGCAGCTCCTCGATGATCACGAAGTCCTCGGTGGTGCGCCGCTCTGTGACCTCGAAGATCTCCGCCTGCGCGCGGTCCACCACCTCGGCGACGTCCGCGCCCTCGGAACCCGAGTAGCCGAACTGCACGATCCGGGTGCCGGCGTCGACCAGGCGGCGCAGCACCGCCTTCTCCGCGACGATCTGCGCGTAATACCCGGCATTGGCCGCGGTGGGGACGGTGGAGATGAGCGTGTGCAGGTACGGGGCACCGCCGGCACGACGGAGATCACCCCGGCGGTCGAGCTCGGCGGCCACGGTGACGGCGTCGGCCGGCTCACCGCGTGCGTACAGGTCGAGGATGACATCGTAGATCGCCTGGTGCGCGGGCTTGTAGAAGTCGCCCGGCTGGATCTCCTCCACCACGTCCGCGATGGCGTCCTTGCTCAACAGCATCCCGCCGAGCACGGACTGCTCGGCGGTGAGGTCCTGCGGCGGGGTGCGGCCGAACTCTCCGCCGCCGCCCTCGTCCGGCGGAGGCGGCATCTCGCCGGGACCGCTGAATCCCCCCTGCGCCATGACCGATCCTCTCCGCCGTAGAACTCGTACCGTCACCGAACCCGATCGGGCGCCAACCCGAATGCGCACCGACCCTGAACAGACGCCGAGCGACCTCTCCACTGTAGGTCACCCCGCCGACACGCCCGGCGCCCTGCCCACCCGGTTATCCACAGGTCTATCCACATTTGCGAGAGAGCACCTGTGGACAACTGTGAATGGATGTGGCTTACGCAGGGCCGATGGGCGTATCACTGTGGACAACCGGTGGAAACCGATGGCCACTTTCAGCAAACCCGCAGGTCACCATCATCGTTGCAGGTCGTGGCGCCGGTGGAGAACGGTACTTACCACGTCACAAACAGGGACACAATGGATAACGAAAGATGAACGGCACCGATCCGAGAACCGTCCGGACCCTAGGCATTACAACTAGTTATCCACAGGCCGTCCACAAAAGCGAGGGCCCCGACCGTCACTGTGACGACCGGGGCCCTTCGCGGTGAATCAGGCGGGGACGACCTCGACCGCGACGCGCGCGGTGGTGTCGTGACCCAGGTCGACGACGACGCTGTGGGCGCCGGTCGACTTGATGTGCTCCTTGGGCATCTCGACGGCACGCTTGTCGAGGGTCGGTCCACCCGCGGCCTTGATGGCGGAGGCGACATCGCCCGCGGTGACCGAACCGAACAGCTTGCCGGTGTCCGAGGTCTTGACCGCGACCTTGACGTCGGCCAGCGACTCGAGCTTCTGCTTGAGCTCGTTGGCGTGGTCCGAGTCGCGCACCTCACGAGCCTCCTGGGCCCGCTTGATGGAGTCGACCTGGCGCTCGGCGCCACGGGTGGCCACGATGGCCAGCCCGCGCGGGAGCAGGAAGTTACGACCGTATCCGCCCTTGACCTCGACGATGTCGCCCGGCGCACCGAGCTTGTCGACGTCGGCGGTGAGGATCAGCTTCATGATCCGTCTACCTTTCTTTCCTCCGACGGACCCGACCGGGGCCGGGATGTCGCGAGGTCATGTCTCATGCTTATGGGGTGGGACGCGGGTGGCGCCCCGGGGAAATCGACGCGCTCTAGAACGGGGGCTCGTCGTCCATGCCACCGAAGCCACCGGAACCGCCGGCCTGCGGGGCGCTGCCCCACGGGTCGTCGTTCTGCTGACCACGGCCCTGGCCGCCGCCGTAACCGCCCTGCGGCTGACCGCCACCCTGGAAGCCGCCGCCCTGCTGGCCGCCACCCTGGAAGCCGCCGCCCTGCTGGCCTCCGCCCCCGCCGCCTTCACGGTTGGTGCGGGTCACCTTGGCGGTGGCGTACTTGAGCGACGGACCGACCTCGTCGACCTCCACCTCGTAGACGGTGCGCTTCTCGCCCTCACGGGTTTCGTACGACCGCTGGCGCAGCCGACCGTTGACGATGACGCGCATGCCCTTCTGCAGCGACTCGGCGACGTTCTCCGCCGCCTGCCGCCAGACGTTGCAGGTGAGGAACAGGCCTTCGCCGTCCTCCCACTGGTTGGTCTGCGAATTGAAGCGACGTGGCGTGGAGGCGATCCGGAAGTTCGCCACCGCGGCGCCCGACGGCGTGAACCGCAGCTCGGGGTCCGCGACGATGTTCCCGACCACTGTGATAGGGGTGTCGCCCTGTGCCATGCGCTTGTCCTCCGTGTTGAAGCCGGCGTATTACAGCCTGAGGTGGATGGTGATCGAAGGCCGACCGACCGCGCCCAGATTACCGGTGCGGTCGGACACTCCGGGTCACTTGTCGGCGCGGAGCACCTTGGTGCGGAGAACGTTCTCGTTCAGACCGAGCTGACGATCCAGCTCCTTGACCGCGTCCGGCTCGGACTTGATCTGCGCGACGGCGTAGATGCCCTCGGTCTGCTTGTTGATCTCGTAGGCGAAGCGGCGCTTCCCCCAGACATCGACCTTGTCGACCGATCCGCCCTCTTGCCGGATCACGTTGAGGAACGTGTCCAGCGACGGCGCCACGGTGCGCTCGTCGAGACTCGGATCGAGGATGACCATCACTTCGTATTGACGCATGGGACCTCATCACCTCCTGTGGACTACAGATTCGGCCACGGTGTCTCCGTGGCAGGAGGGTCGTTGCGTCAGCAACCGCTCAAGGCTACCCCGGTGACCTCGGCAGACGAAATCCCCGTCGGCGGTGGCAGCGCCGCCGTGCGGGCGTGCAACCCCCTCACAGGTCGTCGAGTCTGACGTAACCGTCCTCCACCGCCCGCAGCAGCAACCGGACCTTGGTCCGCGCGGGCCGGCCGACGGCGTCGTACTTGGAACGCACCCGCTGGATGTACGTGCTGACGGTGGAGTCGGCCAGGAACAGCCGCTCGGTGACCTCGCGCTTGCTGTCCGAGGCGAGCCAGGCGATGAGGACCTCGACCTCCCGGTCACTGAGGTCCGGACGGGCCGCGGCGGGGCGAAAAGGGATCGTGGCGGTCATGGCGCCCTCTCGTTCGATGAGTTCCGACTCATTCTGGCGACGCCCGGTCACGGCGTGAACTTCCCCCGAAATGTCAGTACAAGTCCGTACGGATGCGTCCTACGATCGTATGAAACCCCAGCACATGACCTCCGAATCCCTTCCGTACGCCGGTCGCCCGGCCGTACGATGTTGACCGTGCACACCCCCCGCGAGCCCGTCGAGGGCGCAGTTGGACGATCAGCTCCTTCTCAGATTCAGACTCGGGAGGAGCTCGGAACCGCGCTCACCGCTCTCCGGGTGACGGCCGGTCTCTCGGTCCGCGACGTCGTGCGGCTGGTCCCCTCCCTGACCCTCGGGACCGCCTCCGGCTGGTTCTCGGGCCAGCACGTGCCGACCCGCGCGAGCGAGGTGACGCTCGTGGAGCTGCTCCGCCTGCTCGGGGTCGGCGGGGACGCGGGCTCGGATACGGACCCCGCCGGCACGGGCCCTGCCGGCACGGGCTCTGCCGGCGCAGACTCCGCCGGCACGGACCCCGCCCGCGCAGACTCCGCCACCGCGGCCACCATCGACGAGTGGCGGGCGGCCGTCGAGCGGGTCCGGATGCGTCCGGGGCCCCGACGCACCACCCGCCGCACGCAGAACGGCGCCCGCCCCGGGGAGACCGGATCGTCGACGGACCCCGCTGCTCCGGCCGGGACCGACCCGACCGACGCCCGACCGACGCCCCGCTCGGCCGTGCCCCAGCCCGATGACACCGGCAGCCCGTATGTCGGCCTGCGCTCGTACCTCAGTGACGACGCCGCCCTCTTCCACGGTCGCGGGGCCGAGATCGACCAGGTCCTGGCCCGCGTGACCGCCTCACGGACGCGGCCGCTCGTCGTGGTGGGCGCCTCCGGGTCGGGCAAGTCGTCACTGCTCGCCGCCGGACTCGCCCCGCGGTGGGTCGCCGAGGGTTCGACCGTGGCGATCGTGCGCCCGGCCGGGATCACCGGCGAACTCGCGAGCGCCACCGGCCACCTCGTCGTCGACCAACTCGAGGAGCTCTGGGCGGATGAGGTGGGCCCCGCGCGCCGCGCGGAGGTGCTCGACGTGCTCGCCACCCGCGCCGCCGAGGGCCGGCCGACGATCCTCGCCCTGCGCGCGGACTTCTTCCAGCCCGCCCTCGCCGAGCCCGTCCTGCGCGACGCCCTGGACGACCCGGTGGTGATCGGCCCGCCCAGCCGCGAGCAGCTCGCCGAGATCATCGTCGAGCCCGCACGCTCCCTCGGCTACACGGTCGAGCCGTCGCTGGTGAACCTGCTGCTCGACGCGGTCGCCCCCGCCGACGGCGGCGCCGACGAGCGCTCCCTCCTGCCGCTGCTGTCCCACGTGCTGCTGGTGTGCTGGGAGCGCAGCCGCCGCCGTCGCATCACCGTGGACGACTACTACTCCTCCGGCGGGGTGGAAGGCGCCGTCCGCGCGTCGGCGGAATCGGTCTACCAGGAACTGGATCCGGCGGGCCGGGCCGCGTGCAGGACCCTGTTCCTCCGGCTGGTCGACGTCCGTTCCGCCCGTCCCGTCCGCCGCCACGCCCCGCTCGCCGAGCTGTCCGAGGACCTCCTCGTCGTCGCCACCCCCTTCGCCCACGCGGGCCTGCTCACCGTCGACGGCGAGGCGGTGACCCCCACCCACGAGGTGCTCTTCTCCTCGTGGCCGCGCCTGGTCGACTGGATCGACGCGGACCGGGAGGGCCTGCGCACCCTGGCGCGCGTGCGCTCCGCCGCCGCCGACTGGGAGGGGTCGGGGCGCGACGAGTCCGCGTTGCCTCCCGCGTCGGCGACCGCGGACTACCTGAGGTGGAGGGACGACGACGACGGCCCCAGCGCCCACCTGGCGGAATCGGAGCGGCAGTTCCTCGCCGCCGCCGAATCCCATCACCGATCCGTCGCCCGGAGGGACCGCAGGCGCATCCGTACGCTGACCGTGCTGGCGGCGTCGTTGGCGGTGGTGACCGTCCTGGCCCTGGTCGCGAGCGGTGTCGCACTCCGCGCCGGCGCGGACGCCCGCCACACCCGCGACGTGGCCCTGTCCCGCTCCGGATCGGTCTCCTCCACCACCGCCTTCTCCCGCGACCCCGGCCTGGGCCGCGCGTTGGCCCTGGCCGCCTACCGGATCCACCCCACCACCGAGGCGCGCTCGGCGCTGCTCAACACCAGCCGCGCCGACGTGCCACTGCGGTTCGAGGCCGCCCCCGGCAGTGGACGGGTCATCGCGCTGCCGGACGACGGCGGTGTCGCCGCCGTCAGCTCGGACGGCGTCCTGCGCATCTTCCGCGCGGGCGACCCCGCCGCGGTCGCGACCCTCGCCCTGGGCGCCGGGGAGCGCCACGAGCTGTACGCCGCCGCCCTGTCGCCGGGCGGCTCGGTCCTCGGGGTCGCCGGACAGGGCGCGGTGCACCTGGTCGACCTGCGCGATCCCACGGGGCCCACGATCCTGGCCGCCCTCGAGGAGGGCGCCGGGCCGTTCCACTCCGTCGCCTTCTCCCCCGACGGCACCACCCTCGCGGCCGGCACCGGTGACGGCCGTGTCCTGCGGTGGCCGCTGGGTATGCGCGGCGGGGCGCTGGCCGTCACCGACCAGCGCGCGCGGGTCGCCGTCCCCGATCCCGGGGCCGAGGTCGCCAAGCCCGTCGAGGCACTGGCATGGCTGCCCGACTCCCAGACCCTGCTGGCGGCCAACCGCACCGCGGGCGTCAAGACGCTGCTCGACGCCGATGCGTCCGGCCGGGGTCGCCGCGGGCCGGACCTCGACACCGGGCCGGTCGCGATCCCGCTCGCCCTCGCGGTGAGCCCCGACGGGACCCGGATCGCGGCCGGGACCACCGACCGGTCGGTGCAGCGCTGGCAGCTGGACGGCGCCGGTGGTGCTGACGGTGCCGCGGCCCTCGAGGGTGCCCGCCCGCTGCCCGAACTGACCGGATGGAACGCCTACGTCCACGACGTCACCTACGACGACCGGGGGCGGCTCGCCGCCGCCGGGTCGGACGAGCGGGTCCGCGTCTACGACCCCGTCGGGCGGATGCTCACCGAATTGCCGGCCTCGCAGGTCGCGACCGGGGTCCGCTTCACCGACTCCGACCACCTCGTGACGTATTCGGTCGACGGCCTGGTCCGGCTCTGGCCGCTGGGGCGCCTAGGGGCGGCCTCGGAGTCCAACTCGATCTTCCAGACCGCGTCCTCGGCGGATCGGACCACCGGGGTCCTCGGCGTCACCGCCGCGGAACTGCACCACACCGTCGTCGACACCACCGGCCCGGTCCCGCGCGAGACCGGCCGCGTCATCCCCGACGCCGGGACCCGGTTCTCCGGCTCCGTGGCCATGTCCCCCGACGGCCGCGTCGTCTACGCGGGGCTCGCCGACGGGGGCCTGCAGGTGTTCACCGCGCCGTTCGGGCCGGCCACCCGATCGGTGGCGGCCCTGCCCGTGACCTCCGGCGTGGTGGTGGCCAGCCCGCTCAGCCCCGACGGGCGGACCCTCGCCGTGTGTAGCGACACCAGCCCGGACCTGGGACTGGTCGACGTCACCGATCCCGCCGAGCCCACGCTCCGGGTCACGGTGCCGCTGCCCGACCCGTGCGTCGTCGCCGAGTTCTCGGCCGACTCCGGGCAACTCGTCGTGCCGACCCTCGGGCCCGAGACGGTCATCCTCGACACCGCCGACCCCGACCGGCCGACCGTCGCCCACCGGCTCACCACCGGGATCGGGGCCTCGCCGTCCGCCGGGTACGCGCACGGCTCGCCACTGCTGGCCACCTCCGGCGGGGACAAGACGATCCGACTGTGGGACATGGCCGACGCGACCGCGCCCCGCGAACTGTCCTCGTTCACCGCGCCGCCCGGGGAGATCTACTGGACCGCGTTCTCCGCGGACGACGACCTGGTCATGCTCACCTCGAGCACCGGCCAGGTCACCGTGGTGGACGTGTCCGACCCTGCCGGGCCGCAACCGTGGGCGGTTCTGGGATCGACCACCGATCCCCTGCTCTACCAGGGCCGCAGCGCCTCGCCCACGGGCGGCCTGCTCGCGGTGGGCGTCGAGGGCGCCATGTGGATGTGGCAGCTCGACCCGGACCGGGTGGTGAGCGAGGCCTGCGCCGGTGGCGTGCAGCTCACCGCCGAGGAGTGGGATCGGCACTTCCCGGACACCGAGCCGTTCGACCTGTGCGGCTGAGCGGGTCGCGCAGTGGGAGCGCCGGGCCGCTGACCGGGGGCGGGGGCGGTGCGGGGGCGGTCAGCCGTGTTGGAGGCCGATCGTCAACGCCTGCGTGACCGGGATGACGGTGAGGAACAGGAAGGCCGCCACCGTCCAGCCGATCCACACGGGCTGGCGCCACCCGGCCCGGTAGCCGCCGGCAGCGGTGACCATGCAGATGAAGCCGATCAGGATGCAGACGAACATCCAGATCATGGAGTTGGTGCTCATGGGGCAGCGTCCTCTTTCCGGGGGGCGTCGGCGGGGTCGCGCCTCGCGGGCGGGGCGACGACGAGGGGTTCGTCCGGGTCGGCGAGCACCCCGGCCAGCGGGTCCGGACCCTCGGGTGTGCCCTGGTGCGTCATGCGGACGCGGTCCAGGTGGGGGCGGTAGATCTCGAGGATGACCACTGCGCAGATCGCCACGACCAGCAGGTCGCGGACCAGGACGAGTGGGTGGAACACGTCCGCGCCGATCCCCTTGTTGTCGACGCCGTGGAAGTACGACATGTGCGCCACCCAGAGCAGGGCGTCGAACGCCATCCACGGCAGCAGGAGCCGCACGCGGGGGACGGCGAGCACCGCGAGGGGCACCAGCCAGAGCGAGTACTGCGGACTCCACACCTTGTTCGTGAGCAGGAAGAAGGCCACGATGAGGAACGCCAACTGCGCGACCCGGGGGGTGACGGGCGCAGTGAGTCCGATGACGAGCACCGCGATGCAGCCGAGCGCGAA
Organism: Dietzia sp. IN118; assembly: GCF_032905965.1. Taxonomy (NCBI): domain Bacteria; kingdom Bacillati; phylum Actinomycetota; class Actinomycetes; order Mycobacteriales; family Dietziaceae; genus Dietzia; species Dietzia sp. IN118. The sequence continues at coordinate 182,817 of NZ_JAUMSR010000002.1, read as the reverse complement.
CAGCACCAACGACACCAGGTTGAGGGTCGCAGGGGCCTCCCCCGCCGCGCGGGCCGCGTCGAAGCCCTGCCACCCGGTGAGGGTCTGGATGACCGCGTAGATGCTCTCGGGATTGGCGGGCCTGTCCGAGTTGAGTCGGTAGAACTCCCGCCAGCCCTCGGGGAACGGGATCATGATCGGCAGGTTCACGGCCAGCCAGGCCACCACCGCCGCCGCGGCCGCCTTACCCAGCTCGGCGAAGCGCCGACGGCGCAGGGCCACCACCAGAAGTGCGCCGAACAGGAACAGCGGGTACAGCTTCGCCGCCACGCCCAGGCCCAGCACGACCCCGGCCCAGACCGGGCGCGAACGGGCCCACAGCAACAGCGCGACGGAGGCGAACGCGATCGCCATCAGGTCGTAGTTGGTGAAGGCCTGGAAGATGATGAGCGGGCTGGCCGCCATGAGCAGCGTGTCCCAGGGCCTGCGCCCCGCGGACTGGTAGGTGGCCCATACGGCGATCATCCACGCCAGCGCGAGCAGGACGCTGCCCAGGACGAAGTACTTGGCCACCTCGATGAGCCCGCCGGGGAAGACCGCGTGCCAGGCCTGGGCCGCCTGGGCCGTGACGTACTGGAACATCCCGGACAACACCGGGTACTCCATGTAGCGGACCTCGCCGTTGTCGGCGATCCACATGTACTTGTACGGGAAGGCGCCGGTGTCCAACCCCTCGGCCGAGTACAGCGGCAGCGGGTCCGCGTAACACGCCTTGTAGTACTGGCGGCCGTCCCAGTTGAGGCCCGGCTGCGAACCGTCGGTGGGGTGGGTGGTCTCCAGGCAGGCGGACTTGGAGAAGAACCCGAACGCCAGGAAGATCACGGCGAACAGCATGATCACGCGCAGCGGCGTCCAGAACCGTTGACGACCGACCACCGCGTGACGACCGACCGGCCCACCCCACGCCGCGATGGCCTCCGCGCCGACCCCGTCACCGGGGCGGACCCGCTCGTGCGGCTCCAGGGAGCGGAGGTCGTCGACGAGCGGCAGCGGGGAGATACGGCCGTTGCTCTGCACGATCACACCCTAGCGGCGGGGGCGGGGGCCGGTTGCCCGGGATCAGGCCCCGTCGTCCCCGCCGCCGTCTGCGCCACCTGTGCCTCCGTCTCCGCCGGTGCCGCCACCGGCATCAGCACCACCGCCGCCGGGGACAGGGGCGGGCTCGGGTGCGGGTGCCGGGGCGGGTGCGGGTGCCGGTGCGCCGGCCCCCGGGATGACGATCTCCGGCAGGCCGGGGACCTGGAGCGTGAGCGGGCCGGGGGCCTGGGGCGCCGGCGCGGGCTGGGCCGGGGCCGGGGCCTGACTGGGCTGGGGGACGTAGTCATCGGTGCCGGCACCGGTGCCGGTCCCGCCCGTGGTGCCCGAGCCGCTACCGTAGGACTGCCCCTGGGACGCGCCGGCCTGGCCGCCGATGTACCCGGGTTCGGGGAAACTCTCCCACTCCGTGCCGGACAGGGCGCCGTCCATCGCGGACTTCCAGATGTCGGCGGGCAGCGACGCGCCGTACATGGTGCCGCCCCAGGCGTTGAGCAGCGGCTGGTTGTCATCGGTCCCCACCCAGACGGCCGTCGCGATCGACGGGGTGTAGCCGACGAACCAGGCGTCCTTGTTGTAGCCGGTCTCGCCGAGCTGGGTGGTGCCGGACTTCGAGGCCGAGGGCCGCCCGCCGGCCAGCGAGTGACCGTTCGAGTAGGCGGCGATGGGCTCCATCGCGGAGGTGAGGTTGTTGGCGACGTCGGGATCGACAACCTCTTCGCCCTCGACCGAGGAGTTGTCCAGCAGCACCTCGCCGTCGGCGGTCTCGACCCGCTCGATGAAGTGGGTCGGTCGGTGGACGCCCTCTGCGGCGAAGGTCGCCAGGCCGGTCGCCATGTCCCGCACGCGGATCGGGTACTGGCCCAGGATGAGGCCGTCGTAGGGATCCTCGCCCTGCTCGCTCAGCGTCTCCCACGGCAGACCCGGGATCTGCTTGGGGATGCCGGTGCGGTGGGCCATGTCGCGGACGTCGTTGGCCCCGTTGTCCAGCATGCGCTGGAGCCGGATGAACGAGGTGTTGAGCGACAGCAGCAACGCCTGGGAGATGGAGCACGAGCCACAGGACCGGCCGTCGACGTTGGTGACCGTGACGTTGCCGGTGGTCACCGGTGCGGACGAGATCTGGGTCCCCAGGCCGATGCCCTGATCGAGAGCGGCGGCGACGCCGAAGATCTTGAACGTCGAACCGGTCTGCAGGGGGGCGTTGGCGTAGTCCCAGCCCTCGGCCTCCTCGCCGCCGTAGTACCCGATCACGCCGCCCGTCTTGGGATTGATCGAGACGATGGCGGTCCGGTTCTCCGGCCTCTCGCCCTGCATGTTCGACCGGGCGGCGTCGACGACCGCCGACTGGGTCTGGGGGTCGATCGTCGTGGTGATCTTCAGGCCCCGCGTGTTGAGCATCTGCTCGTCGATCCCGGCGGCCGCGAGCTCGCCCAGCACCTGACGGCGGATGGGTCCGTTGCTCGGGTCGCCGACGTTCTGCTCGATCGCCTGCGGGTCTTCGACGACCTGAGGGAACGCCGCGTTGCCGCGCTGCTGGGCGTCGATCGCGCCCATCTCCCGCATCCCGTCCATGACGTAGTTCCAGCGGCCCTCGGCCGCGGCCCGGTTGTTGAGCGGGTCGAGGGCCGACGGGGACTGGATGACGCCGGCGAGCAGCGCGCCCTCCTCGATCGTGAGCGCCTCGACCGGCTTGTTGAAGTAGGCGGTGGACGCGGCGGCGATGCCGTAGGCGCCGCGGCCGAAGTAGATGGTGTTGAGGTACGCCTCGAGGATCTGGTCCTTGGACCACTCGTTCGTCATCTTGGCCGCGATGACGATCTCCTTGGCCTTGCGTTGGTACGTGGGGGCGTCGCCGACCATCGTGTTCTTGACGTACTGCTGGGTGATGGTCGAGCCACCGCCCGCACCGGCCTCGCCGGTGATCTGCCCGATCACCGCGCGACCGATGCCGGTGGGGTCGTACCCCTCGTTGGTGTAGAAACTGCGGTCCTCGGCGGCGATCACCGCGTTGCGCACGTGCACGGGGATCGCGTCGAGCTCGATGAGCGTGCGGTTGCCCTCCGGGGGCACGATACGACCGATCATCGTGGTGCCGTCGCTGGAGTAGATCTCGGAGATCTGTTCGGTGCGGACGCTGCCGGGGCTGGGGATCTCGGTGCGGTTGTACATCACCCCCGCGATGGCCAGGGGGATCACGAGGACGACGACGGCGAGGAGGATCACCGTCGTCCAGATCGGATGGCGACGGGCCCAGCCGCGCCGGTCCGAGCTGGTGCTCCGGCCCTCGTCGGCGGACCGGTTCGTCCTGCCATTCTGCGACATGTTCTACCCTCCTGCGAGCCGACCCGTCTGGCCCGGGAGTCCCCCGGTTGCGGTGCTCTGGCGACCATTGTGTACGAAATCGCGACCGATTCTGTACTCCTGAACCCGCGTCGGGCACTCCGGGCGGGCGTCAGCTGTGTCGGCGGAGCTCTCGCGCCGCTCGTCGCACGCGCTTTCCGGCACCCGGGGTGAGCCCCACCTCGTAGGAGAGGATGAGGTGGTTCCAGGAGCAGCTGCGGCACACCTCCACCACGTGGACGGTGAACCCGTCGTAGGTCAACGCGAGGTGTTCTATCTCGTCCTGACCGCGGGCCGACCCGGACGCCGGCCCCAGGTCGTCACCGAACACCCAGGAGACCTCCGTGAGGTTCTCCTTGCGGCACACCGGGCAGACCGTCTCCGTCTCCACGCCGTGGAAACCGGCGGCCCGTAGGAGGTAGACGTCCGCGTCGCACACCTCGCGCAGCGAGAGCGCGCCCTCGCGCAGGCCCCCCAGGACACCGCGGCGGCGCAGGGCGAAGTCCACCACCCGTCGACGCTGGAGCGCCGCACGGCCGGTGGGGTCCTCGGGCCCCGGCGCGGGGCCGGGTCGCGGGGAGCGGGAGTCGGCCTGGTCCACGTCCTCCAGCCTACGGCCCCCGCCGCGGGCCCGAGCCCGAGCGAGCCGCAGAGCGCGCCGACACGTCGGGCCGATGTCACCGCTCGGTATATCGGCTCGATACATCAGCAGGTGTACAGTGTGAATCCGTCGCATGACGCACGGCGCGCGACGCGCACAGGCACGATTCGCGGGAAGGGGGAGGTGGAGTGCTCGAACTGGCAATCCTGGGTCTGCTCGACGAGCGGCCGATGCACGGCTACGAGCTGCGCAAGCGACTCTCCGAGATGCTCGGGACGGTCCGGACCGTGTCCTTCGGCTCCCTCTACCCCACTCTGCGCCGCCTCCAGCAGCAGGGCGACATCGTCGAGGACTCCTCGGCCGCCACCGCCACCAGGCCGCCCGCCACCACGCGGCGCGGGCGCAAGACCTACCGCATCACCACCCGCGGCAAGGGGACGTTGGCGGCCCTGCTCGACGAGCCGGTGACGGCGTCGTTCGCCGACGACGGTTTCGGCGTCCACCTCGCGTTCTTCGACCGCACTCCCGGGCCCGCCCGGGTGCGCCTTCTCGAGGGTCGGCGTCGGGTGCTGGAGGAGCGTCGCGAGAGCCAACGCGACGCCGCCACCCGCGCCGGACCCACCGAACTGCGCTACGCCCGGCAACTCACGTTGCTCGGGCTGGAGACCAGCGAGCGCGAGCTGCGCTGGATCAATGAACTCATCCGGACAGAGAACCCATCACAAGGAGATCCCCAATGACCGACAAGAAGGTGCGCGTCGCGATCGTCGGCGTCGGCAACTGCGCGTCCTCGCTCGTGCAGGGCGTCGAGTTCTACGCCGGCGCCGCGATCGACCAGACCGTCCCCGGACTCATGCACGTCAAGTTCGGCGACTACCACGTGGGCGACGTCGAGTTCGTCGCCGCGTTCGACGTGGACGGCAAGAAGGTCGGCATGGACCTCGCCGAGGCGATCAACGCCTCCGAGAACAACACCCTGAAGCTCTGCGACGTGCCGCCGACCGGCGTCACCGTGCAGCGCGGACCCACCCTCGACGGCCTGGGCAAGTACTACCGCGAGACCATCGAGGAGTCCGCCGCCGAGCCCGTCGACATCGTGCAGGCCCTGCGTGACGCCGAGGTCGACGTCGTGGTCAGCTACCTGCCCGTCGGTTCGGAAGAGGCCGACAAGTTCTACGCGCAGTGCTGCATCGACGCGGGCGTCGCGTTCGTCAACGCCCTGCCCGTGTTCATCGCCTCCGACCCGGAGTGGGCCGAGAAGTTCCGCAGCGCCGGCGTCCCGATCGTCGGCGACGACATCAAGAGCCAGGTCGGTGCCACCATCACCCACCGCGTCATGGCCAAGCTCTTCGAGGACCGCGGCGTCGCGCTGGACCGCACGTACCAGCTCAACGTCGGCGGCAACATGGACTTCAAGAACATGCTCGAGCGTGACCGCCTGGAGTCCAAGAAGGTCTCCAAGACCCAGGCCGTGACCTCCAACCTGGAGGGGTCGCTCAAGGACAAGATCCACGACCGCAACGTCCACATCGGCCCCTCCGACTACGTGGAGTGGCTCGACGACCGCAAGTGGGCGTACGTTCGTCTCGAGGGACGCGCGTTCGGTGACGCCCCGATCAACCTCGAGTACAAGCTCGAGGTGTGGGACTCCCCCAACTCGGCGGGCATCATCATCGACGCCGTCCGCGCGGCCAAGATCGCCAAGGACCGCGGCATCGGGGGACCGATCCTGCCCGCCTCGGCGTACCTGATGAAGTCGCCGCCGGAGCAGATGGCGGACGACAAGGCCCGCGCCGAGCTCGAGGCCTTCATCATCGGGGCCTGACCAGCGCAGCAGAAGGATCGTATGAACACAGCGACGAACCACCCGCACACCACCCCGGGGCGTCGTCGTGTCCCGGCCGTCATCGCACTCGCGATGGCGGCCGGTGTCGCACTCTCGGCCTGTTCCGCCGACACCGCGGACGACTCCGCCACCTCGCCGACGACGCGGCCCGACACCTCGTCGTCGTCGTCATCCTCGACTCCCGCCCCCACCACCACGGCCCCCGACACCGCGCAGCCCGTCTCCGTGCCCCCCGCGCCGGCACCGCCGGTCTCCCCCGCCCCCGCGCCCCGACTGCCCGCCAACGTCGTCGGCACCGGTGGGCCCTGCCAGATGCTCGGCGAGGTCGCCCAGGCCGAGGACGGTTCGGCCCTGTTCTGCACCGAGGACCCCGGGGGCGCCGGCCCCCTGTGGCTGCCGCAGGGCGGCACGGGTGGGACCGGCGGGGCCGCGGTCGCGGACGCCACCGGACAGGCACGACCCGGCGGACCGTGCGCCCAGGAGGGCCTCGCGGTCACCTCCGCCGACGGCGACGTGCTCACCTGCCGTCTCACCGGCGGCGGCGACGTCCCCGGCGGCCTCTACTGGCAGTAGGCCCCCCGGGGCGCCGGCCGGGCCCGATGGGACCGCATCCGGTTGCAGGTGGGGCGCTTCGCCGATTGACTGGACAACATCTGTCCCGAAGATCAACCGGAGGCCCCGATGACCCAGACCCGGTTCACCCATATCGAGGTCGACGACGGTGTCTACGCGCCCCAGGACGACTCCTGGCTCATCTGTGAGGCGCTCGACCAGTGCGATCTGGTCGCCGGGCGGCGTGTCCTCGACATCTGTACAGGCAGCGGCATCCTCGCCATCGAGACCGCGCTCAAGGGCGCACGGGAAGTACTCGCCTACGACATCTCCCCCGCCGCCGTCGCGTGCGCGTCCCGCAACGCCGACCGGGCCGGAGTGCAGGTGGACGTCCGGCTCGGCACCCTCGACGACGCCCGCCGGGCCGGCCCCTACGACGTGGTGGTCTCCAACCCACCGTACGTCCCGTCCGACGCCCCGCTCGAGGGCACCGGACCCAACCGGGCGTGGGACGCCGGCGCCAACGGCCGCGTGGTGCTGGACCAGCTGTGCGACCTCGCCCCGGACCTGGTCTCGCCCGGCGGGAGCATGATGATCGTGCACTCGGAGTTCTCGGACCCCCCGCAGACCATCCGCAAGCTCGAGCAGTCGGGATTCACCGCGCGGACCGTCGCCACCCGCGTCGTGGACTTCGGTCCCGTCATGACCTCGTACGCCGAGCGACTCGAGGCCGCCGGCCTGCTCGAGCCCGGTCGCCGCGAGGAGGAGCTGGTGGTGATCCGCGTTGACCGCGTCTGACGCCCGGCGGGTGCGGATCGTGCCCGGGGGACCGATGCTCATCGAGGGCCCTGTCGACATGACGACGCCCGACGGCGAGCGCGTGTGCTCGGACCGCTTCATGGTGGCCGTGTGCACGTGTCGGCGCAGCAAGACCTACCCGTTGTGCGACACGAGCCACCGCCGCAAGGTCCGGGCAACCGCCCCGGCCCGCGACGACGACTGAGCGCGGCCCCGGGGCGGCGGCGGACCCCTTCCCGCGAATCCGCTACCCGGAATCGGGATCTGCTACCCCGATGCGCATAGCGAATCCCGATTCGGAGTAGCGGATCTTCCCGGGGCGGTGGGACGGGCGGCTCGCCGGGAGAGTGGCCGGGAGAGTGTCAGGGCAGGAGCGAGGACTCGCCGCGCTTCCACGCGGCGAGCATCTTCTCCGCGGCCAGGTCGTCGAGATAGTCCAGCGCGCGCATACCGAACACCACGTCGGCGGCCAGTTCCGGCTCACGGCGCACCAGATCGCCCACGACGTCGTGCCGCATGACCTGCTCATGGACCGCATCGGCCTCCACGTGCTCGGCGTAGAAGTGGACGCACTCCTCGGGAGCGCCCAGCCGACGCAGTCCGGCCACCAGGCGGGCCGATCCCGGCGACGAGGTGATCTCGATGGCCGCGAAATGGCCGATCGCCGCGCCCCGCAGTGACCGGTGCAGGCCGAACATCGACATGAGGTTGACCGTCGCCAGCGTCTCTGCCGACACCCGGTCGAGGTAACCGAGGTAGGTCGGGTCCAGCTCGGCGGCGCTCATGAGGTCGGCCCACAACCGCTGGTGCACGCGCTCACCCCGCCCACCACCGAACTCGTCGAACTCCACCGCGACGAACGAGGCCTTGGCCTGACCCTGCAGACGCGGGATCGTGAACGCGTGCGGGTCACCCTCCTTGAGGTGGTACAGGGACCGGTGGGCGAAGTACTCGCGCAGCTGGTCCCACGACCCCTCGTCCTTGAAGTACCAGGACGGTCCGGTGCCGGAGGTCGCCTCGACCGACAGTGCGTCCATCTCGGCCACGGGGTCGTCGCCGGGCTCGACGGCCGACCGCAGGTGCCCGAGGAAGACCCGCTCGAGGTCCCGCCGCAGCCGCAGCACCTCCGGCTCCCACTCCAGCTCCGCGTCGACCCCGTCGAAGCCCCGGTAGTGCAGCTCGTACAACGTGTACAGGGCGAGCTGAAGGTCCCGGCCCAGCGGATCGGTGTCCGCCGGTACCGGCGGCAGGTCCTGCACGGCGCCAGACGACAACGCCGCGACGACCGCCTCGGACAGCGGACCACAGGCGACGGGAAGCGACGGCGCGGTCGTGGCGGAGTCCTGCGCGGGGGCGGCGTCGATCGGTGCAGCTGTCATATCCCTTGTCTACCCCCTCGGCCGGTCGTCCTCCACCTCGCGCGGCCCCCCGTCGCGGGAGCTCCGGTTCCCGTTGCCGCTCTCGCCGTCGTCGTCGTTGTTCTCGCTGTCGCTGTTGTTCTCGCTGCTGTCGTTCTCGCCGTCGTGGTCGTTGTCGTCCTCGCCGTCGTGGTCGTTGTCGTCCTCGCCGTGTTCGCGCTCGATCCGCTCCTGCTCCTCCTGCTCCTCGCTGTCGCCGTCGCCGCTCTGGTAGCTGTCGAACATCTTGCGGCGCTCGTGCCAGCGCAGGCTGTAGGTGGCTTCGCGGACGGCGTCCTCGTCGTCGAAGTTCGACCCGAGCGCCCCGGCGAAGGCGCCCAGACAACTGGACAGCCAGGCCAGGTGGACGTAGTCCCAGACTGAGACGGGCCGCTCGAGCTGCGTCTCGAGGTATCCGGCGTCCATCACGGCGATCGCCAGCACGAACATGGCGACCAGCAGGCCGAGGTACATGATGCCGACGCCGGTACCGACCGTCAGGACCGTGGCCGCGTTGTCCATCCGCCGGCTGCTCGCCGTGAGCCCGTCATCCGGGCGGGTCCACAGGCCGTTGCGGAGGATGAGCCACACCACCAGGGTGAGCACGCCCATCACGCTGATCAGCAGCAGCCGGAGCGGATGCAACGCCACCGCGAGCGAGGCGATACTCCCGTAGAAGATGCCGAAGGCGCCGGTCCCCGCTCCGGCGGCCACGACACCGGTCAGCGCCGTCATCATCCGGGTCGGCCGGTTGTTGCGCACCATCCCCGTCAGCAACCGGGCCTTGTTGAGGAAGCCTCGGCAGCGCTCGGGGGGCAGGTCGTCCGTCGCGGGTGCGCCCAGCCCACTCTGGTGGGTGCCCGCGCGCACCAGCTTGAGGGCGAGCTTGCGTACCTTCGAACGCACTCTGACGACGCCGAAAACCGGGATACACACCAGTGCCGCGGTGGTCGAACCGCTCACGTCGTAGAGCAGCGGGTCCCCGTCGGAACGGGTGGCGAGGTCCGTCAGATAGAGCACGAAGTCCCAGTCGTGTTCCTGCAGCAGCCGGGGGGCGTGCTCGGTGAGCCGGATCTCGCCGTCCGGTCCGAGCGGGAGGGTCTCCTGGTCGACCTCCACCCGCCACCGACCCCCGAGTTCGCTGGACAGGTCGTCCGCGAGATCGTCCGCGATCGCCACCGCGACCCTCCGGGGCACGCCCGGATCGGCCATGAGACCGACGGTCGCCCACACCTCGTCCTCGTTCCAAGTCTGCTCGTCCACCCCACCATCATGGACCCGGGAGAGGATTCGCCAAATCGGTTGCGAAGGGCATTGTGCTGGCGTTACATGGGACGGAACCCACGTGGTGCGGACAGGAGAACGGGAGGTGACGATGTCGGAACAGGCGAGGTCGGAACACCAGCCCGACCCCGGCCGGCCGCGCGCGTCGCGGCCGGAACTGGGCCGACGCGGTTCACCGCTGAACTGGCCCGTCTGGCGGCAGTTCAGCGGAAACGATCTGCTCGGTCGCGGCTCCGCGACCCGTTCCCGGCGTTCACTCGAGATCACCCCCCGCACCACCACCGCCGACAAGGTGGTCAAGAGCGTCTGCCCGTTCTGTGCGGTCGGGTGCGCCCAGGACGTCTACGTCTCCGATGGCAAGGTCACCCAGATCGAGGGTGACGACGACAGCCCCATCTCCCGCGGCCGTCTGTGCCCGAAGGGTTCGGCGAGCAAGCAGCTCGTGACCAACCCGGACCGCATCACCACGGTGCTCCACCGCAAGCCGCACGCGACCGAGTGGGAGGAACTCGACCTCGACACGGCACTGGAGATGGTCGCCGACCGCGTGCTGGAGTCGCGGAAGGAGTTCTGGGAGGAGACGGACTCGAACGGTGACACCGTCCAGCGTACCCGGGGTCTCGCCAGCCTGGGCGGGGCGACGCTGGACAACGAGGAAAACTACCTCATGAAGAAGCTGTACACGGCGCTCGGCGCCATCGAGGTGGAGAACCAGGCGCGCATTTGACACTCCTCCACCGTTCCCGGTCTGGGAACCTCATTCGGGCGTGGTGGTGCCACGAACTACCAGCAGGACCTCGCGAACGCCGACTGCATCGTCATCCAGGGTTCCAACATGGCCGAGGCGCACCCGGTGGGGTTCCAGTGGGTCATGGAGGCCAAGCGCCGTGGCGCCACGATCATCCACGTCGACCCCCGGTTCACGCGCACCAGTGCGCTCGCTGACCAGCACGTACCCATCCGTGCGGGGTCGGATATCGCGTTCCTCGGCGGGCTGATCAACTACGTCCTGACCAACGACGCCTGGTTCTCGGAGTACGTGCTGGCCTACACCAACGCGTCGACGATCATCGGCGAGGACTTCGAGGACACCGAGGACCTCGCGGGCCTGTTCTCCGGCTTCGACGCCGATGACCGGACCTACGACCTGGAGTCCTGGCAGTACGCGGGTGCCCAGAACGACATGCCCGACGAGGGCCGCGACGACGACGATGCCGAGGACGAGGCCTCCGAGACCCCCGGCGCCGCCGGCGCCCGCGCGTCGGACACGACCGAGGATCCCCTGCGCGACGAGACCCTGCAGCACCCGCACTGCGTCTTCCAGATCCTCAAACGGCACTTCAGTCGCTACACGCCGGAAATGGTCGAGCGGACCTGCGGCGTCGCTGCCGACGACTTCCTCCGCGTCGCCCGTGCGCTGACCGAGAACTCGGGACGGGAACGCACCACCGCGTTCTGTTACGCCGTCGGCTGGACCCAGCACACCGTGGGAGTGCAGTACATTCGCACGGCCGCGATCCTCCAGCTGTTGCTCGGCAACATCGGGCGCCCCGGTGGCGGAATCATGGCGCTGCGCGGCCACGCCAGCATCCAGGGCTCCACCGACATCCCGACGCTGTACGACCTCATGCCCGGGTACCTACCCACGCCGAACGCCGGCGAGCAACCGGACCTGGACAGTTACATCGGCACTGACGACGTGGCGCAGGGTTTCTGGGGCCACATGCGCTCGTACACCGTCAGCCTGCTCAAGGCCTGGTGGGGCGACGCCGCCACCGCGGACAACGACTTCGCCTACGACTACCTGCCCAAGCTCACGGGCAAGCACGACTCGACCGTCACGGTGCAGCGGCAGATCAACGAAGGCGGCGGCGGGTACTTCCTCGTAGGCGAGAACCCCGCCGTGGGCACCGCCAACGGGCGGATGCAGCGCGCCGGGCTGGCCAACCTCGACTGGCTGGTCGTCCGCGACCTCGTGATGATCGAGAGCGCCGACTTCTGGCGCAGGGGCCCGGAGATCGAGACCGGCGAGATGCGCCCGGAGGACATCGGCACCGAGGTCTTCTTCTTCCCGGCCGCCAACCACGTGGAGAAGAAGGGCACGTTCACCAACACGCAGCGGTTGCTGCAGTGGCGACACCAGGCCGTCGAGCCACCGGGGGACGCGCGCAGTGAACTGTGGTTCTACTACCACCTCGGACGCCGTCTGAAGGAGAAGCTGGCCGACTCCACCGACCCCCGAGACCGGCCGCTACTGGATTTGACCTGGGACTACCCGATGGAGCCGGGCTCGGACGACGAACCCGACGCCGAGGCCGTGCTGGCCGAGATCAACGGCCGCGGCGAGGACGGCGAACCCCTGTCGACGTTCACCCAGCTCAAGCCGGACGGCTCGACCTCGTGCGGGTGTTGGATCTACTGCGGCGTCTACGCCGACGGCGTCAACCAGGCCGCGCGGCGCAGGTCCCGCCACGAGCAGGGCCCGGTGGCCCCGGAGTGGGGTTGGGCCTGGCCGGCGAACCGTCGCATCCTCTACAACCGTGCCTCCGCCGACCCGGAGGGGCGGCCCTGGAGCGAACGCAAGGCACTCATCAGCTGGGATCCGGACGCCGCCGACGGCGCCGGCCGATGGGTGGGCGAGGACGTGCCCGACTTCGAGGCCGACAAGGCGCCCGATTACACCCCGCCCGAGGGGGCGGTGGCGCAGGACGCCATCGGTGGGGCGCAGCCGTTCATCATGCAGGACGACGGCCGCGGGTGGCTCTATGCGCCGCGCGGACTGGCCGACGGTCCGCTGCCGGCGCACTACGAGCCGCCGGAGTCGCCCGTGGCGAACCCGATCTACCCGGGTCACGACGCCAATCCCGCCCGCGCGATACGCCCCGGTCGGTACAACGAGACCCAGCCGGGCCACGGGGAGCCGGGCAGCGAGGTGTTCCCGTTCGTGTTCACCACCTACCGCCTGACCGAGCACCACACGGCGGGCGCGATGAGTCGGACGTTGCCCTACCTGTCGGAACTGCAGCCGGAGTTCTTCTGCGAGATCAGCCCCGAGCTGGCGCGGGAGCGGGGCCTGGTCAACGGGGGCTGGGCGACGATCGTCACCTCCCGCTCCGCGATCGAGGCGCGGGTCCTCGTGACCAGGCGGATGACGCCGCTGCTCATCGACGGTCGCACCCTGCACCAGATCGGGCTGCCCTATCACTGGGGCGGCAACGGCGTGAGCATCGGCGACCCGGCGAACGACCTGCTCGCCCAGTCCCTCGATCCCAACGTGTCCATTCCCGCGACCAAGGCCACGAGCTGTGACATCGTCGCGGGACGACGGCCGCGTGGACCGGCACTGCTGGAGTTCGTCGAGGGCTACCGCCGGCGCGCGGGAGTCATCACCGAACCGGGAACGGAGAGCTGAATCATGTCCGCCTTCCTGTCCGATCTCGGGCGGTCCTTCTTCGGGGACATCGACCCCGCCGAGGACAACGGCTACGCCGACCCGCCGCCGCGCAAGGGCTTCTTCACCGACACCAGCGTGTGCATCGGCTGCAAGGCCTGCGAGGTGGCGTGCAAGGAGTGGAACCTCATCCCCTCCGACGGCCTCGAGCTCACCGGCATGTCCTACGACAACACCCAGGCGCTGGGCGCCTCGACGTGGCGGCACGTCGCGTTCATCGAGCAGGAGGTGCCGGCCCGGTCCGGGGCGCACGCCGCGCCGGCCCCCGCGGCGCCCGCGCCCGTCGATCTGGGCATGCCGGCCCCGACGTTGCCCGGTGAGTCCCCCGACGCCGGCGAGCCCACGGACTTCCGGTGGCTCATGGAGTCGGACGTGTGCAAGCACTGCACGCACGCCGCCTGCGTGGACGTCTGCCCAACGGGGGCGCTCATGCACACCGAGTTCGGCACCGTCGTGGTGCAGAGCGACATCTGCAACGGCTGTGGCTACTGCGTGAGCGCGTGCCCGTACGGCGTGATCGAGCGCCGCTCGGGCCCCGCGGGCGACCCCGCCGTGGGCATCGCCCAGAAGTGCACGCTCTGCTACGACCGACTGACTGAGGGCCAGACCCCCGCCTGCGCCAAGGCGTGCCCCACGGATTCGATCCAGTTCGGTGACCTCGACGAGCTTCGCGAGCGCGCGGCCGGGCGCCTGGACCAGCTGGTCGAGGCGGGCGAGCCGAACGCCCAGCTCTACGGGCACGACTCGAACAACGGCGTCGGCGGCACGGGCGCGTTCTTCCTGCTCTTGGACGACCCGGAGGTGTACGGGCTGCCGCCGGACCCCGTGGTGACGACCCGCTTCGTGGGGACGATGTGGCGGCAGGCCGCCCTGGCCGCGGTGACGCTGCTCGGCGGCGCGGTGGCCGCCTTCGCCGCGGGGGGCGGGTCCTGATGGGCAACGGCGACGGGGCCGACCACAACCGAGCCGACCACAACCGGGCCTACGACGACAAGGCGGGCATCACCCCGGGGCCGGGGCAGAAAACGCGGACCCGCCGAAAGGGCAAGGGGGGCCGCGAGCAACTCGTGGTGCCCCCCGCGGAATTCCGCTCCTACTACGGCAAACCGATCGTCAAGGCCCCGCCGTGGGAGTACGACATCGCGGCCTACCTCTTCCTCGGCGGGTTGGCCGGTGGCTCGTCCCTTCTCGCCGCGGGTGCGGATCTGGCTGGCCTGCCGAGCCAGCGGCGCTCGGCGCGGATCGTCGCGCTCGGCGGGATCACCGGAAGCCTCTACTACCTGGTCCGCGACCTGGGACGCCCGGAGCGGTTCCACCACATGCTGCGAGTGTTCAAGCTGACCTCCCCGATGAGCGTGGGCACCTGGCTCCTGTCGGCGTACGGCCCGTTCGTGGGGCTGGCCCTGGGGCAGGAGGTCGTCCCGGTGCTGCCGGCCAAGATCGCGCGCCGACTGCCCACCGATCTCATCACCCGCGCCTCGCGCCCGGCCGGGATCGTTGCCGCCCTCGTGGCGCCGGCGGTCGCGTCCTACACGGCGGTGCTGCTCACTGACACGTCCCTCCCGAGCTGGAGTGCGGCGCGCCGGGAGCTGCCGTTCGTGTTCGTGGGCAGCGCCGCGGCCGCGTCCGGCGGGGTCGGGCTGCTGCTCAACCCGCTCCACGAGACGGGCCCCGCCCGACGGCTGGCCGTGGGCGGCGCGACGCTCGAGCTCGCCGCCGACCGGATCATGCAGCAGTCGATGGGCATCACCGCCGAACCGCTCCACGAGGGCCGGGCCGGGGCGTACCACCGCGCCGCCCAGATCCTCACCACCGCCGGCGCGGTGGGCGCCGTGCTCGGGCGACGCAACCGCGCGCTGTCCGCGGTCGCGGGGATCGCGCTGGCGGCGGGGTCGGCGTGCACCCGCTGGGCGGTGTTCCACGCCGGTATGGCGTCGACGCAGGACCCGAAGTACGTGGTCATCCCCCAGCGTGAGCGGCGCGACGCCCGCGGTGGCGGCGAGGCCTACGCGAGCGAGCGGTAACCGGACCTACCCGCGGACGCGTCCGGCCGGCGCGGTCCGACGGGGCGGCTGGCGCGGCGGCTGGCGCGGCGGCTGGCGCGGCCCCACACGCTCTCCGGCCCGGTAACCGACCGCCCGGTCAGAGGACGACGTGGCCGTCGTCGCCCTCGCGGCGGGTGAGCCCCCGCTCGGTGAGCACCTCGAGCAGTGGCATCACCACACGCCTCGAGGTGTCGAGGTGGGTGCGCGCGCCGCTCGGGGTGAACGGCTGCGGTAGTTCGCGGAGCCGTCGCACCGCCTCGTCGACCGCGCCCGGGCCCAGCCACACCCCGGGTCCGACGCCCGTGAGGAGCCCGGCCCGTTCGCAGGCGGCGAGCTCACGCGGTCCGAGGCCCAGCTCGGCCAACTCCCCGGCGGTCGGGGCGTCGAACGGCCCGACCCGGAACCGCTCGGCCAGGGTGTCCGCTGCCGCGCGGACCGCCGGGGGCAGGCCCGGCCCGTCCCCGGCGACCACCCGGCCCCCCTCCACCCGCAGCGAGGCCGCGGCCGGGTGATCGAGGACGGCCATGAGCAGGGATGCGTCGGGCAGCCCGAGCGCGCGGCGGGCGGCCTCGGTGGGCAGGCCCGGATCGAGCGGATCGGCGCGGTCGTGCTCGCGCACGGCCTCGACGAGGGTCTCGGCGAGGACGGCGACGCGCCCGGGGTCGATCAGCCACCCGCGGTGGGACTGGTCGCGGACCGGGATGGCGATCCCCCATGCGCGCAGGTCATCGACGTGGGCCACGCCGCGCCGACGCAGCTCCGAGGGCTGGTCGGGGCGCTCCGGTGTCGCCGCCAACTCCTCGGCGCGGTGGCGGGCCGCACCGCGGCGACGCAGCGCCGGCGGGGCGGGATCCAGCACGACGGCGCCCGCCGGGATGCGGTCGGCTCCCGGCTCGCGCAGGATGAGCCGGTCCCCCACCCGCAGCGGCAGCGGGTCCGCGAGCGCGAGGCGGGCATGACCCTCGTCGAGGGGCCGCACGCGAGCGGCTGTCGAGGCGGATCCGATGTGCACCATCACCTGCTCCGGCAGCACGTCCGTCCGCCCGTCGACGCGCACGTCGAGGGTCCCGACCGAGCGCCACCGTCGCGGGGTGACCAGAGTGCTACCCCGCGGGATCTCGTCCGCGGCGACCCCGCGCAGATTCACGGCGACCCGCGCCACCGCCGCCACCTCGTCGCGCCAGTGCCCGAGCGACTGCAGACCACGGACGGTGACCTGCGGCCCACCCGGCCCCAGCTCCAGCGTGTCACCCGCCCGTATGGTGCCCGCGGGCAGCGTGCCGGTGACGACGGTGCCGGCTCCGCCGATGCTGAACGACCGGTCCACCCACAGCCGCACGTCGGCGCCGCGATCGGCCTCCGGCAGCAGCGTGCCCAGCCGGGCGAGCTCCCCGCGCAGCGCGTCCATCCCGGCGCCGGTGACGGCCGAGACGCACACCGCCGGTATGTCCGCCAGGGGTGTCCCGGCCATCGCGTCACGGGCCTCCGCCAGCGCGAGGTCCGGGTCCAACAGGTCGCTGCGCGTGATGACGAGGACGCCGTGCTCGACGCGCAGCGCGGTGAGCGCGTCGAGGTGTTCGGCGGACTGCGGCATCCACCCGTCGTCGGCGGCCACGACGAACATCACCGCGGGCACCGGCCCGACCCCGGCCAGCATGGTGGGGACGAACCGCCGGTGGCCGGGCACGTCGACGAACGCGACCGTGCGGCCGTCGTCGAGGGTGGTCGAGGCGTACCCCAGACCGATGGTCAGGCCGCGGCGGCGTTCCTCGTCCCACCGGTCGGGCTCCTCGCCGGTGAGCGCGCGGACGAGCGTCGACTTCCCGTGATCGACGTGGCCGGCGGTGGCGACGACGAACATCAGGCGGGCGCCTCCGCCCGGAGCACGAGCCGCGCCAGCTCGTCGTCGTCCCCCGGCGGCACTGCACGCAGATCCAGGAGGCACCGGCCGTCGGTCACGCGCCCCAGGACGGCGGGGCGTCCCGCGCGCAACGTCTCGGCACAGCGCTCCGGCAGGGACACCGCAGCGCTCGAAAGGTCGACACCGGGCGCGCCCCCACCGCCGACGGCGGCGACGGACCGGACGGCCTCCGCATCCAGCCCCGCCGCGCGCAGTCGTGCGGCGATCCGCTCGGCCCGCTCCCACAGTTCGGCGGGGTCGGCCTCGAGACCGGCGACGACGGGCGGACGCGGACCGCGCAGCGTCGCCTCGAGAGCGGCCAGCGTGAGCTTGTCGACGCGCAGCGCGCGGGCGAGCGGATGGCGGCGCAGGCGCTGCACGAGGGCGGCGTCGCCGGCCATGATCCCGGCCTGCGGGCCCCCGAGGAGCTTGTCGCCGCTGGACGTCACGAGGTCGACGCCCGCCGCCAGCGTCGTGGTCATGTCCGGTTCATCCGGAAGCGTGGGATGGGGCGCGAGCAGCCCCGAGCCGATGTCCACCACCAGCGGCACCCCGAGGTCCCGCAGCTCGGCGGGCGGGACGGACGAGGTGAAGCCGCTCACCACGAAGTTGGAGGGGTGGACCTTGAGGACGAAGGCCGTGGTGTCGTCGATCGCACGCGAGTAGTCCTCGGCGTTGACCCGGTTGGTCGTGCCGACCTCCCGCAACCGGGTCCCCGTGGATTCCAGGAGCTCCGGCAGGCGGAACCCGTCGCCGATCTCCACCATCTCACCGCGCGCGATGACGATCGTCCGCCCCGGCCCGCCCAGCGCGGTCGCGGCGAGGGCCAGGGCGGCCGCGCCGTTGTTCACCACGTGGACGTCGCCCGCCGTGGGCACGGCGGCCCGCAGGGCGTCGAGGGCGCCGCGACCCCGCCTGCCCCGGCGACCCGTCGCCAGGTCCAGCTCCACGTCATTGGTGCCCGCGGCCTCGGCGAGCGCGCGCACGGCGGCATCCGACAGCGGCGCCCGACCGAGGTTGGTGTGCAGCAGGACGCCACTGGCGTTGAGGACGGGCGTCAGTGTCACAGGCGCGCCGGGCAGCGCGTCGAGCACCGCGTCGACGATCTCGTCCGCCCGGAGCACTCCCGCGCGGGCGCGGTCCTGCGCGCCCCGGATCTCGCCCTTGACCAGCTCGCGGCCCAGCCCGTCGACCGCCCCGGTGAGGCGCGGATCGCGGAGCAGGACGTCGGTGGACGGGATGAGGCGACGCGGATCGGGCGACGACGGCCCCGACCCCTCGTGCGGCTGCTCGGTGATCGTCCGTTCCCCTTTTCGGATCGGTGCCGGTGACGGTGAGGTTGTGGCGGAGGCGGACGGGAATCGAACCCGCCTGACCGAGATACTCGGCCACGTCGGTTTTGAAGACCGCGGGGACCACCAGGTGCCCGGACGCCTCCCTGCCCCACGAGACTAGGCGGTGTTCCCCGGCCGCGCCCACCGATCGGCGCCGCCTCGTTAGGGTCGGACCATGACCACCGAACCCATCTCGCCCGCAGCCCGGCTCACCTCGTACGCGCACGGGGGCGGGTGTGCCTGCAAGATCCCGCCCGGTGCTCTGGAGAACGTCGTTGCCGACCTCATCGGGGCCCCGGTCCGCGATCCGGCCGCGGAACTCATCGTGGGCCTCGACGACGGCGACGACGCGGCGGCGGTGCGGATCACCGGTGGCCGGGCCGTCATCAGCACCGCCGACTTCTTCACCCCCGTCGTCGACGACCCGTACGACTGGGGGCGCATCGCCGCGGCCAACGCGCTGTCCGACGTCTACGCGATGGGCGGGACGCCGATCATGGCGATCAACCTGCTGTGCTGGCCGATGGACGTCCTGCCGTACGAGATGGCCGGAGAGGTGCTGCGTGGCGCCCAGGAGGTGGCCGGCGCCGCCGGATGCCACGTGGCCGGCGGGCACAGCGTCGACGACCCCGAGCCCAAGTACGGCATGGCCGTCACCGGGCTGGCGGACCCGGACCGGCTGCTGCGCAATGACGCGGGCCGGGCCGGGATGCCGCTGTCGCTCACCAAGCCGCTGGGGATCGGGATGCTCAACTGTCGGCACAAGAACACCGGGGAGGTGAGCCGCGAGGCGATCGAGACGATGACCACCCTCAACGACGTCGCCTCCCGGGACGCCCTGGCCGCCGGGGTCGAGTGCGCCACGGACGTCACCGGGTTCGGCCTGCTCGGCCACCTGTACAAGATGGCCCGGGCCAGCGGCGTCTCGGCCGTGATCGACCCCGCCGCGGTGCCCTACCTCGAGGGCGCCCGTCAGGCGCTCGCCGACGGATACGTCAGCGGCGGGACGCGCCGCAACCTCGACTGGGTACGTCCGCACCTCGCGGCCGACGTGGACGAGGACGAGCTGCTCCTGCTCGCCGACGCCCAGACCTCCGGCGGGCTGCTCGTGGCCGGGGAGATCCCGGGGGGCACCGTGATCGGCGAACTCGTCCCCGCCGGAGACGCGGCGATCACCGTGCGCTGACGGGGCCGGTTTCCCCGCACCTCGCCGAGCAGAGGGTTTCGCACACCCGCTCTCGGGCGATACCGGCGAAATCCTCTGCTCGGCGGGAGGGTGAGCGCACGCGGCCGGGAGGGTGAGCGCCCAAAGGCGGGAGGGTGAGCGCGCGCGGCCGGGATCCGCCCCGCCAGCTCAGGCGGGGCGGTCGAGGCGGGCGAACGCGTCGAAGATGCGGGCACCGTGGGCCAGCGCCCGCTCGTCCAGCACGAAGCCCGGATGGTGGAGGTCCGTCTCCTCGGACTCGCCGTCCCACACCCCCAACCGCAGGTAGACGCCGGGGATCTCCTCGGTGTACCAGGCGAAGTCCTCGCCGCCGCTGGACTGGTCAGCGGTGCCCACCCCGTCGGTTCCGAGCACCGATTCGACGGCCTTCGCCGCGAGGTCGGCGCACTCGTCGTCGTTCACCACGGGCGGCACACCCTGGATGTACTCGACCTCAGTGCGCGCCCCGTACAGGGCACCGATCCGCTCGACCGTCTCGCGGACCAGCGGCTCGACGGTCGCCCACACATCCCGGTCCGCACTGCGCAGCGTGCCCCAGATCTCGCCCGAGTCGGGGATGACGTTGGGCGCGGAACCGCCGGCCTTGATCGAGGCCCACGTGAGCACGGTGCCCGACCGCGGGTCGATCCGCCGGTCGATCACGCCCGTGACGCCCGTGACGATCTGGGCGAGGGTGAAGACGGTGTCCTGGGTCTCGTGCGGACGCGCGGTGTGCCCGCCGTCCGAGTGGACGGTGATGCCGATCTTGGCGTTGGACGAGGTGATGGCCCCGCCGGTCACGCCCACCTCGCCGACCGGGCGGTGCGGGTCGCAGTGCAGCGCGAGGATGCGGTCGACGCCCTTGACCACGCCCTCCTCGACGCAGTCCTTGGCACCGCCGGGCATCGTCTCCTCGGCCGGCTGGAAAATCAGGCGCACCGGGCGGGGCGGCGGGTCGGCGACCAGCATCTCGGCGGCGCCCAGCAGCATCGCCGTGTGGCCGTCGTGCCCGCAGGAGTGGCTGACGCCCTCGACCTCGGAGGAGAAGGACTCGCCGGACTCCTCGCTCATGGCCAGCGCGTCGATGTCCGCGCGCAGCGCCACCACGTCGGTCGACGTGGCCCCGTCGGCGGCCGCGACGTCGCACCACAGCCCGGTGCCCACCTCGAACCGCTCGGGCTTGAGCCCCATCGATCGGAGCTCGCCCTCGATGTACTCGGTCGTCTCCCGCTCCTCGTAGGACAGCTCGGGGTGGGCGTGGATGTGCCGCCGCCACCCGACGAGCCGGCCCTCGAACCCGGTCGGGTCGGGGGTCTCATTCTTCGTGCGTCCGAACATCGAACACCTCCTGGCAGAACTGGACCACCCGGTCGCCGAGACGCTGCCGGTTGGCCAATTTCACGAATTCATGACCTTCGTCCTCGAACAGCAGGACGTCCACCGGTACGCCGCGCCGGCGCAGGAACTCCACGGCCTGATCGGTCTCGCTGAGCGGCACATTGGTGTCGTGCGCGCCGTGGACGAAGAGCATCGGGACGTCCACGTGGTGGTACCGCCGTAGGGGCGAGGCCTCCCGCAGTAGCTCACGTTCCTGGAGCGGGTTGCCGTACTTGGGGTAGGCGGCCGCGGCGATCCACGGCTCGGTGGTGCGGTAGAAGGTCTGCAGGTCGCTCATCCCGCACGCGGCGATTCCGCCTCGCCACCTGCCGGGGTGGCGGACCAGGGTGGCGTTGACCAGGTAGCCGCCGTAGGACCGGCCCGAGACCACCGCCCGGCCGGGATCGGCGATGCCCTCGTCGATCAGGTGCAGCAGGGCGTCCTCGACGTCGTCGATCGCCGAGAACCGCCCGTAGCGGTCGTCGGCGTGACTGTAGAAGCGCCCGGCGCCGGTGGAGCCGCGCACGTTGGGCAGGAAGTAGTTCACGCCGATGTCGAGGTAGCGGCGGGCGATGTCGTTGTACCCGGGGCGCGACTGCCCCTCGGGACCGCCGTGGAGGTGGACCACGGTCGGGCCCGGTTCGTCACCGATGTCGGGCCGGTAGAGCCAGCCGCTGAGCTGGAGCCCGTCACGCGCGGTGAACTCGACCAGCGTCGGCGCGGGGTCGGGTTGCTCGGGCGGCCGCCCGGTCCACCTGCGGTTGTCCACGTCGTACATGACGGTGCGGGGAGGCTGGTCGAGGCTCTGGACGGTGAGCGCGAGCAACCGGCCGTCGGCGGTGAGCGTGGGAGACGACGCCACGACCTCGGGCAGCGGCGGCCGGACGATGACCCGGGGGCGTTCCGGCCGCAGGTCGAGGACCTCGATCTCCGACAGGCCGCCGCGCACGTTCCACAACAGGACCGCGGTCGAGCGGTCCAGGCTCACCTCGACCTTGTCGAGATCGGCGTCCCTGCGGAACGCCACCGGCCAGGACTCGGTGGAGTCCTCGTCCGCCTCGACCGCGAGCAGGCCCATCCGGTCGGCCGAGTGGTCGCTGCGCACGATCATCCGCATGGGGCGGTCGGCATCCCCCGCGTCGAGGATGACCCCGGCGTCCGTGGTGGAGCCGGTGTCGACGGGCAGCAGTGGCCACCACCGGCCGTCGGGGACGATGCGCAGCAGCTCGCGGTTCCCGCGGGCACCCACCCGGAACAGCGCGGCACCGTCCCACGCGTGGACCAGTGCGCCGCCCATCCGTCGATCGACGACGGTGTGCTCCCCGGTCTCGGGGTCCACGAGCCGGCCCTCGGCCAGGCCCTCGGAGTCGAACGCCGTCACCGCTAGCAGGTCGCCGTCCCAGCCGACGATCTGGATGGTGGCGTCGCCCACGGTGTCGACGGGGTAGACGTCGTGATCGTCGGGGTCGGTGGTGACCAGCCAGATCCGTTCGCGCTCGCCGCCGTCCGGGGCGACCTCGCAGGCGAGCCACCTGCCGTTGGGCGAGTAGGCCACGCGGCGCACGGGGCCGTCGACGGGCAGCACGACGTCGCGCTCCGGCCCGGCCCCGTCCAGCCCGCCCGGCCCCAGCGGCCTCTGCACGGCGCGCGGGTAGCCGGTGCGCTCGGTGACCACGCACGCCAACATCGACCCGTCGGGCGACAGGTTGGGGGACGTGGTGTGGCGGATCTGGGTGGGCCCCCCGGCGGCGTCGTCGGGGGGTCCCGCGACGTCGCGGGACTCGGCCTCCTCGGTGACCTCGACTTCGACCTCGGTGGTGTCAGGCACGGTGAATCCAGGTGTCCTTTCCGCCGCCTCCGCTCGAGGCGTTGACGACCATGGTGCCCGCCGGGGCCACGCGCGTCAGTGCGACAGGCGGGGCCGTGGCGGCGATCTCTCCCCCCTCACCGTGCCGCAACATGACGAACGCCCGCATGTCGACGTGGCGTCGCTGCAGTTCGCGGCCGTCGAACGTCGGCAGGGTGGACAGTGACTGCACCTCCTGCGCGACGAACCGGTCCCCGTGGCGGCGCAGCTCGTCCCGACGCTCGTCGAGCTCCCGGGGCGAGCATTCCGGGCCCACGGTGATGTCGGACCCGCCGTAGCCGTCGATCGGCTTGACGACCAGCTCGCCGAGCCGGTCGAGGACCTGTCGACGCTGGTCCGGGTCGGCGCACAGGTACGTGTCGACCTGGCCGATGAGGGGCTTCTCGCCCAGGTAGAAATCGATGATCTTGGGGACCATCGCGTAGATCGCCTTGTCGTCGGCGGCCCCGTTCCCGGGCGCGTTGACCACGGCGACGCCGTGCTCCGCCATCGCGTTCAGCAGCCCACTGCGCAGCGCGGTGCCATCTGCGCCCGTAGAGGACAGGAGCATCTCCTCGTCCATACGGACGTAGAGCACGTCGATCTTCTGCCGCTCCCCGCCCTCGACCCGCCATAGGGCGGAGTCCTCGCACATCAGGTCCGAGGGCGTCACCAGGGTGCCACCGACCGCCTCGGTGACGCTGCTGAGGTCGTACGCCTCGAGTTCGTCCTCGGCGACCACCACGCCGATGGCGGGATCGTCGACGCCCTCGGGCGCGGCCGCCCGCAGGGTGTCGGTCAGCATCGCCAGCGCCTCGCGGGGGTCGTGGACCTCCGACCGCGCACCGAACTCGGGGAAACCCTCGGCGATCCGGTCGCGCAGTGCGACCGCCATCGCCATCCCCCCGGGCATCCGCAGGTTGTCCTCGAGCACGATCCACTCGCCCGGCGCCGTGGAGACCAGGTCCACGCCACACACCGGGGCGTGGAGGACGCCCTCGGGCACCGCGCGTCCGGTGGGACGGAACCCCGGTGCGCGCTGGAGCGCCTCGGCGGGGACCACGCCGGCCCGGCTGATCTCGCCCGCCCCGTAGATGTCGCGCAGGAACATCTCCATCGCGCGCGCCCGCTGCTCGATGCCCGCAGAGATCCGCGCCCATTGGTCAGCCGGGACGATCCGCGGGACGGAGTCCAGCGGGAAGACCTGCGGCTCGTCCTTGCCGTACACCTTGAGCGTGATGCCCATGGAGCGCAGTCTGTCGTCCACCTGCTCCTTGCGCTCGCACAGGACCTCGGGGCCCATGTCGGACACGGCCTTGAGCAGGTCCACGTACTCGGGCCGCGGGTTGCCGTCCTCGGAGATGGCCTCGTCGTGCACCTCCTCGGTGACCGCCTCCCCGAGCGGCGAGTAGGAGGCGAGCATGTGTCGCATCCCGCGGTCGTCGGCGGTGTCCCGGGGGCGGATCCGCTCGACGGTCTCAGCCAGCAGGACGGCGATCACGTCGCTGCGGCGTCCCCGTCGGCGGTGCGCCGCGCGTTGGCGGGTCGCCGAGGTCGCGGAACCGCGGACCCCGTCGAGCAGGTTCAGCACCAGGTCGAGTTCGCCTCCGGCCCGGAGGTGGTCGACGTGGTCGTCGACCAGTCCGGTGAGCACCTCGGTGGCGGGGCGGGGGCGCCCGGTCGCCACGTCCACGAGGTCCCCCTCGAGTCCGGAGCGTGCGGCGCGCCAGAACGCCGCGGCCAGCACGGCGTCGGAGGGTCCGTCCCACCCAACGGATCCGGCGCCCTGCGCGGCGTCCCGTTCGGCGAGGACGCGGTCGACCGCCGCGCGGAACAGGGCGGCGACGACGACGAGGGTGTCGATCGTGCTGCACGAATCGCAGGCCACGAGTTCGATCCCGTCCCCGTCCCGGGAGGGGCGGACGTCGACCGCGATCCCCTCCCGTCCCGCGACCACGCCGGTGGCGACGATCTCGTCCTCGCAGGCCAGCGCCTCGTCGGCGGTGTCGGCGGCATAGGCGGGCAGGTGTGCGGGCGACCACTGGCTCTCGAAGTAGCGGGTGGAGGCGTACCCGGAGTCGGTGCCGTCGGCCCAGTAGGGGGAACTCGCCGACAGTGCCAGCAGCACCGGCGCGAGGGCGGCGACCCGTCGGGCCGCGTACTGGGCCTCGTCGGCGTCGGCGGTCTCGATCACCACCCGGAAGCCGGCCGAGGCGCGGGTCTGCGACTCGCGGCCCGGCGCGGGGTGGGGGTCCTGCGGCGCTGGGTCGAACTCCACTTCGGGCGAGGCCAGCGACCCTGCCGCGACCACCCCGGTCCGCAGTCCGTTGGCGGCCTCCGCCAGGCGGGTCCGGTTACGGCGGAGGGCGTCCCCGAGCTCGCCGAGCCCGGTGTGGGCGCCCGCGTCCGCGACCACGATCGCGCCGTGTTGCTCCGGCCGGACGTGGCCCTCCTGTCCCCGTTGCCCGGTGTCGCCGAGAGCGGCGAGCACGTCCGTTGCCCGCCGAACCGGTCGCCGGGTCCTCGTGTCGACGAGGTGGAGTTCCTCTTCGACTCTGATCCATCGCTGTGCGTCGGTCATCATTCCCACGCTAAGGGAACGCGGGCGCACCCGCACCCGCAGCAGCTCCCCGCGCCCGGCGCGGGGGTCACCGCATGATCCACGTGTCCTTGCCGCCGCCGCCCCGCGAGGAGTTGACGATCATCGATCCCGCCGGCGCGACCCGGGTGAGCCCGGCCGGGACCGCGTGCGCGGTGGTCCTGCCCCCTTCGCGTCGGACGTGGGCGAACGCGCGGAGGTCCACGTGCCGGCGCTGCATCCGGGTCCCGTCGAAGGTCGGCAACGTGGACAGGGGCACGACCTCCTGGGCGATGAACCCCTCCGGCCGGGTGAGCAGGTCCTCCCGGCGGGCGGCCAGCTCCGCCTCCGAGCACTCCGGCCCGATGGTGATCCCGAGTCCGCCGTACCCGTCGATCGGCTTGACCACCAGCTCGCCGAGGCGGTCCAACACGAGGTCCCGCTGCGTCCGGTCGGCACACAGGTAGGTGGGGACCTGCTCGAGGATCGGGGTCTCCCCCAGGTAGAAGTCGATCATGGCGGGGACGGAGGCGTAGACGGCCTTGTCGTCGGCCACCCCGTTGCCGAGAG
Organism: Dietzia sp. IN118; assembly: GCF_032905965.1. Lineage (NCBI taxonomy): Bacteria > Bacillati > Actinomycetota > Actinomycetes > Mycobacteriales > Dietziaceae > Dietzia > Dietzia sp. IN118. Next base: position 156,617 of record NZ_JAUMSR010000002.1, on the reverse strand, counting down.
CGTTGGCGATGGTCAGGCGTCCGGCCCCGAGCGCGTCGAGCAGCCCGTCGCGCAGCGGGATGCCGTCGTCGCCCGGCGAGCTGAGGAGCATGTCCTCGTCTATCCGGGCGTACATGACGTCCACCCGGTGCAGATCGCGGCCCGCACGATAGTGCAGCACCCCGTCCCGGAAGGTGAGCCGGTCGGGCGTGACCAGCGGCAGTCCGGTGCGCTGCGCGATGAGTCGGTGCTCGAACCAGGCCGAGTCGGTCGGCCCGGAGGAGACGACCGCGAGCTGCGGCTCGTCCCCGGCGGCCGGCGGCGCGGCCGCCTCGAGCGTCTCGCGGATCATGCCGAACGCCTCGTCCGGCGCGTGGAGATCGAACCCGCCCGTGAGGTCGCCGAACAGGGAGGTGGTCATCTGTCGCAGGGCGTGGGAGAAGGCGATCCCGGAGGGCACCCGGACGTTGTCCTCCAGCACGAACCACGTGCCGTCGTCCCCGCACACCAGGTCGATCCCGCAGATGTGCGCCCGCGTCCGACCCGGCCGCTGTACGCGTCCCGTGCTGCGGTGACCGGGGGCGCGGTCCAGGGACTCGGGCGTCATGTGCCCCGCGCGCACGAACTCGCGCTGGCCGTAGATGTCGTCGAGGAAGGCGTCCAGGGCGCGGGCGCGCTGCTCCGTGCCGGCGGCCAGCACCCGCCACACTTCGGGCGAGACGATGCGGGGTACGAAGTCCATGGGGAACGCCTGGGGCCGCTCCTGTCCGGTGACCCGGAACGTCACCCCGGCCACCGAGGCCTCCTTCTCCGCCGTCACCTGTCGCGACCGGAGCCGCACGGTGCCCGCCCGGTCCAGGGCCGACATCACGGGAGCGTAGGCCTCACGGGGGGCACCCCCCTCCTCGACCGCCTCGTCCCAGCTCGGGTCGGCGTCGAGGCCCTCGATCGGTTCGTAGACGCCGAACAGTCGTGAGTGGGCATCGGGGACCGCCGACCGGGGACCGCTGATCCCGGCGGTCTCCGCCGCGAGCAGGTCGACCACGTCGTGGGGGTGCCCCCGCCGGCGGAGGGCCTGGCGCTGCCGGAACGCACTGCTGCCGTTGTAGAGCGCGTTGTCGAGCAGGGTGCGCACGGTGTCGAGGTCACCCGACCGGTTCAACTCGCCGGTCAGGGACTCCACCAGATCCGAGACGACGTCGGTGGCGGGCCGGGCCCGGAAGGTGACGGGGTCCACGAGATCACCCTCGAGGCCCGACCGGGCCGCGCGCCACAGGGCCGCCCTCAGCCTCGTCTCGGCGGGGGCCGCCGACCCGGCGCCGTCGGCGACGGCGGTCGCCTCGCGCTCGACGAGGGCCCGGAACAGAGCGGCGGCCAGAACGGTGGCGTCGGCGGAGGGACAGGCGTCACCCACCTGCAGCTCCACGGACCGCCGGTCGGCCCCGGGCTGCACGCCGAAGCCGACCATCGACGCATCGACGACCACCCCGCTGGCCACGAGGTCGGCCACCAGCTCGTCGTACTCGGCGGCCGAGCACACGCCCGCCACGGGCGCCGCCGTGGGCCACTGCGAGGCCGCCACCGAGCGGCAACTCGCGTAGCCGGAGTCCGACCCGTCCCTCAGGAACGGCGAACTCGCCGTGAGCGCGAGGAACACCGGCAGGTACGGCGCGATCCGGCAGGACACCGCGACAGCCTCGTCTGCGCCATGGGCCTCGACCCGGATCCGGACGCCACAGTAGATCTGATCCCGGGCCAGGTACTCGTAGTCGGCCAGGAGTCGACGAGTCCTCGGCGTCTCGTCGACGAGGGCGGATCCGGGGGGCACGAGCGGGACGGCCCCGGCGGCGACCACCGCCAGCCCGAGCTCGGCCCCCGCCCCGTTGAGCCCCGCCCGCTCCGCGCGGAGGGCCGACCGCAGCTCCGTCGCGGACCCGGCAGGGGCGGTCGCGGCGCGGATGACGCAGTTGCGCAGTTCCTCTCCCGAGCCACCTCCACCCCGCAGGGCCAGCAACTCCGCCGCCCGGGGCGTCAACTCCCTGCTCGCGGTGTCGAGGACGTGCAGGTCCTCTTCGACGACCATCGACCTCAACACTGCTTCCATAAAGGAAATGTAGGGCCGGGGGGCGGAGTTCACATCCGGTCGGGCTGGGGGATGGGTCTCATCGGATCCGGGTTCAGCGCGCCTTCCACACCGGGGCACGCTTCTCCGCGAACGCCCTCGGGCCCTCGGCCGCGTCCTCGGAGGTCATGACGGTGATCATCTCCGTGTCATTGACCTTCCACTGGTCGACCTCCGCCGGACGCCCGCCGTCGGTGATCCCGAGCGCGACCCGCTTGGTCCCCTGGACCGCCAGCGGCGCGTTGGCGGCGATGGTCCCGGCGAGCTCGAGCGCGGTGTCGAGCAGCCGGTCGGCCGGGACGACGTGGTTGATCAGGTGCAGGTCGAGCGCCCGCCCGGCGGTGATCGGCTCGCCGGTGAGCATCATCTCCATGGCCACCCGGTGGGGCAGCTGGGCCGGCAGCCGGAACGCGCCACCGGCGGCGGCGATGAGCCCACGCCGCACCTCCGGCAGACCGAACACCGCGTGGTCGGCGGCCACCACGAGGTCGCAGGCCAGGGCGATCTCGCAGCCCCCACCCAGTGCGGTGCCGTTGACCGCGCCGATCACGGGGACCGAGACGTACTGCTGCATCATCCCCGCGAATCCCCACTGCCGGTTCTCGGCCGGGAAGATGTCCTCACCCCGGGAGATGGCCTTGAGGTCGGCGCCCGCACAGAACGACCGCTCTCCCGCGCCGGTGATCACCACGACCCGGATCTCGGGATCGGTGTCCGCCTCGTGCAGCGCGTTGCCCAGCAGCGTGCTGACCTCGCCGTTGACGGCGTTGCGGGCCTCCGGGCGGTCGAGGGTGACGAGTAGGACGTGGTCCCGGCGCTCGGTACGGACGGCGGGACGGTTCTCGGTTGACGTCATGGGCCCAGTCTCGCCCGGCTGTGGCCGCCCCGCAGCCCCTCCGCGCTATTCGGCCCTCTCCGCAGGAAAGTTCGTGCGGATGTCCGCGCATCGCACGCTCGAGTGGCACGGCCGACGTCGCTGCGCGTAAACGCATCCTTCCCCTCGGCCGGTCCCGGTGCGGGGCAGGTCCAGGCGCCCCGCCGGTCGGACACCGTGCCCCGCCGGTCGGGCTCCATGTCGCGGGTCGGGGGCGCCACTCGCGGGTCGCCGACGGTCGCCGCGGGGCCACCGCCGAACTGTCGCCGATTCCGACCCGCGCTGCAGCGCCCCGAGGAGACGGGCCGGTCGAGGGTTGTCATAACCGAAACGAAGGCGAGCGAGAGATGTTTCACGTGAACCCTTCTCGGCGGTGGGTGGATGCCCCGCCCCCGGCGAGGTAGTGTGAGCCACTACAGATATATTTTATTTCGATCATCGGTCTCGGCGCTCCGGGTGGGTGCCCTTCTCTCGTGGAATGAGGTGGCGGACGTGGCCCCCACACGACTCGGCCAGCGCCCGCAGCTCTCCGAGGAGGTCGCCGACCACGTGCGAACTCGGATCATGAGCGGCGATGTCCGCCCGGGGTCCTTCATCCGGCTCGACGAGACCGCCTCCGCACTCGGGGTGAGCGTGACCCCGGTCCGGGAGGCACTACTCACCCTGCGCGGCGAGGGCCTCGTCGATCTGGTGCCGCGGCGCGGCTACCTGGTCTCGCCGATGAGCCGCCAGGACATCGAGGACATCTTCTGGCTCCAAGCGGAACTTTCCAAGCGCATCGTCGACCGGGCCATCACCCGCTACGACGCGGAAACTCTCGAGTTCCACGGTCGTCTGATCGACGAATTCGAGAAGGCATCCGCGTCAGATGACACCGACGGCGTGGTGCACGCCCAGTACGCGATCCACCGGTGCCTCAACCGGGCTTCCCGCTCGGACAAGCTGTCCCGGTTCCTGTCCAACGCCGCCCGCTACATGCCCTACCGGCTGTACGCGGACGACCCCGAGTGGCGTGCGGGCGCACTGACGGACAACCGCCGCATGCTCGAGGCGCTGCGTGACGGCGACGTCGAGACGGCCCACGAAGTGGTGGACGCCGAGTTCACCGGTGGCGCGAGTCTGCTCATCGCCCATCTCGAGCGAGCGGGCGTGTGGGACGACGAGCGCGCACCGGAACTCGACCCCGAGCACTGAGTCCCACTTCAGTGATCGGTCCGTCCGCACTCTCCACCTCAGATCGGTGAACAGGATGCGGTAGGTGGCCGTCCGAACCGTCCGGGGGAGTTCGTCGGGCCGCGTGCGAACTCCACGGGATTCCGAGTTCATCCCGGAACGGTCGCTGCAGGAAGCCGGTGGTCGCGCACCTGTGGATCCGGCCCGACGATAGAGCTGGTGAGCACTTCCCTGCTCTCCCGGAGTGGTCGGACGGGAGCCGGGACACCAGCTCAGACGCCCACGGTGCCGTGCTCGGAACGCAGTGTGCCCTTGACGACCTTGCCGCTGGCGTTGCGGGGGAGTTCGTCGACGTGGACCAGATGCTTGGGGAGCTTGAAGCCGGCGAGCTTGTCCCGCAGCCACTCGCTGATCTCCTCGAGGGTGAGATCGGCAACGCCGTCCTCCACGTTCTGGGCGACCACTGCGACGGGGACCTCGCCCCACCTGTCGTCCTTGCGGCCGATCACCGCGACCTCGCGGATCCTCGGGTGCCCGGCGATGATGTTCTCCACCTCGGCGCAGTAGATGTTCTCGCCGCCGGAGATGATCATGTCCTTCTTGCGGTCCACCACGTAGACGAAGCCCTCGTCGTCCATGCGGACCAGGTCGCCGGAATGGAACCACCCGCCCTCGAAGGCCTCCGCCGTCTCCTTGGGCTTGTTCCAGTAACCGGACATCGTGGTGGGACCACGGTAGACGATCTCGCCGACCTCACCCGGGCCGACGGGCTCGCCGAAGCCGTCGACGACGCGCGCCTGGAGGGTGGGGATGACCTTGCCGACGGAACCGATCTTGCGGATCGCGTCATCGCCGTCGAGGGCACAGGTGATGGGGCTCATCTCGGTCTGGCCGAACACCGCGCAGTTCAGGGCGTCCGGGAAGGTCTCGGCCATGGCGCGCAGGATCGTGTCGGTGGACGGGGCCGCGCCCCAGGAGATGTTGCGCAGCACCAGGCTGCGCGGGCGGGCCTGCTGCTCGGCACAGACGGCCTGCCACTGCACGGGGACGAGGAAGATGCTGGTGATGTGCTCGGCCTCGAGGGTGTCTAGGACCGCTGCGGGGTCGAAGGCCTGCAGCGGGTGGACCACCGTGACGCCGCCGAGTTGGAGGCTCGGCGCGATCGAGCCGAGCGCCGCGATGTGGAACATCGGGGCGGCGCACAGTGCGCGCCCGTCCTCGTCGAACAGTCGGAAGACCCGGATGCAGGTCAGGGACTGCGCAGTGAGGTTTTCGTAGGAGAGCATGGCGCCCTTGGGCCGCCCCGTGGTGCCCGAGGTATACGTAATGAGCGCGGTGGAGTCCTCGGGCACGTCGACGGGCTCATGCGGCTGGCCCTGCTCCGCTATCGCGTCCGCGTATGTGATCTGGTCGGGCGCCCCCGGTTCACCGCCGATGACGATGTGGTGGCCCGGCTCCTCGCCCTGGGCGCGGATCGCGCCGACGAGCGGCGCGAGCATCGCGTCGGTGACGACGACCTTCGGCGTGCAGTCGCTGACCAGGTAGGCGAGCTCACCGGGGGTGAGCCGGAAGTTCACCGGTACCGCGATGGCGCCCAGCTCGTTGATGCCCAGCACGGCCTCGACGAACTCCGGGTTGTTGAGCGTGATGAGCATGACCCGGTCGCCCCTGCCCACACCGCGGCGGGCCAACGCGTCGGCGAAGCGGTTGCTGCGATGGTGCAGCTGGGACCACGTGGTGGTCTGACCGAGGTAGCGCAGTGCCTCCGCGTCGGGCTGCATCTCGGCGTGGGTGGCGACCCACGTGTTCCAGTTGTTGCGACGTGCCGCGTGGAGTTCGGCGATGGGATCCGTGGCGGTGGTCATGATCTCGGCCTTTCGTCGGGCGGTGGGTGACGGGAGGGGCAGGTGACAGGAGGGACGGTTCAGGAGAAGTTCGGGCGCCGTTTCTCGAGGATCGAGGACACGCCCTCGGCGAAGTCGGGGGAGATCAGCAGCTCGCACTGGCCCTCGTGTTCCCTGGCCAGGGCCGCGTCCAGCTCGGCGAGCGTGACCCCGGTGACGGCCCTCTTGGTCAGTTCCAGGGCGCGGCGCGGACCCCGGGCCAGTCGGCGGGCGAGCTTCGCGGCGGCGGGCTCGAGGTCCGCGGTCGGGTGGACCTCCATGGCCAGTCCGACGTCGTGGGCCTCCGCGGCGGAGACGGCGTCGCCACGCAGCAGCATGCGCGAGGCGATCGACCGTCCGACGGCCGCGGGCAGCAGCACGCTGGCGCCGCCGTCGGGCATGAGTCCGATGTTGGTGAACGCGAACAGTAGGTAGGCGTCCTCCGACATGAGGACGAGGTCGGAGGCCAGCGCGAGCGAGACGCCCACCCCGGCCGCCGGGCCGGTGACGGCGGCGATTACCGGGACCGGGACCGTGAGGACCGCGCGGACCAGTGCGGCGGCCCCGGCCATGGTCGCGTCGGGGCTGGGCGCGTCCGCGCCGGCGTCCGTGATCGCCTGCAGGTCAGCTCCGGTGGTGAACGCCCCGCCCTCCCCTGAAAGCACGATGACCCGGGTGCCCGGATCGCTGCCGTGTTCGATGATGAGCTCGGTCAGCGCGGTGACGGTGGGGTGGTCGAGCGCGTTCATCCGGTCGGGCCGGTTGATACTGATCGTGGTCACGCCCAGGTCGTCATGGTCGACCTTGATGGCGTCACGTCCGGTCGCGGTCATCGGACCTTCTCCCCCGCCTCGACCATCCCGGCCAGCCTGCCGGTGATGATCTCCTCAGCCTCGGCCATCATCCGGTCGACGAGCTCCGCCGCGGTGGGCACGTCGTGGATCAGACCCTGACACTGGCCGGCGCTCCAGATGCCCGCGTCCAGGTCGCCGTCCTCGAAGACCTTGCGTCCGCGGGCTCCGGCGACGAGGTGCTGGATGTCGGAGAACTCGGCACTCTCGGCCTCTTTCGACACGACCTCGGCGGAGACGGCGTTGGCGGCCACCCGCGCGGTGTTGTGCAGTGTCCGGAAGATCAGCTTCGTGTCGAGCTCGGTGTTGGCCACGATCTGTTGTTTGACCTGCTCGGCCACCGGCGACTCGGCCGTGCACATGAAGCGGGTGCCCATGTTGGCGCCGTCGGCTCCCAGCGCCAGTGCTGCCACCATGCCGCGGGCGTCGGCGATCCCGCCGGAGGCGAGGATCGGGATGGACAGCCTCGCCGCCGCGGCAGGGATGAGCACCAGGCCGGGGACGTCGTCCTCCCCCGGGTGGCCCGCGCACTCGAAGCCGTCGATCGATACCGCGTCCACACCGAGCTGCTCGGCCTTGATCGCGTGGCGGACCGAGGTGCACTTGTGGATCACCTTGATGCCGGCCTCGTGGAACACCGGTAGGTGGTCCTTGGGATTGGACCCGGCCGTCTCGACGATCTTCACGCCCGACTCGACGATCGCCTGCCGGTACTCGGCGTACGGGGGCGGAGAGATCGCGGGAAGGATCGTGAGGTTGACGCCGAACGGCTGGTCGGTCATCTCCCGGCAGCGCGCGATCTCCTTGACCAGGTCCTCGGGCGTGGGTTGGGTGAGTCCGGTGATGATCCCCAGCGCGCCGGCCTCGGACACGGCGGCGGCGAGTTCGGCGCGGCCGACCCACATCATGCCGCCCTGGACGATGGGATGATGGACGCCGAACTCCTCGGTGAATCGGGTGCGGATCACGGCTGGACCTCCTCGTAGGTGCCACCGGAGGTGGCCTCAGGACTTGGCATCGGCGACTGATCCCTTCTGCAACCGACCGCGATGACGTCGTCCCTCCAGAACGACCATGGATCCGATCACATATATGTGTAAGTGTCGCTACGCGATGCCCACTGTAGCCGGTGTTGTCAAGATCACACCGTGTTCCACCTAACCCGGAAAGCGCACCCATGTGCCCCTCACGCCCTCGTGGGTCACGCACCCTCTCCGGGCATCGGGTTCGGCGTCCCGACGTGCGGAAATCGCGGGGCGCGGCGGCGGTTCCGCCGGGTCAGGCGGCTCCGGTGGAGCCGGCGGCTGGAGCGTGCACGACCGGGCAGGCGCCCACCCGGTCGCGCGGCTGGATGGGGCAGGCCCCCAGGTCGGCGGGACGGTAACCCTCCGGGTATCCCGGGTACGTCCGGTTCTCGGTCCCACGGGACCCGAGCTCGCGGCGGCGGACCGGCAGCCACCGCACCACCTTCGACCGCATCCGCAGCGCCGCGTAGGCGGCCTCGCGGAACGCCCGAGGTTGCCACGGGAAGCCGAAGGCGCGGGTCATGTCGTCGTCGATCAGCGCCTGCACGACCTTGCGGACCACCGGCCGGGCCGGCTCCGGGTACCAGGAACACATGAGATCGATCGTGTACGTCCCGATGAGCTCGTTGGTCCGGGCGTAGCGCATGGTGCGCGCCTCGTAGTCGTCCCGCCAGCGCCGGAACTCCCCCAAGGTCCTGCGGGATCCCCTTGATCTTCATCCGCTCCCCGACTGCGCGGTAGAAGTGGAACGCCGCGAGCCGCTCGTTCGGATGCAGACGCCGCCAGCCGTTCGCATCGATCCACTCGAGCGGTTCGTAGATGAACGTCGACAACACATAGAGCATGTCGTCATTGGTGATCTCGTACATCGCGTGTTGGCGGTTGATCACCCGCAGCGCCTCCTTGCCGCGGGGCGAGTCGTACCCGTGCTCGACCAGCTCCACCATGAGCAGCGCGGTGTCGTCGTACCGCTTCTGCGGGTGATCGCGGAAGTTGCCCGCCTGCTCCAGGACCGCCGACACCGAAGGGATGCAGTAGGTCCGGTACAGCGCCAGCTCGAGCGCTCGCTGATAGTCCCACGGGAACTCGTACGCGGAGGTGATGCGGTGGATCTCCGCCGCGTCCGCCACCGGATCGAGAGTCGCGATGAGATCACGCCAGTACCAGCGCCCGGGCTTGAACGGGACCCCTGCCGTGAGCGGGTGGTCGACGGCGGCGTCGGCGACGAGGTCGGCCGGGATCATGGTCCGAACACCCCGGGCACGGCGGACCGCTCGGTGGCCGCGGCCCTCGTCGTCGTCGTCACCTCCTCGGTTCTCTCGGAGGTGGCGGTCATCTCACCTCACATCCTTCCCTGGACGTTCGCGAGCATCCACTTGACGATCTTGATGTCACGCGGCTTGCGGGTCATGGTCATGAGGTTCAGCGGGGCCGCGAACTTCTGCGCGGTGATGGCCTTGGGGCGGGCGAACTCGCGCAACCCGTCGGCGCCGTGGATACGGCCGAAACCCGAGTCACCCGAACCGCCGAACGGCAACGCCGGGATGCCGGCGAACGCGAGGAACGAGTTGACCGACACCATGCCCACGTCCAACTTCTCCGCGAGGGCCAGCCCCCGCTTCTTGTTGCCGGTGAAGATCGAACCGCCGAGGCCGTAGCTGCTGGCGTTCGCCTTCTCGATGGCCTCCTCCAGGTCCGCGACAGGGTTGATCACGACGGTGGGGCCGAAGGTCTCCTCGGTGATCGCGGACGAGTTCTCGGGGACGTCGACGAGGACGACCGGCTCGATGATCTTCTCGCCGACCGAGTCCTCGCCGCCGAGTACGGCCCTGCCGCCCTTGGCGATCGCGTCCTTGACGTGCCTGCGGACGATGTCGACCTGCGCCGGCAGCGTCATGGGCCCGTAGCTGGAGGAGATCGAGTTGCCCGGGGTGAGCGCGCGGACCTTGGCCGTGAACTTCTGGACGAACGCGTCGTGGACGTCCGAGTGGACGTAGATCCGCTCCACGCCCGCGCAGGTCTGGCCCGCGTTGCCCATGGCGCCGAAGACCGCCTGGTCGGCGGCCGCGTCGAGATCCGCGTCCGAGTCGACGAGCAGGGCGTCCTTGCCACCGCCCTCGATGACGACCGGCGTGAGCGTCTCCGCGCAGGCGGCCATGACCTTCCGGCCCGTCGCGGCGGAGCCGGTGAACGCGAGCTTGTCGACGCCCGCCCTGCACAACGCCGCGCCCGTCGAGCCGTCGCCGGTGATCGTCTGGATGAGCGGCTGGGAGGCGCCCAGGGAATCCCACACCTCCGCCAGCCACACGCCCACACCCGGCGTGAGCTCGCTGGGCTTGAACACCACCGCGTTGCCCGCGGCCATGGCGTAGGACAGCGTGCCCATCGGGGTGAACGCGGGGTAGTTCCACGGGCCGATCGCGCCGACCACGCCGTAGGGCTGATATTCCACGTAGGCGGCCTGGTTGCTCATGAGCAGCCCGGCCGAGACGGAGCGCCGTCGCAGGACCTTGTCCGCGTTCTTGGCCGCCCACTCCAGATGGCTGACGGTGAGCATGACCTCGAGGGTCGCGTCCTCGTCCGGCTTCCCGGTCTCGGCGGAGATCAGGGACGCCAACTCCTCGGCCCTGGACGAGATCGCCCGCTTGTACTCCAGCAGCCACTCACGGCGACCCCGCGGACCCTGGTTCGCCCACCAGCGAGCCGCGGCACGCGCACGCTCCACGGCGAGGGCGACCTCCTCGGGACCGGCGACGGGGTACTCCGCGAGGACGGTGCCGTCGCGGGGGTCCAGGCTCGCGAACGTGGGGCCGGTCTTGCTGGGCTCGGTGGTCGTCATCTGAGGTCCTCTCGTTTCCGATCACATATATTTGATGTAGCGTACCGTGATACGACCCACTGTAGTCCAGTGTGCACCCAACCGGCACCCCGTGCCAGATACCGGGGCAACCACACAGAAAAACGAGGCGAGAAGTGGTCGACATCCTCACCGAAGAGCGTCGACATCCTCACCGAAGAGCAGCGTGAATTCGCCAAGTCGATCGATGACTTCTGCGCGCGCGAGGTCGGCGGCGTCGAGAAGCGACGCGAGCTCACCACCGAGGGCGGCACCCACTCGCCGCACATCTACTCCAAGATGGCCGAGCTCGGATGGCTGGGGCTGACCGTCCCCGAGGAGTACGGCGGCTCCGACGCCGGCGCCGTCGAACTGTGCCTCCTGCTCGAGCACTCCCTGCGCGGCCTCGCCCCGATCGGCGGCATCGGCCCCACCCTCATCACGGCCGCCGCGTACCAGAAGTTCGGGACCGAGGAGCAGCGTAAACGCGCGCTCGAGCTGGTCGTGAACGGCGGGACCCTGTGCATCTCAATGTCCGAGCCCGGCGCCGGGTCCGACGTCGCCGCCCTGCGCTGCAAGGCCGAGCGCGACGGCGACAACTGGGTGATCAACGGGCAGAAGACCTGGTGTTCCAACGCCCACTTCGCCGACCGCATCCTGCTCGTCGCCCGCACCGACTCGTCGGGCAAGAAGCACGAAGGCATCACGATGTTCGACGTGCCCGCGGACATCGAGGGCCTGCAGATCACCGGGATCGAGACCATGGGCGGCATGGAGGTCAACGACCTCTACTTCACCGACGTCCGCCTGCCCGCCGACTCCGTGATCGGAGAGGTCGGCGGCGGTTGGGCGCAGCTCATGACCGGGCTCAATACCGAGCGCCTCATCCTCGCCGCCATGCAGCTCGGCGTGGCCCAGCGGGCGTTCGACGACTGCCTGACCTTCATCAAGGAGCGCGAGCAGTTCGGCCGCCCCGTCGGCTCCTTCCAGGTGCTCCGCCACCGTATGGCCGACCTCGCCACCGAGATCGAGGCCACGCGCCTGCTCGTCTACGCGGTCGCCAGGAAGGTCGACGAGGCCGACCCCACGGCCCTGTTCCCCCGCGAGGCCTCCATGGCCAAGCTCAAGGCGTCCGAGCTGAGCAAGCGGGTCACGCTCGAGTGCATGCAGTCCATGGGCGGATACGGGTACGCCACCGAGTACGGGATGGAACGTCTGGTCCGCCAGGCGGTGGTCTCCACCATCTACGGCGGCACCAACGAGGTCCAGCGGGACATCATCGGCAAGACGCTCGGCCTGTGAGCACCGCCGGGGCGGCCGGCACCGCCGGGACCGCGGGCGCCGCCGCGCGCGAGTTCGAGCTCATCCTCGCGCTCGACACGGTCCCCTCGGACCGCGTCTCCGCGCTGTGGGACTCCCTCGAGCCCGCGCGGGTCGACGACATCGCGGGCAGCCGCTGGAAGGGCACCGGCCTGGACACCGGGCACCCCATGTTCGGCATGCTCGGGCAGATGCGCTGGTGGGGCAAGGACTTCACCGAGGCCCGCAAGGTGGACCCGATCCTCGTCACCGACGACTCCGGTGAGGTCGTGCCGGACACCTCGGCGACCGGCGGGGGCGGGGCGTCCCTGTGGGAGGTCTCCTTCCGCGGCCGCCCGACCGCCTCCATGGTGTACGACCGCCTGCCGGTGATCGACCACTTCGCCGTCGTCGGACCCGACACCCTCCTCGCGGTGATGAACGGGCGAGGCACCGTGCACGAGGGAGAGCACTTCTGGTTCGTCCTGGAGCGCGAGCGCTGAGACGCACGGGCCGGGTGCGCGGGGCGGGAGCCTGGCCCGGGTGCGCGGGGCGGGTGCACGGGGCGGCGCCACGCCCCACAATGGGGCGCATGACCCCGAACCCCACGCGCCCGGTCCGCATCGCCGTCCAGCTCCAGCCGCAGCACTCGCCGGACTACGGACTGATCCGGGACGCCGTCCGACGCTCCGAAGACGCGGGCGTGGACGTGGTCTTCAACTGGGACCACTTCTTCCCGCTCTACGGTGATCCCGACGGCGCCCACTTCGAGTGTTGGACGATGCTGGCCGCGTGGGCCGAGCAGACCGAACGCGTCGAGATCGGCGCCCTGGTCACCTGCAACACCTATCGCAACCCCGACCTGCTCGCCGACATGGCCCGGACCGTCGACCACATCTCCGGCGGCCGCCTCATCCTGGGCCTGGGCAGCGGATGGTTCGAGCGGGACTACGCCGAGTACGGCTACGAGTTCGGCACCAAGGGCTCGCGGCTCGACGACCTCGGGCACTCCCTCGAGCGGATTGAGCAGCGCTTCGCCACGCTCACCCCCGCCCCGACGAGGGACATCCCCGTGCTGCTCGGTGGCGGCGGTGAGAAGAAGACCCTGCGACACGTGGCCCGCCACGCCGACATCTGGCACTCGTTCGTGGACGTGGAGACCTACCGCCACAAGTCGGAGGTGCTCGCCGGGCACTGCGCGGACGTGGGGCGCGATCCGGGCGAGATCGAGCGGTCGACGGAGATCGGCGGGGCCAGCTCGCCCGACGAGGCGAAGCGGCTCGCCGAGAACCTGCACGCCGAGGGCGTCACCCTCTTCACGGTCGGGCTCAACGGCCCCGACTACCCGCTGGACCTGGTCGAGTCGCTGGTGGCCTGGCGCGACGGGCGATAAGCCGGCGCGCCGGCGCTGAACCTGCCCGTCGGCGCCGGAAATCCGCTACTCCGAATCCGGATCCGCTATCCCGATCGGCGTAGCGAATCCGCATTCCGAGTAGCGGATTTCGGGCTGGATTGGAACCGGGGCGGGCCGGGCGGGCTGGGGCGGGCGCGTGTCGGCGCGGGCCGCGGCGGGTCAGCCCCGCTTGACCGCCCGGTCGACCCGGCGCCACGTCCGGTAGGTGTACCACGACGCCACCAGCATGAGCACCAGCACGAGCGAGGCGAAGATCGACGGTCGCCCGGTGAGGATCAAGCCCACCGCGTTGACCAACGCCAGCACGGTGAAGAACCCGACGAACCCGCCGATGACCTCCAGCCGCTGCCGGGCGCCCAGGGCGTCACCGCCGCTCCGAGCCACCGCCGATCAGCTCTTCAGGCCGCCGGCGGTGAGGCCGGAGATGATCCGTCGCTGGAAGATCAGCACCATGATCACCAGCGGCACGGTGACGAGCGCGCCGGCGGCCATGATCGCCGCGTGCGGCGGCAGGTACGGGTTGACCCCGGAGAACCGGGCGATCGCCACCGTCACGGGCTCGGTCGCGGTCGTGGACAGCTGCTGCGAGAGCACGAACTCGTTCCACGTGATGATGAACGCCAGGATCGCGGTGGTGAACAGGGCCGGCGCGGCGAGCGGGAGGATGATCTTGATGAACGCCTGGCCGCGGGTCGCACCATCGACGCGGGCAGCCTCCTCCAGCTCCCACGGCAGGTCGTTGAAGAACGACGTGAGCGTGTAGATGGTCAGCGGGAGCGCGAACGAGATGTTGGGGATGATGAGCGCCTGGTAGGTGCCGATCCAGCCGATGTCCGTGAACAGCTGGAACAGCGGCGTGACCAGGGCGACGCCGGGGAACATCGACGCGGCGAGGATGATCCCGGTGACGAGGAACTTGCCCCGGAAGTCGACCCTGGCGAGGGCGTAGGCGGTGAACACGCCGAACGTCAGCGCGAGGGCGGTGGTGATCGAGCTGATGAGCACGGAGTTGATGATCGCGCCCAGGAAGTTGTTGCCGCCGTCCGTGGCCAGCGCCTCGCGGAAGTTGTCGAGCGTGAGGTGCGAGGGCACCGGGCTGGCGGAGAAGATGAACCGGTTGTCGCGGAACGCGGTCACCAGCATCCAGTAGAACGGTGCGAGTCCCCAGATGAGGATGAGTAGCGCGCCGACGTAGGTGCTGATGGTGGGGCCGAGCGGTTTGCGTGGTGGCTTGATGTCCTCGTCGTCGCGGCGCCGGTCGGAGCCGGGGGTCGACGACGACGACGGGGTGGTCGTCGGCATGGTCGGCGAGGTGCTCGGTTCAGACGCTCGGTGACTCACCGGATCTCCCCCTTCTTGCCCGTGCGATCCTCCACGACGTTCGCGCCGAGGAATTTGACCATGATGTACGCGACGGCGAAGACCAGCAGGAACACCAGTGTCGATATCGCGGAGGCACTGTTGAAGTTGCCCATTCTCATCTCGTTGACCACCAGCATCGACACGGTCGCGGTGGGCGAGTTGGAGTTGGCCGACACGAGGATGACGGGCAGGTCGTACATGCGCAGCGCGTCGAGGGTGCGGAACAGGATCGCCACCATGAGGGCGGGACGCACCAGCGGAAGGGTGATGCGGACGAATTGCTGCCAGCGGGACGCGCCGTCCACGCGGGCCGCCTCGTAGACGTCACCGGGGATCATCTGTAACCCGGCGAGGATGAGCAGCGCCATGAACGGCGCGGTCTTCCACACGTCGGCGATGATGATGGCCATACGGGCGTAGAACGGGTCGGTGGTCCAGGCGATGTTCGTGCCCAGGAGGGTGTTGGCGATCCCGTTGGGGGCGAAGATGAACGCCCACAGTTTCGCCGTGACGGCGGTGGGGATCGCCCACGGGACCAGGACGGCGGCGCGCAGCAGGGAGCGTCCCCAGATGCTCTTGCCCATGACCACGGCCATGGCGAAACCGAGCACCGTCTCGAGGGAGACGGTGGTGACGGTGAAGAACAGCGTGTTGCCCATGGCGGGCCAGAAGTCCACGGACGAGACGCCCGGCGGACAGGTGACGGTGCCGTCGCCGCCGGGAGCGGGGCAGGCCTGCGTCAGCCAGTAGAGGTAGTGCTGGAAACCGGCGAACCCGCCCTCCGAGAACATGCCCGTGGCCGGGTCCAGGCCGCGGTCGGCCATGAACGACAGGTACACCGCGCGAATGACCGGGTACCCGATCACCACCGCGAGGATGGCCAGGGCCGGACCCACCATCCACACCGGACGCCAGTCGAACTTCTTCTCGACCAGTGGCGCCGGGGACTTCTCGCTCGTCGTCATCGCCTTGCTCCTCGCCGGGTTCGCGCCCGCCCCATCAGGGAGAGGAGGTGGGCCCCGGGAACGTTACCCGGGGCCCACCTGCCCTGGTCCGACAGCCGTCTGCCGCCGGACCGTGTGCCGATCACCCGGACCGCGGTGATCGTTGACCTCGTTCGATCACCGTGCTCGGTGGATCACTGTGCGTTGTGAATCACCGTGCTCGGTGAATCACTGTGCCTGTTCGATCGCGGCCGACATGTCGTTGAGGGCCTGCTCGACGTCCTTCTCCCCGTGAAGCGCCGCGAAGGTGTTGTCCTGGATCGCCTTGGACACGGAGGGATAGAACGGGGTGACCGGGCGCGGCTCGGCGTTGTCGAGCGCCGCCTTCAGGGCCGGCATGTAGGGGAACTCCTGCTGGAGCGCCTCGTCGTCGTAGATCGAGGACAGCACCGGCGGGAACGACTGCTCGGCGAAGCCCATCTGGACGTCCTCGGAGATGATGAACTCGAGGAAGGCCCGTGCCGTCTCCTTGTTCTCGGAGAACACGTTGATCGCGTTGTTGTAGCCACCGAGCGTGGACTGACCGGGGCCGTCCTCGCCGACGATCGGGGCGACCTGGAAGTCACCCTGGACCTGGGACGTGGGGTCGGACTGGCCCGACTCGTACATGTACGGCCAGTTGTAGGAGTACATGGTCTCGCCGGCGAGGAAGGCCTGCGCGGTCTCCTCCTCCGTGAACGCGTCGGTCTTCTGGGGGATGACGCCGCCCTTGTAGGCGTCGACGAGGGCGGTCAGGCCCGCACGCGCCTCCTCGGTGTCGAGCTCGGGCGTATTCCCGTCCTCACCGACGACCTGTCCGCCCCAGCTGTGGATGAACTGGGTGGCGGCGACGGTCAGACCCTCGTACTGGCTGAGCTGGGTCTGCAGGCAGTCGACGTCCGCACCCTCCGCGGCCTCGCAGGAGGAGACGAGCTCCTCCCAGTTGGCGGGCGCCTCCGGCTGGAGGTCGGTGCGGTAGTACAGGAGCTGGGCGTTGGTGTTCTGCGGCACGCCGTAGAGGGTGCCGTTGTAGGTCGCCGAGTCGACGGCGGCCTCGATCAGCCCGGAGGTGTCGACCTCGGTCTCGTTCTCGATCGGCTGCAGCCACCCGTTGGCCGCGAAGTACGCGGTGTCGGTGACGTCGAGGGCGAACACGTCGTACTCGCCGCTCTCGGTCTGGAGCGACTGCGTCAGGGTGTCGCGTTGCCCGTCCTGCTCGGCCGGCAGCTCGCGGAGGGTGACCTCCTGGTCGGGGTTCTCCGCGTTCCACTGCTCGATGACGGGACGGAGCTTGTCGGTGTCGTTGCTGCCCATCGCGAAGGTGATGGGGCCGACGCCCGAGGTGCCGGCCTGCGCCTGCTCGTCGGATTCATCGCCACCCGATCCACACGCCGTGGATACCAGGGCGACTACGGAGGCGGCCGCCGCCGCCTTGAGGAACCTGCCGTGAACGGCCATGCGCTCTCTCCTACTGTCGTGTCTCGACTCCCCTCGGCGAGTGCCGACGGGGCAGTGGACCGGTGCCGCCTGTGACGCGGGTCTCACTGAGGACCTGCTGAGCGTAACCCACGAGACGGCGGTGGCGCGGGACCACGTGCGGACACGCGACCGACGCGCCGTCGCTCCCGCCACCAGGATGGTCACGGGAGCGAGGTCACAGGAGTCACTCTAGCAACACCCGATCGGGGCGGACGCCGGCGTGCATCGCCGTTGGCACGGGCCCCGGCCCACGGGGTCAGCGCAGTCTCAGACCGGATTCCACGTCGAAGAACCGCACCTCGTCGTCGAGCGCCTCGAGGTACATGGTGTCGCCCTTGCGGGGGTGGTCACCCGACTCCGCCCGGTACACCACGGGGTGGTTGTCGCGGGTCGAGCAATGCAGGTAGCTGTCCGCCCCGAGCTCCTCCACCAGGTCCACCGTCACCTCCAGCCCGTGGCCTTCCGCGGCCATCCGCAGGTGCTCGGGCCGCACGCCGACGGTGACCCTCGACCCCGAGCCGGCGGGCACGGGCTCGCGGAACCCCTCGAGGTCCACCGCCCCGTCGGCGACCGGGGCGTCGAAAAGGTTCATGGACGGTGACCCGATGAAGCCGGCCACGAAGGCGTTGACCGGGTTGTTGTAGAGCTCGCGCGGGGCGTCGACCTGCTGGAGCGCCCCGTCCTTGAGCACCGCGACGCGGTCGCCCATCGTCATGGCCTCGACCTGGTCGTGCGTCACGTAGATCATCGTGGTGTGCAGGTCCCGCTGCAGCTTGGCGATCTGGGCGCGCGTGGCCACCCGGAGCTTGGCGTCGAGGTTGGACAGCGGCTCGTCCATGAGGAAGACCTGCGGGTTGCGCACGATCGCCCGCCCCATGGCCACGCGCTGACGCTGGCCGCCGGACAGCTCCTTGGGCTTGCGGTCGAGATACGGCACCAGGTCGAGCATCTCCGCCGCGCGGTCGACGCGCTCCGTGATCTCCGACTTGGACGCCTTGGCCAGCTTCAGTGCGAAACCCATATTCTCGCGGACCGTGTAATGCGGGTACAGCGCGTAGTTCTGGAACACCATCGCGATGTCGCGGTCCTTGGGCTCGGTGCCCGTCACGTCCCTGTCACCGATGAGGATCCGTCCCGCCGCCACGTCCTCCAGACCGGCCAGGGCGCGCAGGGTCGTCGATTTTCCGCAGCCGGAGGGTCCGACCAGGACGAGGAACTCGCCGTCGGCGATCTCCAGATCCAGACGGTCGACACTGCGTCGCGCGGCCCCCGGATAGATGATGGACACGTTCTCGAAGGTTACCGAGGCCATGAGAAATAATTCCCTTCACCGGCAGGAACGTGCCGGACGATCCGAGATAGAGGGCGAACACGGGTGACTGTAGCGGCCCGGGGCGGAGTTCACCCGCACTGCGCACACAGTTCACGCGGGCGTGGCCCGCGCGCGGCCGCCCGGTCGTCCCGCGCGCCTAGCGTGCATGCGTCCACTACGACTGTTGACGCCTCCAGGAGACCCGAATGTCCGTCCGCCGCCTGCTCCCGCTCGCCACCGCCCCGACGCCGGGGACCTCCAACCGACAGCACGTGACCTGTGTCTACAAGTGCGGGGACCAGTGCGCCGCGCCGGTGCCCAACACCACCGACAACCCGTACTTCGGGGATATCGCCACCGAGATCAGCCGCCGCGGTGCACTCAAGGCCGCGGGGGTCGTGGCGCTGGCGGTGGGCGCCACCCAGGTGCTGCCCGCGACCGCTGCGGCGCAGGGCTCGTCCGCCGCGGGCTCGCTCGGCCCCGCCGGATCCACCGGCGGCGCGACGATCGACACGGGGTTCGCCCCGGTAGCGCCCAACACCGCCGACGCCGTCACCGTCCCGGCGGGATACTCGAGCGAGGTGGTGATCCGGTGGGGCGACCCCGTGCTGCCGGGCGCCCCGGAGTTCGACTTCGAGAACCAGACCGCCGCCGCGCAGGCCATGCAGTACGGCTACAACTGCGACCTCGCGGTGATGTTCCCGATGGACGACCGCGACGAGCGCTTCCTGCTCACCGTCAACCACGAGTACACGACCGAGCCCTCGATGTTCCGCGGGTACGATTCCTCGGCCCCGACCCGCGAGCAGGTGGAGATCGCCTGGGCGGCCCACGGGCTGACTGTGGTCGAGCTGGCCAGCCGCGCCGGCGACGGCGGGCTCGACCCCGTCATGGGGTCCTACAACCGGCGCATCACCGCCACCACCCCGTTCGAGCTGCGCGGACCCGCCGTCGGCCCCCTTACCCGGACCACGGCCGACCCGACCGGCACCCGCGTGCTCGGCACACTGAACAACTGCGCCGGCGGGCACACTCCGTGGGGCACCGTCCTGTCCGGCGAGGAGAACTTCAACCAGTACTTCGGCACCACCGGGACGGTCAGCGACCCGGAGCGTCTCGAGGCCCTGCGCCGCTACGGCGTGTCCGTCTCCCGCTCGGGGCGCCGGTGGGAGGAGTTCGACGCCCGCTTCGACCCGGCCGCCGAGCCCAACGAGGTCAACCGCTTCGGCTACGTCGTCGAGGTGGATCCCTGGGATCCGACCTCGACCCCGGTCAAGCACTCCGCGATGGGCCGGTTCAAGCACGAGGGCGCCTCGGTCCACGTCACCGGTGACGGCACCGTCGTCGCCTATTCCGGTGACGACGAGCGCTTCGACTACCTCTACAAGTTCGTCTCCAGCCGCCGGATCACACCCGGTACCGGTTCGGCCGCGCGGGCCGAGAACATGAAGATCCTCGACGAGGGCACCCTCTACGTGGCGACGTTCGCCGGCAACTCCCCCGCCGCGCAGATCGACGGCTCCGGGACGCTGCCCGCCGACGGCGCGTTCGACGGCACCGGCACCTGGATCCCGCTGATGACCGTCGCGCCCGGCAGGAACGCCGTCTCACACGTGCCGGACATGACGCCGGAGCAGGTCGCGGTGTACACCCGCATGGCAGGCGACCGCGTAGGCGCCACCAAGATGGACCGCCCCGAGGACGTCGAGCCCAGTCCGACCACCGGCAAGGTCTACATGGCGCTGACCAACAACACCCGCCGCACGACCGCGAACGTGGACGAGGCCAACCCGCGGCACAACAACAAGCACGGTCAGGTCGTGGAGATCACCGACGACCACGCCGGCACCACCTTCGGCTGGAACCTGCTGCTGGTGTGTGGCGACCCGGCCGAGGCGGACTCCTACTTCGGCGGCTTCGACAAGTCGAAGGTCAGCCCCATCTCCTGCCCGGACAACGTCGCCTTCGACACGGCCGGGGGACTGTGGGTGTCCACCGACGGCAACGCCCTCGGCTTCAACGACGGCCTCTACTCGGTGGCGACCGAAGGCCCGAACCGCGGCGAGACCAAGCTGTTCCTCACGGTCCCTGTCGGGGCCGAGACCTGCGGACCGCTGGTGTTCGACAACCGGGCGATCGTCAACGTCCAGCACCCCGGCGAGAAGGACGGCGCGTCGATCGAGAACCCCGCCTCGCACTGGCCCGACGGCGGCACCTCGCAGCCGCGGCCGTCGACCGTGGTCGCGTGGCGCAACGGGTTCTCCGGTGGCGCCGGCTCTCTCGGTTCGGGCTCCCTGCCGACGGGCCTGATCGGCTCCTGACGGCGGACGGCCGGGGCGGGTAGGCGGACTGCCGGGCCGGCGGGTCGGGTCGGTCAGGCCCGGCTGCCGGGCCGGCAGGCGGGCCGGTCAGACCCGACTGCCGGCCCGCGCGTACGCCAGGCCGCGCTCGGCGCAGGCGGCGATCGACGCGGCGACGCCCTCCGGGTCGTCGGACATCGGCACGTGCCCGTCGGCGCTGACCTCGACCCTCGCCTGCGGGAACAACCGCGTGGCGAGTGAGACCTGCCGCACCGGCAGGACCATGTCGAACCGGCCCCACCGGATGGTGATCGGCAAATCCTCGTCGACGGGGGCGGAGAACACGAACGCCCGCCGGTCGGCCCGGTCGAGCACGGTGTTGGACACGATCGCCTCGCTGTCGATGGCCGCGGCCTCCGCCGGGTACCGCCACGGGCGGGCGCAGAACACTGCCATCATCACCGCGCGTCCGGCGGCCCGCTCGGTCAGGGCCGGGGTGTGGCGGCCGATCCGGCCCGCCGCCCGGCGGAGACTCCGGAACACGGTGACCGTGTAGCGCCACTCGGCGTGCGAGCGGAAGAACCCGGCGGGCGACAGCGCGGTGACGCTGCTCGCCAGTCCGCGGGCGCCGAGCTCCAGCGCGAGGAAGCCCCCCAGGGAGTTGCCGGCGATGTGGGGGCGCTCCCCGGCCGGGACGACCTCCTCCAGGAGGCCGACGAGCTCGGAGACGACGTAGTCGAGCACGTCGCCGGTGTCCGGCAGATCCGCGGACCTGCCGTGGCCGGGCAGGTCCACGACCACCACGCGGAAACGGTCCGCGAGCAGCGGCACGACCGGATCCCAGGCGTGCGCCCGGTGGCACACGCCGTGCAGTAGGACGATGGTCGGGCCGGCCCCGGTGATCTGGTGATACAAACCCATGCGATCAGTATCCACCCCGGGACGAGGTGGCGCCCCATGACGGGAGAAGTTCGGCCTAGATTCGGTGCCGCGAGGCTTCCGGGGCGGAAGCCGGTGTCGAGGGAGCAGGGTCATGGAGACGACGACGAGCGATCCGGCGATACGGGAAGGTGAGCCCGGGCGGGGACTCGCCGAGAAGTTCCGACCCATCCTGTTGCGCCTGGACCTGCTTGTCCGCCGGCAGAGCACCCAGTACGCGCTGAGTCGCGCGCAGACCTCGATCCTGCACACCCTGGCCTGCCACGGGAGGCTGCGGATGTCGGACCTCGCCCGACTCGAGAACGTCCGCGTACCGACCACCAGCAATTCGGTGAGCGTCATCGAGGCCATGGGGTACGTCGAGCGCGAACCCGACGCCTCCGACCGACGCGGGGTCTGTGTCCGCCTCACCGACCTCGGTCGGGCCCGCATCGAACAGGTCCTCGCCGATCGTGACCGGGACTTCGCCGAGCGGATGTCCTATCTGAGCCCCGAACACCGCGATCTGCTCTCCTCGGCGGTGCCCGCCCTCACCGCCCTCCTCGACGCCTTCGACGGCGATGTCGACGCCCTTCCCGACTCTCAGCAGTCCGACCCGCAGCACTCCGACGCCCCCCGGTCCGTCTAGCCTCGGGGCATGAGCACGGTTCTCGTCACCGGCGCCTCCCGCGGGATCGGGGCGGCGACCGCCCGCACGCTGTCCGCCCACCACGACCTGGTCCTCGTGGGCAGGGACGTCGATGCGCTGCAGGCCGTGGCCGCTGATTGCCGCTCAGCCCGGGTGGTGGAGGCCGACCTCACCACCGGCGACGGGGTCGCGCGCGCCGCCCGCGACATCAGCACCCTCGACGGCCTCGTCCACTGCGCCGGCGTCGCCGAACTCGGCCGGATCGACGAGTCCGAGGCCGGCCAGTGGCGCCGGGCGTTCGAGGTCAACGTGCTGGCCGTCGTCGAGCTGACCCGGGCACTGCTCCCGGCGCTGCGCGCGGCACGGGGCCACCTCGTCGTCGTCAACTCCGGCGCGGGGACCACCGCCAAACCGGGCTGGGGCTCCTACAGCGCCTCCAAGTTCGCCCTCCGCGCCGTCACCGACACCCTTCGCGGCGAGGAACCCGACCTGCGCGTCACGTCCATCCACCCCGGCCGCGTGGACACCGACATGCAGCGCGCGATCGTCGCCGCCGAGGGGCGCGACTACGACCCGGGCGCCTTCCTCCGCCCGGACTCGGTGGCCACCGCCGTCCGGCAGGCGTTGGGGTCCACTCCGGATACGCACCCCACCGAGGTCGTCCTGCGGCCGCGCCCGCACTGATTCCCCCGTCCGGCGGACAGGTACGTCGAACGGCTCCCCCGCCGGCGCGCGTGTCGTATCCTCTGCACCACCATGACCAGCCCGAACCCTCCTCTTCGGATCACCGTGATCGGCGCGGGCGTGATCGGCTGCTACCTGGGCGGCCGGCTCGCCCGCCACGCCGACGTGACCCTGGTCGGGCGCCCCCACGTGCTCGACCCGATCCGGGCGGTGGGACTGACCGTCGAGTCCGGAGACGGCGAGGACGCCCGGCTCCACATCCCCGCCGACGCCCTCACCCTGGCCACCGGGCCCGAGAGCGTCCGCCGCTCGGACGTCGTGCTGGTGTGCACCAAGGCCGGACAGACGGCCGCCGCCACCGCCGAGTTCTCTCCCTACCTTCGGCCGGACACGCTGGTCGTGGGCCTGCAGAACGGTCTGCACTCGGCGGACCTCATCCGGGAACTGGTCGACAGGACCACGGTGATCCCCGGCGTCATACCGTTCAATGTCGCGCGCACCGGACCCGCCACCTATCGGCGGACCTCCACCGGGGTGATCCGGCTCGCCGAACACCCCATGGCCGTCCCGCTGATCCGCACCATGGCGGCGGCCGAGCTGCCGGTGAGGCCCACCGACGACATCCAGGCGGTCCTCCACGGCAAGGTCCTGCTCAACCTCAACAACGCCGTCCAGGCGCTGTCCGGACTCCCGCTGCGCACGGAGCTGCTGGACCGGGACCTGCGGCGCTGTGTCGCCCTGTGTCAGGCGGAGGCCAACCGCGTGTTCACCGCGGCCGGGGTGGTGCCGCGGGTGCCGCTGGCCATCCCCGCCGGCGCCCTCCCGGTGGTGATGCGGCTGCCCAACCCGCTGTTCCGCCGCCTCGCCCGGGCCGCGGTCCGCGTCGACGCGGACGGCACCTCGTCCATGACGGACGATCTCGTGCGCGGCCGGCCCACCGAGGTCGAGTACCTGCAGGGCAAGGTCGTGAAGATGGCCGGTCAGCTCGGACTGGGGGCTCCGGCCTGCGCGCGGATGGTGGAGCTGGTGCACGAGGCCGAGGCGGCCGGCGAGGACCGGCGGCAATGGACCGGCAGGGAGCTCCTCACCGAGCTTCAGCGGGCCCGACGCCGGGCCCGCCGCCTGGCCCGGATACAGCAGATGACCGGCCAGCCGACCTGACTCCCGGTCCCCGTAGCCGGTGCGGCCCCCGTAGCCGGTTCGGTCCCCGTACCCGGTTCAGTCCTCGTACCCGATCGAGAACGCGGCCTCGAGATCGTGCTTGGACTGGGTGCGGAACGCGATGTGGGTCTCGGTGTCCACCACGCCGGGGACCTTGTTGAGGCGGTCCGAGACAATGTCGGCGATCTCGTCGTTGCGCCGGGCCCGCACCAGCACGATGAGGTCGATGGTGCCGGTGACCGAGTAGACCTCGGAGACTCCGTCGATATCGGCGATGGCCCCGGCGACCTCGGGGATCCGCGCCGTCTCGGCGTGGACGAAGACGATTGCGGTGATCATGACCCCAAGGCTAGTGGAGCGGGCGTACCGTTCGCGCCATGATCCACGGGGACCTCTTCCAGTCGGCGCGCGAGACGGAGACGAACCGCCCGTTCGCCCTCCAGAACTCCAAGATGCTCAAGGTGACGCTCGCCGACCAGCCGATCCTCGCGCGGACCGGATCGATGGTCGCCTACCAGGGGCAGGTCGGGTTCGAGAACGTCGGCAGCGGCGGGATCGGCAGGATGTTCAAGGCGGCGGCGACGGGGGAGGGTGTGCCCCTCATGCGCTGCACCGGGCGGGGTGAGCTGTTCCTCGCCGACCAGGCCTCCGAGGTCCAGGTCCTCTACCTGGAGGACGACATGATCTCGGTCAACGGTGCGAGCGTGCTGGCGTTCTCCGAGGGGATCGCGTGGGACATCCACCGCATCGCCGCCAAGGGCGCCGTGATGACCGGCGGGTTGTTCAACGTCTCCCTGCGGGGGACCGGGTTCGTGGCGGTGACCACCAAGGGCCAGCCGGTCGCGCTCGACGTGACCTCCGCGCCGACGTTCGCCGATCCCCAGGCCGTGGTCCTGTGGACCGCCGGCGTGACGATGGACATCCGGGTGGACACGGGCGGGGTGAAGTCCCTGCTCCGGGGCGGGTCCGGGGAGACGTTCCAGTTGGCGTTCGGCGGCGCGGGACTGGTAGTCGTGCAGCCGTCGGAGAACGTGCCCCAGGGGGCCGGGAGCCAGGGCGGCGCGTAGTCCGCGCGCCCCGGCGACCCCGGCCGGCGCGGGGTTCAGGGGCGCGGGGTCAGCGCATGTTCTCCGGGGTCCAGTAGGCGCGCATCGAGGTGACTTTGCCCTGCTCGTCGTGGGTCATGAGGTCCCACACGTTGATGGTGGCCTTGGAGTCCGCGTCGAAGTGCGTGGTGATCTCGAAGTTGAACAGCAGGTCGTTTCCGCATACGCGGGCCTCGAGCACCTCGCCCTCGATCTTCATCGCCACGACGCTGGCGTAGAACTCGCGGATGGCGGCCTTGCCCTCGTGGACGGTGCCGTTGCCCACCGGGTCCTCGACGGTGGCGCCCTCGGCGTAGAGGTTCATCACGGCCTCGAGGTCGCCCGCGGTCAGTGCCGCGATGTAGGAGTCGGCGGTGGAACGGATCTGGTCGGGTGAGGCGCTCAAGGCGGTGGCCCTTTCGGTGACGACGACGAGGTGACCCCGAGCCTAGAACGTGTTCTCGTCCCGCGGGGGCGGGCCGGGCGGAACAACGGTTTCCTTTATCGCTTGCGTCACTTGCACCGCGTGCCTACGCTCCCTTCACCACCTGGAGCAGGTGCGTCGGACAACAGAGCGGGGTACGTCATGTCCACGCAGCAGACCTCACCCACACCCGCCGAGGAGGAGACGTTCAACACCGGCCGGGTGGTGCTCATCTCCCTGGTCGCAGCGTTGGGCGGCTTCCTGTTCGGCTTCGACACCGCGGTGATCAACGGTGCCGTGGACGCCGTGCAGGAGACCTTCGAGATGAACGCCGGGCTGACCGGCTTCGCCGTGTCCTCCGCCCTGCTCGGGTGCATGGTCGGCGCTTACGTCGCCGGTCGTCTGGCCGACCACTGGGGTCGCACCCGCGTGATGATCCTCGCGTCGGTGCTGTTCACCGCGAGCGCCCTGGGGACCGGGTTCGCCTTCGGCCCCGTCGACCTCATCATCTGGCGGCTGGTCGGCGGGCTCGGGGTGGGCGCGGCGTCCGTCATCGCACCGGCCTACATCGCCGAGGTCGCCCCACCGGCGATCCGCGGTCGGCTGGGATCGCTGCAGCAGCTCGCGATCGTCTCCGGCATCTTCGTCGCACTGCTCTCCGACGCCTGGCTGGCCGGCATCGCGGGCGGCGCGATCGAGGAACTGTGGTTCGGCGCCGAGGCGTGGCGGTGGATGTTCTGGGCGGAGGTGATCCCCGCCGTGACCTACGGCGTGCTCGCGCTCACCATCCCGGAATCACCGCGCTACCTGGTGGGCAAGGGCATGGTCGACCGGGCTCGCGAGGTCCTCCGCTCCATTCAGCAGGGCGGTGTCGACTCCCGGATCAGGGAGATCCGCGCGACGGTCCGCGACGACCGCAAGCGTTCGTGGCGCGACCTCGTCAAGCCGGGCGGGGTCAATTTGCTGCCCATCGTGTGGATCGGCATCGTCCTGTCGGTCTTCCAGCAGGCCGTGGGCATCAACGTGATCTTCTACTACTCCACCTCGCTCTGGCAGTCGGTCGGCTTCACCGAGTCCGACGCGCTCACCCAGACGGTCATCACGTCCGTGACGAACATCGTGGTGACGATCGTGGCGATCGCGCTCATCGACAAGATCGGCCGCCGCAAGCTCCTCATCACCGGGTCCGTGGGCATGACGATCTCGCTGGCCGTGATGGCGGCGATGTTCAGCACCGCCACCATGGGCCCGGGGCCGGACGGCGAGCTCGCCCCGCAGCTCGCCGACACGCAGGGCCTGATCGCGCTTATCGCCGCGAACGGGTTCGTCGTGTTCTTCGGCATGTCGTGGGGCCCGGCCGTGTGGGTGCTGCTCGGCGAGATGTTCAACAACCGCATCCGCTCCGCGGCCCTCGGCCTGGCGGCCGCCGCGCAGTGGCTGGCGAACTTCGCCGTGTCCACCGCGTTCCCGCCGATGGCCGAGTTCAGCCTGACGTTCACCTATGGCTTCTACGCGGTCTCCGCGCTGCTGTCGCTGCTGTTCGTGGCGAAGTTCATCCCGGAGACAAACGGTCGGTCGCTGGAGGACATGTAGCGGCGCGGCCTACCCTGCCGCCCGGCCCGTCGCCCGCAGCGACGGCGCTGGGCGGCGATGGCCTGTGAGCGCTCGCCGAGAAGAGGAATTCGCGCACTGCTTCTCGAGAGATACAGGCGAAATCCTCTGCTCGGCGACGGGCGACGGGCGGCGGGCGGCGGGCGGCGGGCGACGGGCGATGAACCCGGGTCAGGCGGCGTCGTCCGGGGTGGGGGCGGGGCAGAACAGGTCGGTCCGCAGGGTGGCTGGATCCATGTCCGGGCTCGGCTCGGTCACGTAGACCTCCCAGAACGGGCTGCCCGGCGCGCGCCCCATCGCGCCGATCGCGCCCATGAACTCGCCCCAGGCCTGCCCGAGCCCGTCGTAGGAGCCGAGATGACTGGTCACCGCCACGTCCCCGGCCGGGAGCTCGGACGCGATGACCTGCATCCCGTCGATCTCGGACGGCTCGTCGGGGTGCAGCTCGGCCAGCGGTCGCGCCAGGGGGAACCCGATCTCCAGGTCCGCGGCGGGTTCGGGTTCCTCGGTGGTGCGCGTGTAGAGCGCGAACGCCGGCCCGGCCGGGGTGACGCCGGCGGCGAACAGGGCAGGAAAGGCCGTGCCGAAGGCCGAATCGAAGAACCCGGCGATCGTGGCCATGGGCACGCCGGTGGCGCGGACGACGGCGGTCGGCACGGCCGGTGCGCGCAGCAGCCGCACCCCCTCCACCGGCTCGGGCCCGAGGTCGGGGTACCCGGGCGGCGGGTCGGCCGGCGCGGCGTCGCGTGGGTCGTGGGACGGGGAGGATGACGACGACATGGTGTGCCCTCTCGCTGCGGCGGCGGTCTGTCCAGTGTGCGCCGCGGACGCGCACCGGGGAAGACCCGCCGGGCAGCCGGGACCGTCGCGCGTCGGTCATCGGTGGTCGTCGGTCTCCTGTCGACGGCGGGGGCCACCGGCCTGTCGGTCGGATGCGACCCGGGCGTACGGCAGGAACAATCGTGGCATGCCCCACTACCGCCTCCACACCCCCGACCAGACGATCGACCTCGGCGACTTCGACAACGCCCAGGAGGCACTTGAGTCCGCCGTCTCCAGCCAGTCCGAGAAGATCCCCGTCGACGGGTCGCTCGAGCTGCAGATAGGCGACGACTGGCATGCCGTCGACATCGAGGGGGACATGCCGTGAGCCCCGGTCGCGGTGCGGACGCGGGCGGCGCACCCGTGGGCTCGGTGACCCAGTGCGCGACCTGCGGGGTCGAGCGCGCGCAGCCGCTACCGGAGGTGTGCCCGATCTGCGCGGACGAGCGCCAGTACGTGCCGTCCGGTGGGCAGCGGTGGACCGACCCGGAGGAGTCCCGGGCCCGTGGCGCGTCGATCGAGTTCGCCGAGCGCGAGACCGACGTCATCAACCTCGTGCAGATCAACTCCCCCGGCATCGGGCAGAAGCCGGCGCTCATCCGCACCGAGCACGGCAATGTGCTGGTCGAGGCGCCGAACTACATCAGCGACGAGGCGGTCGCCGCGGTGCGCGGGTGGGGCGGCCTCGCCGCGATCATCGCCTCGCATCCGCACATGTACGGGGTGCAATCACTGTGGTCGTCGGCGTTCGACGACTGCCCGGTCTACGTCTCCGCGCCGGACGAGAAGTGGCTGGGCCTGCGGCCGGGCAACACGGTGGTGTGGGGCGGGGGCCACGCCGCGGACCCGGCGGACGGCGGCGAGATCGAGATCGTGCCGGGCGTGCGCGCGTCCCAGCCCGGCGGGCATTTCCCGGGCAGCGTGGTGGTGCACTGGACCGCCCCCGACGGTCGCGGCGTGTTGTTCACCGGTGACACGATCGGTTCGGTCGCGGATCCGGGGTGGGTGACCTTCATGCGCTCGTTCCCCAACTGGATGCCGCTGTCCGGCGCCGTCGTCCGCCGGATCGCCGACCACGTCTCGCGTTACGACTTCGACCGCATCTACAGCAACTTCGGGGGCTGCGTGCCGCAGGACGCCCGCGGTGCCGTCCAGCGCTCGGCGGAACGCTACGCCGCCTGGGTTGACGGCGAGTTCGACCACCTCACCTGACCGGCGGTCACTCAGCGGGCTCGGCGCGCTCGGCGTGTTCGGCGTGTTCCGCGTGCTCCTTGACCAGGGCGAGCCTGCGATCCCAACCCCGGGACACCGCGCCGAGCAGATCGGAGATCTCGCGGATCCGATCGGGCCGGACCGCATGAACCTGCCGTCGCTGCTGTGGGCTCGCGATGACGAGCCCGGAGTCCACCAGTATTCGCAGGTGTTTGGCCACCGCCTGCCTGCTGATCCCGAGGTCGGCGGCCACCGCGCCGGCGTCGTCCGGCCGATCGGCCAACCGGACGAGGATGCGGCGGCGGGTCCGGTCGGCGAGAGCGGCGAAGACGCCGTCCGCCTCGGGCGCGAGCAGGTCCGACAGCCCCTCCCCCTCGGCCGCGCGGGAGTCGGTGGGGGCGTCGCTCACGCCCGATCCTCCGCCCGGCGCCGGGCGAGGTCGAGTTCGGTCGCCCACCCGGCGGAGTTATCCTCGAACCGCTGGCGGCGCACCACTGCGTCGCTGCTCAGGCCGGCGAATCCGGTCTCCCGCACCGTGAGCACCACGCCGGAACCCTGCGGCTCGACCGTGAACTCGATCGTGTTGGACGGGAACTCGTCGACGCTGCCGACCTGCCCGCCCAGCCAGCGGAACACCGCCCGGCGGGGCGGGTCCAGCTCGACGGTGCGGATGCTGAACTCGCCGTGCACCGGGTCCACCACGCGCGAGACGTCCCCCTCGGTGGTGATCTCGTGCTCGGTCCACTCGCCGTCGTTGATGAACCACCCCGGTTCCGAGATGATGCCCCACACGGTCTGCGCCTCGGCGTCGATGCGGATGCTGCGGACGATCTCGTCCGGCACGTCGTCGGTCGTAGCGGCGGGGCTGGTTCCGGCCGTTCGGTTCTCGCTCATCGGGCTTCCTTCCCTCACGGTGCGTTCCGCTCGGTGGATGCTGGGTCGCGGGGTGCACCTGTGCTTCCAAGTTGGCACGCGCAGAGCCGTAGTGCAACCCCTCGGTTGCACTAACCCTCGGACGAGCCCGCGGGCTGCCCGCGGCGGCCTCAGTCCGTCGCCGTCTCCGCCGCGGCGAACTCCCAGAAGCGCTCCGCGATCGCCGGGTCCGACGCCTCGGCGCTGCGGCCGATGAGCGTCGGCATCCCCCGCAGGTGCCGCATCGCGTCCGGCCCGGTGTAGCTGCACGGCGGCAGCGGACGGGTCGCGGCGAACATCGTCGTGAGCGCGGCCTGCGCGGCGGGCTGGGCGAAGATCGAACAGACGCCGGTCACCACCCGGTCGATCGCCGCGTTGCCGGTGGCGTTCGAGATCCCCGTGGCCGCCCAGCCGGGGTGGGTGAGCTGCACGTCCACCCCCGCCGCCGCCGCCTCGGCCCTCCCGTCCCGCAGCCGCTGGTCCAGCGCCAGGCCCCACAGCATGTCGCCGAACTTGGACTGGGCGTAGGCCGCGGCGGGGGTCCACCGTCGACGGCGACAATGCGGGTCATCGACATCGAAGGATCCACTCTTGTGCGCGTTGGACGCGACGATCACCACCCGTCGCCGCACCAGCGGCAACAGCAGGTTCGTCAGCAGGAACGGGCCCAGCACGTTGACGCCGAGAAGCATCTCGAACCCGTCGGCGGTCTCGCACCGGCGCGGGCTTATGGCGCCGGCGTTGTTGACCAGCACGTCGATCTGCTCGACCTCCCCGTCGGCTTTCTCGCCGGCCACCCTGCCGATCTGCCCGCCGATCTGCCCGCCGACCCGCCCTTCCGCGTCGCCACCACCGACGCCGGTCAGCTCGCCCGCCGCCCGACGGACGCTCTCGAGCGAGGCGAGGTCGACCTCCACCACCCGGGTTTCACCGGGCAACCGCGCCGCCACCTGCCGCCCGCGCTCGGTGTCACGGACGGCGAGGATCACCCGCGCTCCCGCCCGGGACGCCGCCCTGGCCGTCTCCAACCCGACCCCGCTCGTCGCGCCGGTGATGAGCCAGGTCTGTCCGGCGAGGTCAGGGATGTCGATCGTCTCCTCAGGCACCGTCGCAGCCCACGACGCTCCCGCGTGGAATTCGGCCGTCGCCACGGACAGGCCGGCCGTAGCCGCGGGGGCGGATCGGCCGACGGGGCTCCCGCCGAGCTCTCGCCGGGGCATCGTCAACAGCCCCGAAGCGGGGCGAGGAACCGACTACCCTCCGGGTATGAACTCCCTCACTCCTCGGCGCTCCCCGCGGACGCTCACGGTGGCGGCAGCGGCCCTCGTCGTCGTCGCTTCCCTCACCGCTCCGACCGCGAACGCGCAGCCCGCGCCCAACCCCGAGCCCACCTGGTCCGGGCTCGACACCCGCGAATGGAACCTACCCGTCCCCTCCCCCGGCGTCGCCGCGGCGACGGTCCCGCTCGACCCGGCCCTCTCGCTGCCGCAGGCCGGGCGGGCGGTGCGGCAGGCGTACGGGACGGTCGACCAGCACGGCCGCACCGCGATCGCCACGTCCGCCGTGTTCCTCCCGCACGGAACCCCGCCCCCCGGCGGCTGGCCCGTCGTGGCGTGGGCGCACGGCACGACCGGCCTCGGCGACGACTGCGCTCCGTCCACCCAGCCACGCTCCGAGCGCGACGCCGACTACCTCGGCCACTGGCTGGACCGCGGATACGCCGTGGTGGCCGCGGATTACGTGGGACTCGGCACCCCCGGGCTGCTCAGCTACCTCAACGGGCAGGCGGCCGCAAGCGGGATCGTCGACTCGATCACCGCGGCGCGAGCAGACGGACTGCCGCTGTCCGCCAGGTGGGGACTCGTCGGGCAGTCGCAGGGCGCCGGCGCCGCACTCGTCACCGCGACCCGTGCCACCGCACTGGGCGCGCCGGCGGGCCTCGACTACCGGGGCGTCGTGGCGACCGGCGCGCCGGCGAACATAGAGCACTTGTTCCAGTGGGGCGGCCCCGGATTCCCGCCGGTGAACCTCCCGACCGGGCTCAACCTGTACGCGATGTACATCCTCGCCGGGTTCCGCGACCAGCACCCGGAGCTCGACATCAACGGGCTCCTCACACCGCAGGGTCGCGAGATGGTCGACGCCGCCGAGACGCTCTGCTACTCCGCGATGCGGGAGAAGGTCGGCGGCTTCCAGGTTTCGCAGGCGCTGGCGCGGCCACTGCAGGAGATCCCCGACGTCTTCGGACACCTCCGCCGCTACATGGGCACGCCGGCAATGGGCTACGACCGGCCCGTGTTCCTCGGCCAGGGGCTGCTCGACATGGACGTGCCCGCCCCCTCGGCGCTGTCACTGGCTGCGGAGATGTCCCTCAACGCGCAGCCGCTCGAGCTGCACGTCTACCCGGACCGGGACCACAGCGGGACCGTTTACGCCGCCATCCCGGACGCCACCGCGTTCCTCGACCGGGTCATGAGGTGACGCCGGGGTGACGAGCCCGGGGTGGCCAAGCGGTCATCGCCACCCACATCTACACCGACCGTCCATATGTGGCACTTCATAAATGCTGGCCAGCGTCAACGGCGTTAGTGCAGCCGGCGTGACACCCGTCATAATTGTTACCGACTTGTCACCCAGCGCGATTTCAGGTTAGAGTTTCGCCATCGCCGCGCGGGGATGTTTCAGGGACTCCCCGCGCGGCTGACTTAATTTCGGACGACGGTGGGATTCCTAGAACGTGTTCTAGTAGCGTGGGGGGCATGAGCGCCCTCGACTTCGAGTCCACCAGCAAGACCATCACCGCCGGCCGCTTCGAGCTGCACTACCACGAGGCGGGCGAGCAGAGCGTCGCCGAGCCCGAGAGCGCGGTCCCCGTCCTCTTCCTGCACGGATCCGGCCCCGGCGTGACCGCGTGGTCCAACTTCGCCGGCAACTTCCCCGTCTTCGCCGAGCGTTTCCACACCATCCTGCTGGACATGCCGGGATTCGGGAAGAGCTCCGACCTGGAGTGGGAGAAGGCCTACCCGCTCATCGCCGCCGAGGCTATCGACGCGTTCTGCGAGGCCAAGGGCATCGAGAAGGTCGACATCATCGGTAACTCCATGGGCGGCAACGTCGCCTGCGAGACCGCTCTGGCCTACCCGCACCGGGTCCGCAAGATGGCGCTCATGGGCCCCGGCGGCCTGGCTGCTCCCCTGTTCACGCCCGAGCCGAGCGAGGGATCGCGTCGGCTGTTCGAATTCCTCGCGGAGCCGTCCGACAAGGCCATGGCGGCCTGGGTCGACACGATGGTCGGCAACAAGAAGGTCGTGGACGAGGACCTAATCCGCGCCCGAACCGAGGCCGCCACCGCCCCGGGCGCCGTCGAGCGGATGTACTCCGTGTTCGGCTCGATCCTCAAGCCCGAAAACGCCTACACGCCGCTGTACGCCCGCGCCTCGCAGATCCGGCAGGAGACCATGCTCATCTGGGGCCGCGACGACCGCATGCTCCCCTACGAGCAGGCCCACTTCGCCTTCCGCCAGCTCCCGCGCGCCGAGCTCCACGCCTTCTCCCGCTGTGGCCACTGGGCGATGATCGAGCAGAAGGACAAGTTCGAGCGCCTGGTGATCGACTTCCTGCTCAACTGACCCGGCGGCATCGCGGGCTGGGCGGCGGTGCGGGCGCGGTGGCCGGTCGCGGCAGTGCTGCGGCAGGGGCGAGGCGTTAGCCTCGGGCCATGACCGACACGCCGCAGCCCGACCAGCCCGCCGTCGACCCGCAGACCGGCGAGGACCTGTCGTGGAAGCAGACCCCGGTGGCGATCGTCCTGCTCGACCGGCCCGCCCCCGGCCACGACGAGGTCGGTGAACTCCTCACCGAGATCTTCGAGGGGTCGTACGAGGTCGAGCGGGGCACCGACGACGACCCCGCCACCGCCGTCTACGTCGAGGACGCGACGGTCATCGTGTCCGCGGTCGACGCGCCGGTGCCGGAAGCCATCGAGTACACGCGTGACCTGGCCGCCTGGAACGGCGGTGAGGCCGTGGTGGAGTCGCACCGGTCCCAGGTCGTCGTGGCCGCGTTCCGGTGGGGACCGATCGGGGACGACGGCGAGCCGGGCGAACCCGAGTACCTGGACCCCCGGCTCGACACGCTCCGTTGCGAGCTGGCGGTTGCGAACGTCACGGCGGCCCTGACCGCGCTGCCCGGCGCGGTGGCCGTGAGCGTGGGCGGCGCCGCGGCGACCCTGCCGGCCGGCCCGTACCGCGATCTCGTGACGGGCAACCCCGTGCCGGCACCGGCGCTCGTCGGGGTGCGGGCCGGGATGCAGACCGAGACCACCTCGTGCGTCTACACCAGTGGGATGGGCCGATTCGGTCGCATGGACCTCGAGCGACTCGACGTGGACGCTCCGCCCGCGGCCGTCTACGCCGAGATGTGCAACCTCGTGGCCTACTCGCTGGCCACCGGGACGATTTTCCAGCCCGGCCTGACCCTCGAGGTGGGCGGCCCACAGCCGCTCGTCGCCACCGCCGGGGTCTCACCGTTCACCGGGCAGGAGATCCTCCGGTTGGCACCCGCCGACCAACCGTGAACCCCGCCGGCCGGCCGTGAACCCTAGGGGCGCTGGCGGCCGTTCCGCTCGACGACCAACCGCGTGGTGGCGGCCAGCTGGAACGGCCGGATCACCGGCTCGATGCGGCTGATCAGCCGCTCCTTCTTGAGCTTGGCGATCACACAGCGCACCAGTTCCGGCAACGGGTTCCCGGCGTGGTCGACCAGCGGGTAGATCCGCACCTCCGGCGCGACGCGGGCCATCTCCACGATCGCGTCGACATGGTCGGCCAGATCCATGCGGTCGGCGTAGGTGAACAGCAGGTGCGAGCACAGCACCAGGTCGGCCGAGTCGTCGGCGAGAGGGAGCGAGGGAAGAGCCCCGGCCACATACCGCTCGGGGGCGGTGGCCAGGTGGCCCAGCATCCGGTCGGCCGCCGAGCGGCGGATGACCTCGTGCCCCACGACCCCGCCGCGGACGTCCCAGTCATAGTCGAACTCACGCGCGTGCTTCTGCGCCAGGGACCGCTCGACGTCCTCGAGGATCCGGCCGCGGAGGTCGTCCGCGCCGAGCGCGTACTGCGGGTCCACCGCGACGGCGTCGCCACCCGCCGCACAGATCTCGGCCACCGCGCTGGCCGCGCCACCGGGGCAGTCAACGATGCGCCCCTTCAGGTCGGCCTCGTCCAGGCCGAACATATCGGTGTACTCGTCCAGCGACCGTGCACTGACGAGGACGTCGGTGTCCTCGAGCGCGTGGAAGGTGGTGTGGGGACTTGCGGTCACCTGGGGACTCTCCTGAAGTCGGCTGGCCCGGTCCTGTTCCGGGCCGTGGGGTCTGAATCGTTAACCCGGGTTCCGTCGGAGACCGCCTCGCATGGCGGATGCGGCCCGACCGATCCCGGCGGGCCCTCGCATCGTCGGTACTACGCCAAGACGGCGTGGGCGATGCGGGACCACGTCGGTCCGCCTCGCCAGCACATCAGCACGTCTTTGGGCACGCTCTCACCGTAACAGCGGGGTCGGACACCGGCCACCGGGAAGTTCACGGTGTTCAGAAGAGGCTGCCACACGAGGGTCCGGACGGCCGTGAGGTGGACCACACCGGCGACTCGACACGCGTTAGGGTTCTGTCCCATCGGCGTGGGTCCTCTGCCGCGCGGTCTCGACCCCGGGAGCATTCGTGAGAACACCGTCCAGCCGGCGCACATCATCCGGACCGTCCACCGTCGCCGGAGCACTCGCGCTGGGCGTCGCGGTCGCCCTGGCCCCCGCCACGGGCCCGCTCGGCGCACCCGAGGCCGCCGCCCAGGGGTCGTCCACCGCGCCGGATCGCACCGCGTTCTACGTCCCGCCGGCCGAGCTCCCCGCCGACCCGGGCGCGATCATCCGCACCCAGCCGATGACCATCACGCCGAGCCTGCCCGATGTGATGAACGGCGGTGCGCTGCCCGCCGACGCCCAGCGGATCATGTACCGCTCCACCGGCGCCGCGGGCGCTCCGATCGCCGTCACCGGCACGTTCCTGCAGCCCAAGGCGCCCTGGACCGGCCCCGGGCCGCGCCCGCTCGCGGTGGTCACGCCCGGCACGCAGGGGCAGGGCGACCAGTGCGCGGCGTCGCGCTCCATGGAGGTGGGCCTGGGTATCCAGACCGCGCCCCCGTCGATGGCCGCCGGGTACGCGATCATCGACGCGCTCACGATGGTGATGGAAGGCTTCGCCGTCGTCGTCACCGACTACGAGGGGCTCGGCACGCCCGGCCACCACCCGTACGTCAACCGCGACTCCCAGGGCCGGTCGGCCCTCGACGCCGCCCGCGCGGCGGTGCGGCTTCCCGGCACGGACCTCGCGCCCGACTCCAAGACCGTGGTCAGCGGCTACTCGCAGGGCGGTGGCGCCGCCGCCGCGGCCGGGGAGATGCAGCCGGACTACGCACCCGACGTGAACCTGGTCGGCATCGCGGCGGGAGCGCCGCCGTCCGACATGCTCGGCACGCTCGACCGCGTGGACGGCGGCCTGCTCACCGGCGCGGTGGGATACGCGATCAACGGCATCCTGCAGGTCCACCCCGAGTTGCGTCCGGCGTTCGACCGGCATCTCAACGCCGAGGGGCAGCGCATGCTCGAGGTGACCGCCGGGCAGTGCGTCGCCGAGACCGCGTTCGCCTACGGCCTGAAGCGCACGAACGAGTTCACCGTGGACGGCCGCTCGCTCGGCGACGCCGCGCGGTCGGAGCCGGAGATCGTCCGGGTGCTCGAGGGCTACAACCTGGGCAGGGTCGCGCCTGCGGTGCCGGCGCTGGTCATGATCGGCAGGAACGACGACGTCGTGCCGCACCACACGGCCGTGGACCTCGTCCGCGACTGGTGCGAACAGGGCACCACCGTGGAGCTGCGGACGGCCGAGGTGCCGTCGATCGCCCCCGGCCTGGTGATCGACCACGCCATCCCGATGCTCTCCGAGCGGTCCACGAACGCCCGCTACCTCCTGGACCGCGTCCTCGACCGCCCGGCGCCGAGTTCCTGCGGGACCGTCTGAGGCGGCCGGCGCGAACCGGGCCGGGCCGGGGCGGGCCCGCCCCGGCTCAGGGCAGGTTGTGGTGGAACGCCTGCTGCTGGCTGAGGCGGGAAATCCGCCAGCCGTCGCCCGTGCGGACGAAGTCGAGGAGGTACCAGAGCCCGTAGAAGAACACCTGCTGGTCCTTCTCCTCCACCGGCTTCAGCGCCATCGGGTTGAAACACATGCAGCGCCCGGTGGCCGAGTCGCCGTCCAGGCCCACCTCGAGGTTGCCCATGAGGTGCTGTGTGGCGGCGAAGATCGGCAGCATCTCGGCCAGCCAGGCCCGCACCGCCGGGTAGTCGTCCTCCGGGCCGCCGGACGCGGCGTAACTCACGCGGGCGTCCGGCGTGAACACCCGGTCCAACCCGTTGAAGTCGCGCGAATCGATGCAGGTCGCGTACCTGGTCATGAGGTCCTGCAGGTCCCAGCGATCGGATAGTTCGACCAGTGTTCGGCTCATGCTCCCTACGCTAACGTGAGCCCTATGCAGTACGAGGAGGAAGTCCGCGCCCGCGAGGCGATCGAACAGCTCAAGTACCGCTACTGGCGGGCCTGTGACGCCAAGGATCCCGAGGGCTTCCGGTCCTGCTTCGTGGCCTCCGGCGGCGTGCTGGACTTCGGCCCCCTCGGGCGGACCGACCCGGACACGATGGTCGGGGTCTTCCGTCAGATCGCACTCGCGACCGCCTCCGACGGCGGCCCGCGGATCCTCGACATGCACCACGGCTTCATGCCGTCGATCGTCGTGGAGGGCGACGGACCGAGCAGCCCACCGCAGCGCGCCACGGGGACCTGGACCCTGCAATTCCGCCAGGTGGACCGGGACAAGGGCACCGAGACGCTCTCCACCGACGAGTACTCGGATGCGTATGTCATCGAGGACGGCCGCTGGGTGATGGCCGAATGCCTGTTCACCCCGGGCTGGTCGGTCACCCGCACCCTCGACGACGCCACCGTGACCTACCCCGAGGTCCACACCGTCCCGGGTGCCGCCACCGCCGGAGCGGACTCGTGAGCGCCCGCGTCGCCCTGGTGACCGGTGGCAGCCGCGGAGTCGGACGCGGTGTGGCCACCGCACTCGCGCAGGCCGGGTGGACGGTCTACGTGACCGGCCGGTCCGCCGAGAGCCTGCAGGGCACGATCGACGCGGCCTCCGGCGCCCCGGGCGAGATCCGCGCACTCGAATGCGACCACTCCCGGGATGACGAGATCGTCGCCGTCGTCGCCCGGATCGCAGACGAGACCGGACGCCTGGACCTGCTGGTCAACAACGTGTGGACCAACCCCAAGGGCTTCATGGGGTTCAACGGCAAGTTCTGGGAGCGGCCCGCTGGCGACTGGGACGCCCTCATGGGCGTCGGACTGCGCGCGCACTACGTCGCCAGCTGCGAGGCCGCCAAGGTGATGGTGCCGCAGGGCTCCGGGCTGATGGTGAACATCTCGTCGTTCGGTTCTTGCGCACCGTTCCACACCGTGCTCTACGGGATGAGCAAGACCGCCCTCGACAAGATGGCCTCCGATATGGCGCACGAACTCGCCGGCACCGGGGTCTCCACCCTCTCGCTGTGGTTGGGCCTCATCCGCACGGAACTGCTGCTGTCGCTGGGGATGGACGACTTCAACGGCTTCCCGCTGGACCGCGCCGAGGACCCCACCTTCGTCGGACGGGTCATCGCCGCCCTCGCCGACGACCCCGACCTGGCCCGGATGAGCGGCTCGACCGTCATCACCGCCGAGTACGGGCGCGAGAAGGGGATAAGGAACGACGACGGCGAGGTCCCCCTGTCGCACCGCGGAGCGTTCGGCGGGGGTCCGCTCTTCCCGCCGGTGACGGACGAGCAGCTGGGTCTGGACACGGTGGACGAGGTGGCCGCGGCGGGCGGTCACAACGGGTTCGGCGGGCGGTAGGGATGACATCCGGCGACCACGGGGACCACAGCGCCCACGGAGACCACAGCGCCCACGGGGACTTCGACGACCCGCTCGAACGCCTCGAGCGGAACGAGCGGCAGGCCAACCAGGCCTTCCGGTACGTGCTGCTGTCGATCGTCGCGATCGTGGTCATGGCGACCGTGATCGTGATGCTGGAGGGCGGCATTGACGAGGAGTGCACGGACGAGGGGGCGCTGTGTATGACCGCCGACCGCGTCGAGGTGGTCGTCCTGCCGCTGCTGCTGTCGGTCATCCTGGCGGTGACGGCGGGCGTGACGACCTACCGGCGGTGGAAGCAGCGCATCCGGTGGCGGCCGTGGCTGTACGCGACCTATGCGATGTGGATGGTCACCACGGCGTACCTGATCGTCTCGTCCTCGGCGGTGTTCGTCCGGGCCGGCTGAGGGCGGCCACCTCCCCGGAGACCCCGCCCACCACGACATCCGCTACCCGGATTCCGGATCGGCTACCCGCACGGGAGTAGCGGATCCGGAATCCGGGTAGCGGATTCGAGGCCGGGGCCGGATCTGGGGCCGGGGCCAGAACAGGGGCCGGATCTGGGGCCGGACTCAGGGGACGATGTTGACCATCTTGCCCGGCACCACGATGACCTTCTTCGGCGCCGCCCCGGCGAGGTTCTCCTGCACCTTGGCATCTGCCAGGGCCGCGGCCTCGACATCAGCGGGCGTGGCGTCGGCGGGAACGGTGATGCGCGAGCGCACCTTGCCCTTGATCTGCACCGGGTACTCGACGGAGTCCTCGACCAGGTAGGACTCGTCGTGCTCGGGGAACGGCCCGTGGGCGAGCGACCCGGTGTGCCCGAGCCGCGACCACAGTTCCTCGGCCAGGTGCGGGGCGACGGGCGCCACCATGAGCACCAGCGGCTCGACGACCGAGCGCGGCGCGCCCGGCCCCTCGGTCGGGTACGTCTTGGTCAGGGTGTTGACGTACTCGATGAGCTTGGCGATCGCGGTGTTGTCGCGCAGGCCGGCGAAGTCGTCGCGGACCCCGGCGATGGTCTTGTGCAGCGCCTTGAGCACGTGCTCGCCCGGCGCGCCGCCCGCCGACTCGGTGTCGGTGACGCGGACCTCGCCGGTGTTCTCGTCGATCACCACGCGCCACAGCCGCTGCAGGAAGCGGTGCGCGCCCACGACGTCCTTGGTGGCCCAGGGCCGGGAGGTGTCGAGCGGGCCCATGGACATCTCGTACACACGCAGGGTGTCGGCGCCGTAGGAGTCGCAGATCTCGTCCGGGGAGACGGAGTTCTTGAGCGACTTGCCCATCTTCCCGTACTCCTGGAACACCTCGATCTCGGCGGCGTCGGCGCCGGCGGAGGTGTCGGTCCAGTAGAACTTCCCGTCGCGCTCGGTCACCTCGGCCGCCGGCACGTAGACGCCACGGGCGTCGGTGTAGGCGAAGGCCTGGATGTAGCCCTGGTTGTACAGGCGGCGGTAGGGCTCCTCACTGGTGACGTGGCCCAGGTCGAACAGCACCTTGTGCCAGAAGCGGGAGTAGAGCAGGTGCAGCACGGCGTGCTCGACGCCGCCGACGTAGAGGTCGACGCCGCCCGGGTCGTTCGCGCCGTGGGTCTCGGGCCGGGGCCCGGTCCAGTAGCGCTCGTTCTCCAGTGCGCACAGCTGCTCGGAGTTGGTGGGGTCGATGTAGCGCAGCTGGTACCAGCTCGAGCCGGCCCAGTTGGGCATGACGTTGGCGTCGCGGGTGTAGGTCTGCAGGCCGTCGCCAAGGTCGAGTTCGACGGTCATCCAGTCGGTGGCCTTGGCCAGCGGCGGGGAGGGCACGGAGTCGGCGTCGTCGGGGTCGAACGAGACGGGCTTGTAGTCCTCGACCTCGGGCAGCTCGACGGGCAGCAGCTCGTCGGGCAGGGCGTGGGGCACGCCGTCGGAGTCGTAGACCACCGGGAACGGCTCGCCCCAGTAGCGCTGGCGGGCGAACAGCCAGTCGCGCAGCTTGTACTGGATGGTGCCCTCGCCGGTGCCCTGGCCCTCGAGCCAGTCGATGGTGGCGGCCTTTGCCTCGTCCACGGCCAGCCCGTCGAGCACCAGCCCGCCGGAGTTGGTGGAGTTCACGGCGACGCCGTCGCCGGTGAAGGCCTCGGCCTGCACGTCGATCCCGGCACCGTCCGCCGGCTCCACGACCTGCACGATGGGCAGGCCGAAGGCTCCTGCGAACTCGTGGTCGCGGGCGTCGTGGCCGGGCACGGCCATGATCGCGCCGGTGCCGTAGCCCATGAGCACGTAGTCGGCGACGAACACGGGGATCTGCTCGCCGTTGACCGGGTTGATGGCGTGGACGCCGAGGAAGACGCCGGTCTTCTCCTTGTTCTCCTGGCGTTCCAGGTCGGTCTTCTGCGCTGCGCGCCGGCGGTACTCCACCACGGCCTCGGCGGGCGAGGAGTGGCCGCCGGTCCAGCGCTCGTCGAGCGCGCCCCCGGCGCCCGCACCGGTCGCACCGGTCGCACCGGTCGCACCGCCCGCGCCGGTCTCCGGCCAGAACGGGCCGGCCAGCTCGTCGACCAGCGGGTGCTCGGGCGACAGGACCATGTAGGTGGCGCCGAAGAGGGTATCGGGGCGGGTGGTGAACACCTCGATGGACTGGTCAGCCACGGCGAAGCGGACGCGGGCGCCCTGCGAGCGGCCGATCCAGTTGCGCTGCATGGACTTGACCTTGTCGGTCCAGTCGAGGCGGTCGAGATCGTCGACCAGCCGGTCGGCGTAGGCGGTGATCCGCATCATCCACTGGCTCAGGTTCTTGCGGAAGACGGGGAAGTTGCCGCGCTCGGAGCGGCCCTCGGCGGTGACCTCCTCGTTGGCCAGGACGGTGCCCAGCCCGGGGCACCAGTTGACCGTGGAGTCGGAGAGGTACACCAGCCGGTGGGCGTCGAGGACCTTCTCCTGCTCGGCGCGTGAGAGCTCGGCCCAGTCGCGGCCGGCGTGCTCGCCCGGCAGGGGGCGGGCACCGGAGACGAACTGCTCGACCAGCTCCGCGATGGGCCGGGCGCGGCCGGTGCGGGTGGGGTGCTCGCCGCCGTCGATCGCGCGGGCGGGGGCCTCGGGGTCGTACCAGGAGCCGTGGATCTGCAGGAAGATCCACTGGGTCCAGCGGTAGAAGTCGGTGTCGGTGGTGGCGAACACGCGGCGGCGGTCGTGGCCCAGGCCGAGGCGGCCGAGCTGGCGCTCCATGTTGGCGATGTTGGCCTCGGTGGTCACGCGCGGGTGCTGACCGGTCTGGACTGCGTACTGCTCGGCGGGCAGGCCGAACGCGTCGTAGCCCAGGGTGTGCAGGACGTTGGTGCCGAGCATGCGGTTGTAGCGGGCGAAGACGTCCGTGGCGATGTAGCCGAGCGGGTGGCCGACGTGCAGGCCGGCGCCCGACGGGTAGGGGAACATGTCCTGGACGAAGAGCTTGTCCTCGGGCGGGGCGGCGCCGTCCGGGTCGGCGAGGGGGCCGACGGGGTTCGGGGCCTCGAACGTGCCGCGCTCGGCCCATTCGGTCTGCCAGCGCGACTCGATCTCCCCGGCCAACCCGGCTCCGTAGCGGTGGGCCGGTCCGGTGTCGGACTGCGGTCCGGTCTCGGACTGCACGCCGGTGACGGTCTGGTCGCTGCTGCTCACGGTTGTCTGCTCTCCCTGGTATCGCCGGTGCCCACACGCAGGCGGTGTCCAGCCTAAACCCTGGGGCGGGTCGGGCCGCGTCAGCGTGTGGGCACCGCCCCGTCGGCCGAGGGCGGGGCTGATCAGCCCCTGGCGGCGCGACGCCCGGCGATGAGGGCGTCGAGGCTGTAGCGTCCGGTGCCGACCAGACCGAACACGGCGACGGTCAGGCCGATCACGGCGACGAGCTCCCAGCCACCGTCGGCGGCGTAGATGCCGGCGGCCTTGTGGACGTAGGCGTAGGCACCGACCATGACGACGACGACGAGGACGGCCACCGCCTGGGTGAGTGGTGGCGGTCGTGGTCGGCATGCGACTCCCTCAGTAGATGATGTGACACACATTCCTTGCGGGGCCCTATGTGTTGTGTCAACCAACCGGGTACGCTGGGTGCATGGCTGAACAGGTTCCGGGTCAGGACGTGCGATGGTTGGACGACGAGGAGAAGGCGCTGTGGCGTGACTACCTCGCCATCCAGGGGCGCCTGCACCTGGAGATCCAGCGCGACCTCAAGACCTCGTCGAGCCTCACGGAGCCCGAGTTCGAGGTGTTGGTCTACCTCAGCGAGGCCGACGGCCCGCTGCGGATGACCGCGCTCGCCGACGCGTTGCAGTGGGAACGCAGCCGCCTGTCCCACCAGGTCACCCGGATGGTCAAGCGCGGACTCGTGGAGCGCACCAGCTGCCCCGACGACGGTCGCGGGGCGTTCGTGTCCACCACCGACGAGGGCATGGCCGAGATCGAGAAGGCCGCGCCCGATCACGTCGCCACGGTGCGGCGGGAGTTCCTCGACCGCCTCAGCGCAGAGGACAAGCGCGAACTCGCCCGGCTGCTCGCCCTGGTCCGGGGTCCCGGCGGGGCTGAGTCGAATCGGAGATCCGACGTCGCGGGCGTACCCTCGGTGGCGTGAACGCAGTGCTCGTGGTGGTCATGGTGCTCCTAGTGGGGCTCGGCCTCGTGCTCGCGGGCACGGGTGTCGCGGCGCTCGTCGGCAGACTGCCCGGCAACGGCGTCCTGGGCGTACGCACCCCGGAGACCCGCCGCTCCCCCGAGGC
The DNA here is from genome assembly GCF_032905965.1 of Dietzia sp. IN118. Lineage (NCBI taxonomy): Bacteria > Bacillati > Actinomycetota > Actinomycetes > Mycobacteriales > Dietziaceae > Dietzia > Dietzia sp. IN118. The sequence goes on along the minus strand of NZ_JAUMSR010000002.1, from coordinate 112,493 downwards.
CTGGGAGCTCGCCAACCGCGCCGCCGCACCCTCGTTCCTCGGCTCCGGTCTCGTCCTGCTGCTCGGTGCGCTCGCCCTGGGACTGATCGGCGGATGGGTCGGCGGCCTCGTCGTCGTCGTCTCCCTCGTCGCCTCCCTCGCCCTGCTCAGCGTCGCCGGCCTCGCCGGAGCACGCGCGGCGGCCAGATGGGACGCCACATCCGGCGACCAGGGCGGCTGTGGCTGCGGCCCCGACGGCTGCGGCGGCCACTCCGCCGGCGCACCCGACCCCGCCGCCTCCGATGCCTCCACCTGCGGTGACGCGGGCTCCTCCACCGACGGCGCCGCCTCCTGCTCCCCCGCCGGCTCCACTCCCGGCGACCCCGCCGCGGACTGCGGCGTGACCGGCGGCTGCGGCACCTGCGTCCTGCAGGGCATGTGCGAGACGGAGAGCACGCGCCCCTGAACCGGCCACCGAGCAGGTCCCCGGCTCCTCCGGTGGCCGTCGGTCCGGTGGCCGTCGCGCACGGCCGCCTCTACGGTCGAGAGGTCCATCCGTCTCACACCGCGAAGGAGAGCCTCATGGCCGACACCGCAGCCGCCGGGGACGTCGTCGACATCCTCACCGCCGACCACCGCGAGATGGTCGGCCTGCTCGAGATGATCGAGAACACCGCCGACGCCGAGGAACGCCGCTCGCTGGCCGACTCCGCCATCGCCGAGGTCGTGCGCCACTCCGTGGCCGAGGAACTGTTCGTCTACCCCGTCTACGAGCGCGAGGTCCCGGGCGGCACCGACGAGGTCGAGCACGACAAGGAAGAGCACCAGGAACTCGAAGAGGTGATGAAGGAGCTCGAGGGCCTGGACGCCGGGAGCGCCGAGTTCATCGCCACCGTGAAGCGGTTCAAGGAACTCCTCGACCACCACGCCGACGACGAGGAGGCGGACCAGTTCCCCAAGATGCGGAAGCACATCTCCGCCGAGGACCTGGTCGACCTGGGCCGCAAGGTCGAGGCCGCCAAGAAGATCGCCCCCACCCGGCCGCACCCCGGCTCACCGCACTCCGAGCTGTTCCACATGACCCTGGGACCCGGCGTCGGCATGGTCGACCGCCTCCGCGACGCCCTCAGCGGGCGGGCCAAGAACACCTGACACCTCCGCTCCCGGCCCCGGCGACCACCCGCGCGGGGCCGGGCCGCGCGCTCTCAGCTGCTAGGTCGACAGGCTGACCAGCACGGCGACCAGGCCGCAGGTGGCCATCACGACGACCAACACCACCAGACCGACGTTGTGGGCCGCCCGGGTCTGCGGCACCTCGGCCCCGCGGACGAACCGCCCGACCCGCCGCTCGTGGTGGCGCTGCACCCGGAGCAGCGCCAGCAGCGGGACCACGGTGAGCAACGAGAACACCGACGCCCAGAACACCGACGTCTCCGCCACCAGCTTGGCGATGAGGATGATGTTCACGCCCACCACGGCCCACGTCCGGGCCCACGACAGGCTGGTGCGCTCGGCGGCCAATCCCGCGTCGGGCGGAACCGCCCGCGGTTCCACCCCGATCCGCCGCTGCCGGGGCGTGCTCATGCGAAGGTGCCGCCCAGGATCGCCACGATGAGCAGGACCGCGCCGATCGAGATCCCCAGCACCAGCAGGATGGATGCCTGCGGCATGGGCAGCGGCCGCTGGTGACGCATCGAGGCCTCGATCCGGATCCACCGCCGGAACGCCACGATCGCGAGGACCGCCGCCAGCACCAGCAGGATGCAGGCCAGCGGCGTGCGGACGATCTCGGGGATCTCGTCCCCCGCGAAGGCCTCCATCGCCACCGCGCCCGCCGTCAACCCGAGGCTGGTGCGGATCCAGGCCAGGAAGGTGCGCTCGTTGGCGAGCGTGAACCGGGGGTCCGGTTCCTCGCCGTCCCGCAACGCCCTGGGCCGCCACCCCTCCGGGGCCTGCCCGGTCTGTCCGGCCTGTCCGGTCATTGCCCGCGCTCCGTCATGGTGCCGAGCCTATCGGTCGCCCCCCGCCGCCCTGGTGGTGGAATAGGCGGATGGGCATCTTGCGCCGTCTCCGGATCGAGCCGTTCATCCTGGCGATCCTGGCCGCGGTGGTGGTCGCCGCGTTCCTGCCCGCCACCGGTGGCGCGGCCGACGCGCTCGACTGGGTGACGACGATCGGCATCGCCGTGCTGTTCTTCCTCTACGGCTCGCGCCTCGAGCCCCGGGAACTGGTGGTCGGCCTCACGCACTGGCGGCTCCACTCGGTCGTGCTCGCCTCGACGTATCTCCTGTTCCCGCTCCTCGGCCTGCTCGGCCAGTGGCTCCTCACGCCCGTGCTCGGCGCCTCCCTGGCCGCCGGGTTCCTGTTCCTCACGCTGGTCCCGTCGACCGTCCAGTCGTCCATCACCTTCGTGGCGATCGCCCGCGGGCACGTCAGCGCGGCGGTGGTGTCGGCGTCGGTGTCCAACCTGCTGGGTGTGGTGATCACTCCCCTGCTGGTCTTCGCCCTGATGACCACCGACGGGTCCGTGGTCATCACGTGGGGCTCGGTCGGCACGATCGCCCTGCAGCTGCTCCTGCCGTTCGTGGTGGGCCAGCTCCTGCGGACCTGGGTCCTGCCGGTCATCCGCAGGATCAAGCGGATCGCCCTGTTCGACAAGACCGTCATCGTGCTGGTGGTCTACGCGGCGTTCTCCGACGGGGTCGCCGACGGGATCTGGTCGACGATCGGCGTCGGCGAGTTGGCCTGGCTGATCGTCGCGTGCTGCGTGCTGCTCGCGGTGGTGCTGGGTCTGACCGAACTCGCCTCCCGGGCCCTGGGTTTCGAGGACCGGGACAAGCGCGTCGTGCAGTTCTGCGGGTCCAAGAAGTCGCTGGCCACGGGGTTGCCGATGGCGGCCGTGCTGTTCGTCGGCCAGCCGATCGGGCTCCTGGTCCTGCCGCTGATGCTGTTCCACCAGATCCAGTTGATCGTGTGCGCGTGGCTGGCCGGCCGGTACGGGCGGGCCGCAGACACTGGCACCGACGCCGACACCGACCGCGGCGCGGGAGCGTAGGAGGCTCCGGGGGCGTGACGAGCCCGCCGCGGGTCACCGCGCCGGCGGCCTGTCCGTCCCCAGCTCCACCACTGCGGCGGGGTCGCCCAGGCGCGGACCGAGGACGACAAGGACGGCGAACACCGCAGCGGTGGTGAGCGCGAGACCGATCCACAGTGGGTGGAGGCGCGGGCCGCAGGCGCGCGCTATGAGGGCGCCGACCAGCGCCCCGGCTGTGTTGAACAGCAGGTCCGTGACGTCGGAGTGTCCCAGGGCGAGGACGTACTGGAGGACCTCGACCGTCGCGCTGATCGCCGCTCCGGTGACGACGACGACGAGGACCGCCCTGGCCCGGCCCTCCAGCAGGATGTACAGAAGCACCCCGAGCGGCACGAAGAAGGCCAGGTTGCCGAGTGCGTCGAACAGTGGGCCGAACCAGGTCTGGGCGCCCCTGAACTGAGCGAACGGTACCCATTCGACCGAGCGACCGCGCTGGGATTCCGGTCGCCACAGCAGACCGATCACGAAGTAGGCCTTGAGCATGGTCAGCGCCACCACCACGGCGCCGTAGGTGACCACGGCGAGCGCGGCCCAGCCTCGGACCTTCGACTCTGTCGGTTGCGTCACGGGCACAATCCTCACACGGGCCCCGGCAACGGAGGCGGTCCCGGGTCCGGCCGGGACCTCGGACCCGGAGCGCCGTGGGCCCCGTCAGCCGCGGTGGGCGTCGAGGAATGCCCGGAGTGCCGCGGCGACCTCGGCCGGGCGTTCCTCCGGGGCGAAGTGGCCACAGTTCTCGATGAGATGCAGTTCGCTGCCGGGGATCGCGGCGTGGAGGCGGTGCGCCCAGTCGGTGACCTGCCAGGTGTCGTCGGCGCCCCAGACCAGCTGCACCGGGATCCGACCGAGCCTGTCCAGCTGGTCGGAGATCTCCAGCGTGTGGCGCGGGTCGTAGTGCGCGACCTGGTGCCGGAAGAAGCTCGGTTGGCCGATCGGCCCGCTGATGAGGTCGACATACACGTCGAGCGCGGCGGGGTCGAAGTTCGCCGGGTCGCTGTGCGTCGACAGCAGCCAGTCCCGGAAGTGGGCCCGGTGCTCGGCGTCCGGCGTGCGGGCCAGCTCGTCAAGCCCGTCGGCCATCTGTTCCCGGGTCCGCTCGGAGGGGTAGCTGTCGAAACTCACCACGTCGATGAGGGTCAGGGACCGCAGGCGCCCGGTCGACTGCACGCCGAAGCGTTGCGCGATCCCGCCGCCGATGTCGTGGGCCACCAGGTGGAACGTGTCGAGTCCCCACTCCCCCAACAGCCCCTCGAGGACGGCGACCTGACCGGTGATCGACGTGTCGACGTCGGGGTTCCGCGGCCGCTCCGACAGCCCGTATCCGAGGAGGTCGAAGACGTGGACGCGGTACCCGGCCTCGGTGAGGACGGGCACCACGTCGCGCCAGATGTATGACGACGAGGGCGTTCCGTGGAGAAGGACGACGGGTTCGCCCTCGCCGTGCACGCCGAACGAGATCCGGTGGCCGTCGACGACGGCGTGCCGGTCGACGATGTGGCTCACCGGCACGGAGTCAGCCGAGGTCGGAGACGATCCGCTTGGCGAGCTCCTCCGAGGACTGGGGGTTCTGACCCGTGTACAGGTTGCGGTCCACCACCACGTGCGAGGCCCACGGCTCGGCGGCCGAGGAGTAGTCGGCGCCCAGCTCGACGAGCTTGTCCTCGAGCAGCCAGGGCGCCCCCTCGGCCAACCCGACCTGCTCCTCCTCGACGTTGGAGAACCCGGTCATCTTGTACCCGGCGAACGGCGAGGACGACGCGTCCTCCGAGGCCGCGAGCACGGCCGCGGGGGCGTGGCACAGCATGGCCAGCGGCTTCTCCGCGGTCACCCGCTCGGCGAGAATCGCACCGGAGGTCTTGTCCACGGCGAGGTCCTGCAGGGGACCGTGACCGCCCGGGTAGAACACGACGTCGAACTCGTTGTGATCGACGGAGGCCAGGTCGGCCGGGGAGTTCAGGACGGGCGCGAGCCGGTCGAGCGAGGCCTTCACCTTGTCCAGGGTCTCGGGGTCGCCGGCGCCTTCGCCGAGGCTGGCCTGGTCGACGGTGGGAGCACGCCCACCCGGGGTCGCGACGGTGACGGACCAGCCGGCGTCGGTGAACACCTCGTACGGGGCCACGAACTCCTCGGCCCAGAAACCGGTGGGATGCTCCGACCCGTCCTTGAGGGTCCAGTGGTCGGCTGCGGACATGATCATCAGTACGTTAGCCATGCCGCGACAGTACGGATCTCGGGGCGACTCGCAACTGGTCACGCGATATCCGTGCGGGTTACCTTCCGCTGTTATCTCGATCACTTATCAGAGTCTTCTCACACAATCGTGATGTCACCGCGATTCACTTACCGATCGCTGTTACCTGCGGGTTCACCTGAGGCCCCGAGTTAGGCGACATATCAGCAGACCACAGGATTATTCGCCAGTCGATCTCGTTAGTGAGGAAAACGTTGAGGCACCGCCGACACAGTCTTAATGTTCACGCCGCATGAGCTGAGGGGTTCAGCATCCGCCCGGACGACTGGCGCACGGGCACAAACTCGAGGAGGGGTGCCCATGCCTTCAACGCGCCCGCCATTCGCCCGATCCATGTCGCTCATGGTTCTCGCCGGACTGGCCCTGCTCGGGTTTTCGGCGGGAGCGGGAGCAGCTTGGCTCTCCGGGGGAACGGCGACAGCCACAGCGGCTGGGCCGGTGGCGTCCTCGGTGCAGCAGTCCGGTCTCACATCAGCCGCACCCTCCCCTACCTCGACGCAACCTTCGTCCTCCACCTCCGCGACCTCGACCGCGCCGGTGAGCAGCGAGCGCCTGCCTTCGTCGAGACGCGAGCCGTCGCCGGCCCGCCCGGCCGCCGCGCACGCGCCGGTCGTGCCAGCTCCGCCGCCGGTCGTCCGGGCGCCGGTGTTCCCCGCGCAGCCGGCCGCTCCGGCCCCGTACCGGCCCGCACCGGCGCCCGCTCCGGCTCCCGCGCCAGCGCCTGCACCAGCGCCACCGGCCCCCGAAACCATCACCATCGACCTCGGCGGACGCGGGGAGATCATCCCCCAGGCGCCAATCGCCCCCAGACAGCTCAACATCCCCTGACGCCGAACACGTCAGGTCCACCCACCAAGAGAAAGAAGATTACTCATGCTCGCAGCAGCCACCGCCATCTCCGGAATGATCATCTCCGCCCTGATGGCTCTCGGCCCCATCGCAGCACCTGTCGTCGGCGCCGCGATGGCGGCCGGCCCAGTCGCCACCGCTGGCACCGCGATCGCTGGCATGGTCGGCACTGGCGCTGCAGCGGGCGGTTCAGCCGCCCTGGGTGCAGGTGCAGGTGCCATCGGAGCCAATCCCCACGCCGCAGTCGGAGTGCAGAACGGAATCACCGATGCGCTCAACCAGGCGAAGGACGCCGCTGCCGGGTCCGTCAACAACCTGAACATCCCGGGTGTTCCGCACATCTCGTTCAACTGAATCGGTACGACAAGCGGTCAGCCGAACAGCGCAGGTTCCGCCCCTCGCGTGGCTGATCTCCTCGCCGCCCTCCCCCCGCGAATGTTGGGTCTGGGAGGGCGGCGGTGCTTCAATAACCCGATGACCAGCGTGACCTACTTCCAGCAGACCGACGCCGACCACCTGCGTCCCGCTGGCCGTGCGGAGCTGACCATCTCCCGCGTCTTCCCCGCCGAGCCGTCGTTCAACTCGCGGATGTACCGCGAGATCGGCGGCGACTGGAACTGGATCGATCGGTTGGAGTGGGCAGAGGGCGACTGGGCTTCGTACTGCTCCGACCCGTGCGTCAGCACGTTGCGAGCGACCCGGGGCGGCGAGGTCGTCGGGTTCGCCGAACTCCGCATGAACCCCTGCGACGAGACCACCGGCCCAGCCTTCAACAACTCCGGCGGCGTCGGGGACGACGGCGTCGACGTGGAGATCGTCTACTTCGGCCTGCTCCCCCAATTCGCCAGCCGCGGCCTGGGCGGATGGTTCCTCTCCGAGGTCTGCCGCATCGCCTGGAACGTGCCCGGGTGCCGCCGGGTGTGGCTGCACACCTGCGACGACGACTCCCCCGCCGCCGTCCCCAACTACCTCTCCCGCGGGTTCGTCGAATACGCCCGCGCGGACACCGGCTGCGCTACCTGCTCGGCCTGATTCAACGACCGATCTGATTCAACGGCCGGCGTGACCCAACGGCCGAGCTCGACTCACTGCTCGGGAAGGCGGCTCAGCGCCCGCCCGCTCATCCGGGAGACCAGCTTCTCGGACACCGCGCCGAACGCCTGCAGCTCGTCGTCGTCGAATCCTTCGAACAACCACTCGGCGAGTCCGACGCGCGCGGTCACCACCTCATCCACGATCCTGCGTGACTTCTCCGTCAGGTTGACCAGCCGCACCCGCCGGTCGTCCGGTGGCATCGTGCGCTCCACGTGCCCGCTGGCCACGAGGCCGTCCACCAGCGCGGTCACCTGGCGCGGCGAGCAGTCGAGATACGTGGCGAGTTCCACCTGCTTGCACTCGCCCTGCAGACCCAGGACGAACAACAGCTCGAGCCGCGGCACCGTCAGGTCGTAGTTCGCCGCCGCGCGCGCGATCGATCCCGACATCTGCTCCGCCAACATCAGAGCGCGGTCGAGAATCTCACTCGAGGATAATGCCACGTGTATATAGTTACCACTATTCACGGTTTCATCCCCGCCGGACCCGGCGGGCGACCAGCCCCAGGAGACACCATGGACGTCACCATCCCGGCAGGCTTCGACTTCACCGACCCCGACCTGTTCTCCAAGCGGCTCCCCCACGACGAGTGGCGCAAGCTCCGGCAAACCGAACCGATCCACCGCGTCGAGAAGCGCGCGGGCTCCGACGGGTTCGACGACGACCACTACTGGCTGGTCACCAAGCATGCCGACGTCAAGGAGATCTCGCGCCTGACCGGGGAGGTGTTCTCCGCCGGCGAGAACACGATGATCCCGCGGTTCGCCGAGGGAACCGACCGATCGATCATCGAGGCCCAGCGGTCGATGCTCGTCAACGAGGACGGCGAGATCCACAAGAAGCACCGGCGCATCATCTCCCGCGGGTTCACCCCCCGGGGCGTGGCCGGCATGCGCGACGAGCTCGCCGACCGGGCACGCAAGATCGTCACCGCCGCCGCCGAGTCGAACGCCGACGACTTCGTCACCGCCATCGCCTCCGAGCTGCCGCTCCAGGCGATCGCCGACCTACTGGGCGTGCCGCAAGAGGACCGCCACAAGATCTTCGAGTGGTCCAACATCATGACCAGCTACGACGCCGGCGGCGACCCTGACGCTCCCGCCATCGCGTCCATGGAGCTCATCGGGTACGCGAACGCCATGGCCGAGGACCGCGCCGCCAACCCGCGCGACGACATCGTGACCAAGCTCGTCCAGGCCGACGTCGACGGCGAACATCTCTCCGCCGAGGAGTTCGGTTGGTTCGTCACCCTCCTGGCCGTGGCCGGCAACGAGACCACCCGCAACGCCACCACCCACGGCATGGTCGCCATGCTCGAGCACCCCGAGCAGTGGGAACTGTTCAAGCGCGAGCGGCCCGAGACCGCCTACGACGAGATCCTGCGGTGGGCCTCGCCGATCACCCAGTTCCAGCGCACCGCCATGGAGGACACCGAGATCGGAGGCGTGTCGATCGCGAAGAGCGACCGCGTCCTGATCTGCTACGGCTCCGCGAACTTCGACGAGGAGGTCTTCGACGACCCCTTCAGCTTCAACATCCTGCGCGATCCGAACCCCCACGTCACCTTCGGCGGCCAGGGCCCGCACTACTGCCTCGGCGCCAACCTCGCGAAGATGCAGCTCGAGCTGATCTTCAACGCCGTCGCCGACTACTTCCCGGATCTGACCGCGCTCGGCGACCCCACGCGGCTCCGGTCGGGGTGGCTCAACGGCCTGACCGAGTGGAAGGTCGACCTGGGCACGTGCCCGGTGGTCCACTGAGCGGCAGGCGGGGCCGGCAGGCTCACACCAGCAGGGTCTGCAGCAGCATGTAGGTCGCGGTCCCCAGCACGATGCTCGCCGCGGCCCGTCGAAACGCCAGGTGCACAGCCAGAGTGAGCCCCAACGCGACGGCCGCCGGCACCCACGAGCCGAGCTCGGTGGTCGTGTCCCGCAGGGTGTAGACCACCAGCACGACCATCACGCCGGCGGGCATCGTGCGGCCCAGATAGCGGACGACGCCGGAATCGCGCAGCCGGGTCAGCGCCAGGAACGGGGCGGCCCGCAGCGCGAGCGTCACGAGGAACATCACGCCCAGCCCGGCGAGCAGGTAGGCGGTCCCGGGCACCGCGGCGGTCACGTCGCGGCCCGCTCGGTGCGCGCGGCCCAGACGTAGCGCAGCAACAGCACTACGACGAACGCGCACAGGCCCACGATGAGCATCTGACCGGGCGCGACCACCGCCGCGACCAGGCCGCAGACCAGGCCGATCACCGGCGCCGGCAGGTCTCCCGAGGACCGCCACGCGTCCACCGCAAGCACGGCGAACAGGGCGGTCAGCGCGAACTGCAGCCCGTCCAGTCCTTCCGGCAGCGCGGATCCCACGAGCGCACCGACGATGCCCGGCACCACCCACAGCGACTGGCAGGTGATCGCGATGGTCAGCGTCCGGGCGCCGGTCATCTCCACGCGCCGCTTGGTGGCGGTGATCGCGTACACCTCGTCGGTGAGGGCGTAGACGGCATAGAGTCGGCCGAGCCGGGAGCGGATGGATTCGATCGGGAAGCTCAGCCCGTAGAAGACGTGCCGGAAGTTCACCAGGAACGCCGCGGCGGCCAGCGAGTACAGGGGAGTGACCGCGGTGAGCAGGCCGATCGCGAGGAACTCCATGGAGCCGGCGTAGATGACGATGGAGAACACCGGTGCCCACCACCAGTCGAACCCGGCCTGCGTCATCAGCACCCCGAACGCCAGACCGAGCGGGACGAGTCCCAGCCCGACGGTCGAGCAGTCGGCAAGACCCTTGCGGATCTCTGCGCTGGTGGAGGGGGCGTGCGGCACGCCGGGCAGTCTAGCCAGCCACGATTTGGCATCACCCCCGTCGGAGCCCTTCCGCGCTCGCGCCGGTCGGCGCAGACTCGGGGCATGAGCGCACACCAGCCCGGGACCCAGCCCGCTCCCACCGTGTGGCACTGCTTCCGGTGCTCGGACGCCCGCGCCGTCATCGACTGGTTGGTCGAGGCCCTGGGTTTCGTCGAGACCGTCTCCCATGCCGAGGACGGCCGCATCGTGCACGCCGAACTGCTGTGGCCCGAGGGTGGCGGCGTCATGCTCGGTGACCAACGGCCGGGGCCGGATGATCCCCATGCGATGCCGCCGGGAACCGGGTTGGCCTACGTGGTCACCGCCGACGCGGATGTCGTCTACGAGCGCGCCCGGGCGGCGGGCGCCGAGATCGTCATGGAGCTCCACGACACCGACTACGGGGATCACACCTTCTCCGCCCGCGACCCGGAGGGCAACGTGTGGTCGGTGGGGCAGTACCGAGGCGAACCCCTGCCGGCCGGGACGTCCTGACTCAGCGGCCGTCGGGGCAGGCCCGGCCCGCGGCCAGCCCCTCGTCAGACCCGCACGACGTCTGCGCGCGGCACCAGCGGGATCGCCACCGCGGCGACCACCGCCGCGCCCGCGAACACCGGCCAGTAGCCGACCGCCTCGATCACGGCAGCGACCAGGGGAGTGGACGCCGCGATCGCCACGAACTGCGCGGTGTTCTGCACGCCCAGCGCGCGCCCGCTCCACCGCGGGCCGGCGTATTCGGCGACGGCGGTGAACGCCAGGCCGTTGTCGGATACCGAGAGCACGGTCGCGACCACGCCGAGCGTCACGGCCACCACCCCGGGGGCTCCCAGCGCCTCGGCCACAGCGAGGGCTGCCAGGCCGCCGGTGACCGAGATCGCCACAGCGCGAAGGGGTCTCATCCGCGATCCGACGCGGTCCGACACCGCGCCGGCCACGATCCTGGCGACCGCCCCGAGCACCTGACTCGCCGTCACCACGATTCCCGCGGAGACCGCCGACCAGCCGTGCCCCAGCACGAGCCACGCCAGCAGGAACGCCTGCAGCATGCCCTGCGGCAGGACGAGGAGCACCGACGCGCCGTGCACCCGGGCCAGGTAGTCCGAGCCGCGGTACGGCGACCCGTCCGCCGGGGGACGGGTCGCTGACGCCGTGCCGGTCACCGTGGGAACCGCGGCGCTCGGCGCCGACGGGGGAGCAGCCAGGTGGCCAGGCGGGTCGGTGACGACGACGAGGGCCGCGACCGCCGAGACCACGGCCATGACCAGGGGTACCGCGAAGGCCGCGGCCAATCCGTACGACTGCGCGAGGAGCGGCAAGGTCATGGCCGCGACCGCGGATCCGGCAGGCTGCGACATCTGCCGGACTCCCATGGCGAGCCCGCGGCGGTGGGCCGGGAACCAGCTGACGACCAGCCGCCCGCTCGCGGAGTTCCCCGAGGCGGTGAAGGCGCCGGTGACCAGCAACAGGATCGCCAGCAGCGTGAACGACTCGACGAACAGTGCGGCTGCCAGGGCCAGCGCGGCACCGACCGAGCCGGAGACCAGGACCAGCTTCTCGCTCGTCCGGTCGACGAGCCAACCCCACGCGATCAGCGCCGTGGCCATCCCCACCAGCGGCATCGCGACCAGCACCCCGGCCCGCGAGAGTGACAGCCCTTCGACGGTCGTGAGGTGGGGGAGCAGGAAGCCCACGCCGACGACGAACGCCGAGCCCGACGCCGCGACGAACGTGGCGACCGCCAGCACCAGCCAGTGCCGCGGGGTCACCGCGGTCGACTCATGCTTCATCGTCTCCACCTGCACGAGCCTAGACTCGATCCCACAAACTAGAAACTGTATCCCATATAATGAGACTCATCCGGGGCGCCGGCCGTCAGTTGACGTCCCCGTCCTGCAGGAAGGTGGCGTACAGCGGCAGCGGCATCTCCTGACGCCGCAGTACCGCACCCCACACGTCGACGCGGGCGGGGGCGAGCAGGTCGCTGGGCAGGCTGGGGGCGACGTACCAGTCGCCGCGGTCGAGTTCGTCCTGCAGCTGTCCGGGGGCCCAGCCGGTGTATCCGACGAACACCCGCATCCCTTCGACGTGGTCGCGCAGGAGATCGGGGTCGCTGTCCAGGTCCACCACGTGCACCCGACCCTCGATCTGCTGGAGCCCGACGAACCGGTCGCCGTCCACGCCGGAACCGAGCACCACCAGCGCGATCCCGGTGTCGGGTTTGACCGGACCCCCGATGTGGAAGACGGACGGGGGAGCGCAGATCTCGGCCCAGGCGGGCAGGATCGACTCCACCTCGGTCTCGCTCGGGCGGGTGATGACGACGCCCAGGGAGCCCGAGTGGTCGTGCTCGATCATGTAGATGATCGCGCGCTGGAAGTTGGGATCGGGCATGTCGGGCGCCGCGATGAGCAGCGAACCGGCGACGGGGTCACGCTTGTCCATCGCGGAGTAGAGGCGGTCGCCGAACAGGCCGCCACCGCCCAGATCGTCCGGTCCCGTGTCCATGTCCCCATGATGCCCCCGTCGCCGACGACCCACACGCGCGTCCCCTCGATCGGGTCCCGCCGCGGTGGCCGCCGCTCGTGCGGCGAGCGCTACGGTGATTCGCGTGACCTCACTGTCCGCCGATCCGGTCGGCCCCCCGCGCGGACGACTGGCGGCCGCACTGCGGGAGTCGGACGGCCTCGGCCGGTTGTCCACGGCGCGCCTGGCCGCCCTGCTCAGTGAGGGGATCCATCAGGCCGCGCTGGGCGGAATCGTGCTGTTCAGCCCCGAGTCCGCGACGACGCCCGCCGCCATCGTCGGCGGGTTCGCCGTTATGCTGCTGCCGTACTCGGTCGTCGGACCCTTCGTCGCCGCCGCGCTCGACCGGTGGGATCGTCGGGTCGTCGTCGCGGTCGCGGCGCTGGTCAGGACGGTGGCCATCGTCGCGACCATCGCGCTGGTCGCCGCCGGCGCCGTGCACACGGGGGCGGGCCTGGCGATGTTGTTCGCGCTCTCGCTCGTGGCCATCGGTCTCGGCCGCCTCATCAACACCGGAATGACCGCGGCCATGCCCAAGGTGGTGCCCGACCGGATCCTCGCCGGCGCCAACTCGGTTCTGGTCACCGTGGGGTCGATCATCACGGCCGTCGGCGCGGTCGCGGCGTTCGCCGTCCTGGCCGTCCTCGGCGCCGGGGACGCCGCGGTGTCGTGGACCCTCGTGCCGTCCGTGGTCGCCGCGCTGGTGGGGGTGTGGGCGATCCTGGCGCTGCCGCGCCGGCACCTGGGACCCGACGACGACGAGCTCAGCGCTGATCCCGGCCGGGGCGTGGCACTAGATGCGCTGTCCCTGTTCGCCGGTGGATTGGCCGAGGGCGTCCGGGCCGCCCGGTCCACGGCCCTCGTGTGGGTGTCGCTGACCGGCGTGACGCTCGGCCGGGCGGCGTTCGGGATCACCACGATGCTGGCGATCCTGCTACTGCGCGACGCCGAGTCCGGCGGCGTGGGCGGCCCGGTGGTCGCCGGGATGGGCGGATTCGGACTGATGTCGGCGGCGGTGGCCGCAGGAATGGGCCTGGCCGCCGTCGTCACCCCCTGGGCCATCGCCCGTCGGCGGCGGATCGTCGTCGTGGCATCGGGCGCGGTGCTCTCGGGGGTCGCCCAGCTCGCGGTCGGCCCGACCCTCGATCCGACGGCGCTGGTCGTGGGCGCGGTGTTGATCGGTCTGGGTGCCCAGGTGGTCAAGCTCGTCGCGGACAACGCCATGCAGACCGACGTCCCCGACGCCCGCCGCGGCGGGGTCTTCGCGCTGCAGGACGCCCTGTTCAACTCGGCGTTCGTGGTGGGGATGGTCGCGGTCCTGCCGCTGGTGCCCGCCGACGGACGGTCGGTGTCGTTGATGCTGGTCCCGGCCGCGCTGTACGCCGTCGCCGCGGTGATCGCGGCATTCGTGGCCACGCGCACGAGGTCAGGAGCCGAGCCCGAGCGAACCCGCGGCGATCGAACCGCCACCGATCGAGCCACCACCGACTGAGCCCCCGCCCACAGAGCCCGCGGCGACCGAACCGCCACCCACCGAGCCTGCGCCCACCGAGCCGCCACCCACGGAACCGCCACCGACCGAACCTGCGCCGACGCTCCCTGCGCCGACCGAACCCGCGCCCATCGACCCGGCGGCAGCGGAACCCGTCGCAGCCGAGCCCGCCGCGGCGGAACCGACAGCTCCGGCGTCCCCACCGGCCGAGCCACCACCAACCGAGTCGTCGCCAATCGAGCCACCGCCGAGCGCGCCGGCGTCGATGACCCCCACGTCGAGCGATCCGGCAACCGAACCCGCGTCGATGTGCGGGAGCTCGAGATGAGGCGGTTCGAACGGCAACGCGGCGTCGAGCCGCCCGTCGCCGTTCATGTCCGCCACGGACAGCATCCCGCTGCCCGTGTCGACGGTGATGGAGCCGTCATCCTCGACGACCGGTTCCGCGGGTTCGGGAACGGTCCCGCCCTGCACCGGCGCGGGTTCCGGGGCCGGGGTGTGCACGACCGGCGGGGGCGGCGGCACCGGATCGGGTTCCGTGACCGGGGGAGTGGACCACCTGGCCGAATCCGCTGCAGCGGCCGACCCGTGGTGGATCGCGCCGATGGCATCCGACAGCAGGGCGCCCCAGTCCGGCAGCCCGCCCATCGCCTCCGAGCCGGCGGCCAGCCCGTCCGCCCCCGCGGCCAGCGAACCGCCCATCAGCGCGCCCGCACCCTCGGCTCCTGCCAGCACCGATCCGGCCGCCAGGGAGCCGGCCCCGACGGACCCCATGCCGAGCGAGCCGCCCCCCACCGACCCCGCCCCGACGGACCCCGCGCCGACAGACCCACCGCCCACCGAGCCGGCGGCAACTGATCCACCGCCCACCGAGCCGCCCCCGACAGACCCGCCGCCCACGGACCCCGCGGCGAGCGCGCCGGCTCCCCCGGCGTAGACGTTCCACACGCCGCGTCCGCCGTCATCGGCGTAGGCGGCCTGGGCGCCGGTGCCCACGTCGGTCACCACGCGGTCGGCGGCGCCGTCGAGGTCCGAGTCCCACAGGGCGTCGTCGGCGTATCCGTCGCCGTCGAAGTCCAGCCACAGCGCGTCCGCGGCACCGGTTCCGAGGGTGAGGTCGGGCTCGCCCTGCCACTGCGTCGGGTCCCCGACGCCGTCTCCGAAGAAGTAGTCCATGGCCAGAATCGTGTCCCGGGAGCCCCTGATCGGACCAGCCCCGATCCGCGATCTGTGGAGCGATGAACCGCATTCCACAGATCCCCATTCCGCCTTGACGGCGGGCGCTCAGCTGCTCGCGGTGGCCCTGACGAGCAGCGCGGGCTGTTCGGGATCGCCGCCCAGGTCGGGGCGGCCGAGGCGGGAAGCCCGGAGTCCGACGACGACGAGGAAGACCGCCGCCCAGATCAGGTAGGCGTTGCCGACGAGGTGCTCCAGCGGGCCCCAGCCGAGCTCGCGGCCCTCGCTGTGCGGCACCCACCACTGCGGCGTGCCCAGGAAGATCACCACGCCGCTGCCGGCCAGGGCGAGCCAGCCGCGCTCGTCGTCGTCGCCGTCTCGTCCCGCGCGGTCGGCCCACACCAGGGTGAGCACGACCGCGGGCACCGCCCACACCCAGTGGTGTCCCCATGACACGGGCGAGCAGAACAGGGCCACGTGACCCACGGCGACCGCGGCGGCCACCTCGTGGCCGGACCGCAGCAACCGCCACGCCACCCACGCGATCCCCAGGCCGATCGCCGCGGACACCACGAACCACGCGACCGACGCGGCGGTGTCCTCGAAGCCGAGTCGGTGCACGAACCCGTTCACCGACTGGTTGGACGTGAACGCCAGACCGCCGATCCGGGCCGGGTCGCGGATGGCGAAGGTCCAGTAGCGGGCGGAGTCGTCCGGGGTGAGCAGGTGCCCGATCCCGGTGAACGCCAGCGCCGAGACGACCGCCGTGGCCAGCCCACGCCAGTCGCGCCGCAGCACGAAGTACAGCAGGAACACCGCCGGGGTGAGCTTGATGGCCATCGCCAACCCGGTGAGGGTGCCGCCCCACCAGCGGCCGCGGCCGCGGATCACGTCGACCAGCACCAGCGCCATGAGGAAGACGTTGACCTGCCCGAACCCGATCGTCTCGCGCACCGGGCCGAACCACAGTGCCACCGCCACGATGGCTGCCGTGAGCCACCACAACTCCCGCTGCGGGCGTTCGCACGTGCGCGTGAGCACCAGGTGCACGACATAGGCCAGCACCGCGATGGTCGCCAGCGTGATCAGCGCGGACGCGACCGCCAACGGCACCAGCGTGAGCAGTGAGAAGAGCTGCGCCGACAGCGGGGGATAGGTGAACGGCAGGTGGGCGCCCTGGGCGAGCTGCGGCAGCTCGCCGTAGAGGTCGCCACCGTCGCGGAACACCTGCCCGCCGACGCGGTAGACGTCGAGGTCGATGCGGTACGGCGGGGTCTGCTGCAGCCCCGGGATTCCGACGGTGTGCAGCAGCGTGCCGACGACGGCGAGGACGGCGACGACGACCCGCGCAGCGGCCGAACCGAGGTAGCGGTCGACCGCTCCGCCAATCATGCCGGGTCGCCGTTCTGCTCGGCGGAGCCCCCGGACCCGCCGTTCTGCTGCGGTTCGTTCTGTCCCGCCCACCAGCTCAGGAGCGCGGCCTCGGCCTCATCCCGGTCGAGCGGGCCGCGGTCGAGGCGCAACTCCTTGAGATACGCCCACGCGCGACCGACATCGGGCCCCGGCTTGAGGTCGAGCAGCGTCATGATCTCGTTGCCGTCGAGGTCGGGGCGGACCCGCGCGAGGTCCTCCTTCTCCTCGATCTCGGCGATCCGCCGTTCCAGCGAGTCGTAGTTGGCCTGCAGCTTGGCCGCCCGCCGCTTGTTGCGGGTCGTGCAGTCCGCCCGGACCAGCCGGTGCAGGCGCGGGAGCAGGTGTCCGGCGTCGGAGACGTAGCGGCGCACCGCGGAGTCCGTCCACTGACCCTCGCCGTACCCGTGGAAGCGCAGGTGGAGGAACACCAGGCCGGAGACGTCCTCGATCATCTGTTTGGAGTACTTGAGCGCACGCATGCGCTTGCGCACCATCTTCGCGCCGACCACCTCGTGGTGGTGGAAGGTCACGCCGCCGCCGGGCTTGGGCGCCCGTGTGGCGGGCTTGCCCACGTCGTGCAGCAACGCCGCCCAGCGGAGCACCAGGTCGGGCCCCTCGGGTTCGAGGTCGATGGCCTGCTTGAGCACCGTGAGCGAGTGCCAGTACACGTCCTTGTGCTGCATGTGCTCGTCGCGCTCGAGCTTCATGCCGGGCACCTCGGGCAACACCCGGTCGGCCAACCCGGCCTCGCACAGCATGTTGATGCCGTCGATCGGGTAGTCGCCGAGGATGGTCTTGTCGAGTTCGGTCCGCACCCGTTCGACGGTGATGCGGTCGATCTCCCCGGTCATCTCCGCCATCGCACGGAACACCCGCGGCGCGAGGGTGAACCCCAGCTGGGAGACGAACCGGCAGGCCCTCAGCATGCGCAGCGGGTCGTCGGAGAACGACTGCTCCGGTGCGGCCGGGGTGTCCAGGACGCCGGCGAGCAGGGCGTCCATCCCGTTCAGGGGGTCGACGAACTCCTGGCGCCCGTCCGGGTGCAGACGCACCGCCATGGCGTTGACCGTGAAGTCGCGCCGGATCAGGTCACCGTCGAGGGTGTCACCGAAGACGACCTCGGGGTTCCGGGTCACCCCGTCATAGGAGTCGGCACGGAACGTGGTGATCTCGATCTGCTGCTCGATCCCGCCACCGTCCCGCTTGACGGCCGACAGCGTGCCGAACTCGATCCCGGTGTCCCACACCGCGTCCGCGTAGTCGTCGAGGATGGCCCGCACCGTCTCGGGCCGGGCGTCCGTGGTGAAGTCCAGGTCGGTGCCCAGTCGGCCGAGCACGGCGTCGCGGACACTGCCACCCACCAAGTAGAGCTCGTGCCCGGCGCCACCGAACGCCGTCGCGAGTGGGGCCAGCACGTCGGCCAGGTCGTTCATCGTGGTCTGGGCGCCCGCGAGCAACCGGACCCGGCGCGCCTCGACCTCCGCCGGGTCGGGCCGGGAACCCGGTCCGTCCTGCAACGCCGAGAACACCGCGGCGTCGTGTCGATCGGAGGCGGATCGTTCGGCGGCGGCGCTGCTGTCGGCGGCACTGCGGTCGGGGGTCGGTCTGCGGGCTGTCACGGGCCCGACTTTACCGAGTGGGCCCGACAATCCCTGACCCGCGCGCTCGGGGCCGGGCGGGATCAGCCCCGTGGGCCGGATGGGCCCGGTGTGAGCCGGGTCCACGAGTGGGCAGGGCCGCGCCGGCGGCCGGGCGGGGGCACCGCCGGCACACGCAGTCCCGGGTACACCGCCTCGCCGACCTCTGCTGCCGGAATGTACGCCGATCACCGGGTCATGCTGCGGGAATGGACCATTCGGGGCGCGCAAGTCGACAAGGCAGCGCATCCGGGCCGGATGCGCTGCCGGAATGCCCGGCGCGCCGCCTCACCCACCCGCCGCGACGACCTTCGACCACAGCGGGTCCACGGCCTCCACCTCGGGCGGGCCGCTCAGCAGCGGGCTCGACTCCTCCAGGTATCGCAGGTAGGCGGGGTTACCGAGGAACTCCTGGGCGGCCGCGGCGTCCCGGTAGTGCTGGAACACCACCATCACGTCCGGATCCACGTGGGACGCGCACAGCACATAGGCCCGGTGCCCGTCGTTGGCCTGGACGGCCTCGGGCATGTGCCGGCGCCACACCTCGATCAACTGGTCGCGACGGCCCGGCTTGGCCCGGTGTCGCAGGACCAGGGCGTGGGTGGACGGGCCAGAGCTCATACCGCGGACTCTAGCCGCGCCCGCCGCCGCGGGACCGTCCCCGGCCGCCACGAGACCGACATTCTGTCCCGTGATACAGAAGCGATCTAGAGTGACGGGTGTGTCTCGTCGTCGTCGTATATACCCACGCCCGTCACCCACCCGTCGGCGCATCGCACCGACGGCCGTCGCGCTCACGGCCGCGGTGGCGCTGACCGGCGCGGTCCACCCGCTCGCAGGCGCGCAGTCCGCCGGCGGCGTCGACACCTCCACGGCCCTCGGATTCACCACCTCGCCCCGCCCCACCGCGCCGCCCCCGGCCGACACCTCGCGGCCACAGATCCTGCGCGTCCAACCGGTCGAGGGCCGCAAGGTGCTCGCCGACGTGTGGTCCCCGTCCATGGCCAAGGCCGTCCCCACGTTCCTCCTCCTCCCCGCGAGCCCGTCGCCGGCACCGCTGTTGCTCCTGCTCAACGGCGTGGGCGGGGGAGAAGACCACGTCGGCTGGGCCTATCACACCGACTACGAGGACTTCTTCGCCGACAAACACGTCCTGGTCGCCAGCCCGGAGGGCGGCCGGTTCAGCCTCTACACCGACTGGCAGCGCGAGGACCCCGTCCTCGGCGTCAACCGCTGGCACACCTTCCTCGACTCCGAACTACCCGCCGCGCTCGCCGGCGCCCACGCCCTGAACGGCACCCGCGGCGTGATCGGCGTGTCCATGTCCGGCGGCCCGGCGCTGACCCTCGCCGCGCGGAGCCGACACCACTACGCCGCCGCCGCGTCCCTGTCCGGATTCCCCGAGGTCTCCACTCCGTTCGGTCGCGCCGCCATGACCGCCATGGTCGCGCGCGGCGGCGGCAACGTCCACAACGCGTTCGGCCCGCCGGACGACCCGGCCTGGCTCGCACACGACCCCTCCCACCATGTCGAGCGCCTCCGCGGCACCGCCCTTTACCTCGCGTCCGCCCCCGGCAACCCCGGCCCGCACGACTCGCCGGAGATCGGGTCGGCGACCTTCGCCATCGGGGCGCCGACGGAGCTCGCCGCCGACCTGGGCACCCGCCACATGGCCCGCGCGCTGCGGGACGGCGGCGTGCCCTTCACCTATGACCGCTACCCGAGCGGCGCCCACACCTTCGCCCTGTTCACCCGCGAGTTGCGGGATTCCTGGCGGGTCGTCGGTCCGGCGCTCGGGGCCTGACCCGCACGCGGCCGGGCCGCGGCGCGCCGTGGATTCCGGTCCACTCACCCCCGGCCGGTAGCATCGATGGGTGTCCGAAGCCGATCGTCCCGCCGAACCGCGCGCCAACGCGCCGCGGCGTCGTCGTGCGCGTCGGCCCGCCGGACCCGGCGCCGCGGGACGCGACGCCGCAGGTCAGAAGCGGGACAGCGCTGCCGCGAAGGGGTCCGACGGCCAGCGCAGCGCGCAGGGCGACAAGCAGAAACCGGCGCCCCGGGACGCCGGGGGCGGCGGTCAGAAGCCGGGTCAGAAGTCCGGCCAGGGGGGCCAGTCCGGGCCCACCGGCTCCACCGGCCCCTCCGGCGACGGTCAGTCCCGGCAGGGACGGCGTCGCCGCCGCGGCGGACGCGGTCGGCGCGGCGGTCGGGGACAGGGCCGCGCACCCGAGAACCAGAATCAGCCGTCGAGCCCCGACGCCACCCACACGGTGAAGACCGGCGACGGCACCGCCGGCGCCACCTCCCGCCAGGCCCCCCGTCACCCGCGTCAGCCCGGCCGGTCCAAGTCGGGCGGCGGTGGCCAGGCGAGCTCCACCAACACCACCCGCACGTCCGGGCCCGCGAAGGCCGGCGGCGGCACCGGGTCCAAGACCGGCTCCAAGGCCGGTGGCAAGGGCGGGTCCAAGGCCGCGGCCAAGACCACCAAGCCCGGCACCCACCAGGGCGGCAAGGCCGGCGCCAAGAACGCCCGCGGCGGTCGCGGGGGCGCGCGGCATCCCCGCGGTGGCCAGCGACTCAAGACGGTGCTGGAGACCTCGGCCGGCGGCCTGGTGGTCCGGAACCTCGCGGAGGCGGGGAAGGGACCTGAGCCCGACCTGTCCCGGCTGGAGGTCGCCCTCATCGGTCGGCTGGACCGCCGAGGCCGCATGCTGTGGTCCATGCCGAAGGGGCACATCGAGCCGGGGGAGACCGTCGCGGAGACGGCCCGGCGCGAGGTACTCGAGGAGACCGGTGTCGACGGCACCGTCCTGGCCCCGCTGGGCACCATCGACTACTGGTTCGTCGCCGAGGGCCGGCGCATCCACAAGACCGTCCACCACCACCTCGTCCGCTACGACCACGGCGAGTTGTGCGACGAGGACCCGGAGATCACCGAGGTCGCCTGGTTCGCGTTCGACGACCTGCCCCGGCGCCTCGCGTACCCGGACGAGCGGCGACTGGTCGAGTCCGCCCGCACCCTGCTCCCGGACTTCGCGCGCGCCGAACTGGCCGGCGACAATCCCCCGCCCGCCGACGCGCAGATGGTGGACCCGTCCCGCCGGGCGGACGGCCCCGAGCCGGTCCGCCGCACCGGGGCGCACGGCGTCACCCCTCGCGACCACGCGCCGGAGGAGTCCGGGCCGTGACCGGGCGGCCGGTTGGGCGCGCAGTCCGGGCGGTCGTCCCGACGGCACTGTGTGCGGCGCTGGCGTTCGTCCCGCTGTGGGGTGTCCAGCCGGCCGGCGCGATCACCCCCGCGGAGGCCGCGGCGGCCGGGTACATCCCCAACCCGGCGCCGACACTGGCCCGGATCACCATCGACGAGATCTCCCCGACCGTCCTCGACGGGGCGGGGGGCCCGGGCGGGGCGGGTGGCGGGGGCCGGGTCGCGGTCGGCACCGAGTCCGGGGTCCCCGTTGTCACGGTGTCCGGCACCATCACCAACGTCGGCGACATCCCCCTCGAGTCGGTCGACGTCCGGCTCCAGCGCGGGCCCCGCGCCGCCGACGCGGAGGCGGTGCGCGAACCGCTGGTGTGGTCCGAGCCGTCGTTCGCGGTCCGCGGCGAGTTCCTGCGGGTGGCCGAGACCGTGGCGCCGGGGCAGTCCGTGCCGTACCGCGTGTCCATGCCGGCCCGGGAGATCCCCGGCGACCCGGCCCCTGACCTGCAGCTGACCGAACCCGGCATCTATCCGCTCCTCGTCAACGTCAACGGCACCCCGGAGGGCGGGTCGCCCGCGCGACTCGACGACGCCCGCACCCAGTTGCCCGTGCTCGAGGCGCCGCAGCCGGCGGCCCTACCGGGGATCGACGACGACGACGAGGTGGTCGCACCCGGGCCGGCGGACGGGCGGGGCCCGACTCCGGTCCCGCTGACCATGATGTGGCCGCTGGCGGCGGCACCCACGCGGATCGCGACGGTGCCCGGAGCGGAAGGCCCGGACCCGGTGGTCGCGTTGACCGACGACTCGCTCCTGCGCGAGCTGTCCGAGGGCGGTCGGCTCACCGGGCTGGTCCGGGCGGCCGACGACGCGTTCGACGGGCCCGGCGGGCAGGACCTGCGACAGGCGGTGTGCCTGGGCGTGGACCCGGAGCTGCTGGGGACCGTGTCCGAGATCGCCGACGGCCGCGCCGTGCTCATCGGGAACGGCACCGGCGGCGACGACGGGGGTTCCTCCGGGCGGAACCGCGGCGGCCGGGAGGACCCGGAGCGGTCCGCCCCCGCCGATCCCGGGGCGGTGGAAGCCGACGCCGAACGCTGGCTGGACGAGCTGCGGGCGCTGGCCGAGGGCACCTGCGTGGTGACGCTGCCGGCCGCCCAGGCCGGCCTCGAGGCGGTCGGCGCGGTGGGGTCCACCGAGCTCACCCGGGCCGCGCTGGACAGCGACGATTCCGTGGAGCGGATCCTCGGGGTGTCCCCGATCCCCGACGTGTTGGTCCCCGCGTCCGGGACCCTGCTGCCCGGCACCGCCGAGGCACTGGGGGAGCCCGGCGCCACCGCCGTGGTGGCGACCCCGTCGACGCGGACCGACACCGGTATCGTCCCGCCCCCCGGGATGGTGGGGTTGGCCGGGACCGACGGCGGACGCGCGCTGACATACTCGGCGCCGATCGGGGCGGCCCTCGCCGCGACCGGGTCCGCGCCGGAGAACCCGCGCTATTCCGACCCCGACACCCGGTACTGGCTGACCGCCGACTCCGCGGCGGCCCGACTCCAGAACGCGAGGGCCGCGCTCCTCGCGCCGGTCGTGGACGCCATCGACGCCGGGCCCGCCCCCATCGCCCCGCTCGAGGCCGCCGGCGCGGCCGGCGCCGGGCCTTCCGCGGGCACCGGTCCCGCTGCCGACACCGACCCCTCGGGCCCGTCCGACGGTCAGGGGGTCCTGGCCGTGCCGCCGCAGGTGTGGAGCGTCGACGGCGAGGCCGCCGGCTCGCTGCTGGAGACCCTCGGCGCCCAACTGGCGGCGGGGAGGATGCGCGCGGTGCCGCTCACCGAGCGCCTGGCCGGACCGGTCACCGTCCCGGACGGATCCCTGGCGGACGACCCCACGGGCGCCGTCGACCCGGGGGCCGTGGACCTGGCCGGGGTGGACCGTCGCGTCTCCGACGCCCTGCGGGGGATCGGCACGCTGCGGTCACTGGTCGACGCCGCCGATCCCACCTCGGCGGACGCCGAGGGCCACCTCGACCCGATGATGACCGAAGCCCTCCGGGCCCTGTCGGAGACCGGCCGGCGGGCGGGGGGAGACGGCACGTCACCCGGGTCCGGTTCCGGGGCGGACGCCCGCGCCGCCACCGCCGAGCGCCTCGACCGCCTCGAGCAGACGGTCTCCCGCTCGCTCGGCAGGGTGGACCTGCTGCCGCCCGGCAGCGTGTTCACCATGGCCAGCCCCAACAGCCCACTGCTGCTGGTGACCCGGAACGCGTTGCCGTTCCCGGTGCGCGTCGGCGTCACCGTCACCGCGCCGGACGACATCACGGTGGAGCCGGTGGGGGTCGTCCAGATCCCGGCCTCGGGGTCGCGGACCCTGCAGGTGCCCACCCAGTCCGATGCCGAGGGCGGCGTACGCCACACCGTGGCGTTCGTCCTCGAGGGTCCCGACGGGCGCCCGCTGTCGGAGCCGGTGGAGCTGTCCGTCCAGACCGGTGGCTACCCGGTCGCCCAGGCGTTCGCGTTGGCCGCGGCCGCCCTCGCCCTCGTCCTCGGGGGCCGGCGGTACCTGCGCTACCGTCGGGGCATCCTCGACCCCGCGGACGAAGGGCACCGACCGTGAACGACGAGCAGGGGTCCCCCGGACCCGAACTGCGCAGACCGGATCCCGGCCTCCGCGGCCGACGCCGTGAGGCGGGCAGTTGCGTGCTGCCGGGCCCGGCCTCCCCGCCGCCGGTCGCCGACTCGTTCATCCCGGACGCCGCGCCCGCGCCGTCGATCGAGCGGCCGATCGCGCGGCCGATCGCCCCGACCCCGGAGCGGTCCGCAGCGGGCCCGGCGACGCCCGGCGGGGGGACCGGGGCACGGAACCGCGACTCCTCCGACGCGTCGGTGATGCGCTCGACGGGATCGATGGCCGTGGCCAACCTCGCGAGCCGCATCACCGGGTTCGTCCGGATGATCCTCATCCTCACCGTGCTCGGCCCCGCCGTGGCGTCGGCCTTCAACACCGCCAACACGCTGCCCAACATGATCACCGAGCTCGTCCTGGGTTCGGTGCTCACCGCGATGTTCATGCCGCTGCTGGCCAAGGCCGCGCAGGAGGACGAGGACGGGGGCGTGTCCTTCATCCGTCGCCTGCTCACCGTGACCTCGGTCCTGGCACTGGGGGCGACCGTCGTGGCGGTGGCGTGCGCGCCGCTGCTCACCGAGCTCAACCTGGGCGACGGCGAGGTCAACACGAACCTGGCCACCGCGTTCGCGTTCCTGCTGCTGCCGCAGATCTTCTTCTACGGCGTGTTCTCGGTGATGCTCGCGATCCTCAACTACAACGGTGTCTTCCGTCCCGGGGCGTGGGCGCCGGTGTGGAACAACCTGGTGGCCATCGCGACACTGGTGCTGTTCGCGGTGGTCGGCAGCGGCATCGACCCGGCCGCGCCGGTCAACCTGCTCAGCGCGCCCATCCTGCTGTTGGGCCTGGGCACCACCCTGGGCGTGGTGCTGCAGGCGGCGGTATTGGTGCCGGCCCTGCGTCGCGCGGGCGTGGACCTGCGCCCCCAGTGGGGTCTGGACCCCCGCATCAAGCAGTTCGGCGGGCACGCCGTCGCCGGTGTGACCTATGTCCTCATCTCGCAGGTCGGTCTGGTCATGACCAACCGCATCGGGTCGGCTGCGGACGAGGCCGCCATCGCCATCTACCAGACCTACTGGCTGCTGTTGCAGGTCCCGTACGGGATCATCGGCGTCACCCTGCTCACCGCCATCAACCCCCGCCTGGCGGACAACGGGGTGGCCGGCCGCAACGACGCGGTGGTGCGGGACATCTCGCTGGGGACGCGGCTGTCCCTGTTCGGGCTGCTGCCGATCATCGCGTTCATGACCGCGTTCGGCCCGACGATCGCCACCGGCCTGTTCCGCTACGGGAACTTCGACGCCGAGAGCGCCCAGGTGCTCGGCCTGACCCTGACCTTCGGCGCGTTCACGCTGGTGCCCTACGCCGTGGTCCTGCTGCAGCAGCGGGTGTTCTACGCCCGCGAGGACTACTGGACGCCGACGGCGATGATCCTCGCGATCACGGTCGTCCGCGTGGTCCTGTCGCTCCTCGTCCCCGTGGTCGCCGACCAGCGGTCCCACGTGGTGATCGGCCTGGCCCTGGCCAACGGCATCGGCTGGGTCGTCGGCGCCGTCGCCGGGTTCGTCCTGCTGCGGTCGAAACTGGGGTCCCTGCGTGGTCGCGAGACCCTCCGGTCGGCCTCGTGGACCCTCGGCGCGTCGATCGTCGGCGCCCTGGTCGCACTCGCGGTGGACACGATCCTGCCGATGGACGCCCTCACCGACGCCGTCGGAAGCATCGGGTTCGTCCTGCGTGCCGGTGTCGCCGCCGTCATCACCCTCGCGGTGACCGGTCTGATCCTGTCGCGGTCCCGGTTGCCGGAACTCGACTCGATCACCCCCGTTCTCCGCGGACTCGTGGGGCGTCTGAGGAGATAGTCGAATCCACGCGGGGCCGGTACGTACACTCAGGGATCACGAGCGGCGCCTCCTGACGGGCTGCCGCACCAGGCGAGGAGGGTCAACGGGTGGGTGAACAGACTGGAGCCCCGGCACCGGACACCGCCTCGTCGCCACCGCGTCTGACCGTCGGAGGCCTGGTCTCCGGCGGCAGGTACGAGCTCCTCGAACCGTGCGGTGGTGTCGCCGGCCAGTCCTTCTGGAAGGCCCGCGACCGGCGCCTGGGGAGGTTCGTCGCCCTGACCTTCGTCGACCCGCTCCCCGGCGAGCAGCCCCCGGGTTCGGCGACGGGGGTGCTCGACCGTACCGTCGCGCTCACCACGGTCTACGCGGACGGGTCGGCGCGCGTGCTCGACGTCATCCGCGGCCGCGCGGGCGGCATCGTGGTCTCGGAGTGGATCCCCGGACGCAGTCTCGCCGCGGCCGTGGCCGAGCCGGACCCCGACTCCGCCGTGGGTGCGGTGTGGGGTCTGGCGGACGCCGCGACCCGTGCCGAGGAGGTGGGCCTGACCCTGGGCCTCGACTCGCCGGACCGAATCCGTCTCACCGAGGACGGGCGCGCCGTCCTGGCCTTCCCCGGGGTCCGCGAGGGGGACGACGCCCGGTCCGACGTGCGGGGCCTGGGCGCTACCCTCTATGCGCTGCTCACCGGTGCGTGGCCGCTCCCGCTGCCCGAGGGTTCCGATCTGTACGAACCGACCGACGGTCGGCCCGGTCCCGCCCGGAGGGACGACGACGACGAGGTCCTCGACCCCACGGTGGCCGGTACCGGGGTGGCGCCGGAATCCGCGGTGCTGGCCATGCGGTCTCTCGACGGGTCGTCGGTCAGCTCGGCGGCCACCGTGAGGGCGATGGTGACCGATCGCGTCGGCGGGCCGCGGCGCGCCGCCCCCGGGGCCTCCTCCCGGGTCGCCTACCCGGCGGGCGCCGCGACGACGGGATGGACGTCGGGGGAGTGGTCGTCGGGGGAGTGGTCCTCGGCGGAGTGGTCCTCGGCGGAGGCGGGTTTCGAACCCGCGCCGTACAGCGAGCCGGACCCGGAGGTCCAGAAGCGCCGCTGGCAGATCATGGCCGGGACCGGCGCAGCCGCGGTCGTGGTGATCGCCTTGCTGTTCACGTGGATGCTCGGGGGGTTCGGCGGCACCCGCAACGACACCCCGCTCTCACAGCAGCTCGACGCGATCGAACGGGCCGCCCAGGCCAGTCGCGCCGCCCAGACCGCCGAGCCCGCGGCCGATGACTCCGCCGCAGGTGACACCGGGGACGAGGCGGACGAGGCGGAGGAGGCCACCCCGACCACCCCGGTCTCCGTGTCGACCGTCACCACCTGGCAGCCCTCGTCCTCGAACGGCGTCGCGGAGAACTCGGCGGATGCCCCCAACGTGGTCGACGGTGACCGGTCCACCTCGTGGTCCAGCGACGCCTACCGATCCCAGATCGGCGACGGCCCGTCGGCCTACAAGCCGGGTATCGGGTTGATGCTCACACTGGACGGTGAGCAGGAGGTCCGACGGGTGGTGCTCCGATCGGGGGATGACGGCGTGCGCTTCGAGGTGCGGTCCGCGCCCGGTGCCTCTCCGGAGTCACTCGACGAGACCACCCGTCTCGGAGCGGGCACCGTCCGCGACGGGTCGGCGACCGTGACGATCGATGACCCGCGGGAGTCCGGGTACGTCCTGGTGTGGATCACCCGCCTGGGTACCTCCGGTGCCCAGTCCTACGAGGCCACGATCAGCGAGGTCGAACTGACCCGCTGACCGGCCGGGAGACGTCCCCACGGGGGGCCCGGCCGGGTTACGGTGACGGCCGTGAACACCGGTACCGCCGTCCCGACAGCGGCGGGTTGCCCTGCCCCGCCCGCAGGCGCGGAATCCCCGCTCGGCGCCCCGTCCGCTCCCAAGGCAGAGTCCGTTCTCAGGGCAGAGTCCGCTCCCAGGGCCCAGTCCGTACTGACAGCCGAGTCACCGCTGTCCGACGCCGAACTGTTGGACGCGCACGTCGCCGGCGACCCCGACGCCTTCTCCGCCCTCGTCCGGCGGCACTACGACTACCTCTGGCGGTTGGCCATCCGCACGTCGTTCAACCGCGACGACGCCGCCGAGGCCCTGCAGGAGGCTCTCGTCTCGGCGTACCGGAAGGCGGATACCTTCCGCCACGCCTGCCCGGTCCAGGGGTGGCTCTACCGCATCGTGGTCAACGCCTGCCTGGACAAGATGCGGGCCCAGCGCCTGCGCACCCACACCCAGCTCACCCCGTCCCTGCACGAACAGGTCACCCTGCGTGACCACTTCCACCAGGACCCGGCGTACGCGATCATCGTGGCCGAGGCGTTGGCGGAACTGCCCGACGATCAGCGGGACGCCGTCGTCGTCGTCGACATGCTGCGGTGCACCGTCGCCGAGGCGAGCCACCTGCTCAACATCCCCCCGGGCACCGTGAAGAGCCGGTGCTCCCGTGGCCGCGCGAAACTCGCGGCCCTGCTCGAGGGGGTCACCCTCACCGTGTGAGGGTGTTCCTCCCGTCACCCGGTGGGCGGGCGCGGGAACAAGGCAGCCCCCCGGGGTGTTGTGGCCTCTAGAAGACCCGGCACCTGATGCCGGTTCCGACTCACGAGCCACCAACCGCCCGAGGAGCCCCGAGAACTCATGAGCGACACCGTCCACGACGTCATCATCGTCGGATCCGGTCCGGCCGGGTACACCGCCGCCATCTACTCCGCGCGGGCCGAGCTGAAGCCCGTCGTCTTCGAGGGCTCCCAGTTCGGTGGCGCGCTCATGACCACGACCGAGGTCGAGAACTTCCCCGGCTTCGCCGAGGGCATGATGGGCCCCGATCTCATGATGCAGATGCGCGAGCAGGCCGAGCGGTTCGGCGCCGACCTCCGGATGGAGGACGTGACGTCCATGGACCTCGCCGGGGACATCAAGACCGTCCGGGTCGGGGAAGAGGAACACCGCGCCCGCGCCGTGATCCTCGCGATGGGTGCCGCGGCACGCTACCTCGGGGTCCCGGGGGAGCAGGAGTTCCTCGGCCGGGGCGTGAGCTCGTGCGCCACGTGCGACGGATTCTTCTTCCGCGACAAGCCGATCGTCGTGGTCGGCGGCGGCGACTCCGCCATGGAGGAGGCCACCTTCCTCACCAAGTTCGGTTCCTCAGTGACGATCGTGCACCGCCGTGAGGAGTTCCGCGCCTCCAAGATCATGCTCGAGCGGGCACGGGAGAACGAGAAGATCTCGTTTGTCCTCAACACGGCCGTGGACGAGGTGCTGGCCGGCGCGACCGGTTCGGTCGAGAAGCTCCGTCTGCGCGACACCGTCACCGGTGAGACCAGTGAGCTCGAGACCGCCGCCATGTTCGTCGCGATCGGCCACGATCCCCGTTCCGAGCTGGCCCGCGACCAGGTCGAGGTCGACGAGGACGGCTACGTCCTCACCGGTCAGACCACCGCCACCTCCCTTCCCGGGGTGTTCGCCTGTGGCGACCTCGTCGACAAGCGCTACCGCCAGGCCATCACCGCCGCCGGTTCGGGGTGCGCCGCCTCGATCGACGCCGAGCGCTGGCTCGCAGAGCAGGCCTGAGCCCGCACCGGGCCCGGAACAACCGGGCCCCGTCCACCCACCCGAAAGGACCACCTCATGGCCGACACCCCCAACATCATCGACGTCACCGAGGCCGACTTCGCCGACGCCGTGCTCACCGCCAGCGGCTCCAAGCCCGTTCTCGTGGACTTCTGGGCCACATGGTGCCGCCCGTGCACCATGATGGCGCCGGTCCTCGACGAGCTGGCGGGCTCGGAGGCGGACAAGCTGACCGTGGCCAAGGTCGACGTCGAAGCCAACCAGGAACTCGCCGCCGAGTACCAGATCACCGCGATCCCCGCGATGCTGTTGTTCTCGGAGGGACAGCCGGTCAAGCGCATCACGGGCGCCAAGTCCAAGTCGGCGCTCCGAGCCGAGCTGGGCGACGTCCTCGGCGCCTGACGCACACGCCGGCGGCCCCGGGTCGCTACCCTGTGTCGCCACCCTGTGGCGCTCCCCCGTGGCGTTCCCCCACCGCCCGGCGCGGACGGGGCACGTCCGCGTGTGAGGCGGTAAGTTCATCCGGGTACCCAACACTAGGAGAGCGGGAGGAGACCCATGGCGTGGAGGCGTGGTGACCGTGGGCCCGAGGTGGCCACCATCCGGGCCACCCTCGCGGGCATGGGTCTGTTGCACAACATCGAGTCGGTCGGGGTCACCGAACCCGAGACCGGGTCTGTGCTCGCGCGTACCGACGCCGTCTTCGACGCCGACCTGGAGAAGGCTGTTCTCGCCTTCCAGCAGGCGCGTGCGCTGATCTCCGACGGGATCGTGGGTCCGGCCACCCAGGCCGCGCTCCACGACGCCAGCCACGTGCTGGGGACCCGGGACCTGAGCTATATCGTCTCCAGGCCGATGGCGGGGGACGATATCGCCCAACTGCAGCGCAGACTCGGCGAGCTCGGGTTCTACGCCGGCCTGGTGGACGGGACCTTCGGCCCCCTCACGCACGCGGCCGTCACCGATTTCCAGCGCGACTGCGCGCTCCCCGCAGACGGTGTGGTCGGTGCCGAGACCCTCGACACCCTGAGCCGGTTCTCGACCCTGTTCAAGGGCGGGGACGTCGCCTCTCTCGTCGAGAAGGAGCGGGCCCGCACCTCCGGTCCCATGCTCGCCGGTAAACGGATCGTCCTCGATCCCGGCCCCAGTGGGTCCGAGAACCCGATCCGGATCGACACCCCCTACGGGACCATCACCGACGCGGAACTGCTCTGGGACATCACCCGGCGGCTCTCCGAGCGGATGAACCAGGCCGGCGTGGAGGTCTTCCTCTCCCGGCCCGAGGCGATGATCCCGACCGATCCCGAGCGCGCCGAGATAGCCAACGCGTTCAACGCCGATCTCATCATCTCGCTCCGCCTGGACCGCCACCCGAATCCGGTGGGCAACGGGGTCGCGACGTTCTACTTCGGAAACTCGCTCGGCGCGGAGTCCATGCTCGGTGAGGCCCTCTCCGGCTTCATCCAGCGGGAGATCGTCAGCCGCACCACTCTTCGCGACTGCCGGACCCATGGCCGGAGCTGGCCGTTGCTGCGAATGACCCGCATGCCGTCCGTGCAGATCTACCTGGGCTACGCGTACAACCCGCAGGATCTCGAGATCCTCGGCGATCGTGCCGCCCAGGACACCATCATCGACTCGATCCTCGTGGGCGTGAAACGTCTGTACCTCCTCGACGAGGACGATCATCCCACCGGGTCGATGTCCGTCGACGCCCTCATCGACTACGAGCAGCGCCAGCGCGACTGATCGCGGCTCCGGCCACCCCGGGGGAGTCGGGGCCGGGGTGTCGTGAGTCCCGGGCGTCAGAGTCCCCGGGGTGTCAGAGTCCCCGGGCGACTGCGCTCGCCGACGCGCCCGACAGCACCCCGAGCCGCCGGGTGGCGAATCCGTGTTCGGCGAAGAGCTGATCGAGGGCGCGCTCCACGTCCGCCTTCCACAAGTGCTCGCTCTCGATATCGAGCCGGAGGCGGGGATGGGTCTCGTGGGGTGCCACCACCGTGAAACCGTGCTCGACGAGAAAGCTCATCCCCGGCACACACGAGTCCGCGCCGCACCCGTCACGTGACGTAACATGCCCGGGGTCCTCGGACGTGACCCCGAAGGCCTCGATGGCCTTGATTCCGCGGCTTCGGACATTGACGACGACGGCGTCGAGCAACGCGGTCAGTACCCCTGCCGGTGCGCCCTGCTCGACACTCATGCCGGCGAGCAGCACAGCGTCAGCGCCGACAGGCGAGGTCGGGAAGCACGTCGCCCGAGGCACCATCCCCGGGGGGGCGTAGAAGGCGGCAGCCGTCGATCGGTCCCCGTAGGTGGCGAGCTGGCCGCAGACACCCCATTCCAGGGATACGTGTGAGATCCACGCTTCCTTCTCGAACTCCGGATCTCCCGGGGACTGCTCACCGTCGGTTTGCCAATAGACGCAACGCCGGGCGCGAGGACCCAACTGGTCCACCGCCGACAGGTCCAGCGGGCGGAGGGAGATCATCGCGGCGCTGCGGTCGACCCGCCCTCGAGAAGTGCGAGTACCCGGGCCAGATCATCGGTGTCGCCGACGTCGATGGTGATACGTCCCTTGCGGCGCCCCATCGTCACCGACACCGACGTCTCGAAACGGTCGGACAGCCGACCCGCCACCGCCTCCAGCTCGGGGTTACGCTGGCGTCCGCGGGGCGCGGGCTTGGGCTTGTCCGTGGTGTCCCCGGGATCGCGGTTGGCGAGGGTGACGAGCTCTTCGGTCGCCCGCACCGACAGGCCCTCGGCGACGATCCGGGCGGCGAGTTCGTCCTGTGCCGGCGCCCCCGCCTCGAGGCCCAAAAGTGCGCGCGCATGTCCCGCTGACAACACACCTGCTGCGACCCGCCGCTGTACGGCTGTCGGCAGCTGGAGCAGGCGGATGCTGTTGGTGATCGCGGGGCGGGACCGGCCGATGCGCGTCGCGAGTTCTGACTGGGTCACGTCGAACTCTTCCAGCAGCTGCTGGTAGGCGGCGGCTTCTTCGAGCGGGTTGAGCTGTACCCGGTGGATGTTCTCGAGGAGAGCGTCCCGCAGCAGATCCTCGTCGTCGGTCTGCCGGACGATCGCCGGGATCGTCTCGAGCTTCGCGCGCTGACTCGCCCGCCAGCGTCGCTCACCCATGATGAGCTGATAGCGCCCACCGGACATCTCACGGACGACGATGGGCTGGAGGAGTCCGAATTCCTTGACGGAATGAGCGAGCTCAGCCAACGCCTCCTCGTCGAAATGGGTACGGGGCTGCTTCGGGTTGGGGTCGATCTCGGCCGGGGAGATCTCCCGGTAGACGGCGCCGGGGTCCACCAACTCGGTTGTTTCACGTGAAACCGGCGCGCCATCGTCGGCATGCGAGCCAGCGTCGGCCCCGCGAGCCGTCGATGACGCGGTACCGGTGAGCTCCATATCCGCCGTACCCCGATTCCCGGCCCCGGACGAGCGCGGACGTGGGGGAGTGGTGCGCGGACCGCCACCACGCGGCCCCAGGATCAGGTCGGCGGCGTCGTTACCGAGCCGAGGCCCTTCGTCGGGGCCGGTGGGGATGAGGGCCGCGAGACCCCGCCCGAGACCGCCCTTACGCTGCTGGCTCATCAGTTCTCCTCCGGGCGGTCGACGCCCTCAGCTTCACCCGCGGTGGGCGTGGATACGAGGTCTCCCGGACCAGACGGCCCGCCCCGTGCGTTGATCTCGCGGGCGGCGTCCAGGTAGGCCAGCGCGCCGCGTGACCCGGCGTCGTACTGGAGGATGGTCATCCCGTACCCGGGCGCCTCGGACACCTTGACGCTTCGCGGGATCACCGTCCGCAACACTGTGTCGCCGAAGTGCTTCCGGACCTCACCGGCGACCTGCTCGGCGAGCTTGGTGCGTCCGTCGTACATCGTCAGCATGATGGTCGAGATCTCCAGATCCGTATTCAGATGCTGTTGGATGAGTTCGACGTTGCGGAGAAGCTGACCCACTCCCTCGAGGGCGTAGTACTCACACTGGATCGGGATGAGGACCTCGCGAGCAGCGACCATCGCATTGACGGTGAGCAGACCGAGCGAAGGCGGACAGTCGAGAAAGACGTAGTCGATACCGAGCGACTGCAGGTCCTCCGGCAGGAGGACTTCGGCGAGACGTCGTTCCCGCTGGGGGAGCCCGACCAACTCGATCTCCGATCCTGCGAGATCGATGGTCGCCGGTACGCAGAACAAGCGCTCGGCATGAGGACTCTTCTGCATCAACTCATCGACGGACGCCTCCCACATCAGAAGGTCATAGCTCGACGGTGTGCCCTCGCGGTGATCGACACCGAGCGCCGTACTCGCATTCCCCTGCGGATCCATATCGATCACGAGCACCCCGAGCCCACCCAGAGCGAGAGCGGCGGCGAGATTGACGGTGGACGTGGTCTTGCCCACCCCGCCCTTCTGGTTGGCGATCGTCACGATCCGCGGCGACTCGGGACGGGGGAGTGCCGGCGCATCCCCGTGGAGGACCTCGTTCGCCTGGCGCGCGGCCGCGAAGATCGGGGTCTCGTCGTAGGACATCCGTCACCTTTCGAGTTGCATCGTGAGCGCGGCGAGCCTGCCGCCGTGTCGGTGCCATTGTTTCACGTGAAACCGACACTGGACACGTCCCCGTCAGCCCTCAATGAGACCGACGCCCGCGTCCGCGAGATCGGGAGCCACGGCCCCCCATCCTAGTCACCAGGGTGCCGATCACCAGCCTCGTCGGTTCGGCATCCGGGGCAGCGACGGTCTCGACGCGAACGTCCTCGAACCCGAGTTTGCGGAGCGCCACACGATCACGCTCGACCTCGTCGACTGCCGACTCGCCCTTGAGGGCAACCATACGGCCACCCACCTTCAGCAGCGGAGCAGACCATCCGGCGAGCTTCGCCAGCGGTGCCACTGCCCGGGAGGTCACGACGTCCGCCTCGCCCGCCTCGATGATGATGGGTTTCTCCTCGGCGCGACCCCGAATGACACGGACATCGATGCCGAGCTCGCCTATGATCTCCTCGAGAAACGTGACCCGACGGAGAAGTGGCTCGACTAGAGTGATCGTCAGATCTGGGCGCGCGAGCGCCAAGGGGATACCAGGGAGGCCTGCGCCGCTCCCGATATCGACGACGGACTCGCCCTGCGCCAACTGCGATTCAGCAGCCGCACTGTTGAGGACGTGCCGATCCCACAGTCGAGGACGCTCACGCGGACCCATCAGCCCACGCTCGAGTCCGGCTGTCGCGAGGAAATCAACGTACCGCGTCGCAAGACCCAACCGGTCACCGAACACCTCAGCCGCAGCGGGCGGGGGCGAGGGCAGATCACCGGAGCCGGACCTCGAGCCGGAGTCGGGCGGCGCCTCACCCGCAGCCCTATCGTCCCCTTCCGTGTCACGTGACGCTTCGTGGCCCGTGTATCCGTTCATGGTCTCGCGCTCCTTTTTCGCGGCCGCAAAGCCACTGTTTCACGTGAAACACCGCCGGTGAATCACATCATTGTCATTAGACCCTCGGACACAGATCAGGGGTGCGAGCCGTCCGGCTCGCACCCCTGCCCCGAGCCTCCCGTCACCCGGGCAGGACGACCACCCGGCGATTGGGCTCGACGCCGGTCGAGTCCGACGTGACACCCTCAATCTCCGCGATCGCATCGTGGATGATCTTGCGTTCGAACGGCGTCATGGGCTCGAGCTCCTCCGACTCACCTGACTCGAGAACCCGCTGCGCTGCCACGCGTCCGGACTCGCTCAACGCCTCACGCTTCGCCTCACGCCAGCCGGCGATGTCGAGCATCAACCGGCTCCGATCGCCGAGTTCCTGTTGCACCGCGAGACGCGTCAACTCCTGGATAGCGTCCAGGACCGAGCCATCCGAGCCGACCAAGGTATCCAAGTCGTCGCCGCCCACGATGCTCACCACAGCCCGATCACCCTCGACGTCCAGATCGATGTCCCCGTCGAAATCGAGGATGTCGAGGAACTGCTCGAGATAGTCGCCAGCGACCTCGCCCTCCTCGACCAATCGTTCCTCGGACACCTCGATGTTCCTCTTGGACATGGACCTGCCTCCGTCGTGACCGCCGATCGCCGAACCCCGGGGGTGCGACGACTATCTACCCCAAGTATGGGACAAGGTCCCCGACGCCGGAGCATCGGGGACCTTGTCCACTCACGTTTCCCTAGCGGGTCAACGCTTCTTTTTCTTCTTCTTGTTCTTGGGACGCGAACCCGATCCCTTCTGGGCCGGCCTACTGCGCTGCCCGCCGGGAGCCTGAGGCCGTTGACCCGGGCGTGGAGCGGATGCCGGAGCGACCGCAGGCCCCGGGTCGGAGTCGATCACCTCGTCGTCGTCCGCCGTCGCGGTACCCACTTCCACGGCCGGATCCGACACCACGCCGGTTCCCGTCGCGGCGGCGCGGTTCTTCTTGGGCTTGGTGGGCTTCACACCCACCCGCGGAGCGAGCGCCTTCTGCTCCTCGCGCCGCAGGAGAGCCGCGGCGTCGTCCTCCTTGGCCATCTTCTCGTACAGGAAGTACTGCTGGCCGAGGGTCCAGAGGTTATTCGTGACCATGTACACGAGGATCGCCATCGGCCAGAACGCACCGGTCACCAGGATGCCGATGGGGAAGGCCCACAGCATGAGCTGGTTCATGATCTTGGCCTGCGGGTTGGCCGCGGCCTCAGGCGACTGGCGGGACAGGGAGATCCGCGCGTTGAAGTGGGTCGTGACCGCCGAGACGATCATCAGCGGAAGGGCGACGAGAATGATGTTCCACCGGGCGAAGTCGAGCATCGCGCCCGGCTCCACGAAGGCCTGGAACTGTTCGACCGGCTGGGAGATGAAGGACGAGAGCGGAGCACCGAACAGGCGGGCGTCGAGGAAGCTCTGCACCTCGTCCGCGTTGAACACGTAGTTGCCCGTGTTGCGCGTCTCCTCGGCGCTCATCCCGAGCGCGCCGAACTGCGAGCCCATCCGGTTGAACGACCGCAGCACGTGGAACAGACCCAGGAAGACCGGGATCTGGATCAGCATCGGTAGGCAACCCAGGAGGGGGTTGAACCCCTCCTGCTTCTGCAGCTTCCGGGTCTCGACCGCCAACTTCTCGCGGTCGTTCTTGTACCGCTTCTGCAGCTCCTTCATCTTGGGCTGCATCTCCTGCATCTTGCGGGAGAAGCGGATCTGTTTTGCCGCCGGCCAGAACAGCATCGCGCGGAGGGTGAAGACGAGGAAGATCACCGAGAGGGCCCAGATGACCCCGTTGGAATCCGGCGCCTCCACCCAGGGGAGCAGACCGCCGAGGAACGCGAAGATCTTGTGCCAGAACCAGAGGATGCCGGAGATCGGGTAGTAGACCAACGGGTTGGTGATGAACGACATGGGTGGTGGAGTCCTAGCTACGTTCGAGAATTGTCGGTGTGCTCGTGGGGCTCGTGGCCCGGTGGATCAGGTGCACGGGGCCGGGGGACCGGATCCCACCCGCCCGGTGTCCACGGCCCACAGCGCAGGAGACGCCACACCGAGAGCCAGGTGCCGTACCAGGCTCCGTGGACGCGTACCGCCTCGACGGCGTAACTACTGCACGTGGGTTCGAATCGGCAGCTCGGTGGGGTCCAGGGGGAGATGCCCTTCTGGTAGAAGTCGAGCATCCACAACAGGATCCGCGCGATGGGACCCGGGCGCCCCGTGCTCACGACGAGCCCCTGGCGCGAGCGGCGGCAGCGGCGAGCCCCGCGCGCATATCCCGCACGAGGTCGTCGTGCGACGCACCCGCGGAGGCCGGGTTGGCCCGGATCACCACCAGGAGATCGTCGCCGGCCTCGTCCAGCAGGCCGCC
Source organism: Dietzia sp. IN118 (assembly GCF_032905965.1). Lineage (NCBI taxonomy): Bacteria > Bacillati > Actinomycetota > Actinomycetes > Mycobacteriales > Dietziaceae > Dietzia > Dietzia sp. IN118. The sequence continues at coordinate 75,024 of NZ_JAUMSR010000002.1, read as the reverse complement.
CGCGATATGACGAAGCCGTCGGCTGACGCGGTGACGAGTCACCGAGTCCCCGACGGCTTTGCTGACAACCAGCCCGAAACGCGGACCGCCCACGCGGACATCCGAGGAGTCCACGTGGGCGTGTACGACCATGGTGCGGCGGCCCTTCCTGGCACCCTTGCGCACCACCGTCGCGAAGTCAGCGGAACGGTGGAGCCGGTGCGACCTGGGGAGCACCCGCCACCCCGGCCGGAATCAGGCCGTCAGCGACGCGCGGCCCTTACGCCGGCGGGCGCCGACGATGCCGCGACCGGCGCGGGTGCGCATGCGCAGACGGAAGCCGTGCACCTTGGCACGACGACGGTTGTTCGGCTGGAAGGTCCGCTTGCCCTTGGCCATGGTTGGCTCCTCACGTGAAGTCGGCGCCGTGTCCAGCGCCCGATCGAGTTCGAGACGTCGTCGAATCACCGAAGGACGGCGGCACCACGACGCGCCGGGCGCCCACGGGCGCACGACAGACTGCTCAAGATTACGCGCCCGAGGCGTCGGCCGCCAAACCGTGTAATCCCATTCGTCTCACTGATACCAGTTTCCTGGCCACAACGACACGCCCACGGCCGCGATGCTTGACATCCGCCCTCCAGTCTATCTTGAGGGTTGCCCCCCGGATCACCATGTTGTTACCGTCATTCCTCAGGCGAGCCCCACCAGGGCTGCAAGACGCGACGTGAATCCGAACAAGCACCTCCGACCCCTCCCCACCGATGACCTACCCGCGAACCGACGGGAGGGGTCTGTCTTCCCACAGCTGTGGACAACCATGTGGATACCTCGGTGGACCTGGGTCGGAGCCTGTGGATAGAGTGTGGTTCCCGGTCCCGCCGGCAACCCGGACCACCAGCAACGCCCGACACCCGACGAGAGGAGACCGCCCACCGTGTCTCCTGAACTCGAACACGTGTGGAGTGCCGTCCTCGACAAGCTGACCGATCCGGAACTGGCCAGTGACGACAATCCGGCCCTGTCGCGCCAGCAGCAGGCGTGGCTCCGGCTCGTCCAGCCGATCGCCGTGGTCAACGGTTTCGCGATGCTCGCCGCCCCGTCGGCCTTCGCCCGCGACAACATCGAGTCCATCCTCCGCGGTCCCATCACGCGCGCACTGAGCTCGCAGCTCGGGGAGCCGATCGATCTGGCCGTCAAGGTGGACACGTCACTCGCCGGGGCTCAACTACCGACGGACGACGCCGACCACCCGGCCATCGACGCGGAGGACATCCACGGCCCCGGTGCGGAGGACGAGCACCCGCCCGCCACGACCCGCCCCCGGCGGATGACCGAGGAGCAGATCGCCGCCGAGCGACTCCTCCACGGCAGCGACCGCGACGAGGCGTTGTCTGCCGCGACCGCGCCCGGGTTGAACGAGCGCTACACGTTCAGCGCCTTCGTCCAGGGCAATTCGAACCGTTTCGCCCGGGCCGCCGCACTGGCGGTCGCCGAGGCACCGGCCCGTGCGTACAACCCGCTGTTCATCTGGGGCGAGTCCGGTCTGGGCAAGACCCACCTGCTCCACGCGATCGGGCACTACTCCCTGCGGATGTACTCCGAGCAGAAGGTCAAGTACGTCTCGACCGAGGAGTTCACCAACGACTTCATCAACTCCGTCCGCGACGGCCGCCAGAACATGTTCAAGAAGCGGTACCGCGAGGCGGACATTCTCCTGGTGGACGACATCCAGTTCCTCATCGGCAAGGAACAGGTCCAGGAGGAGTTCTTCCACACCTTCAACACGATCCACAACGCGCAGAAGCAGATCGTGATCTCGTCCGACCGGCCGCCCAAGCAACTGCAGCCGCTGGAGGACCGCCTGCGCACCCGGTTCGAGTGGGGTCTGATCACCGATATCCAGCCACCCGAGCTGGAGACGCGTATCGCGATCATCGACAAGAAGGCCAAGTCCGAGAACTACGTGGTCCCGAGGGACGTCCTCGAGCTCATCGCGACGCGGGTCCAGCGCAACATCCGTGAGCTCGAAGGAGCTCTCATCCGGGTGGTGGCGTTCGCCTCCCTCAACGGCCACGAGATCGATGTGCCGCTCGCGGAGGTAGTGCTCCGTGATGTCGTCTCGGACGACGACTCCCTACAGATCTCGGCCGCGACCATCATGGCGGTGACCGCGGAGTTCTTCTCCACGAGCATCGACGAACTGTGCGGCACCTCCAAGACCCGGTCGTTGTCGCGGGCCCGCCAGATCGCCATGTACCTGTGTCGCGAGCTGACCGACCTGTCGCTTCCCAAGATCGGCGTCACCTTCGGTGGCAAGGACCACACGACGGTCATGTACGCCCAGCGCAAGATCCTCAAGGAGATCAAGGACGACCGGCGCACGTACGACCAGATCCAGGAGCTGACGGCCCGGATCAAGGAGCGTTCGCGGTCCCTCTGAGCTCCACACCGGAACTCACCCACGCTGTGCGCTCGCGCCGCCGCTTGTGCCCGCCGCCGCTTGTGCCCGGCCCCGCTTGTTCTCGCCCCCGCGTCTCCGGCCGGCCCTCTGCCGACACCGAACGCGACGCAGATGACGGTCGGCGACGGCGGCAGCAACAGATCGACGCCCGATGGCGTCCGCACGCCCGGGTGCGCGGACCCAGGACCGCTGCGAGAGGCTGTAACAGGCCCTGTGCGGCCCCCTGCCGAGTCCGGCGTTCCGCCCCGAACGGATACCCGCCCCGATTCGCGAGAAAGACCCCGCCCGACGGAAGACGAACCGTGTGACTCCCGGGTCTCGCTGTCGAGACGCGCACACTTCGTCCGATTCAAGGGCCTCATCACGGGTCATTCCACACGCACCAGAAGGCGTCGCGAGACGCATCCGGGACCCCCACACACCCTTTGTCACACCCTTCACAGCTGTGGACAACCCTGTGGAGTCTTGTGGACCGACGGTGGACAGACGGTGGACGGACTCTTGTGATTCCACCGGGGTCGGGAGGCAAATCACAAGATCGCACGACTGCGTCCACACCACGAAATCGGCACAGACCTGTGATTACAGGCCTCGGCTCACAATTTCACAGGACCTACTACTACCTCTTATCTCTCTAGATAGTTCTTGTTAGAAGTAGGGATGTGGAACGGCGAGCCTGCTTGACCGGGTTACGCCGAGTCCGTGTGTCCGCTGTCGGTCCGAGCGGTTACTCTCATGGAGACGCTCCGCCCCCGGCGGCGGAAACGTGCAATACGAGCTTGAACCGACCAATCGTCCAGATACCGGATCCCGGTATCCACCCCCGCCTGAAAGAGGTCATCGATGGAGATCACGGATCCGACGTTCCGCGTCACCCGCGAGGACTTCGCGGATTCCGTGGCCTGGGTGGCACGCACGCTGCCCTCGCGTCCCTCGGTCCCGATCCTCGGCGGGGTGCTGCTCGAGGCCGATTCGGGACTGACGATCTCCGGGTTCGACTACGAGACCTCGGCGCAGGTATCCGTGCCGGCCGAGGTGTCCGAGCCCGGCAGCACGCTGGTGTCCGGCCGACTCCTGGCGGACATCGCCCGTGCCCTGCCGGACCGTCCGGTCGAGGTCGTCGTCACCGCGCAGAAGATGTACATCTCCTGCGGTACCGCGAAGTTCACGCTCCCGACCATGCCGGTCGAGGATTACCCGCAGCTGCCGGCGATGCCGGAGGTCACCGGATCCGCCGAGGTCGACGCGTTCTCCGAGGCCGTGTCCCAGGTCGTCGTCGCGGCGGGCAAGGACGACACCCTGCCGATGCTCACCGGCATCCGGATGGAGATCGAGGGCACCCGCGTCACGCTCATCGCGACCGACCGGTTCCGTCTCGCCATCCGGGAGTTCGACTGGGAGCCGGCCCGCGAGGATGTCGCGGTCGAGGTGCTCATCCCGGCCAAGGCACTGTCCGAGGTCACCCGTTCCGCCGGCCACGGCGGTCGCGTGGATCTGAGCCTGGGAGCCGGCTCCGATGTGGGCGCTGAGGGCATCCTGGGTGTGCTGGTGTCCGGTCAGCGGACCACCACCCGCCTTCTCGACGCGGAATTCCCCAAGGTCCGCCAGCTGCTGCCGCCGCAGCACACCTCACTCGCGATCGTCGAGGTGGACTCGCTCGTCCAGGCGATCAAGCGGGTCGCGCTCGTCGCCGACCGCGGCGTGCAGGTGCGCATGGCGTTCTCGGATGGTGAGCTCGCACTGTCGGCCGGAGGCGATGACGCCGCCCAGGCCAACGAGACCCTTCCGGTGGACTTCGTCGGCGAGCCGCTGACCATCGCGTTCAACCCGGGTTACCTGCTCGACGGTCTCGGCAGTGTCCACGCAGGCCGCGTCGCCTTCGGGTTCACCCAGGCAAGCCGACCGGCCGTGCTGCGTCCGGCACCCGAGACCCTCCCGGAGCCCGGCGCGGACGGCGCGATCCAGCCGGTGGATTCCGACCACACCTACCTGCTCATGCCCGTGCGCCTGCCGGGCTGAGGCCCCGCCCCGGAACCGATCCGGTATGCACCTGCGTCATCTCAGGCTCCTCGATTTCCGCTCCTGGCCCCTGCTCGAACTCGAGCTCGAGCCCGGGGTCACCACCCTGGTCGGACGCAACGGGCACGGTAAGACCAACGTTCTCGAGGCGGTCGGGGTCCTCGCCAGCCTGCGGTCCCACCGCGTGGCGACCGACGCGCCGATGATCAGGACCGGTGCCGGAACCGCACTGGTGGGCGCACTCGCACACAACGCGGGACGTGAGTTGACCGTCGAACTGGCGCTCAATGCCGGAAAAGCCAACCGGGCGCGACTCAACACCTCCCCGTGCCGACGACTGTCCGACGTCCTCGGGGTGGTCCAGTCCGTGCTGTTCGCGCCGGAGGACCTGGCGCTCGTCCGTGGCGAGCCGGCCGAACGTCGCCGGCTTCTCGATGAACTCATGATCCAGCGGCGCCCCGCACTGGGTGGTGACCTCAGCGAGTACTCCTCGGTGCTCCGCCAACGGACCGCCCTGCTCAAATCGGCCTCCGGTGCACTGCGGCGTGGGGGCCCCGAGGACTCCGCGGCCGTGCTGGACACCCTCGACGTGTGGGACGGGCGGTTGGCCGAACTCGGAGCACGCGTGGTGGCCGGTCGGATCGCCCTCCTCCGTCAGTTGCGGCCCCTCGTCGTCGACGCCTATCGGGGTCTGGCCCCCGAGTCCCGTCCCGCCGATCTCGCCTATCGTTTCCGCGTGGCGGACGCGCCCGACGAGTCGGAGCTGACGGATCCGGAACTCGTCGAGGCCGTGTTGCTCGCCGAGCTCGGGCGGCGGCGTCGCGACGAGATCGACCGCGGGATGTCACTCGTCGGACCGCACCGCGACGACTTGATCCTGAGTCTCGGCGACGAGCCGGCGAAGGGGTTCGCGAGTCACGGCGAGACGTGGTCGTTCGCCCTGGCGCTGCGACTGGGATCGCTCGAGCTGTTCCGTGCCGACGGGGCGGAACCGGTCCTTCTCCTGGACGACGTCTTCGCCGAACTCGACCGGCACCGCCGGGCCGCGCTGGCCGACGTCGCGGCCGGTGTCGAACAGGTCCTCATCACGGCCGCAGTGGGCGAGGACGTGCCGGGCTCGCTGCGCGGGGTCCGTTATGACGTCGTGATGACGGGCGAGGGAGCGGATCGTCACTCGGCGATGACGGTGTCACGACGCCAGCATGACGGTGCGGACGCGCGCGAGCACGCCGGCGGGGAGGATGGGGTCAGCGACGCGGACAGTGGCGGGGACGACGACGACAACACCGATACCGGAAGCAGGGCAACACCGTGACGGACCGAACCGGCAAGGACTCCGTAACACCGTCTGACCCGCCACAACGCGGTTATGACGTCGCCAAGCAGGCCCTCGAGGAGGCCCGCGCCCGGGCCCGGGCGGAGGGCAAGCAGGTCGGCCGGGGTCGGACCGGCCCGGTGGGGGCGGGCAAGCGGCTGCGCAAGCGCGGGTGGACCGGATCCGGTGCCGACCCGTGGGACCCACAGCCCCTCGGCAAACTCGTGGGCCAGGTCGCCAAGAAACGGGGTTGGGACGACAAGGTCACCACCGGGCGTCTGTTCGCGGAGTGGGACCGGATCGTCGGGGAGGACGTCTCGGCGCACGCCACCCCGGAGCGCCTCGAGGAGGGAATCCTGTACGTCCGTGCGGCGAGTACCGCATGGGCCACGCAGCTGCGGCTCATGTCCGCCGACATCCTCCGCAAGATCGCGGCCGCCATGGGGCCGGGTCATGTCCGTCGTCTCAAGGTGGAGGGGCCGGAGAAACCGAGCTGGCGCAAGGGGCCCCTTCACGTGTCCGGTCGCGGCCCCCGTGACACATACGGGTGAGGGCCGGGCGTGCCCGTGGCCCCCGTGACGGTTATCGCAGGTAGACTGGGCCGGTCCCAGACCCCCGAGACGCGAGGAGTTCGCACGTGGCGGACGCCAAGAGCAAGGCCAACAACAGCGGGCCCAAGGAATACGGTGCATCATCGATCACCGTTCTCGAAGGGCTCGAGGCCGTCCGGATGCGGCCGGGTATGTACATCGGCTCCACCGGACCGCGGGGACTGCACCACCTGATCTGGGAGGTCGTCGACAACTCCATCGACGAGGCGATGGCGGGTCACGCGACCGGCGTCAAGGTCACGTTGCTGGAGGACGGCGGCGTCGAGGTCATCGACGACGGCCGGGGCATCCCCGTGGAGATGCACGAGCAGGGCATGCCCACCGTCCAGGTCGTCATGACCCAGCTGCACGCGGGCGGCAAGTTCGACTCGGACTCCTACGCGGTGTCCGGTGGTCTGCACGGTGTGGGCATCTCCGTGGTCAACGCCCTGTCCACCCGGGTCGAGGTCCAGATCAAGCGCGACGGGCGCCTGTGGAAGCAGGACTTCGACATGGCGGTCCCGGCCGAGCTGGTCGACGCCGGCCCCGCCGAGGGCACCGGGACCAGGGTCCGGTTCTGGGCGGATCCGACGATCTTCGAGAGCACGGAGTACGACTTCGACGTGGTGGCACGCCGCCTCCAGGAGATGGCGTTCCTCAACAAGGGACTCACCATCACGCTCACGGACCGGCGGCCGCGTGCCGAGAAGGCCGCCGAGCTGGACGCGATCGCGGACAGCGAGGGCAGTGGCGCGGAGGCGGCGCCCGGTTCCGACGAGGGGTCGGATCTCGCCCACGCGGTGGATGCCGAGCAGGCGTTCGCCGAGGGCGCGCAGGCTTCCGACGCCGTCGAGGTGACGCCCGTCGAGCCGGTCAAGGTCCGCGAGCGTAAGCGCACCTTCCACTACCCGGACGGTCTCAAGGACTACGTCACGGCGATCAACAAGTCCAAGACCTCGATCCACCCCACGATCCTCTACTTCGAGGGCAAGGGGCCCGGCCACGAGGTCGAGGTCGCGATGCAGTGGAACTCCGGTTACTCCGAGTCCGTCCACACCTTCGCCAACACCATCAACACCCATGAGGGCGGCACCCACGAGGAGGGCTTCCGCGCCGCGCTGACCTCCCTGGTCAACAAGTACGCGCGCGAGAAGAAGCTCATCAAGGAGAAGGACCCCAACCTCACGGGAGATGACATCCGCGAGGGCCTGGCCGCCGTGCTCTCCGCGAAGATCTCGGATCCGCAGTTCGAGGGTCAGACCAAGACCAAGCTCGGCAACACCGAGGTCAAGGGTTTCGTTCAGCGACAGGTGTCGGAGCACGTCGGACACTGGTTCGAGGCCAATCCCGCCGAGGCCAAGGTCATCATCAACAAGGCGATCGCCTCGAGCCAGGCCCGCGTCGCAGCACGCAAGGCCCGCGAGATGGTGCGGCGCAAGTCGGCCACCGACATCGGCGGCCTGCCCGGCAAGCTCGCCGATTGCCGCTCCAAGGATCCGGCGAAGTCCGAGCTGTACATCGTGGAGGGCGACTCCGCCGGTGGCTCGGCCAAGTCGGGTCGGGACTCGATGTTCCAGGCGATCCTGCCGCTGCGCGGGAAGATCATCAACGTCGAGAAGTCGCGGATCGACAAGGTTCTCAAGAACGCCGAGGTCCAGGCCATCATCACGGCGCTGGGAACCGGCATCCACGAGGAATTCGACATCGACAAGCTGCGGTATCACAAGATCGTGCTGATGGCGGATGCCGACGTCGATGGTCAGCACATCTCCACGCTGCTGCTGACACTCATCTTCCGGTTCATGAAGCCGCTGGTGGAGAACGGGTACGTCTACCTGGCGCAGCCGCCGCTCTACAAGCTCAAGTGGGGCAAGGGTGAGCCGGACTTCGCGTACACGGACCGCGAGCGGGACGAACTGCTCAAGATCGGCCTCGAGAACAAGCGCAAGATCAACGTCGACGACGGCATCCAGCGCTACAAGGGCCTCGGCGAGATGAACCCCAAGGAGCTGTGGGAGACCACGATGGATCCCGCGGTCCGCACGCTCCGCCAGGTCACCCTCGACGACGCCGCCGCGGCGGACGAGCTGTTCTCGATCCTCATGGGAGAGGACGTGGACGCGCGCCGCAACTTCATCACCCGCAATGCACGCGATGTGAGGTTCCTCGACGTCTGATGGCGTGCCGGGGAGGCACGAGAAACGAACGGGCACAGAGAAGCGGGAATGCTGGCCGTGACCACGGGGATCCGGCCGGATCCCGGGTGTCCCGGGCCCTCGGGGGTGGCATGATCATCTGGTGACACACGCCGCTCTCATCGTCCTCCGCCGTTCCGCGGTGATCCTCTCGTGCACGGCGGCGATGGTACTGACCGGCTGCGGCGACGACGTCTCGGGACAGGGGTCCCTGGACACCGAGCCGGACGCGACCGCGGGTATGCCGTACGTGGGGGCCGAGCCGGGTGGAGGGACACCGGTCGAGGGAGTCGCGCCGCCGCCGGCCGGCGCGGTCGTCGACTACCAGATCGGCGGCTCCTACCCGCCCGCGTCGGACGTCGACGTGGTGATCCGCGACCGTTCGGACCAGCCGGCCGAGGGCGTCTATTCGATCTGTTACGTCAACGCCTTCCAGGCCCAGCCCCACGAGGCGTCGGTCTGGGAGGAGCGCCATCCGGATCTGATCCTCAGATCCGGGGTCGGGGACGCTGTCGAGGACGAGGACTGGGGCGAACCCTTGCTGGACATCTCCACGGACGCGAAGAGGGCACGGCTGGTCGAGATCGTGGACGGGTGGCTGGCGGGCTGCGCCGAGCGCGGTTTCCGGGCCGTGGAGCCCGACAACCTCGACTCGTGGACGCGGTCCTCCGGGCTCCTGAAGAGGGATGATGCGGTCGAGTACGCGCGCCTCGTGGTGGAGCGGGCCCACGCCCGTGGTCTGGCCGTGGCGCAGAAGAACGCGGCCGAACTGACCGATGACGAGATCCGCCGGATCGGCTTCGACTTCGCGATCGCCGAGGACTGCCAGAGGTACTCCTGGGGACGATTGTGGGAATGCGACCGCTACCTGTCCGTCTACGGCGACCGCGTGATCGAGATCGAGTACACCGACGGCTCAGGGGAGTTCGACGCCGCGTGCCGGGCCCGGGGTGACAGGATCTCGATCCTCCTGCGCGACCGGGACGTCGTACCGCGGGGCGAGCCCGGGTACGTCAGCCGGCACTGCTGATCGTGGGCCGGTCGGCGTTGAGGTACTCGACCGACCCCCACGGGTGGGGCAACCCGTCCGCAGCGAGACCCACGAAGCCGGCGCCGAGTTCGGCAGACCTCTCCACGGCATCCCGGACCCGCTCCGGAGGGCAGTCATAGATGAGATGCCAGAGTCTCGCGGGATCGACGTCGGGCACCGGGGGCGCGGGTGCCGTCAGATGGGTCTCGAGGTCGGTCTCCCGCACGCAGGTCACATCGAGCAACCGGAGGACCCTCGGATGCGGGACCGTCCCCGGGTTGCCGGCGAGCATCGCCACACCGTCACGGCGCAGCGCGTTCGCCAGGTCGGTGACGAAGAGGAGCGCGTCGACGTCGACGCGCCCGTCGGGCCCGGTGCCGGAGATCACCTGGTCGAGGAAGACGGAGGTGACGCCGTAACGGTCACGCCACAGTCGCGCCTCCGCCCGGACGTCGTGCACGTCACGACGTCCGTAATCGGTGTCGACGTAGCCGAGGAGGGTAGCGGGTGCGCTGTGGTCCCGAGCGCCGAGGTCCCGGGCGCTGTGGTCCCGGGCGCTGTGGTCCCGGGCGTGGAGGGCCTCGGCGAAGACCGGATCGGGTGTGTGGCCCGGGCCGGAGTCGACGTTGACGACGACGAGGTCGGCGGCGCCTGGACGGAGCACCCGCTCCCAGAGTGCGGAATCCACCACGGGATGGACGTAGAGCGGGACCGCGGCCCGTGGAGCGCTCACCAGCTGTGGGGGTGGAGCGCGGCGGTGACGGCGTGGTACACGGCGAGCAGGCAGGCTCCGCAGAGCATGGCGACGCCGACGGGGACGGGGAACCCGAACCTGAGGGTGGCGAAACCCAGGCACGCTAGCCCCGAGATCCACACTGCCTCGGCGACGCGACCGGCCCTGAGGACGATCGCGGAGCCGAATGCGAACACAGCGAAGACCGGCGCCACCACCACCAGCACGACGACGTCGGGAACGAGCCCGGACGCGGGGTCGTCGGCGACCCCGAGGATCCGGTCGACGATCCAGGTCGCGGCTATCGTCGCTGCCGCGATGGCGGCGAGGTACATCAGTGTTCTGACGAGGACACCGTTGAGGACGGACCGCCAGCGGCCTGAGCGGTAGGACAGCGACTTCAGCCTGATGCCCAGGTCCTCGATCGCCGGATCGCACAGGGCGGCGGCGAGGATGACCGCGATGGACAGCGGGATGCGGTCATCGGAGTCCGCGAGGTTGAGGGCCATGAGGAGGGCACTCGACATGAGGATCGCCTGGCTGGCTCCGTCGAATGCCGCGCGGGCGTCCTCACGGGAGGGCAGTGTCGGTGGGTCGACGGTCGTGGCCCTGTAGGTGCGGGCGGCGAGCAGGGCCCCTCCGATGGAGAGGACGCCGAGTGCGATGACCGGCACCAGGGCGGCACCCAGGAGTGAGGCGGCGACCGCGACGGTGGCACACGCGCCGGCGAGTGCCGTGAGCAATCGGAGTCCGCCGAGCACGGACACGATGGTCAGGGACGCGGCGTACAGGGTCCAGGCGGAGCACAGCGCCGCCGTGGGGATCAGTGGTGCGTTCCCGAAATGGGCCGTCGCGAGGGTCACCCCGGCGACGAGAGGAGTAGCCACGAGCAGGGCGACCCCGACTGATACCCGTGCGGCCCCGGGAAGGTCACCCAGGCCCGATCTTCGCCACGTGACGAATCCGAGTAGCTGTCCGAGGATCCAGCCGGAGAGCCCGGTGGCGACGATCGCGAGCGACAGATCCGGTCCCGTTCCCACTGCCGCGGGAGCACAGAGTGCCATGACGACGGCGCCGGCGAGAAGGAGGATGGCGCGGATCCATCCCTGGCGGTGGGCCCGTGGTCGCAGGCTCACCGTCCCGGATGCCCCGGGAGCGAGGGTGGGCAGCGTGCGCGCGTACTCGTAGACGTCCCGCGCCCCGTGGCGGCGGGCGAGGGCATCGCCGAACCCCGATGCCTCGAGGTGGGCGGCGACGTCGAACCGGTCGACCGCGCGGCCGACCAGATCGTGGTGGGCGTCGAGGGGGACCGGGGCGACCACCAGTGGCCTCGAGGGCAGTGGCGACCGTGCGACGGTGCCGGGTGCGGCGAATGACTCGCTCATGACGCCATGCCGGCCACGTAGGCGACGTCATCGCTGGTCGCGGGGGCGACGCGCAGATTAACGGCGATCTCGTACCACTCCCGGAAGGCGTCGATACAGCTGTCCAGCGCGAACGACTGCAGGGCGTGCTCGCGGGCTCGTCTGCCGGTCTCCTCGCGCAGCTCGTCGTCCCGGAGGAAGCGCAGGCATTCCTGGGCGAACGCGTCCGGGTCCCGTGGTGGCACCAGGCCGCCGAGCCGGCCGTCGCTGCCGACGGCCTCGGAGACCCCGCCGACGTCGGTGTTCACGGTGACCCGGCCACACATCATGGCCTCGATCGTGGTGAACGGGAGACCCTCGGACACGGAGGACAGGGCGACGACGCTCCCCGCCTCGACTGCGGGCCGCGGGCCCGCGGTCGGCCCCTCCCAGGTCACCCCGTCGCCGATTCCCAGTTCGTCGATGGTCGCCTCGATCTCCTGCTTGTAGGCGGCGTTGCCGGCGGGGCAGGGACCGAAGATCCGCAGGCGGGTCTCCGGTAGGTCCGCCCTGACGACGGCGTACGCGCGCACGAGCGTCTCCAGGTCCTTGAGCGGGTCGATGCGTCCGACGAAGCTGATCGTGGGGATTTCGGGTTCGGGACCGACGGGGGTCATGGTCGAGGTGTCGACCCCGTTTCGGACGGTGTGGATCCGGGCGGGGTCCGCACCCAGGCGAACCGCCCATCTCGCGTTGAAGTCGCTGACCGGAAGGAGCAGATCCGCCTCGTCATAGACGAGCACACACAGGGCCCGCAGGGCTGTGCACACGGCATAGCGGGCCGACCATCCCAGCTGGGTTCCGGCGAGCGCAAGATAGCGTTCCCGCAGGTAAACCCCGTGTTCTGTGAGGACCAGGGGCACACCGTCCCGCCACTTCCGGGCGAGTCCGACCAGCGCGGCGCTGCCGTTCGAGGAGGCGTGGACGAGGTCCACCTCTCCGAACTTGACGTCGGTGGCGCACAACGCGCGGTCGACGAGTGTTGCGGCCTCCACCGCGTCCCCCACGCTGAGCCGGGCGGACCGGTCCAGCGCGGGGGAGTGGGCCCACCACGCGTCGAGCAGGGCCTCGGCCGAGCTCTCCGTTCCCAGGAGACGGAAGAGATCGCCCCGGCCGGCGTCGATGAGCTCGCGGAGAGCCGCCGACAGCCGGCCGGGATCGTGGTGGACGGTTCCGTCGGTGACGGCGATCGTCCCCGCGGGCGGCAGGATGGCCGCCCACATCTCCCGGAGGGCGGACCGCACCCGGGCCCGTCGCCGCCTGGCCAGCAGCTGGCCCTCCGGGAGACCCGCCCGGACCGGAGCCCACACGGGATACAGCGTCGTGGCTCGCACCTGGGCCGGGACCTCCCAGGTGATCGGGGTGCGGCTGCCTCCGGTGAGGGTGACGACCTCCCAGGTGTGGTCCGGCATCCCCTTGATCATCTGGTCGCACCAGGTGCTGACGCCCCCCGTGTTGACCGGGTAGGTGCCTTCGTTGAGCAGAGCGATTCGCATGTCCTCAGCCGATCGTGGACGGGCCCTCGCCCATGGCGCCGACCCTGGTGGCGTCGTTGACAGGCGGGATCACGACGGAGACGTCAGCGGGAGCGGAAGCGGCACCGACCCGTTGCGCCTGCGGGAGCATGCGCGCCGCGACGCCCGGTTCGGACTCCTCGCCGGTGGGGGTGCGGAACCCGGCATCGGTTCCGAGATCGATGGTCACCGATCCACCGGGAGCGACCGTGATCCAGCCGGACGTGGCTCCGGCGTAGGCCGTTCCCGCGAGGTTCGAGCCGTCAGGTGCCGTCACCGGGACGTCAACGGCGGCGCCGCCGCCGTTCGTGACGACCAGCGTGCTGCCGCTCACCGTGGCGGTGACCTGGTCGACGGCCGCTGCCCATGCAGCGCGTCGCTGCATCTCGAGCCCGAGCTCGGCGTGCGTGAGGTTTACCAGTGGCGCGGAGTCGGCGAACAGGTCGCGGTAGTCGTCGACGAGGGTGTTCAGCACCGGGTAGAGGATCCGGTCGCCGGTGATGTTGGACTGGTGCACGTAGTGCGGGCGCGGGTCGATGTCGAGGGCGTGGCCCAGGGCGTGGCGGGCCTCCTGCGGAACGATGTAGCTGTCGAACCCGGTCGCCGGGACCAGCGGCTCGATGCAGGTGGCGGCATCGTTGTCCTCGCAGATCCCGGACCCGCCGTCGGCGCGCGTGGTGTAGATCCAGTTGTACTCGTCGGCCGCGTTGTACTTGGTCGAGGTGTTGTAAAAGATGTTCATCGGGTGACGGGGGACCGTGAGTGCGGTCCCGACCCGGCGCTGGGCGGGCTGGACGGAGGCGTCGGCGCCGACCCAGGTCACGCCGGTGGTCTCCATCGCCGCCGCGAGCGCGGGGTTGTCGACTCTGGCCGGGCCGGATGCGAGCCCTGAGTGCTCGCCGGTGACCAGTTCGGACGGGTCCACCTGCACGTCGTTGTCCCGAGCCCAGTCGAGGTTCTTCTGGATCTGCTCGGTGATCTGGGCCTCGTTCAGGTTGTCGAGGTTGGTGTGGTCCCAGGTGTGGTTGATCCAGCGGAACTCGTCCCTGGCCGCGAGCAGCGCGTCCGTGAGCGCGTCGCCGTCCCGGGCGCCGAAGGCGTTGAACGTCATGTCGAGTTCGATACCGTTGGCGTCCTCCCAGGTCCGGGCGGTCTGCACGTCGTCCTCGGTCATGCGGGAGCTCGCCAGGTCGCCGGGTCCGGGCTCGACGTTGCAGCCCGCCCCGAACGTGCAGTCGCCCTCGGGGTTCCACTCGTCGTCGGCGAGGAAGACGTCGTCGATCTGGACGTTGAAGGTGTTGCGGTACATCGAGGTCGACACTCCGCGGGTCAGCCACGAGATCATCCCGTGCGAGAGCACCTTGAACTGCTCCTGGTACCTGTTCATCGCGACGGTGATGATGAGGCGCTCGCGGGGGCCCTGGGTGTGGACGCCCATGATGGTGCCCTCGGTACCGCCGCCGGCAATGGTGAGCAGGGGTCGGAAGGTCGATTCCGGGCCGTCTGCCGCCGGCGAGCTGGGCACGGCCCACGACTCGGGAATCTCCGCGTCGAGGTCGTCGAACTCGACCGGTCCGTCGAGGTAGGACCACTCATCGCCGAGGGCCGCGGAGGTCAGGGTGGGGCTCGTGCCGTCCAGCGCCAGGCCGTTCGTCGCCGAGATCATACCGACGGCTTCGTTCGGGGAGGTGAATGCCACCATCTCGCGGATCCCGTAGTCGGCGGTGAAGGCGTCGATCACGGCGTTCTCGTCGGGAGTGAGCCCGGGGCGATCGGCCGACACGGACACGATCCCCATGTAGTTCGCGGTCGTCGTCGCGTCGTCCGCCAGCATCTCCCTGCTGATCTGCGGACGCCCCGGCTGCGTCACCGGGAACCGTTCGACCTCGACGCCCTCCGCGGCGAGCCGCTCGGCCATCGCCTCCGCCGAATAGGAACCGTTGTCCAGCACGAGGACGCGGAGCTCGACTGTCGATTCCTGCGCGGTGGGCGGTGGCGTCGTCGTCGGAGCCGTGCTCGACGTCGGCGGAACGGAGCCGCCCGAGCCGGACGATCCGAGTGAGCCCGTCTGGGCGGCGGCGATACCGACCAGCGGAGCGGTGATCGCGCCGGTGAAGGCGAGGGCGGCGACGGTGCGGAAGCTCGCGCGCTGAAGGGGCGAGAGCCCCCGGCCCGAGCCACCGCCATGGGTGGTGATGGACATGTAATTCCCCGTTGTAAGTGCCGCCACTCCCGATCCCCCTCGGGAGTGGCGGCGTCCCCCGAAGATCGGGCTCATCACCCGATCTCCTCGCACGGTGATCCGTGCGACAAGGGAAGTGTGCGCGTGAGCAGGGGCTCATACAACACCTGAGATAGAAAAGTTTTCCTAGAAAATCCGTTCACTATAAGACAAATATTATTTGGCTGGCGGCGGTCGTCTGGGCGGGGACCACGTGGCAATGGTGGACGTGTCAATGGCCAATGATGGGCGGTCAACCAGTGTGAGCACGATGTTCACGGCGTTCCGGGCAACGCCCGGCGTCGTACGTTCTCATGAGCAAAAATGAGGAAATCGTTACGAAATGACATCCTGGACGCTCGACCATTAAGAACACGTCGCGGGCGGCCGACGGGCCGGGGGCGAACGCGCCGGGCATGGCTTCCCCCCGATCGGGTCACTCGTCCGGCAGCCGGCCGGCCGGGTGGAGCCGACGGAGTCGACCGCGGCGCCGGGTCCTCCGGGGCCCGCGAGGCGGGTGCGCGGGCCTCGGGAGGCCCCCGAGTCGCCGACCCCCCGCGCGCCCGTGCCGGTGTTTTCGCTGGACCTATAGACTGGCCGGGTCGGAGCGTGCCCTCGTGGTGCCGCTTCGAGCGCGAGACGAAGAGGAGCCCATGACGGACACGACGTTGCCGCCCGAAGCCGGGGGTCACGACCGGATCGAGCCGGTCGACATCCAGGCGGAGATGCAGAGAAGCTACATCGACTATTCGATGAGCGTCATCGTCGGACGAGCGCTACCTGACGTCCGGGACGGGCTCAAGCCCGTCCACCGCCGGATCCTCTACGCGATGTGGGACAACGGGTACCGGCCGGAGCGCAGCTACGTGAAGTCGGCCAAGCCCGTGGCCGACACCATGGGTAACTACCACCCCCACGGTGACTCGGCGATCTACGACACCCTGGTGCGCCTCGCCCAGCCGTGGGCGATGCGCTACCCGATGGTCGACGGCCAGGGGAACTTCGGCTCGCGCGGCAACGACGGCGCCGCCGCCATGCGCTACACCGAGTGCAAGATGACCCCGCTGGCCATGGAGATGGTCCGGGACATCGACAAGAACACGGTCGATTTCCAGCCCAACTACGACGGCAAGACGTCCGAACCGGTCGTCCTCCCGTCGCGCATCCCCAATCTGTTGGTCAACGGCTCCAGCGGCATCGCGGTCGGTATGGCCACCAAGATGCCGCCGCACAACCTGCGCGAGGTCGCCGAGGCGATCTACTGGTGTCTGGACAACCCTGACGCCGACGAGGAGGAGACCCTCGCGGCGTGCATGGATCGGATCAAGGGTCCCGACTTCCCCACCCACGGCTTCATCGTGGGCGAGCAGGGGATCAGGGACGCCTACACGACCGGCCGCGGTTCGATCCGCATGCGGGGCAAGACCTCCATCGAGGAGGAGGGCAACCGGACGGTCATCGTCATCACGGAGCTGCCCTACGAGGTCAACCCGGACAACATGATCCTGTCGATCGCCGAACAGCTGCGTGACGGCAAGATCGCCGGCATCTCGAAGATCGACGACGAGTCCTCGGACCGGGTCGGCCTGCGCATCGTGGTCACACTCAAGCGTGACGCAGTGGCCAAGGTCGTGCTCAACAACCTCTACAAGCACTCGCAGCTGCAGACGTCCTTCGGCGCGAACATGTTGTCGATCGTGGACGGTGTTCCCCGGACCCTGGCCATCAACCACCTCGTGCGGTTGTACGTCACGCACCAGATCGAGGTCATCGTCCGGCGGACCCAGTACCTGCTGGACGAGGCGGAGAAGCGCGCCCACATCCTGCGCGGCCTGGTCAAGGCGCTGGACGCCCTCGACGAGGTCATCGCCCTCATCCGCCGTTCGGAGACCGTCGAGGTCGCGCGCGAGGGTCTCAAGGACCTGCTCGACATCGACGACGACCAGGCGCAGGCCATCCTGGACATGCAGCTACGCCGCCTCGCGGCCCTCGAGCGGCAGAAGATCGTCGACCAGCTCGCTTCGATCGAGCTCGAGATCGCCGACTACAAGGACATCCTCGCCAAGCCCGATCGGCAGCGCGCGATCGTCGCCGACGAACTCCGCGAGATCGTCGAGAAGTACGGGGACGACCGCCGGACCAGGATCATCCCGGCGGACGGGGACGTCACGGACGAGGATCTGATCGCCCGCGAGGACGTCGTCGTCACCATCACCGAGACCGGTTACGCCAAGCGGACCCGCACCGACCTGTACCGCGCCCAGAAGCGCGGGGGCAAGGGTGTGCGCGGCGCGGAGCTCAAGCAGGACGACATCGTCCGGCACTTCTTCGTCTCCTCCACCCACGACTGGCTGCTGTTCTTCACCACCAAGGGCCGCGTCTACCGGATCAAGGCCTATGAGCTGCCCGAGGCGAACCGCACCGCCCGCGGTCAGCACGTGGCCAACCTCCTGGCGTTCCAGCCGGAGGAGCGCATCGCCGGCGTCATCCGGATCAAGGGCTACCAGGACGCGCCGTACCTGGTGCTGGCCACCCGCAACGGGCTGGTCAAGAAGTCCCGGCTCGAGGACTACGACTCGCCGCGCTCCGGCGGTCTGATCGCCGTGAACCTGCGCGACGGCGACGAGCTGGTCGGGGCGGCGCTGGCCGGACCCGACGACGACCTGCTGCTGGTCTCGGAGAAGGGCCAGTCGATCCGGTTCCACGCCAACGACGACACGCTCCGCCCGATGGGCCGAGCGACCTCCGGCGTGATGGGCATGCGGTTCAACGACGGCGACGCCCTGCTGAGCATGTCCGTCGTGCGAGCCGAGTCGTCCGACCAGGAGAAGTACTTCCTCCTGGTGGCCACCGAACGCGGCTACTCCAAGCGCACCGCCCTGAGCGAGTACACGGCCCAGGGCCGGGGCGGCAAGGGCGTGCTCACGCTCATGTTCGACCCCAAGCGCGGGAAGCTCGTCGGTGCGACGATCGTGGAGCTGCAGGACGAGCTCTACGCCATCACCTCCAGCGGCGGTGTCATCCGCACGTTCGCCAAGCAGGTCCGCAAGGCGGGCCGACAGACCAAGGGCGTGCGGCTGATGAACCTCGCCGAGGGCGACTCGCTACTGGCCATCGCCCGCAACGCCGACGAGCCCGACGACGAGGACCGGTCCGCGGCCGAGTCCGCCAAGGAGGAGTAGGCGATGACCGAGCCGACCGATCCAGCCGACCGGACCGACCCGACCGAGACGTCCGACGCGGTCACAGACGGCCCAGCGCACGGGGGGTCGTCCCCGGCGCCCGGTTACGGCGGGTCGGGGGCCGGCACCGGCGACGCCGGCACGTCGGCCACCACCGCCTTCCCGGTGGCCACCCAGCATCGCGCCGAGGGCGCGAACGGGGGCGTCTCCAAGGCGCACTCGGGGGGCGCGGCCGGGCGAGCCGCACCGATCGTCCCGCCCACCGAGCGCCGGGGCCCCATGGAGTCGGTCCTGGTGCTGCGCCGGATCGACCCGTGGTCGGCCTTCACCACCGTGCTGGGGCTGATGTTCGCCCTCTACCTGGTGTGGATGGTGGCCATCGGGGTCACGTACCTGCTGCTGTCCGGGATGGGCGTGTGGGACCGGCTCGGGGGCCTGTTGTCCGGCGTGGCGGGCGACGAGTCGGCAGCCGTGATCGGGCCGTCGACGATCTTCCTCTACAGCGGCGGAGTGGGACTGCTGAACGTGCTCCTGCTGTCGATCCTGGCCACGCTCGCGGTGTTCATCTACAACCTCGCGGCCGGCCTGACCAGCGGCGGCGTGCAGGTCACGCTCGCCGATCCCCGGTACTGACGGTGCCCCCGGCGCCCGGCCGAGGGTGCCGATTTGGGCGGTGGCGCGGACGTCGGGTAGATTGACCTCTCGGTACGAGGGCCTATAGCTCAGGTGGTTAGAGCGCCAAACTGATAATTTGGAGGTCGGAGGTTCAAGTCCTCCTAGGCCCACTCCGCCAGGCAGACGCCGGATCCGCTCGATGCGGTCCGGCGTTTATGCTTGGAGGTACGGGGCCTTAGCTCAGTTGGTAGAGCGCTGCCTTTGCAAGGCAGATGTCAGGGGTTCGAATCCCCTAGGCTCCACTCACCCGCCGCCCGGCGCGCCCGCCCGGCAGGCGCCCTCCCCGGCGGATAGGGAGACCGTGCACCCCACCCCTCGCGCGTCGTGGCCCCCGTTCGTGCTCATGGCCCTCGTAGTGACCGTGGCCCTCGCGTCCAGCGCCACCCCGTCACCGCTGTACGTCGACTACCAGCAGGACTGGGGCGTCGGTGGCACCGCCATCACCGTGGTCTACGCCGTGTACGCCCTCGCGGTCCTCGTCCCCCTGCTGTTCCTCGGGAGGGTCTCCGACGCGATCGGGCGTCGCCCGGTCATCCTGGCGGGCCTGACGCTGCTCGCGGTGAGCATGGGCATGCTCGCCGCCGCCGGATCCGTGGCCTGGCTGATCGCGGCCCGCGTCATCCAGGGTCTGGCGGTGGGTCTCATCACCGGGTCGGCGACCGCCGCACTGATCGAGCTCCATCCGACCCGGGATTCGCGGGTGGGCGCCCTGACCAGCAGCTCCACCACCAACTTCGGCATCGCGGCCGGAGTGCTCCTCGCCGGGGTGGTGGCCACCTCGTCGTCGTCACCCCTCGTCCACCCCTACCTCGTGATCGGGGCCGCCACGGTCGCGTTGCTCATCGGTGTGGCCACGATCGTTCCCGAGACCGCCGGTGGATCGGGGACCCTGCGCGACGCGCTGCGGGTGCGTCCGCCGTCGGTGCCGCCCCAGGTCCGGTCCGTCTTCGCGCTGGCCGCGGTGTGCGTGATCGTCTCGTGGTCCGTCGGCGGGGTGTTCCTCGGTCTCGGCGGCGCGATCGCCCGTGACCTCATGGGTGCGTCCGATTACCTCGTGACCGGCCTGGTGGTGGCGGCCCTGCAGGCGGCGGCCGGGGTCGCGCAGTTGGTGTGGAACCTGCGGTCCGGGCCGTCGCGGTGGCGGCGAGGGGTGGTCCTGGGCGTGCTCGCGCTCGTCGCGGGGCTCGTCTTCGCCTCGGTCTCCCTGGAGGCCCGCACGGTCGTCGGCTTCATCGCCGCCGCGGGGCTCACCGGCCTCGGGATGGGCCTGCTGTTCCTCATGGGCAACACCCTGGTCGCGCAGAGCGCGCCGCAGGCGGTGCGGGGACAGGTGTTCTCGGCCCTGTTCGTGGTGGCCTACATCTCGCTCGGCGTGCCGGCGGTGATCGCGGCGGTCATCGCCGAGGGCATCGGACTGATCCCGGCGTACCACGTGCTGGCGCTCGCGGTCGGCGTGATCGCGGTGGGTGCACTTGTCGCGGTGGCGCGGCCGGGAGCGGGCGGACGGGCCCGGCGGTCGGGGTCCCGCGACTAGTCGCGACTGCTCAGCGCCTGCGCGGCCGCCGCCAGCCCCAGTGCCGCCAGTCCCGTGCGGAGCCGGTCCGTGGCCATCAGCGCCCTGATGCGCGGCCCGGTGACCTGCTCCCGGGCGATCCCCACGTGCAGCGGGACCACTCCGGCGGTGATGGCCGGGACGGCGACGCCCGTGGCGCACGCGAGGAGGGTGGCCCCCAGACCGCTGCGCTCGGCCGAGCGGACCGACCCGTAGGCCGCCCAGGCCGCCGCCCCGAGGCCCGTCGCGTACAGCGTGAGGGCGACGGGGGCGATGCGGCGGGCGTGATCGGCCTGGCGCTCGGCGATGCCGTGGGTGGAACCGTCGAACAGCTGGGGATAGACCACCGAGGTGACCATCGACTGGAACCCCAGGTGGACCGCGGACGTGGTCAGCAGCGCGAGGCGGCCCGCGCGCAGGATCGGGTCCGGTGTGGGGCCCGCGGCCGCGGGGCGTCGGCGGTACATGGCTGCCACGCTACCTCTCGCGGGACCGTCCCAGGAGGGCCCGACCCTCGCCGTCGTCGGTCACGGCGCGCGCGGTGCGCAGCACGACCCGCCACCCGCGGTCCGGCGCGTCCACCCGACCGCGCCGCTCCAGCTCCCACCGACTCGCCGTCACCCTCATCACCGTGTAGCGCCCGGGGCGCGACGAGCGCACCACGAGCTGGGTGTAGCCGGTCGCCACCGCGCGGTCCCCGTCCAGCAGCACGACCGGCAGGCCGGGGACGTGCCCGCACCCGTGCGCGATGAGTCCCTGGTGCGCGTCCCCGTGCACCATCTCCCGCAGCCCCTCGTGCCCCTCGAGTACGCCGGTGTCCACGTCGTAGACGCCGTCGTCGGTCCACAGTTCGGCCACGCCGTCGGCGTCGCCGGAGTCGACGCGGGGGGAGTAGGAGGCCAGTAGGCGCAGTACGGCCAGCTCGTCGGCCGCGCGGGCCAGCTCGGCCCGCGCGGTGGCGAGACCGTTCTCGGTCGAGGTGAGCCTCGCCTCGAGGGCGTCCAGACGGGCGGTGTCGGAACCATCAATCATGAACCCGACATTAATGCACTAACTGAAACACGTTACAAGTAGTGTGCACACCATGACGGACAAGAGTGCAGACAACCGTCCCGCCGTGATGACGGCGGACGTCATCGTGGTGGGGATGGGAATCGCCGGCGCCTGCGCGGCGATCGAGGCCGCCGAGGCCGGGTCGACGGTCATCGCTCTGGAGGGCGCCTCCGGACCGGGCGGCTCCTCGGCGCAGTCGGGCGGCGAGGTCTACCTGGGGGGCGGCACGGCCACCCAGCAGGCCCTGGGCATCGCCGACACCGAGGAGGACATGCGCGCGTTCCTCCTGGCCGCGCTCGGGCCCAACGCCGACGAGGCGAAGATCGCCGACTACTGCGCGGGGGCCGTCGAGCACCACGACTGGCTGGTCTCGCACGGAGCGGTGTTCAACCGGAAGTTGTGGGACACCCCCACCTGGATGCCGGGCGACGACTCGGGCCTGATGTGGATGGGGGAGCGGGCGGAGCCCTACGCGTCCCTGGCCACCCCGGCAGCGCGCGGTCACCGGCCGCCCGCCCCGAACTTCGCCGGGAACGTGCTCATGGACTCCCTCGTGGCCACGGCGCAGAAGGCCGGCGTCGACCTGCAGTGCGACGTCAAGGCGCGTTCGCTCATCGTCGAGGACGGACGCGTGGTGGGCGTCCGGGCCACGCAGTTCTCCGAGGAACGCGAGTACCGCGCCACCGGCGGCGTCGTGCTGGCGACGGGCGGGTTCGTGGACAACGACCGGATGCTCGAACAGTGGGCGCCGCAGCAGCTGGGCAAGGACAAGGTCTCCGACGGCCGCGACGACGGCTCCGGCATCGAGATGGGCATCGAGGCCGGCGCGGCCGTGCGCCGCATGCACCAGACCGAGACCGCGATGCTCGTCATCCCCCGCCTGGTGGTGGGCGCGATGCTCGTCGACGGCGACGGGCAGCGCTTCATCAACGAGGAGGTCTACCCGGGCCTGTACTGCCACGCGGCCGTGTATCACCGCCGCCCGCCGGTGTGGGTGATCATCGACGAGAAGGGCATCGAGGACGTCCCGGAGTCCGAGCTGTGGGGTATGCAGCCCATGCACGCCGCCGAGACCATCGAGGAGCTCGCGGCCGACTGCGGGTTGCCCGCCGATGCGCTGGCCGACCAGTTGCGCCGCTACAACGCCGGCGCCGAGCGTGGCGAGGACCCGCAGTTCGGCAAGAACGCCCGGTGGGTGCGCCCGCTCGAGCCGCCGTTCGGTGCCTACCCGACGGGTGCCGGGGGGCCGGACACCTTCAACGGCCTGCCCCTCAAGGCGCAGGGGTTCACGCTCGGGGGACTCCACACGGACCTGCAGTCGCGCGTGCTGGACCGCGCGGGCGAGCCCATCGCGGGCCTGTTTGCGGCCGGGCGGTGCACGCACGGTCTGCACGGCGACGGCTACATCTCGGGGACCTCTCTGGGCGACGGCTCGTTCTTCGGCCGGCGCGCGGGCCGCGGTGCGGCCGGGGTCACCGACACGGTGGCGGCCGGCGATGTGACCGGGTCGGCGCCGGCATGAACGACCCGGTGACCGTCGAGCCGGGGACTGTCGAGCCGGTGACCGTCGTGCGGCGCGACCGGCCGACGGTGGATCTGGGGCCGTTGGACCCGGCGCGCGGTACTGGCCGTCCGGTCGACAGGGACGACGACGACGAGGCCGGCCTCTACGCCCTGGTGGAGCAGGTGCGCCGGATCCGCGCGCTCACCACCGGCGGCATGTTCGACACCGACCTGGGCCCGCTGACCGATCGGATCCGCAGGGTGGCCGACGAGCTGGAGGCCGCGTCGGCGAGCCCCGAGCAGCGGCAGGAGGTCAACTGGCGGGAGCGTCGGTACGCCTCCAACTGCCCGATCATCGGCCGGTCCAACGTCCTCGCCCCGCCGGCCGAGTTCGAGTTGCTGGACGACGGGACGCTCAGGGCCGAGATGACGCTCGGGCTGGAGTACCAGGGCCCCCCGGGGTGTGTTCACGGCGGTGTCGTGGCCCTGCTGTTCGACGCGGCGCTGGGCCGGGTCAACCACCACGCGGGGACCACCGGGATGACGATGTACCTGGACCTGGACTACCGCAGCCCCACGCCCATCCTCGAGCCGATCGTGGTGACCGCCCGTCAGGTCCGGGTGGACGGCCGGAAGGTGTGGTCGCAGGGCGCGGTCCACGCGGGAGATCGCCTCTGCGCCACCGCCGAGGGGCTGTTCGTCATGCCCGCGGAGTGGGTGGCGGCGTACCGGCAGCACCGGGATGAGGGCGCGGGCGAGGGCTGACGCCGGGGCGCAGAGTAGATTCTGTTGCCGTGACGACCGACTCCGGCCCTTCCGACCCCACCGCCCCGGGCGACCGCCCCCTCGGCACCGCGGACCCCGCCGGTGCGAGCGATGAGGGCACTCCCTTCCTGCGCCAGGACCCCGATGCGTCCGGCGCGACCGAGCTGGCCCGCGAGCTGCGCCGACTCCGCGGCCTGGTCGCCGGGTCCGTCTACGAGGACGTCCACGACGCCGTGGCCACCGTGCGCGGGTTGGTCGAGCACCTCGAGACCGTGGGCACCGTGGTGCGGCCGTCGGAGTACGCCACCTGGGGTGTGCCGGAGCACCTGGCGGCCAACCCGGCGACCGGCAGCCGGAACCCGGTGTCCCCGCCGCTGGAGCCGGTGGTGTTCCCCGATGCGACCGTGCGGGCCGACCTCACCCTGGGTATCGAGTACCAGGGGCCTCCCGGCTGCGTCCACGGCGGGATCGTCGCGCTGATCTTCGACGAGATGCTGGGGCTGGCGAACGCCGCGTCGGAGAGTGTCGGCATGACCGCGGACCTGCGCATCTCGTATAAGTCGCCGACGCCACTGTTCGCCCCGCTGCGGTTCGAGGCGCGGCAGGAACGGGTGGAGGGCCGCAAGATCTGGGCGACCGCGACCCTCCACACCGGCGAGACCCTCTGCGCGACGGCTGAGGCGTTGTTCATCGAGCCGAGGGGTATCCGGGACGCCGACCGCGGCCGGCCCATCGAGGGCTGACAGTGATGATGTGTGTAGTGGTTCTTCGGGCGGGTCTGACTCACGGGCTGACCGTCGCGGTGGCTGACTAGAAGCGGATTTGTCGGCCCGCTCGGGGGATCGCTACGCACGCGACCGGACGGGCGTTTGTGACCTCATAGGAGCTTGGTTCAGAAGCCCCGCCACTGTCTTGTCCGCCCGCCTGGCCGGCGCGTGCTGCCCCACCGGGATCAACGAGAAAGGCAGCAGTGACCATGATGTCCGATCAGCACGTGCATGTCATCGCCGGAGTGGATACGCATGGCCAGACCCATCACGCGGCGGTGATCGACTCCCTCGGGCGGCATCTGGCCGACCGAGAGTTCCCGGCCACGGGTTCCGGGTACCGGCAGCTACTTTCATGGCTCGGCGGCCACGGCACCGTGCAGGCCGTTGGGGTCGAGGGCACCGGAGCCTACGGCGCCGAGCTGTCTCGGGTGCTGGCCCGGGCCGGACTACCGGTGGTCGAAGTCGACCGACCCGACCGCAAGACCCGGCGGATGAAGGGCAAGTCCGACCCGATAGACGCCTATGCCGCTGCTACCGCGGTCGCCTCCGGGCGTGCCACTGGCGTGCCGAAGACCCGCGACGGGATCGTGGAGGCCGTCCGGGCCTTGCGTGTGCCTCGGCGCTCCGCGGTCAAGGCCCGCACCCAAGCGATCAACCAGGCCAGGCAGCTGGTGATCACCGCTCCGGAGGAATTGCGAGCCCAGTTGCGTGGCCTGCCCGCCCGCGAGCTGGCCGTAGTCTGCGCCCGGTTCCGTCCCAGCGACCTCGCTAGTCCCCTCGGCGCGACCAAGGCGGCACTACGCATTCTGAGCCGCCGGATCCTGGCACTGAGTGAGGAGATCGCCGACCTCGACGTCGAGCTAAAAGCCCTGACCGCGCAGACGGCTCCGACCCTGATGAACCGCATGGGCGTGGGACCTGACGTCGCCGGGCAGCTTCTGGCCACCGCGGGCGACAACCCAGACAGGCTGCGCTCCGAAGCGGCGTTCGCGCACCTGTGCGGCGTGGCCCCGATCCCTGCCTCTTCAGGACGACGAGACCGACACCGACTCAACCGCGGTGGCGACCGGGCCGCGAACCACGCCCTGCATACCATCGCACTGAGCCGCATGCGATGGGACGAACGCACCCGCTCATACGTTGACCGACGAACCGCGCAAGGCCTGTCCAAGAAAGACATCATGCGCTGCCTCAAACGCCACATCGCGCGCGAGATCTACCATGCCCTGATCAACGACCTACAGGCTCGCGACCCCGCCACCAAAGCACCGACCACCGCCGACCTCGCCAAAGCCGCTTGACATCCGTAGGAGCATCCGCGGCCGGGCACCGACGCGTGCGTCGCGTCGGACTTCAGTTCCCGCGCAGCGCCGTCATCCGCTTGTGGGATCCGGCCACGATCCGTCCCCGGTCGACGCCGGAGGAGAACTCGACGCCCTTGCGGTTGTTCTCGCCGCCGCAGACGTGGATCGGGCCGTTGCCGATGGACGCCAGGACCTCCTCGGCGACCTCGGTGGGCTCGCTGACGGTGAAGCCGGGCAGGTCCATGTCCAGGCCGGCGCGGATCATCGCGGGGGTGCGGACGACGCCGAGGATGACCTCGACGACGTCGACGCCGTGCTCCCGCATCTCGAGCCACAGGCCCTCGACGAAGACCCGGCTGAACGCCTTGGCCGCGGAGTACACGCTCATGTCGGCGTGGCCGAGGTAGCCGGCCATCGAGCCCATCACCACGATGCCGCCGCGGCCGCGGGCCTTGAGGGCGGGGCCGAACTGCCGGATGATCTGCATCGGCGAGGTGATGTTGAGGTCGATGACCTTCTGAACCTGGGTCATGTCGGACTCGACGAACTCGGAGCCGTACGTGTTGGCGCCGGCGTTGAGGACGAGCAGCCCCAGGTCGAGGCCCTCGCAGGCCGCGGCGATGCCCTCGGTGGCGCCGGGCTCGGTGAGGTCGACGGACACGACCCGGCACTCGACGCCCTTGGCGCGGACGGCCTCGGCGGTCTCCTCGAGGGGCCCGGCCTTGCGGGCGACGAGCACGGAGGACACGCCCTGATCGGCGAGGCGGAACGCGATCTCGGCGCCCACGCCCTCACTTCCGCCCACGACGAGGGCCCACGGGCCATAGGTAACGGGATCGAACGGCTTCGGATTGACAGGTGTCGACATACTCTAAGAGTATGACCAAACAGAGCGATCGTCCCGGATTCGGTGGAGTACCCCTCCCGGGGTTGGATCCGGACCAGTTCTCCCTCGACGCCGCGCGGAGCCGGTTCGGGGACTCCTTCGACCCGATCCCCGTCCCCGAGCTGCCGCCGGCGGACCCGGAGTTGGACCGCGCGGTGGCCGAACTGCGCAGGTTGCGGGAGGCGACGGCGGCGTTGGCGCACTCCGAGGTCGAGCTCGGGGACATCGCCGACCGCCTGGCCGAAGTCGCTGATCTGCTGGAGCCGCGAGTCCCATCGCCCTCACGTCGGCTGGAGAACATGTGGACGGGTGCCGGGACCCGTCGCTCGAACCCGGTCGGCGGGCAAGAGAACCCGATCGCCCCGCCGGTGCAGTTCCACGGCTGTGACGACGGGTCGGTGATGGCGGAGGTGACCCTCGGTCCCGTCTACCAGGGCCCGCCGGCGTGTGTCCACGGGGGGATCAGCGCGCTCGTCATCGACCACATGATGGGCTTCGCCAACCACTGGGGTGGCCGCTTCGGGATGACGGCGCACTACGAGATCGACTATCGCTCGCCCACGCCGCTGCTCCAGCCGCTGACGTTCCGGGCCTGGGTGCACGAGGTCGACGGCCGCAAGACGTGGACGCACGCCACCATCCACGCCGGCGACCGGCTGTGCGTGGAGGCGCGGGGACTGTTCCTCGAGGCGAGCGTCCCGGTGCCGGGACAGCCGGGTGCGCGGTCGACCATCGCCGACGGCGCGTAGAGCGCCCCGGCCCCGCGGGGCCGGGGGCTCACCCCTGGACGTCGACCTGAATGACCTTCTGGAGGTACGGGGCGATGACCTCGGTGAGGCCCGACGCCAGCTGGTCGGGGTCGTTGGGCGGCAGTGAGATGAAGCTGATGCCGATCCGGGCGATGATCGACGCCGCGAGCCGTGCCTGGGCTTCCTCGATGCGCATCCAGCTGTCGGACAGGGCGGGGGTGAGCACCTCGGTGGCCCGTTCGATGAGCGGCCCGGCCTCGGTCGTGATGAGGCGCAGGAGGTCCGGTTTGATGTCGCCGGTGAGCAGGGCGCGGACCAGCGGGTCGTTCCGGCTCGACAGGAGGAACCCGTTGATCCCCTCGTTCAGCGCGGTGTCGATCTGCCCCGGGTGGCGGATGATCGAGTCGCGGATCTCCCCGGCGAAGGTCTCCGACAGCTGGAGTGCGTACGCCTGGGCCAGTCCCTGACGGTTGCCGAAGGTGCTGTACAGGGTCTGCCGGCTGAGACCGGCGGCCTGGGCCACGTCGGACATGGTCACCGAGGACCAGTCGTGCGAGCCCAGCAGCTCGTGCATGGCCTCGAACACGGTGGAGCGCAGTGACCGACGCTCCCCGCGGGGGTCGCCGGGGGAGCGTCGGTCACTTGTGGGGCGGTGACGGGGCATGGTGTCCATTGTTCCTGATCCCGTGGGCCGGGCGGCGGAGGGCCGATCGGAGCCCCGCACGCGGGGGTCACTTCACGGGCAGGAAGTCCACCTTGTCGCGGACGCCGCAGTCCGAGCACCGCCAGCTGTCGGGGATGGCCGACCACGGGGTCCCGGCGGGGAAACCCTCGCGCGGCAGCCCGGCGGCCTCCGAGTAGTGGTTCCCGCAGTTGGGGCACACGTACTCACCGGTCGGTGAGGTCTGATCGGTCGCGATGTCGGTGTCCGCGACGATCTGCTCGGCGACCGCCGTCGACCCGGCGCCGTGCCGGGCGAGGATCCTCTCGCGCTTGGACGGCTGGATGTTGGCGCGGGTGATGTCGCCGTCGTAGTGGGCCAGGACGCGCTTGTCCATGACCTTGCGCCACAGCGGCGGCACGTAGGCCAGGACCATCATCGTGGCGTAGCCCGAGGGCAGCTGCGGGGCCTGCTCGAAGCTGCGCAGTACCTGGTAGCGACGCATGGGGTTGGCGTGGTGGTCGGAGTGACGCTGCAGGTGGTAGAGGAAGATGTTGGTCACCAGGTGGTCGGAGTTCCACGAGTGCTCCGGGCGGCAGCGCTGATAGCGGCCGGCGGAGGTCTTCTGGCGGAGCAGGCCGTAGTGCTCGAGGTAGTTGACGACCTCCAGCAGCGAGAAGCCGAAGACGGCCTGCACGATGAGCCACGGCGCGATCTCCCAGCCGAACACGGCGATGAGTCCGCCGAAGAGCACGACCGTCATGAGCCAGGCGTTGAGGTTGTCGTTGCGCAGGGTCCACGGGCTCTTGCCCAGCCGCCGGAGCCGCTCGGACTCCAGGTGCCAGGCCGACGTCAGCGACCCGAACACGCTGCGCGGGAGGAAGGCCCAGAACGACTCACCGAAGCGCGAGCTGGCCGGATCCTCCGGAGTGGCGACACGCGCGTGGTGTCCGCGGTTGTGCTCGATGAAGAAGTGTCCGTAGCCGGTGGTGGCCAGGGCGACCTTGGACAGCCACTTCTCGCTGCCGGCGATCTTGTGCCCGAGCTCGTGGGCGGTGTTGATCCCGATCCCGCCGGTGATCGCGACGGTCCAGGCGACGCCGATCGAGGCGGCGATCCCGAGTCCCCCGTCGTAGCCCAGCCACGACAGGTCGTCGGCGGACCAGAGGTAGGCGGCCGCGATGAGGGACGCGTACTGGAAGGGGATGTACAGGTACGTGCACCACCGGTAGAACGGGTCGGCCTCGAGCTTGTCCATGACCTCGTCGGGCGGGTTCTCACCGTCGGCGCCGACGGCGAGGTCCCCGAGGGGGATCGCGACGTAGACGAGGAAGGGGAGGAGGAACCAGGCGACGGTGGCCGCCACGCCCCAGCCGAGGGCGTTGAAGCCGGCGACGATCGGCATCGACACGAACAGACCCATCGCGGGGATGAGTCCGAGCAGCCACAGGTACCGCTTGGCGTCGGTCCACGCGTAGGGCTCGACGGCGGCGTCCGCCTCGTGGTGGGTGTGCGGTGCCCCGTCGGTGGGGCTGATGTACTCGGTGCTGGACATCGCAGACGACCTCCGGGTCAACAGGGTGTGGCGTATGCCACTGTGTTGCCCCTGACATTAGACAAATTCCCCCGCCGTGTCTAGACATCACCCCAGATTTTGTCCAAAGACCGGATCGGGGCGACGACGACGAGGAACGCCACCGCGGTCGCGGGCCGGAATACGTGGGCCCCGTGCCGGGTTGTACCGAACGGTCGTCGGGGCCCCTCTCCGGCGCGGGAGGAGTACCGCTACGTGACGATGCAGCAGGCCGCCATGCGCACGCTGATGCGGGCCGAGAACAACAACATCGCGCTGGACCGCAGTGTGTTCACCCGCGAGAACTTCCGCAGGATCGGACAGTTCGCCCGCCCGCACACCCGGCGCATCGTCTTCTTCCTGGTGCTCTCCGTCTTCGGGGCCACCCTCGCCGTGGCGACACCGCTGCTCGCCGGCCGCGTGGTCACCGCGATCGTCGAGGCCTCGCCGGTCCGGGTCGTGATCGGCCTCGCGCTCGCCATCGCCGCGATCGGGATCATCGAGGCGATCGTCGCCGTCGTCACCCGGTTGTGGTCCGCACGGATCGGGGAGGGGCTCATCCTCGACCTGCGCCGCGCGGTGTTCGACCACGTCCAGACGATGCCGGTCGCCTTTTTCATGCGCACCCGCACCGGCGCGCTGGTCAGTCGCCTCAACAACGACGTGATGGGTGCCCAGCGGGCGTTCTCGGACACGCTGTCCGGGGTCGTGTCGAACCTGGTGCAGCTCGTACTCACGTTGGCCGTGATGGCCGGTATCAACTGGCAGCTCACCGTCCTGTCCGTCCTGCTGCTGCCGATCTTCCTGTTCCCGGCCCGCTACGTGGGCAAGCGGCTCGCGCGGCTCCGCCGCGAGGCCTCGGATCTCAACGCGTCGATGAACGACCAGATGACCGAGCGGTTCAACGCCGGCGGCGCGACCCTGGTCAAGCTCTTCGGACGTCCTGAGACGGAGTCGGCGGAGTTCTCCGCCCGCGCGGGCCGGGTCCGCGGCATCGGCGTGCGAACCGCGCTGCTCATGAGTGTGTTCATGAACTCGCTGACCCTGGTGTCCACGCTGGCGCTGGCGCTCGTCTACGGGCTCGGCGGGTGGTTCGCACTCAACGGCGCTCTCGACGCGGGGTCCGTCGTGGCCCTCGCGCTGCTCCTCACCCGCCTGTACGGCCCGTTGACCTCCCTGGCCAACGCGCCGATGGACATCGTCACGGCCATCGTCAGCTTCGAGCGGGTCTTCGAGGTCCTCGACCTGGAACCGCTCATCTCCGACGCCCCTGACGCCGTCGCCATCCCGGAGGGCCCGGCGACCATCGAGTTCGACGACGTCACGTTCTCCTATCCCTCGGCGGACAAAGTCTCCCTCGCCTCGCTCGAGGAGGTCGCGGTCCTCGACACCCGCGGCGGCCAGGAGGTCCTGCACGGGATCTCCTTCCGCGCCGAACCGGGACAGATGATCGCCCTGGTCGGGTCGTCCGGCGCGGGCAAGTCCACCATCGCCTCCCTGCTGCCGCGTCTGTACGACGTCGATTCGGGTGCGGTGCGGGTGTCGGGACTCGACGTGCGTGGGGTCACCTCGTCGTCGCTGCGGCGCACGGTGGGCATGGTCACGCAGGACGGCCACCTCTTCCACGACACGATCCGCTCCAACCTCACCTTCGCGCGGCCGGAGGTCTCCGATGACCTCGTCTGGGACGCGCTGCGCCGGGCCCGGCTCGAGGATCTCGTGCGGTCGCTGCCGGACGGTCTCGACACCGTCATCGGTGATCGCGGCTACCGGCTGTCGGGAGGTGAGCGTCAGCGACTGACGATCGCACGGCTGCTGATCGCCGCCCCGTCGGTGGTGGTGCTGGACGAGGCCACCAGCGCGCTGGACTCCACCAACGAGTCCGCCGTCCAGGAGGCGCTGAGCGAGGCGATGGCCGACCGCACCTCGTTGGTGATCGCCCACCGGTTGTCGACGGTGCGCGCC
This sequence comes from Dietzia sp. IN118, assembly GCF_032905965.1. Lineage (NCBI taxonomy): Bacteria > Bacillati > Actinomycetota > Actinomycetes > Mycobacteriales > Dietziaceae > Dietzia > Dietzia sp. IN118. The sequence goes on along the minus strand of NZ_JAUMSR010000002.1, from coordinate 42,923 downwards.
GCCGACACGATCCTCGTCCTCGAGGCCGGCCGGGTGGTGGAGTCGGGCACGCACGCCGAGCTCCTGGCCACCGGTGGTCGCTACGCGGAGCTCTACGAAACCCAGTTCGCCGACCAGGAGTGAGACGGCGCCGCCGCCCGCCCCAGCGCCACCAGTGCCGCCCGCTCCGGCCCCGCCCTTCTCGACGGCGGGGCTCCGGCCGGGGCTCCGGCGGGGGCTCCGGCGGGTGCCGGGGTGGCGGGGCGGCGGCCCTTCCTCAGCTCTCCAGGTGCAGGCCCAGCTCGCGGGCGGCGAGCGCGGCGTACTTGGAGGTCTGCTCGAAAGCCGACTCCAGGGGGTTGGCGTCGGTGACGTCCGCGATCTCGTTCCAGCGCTCCGCGACGACCTCGGGGGTGCGCGCGTCGTCGGGGAGGTAGACGCCCCGCGACTCGACCATCTGGGACACGGCGAACACGCCGGCGCCGGCACCGAGGATGGTCTTGGTGGGGGCGTCCTCGCTGACCATGAACAGGGCGCCGGGGGCGATGGTCTCCGGGCCCATGATGTCGAGCACCCGCTGCGGCAGCAGATCCTCGGTCATCCGCGTGGCCGCGGTGGGGGCGATCGCGTTGACCTTGATGTTCTTCTTGGCGCCCTCGATCGCCAGGACGTTCATCAGACCGACGAGCCCCGACTTGGCGGCCCCGTAGTTGGCCTGGCCGAAGTTGCCGTAGATCCCGGAGGTGGAGGCGGTCATGAGGATGCGCCCGTAGCCCGCCTCGGCCATGTGCGGCCACACGGCCTTGGTGCAGTTGACCGAGCCCATGAGATGCACCTCGACGACCTTGCGGAAGTCGTCCATCTCCATCTTGGCGAACGACTTGTCACGCAGGATGCCGGCGTTGTTGATGAGCACGTCGATGCGGCCCCACTTGTCGATCACCGTCGACACGAGGGACGCGACGGCGGCCTCGTCGGTGATGTCGTTGCCGTCGACGATGGCCTCGCCACCGGCGGCCGTGATCTCGTCGACGACCTGCTGCGCCAGGGAGGGGGTGCCACCTTCGCCGTGGACGTCGCCGCCCAGGTCATTGACGACGACCTTGGCGCCACGCTCGGCCAGCGCGAGCGCGTAGGCGCGGCCGAGGCCGCCGCCGGCGCCGGTGATGATCGCGACGCGGTCGGTGAAGTCGATGGTCTTGGTCATAGGGGGGCTCCTGTGATCGAGGGTGTGGAACGGTCGGGGGGTCTGCGGAGGCGTCAGCCCATCTCACCGCGGATGAAGGACTCGTACGCGGGGAGGTCGAGGAAGCCGTGACCGGAGAGGCCGATCACGATCGACGGTCCGGTGCCTGCCTCACCGGTGTGCTCGCGGGCCTTGGCCATCGCACCTGCGAGGGCGTGCGTCGACTCGGGTGCGGGGACGATGCCCTCCGCCTTGGCGAACTCCACGCCCGCGGCGAACGCGACGTTCTGCTCCACCGCCATGGAATCGAGCAGGCCCAGGTGCTTGACGTGGCTGACCAGCGGCGCCATGCCGTGGTAGCGCAGGCCACCGGAATGGATGGGGTCCGGGACGAAGTCCTGACCGAGGGTGTACATCTTCATCAGAGGGGTCAGGCCGGCGACGTCACCGTGGTCGTACCGGAACTCGCCCTCGGTCAGCGACGGGCACGCCGTGGGCTCGACGGCGATGATCTGCGTCCGGGCACCGGCGAGGTTCTCGCGGATGAACGGGAAGGCCAACCCGGCGAGGTTGGAGCCGCCACCGGCGCAGCCGTACACGTAGTCGGGCGCGTCCTCGCCGAACATGCCCAGCTGCTTGAGGGCCTCCTCGCCGATCACGGTCTGGTGCAGACACACGTGGTTGAGCACCGACCCCAGTGAGTAGCGGGCCTCGGGGTCTCCGGCGGCCACCTCGACGGCCTCGGAGACCGCCATGCCGAGCGAACCGGGGGTGTCGGGGTCCTTGGCCAGGAACGAGCGTCCCGCCTCGGTCAGGTCCGACGGGCTCGGGTGGACCGAGGCGCCGAAGGTCTCCATGAGCATCCGGCGGTACGGCTTGGACTCGAACGAGGCCTTGACCTGCCACACCTCCACCTCGATGCCGAAGGCCTGACCGGCGAACGCCAGAGAGGCGCCCCACTGGCCGGCGCCGGTCTCGGTGGTGAGCTTGGTGATGCCCTCGGCGGCGTTGTAGTAGGCCTGTGCGACCGCGGTGTTGGGCTTGTGCGAGCCGACCGGGCTGGTGCCCTCGTACTTGTAGTAGATCCGCGCCGACGTGCCGAGCGCTTTCTCCAGGCGGCGGGCCCGGATCAGGGGCGACGGCCGCCACAATCGGTAGATCTCCTGCACCGCCTCGGGGATCTCGATGTAGCGCTCCGGCGTGACCTCCTGCTCGATGAGGGACATCGGGAACAGCGGGGCGAGGTCCTCGGGACCGAGCGGCTCCTTGGTCCCCGGGTGCAGGTGCGGTGCCATGGGCTCGGGGAGATCGGCCTGGATGTTGTACCAGTGCGTCGGCATCTCGCTCTCCGGGAGGAGAGCCTTGACCAGCGAGCCGGAGGGAGCGTCAGACGTCATGTGTGTCCTCGGGAGGGATCGAAGGGGGTGAGCCGGGTCTCATTCTAGGAGGTCGCGCCGCATGGGGAGATGGGGGATCCGCCCATCGAGATAGTCCGGCCCGCACCGCGCGAATCCGAACTGCTCGTACCACCTCTCCAGATAGGCCTGGGCCCCGATCTCCACGGGCCGGTCCCGGCACAGCACGAGCCCACGGCGGATCAGCCGCGCCGCGATGCCCCGACCCCGCCAGGCGGGCGTCGTGCAGACACGTCCGATGTGCATGACCCCGCCGCCCGCGTCCGATCCGAACACCCGCAGTGTCGCGACGACCGCGCCGTCCGGTGCACGGGCCAGCAGGTGAATCGTGCCGGGATCGGCGTCGACGTCGTCGATCTCGGCGTACGGGCAGTCCTGTTCCGCGACGAAGACGTCCACGCGCAGTTTGTACAGCGCATGGACGTCCAGGGGACCCAGTTCGGGCAGGCTCGACGCGATGACCTCGAGTGCGGTGTCGTCGAGGGCGGTGTCGTCGGCTGTGGAGTCGTCGGGGATCGGGTCCCGGTCGATCACTTGTCGGTCGCGGTCCCGTCCGTGGACGCCTCGCCGACCGGCTGGTCGTCCGAGGGCTGCGGTGCGGACCCGGCTGCCGGACCGGGTACCGCGCTGCCCGCGGCGGGGGAGGTGTCGGCGGACTGATCCGAGGGCCCCTCGGGATCGGCGGACTCGATCGTCAGGTCCTCACCGGTCTCCGAACCCACGGGGTCACCCGTCACGCCGGGGCCGGTCGTGGCCGCGGGCGCCGAGCCGGTCGCCTGGTCGCGCCCCTCGGCGGCCGCCTCGGCCGGGGTGGGGGTCCGCGGCGGGGCGGGGGTCGGGGTGGGCGCGGACGGCGAGGTGGGCGAGCCCTGGCCACGAAGGAAATAGGCCGTGGCACCCGCGACGGCGGCGCCGCCGGCGAGGCCCACGATCCACAGCGGCGCGAAGCGGCGCAGCGGATTGCGCTTCTGGGGCGGCGTGGCCAGAGCCGACGTCTGCTCGCGCAGCGCGGAGGCGTGCTGCCGCGCGTCCGCGGCGAGATCGCCCAGGAGCTCGGCCTGCTCGGCGCGACGATCCCGGATCACCTGGATACCGCGGCTGGCACCGAAGAGGGCCAGGCCGACCGGTCCACGGGTGGCGGCGACTGCTGCCTCGCCCAGGAAGCGGGGGTCCTTGAGGTCGAACGCCTTCCGGGCGGTGGTGCCGGCCTTGTCCAGGTCCTTTTGCGCCTGCTTGACGGCCCTACGCTCGTCGGCGCGATCGCTTCGTTTGCTCATGGGTAGATGGTGGCACAGCGGCCCGATACCGACCACCACCTCGCCGACATCGGTCCCTGCGGCGTGGCAGGATGTGTGGCGTGAGCATCGCAACGCAGAAGGCAACCATCCACACCAACCGTGGTGACATCGTCATCGAGCTGTACGGCAACCACGCCCCGGAGACGGTCTCGAACTTCGTCGGTCTCGCCGACGGCTCCAAGGACTACTCCCAGGCCAACGCCAAGGGTGAGAAGAGCGGACCGTTCTACGACGGCTCGATCTTCCACCGCGTCATCTCCGGGTTCATGATCCAAGGCGGCGACCCCACCGGCACCGGCCGGGGCGGACCGGGCTACCAGTTCAAGGACGAGTTCCACCCGGAGCTGCAGTTCTCCGAGCCCTACCTGCTGGCCATGGCCAACGCCGGCCCGGGCACCAACGGTTCGCAGTTCTTCATCACCGTCGGCGCCACGCCGCACCTGAACAACCGCCACACGATCTTCGGCAAGGTCGCCGACGAGGAGTCGCGCAAGGTCGTGGACGCCATCGCGACCACCAAGACCGGTGCGATGGACCGGCCGACCGACGACGTCGTCATCGAGTCGATCGAGATCTCCTGACCGAGCGGTCCCGGTCGACCGGCGGCGCGGGTTCCGGACTCCCGGACCCGCGCCGCCGGTCTATCCGCAGCGCGGCAGGGCCGGCACGCGGCAGGGACAGGGCGGGGACGGGACACCGCACGAACGAGACGCAGCACGGATAACCGGGAGACATGAGCACCCAGACCCGACGCGGTGGCGCGGTCGCGAGATTCTTCCGCCTCCAGCCGGTCACGGCGTGGATCATCACCGCCAACCTGGCCGTCTACGCCGCCACCGTCGTGCAGGCGCGCAGCTTCCTGACCAACAACGCGTCGCCGTTGTTCGAGGCCACGGCGCTCTTCCCGCCGCTGGTGGCGGCCCGGGACGAGTGGTGGCGTCTGCTCACCTCGGCGTTCCAGCACTTCGGCCCGATGCACCTGCTGCTCAACATGTACATGTTGTGGATCCTCGGACTGGGGATCGAGCGCAGCATCGGGCACGTCCGCTTCCTCGCCCTCTACCTGGGCTCGGCGCTGGGCGGGTCGGTGGCCGTGATGTTCTACGGCCAGGGCGCCCTCACGGCCGGCGCCTCCGGGGCGATCTTCGGCCTGATGGGCGCGTACGCGATCGTGGCGATGTCGATGCGCCTCGACGTCAGGGGGATCGGGGTGTTGCTCGTCCTCAACGTCGGCGTGAGCTTCCTCGTGCCCGGCATCTCGCTCGCGGCCCATCTGGGCGGGCTCGCGGCCGGCGCCGTCGCCGCGTTCGCCCTGGTGGTGGTGCCACGCCGGATGCCGCGGCGTGTGGGCCGCACGGGCCGCGAGGTCGTCTCGTGGGCCGGCTTCCTCGTCGTGGTCGGGTCGGTCGGCGCCGCCGGGTGGTTCGCGGCCGACACCATGACGTACGGGTTCCTCGTCACCCGCTGATTCCCACCGGCGTCTGACCCCGCGTCGGTCGACCCCCACATCGTCCGACCCCCGCGTCGTCCGCCGGGAGCGGTCTGACCCTCACCGGCCGTCGCCGACCGCCCCGAATCCCAGACGGTGCAGCGCGTCGACCACGTCCCGTGGATCCGCCCCCAGATCGAGCCGGGTGAACACGTCCAGTCGTTCGCGACCCCGCTCGTCCGTGTACTCGAGTCGCAGCAGGTGCTGCCGCGCCCCCCATCGGGAGACCCCCAGCGGGCGGACCTCCACCACCTCGGACCGCGGGACGAAGTCCACGCGGCGGAGCCTCTTGATCGCCAACTGCCCGTCCACCACCTCGAGTCGGGGCCGCCGGACCAGGTGGGACACACCCGACAGGGTGAGGAACAGCGCCGCCGGGCCGGTGAGCAGCAGTGCGAGCGGATCCTGCCGCTGCAGGCCGATCACCACCAGGGCCACCCCGAGCAGGATCTGCACGCCCGGCCACAGGGCCCCGGGTGACCACGACGCCGCCCGCGGACCGGCTCCCGACACGGCGTCACCACTCATGCCGCACATCCTCCCCTATCCACAGGCGCTATCCACACTGTGGATGAATAACACGGGTGGAGTTCGACTGCCGTTCGAGTCGACGCGGTCCCGACCTGCGGTGTCGTCGGCATCGTCTACACACAGGCGTTATCCCCAGTGTGAAGGAAGTTCTCCACAGCGTGTGAGGGGTGTGGAAAAGGCGGGTCGAGACCCCTCTTTACCTCACCAGAGCCCCGTGACCTGCATAGATGCAGCGTTCTCAGAGAAAATGCAGGTCACCCCCCGCGTCGGGCGGGGGGTGACCTGTGGATAAACCTGTGGAACAGGCGGAACGTGCCCGGGGAGAGCGGCCGGGCGGGCCGGCTAGCGCCAGTTCATGGTCATGAGGAGTCCCACGACCGCGAGGCCGAAACCGATCGCGAAGTTCTGCCACGTCTCGAGCGAGGCCATGAACGGGATCCGCTCACCGGCGATGTAATACGTCACCAGCCAGAGCAGGCCCAGGATCATCAGCGCGAGCATGAGCACCAGGTACCACCGCGCGGTCGGGGTCCCCTTGACCTTGACGGGGGTGCGGCTGACGGCCGCGTCGGTGTACTCGGTCTTGGACCGGACCTTTGACTTGGGCATGGAGTCCTCGAACTGGTGGGGGATGTCGGGGCCACTCTACCAAGCCCGCCCCCGACGCTCACCCGTGCGACGGCAGTACGCTGCGTCTATGCGCATCCTCGTCGTCGACAACTACGACAGCTTCGTCTACAACCTCGTCCAGTACCTGGGCCAGTTGGGCGCGGAGTGCGACGTGTGGCGGAACGACGACCCCAGGCTCGCCGGCCCGGACGGCCGCTATGACGTGGCCGGGCTGGAGAGCGTGGTCAGCGGGTACGACGGAGTCCTGCTCAGCCCGGGTCCCGGAACGCCGGACAGGGCGGGGGCCACGATCCCGCTGATCGGGGTCTGTGGACACGCGGGCGTCCCGGTGCTGGGAGTGTGCCTGGGCCACCAGGCGATCGGGGAGGCCTTCGGCGCGACGGTCGACCGGGCCGCCGAGCTCATGCACGGCAAGACCAGTCAGGTCACGCACGACGACTCGGGAGTCCTCGCCGGTATCCCCAGCCCGTTCACGGCCACGCGCTACCACTCGTTGACGGTCCTGCCGGAGACGATCCCGCACGAACTGGTTCCCACCGCGTGGACCGGTTCGGGTCTGGTCATGGCGATGCGTCACCGCGAGATGCCCATCCACGGGGTGCAGTTCCACCCCGAATCGGTGATGAGCGACGGGGGGCACCGGATGCTCGCCAACTGGCTGGGCATGTGCGGCGAGCGGCCCTCGGAGACGCTGGTCGTGCGGTTGGAATCCGAGCTCGACCGGACCCGTGGCGCCGCCCTGGCCTGACCGGCTGGTCAGCTCGCCCGGTCAGCCCGGGCCGGGCACCAGCCCGAACCGGATCACCCGGACGACGACCTGGTCGTTGACGCCGGCCTCGCCCACGGGCGGCTGCTGCGACCAGATCTGGCCCACGCGGCTGAGGTCGGGGTCGTTCTGCGGGAGCTCCACCAGCTGCCCGCGGTCGCCCCGCCAGCCGGCCCGTTCGAGCTTGCCGAGGGCCTCCTCCACGGTGTCGCCGACGATGTTGGGCATGACGAACCGGTTCCCGGCGGAGACCTGGAGGGTGATGGTCGCGCCCTTGAGCTGGGTCTGACCCGCGGCCGTGGACTGGCCCACGACCTGGCCCTCGGGCGCGGTGCCGTCGACCCGCTGGGTGTCCACGCGGAAGCCGGCGGCCTCGAGGGTCGCGCGGGCCGGGTCGGCGGACTGGCCCACGACATCGGGCACCGCGAGCTGTTCGGGGCCGGAGCCCACCGTCAGCCGGACCGGCCGGTCGGAGGGCACCTGTGCACCCGGTCCGGGCTCGGTGTCGACGACCTTGTCCTGGTCCTCGGGTGTCGACGGCCGGGCCTCGTTCTCCGGGACCACCTGGAACCCGGCCTCCTCGAGGGCCAGTCGGGCATCGGCGGGGGACATCCCCATCACGTTGGGCACCGAGAGGATGGGCTTGCCGGTCGAGACCACGAGGCTGATCTCGGAGCCCACCGCGAGACGCTTGCCGGCGATGGGGTCGGACGAGATGACGTGCCCCTCGGGGATCTGGGGGTGCGGCGCCGGGGTCTGCACGGGTTCGAGCCCGATCGAGGTGAGTTCCTCGACCACCTCGGCGACCGGCCGCTGGGCGACCTCGGGGACGGTGACCTCCTGCTGCTGCGCGACACCGCCGCGGTCGCCCGAGGTCGCCAGGATCGACACCGTCGCGATCCCTCCCAGCACCAGCAGGGCGGCGAGCGCGATGGCCACCCCGCGTGGCCCGCGACGAGCGTCGACGGGTCGGGCGTCGCGGCGTCGGGCGTCCCCGCGATGGGAGGCGGGACGCGCGGCACCGGCACCGGCACCGGCTGCGCCAGCAGGAGCACCCGCGCCGGCGGCACGACCGGCCAGTTCCGGCAGGGCGTGTGCCTCGGTGGGCGCATCACCGGGTGACCAGCGGGACGCGCCGGTTCCGTATCCCGCGCCGGTGAACCCGTGGGGGGCGTCGGGGCGCTGGTCGTCGTCGAGCTCGTCGTCGGTCAGCACCAGGGGCGCCGCCGGGCGGCCACCGGTGAGCACCGTGAGCAGGTCGGTGCGCATCTCCCCGGCGGAGGTGTATCTGTTCTCGGGATTCTTGGCCATCGCCTGCATGACCACCGCGTCGACGTAGCGGCTCACCTCCGGGTTGACCGCCGACGGCGGCGCGGGGGATTCGCGGACGTGCTGATAGGCCACCGCCACGGGGGACTCGCCGGTGAACGGAGGTGCACCGGTGACCATCTCGTAGAGCACGCACCCCGCGGAGTACAGATCGGAATGGGCGTCCACGGTCTCGCCGCGCGCCTGCTCGGGGCTGAGGTACTGGGCGGTGCCGAGGACCGACGAGGTGTTGGTGAGGGTCGATCCGGCGTCGCTGAGGGCGCGGGCGATGCCGAAGTCCATGACCTTGACCGCGCCGTCGCGCGAGATCATGATGTTCGCCGGCTTGACGTCCCGGTGGACGATGCCCTTCTTGTGGGAGAAGTCCAGCGCACCGCAGACATCGGCCATCACGCCGAGGGCACGCTCGACCTCCATGGGGCCGTCCATTCTGACGATGTCGCGGAGGGTGTCGCCCTCGACCACCTCCATCACGATGTAGGGCAGCGAGCCGTCGGCGGTGTGCTCCTCCCCCTGGTCGTAGATCGCCACGATCGACGGATGGTTGAGCGACGCCGAGTTCTGGGCCTCCCGACGGAAGCGCTGGTAGAAGGTCTCGTCCCGGGCCAGTTCCGGGCGCATGATCTTGACGGCCACGTCCCGGCCGAGGACCGTGTCGCGCCCGCGACGGACCTCGGACATGCCGCCGTATCCGAGGGGCTCACCGATCTCGTAGCGCCCGGCCAGGACGGATGGTGTGGTCATCCGTCGACCCCTGCCCACCGGGCGGGAACGGGCACGGCACGGTCCTCGGCCGCGCCCCGGGCCTGGCCCTGCGCTTGGTCTCGACCCTGCCCCTGCGCCTGTCCCTGGCCCTGCGCCTCGTCCTGGCCTTGCCCCTGGCCCCCACCGGGCTGCCCCTCGGGCGGAATCAGCGAACTGAACTCCGAGGTGAGGGAGTCCAGCATGTCCTGCAGGTCGGGGGCCGGGGGGACCCCGGTCGGTGACGGTGCGGGCTCGGGGGTCGGCGTCGGGGTCGGCGGCGGCTCGGGTGCCGGGGCTGGTGCCTGCGTGGTGGTGGTCGTCACCGGGGCGGTGGACGGCGGCGTCGTGGGGGTGGTCCGGCCGAAGATCCCGCCCGGGCCGAAGACCCCGACGTTGGACAGGGCGATGACGGCCGCGACCGCCAGCGCCGCCACCAGGACGAACACCACGAGGAACCAGCCCACGCAGCCGGAGCCGCCGCGGCCGCGGCGGGGGGGCCGTGAGGTGACCGGTGGGGCGGGCTGACGCCGGGTCGCGGCGGGCGCCGGCTGGGGCCGGGACGGGTGCGCCGGTCGTGCCGGCCGCGGCCTGTCGGTGCGCGGCTGTCCGGCGGTGCCCGGGTGGGTGCGGGTGTACGCGCGCGTCGGGTCGGGCGAACCCCCGGCCCGGTACACGCCGCCCGGGTCCTCATCGGGCAGGACCGTGGTCGCGGCGGTGGCGCCGGCGGCCGCTGCGGCAGCCCCCGCCGCGGCGCTGGCGGCGAGGAACGCGCCCGGGAGACGGGGATCGCGACCGGCCCGGAGGTCGGCGATCGCCTCGGCGAAGGCCTCGCCGTCCGGGTAGCGCCGGCCGGGGTCCTTGGCCATGGCCTCGGCGAGGACGCGTCGGACCGGTCCGGGCACCGAGTCCGGGAGCGGCGGCGGGGTGTCGCGGACGTGCATCATCGCCACGGAGACCGGCGAGTCGGCGACGAACGGCCGTCGACCGGCCAGGCACTCGTAACCCACCACGCCGAGCGAGTACACGTCCCCGGCCGGGGACGTGTCGTTCCCCATGGCCTGCTCGGGCGCGATGTACTGGGCGGTGCCCACGACCATCCCGGTCTGTGTGACGGCGGACGCGCCCATGGACTTGGCGATCCCGAAGTCGGTGAGCTTCACCTGCCCGGCGGGCGTGATGAGGATGTTGCCCGGCTTGACGTCGCGGTGGACCAGGCCGATGGCGTGGGCGGCGTTGAGGGCGCGGCCGGTCTGCTCGAGCATGTCGAGGGTGTGCCGCATCGGCAGCGTGCCCTCGCGGGCCAGGACGTCCGATAGCGGCTCGCCCACCACGAGTTCCATGACCAGGTAGGACAGCGGGTTCCCGGAGGCGGGGTCGTCGATCTGCCCGTAGTCGTAGACGGTGGCGATCCCGGGGTGGGAGATCCTCGCGGTGACCTTGGCCTCGGACCGGAAGCGCTCGACGAACTCGGGGTCGGAGGAGTACTCGGCTTTGAGCACCTTCACGGCGACGTGGCGGTCGAGGACGCCGTCGTCGGCCTCCCACACCTGCCCCATACCGCCGGTGGCGATGAGGCGCAGTAGGCGATAGCGGCCGGACAGGACCGCGCCGGAGTTCAGACTCACGGCGTCCCTCCCAGCAGCGCGCCCAGGACCTCGCGACCGATGGGTGCGGCGTAGGTGGACCCGACGGTGCTGCGATCGACCCCGGGCCCGGACTCGATCGCCACGGCCACCGCCACGTCACGGCCGGGGACGAACGCGATGTACCAGGTGTAGGGGATGGACTCGGAGGAGTCCACGCCGTGCTCGGCGGTGCCGGTCTTGGAGGCCACGGTGACCCCGGGCAAGCCGCCCCCGGCGCCCTGTTCGGCGGCGACCATCATCTCGGTGAGGGTGCCGGCCTGCTCGTCGGTGAGGGCGCGGGCGGCGTCGCGGGGCGTGAAGCCCTGGACGACGGAGAGATCGGGCGCCGTCAGGGTCTTGATGAGTTGCGGTTCCATGCGGACCCCGCCGTTGGAGACGGTCGCGGCCACCATGGCGTTCTGCAGGGTCGTCATCCGGACGTCGCTCTGCCCGATGGAACTCATCGCCAGCTGGGCGTCGTCCTCCATCTGCCCCAGGCCCGACGGTGCGACCGGGATGCCGAAGTCGTCCGGGGCGGTGCCGTCGACGCCGAACTTCTCCGCCATCTCGGTGAAGGCCTCCGCGCCGATCTCCTGGCTCAGCTCGACGAAGGGCACGTTGCAGGACCTCTCGAGGGCCGTGCGCAGGGTGACGGTGCTGCCGCCACAGGTCTGGCCGGCGTAGTTCTCCAGGTAGGTGGACGTCCCCGGCAGCAGGGTGCGGTCGGCGCCGGAGACGGGGGTCTCGGGCCCCATGCCCTGCTCGAGCGCGGCGGCGGTGGTGATGACCTTCATCGTGGAGCCGGGCGGGAGGGACTGCTGGGTGGCGTGGTTGAGCAGCGGCCGGTCAGGGCTCTGCTCGATGCGCGCCATCTCCTGCGCGCGGACCTCCGGGTCCAGGCTGGACAGGGCGCCCGGGTCGAAGGACGGGCTGGAGGCCAGTGCGAGCACCTCACCGGTGGAGGGGCGGACGGCGGCGACGGAGCCCACGAACGGCCCCTGGCCCGCGCCGCGCCGCAGGGCCTCGTAGGCGACCTCCTGGCCCGTGGGGTCCAGGGTGAGCTCCACCGAGCCGCCCTGCGGGGTGCGGCCCGAGATCAGACCGGTGATCCGTTGGGACAGCAGTCTCGGGTCGGAGCCGTTGAGGAAGGCGTCCTGGGTCTGCTCGACCCCGGCGGTGGCGAACTGCAGCGAGTAGTAGCCGACGGTGGGGCCGAAGACGACCGGGTCGGTGGGGTAGGTGCGCTGGAACTCGAAGCGTCCCTCCGACGGCAGGGACATGGCCAGCACCCGTCCGCCGGCGGTGATCTGGCCGCGCTGGCGGGAGTACTCGTCGAGGAGCATCCGCGTGTTGCGGGGGTCGGCACGGAGCTCGTCGGCGCGGAAGACCTGGACCCAGGTCAGTTGCAGCAGCAGCGCCACCACCATGACCATGGCGGCGATCGCGACCCGTCGGATGGCGATGTTCACGCGGCGCTCACCCGTTCCTCCGGCCCGGCGAGCGCAGCTTGGGCGCCCGCATCATGCCGGTGGCGGCCTCGGCCAGCGCCGGTGCCTGACGTGGGGTGGGCAGCGGCCGGCGCGCGTCGTGGGACAGGCGCAGCAGGATGGCGACCAGTGCGTAGTTGGCCAACAGGCTGGAGCCCCCGTAGGCCATGAACGGCAGGGTCAGGCCGGTGAGGGGGATGAGGGTGGAGACGCCGCCGACCACGACGAACATCTGGATGGCCATGGTGGACGCCAAGCCCACGGCGACGAGCTTGCCGAAGCTGTCGCGGATGGTCAGGCCGACCCGGATGCCGCGGAGGATGAGGATCGCGTAGACCATCAGCACCGCGGCGAGGCCGATCAGGCCCAGTTCCTCGCCGATGGTGGCGGTGATGAAGTCGGTGTTCGCGAACGGCACCTGGTCGGGTCGCCCGTTGCCGAGCCCGGTGCCGCCCATGCCGCCGGAGGCGAGGCCGAACAGGGCCTGCGAACTCTGGTAGCCGCCGGTGTCGAAGAACGCGAAGGGGTCCTGCCAGATCTGGAACCGCACACGAACGTGCCCGAACAGGGCGTAGGCCAGCACGCCGCCCACGGCGACGAGGACCACGCCGATGAGCAGCCAGCTCACCCGCTCGGTGGCCACGTACAGCAGCGTGAGCACGGTGGCGAACAGCAGGAGCGCCATGCCGAGGTCGGTGTTGAACACCAGCACGCCCAGGGACAGGAACCAGGCCACGATGATCGGCCCGAGGTCGCGGGCGCGCGGCAGGTCCACGCCCAGCACGCGCTTGCCGGCGGTGGTGAACAGCTCGCGCTTCTCCACCAGGATCGAGGCGAAGAAGATGATGAGCAGGATCTTGGCGAACTCGCCGGGCTGGATGGTGAACCCGGGCAGGATGATCCAGTTCTTGGCGCCGTTGATCTCGGAGAACCGGGAGGGGAGCACCGCCGGGATCGCCAGCAGTGCGAGGCCGGCGAACCCCATCGTGTAGCCGTACCGGGCCAGGACGCGGTGGTCGCGCAGGAAGTACAGCACGACCGCCATCACGGCCAGGCCGAGGAACGTCCACAGCAGCTGCCGGGTGACGTCCATCCCCGGCGGGTCGTTGCCGCTCGCCGCGGCGTTGGCCGCGTACGACAGGTCGAGCCGGTAGATGAGCACCAGCCCCAGCCCGTTGAGCAGCGCGACGCCCGGTAGCAACACCGGATCGGCGTAGGGCGCGAGCCAGCGGATGAGCAGGTGGGCGCCGCCGGCGAGGCCGAGGAACGCCAGGGTGATCCACAGCAGCGCCAGGGACAGTTCCTGCTCCTGGGCGAGTTGGACCAGCAGCAGCGAGAACCCGACGATCACCGCGGCGGCGACGAGCAGGACCAGTTCCTTGCCCCGGCGCGGGCTGTCGGGCACCGCCCGGCCGCGGGGATCGGATGCGGGTGAGGCCGACGATGGTGAGGCAGATGCGGGAGAGGACATGGGTCAGCTCACCGCCCGGCAGGTCTCCCCGGGCACAGGTGCGGGGGTCGTGGGGGAGGGGGGAGTCGCCGGTTCGTCCGTGGGGGCGGGCTCGCCGGGCGACGGCGACCCGGTGGGTGCGGGGGAACCCGTGGGAGAGGGCGACTCGGTGGGAGAGGACGACGACGAGGTCTGCTCGCGCGGGCGCTCCTGCTGCTCACGGGGGTCGCACGGCGGCAGGAGGTTGTCCTCCGTGAGCCGGGAGACCTGGGCGCCCGCCTCGGCGAGGCTCCCCGACGGCATCCCGGCCCGGACGGTCTCCCGGGCGGGTTCGCGGAGGTCCCCCAGGGTGAACACGTCGCATCCGGCGGGGATGGCATCGGGGGAGTGCATGGTCAGGTCGCCCTCGCGGGTCAGGCATCCCACCTGGATGACCGAGGCCAACGAGATGCCGAAGACCTCCCCGGAGATGCCCCTCTTCACCACGACCTGGCTGTCCGACTCGGTGACGAAGTAGTTGCTGCGGACGAGCAGCGCGGACACGCCCACGATCCCGGCCAGCAGTACGAGCACCCCGACGACGCTCAGGGCGAAACGCCATCTGCTGCCGCGCGGTGGGGCGGCGTCGACCTCGTCGTCGTCGTATCCGTTCCCACGCCCGGCACCCGACTCCCCGGCGGCACCGGACGTTCCGGTGGCTCCCCCGCGTGAGGCGACCTGGGCGCGCGAGAACGCGGCGGCCTTACCGGCAGCGGTGTCGGAGTAGGGGTCGGCGGCGGGGTCGATCTGGCCCGGCTCGTCGCCCGACGCCGCGCCCACCACCACCGGGATGACCGGCGCGTCGCGCGGGGAGTCCAGGACGTCGGCCAGGACGACCGTGATGTTGTCCGGCCCGCCCGAGCGCAACGCCAGCTGGACCAGCCGGTCCGCGGCCTCCTCGACGGTGCCGGTGGCCAGCGTCTCGGCGATCGTCTCGGTGCTCACCGGGTCGGACAGGCCGTCGGAGCAGAGCAGGTAGCGGTCGCCGACCCGCGCCTCGCGGATGACGGCGGTCGGCTCCACCGGCTCCCCGGTCAGCGCCTTGAGGATGAGCGAGCGCCGCGGATGGGTGTGGGCCTCGTCGGCGGAGAGTTCCCCGCGGTCGACGAGGGACTGGACGAAGGTGTCGTCCTTGGTGATCTGGGTCAGCGTCCCGTCACGCAGCAGATAGGCCCGGGAATCACCCACGTGGAGCAGGCCCATGCGGCGGCCGTCGAACAGCAGCGCGGTGGCCGTGCACCCCATGCCGTCGGTCTCCGGGTACGCCTCGACGTGGGAGGCGATCGCCTCGTTGCCGACCGTCAGCGCGCGGGTCAGGGCCCCGGTGAGATCCTGGCCCGGTTCGTCCTCGTCGAGCCTCGCCAGCGCCGCCACGACGAACTGGCTGGCGATCTCACCCGCGGCGTGGCCGCCCATGCCGTCGGCGAGGGCCAACAGACGGGGTCCGGCGTAGGCCGAGTCCTCGTTGTTCTCCCGCACCATGCCCAGATGTGAGCGCGCGGTGTAGACGAGCGCCGGGGTCACGTGCGCAGCTCGATCACGGTCTTGCCGATCCGGATCGGCGTGCCGGCGTCCACCTTGACCGGGGTCGTCACCCGCGATCTGTCCAGATAGGTGCCGTTGGTCGAGCCGAGGTCCTCGAGGAACCAGTCGGGGCCGTGCGGGGACAGCCGCGCGTGCTGGTTGGACGCGTAGTCGTCGTCGATCACCAGGGTGCACGAGTCGGCCCGGCCCACCAGGACCGGCTGCTCGGACAGGGTGATCCGGGTACCTGCGAGGGCGCCCTGGGTGACCACGAGATGCCGGATCGCCCGGGAGCCGCGGCCGAACACGCCGCCCCGGCGCTCGCCGCGGCCGGACGACCTCATCCCCACGTTGCCGAAGACGTCGGTCTTCAGCGCCCGCAGGGTGAGGTAGATGAACAGCCACAACAGCGCCAACAACAGGCCGCGCGAGAGCTGCAGAACGAGTCCCTGCACTGGTGCCGTCCTCCCCTCGCCCGCCGATTCACCTCGGACAACGTGTGGCCGCCCCCGGTGGTTCCGGGGGTCATCCGTGTCGAGGCTAGTCGAACCGGACGGTGATCTCCGAGTGTCCGACCCTGATGACGTCGCCGTCGGCGAGTTGCCAGTCCTGGATCGGCCCGTCGTTCACCGTGGTGCCGTTGGTCGAGCCGAGGTCGGTGAGAACCGCTTCCCGACCATCGAAATGGATGTCCGCATGCTGGCGTGACACCCCGGTGTCGGGCAGGCGGAACGCTGCGTCCTGCCCGCGTCCCAGCAGGTTGGAGCCCCGCTGGAGGCGGAACGTCCGCCCCGAGCCGTCCTCAAGGTGCAGCGTGACCGTCAGCGAGGCCCGGCCCTGGGTGATCTGGGTCGGGGCGTCCGACGGGCCACCCCAGCCCGCGCTCCGGGCTCCGGGGCCGGTCGAGACCGGGTAGTTGGAAGCGGGTGCCTGCATGTCGCTGTTCTCCTTGCTCGCACTCGGCCCGTCCACGCCCCGTCGGTCCGCACCCGGCGACGACGGCGCCGGATGATCCGGCGCCGGCGCCGGTGCGGCGGCCGAGATGTGGAACGGGACGGCGTCGGGGTCCACGACCCCGTCGATACGCATCTGTCCGGTGTGGAGGTCATCGCGCTCCACGAAGGTCACGGTGACCGGGCCGTAGGTCTCCCAACCCTGCTCGGAGATGTGATCCGACAGATGGCGGGAGAAGGTCTTGACGGCCAGGGCCTCGTCCTCGGTGAAAGAGGCGTAGTCCGACCGGGCCAGGGTGATGGAGTAGCTGTTGGACACCAACAGGTGCCCGTCGACCACCTTGAGGGAGGCCTCCGCCTGCTTGCGGAGCTGTGACTCCACTTCGGCCGCCACGACTCTCCCGCCGAAGAGGCGGGCGAACGCGTCGCCGACCGCGCCCTGCAGGGTGCGCTCGAACTTCCCGACGATCCCCACGCCTCGCCTCCTTCCTCGTGGTGGGCCCGGCCATCTGGCCGGGCCGGCTGTCCTCGCGCCGCCCGCGGCGGCATCCGGTCGATCATAGAGGCGGTGGCGGTGGGAAGCACGCTTCCAGCCGCAGGGAAGCCCTCACCAGCCGATTAGTGCGGTCGGAACGCCGCGTGTTAACGTATTCGGGCGTTACTCGGGCGAGTGGCGGAATGGCAGACGCGCTGGCTTCAGGTGCCAGTGTCCTTCGGGACGTGGGGGTTCAAGTCCCCCTTCGCCCACACCTAGGGAGCATCCCGGATCGTCACCGACGATCCGGGGTGCTTTTTATTGCGCACCAACTTCACGCCACTAAGCATCCGGGGCCTATGGCATGTGTCACAAGGTCCCCGAAAACGATCCCACCGGCTCGTTCGCGGTCCACAGTGTCCCGTAGGCTCTGCCGGAAGTTCTTCCGGTGGACGTGGCGCCACCCTGCCCGCGCCGGAGGACGACGCCGTAACGGTGGACGAAGCAGGGGTAACCATCCCACCCCGAGCCGCTTCGTGAGCTCTGATCTCGGATCGGTGACTGGAGCGCACCCCGGGCACACACGTGCCGGGCCTGTGGAGAATACGTAGAACACGCCAAAACTCGAGACGTCAGAGCCGGCGCACACGCGTCGGCTCGCTCACAACGCAGTAAAAGGATGCCCTATGGCTTCGAGCCTTGAAGAGATCCCTGATATGAAGCCGGACTCCGATGTCCGGGATGCCGGTGTCGCGCCGTCGGTGATCGGTGTGGTCGCCGAGTCCAACCCGGCGGAGAACCGGGTGGCGGCGACGCCCGAGACGGTGGCGAAGCTGATCGGCCTGGGCTACCGGGTCGTGGTGGAGCACGACGCCGGTACGCGCGCGGAGTTCGCGGATGCCGCGTACGCGGAGGCCGGTGCCGAGCTGGCCGATGGTGACGCCGCGTGGTCGGCGGACGTGGTGATGAAGGTCGCCGTGCCCACCGAGGCCGAGGTGGCGCGGGTCCGGTCGGGCGCGACGCTGGTGGGGCTGTTGGCGCCGGCGCAGAACGAACATCTCCTCGGTCTGCTCGCCGAGCGCGGCGTGACCGCGCTGGCGATGGATGCGGTCCCGCGTATCTCGCGGGCGCAGTCGATGGACGTGCTGTCGTCGATGGCCAACATCGCCGGCTACCGCGCGGTGATCGAGGCCGCTCATCACTTCGGACGGTTCTTCACCGGCCAGGTCACCGCGGCGGGCAAGGTCCCGCCGGCCAAGGTCCTGGTCGCGGGTGCCGGCGTGGCGGGTCTCGCCGCGATCGGGGCCGCCTCGAGCCTGGGCGCGATCGTCCGCGCGACCGATCCGCGTCCCGAGGTGGCCGACCAGGTGGGGTCCATCGGTGGCGAGTATCTGCCCGTGGAGGTGCCCGAGGAGGAGAAGGTCGTCTCCACTGACGGGTATGCCAAGGCCACCAGTGAGGCCTACGATCGGGCCGCGGCGAACCTCTACTCGGAGCAGGCAGCCGACGTGGACATCATCATCACCACCGCGCTGATCCCGGGTCGGCAGGCACCGCGCCTGATCACGGCCGCCGACATCGCGACGATGAAGCGCGGCTCGGTCATCGTCGACATGGCGGCCGCGCAGGGCGGCAACGTCGAGGGCAGTGTGGCCGACGAGGTCGTCGTCACCGAGGGCGGTGTCACGATCATCGGTTACACCGACCTGGCCGGGCGGCTGCCCGCGCAGGCTTCGCAGCTGTACGGCACCAACCTGGTCAACCTGACCAAGCTGGTCACGCCGGGCAAGGACGGCGCGTGGGCGCTGGACATGGACGACGTGGTCCAGCGCGGAGTGACGGTGACACGGGGCGGCGAGATCATGTGGCCGCCCCCGCCGGTGCAGGTCAGTGCCGCCCCCGCGGCGGCCGCTGCCCCCGAACCGGTCGAGCCCAAGCCTGAGAAGAAGAAGATGTCGGCCGGCGCGAAGCTCGGCCTGATCGCCGCCGGCATGGCGTTGCTGCTGCTGCTCACCGCGGTCGCGCCGGGGGACATCCCGCGCCACATCACGGTGTTCGTGCTGGCGATCGTGATCGGCTACTACGTCATCGGCAACGTGCACCACGCGCTGCACACCCCGTTGATGTCCGTGACCAACGCGATATCCGGAGTGATCGTCGTGGGTGCGTTGCTGCAGGTCGGGATCGACAACACCCTCGGCCTGGCGCTCGCCGCCATCGCGATCCTCGTCGCGTCCATCAACGTCTTCGGCGGTTTCGCCGTGACGCGTCGCATGCTCGGCATGTTCTCGAAGGGAGCCTGAGCAGATGTCTGTTGAGACCGCCGCCAATGCGGCCTACCTGGTCGCCGCACTGCTGTTCATCCTGTCGCTCGCCGGGCTGTCCAAGCACGAGACCGCCCGCCGGGGCCTGACCTTCGGCATCGCCGGCATGGCGCTGGCCCTGGTCGCCACCGTCGCGCTGGTCATCGACCACCAGCCCGCCACCATCGGCATCGTGTTGATGGTCGTGGCCGTCGCCATCGGCGCCGTCATCGGCCTGATGCGCGCGCGCAGCGTGCAGATGACCGAGATGCCCGAACTCATCGCCCTGCTGCACTCGTTCGTCGGCCTGGCCGCCGTGCTGGTCGGGTGGAACGGCTACCTGGAGCCCGAGCTGCACGGTGAGCTCACCGGTTCGCTGCTCGGCATCCACCACGCCGAGGTGTTCATCGGCGTGTTCATCGGCGCCGTCACCTTCACCGGTTCGATCGTCGCCTACCTCAAGCTGTCGGGGAAGATGAAGTCCGCACCGCTGGTGCTGCCGGGCAAGAACCTCATCAACCTCGGCATCCTCGTGGCGTTCGTCGCGCTGACCGTGTGGTTCGTCATCTCCCCCGCGCTGTGGATGCTCATCGTGGTCACCGCCCTGGCGCTGGCCCTGGGCTGGCACCTGGTCGCCAGCATCGGTGGCGGCGACATGCCGGTCGTGGTGTCGATGCTCAACTCGTACTCCGGCTGGGCCGCCGCGGCCACCGGCTTCCTGTTGGGCAACGATCTGCTCATCGTGACCGGCGCGCTGGTCGGCTCCTCGGGCGCGTACCTGTCCTACATCATGTGCAAGGCGATGAACCGCTCGTTCTTCTCCGTCATCATGGGCGGCTTCGGTATCGAGGCCTCATCGGGCGAGGGCAAGGACCACGGCGAGCACACCGAGATCGATGTCGCCGGTGCGGCCGAGATGCTGGCGGATGCCTCGAGTGTGATCATCGCCCCCGGTTACGGCATGGCCGTGGCGCAGGCGCAGTACCCGGTCGCCGACCTCACCCGCACCCTGCGTGAGCGTGGCGTCGACGTGCGCTTCGCCGTCCACCCGGTCGCCGGTCGCCTGCCCGGCCACATGAACGTCCTGTTGGCCGAGGCCAAGGTCCCCTACGACATCGTGCTCGAGCTCGACGAGATCAACGACGACTTCGCGGACACCGACGTGGTGCTGGTCATCGGTGCCAACGACACCGTGAACCCGGATGCCGCCGAGGACCCGGGTAGCCCGATCGCGGGTATGCCCGTGCTCCACGTCTGGGAGGCCGAGAACGTCATCGTGTTCAAGCGGTCGATGGCCGCCGGTTACGCCGGCGTCCAGAACCCGCTGTTCTTCCGCGACAACACCCAGATGCTGTTCGGCGACGCCAAGGACCGCGTCGACGACATCCTGGCCGCGGTCAAGGATCAGCAGGGCGCCAGGGCCTGACGCGCCGAACCGCCCGTTCGACCGTTCGACCACATCCGCTACCCGCCCTACGGATCCGCTATTCCGATTGGAGTAGCGGATCCCGAGGGGGAGTAGCGGATGTGGTCGTCTGTCGTCCGCGTGGCGGCCGTCGGGCGGCGGGGCCCCGGTGGTGGATACGACGGCGCCCCTGCGGGCGGGGCGGGTAGAAGTGAGGCATGAGCCACGCACCCACCAGCGCCTATCCGGACACCCGCCTGTTCATCGACGACCAGTGGACCGACTCCGCCGACGGCCGCACCATCGACGTGCGCAACCCGGCCGACGGGCAAGTGATCGGCACGGTCGCCCACGCCTCCACCGCGGACCTGGACCGCGCCCTCGACGCCGCCGACCGGGGCTTCGCCGTGTGGCGGGACACGACCCCGGCCAAGCGCGGCTCGATCATGCGCGCGGCGGCGCAGCTGTTGCGGGAACGGGCCGATTCCGTCGCCCGCATGATGACGCTGGAGCAGGGCAAACCGCTGCGGGAGGCGAAGGGCGAGATCCTCGCGGCGGCCACCATCGTCGACTGGTTCGCCGATGAGGGACTCCGCGTCTATGGCAGGCTCGTACCCCACCGCAGCGACCTCACGATCCGCCAGATGGTGGTGAAGGACCCGGTCGGCCCGGTGGCGGCGTTCACGCCCTGGAACTTCCCCGTCAACCAGGTGGTCCGCAAGATCGCGGCCGGGCTGGCGGCGGGGTGTTCCCTGATCGTCAAGGCGCCGGAGGAGACCCCGGCCAGTCCCGCCGAGCTCATCCGGGCCTTCGCCGATGCGGGCCTGCCGGCCGGGGTGTTGGGTCTGGTCTACGGGGACCCTGCCGAGATCTCCGGGTATCTCATCCCGCACCCCGTGATCCGGAAGATCACGTTCACCGGCTCGACGGCCGTCGGCAAGCAGTTGGCCGCGATGGCGGGACAGCACATGAAGCGCAGCTCGATGGAGCTCGGCGGCCACGCGCCGGTCATCGTCTGCGACGACGCCGACCTCCGGCTGGTCCTCGACGCCATGGGCCCCATGACGTTCCGCAACGCCGGTCAGGTGTGCATCTCCCCGACGCGGTTCCTGGTGCAGAACGGCATCCGCGACGAGTTCGCCCGCGAACTGGCCCGGCACGCCGGGCAGATCCGGGTCGGCAGCGGACTCGAGGA
The DNA here is from genome assembly GCF_032905965.1 of Dietzia sp. IN118. Lineage (NCBI taxonomy): Bacteria > Bacillati > Actinomycetota > Actinomycetes > Mycobacteriales > Dietziaceae > Dietzia > Dietzia sp. IN118. The sequence goes on along the minus strand of NZ_JAUMSR010000002.1, from coordinate 21,100 downwards.
CGGCACCACCATGGGTCCCCTCGCCAACGATCGTCGACTCGCGGCGATGAGTGAGTTCCACTCCGACGCCGTCGACCGGGGTGCGGAGGTCCTCACCGGCGGTCACCGGATCGGCGACGCGGGCAACTACTGGGCTCCCACCGTGTTCAACGAGGTGCCGACCGAGGCGCGGTTGTTCAACGACGAGCCGTTCGGGCCCGTCGCCGCCATCCGGGGGTTCGATCACCTCGACGAGGCGATCGCCGAGGCCAACCGCCTGCCCTACGGGTTGGCCGGTTACGCGTTCACCGGGTCGCTCGCGAACGCGGACCTCCTCACCCGCAGGGTCGAGGTGGGGATGCTGTGGGTCAACATGCCGTCGATGCCGTCCGCCGAGCTGCCGTTCGGCGGGGTGAAGGACTCGGGCTACGGCTCCGAGGGCGGTCCCGAGGCCATGGAGTGCTACCTCAACACCCGGTCGATCGCGATCCGGAACGTCTGACCCGCCGTCGGGCACGACGAACCCGGGGCACGACGAACCGGGACACGACGAACCGGGACACGCCGAACCCCGGGGCCCGCAGCCGAGTCGGATCGAACCGGCGGCAGACCCCGGGGTCATGCAGTCGCGTGAGGCGTCAGTTCTTCGTCGTGTTCGCCACCTCCTCCGGTGAGTCCTCCACGGCCGCGGCCGTCCCGAGACCGTCCTGGAAGTACGCCATCTCGCGGTGGTAGGCCTTGTCGAGGCCCTCGAGCTCTGCCTCCTCGGTGACGCGCAGCCCTATCGTCTTGTCGAGGACGACCGCGATGAGCAGCGTGACCAGGAACGAGTAGGCGACCACGGCCACCGTGGCGAGGGTCTGCGCCCCGAGCTGCCCGAACCCGCCGCCGTACAGCAACCCGGCCTCACCGACGGGCGAGGCGGGATCGGCGATGACGCCGATGAGCATCGTGCCGATGACGCCGGCGACGAGGTGCAGCCCGGCCACGTCGAGGGAGTCGTCGTATCCCAGGCGGAACTTCAGGCCCACCGCGTAGTGGCACACCACGCCGCAGATCAGGCCGATCGCGATGGCGCCGAGCGGGCTCACCGACGAGGCGGCCGGGGTGATGCCGACCATGCCGGCGACCAGCCCGGACGCGACACCCAGGGTGGTGGGGTGCTTGGCCCGGACCTGTTCGGTGATCATCCACGCCAGGGCCCCGCACAGGGCGGCGACGACGGTGTTCAGGGCGGCGACGCCGGCCGTGTTGCCCGCGGCGACCGCCGAGCCGGCGTTGAAGCCGATCCAGCCCGCGAACAGCATCCCGGCGCCGAGGAAGGTCAGGGGGACACTGTGCGGCCGGCTCACCGTGGGGAACCCGGCGCGGCGCCCCAGTACGAGGACCAGGGCGAGTGTGGCGATGCCGGCGTTGATGTGGATGGCGGTACCGCCGGCGAGATCGATCGCGCCCAGGCCGTTGGCGATCCACCCGCCCACGACCGAGCCGTCCTCGGAATCGAACGCGAACACCCAGTGGGCGACGGGGAAGAAGACGAGCAGAGGCCACACCAGGGCGAAGACCAGCCAGGTGGAGAACTTCATCCGGTCGGCGACGCCGCCGGCCACCAGTGCGACCGTGATGCCCGCGAACAGCAGGAGGAATCCGGCGAACAGGGCGGGCGGAAGTCCCGGTGTCTCAGGCTCGGCCATGATCCCCCTCAGCCCCAGGTACTCCAGGGGGTCCCCGAGGAGCCCGAGCCCGCCGAGCGAGTTGCCGAAGGTGAGGGAGTACCCGACGACGACCCACAGCACGGCCATCACCGCGACCGCACCGATCGTCATCATCATCATGTTGAGCGTGCTGCGGATGCTGACCATGCCGCCGTAGAACAGGGCGAGACCGGGCACCATCAGCGCCACTGCGACCATGGCCGCGAGCACCCAGGCGGTGTCCGCCGCCGCGATGGCTACGTCCATCTGTCTCTCTTTTCTCTGCAGGCCACCGGTGGCGGCTGTCGGGATAAACGAACGTTTCACAGTGTGATCCCGTGGTGCTCACCGCCGCGTATCGCGATGGTTTCCATCTGGTTACCGGATTCGGCGGAGGAACACCCCGCTACAGCGGTTCGTCCCTTCGCCGCAGGTGAGCGCCGGACGCGATGCTCCGCGAAGCCGTAACACGGCGGTAACCACCACGGGGTTTCCGCTCAGTAGGTTATGAACACCACGCAGAAACAAGCCCAGGAGGGCCCATGACAGTGACCGCAGATCCCACCGTCGGGGTCGCCGCTTCCCGGAACGGCTCGGCCGTCCACCCTCCGGTCGCGCCGATCAGGACGGGGGCCGACCAGGGGCCGGGCCCCCTCGCCAGGGTCGTTGCCGAGACCGGGACGCGATTCGTCCTCGCCGTCTTCACCAACCTCCGTGGCAAACCCTGCGCCAAGCTCGTGCCGGCCTCGGCCGTCGACCAACTCGAAGCCGGAGAGCTCGGCTTCGCCGGTTACGCGGCCGACGCGATGGGCCAACAACCGGAAGACCCCGACCTCGTCGTCGTCCCCGACGCGCGGTCCTTCACCTCGTTGGACTTCATCAAACCCGGGTTGGCCCTCGTGCACTGTGACCCCTGGGTGGGCGGGCGACCGTGGCGCTTCGCGCCACGCGTCATCCTCGGCCGGGTGCTCGCCGACGCCGCCACCAACGGCCTCGAGCTCAAGGTGGGCGCCGAGGTCGAGTACTTCCTGGTCCGCCGGAACGCCGACGGCACGCTGCGCACCGCCGACCCGAAGGACGACGAGTCCCACCCCTGCTACGACGCACGCGGCGTCACCCGCATGTACGAGCACCTCGCCGGGGTCTCGGAGGCGATGAACACCCTCGGGTGGTCCAACTACGCCAACGACCACGAGGACGGCAACGGGCAGTTCGAGCAGAATTTCGCCTACGACGAGGCCATGGTCACCGCCGACCGGGTCATGACACTGCGCTACATCATCTCGATGCTGGCCGAACAACGGGACATGATCGCCACCTTCATGCCCAAGCCGTTCTCCGACCGGACCGGCTCGGGGATGCACCTGCACATGTCACTCTGGCGCGGGGGCGACGCGGTGTTCCCCTCCGAGGGCCCGGACCGGTACGGGCTGGGGCTCTCGCCCACCGCCTACGCCTTCATCGGCGGCATCCTCACCCACGCCTCCGGTATGCACGCGGTCCTGTGTCCGACGATCAACTCCTACAAGCGCATCGGTGCACGCACCACGACCTCCGGTGCGACCTGGTCGCCGACCGATGCGACCTACGGCGGCAACGACCGGACCCACTACCTCCGCGTCCCCGACGCGAACCGGGTCGAACTGCGCGGCGGTGACGGATCCGCGAACCCCTACCTCGCGATGGCGGTCCAGCTCGCGGCCGGACTCGACGGCATCCGACGCGACCTCGACCCGGGACCGCCCGCCGCCGTCACCGACGCCACCCACACCCTGCCACCGACGCTCCTGCACGCCGTGGAGGCGATGGTCGCCGACGACGTCGTGCGCGCGGCCCTCGACACCTGTGGAGACGGCGTCGCGGACTACTACGCCGGCCTCAAGCGCGACGAGTTCACCGCCTGGCACAACACCGTCACCCAGTGGGAGATCGACGAGTACCTCACGGCGTTGTGAGCCGCCGACGACCCTGCGTCACCCACCCACCCGCTCTCACTACACCTCAGGAGAATCCATGTGCGGCATCGTCGGACTCCACCTCCGCGACCCCGGCCTCGAGCCCCGGCTCGGCGAACTGCTCACCACCATGCTCGGCGAGATGACCGACCGGGGCCCCGACTCCGCAGGGGTCGCCGTGTACGGCAACCGGGACTGGACCCCGGCCGGATCCGCGACGGTCACCGTGCTTGCCGACGGCGTCGGCGTCGACGCTCTCACCCAGCGCGTGGGCGCCGAACTCGGCCGCCCGGTCGACGGACAGGAACTCGGCGCCACCACATTGCTCAGTGCCGTCACCGACGTCGACTCGCTGGCGGCCGCCGTCCGCACCGCCGCCCCCGAGGTGGTCCTGGTGGGAATGGGTCGCGAGCTGGCCGTGCTCAAGGGGACCGGCCTGCCGCTCGACCTGGCCGCCGGTTTCGGCCTGGCCGGAGCCAGCGGCTGGCAGGGGGTCGGCCACACCCGGATGGCCACCGAGTCGGCGGTGACGCCCGCCGGGTCGCACCCCTTCTCCGTCGGACCGGACCAGTGCATCGTCCACAACGGGTCCTTCTCCAACCACGCCTCGGTCCGACGGCAGCTCGCCCGACGCGACATCCGCTGCGACACGCTCAACGACACCGAGGTCGCCGCCCGGTTCGTCGCCGCCCAGATCGCGCAGGGCGCCGGCATCGACCAGGCGCTCGAGGAGATGGCCGGAGTGCTGGACGGCTTCTACACGCTGCTGGTCTCCACCGCGGACGACTTCGCCGTGGTGCGCGACCCCATCGCCTGCAAACCCGCGGTGATCGCCGAGACCGACCAGTACGTGGCGATGGCGTCGGAATACCGGGCGATGGCGCACCTGCCGGGTATCGAGAGCGCCCGCCTCTACGAGCCCGAACCCGGCCGCATCTACCACTGGCACCGCTGAGCGCGCACCGCCGACAGTCGGACCCCGTCACCGCCCCAGCCCCGCACCCGAAGGACCCACCATGACCGTCATCGCCGATCAGGACCTCACCCCCGACCAGACCTCCGCGGCCGAGCCCACGACCGCATCCCGCGTGATCAACCTGCACGATGCCTCCCTGCGCGAGGTCAACCGGATGCTGCAGGAGTCCGACGGGACCGGCCGGTTCCTCGTCACGGACCCGAGGGGGGCGCACGCCCTGGCCGTCGGCCTCGACAGACCCGACGAGGTGATCATCGACGGTCCGACCGGGTATTACACGGCCGGGATGAACGACGGCGCCCACGTGACCGTCAACGGCAACGTGGGCGTCGGCGTCGCGGAGAACATGATGTCCGGGACGGTCCGCGTCCACGGTTCGGCCTCCCAGTCGGCCGGCGCCACCGCGCACGGCGGCCTGCTCGTGATCACCGGTGATGCCGGCGCCCGGTGCGGCATCTCGATGAAGGGCGTCGACATCGTCGTGGGCGGGTCGATCGGGCACATGAGCTGCTTCATGGGTCAGGCCGGTCGGCTGGTCGTGCTCGGTGACGCCGGGGACGCCCTGGGGGACTCGCTCTACGAGGTCCACATCTACGTCCGGGGGTCGGTCACCTCTCTCGGCGCCGACTGCGTGGAGAAACCGATGCGGTCAGAGCACCACGACGAGCTCACCGACCTACTCGACCGTGCGGGGTACGCCGACGCTCCGACAGCCGGGTTCCGCCGGTACGGGTCCGCCCGCACGCTCTACAACTTCGACGTCGACAACGCCTCGGCGTACTGAACCACCCCATCCGCTCGCCCCCGGCGACCCGCACCAGAGGAGTCCACCATGCCCTTCGACGGACCGACCCGATACGCCACCACCGCCATGCGGCCGCCGGGCGCCGACGACCCGACCCTGCGCGAATCCGCGACCTTCCCGCGGGCGGTCATCCACGAGATCCAGCGAGCCGCCGACACCGGGATCTACGACATCCGCGGCTGGGGCGCCAAGCGTCGACTGCCCCACTTCGACGACCTGCTCTTCCTCGGCGCATCGATGTCCCGGTACCCGCTCGAGGGCTACCGCGAGCGCTGCGACACCGACATCACCCTGGGTGCCCGGCACGCCTCGAAGCCCATCCATCTGGACATCCCGGTGACGATCGCGGGCATGAGCTTCGGCGCCCTGTCCGCGCAGGCGAAGGAGGCGCTCGGCCGGGGCGCCAGCGCCGCCGGGACCTCCACGACCACCGGCGACGGGGGGATGACGGCCGAGGAGCGCGGGCAGAGCTCGAAGCTCGTCTACCAGTACCTGCCGTCGCGATACGGCATGAACCCGGTCGACCTGCGCAAGGCGGATGCGATCGAGGTGGTGTTGGGACAGGGGGCCAAACCTGGTGGGGGAGGGATGCTGCTCGGGCAGAAGATCTCCGACCGGGTCGCGCGGATGCGCACCCTGCCCAGGGGCATCGACCAGCGCTCGGCATGCCGGCACCCGGACTGGACGGGGCCGGACGATCTGGCCATCAAGATCCTCGAGCTGCGGGAGATCACCGGGTGGGAGAAGCCGATCTACGTCAAGGTGGGCGCCACCCGCACCTACTACGACGTGAAGCTGGCGGTGAAGGCCGGCGCCGACGTCGTGGTGGTGGACGGCATGCAGGGGGGCACGGCCGCCACCCAGGACGTGTTCATCGAGCACGTCGGCATCCCCACCCTCGCGGCGATCCCGCAGGCCGTGCAGGCGTTGCAGGAGATGGACCTGCATCGCGAGGTCCAGCTCATCGTCTCCGGCGGGATCCGGTCGGGTGCGGACGTGGCCAAGGCGATGGCGCTCGGGGCGGACGCGGTCGCGATAGGGACCGCCGCGCTCATCGCCCTGGGCGACAACGACCCCCGCTACGAGCAGGAGTACCGCGAGCTGGGCTCGGCGGCCGGCTTCTACGACGACTTCCAGGAGGGGCGGGACCCGGCAGGCATCTCCACCCAGGACCCGGAGCTGGCCGCCAGGCTGGACCCGGTCGCCGCGGGGAGGCGCCTGGCCAACTACCTGCACGTGCTCACGATGGAGGCGCAGACCATCGCCCGGGCCTGCGGTAAGTCCCACCTCACGCACCTGGAGCCGGATGACCTGGTCGCGCTGACGATGGAGGCCGCCGCGATGGCCCGGGTGCCGCTCGCCGGGACCGACTGGATCCCCGGCCGGGCCGGGCGGGGCATGTGAGATGACCGTCGCCCCGGAGGTCGCCGCCGCGCCGGAGACTATCGTCGACGCCATGGGGACCGAGCCGGAGGCCGCGCGCAGGATCGTCCACCAGGCCGCCCCCCGCGAGCTGCCGGTGGACGTCCCCACCGGCGGCGATCTCGAGCGGATCATCGGGTTCCACGTCCGCCGACTCCGCCTCTCCGAGGGGCTTGGGGTGGCGGAGATGGCGCAGCGGATCGGCATCTCCAAGGCGATGCTGTCCAAGATCGAGAACGCCCAGACCTCGTGCTCGTTGAGCATGCTGGCGAAGCTCGCCTCGGGGCTCGACGTCCCTGTCACCTCGCTGCTGCGTGGCGCGGACACCCGGCGGGACGCGGTGTTCACCGCCGACGGTCAGGGCGCCACGATCGTGGGCCGCGGCACGGCGGCCGGTCACGTCTACGAGCTGCTCGGCGCGCTGCGGGGCCCGAACAAGCGCATCGAGCCGGTCCTGGTCACCCTGACCGCCGAGTCGGAGGCGCATCCCCGTTTCCAGCACCCGGGCACCGAGCTGCTGTACATGCTGGCCGGCGACATGATCTATCACCACGCCGAGTCGGAGTACCGGCTCCGGCCCGGGGACTCGTTGCTTCTCGACGGCGAGGGGGTCCACGGCCCGGTGGCGATGCTCGAGCTGCCCATCCGATTCCTCTCGGTGACCGCCTACCCGGACGGTGTCGAGGGCTGATCCGGACCCCCGGACCGCCCGCCTGTCGCGTCCACCGCTGACTGCTCGGGCGCTCGCGCGCCGATGCGCCTTCTCCCACCCCACCCGGGCCGCTGCATTCCCGCACCCACCTGCCCGCACCTACCGCCCGCACCCACCTGCCCGCACCCACCGCCCGTTACCGGGACGCCCCGTCGTCCCCGAATCCCGAGGATCTCGCCATGACGGCCCCGTCCGCTCCCACCGTCACCTCGCTGATGTCCGCGATCCGCGACGTCGGCACCGACCCCACCCGCGGCGGGTACAGCCGGCCCGTGTTCTCCACGCCCGAGCTGGACCTGCGCGAGTGGTTCCTCGCCGAGGCCGCCGCCCGGGGGCTGGACTGCGAGACGGACCGCAACGGCATCATCTGGGCCTGGTGGAACCCGGCCGGGCATCCGCTCACCGACGCGGTGGTGACCGGCAGTCACCTGGATTCCGTGCCCGGGGGAGGGGCGTTCGACGGGCCGCTCGGGGTGGCCTCCGCGCTCGTGGCCGTCGACCACCTGGCCGCCCGCGGCATCCATCCGCGCCGGGCGCTGGCACTGACCGTCTTCCCGGAGGAGGAGGGTTCGCGTTTCGGCCGCGCCTGTCTGGGCTCGTTGCTGCTCAACGGGGCCATGGACCCGGCGGTGGCCGCCGCCCTGACCGACGACGACGGCACGACGTTCGGGGAGTTGTGCGCCCTGCACGGACTCGATCCTGCCCGCATGGGTCGCGACGAGGAGGCACTGGGGAGGATCGGTCGGTTCGTGGAACTGCACGTCGAGCAGGGGCGGGGCCTGATCGACCTGGGCAGCCCGGTCGCCGTCGCCTCGTCGATCATCGGTCACGGTCGCTGGCGGGTGACCTTCACCGGTCAGGGCAACCACGCGGGCACCACCGTGCTCGCCGACCGCCGCGACCCCATGATCCCGGCCTCGCGGACCGTCCTCGACGTCCGCCGGATCGCGGGCCTGCACCGGGGGGCACGGGCCACGGTCGGGCGTCTGGTGCCCACGCCCGGCGGGACCAACGTGATCGCCTCCCGGGTGGACCTGTGGCTCGACGTCCGCCATCCCGATGACGCGGTCACCGCGCGGATCGTCCACGAGATCTCCGAGGCGGCGTCGGCGGCGGCGCTGCTCGAGGGTTGCGAGGTCGCCGTCGTGCAGGAGTCGCTGAGCGGGTCGGTCGACTTCGATCCCGTCCTGCGTGACCGACTGTGCGCCGACCTGCCCGGGGTGCCGATCCTGCCGACCGGTGCCGGTCACGACGCCGGTGTCCTGGCCGCGCACGTGCCCACCGCGATGCTCTTCGTCCGCAATCCCTCGGGGGTCTCGCACTCGCCGGCCGAGCACGTCGAGGACGCCGACGCCGAGCGCGGCGCCGAGGCGCTGGCCGACGTCCTGGCCGACCTGCTCGCCGCAGACTGATCCCGACCGACCCCGGCCGACCGACCACCCTCACGACAGAAGGAGAACCCCCGTGACCGAGACGGCGCAGTACCTCATCATCGGCGGCGGCCTGGAGGGCCTGTCGATCGCCTGGAACCTCACCGAGCGCGGTGAGACGGACGTGCTCGTGGTCGAGAAGGACACGCTGTGCTCCGGCATGACCGGCAAGTCCAGCGGTATCGTGCGCTGCCACTACGGGTCGCCGACCATGGCGGCGCTGAGCTGGCACAGCATCCCGGTGTTCGAGAACGCCGGCGAGTTGCTCGGCGACGACATGGGCTTCCGTCAGTGCGGGTACGCCGTGATCGTCGGCGACGAGAACGTGGCCCCGCTGCGGGCGAACGTGGCGATGCAGCAGAGTCTGGGGATCGAGACGGAACTCATCACCCCGGACCGGATGGCGGAGCTGTGGCCGGGGCTCAACGTCGAGGACGTCGCGGCCGCAGCGTGGGAACCGCGGGGCGGCAGGGGCGAGGCGTACATGACGGGGATGGCGTTCGCGGCCGCCGCGCGTGCCCGCGGCGTGCGCGTCCGTCAGAGCACCCGCGTGGTCTCGCTCCTCCGCGGTTGCGGGGACCGGGTCGTGGGCGCGGAGTTCGCCGACGGCACGGAGGTCTACGCCGAGCACGTGATCCTCGCGACCGGCGTGTGGGCCCCGCAGCTCGGCGCCACGGTCGGGATCGACATCCCGGTCCGTGCGCAGCGCGCCCAGCTCGTGATGGTGGACCAGGGCGAACCGCTCGGGCAGGTCCCCACGCTGTCCGACCTGGTGGGCCTGCAGTACCTGTGCCGCGAACCGAACGGGGAGATCCTGGCCGGCAACTCGGACCACGCCGCGCCGCAGTACATCGACCCCGACGCCTACGCCAACAGGGCCGATTCCTCGACCGTGGAGAAGGTCGTCGAGCGGCTCATGCACCGCCTGCCGGACATGCCCGATCCGTCGATCACCGGCAGCTATGTGGGGGCGTATGACACGACGCCGGACTACAACCCGATCATCGGCCCGTCGCCGATCGAGGGGCTGTTCCTCGCGGTGGGGTTCTCCGGTCACGGGTTCAAGATGGCGCCCGCGGTCGGTCGGCTGGTCGCCGAGTTGCTCACGGAGGGGACGACGACGATGTCGGGCGTCGACCCGGCCGACTGTCGGTACGCCCGGTTCGCGGAAGGGCGTCCCACGACGAGCCTCCACCCGTACGCGGGCGCCGGCGAGATGCGCTGACGCGGCGGGCCGGGCACGCCCCCGCCCCCGCGGGTGGCCGTCGTACCCGGTGGCCCGGCTCGGGGCGTCCCGGCACCGGACTGCCCGGTACGGGACTACCCGGCGGCGTGGAGCGCACGGTTGGTCAGCGAGCGTCGAGCTTTGTCCTCGACCTCGGCGAGCGAGGATCCGACGTGGCCGCGCAGCAGGTCGATCGCGGTGGTGACGTCACCGTCGAGGACGCGGTCGAGTACTTCCAGATGCTCGGAGACCGTCGCGTGCACCCGCTCCTCCGTCGAGTAGTCGTACATCCTCATGGGGCGGATACGGGCGTTGACGGCGCGGAGCTGGTCGGTCACGGCCGCGTTCCCGCAGGCCGAGGAGAGTTTCACGTGGAACGCCTCGTCCCGCTCCACCAGATCCGGTCCCGGGGTGGGGGGTGTGGAGAGGAGCGGCGACCAGGCCCGGCGCAACTCGCTCAGCGATCGGAGGTCCGGGCGTAGGTCGGGGTTCTCCGCGATTCGCCGTAGCCCGCTGAGTTCCAACAGGACCCGCAGCTCGTAGAGGTCCCGCAGAGCGGGGAGGTCGTAACGGGCCAGAAAGTAACCGTCATCCCGGCGCTCGAGCAGGCCGTCGGCGTCCAACCTGATGAGCGCCTCGCGAAGCGGCGTGCGGGACACCTCCAGTTGGTCGCACAGGCGGCCCTCGACCAGTCTCTCCCCGGGCGCGAAGCGGCCCGTCGTCACGAGCTCGCGGAGACCGTGCAGCGCACGGGCGGACTGCGAGAGGCCCGCCTCACCCCGCGAGGTCACGACTCGTCCCCGTGGATGAGGCCGGAGATGGCCCGTTCGTACCTGTTGAACTCGGTGGCGTTGATGTCTCGGGGGCGCGGGAGTTCGATGTCGATGTCGGCGATCACGTGGCCGCACAGGCCCGATCCGGCGCCCCCCGCCATCACGATGACCCTGTCGGAGAGGTTCACCGCCTCCTCGACGCTGTGCGTGATGAACACGGTCGTCGTCCCGGTCTCCCGGTGGATGCGGGTGAGTTCCTCCTGCAGCGAGCTGCGTGTCATGGCGTCCAATGCGCCGAACGGCTCGTCCATGAGGAGCACGCTCGGCCGGTTGGCGAGGGCCCGGGCGATCGCGACGCGCTGCTGCATACCACCGGACAACTGACCCGGGAAGCGGCCGGCCGCGGTCTCCAACCCGACGAGCGCGAGCGCGTCACCGGCCACCGCCCTGGCCTCCTTTCGCGACATGCCGTTGCGGCGGGGGCCGTACGCCACGTTCTCCATCGATGTCCTCCACGGGAACAGCCCGTAGTCCTGGAAGACGACCCCACGGTCGGGACCGGGGCCACGGACGGGGACGCCACCGAGTTCGATGACGCCGTCGGTGGCCGTCTCGAAGCCGGCGAGGAGCCGAAGCAGGGTCGACTTCCCGCAGCCGCTGGCACCGACGATGCTGACGAACTGACCCGCCTCGATGTGGAGGTCGAGGCCCGAGAGCGCGAGGACGTCGGAGTCCTTGCCGGGGAATCGCATCTCCACCCCTCGCACGGAGATCGCGGCGCCGGGGGCCGAGGTGGTCGATGACGAGGCGGGGACGGGACGGGACTCGAGTGTGGTGGTCATGGGAGTTCCTTTCGGGAGACGGGGAGCGGGTGGCACGGGGGGTGCGTCGCAGCGGCGGGCGGGTCGCCGCCCGACCGGGTGGCGTGGCCGGGGAGGTCAGGTGAGCCCGGGGCGGCCCCGGGTGACCGTGGACAGCGCGCGGCGCAGCAGCGCGTCCGAGAGGAGGCCGGCCACGCCGATGGTGAGCATCCCGGCGATGATCACGTCGGTGCGGCTCATGTCGCGGGCCTGGGTGATCAGGGCCCCGAGGCCGGTGGTGATGCCGACGGTCTCGCCCACCACCAGGACCACCCAGGACAGGCCGAGCGCGACCCGCAGGCCCGAGGTGATCGAGGGCATCGCCGACGGGAGAACCACGTCCACCAGCACCCGGAGGCGGTCGACGCCCAGCATCTGGGCGGCCTCGAGGAGGCGCGGCGGCACGGCGTGGGCGCCGGCGATGGTGTTGAGGAGGATGGGGAAGAACGCGGCGAGGAAGACCAGGAAGATGGTGGATCGGTCCCCGTACCCGATCAGCAGCAGACTCAGCGGGGCCCATGCGGTGACGGGGATCGGGCGCAGGATGCCGATGGTGGAATCGAGGAGTTCGCGGATCACACGGAGGCGGCCCATGAGGATGCCGAGGGGGATCGCCACGGCCGCGGCGAGCAGGAACCCGTTGAGTACCCGGAGCGCGCTCGCCGCCGTGTGCCGCCACAGCGAACCGGACAGAGCATCGGACCCGGTTCCCACCGCCAACCCGATCCAGGTCTGCGCCACCGTCAGGGGATCACTGAGGAACCGCATGTCGATGCCGAACGGCAGCTGCCACTGCTGACGGACCGCGATCCACCACAGGGCGAGGATGGCGAGCGGGATCGGCAGGGCGAGCAGGATGCGGCGGGTCCGGCCCCGGCCGCGCCTGACGGCGGTGGCGGGCACGACGTGGGGTGTCGAGGTGGTCCGGCGCTCGATCGCCGGGGGAGCGAGAGTGGTCATGTCCTGGTCTCCTTGTCGAAATGCCTGGCTGGGAATCGGGGTGCGTCAGTCGGAGTGGACGAACGTATCGACGTCCGGTGCCGAGGGGATGTGGCCGACGCGGACCATCTGCTCGATGAGGGCGGCGAGCTGGGCGCGGAACTCGTCGTCGATCTCTGATCTGGGCCATGTGTTGGCCACGGCGAGGGCGGTGACCTCCGGGTCGAGGGAGAACTGCTCGACCACCCTGTCCTGCCACTCGGTGCGGTGGGCGTCCATGTACTCGACCACCTGACGGTGGACGTCGGCGATCCTTCCGACCTTGTCCGGGTCGGCGTCGATGGTCCGTTGGGTGACCCCGAGGCCGATGTTGACCTTGCCGACCGGCGTGTCGTACGGGGAGGCGATCTCCACCGCCCCGGAGTTCTGCCGGGCCGTCGACGGACCGAGCTCCGCGGAGAGGAAGGCGTCGATCCGACCACCGCCGAACGAGGTCGCCATGTCGGAGAAGGGCAGATTGACCAGGGTGACGTCGCGGTCGGCATCGAGTCCGTGTCGGGCGAGCGTCAGGCGCAGGAGGATCTCCTGTGACGATCCCCGCGGGTACCCGACGGTCCGGCCCCGGAGGTCCTCGACCCTGCGGATGTCGGGTGTGCCGACCAACCCGGACCCGCCGTCCGCGGCGACGGACAGCAGTCTCAGGTCCTCGCCCGCCGCCGCGCCGGCGAGCAGAGCGGGAATGCCCACCACACCGAAGTCGATCTGCCCGCTGACGAGAGCGTTCTTGATGTCGGGGGAGGAGTCGAACGTGGCGACCTCGATGGCCAGGTCGGGAGCGAACTGCTGATAGAAGTACGGCGCGAACAGGTGTGGTTGGCCCCGCAGGGTGCCGACGGTGACCCGCTCGAGGTCGCTCTCGCTACCGAGCGTGGTGAACGTGGAATCGATGGTGGAGCAGGCGGTCGTGGACAGCGAGAACACGGCGACCAGCGCCAGGAGCACTCGGCGAAACGGGGTCAGCATCGGGCGTCGTCCTTACTGGTGTCGAGGGTGGTGGAGGTGGTGGCGAGGTAGAGACGCCAGTCGGTGTGGTCGGTGATGTCCTCGGCGCCGCCCAGGGCGTCGGCCGTGCAGCCGAACCCGACGACCGACTCACCGCCGTCGAGCGAAACGCGGGTCAGGCTCATCGGGGCCGGGAGCTCGGCGAGCAGGCGCCCGAGAGCGGAGTGCGGGAGGCGGTACAGCTCACCGTTGATCGACCGGCCCGTCTCCTCCGGGCGGGCCGGGACGAGGCCGGGCTTCGGGGGCACCGTCGGCAGGGAGAACAGTCTGTAGTCGGCGGAGGTGCGGATGTCGCCCACGAACCGTGCCCCGAGTGACTCGAGTTGGTGGTGCAGCGGCTGGCCACGGAGGTGGGCGCCGAAGACCGCGAGCCTCGTGTCCGATCCGGGCCAGATCTCGGGAACCGGCCCCCGGTCCTCCGCAGCGCTGGTGCCGAGCAGGGTGGAGTGGACGCGGGCGGCGAGGTCCGCGGCCACCTGGTCGTGGTCCCGGGGGGCCAGCACCATCACGCCGAAACGTCCCGGGCCGATCGACCGTCCCGGGACGGCGACACCGCACATGTCCAGGAGGTTGCAGAAGTTGGTGAACGTGCCCAGACGTCTGCTCACCTCGAACGGGGCCGCGGCGACCTCCGCGAGGGTGGGGTGGTCGGTGGTCGTCGGCAGGAGCAGACCGTCGATGCCCGTCATGAGGCGGCGAGCGTGGGCTCCGGCGTGGGCGAGACATTCCAGGTCCCCGACGAACTCCACGGCGCCGGCGTCACGGCCACCGAGGATGATGGCGGCGACGGTCGGGTCCAGGTCCTCCGAGCCCCGGGACACGGCGTCCCCGACGGCCGCATAGCGCTCGGCGACAAGGGCGCTGTCGTAGAGCAGCCGCGCGGCGTCCAGGAGCGGGGAGATGTCCACTGTGACGATCTCGACGCCCGACCGCTTCAGGTCGCGTACCGCGTGGTCGAAGGCCTCGCGGTACTCCGCACCCAGGGCGGACAGGTCCCGTTCCCGCGGGACGGCGAGTACTGCTCGCGACGGGGCCGCCAGCGGGACATCGTCCCGTCTGGGGCCGCAGCGCGGATCCGCGCCGTCCGGCCCGGCGATGACGGCCATCACCCGGGTGGCCTCGGGCACCGTTCGCGCGAACACGCTCACGCAGTCGAAATCGGCGCACGCGGGCACGACGCCGGTGGCGGGAACGAGCCCGGGGCTGGGTTTGAGGCCGACGATCCCGTTGAAGGCCGCGGGAACGCGGCCGGAACCGGCGGTGTCGGTGCCGAGTGCGAAGTCGACCTCGCCGTCGGCCACGACCACGGCCGAGCCCGAACTCGACCCGCCCGCGATGCGTTCCGGCATCCCCGAGGCGTGCACCGCGCCGTACGGGCTACGGGTGCCGACCAGGCCGGTGGCGAACTGGTCCATGTTCGTCTTGCCGACGAACGTCGCACCGGCGTCGACCAACCGCTGCACCACCGTCGCGTTCCGGGGTGGAGTGGTGGCGAAGGAGGGGCAGCCGGCGGTCGTGGGAACGCCGGCGACGTCGATGTTGTCCTTGACCGCGAACGTCAGGCCCGCGAGCGGAAGGTCCTCGCCGTTCGCGGCACGCGCCAGGGAATCGTCCACTGATCGGGCGATCTCGTCAGCGGCGCGGCGGTGGATCCACGTGGGGTTGCTCCGGGGCGGGGTGGTCAGCATCGGAAATCCTCTTCTGAACTGGGGGAATACGATGCTGTATACGGTGCTGTGTACGAGTTACCGCTCTGGCAGCGGCGTGTGACGGCGGTGTTTCGGCGGGGGCTTGCGCGTTAACAACCGGTGGCAGCCCCGGCCTCGTGCAGCGCGGGGAGCAGGTCGCGCTCGGCCAGCTCGAGGAACGGCGACTGGTCCCGCGCGACGTGGTGCAGGTAGATCCGCTCGAACCCGAGCTCCTCGAACTCGCGCAGTCGGACGACGAGTTCGTCGACGGAGTCGGTGACGATCACCGTTTCGGCGAGCTTCTCATCGGGGATGTGCCGCCCGGCGACGTCGAGCTCCTCCGGGGTGGCCAGGTTCGCGTCGAGGGGCGCGCCGACGGAGTTGTTCTGCCACTGGCCCGTGCGAGGTCGCGGGCCCGGCCGAGGGTGTCGGCGATCGAGATGTGCACCTGGAGTGCGAGTGGACCCCGCCCGCCGGCGCCGCGGTAGGCGCTGACGATCTCCGTCATCGACCCGAGGTCGGCGTTGACGGTGATGAGCCCGTCCGCCCAGGTCATCGCGGGGGACGGCGCGGTGGGGGCGGGGCGGCACGGAGTCCCGGGCCGCCCCGCCTGGTCACTGCTTCTTCAGCGCGTCCGTGCAACGCAGACGGAGCTTCTCCAGTTCGCGTCCGTGCTGCTCCGCACGCTCGACCAGCTTCTCCAGCGTGGGCCGGGGAAGCCGGGGGTCGTCGATGTCTAGCAGAGCCTTGAAGCCGAGCGTCTTGCCCGTCACGGCGAGGGTCAGCGCCTCGAGCTCGACCAGATCGCTCAGCGGGGAGCGCTCGGCGGCCCGCCGGTTGGGCTTGAGCTGGCCGAACTTCTCGGCGGCCTTGGCGGGCAGGTCCTTGAGGATCGAGGGTGACGTCCCCGCCAGCGTCATGAGCTCCTCGAGGCTCTTGAGGTCGTCCACGGTCTCGTCGCCGATGCGGGAGACGACCTTCCTGGTCTCCGGGTCGTCGTGGTCCTCGGCCACGCGGCGGAACAGGTCGATCCCGGCGGCGGCACCGGCGTGGTGGTCCTGCATGTACGTGTGCAACATCTCGGTGGCCATGTACTGACGGTACGAGAGCGGGACGCAGGAGCAACCGGACCACGGTTCACCGGGCGAGGAGCCCCTTCGCGATGTGGGTCACCTGGATCTCGTTGCTGCCCGCGTAGATCATGAGCGACTTGGCGTCGCGGGCGAGCTGTTCGACCCGGTACTCGGCCATGTACCCGTTGCCGCCGAACAACTGCACGGCCTCCAGCGCCACCTCGGTGGCCGCCTCGGACGAGTACAGCTTCATCGCCGACGCCTCCGCGAGCGAGAGCGGCTTGCCGGCACGGGCGCGCTCGATGGAGTTGAAGACCATGTTGCGCACGTTCATCCGCGCGACCTCCATCTTCGCCAGCTTGAGCTGGATCAGCTGGAAGCGCCCGATCTCCTGGCCCCACAGGGTGCGCTCGCGGGAGTAGTCGACGCACAGCCGGTGGCACTCTTCGATGATGCCCAGCGCCATGGTGGCCACCCCGATCCGCTCGGCGGTGAAGCTCGACCGCGCCGACTCGCGGCCGTCGCCCCCGCGACCGGACTCGGACTCGCCGAGCAGCCGGTCCCTGCCGAGGCGGACGTTGTCGAAGAACAGCTCCCCGGTCGGGGAACTGTGCAGGCCCATCTTCCTGAAGGGAGCACCCTGCGTGAGGCCCTCCATGCCCTTGTCCAGTACGAACGTCAGCACCTTGCGGTCGCGCTTGTCGGCGTCCGTGGCCGGACCCGTGCTGCCCGCTCCACCCGACCCCTCGTCGAGCTTGGCGTAGACGATCATCACGTCCGCGTACGGCCCGTTGGTGATGAAGGTCTTCTGGCCGTTGAGGATGTAGTCCTCGCCGTCGCGCCGCACGTAGGTGCGCATGCCGCCGAAGGCGTCGGAACCGGAGTCCGGCTCGGTGATC
The DNA here is from genome assembly GCF_032905965.1 of Dietzia sp. IN118. Taxonomy (NCBI): domain Bacteria; kingdom Bacillati; phylum Actinomycetota; class Actinomycetes; order Mycobacteriales; family Dietziaceae; genus Dietzia; species Dietzia sp. IN118. The sequence goes on along the minus strand of NZ_JAUMSR010000002.1, from coordinate 3,608 downwards.
GCCCATGACGCGACCTTCTCCATGGTCACGATGCCGGGCAACCAGCGTTCCTTCTGCGCGAGCGTCCCGCGGGACATGATCGTGGTCGCGCCCAGCCCGAGGCTCACGCCGAGCGCGGAGACCAGCCCCATGCACGCGCCGGCCAGTTCACTGGTCACCACGGCCATCATGGAGTCCCGGTTCTCGGGGGCTCCGCCGGAATCGCCGTCCTCGTCGTCGTCCCCCCTCCCGCCGTCGCCGCGCGGCGCGTCACCGGATGCAACCCCGCCGCCCGCTGCCTCGCCGCCCGCGGTCCCAGTCCCGGCCGCCGCGCCGACCGTCTCGCGCGCCCGCTCCTTCGCCAGCATCTTCTCGACCCCGTCGCGGGCCATGGCATCGATGCCGAACTCGGCGAACAGCTTCCGGATGATCGGGTAGGGCGGGATCTCACCGCTCTCCAGGGCGTCGAGCTGGGGGCGGATCTCCTTGGCGATGAAGCCGCGCACGGCGTCGCGGATCATCAGGTCGGTCTCGGACCACTCGTACATCGGCGTCTCGTCTCCTCGGTGCCCGGGGGTGTGCCGCGTGTCGCTGCAACACGTGTCAGCTCAGTGTGTCGCGACCGGGTCGACGGCCGCGGCCGTTTGCGGCGAATGGCCGGCCCGGCGACGACGGGGTCGGGCACACTCGGGAACATGAGTGCCCTCCAGGACAGTGCATCCCACCGAACCCGCCACCGCCCCGCAGGTCGCGAGCAGCTCGGCCGGATCGGCCTGTGGACCGGCTCGCTGGAGGGACTGACGCCGGCGGCGATTCCCGACGTCCTCGGTGAGCTCGACGACCAGGGCTGGGGCTCGCTGTGGTTCGGCGAGGCCGTCGGCCGGGAAGCGTTCACCGCCGCGCAGCTGTACCTGGGCGCCACGCGCCGGATGGCGATCGGCACCGGCATCGCCAACATCTACGGCCGCGACGCCTCGGCGGCGGGGGCGGCCGCCCGGACGATCAAGGCCATGCACCCGGGCCGGTTCGTCCTGGGCCTCGGCGTCTCGCACGCGCCGCTGGTCGAGCGCCACCGTGGTCACCACTACGGGCGGCCGCTGTCGGCGATGCGTGAGTACCTCGACGCGCTCGACCGGACTCAACCCATGGCGGCGGGCGAGGACACGATGCCGCCGGTCGTGCTCGCCGCGCTCGGCCCCAGGATGCTCGAGTTGTCGCGCGATCGCACCGCCGGCGCCCACCCGTACCTGACGCTGCCCGAGCACACCGCGCGGGCGCGCGAGATCCTCGGCGGGACCGCCGACGACGGGCCGGCCCTGGTCGTGGAGCACGCCGCGGTGGTGGCCGAGGGGGTCGACGACGACGACGAGGTGTGGCGGTCGCGGGCCCACGATCACCTCAACGTCTATACGGGCCTGCCGAACTATCGGAACTCGTGGACCCGGCAGGGGTTCGACGAGTCGGACTACGTGCGCGGGGGCAGCGATCGGCTCAAGCACGCGATGGTCACCCGCGGGGTCGAGGCGACGCGGGCGCGGGTGCAGGAGCACCTGGACGCAGGGGCCTCGACCGTGCTGGTGCAGGTGCTCGGCGAGAACGTGCTGACGCCGCCGGTCGAGGACTGGCGGATCGCGGCCGAGGGGCTGCTCGGCTGACGCCTGGTCGCCAGACTGCGCGGACCGGAGACGCGTCGGTTGCCAGAGGGGCTTGTCAGTCTCTGTTTTTTCGGAGAGCCGGTTGATCCTCGCCACTGACCGCTGGCGACGCTCGTAGATCTCCCCAGTACTCCTTAGCAGCAATGTGGTTTGTCGAGTACACCCGTGCGGGACGGAACGCCGCCAACGATCGCTGCTGTGACTCTTACCTTCGTTTGGCGGGATTTCGCAGGTTCGTTTGGCGGTGTCAGGTGATGCCGATGACGAGGGTGGATCGGGCGGCTTCGACGACGTCGTCGGTGATGGTGTTGAGCTCGTTGATCTGCATGATGCGCTCCATCTGCGTGAACAGTCTGTCGACGAGGCGGAAGTTGCCGCGGGTGATCCGTGTGATCGCGGCGAGGGCTTGAGCGTCGGTGAAGTCGTCGGGGTCGAGGGGGTGGCCGTATTTGGGCCAGCGACGTTCGAGTACGAATCGCAGTTCGTCTTTGCTCAGTGGCCGGTACTCGTGTGCGAATCCGACGCGGCTGTAAAGCTGCGGGTAGCGGCTGAATCTCTTCTCGATCCCGGGCATGCCGATGAGGATGACGGCGACGTTGTCGCGGTCGTAGTGGTCTCGCACCATTTCCAGGGCGGTGGCATTGAGTCGGTCGGACTCGTCGATGATGATCAGCTCGACGTACTTTCGCAGGTGTCTGGGTCGTGTCTGCAGTTCGCCGGTGTTGATCAGATGCTCGTCGATGCACGCAGATACCTGGACCGTCAGTCCGGTGAGATCGTCTCTGACCTGACGCGGGGTGCTCAGGACCGCGTGGGTGTAGAAGACTGTCCGTTTCCTGGCCAGTGCGGCATAGATCGGGAAATCGGAGTCATCGCGTGGTCCCCATTCTTCGAGGAGTCGCTCGGCTTTGTGCCAGTTCGCATACCGTCTGGCAGACAGTGTTTTACCGATCCCGGCTTGGCCGTAGCAGATGCCGATGGTGTGTTGCCGGCGTACGGCGTCGGCGAACTCGACGAATCTGCGGTGCTGTTTGGTGGCGATGAACCGTTGCGGAGACATCAGTCATCCTCCAGGTAGGTGCGAAGTTTCGTCTTCCTCTGGGCGGGTGGGGTCGGTGCCGCCGGGGCCGGAAATGAGGGGTCTTGGTGGCCGGTGACGACGGCAATGCGCTCGGTGATCTGGCCGCGTAGCTCGCGTCGGCGGGCTGCGCGTGCGTGTTGAATGTCTTTGAGGCTGACTGTGGTCGATGCGTGATCGGGGTCCACGGCCTTACAGATGTACTGGTTCTTGTGGAAGACGTGAATTTCGGAGATGTCGCGGGGGTCGTAACGGATCACGACCTGTTCTTTGACGTAGGCGGCCAGCAGTGGTGAGACGTACCGCAGGCCCTGGAAGCGCACTCCGTCGCGGTGGACGATGCGCGTTTTGGCCACGGTCAGCAGCAGCAGGTTGAGATCATCGACGGTCTCGGGCAGGCGGGGAAGCCACCCGTCGCCGATCCAGGTCCGGTAGGGGCTGTCGCCAGTCTCCGGATGGGTGCGGTGGTGATACTTGGCACCGATGAACTCGCCGATCGCGGTGTCGAGTTCGGGCAGCGTCAGTACCGGCTCGGGGTGCCGCTGACCGCGGGTGAGATAGCCCGGCAGCTCGGCAAGGAGTTCGGTGTTGATCGTGCCGAAGATTCGCTCGATCTTGCCGCGGCCCTGTGGCCTGGCGATGGTCGAGTAGATGATCTGAAAGTGCAGGTACTTGGCGGTCTGGGCGAGATGGTGGCTGGTGAAGTCGGTCCCGTGATCGACGTAGAGCACATCGGGCAAGCCGCACATCGGCCAGTTCGGATCGCTCTTTGACCTGCCGCGTCGATTTCGGACAGCGGAGTTGATGGTTTCTCTACGCTGCCGTTGCCGGCTGGAGGTCAGCGTAGTGCACCTCGTTCGGGCGCTTGTAGCCGAGCGCTGAATGGCGCCGTCGGG
>NZ_JAUMSR010000001.1:3161737-3251340 GCF_032905965.1 Dietzia sp. IN118 | reverse complement strand
ACGACCCGGAACTCGATGAGTGGTGGCGTTCTGGCGCTGAACCGGTTCCCAGACCAGTTCGAAAAGCTCAAGTCCAACCCTGACCTGATCCCCAACATGGTCTCCGAGATAATCCGGTGGCAAACGCCGCTGGCCTACATGCGCCGAATCGCCAAGACTGACACTATCTTGAACGGTCAGTTCATCCGTAAGGGTGACAAGGTCGTGATGTGGTACGCCTCAGGCAACCGCGACGAGCGTGTGTTCGAGCGGCCCGATGACTTCATCATCGACCGGGCCAACGTCCGCAACCACATCTCCTTCGGGTTCGGCGTACACCGGTGCATGGGCAACCGACTGGCCGAAATGCAGCTGCGGATCCTCTGGGAAGAGCTGCTCCCCCGCTTCGAGAACATCGAGGTCGTCGGCGAACCCGAGTACGTGCAGTCCAACTTCGTGCGGGGTATCAGCAAGATGATGGTGCGCCTCACCCCGAAATCCGGCACATGACATCGCAGCGAGCCCTCATCATCGGTGCCAGCCATGCCGGAGCCCAACTCGCGGCGAGCCTACGGCAGGACGGGTGGAGCGGTGAGATCGTCCTCATCGGCGAGGAGCCCACGGTGCCCTACCAGCGCCCGCCACTGTCGAAGGCGTATCTCGCCGGGAAAACCACCCTCGACGAGATCACCATCCGCAGTTCGGACTTCTACTCCAAGCAGCGAATCCAGCTTCTCAACGCGCACGTGGAGGCGATCGACCGCTCGGCTGGGCACATCGTTATGAGCACCGGCGACACACTGACATACGACAAGCTCGCGCTGTGCACGGGAGCCCGCCCTCGTCAGCTCCGCGTTCCTGGGGCCGATCTCGCCGGGGTCCATTACCTTCGGACCGCCGCAGACGTCGAGTTGATCCGCACGTCCGCCACCCCCGGGCGGCGGGTGGTGATCGTCGGGGGCGGCTACATCGGACTTGAGACGGCCGCCTCACTACGGGCACTGGACCTGGACGTCACCGTGCTCGAGGCGACCACTCGCGTCCTCGAGCGGGTCACTGCTCCCGACGTATCAACGTTCTTCGAGCGGATCCACCGAGAGGAGGGCATCGATATCCGAACGGGCGCCAAAGTCGCAGCATTAGTCGGAGACGACTGCGTCCGGGAGGTCACACTATCTACTGGCGAGTCGATTCCGACTGATCTGGTCATCGTGGGTATCGGTGTTGAACCGAGAACAGAACTCGCCGAGGCGGCGGGCTTGACCCTGAACGATGGTGTGGTGATCGACGAGCACGCCCGAACCAGTGACCCAGCCATCGTTGCCGCCGGAGACTGTGCCAGCAAGTACATCTCTCGATACGGTCGCCGAGTCCGGCTGGAGTGCGTACCCGGAGCAACCGATCAGGCGAAACTCGCCGCGGCTACCCTTTGCGGGAAGTCCAAGAGCGCAGTGTCGCTGCCCTGGTTCTGGTCAGATCAATACGATCTCAAGCTGCAGATCGCCGGTCTCAACACCGGTTACGACGAAGTCGTCCTCAGCGGTGACCCCACCCGGGACCGCGACTTCAGCTGCTTCTACCTCCGTGATGGCGAACTCCTTGCTGCAGACTGCATCAATCGTCCCCGTGATTTCATGCTCAGCAAACAGGTCATCACACAGCAGCGTCCTTTCGTCCGGACCGATTTCGCCCATACGGGTTCTCCCGATTCCTTGCGCAATGGGTAAGCCAGTCCCGAGCGAGACTCGCACGGTCAGCGGCGGAGCCTCGACGAACGGCGCTGACATCCCACTGGCGCAGCAAGAGAGCCCGGTTCGTGCCCGCCTGCCGTTCAGAAAGGAACTCTGATGACTCGCCAGACGCTCATCGAGAACTATCCACATCGGGTCGGGGGCACTGCGGCTCAGCCGCGATGCGAGACCTCCTGCACTGGCAAGGCCTCGGCTGGGAAGAACCGCCCGATGAAGGTCTCGTCTTCACCCTCGGGGGGTCACTTGGCCTGTCCTACTTGCGCTCGAGCGACCTCTTCCCGCCGCTTTATCTGGTAGGGAGAGACTCCGATTTCGAAGTAAATCTCCCCCATCTACTGGGCGCACAGGTCCAAGTGCTCACGACCGACGATCCCCGAGAAGGATGGTCGTGGATTAGCCAGGAGGTCGATGCCGGAAGGCCAGCCCTGATATGGGGCGACATCGCGGAGTTGCCCTACCTGCGGGTTCGGCTCCAAATGAGTCGCCACGATATCGTGGTAATTGGTTACGACGAGGCGGAGAGGATCGCCTTCGTTGTTGACAACGACCGTGCCGAGGTCCAAAAGGTTCCGTTCGACGCTCTCGCTCGAGCACGGTCGTCGATGTCATTCCCACAACCGACACGTCACACCACGTACCGCATCGCCTGGCCGCATGAGTTACCAGACCTTGCGCAGGTTGCCGCAGCGGCTTTCCGTCAATCGGCAGCGAACATGCGCCACCCAACTCCGCCAGGAGTCGTTGATCTCACGACCGCGGTGAGCGGTTCCGAAGGCTTAGCAGCGGTCGCCCAGCTCGCCGCTGATGTCCGGACTTGGTCCCATCTACCGGCTGACGAACTCGAGATCCTCTTATTCAGCTTGAGCGCTTTCATCGAGAAGGCCGGCACCGGTGGCGGCCTGTTCCGAAAGCTGCTCGCTGACGGCTGCGCGGACGTGGCACGTTTGACCGGTGACCTCGCGACCGAAGATCTCGCCGTAGCCGCCAGACACTGTGCACAGACATGGACGGAGGCCGGCCGAGCCGGGATCGAGCACGAGGTCGATGTGCGTACTCGGCTGGAACGTGTGGCTTCGGCGGTTAGCCTCCTGCCCACGCTCGAGCTTCAACTGGCTGAAGCTCTGGAGTCAGCTTCGCGATCGCTTGCAGCAGCCTGACTAATCGGGAAGTCAAAACTGGACGGTAGAAGTTCCGGCCGCACTCAGACTGCAGCGGATGGCTCGCCGCCGCTCGCACCGAAACGACCGGGCTCTAGGGTTGCCTCGCCACCTCCCCGGCGACCTCGGCGATCGAGCGGTCACACCCATCCGACAAGAAGAAGCCCCGATTTAGCGAGATCCGCCGGCGCCAGGGATCCTTCTATGTTTGTCAAGCGGGCATGTGGACAGGTTCCGCTGCGCTGAGAGTTCGGTAGATCTGCCGGGCCAGGTACCGCTTGAGGCAGCGTCGAATTTCCTTGGTCGTTCGCCCCTCGGCGCTCCGTCGTTCGACGTATGCGCGGGTGTCCGGGTCGTGGGTCATTCGGGTCAGGACCGCCATGTGCAGGGCTCGGTTTAGCCGCCTGTCGCCGCCGCGATTGAGCCGGTGTCGAACGGTGTTCCCGGAGGATGCGGGGATAGGATTGACGCCTGCGAGGGAGGCGAACGCTGCCTCGGATCGCACTCTTCCGTGATGCGACCAGACGGTCAGGCAGACAGCGGCGGTCACGGGTCCGATGCCGGTCTTATCCAGCAGTGAGGTGGCCTGGCTTGCCTTGACGAGCTCGGTCATCCGCGAGCTGTTGGCGGCGAGCTGTTCGTCGAGCTCGACCACTCGTTTGGCCAGGCGGATTGCTTCGAGGCGGGCGGTGGCCTCACCGAGGTCCTCATCGCGTGCACGCCACCGGGAGACGGCGAGGAGCTGCGTCCCAGTCAGTGCCCGGCGGGCGTCGATTCCGAGGTCGACGATGCGCAACAGCGCGATCAGCGCGTTGATGGTGGCGGTGCGCTCCGAGGTCATGTGGTCGCGGGCGGTCACGAGTACCCGCAGCGCCGCTCGCACGCCGTCTGCCATACGCGGACGGCGTAGCTGGTCGCACTCCAGAGCGAGCACTGCAGCGGCGATGCGATGAGCATCCAGCGGGTCGGACTTGCCCACCCCTCGATTGGCCCTCGTGTTCATCCGGGCTGCTTCAACGACCTCGAAGCCTGCCTGTTCGCAGGCCGCGGCAAGACCGGCACCGTAGGTGTTTGGGACGCCCTTCGGAAAGCGCGGTTCTGATGATCGGGTAGCGGTCGGACGGGCATCGGATAGCGGCATCTGCCCGTCCGACCGCTGGGCCGCTATGGCGTTGCCGTGGCGAGGTGTCGTCTCATGTTCGGGCCGTCGAGGGCGATGATCTCGGCGCCGGCGACGATCCGGTTGAGGATCGATTCGGCGATGACCGCGTCTTGGAGCGACTTGTACCAATCGGGCGGATCGAACTGCGAGGTCACCAGAGTCGAGCCCCGGCCTTCCCGAGCGGCAAGGATGTTGAGCAGCTCCGCCGCTGTGTGCGGAGCCACCGGCGTGGTCAGGAAGTCATCGAGAACTAGCAGGTCGCAGTTGTGCAGGTCGGTGAGGAAGTCCAGCCTGCGCTGCGAGGTCGGCTCCAGAACGGCGAGCCGGTTGGCCAGGTCGTCGAGTCGGAAGAACCTCGCGGTGTAGTACTTTCGGCACGCGGCATTGAGCAGTGCCTGGGCGAGGTAGGTCTTGCCCACGCTGGATTGGCCGAGCACGACGAGATTGCGAGTGGCGTCGATCCATTGACAGCTACTCAGTCGTGCGATTAGCTCGCGGTTGACGTTGCGGTCAGGCAGGTAGCGGATCTCTTCTACGCAGGCGTCAGGGTTTGGCGATCTGGAGGCCTTGAGTAGTTTCTGGGTCCGGCGTTCCTGCCTGGCCGTGATCTCTTTGTCCAGGGCGTGGAAGATCTTCTCCGAGAAGGTCCACTCGTCGCAGGCGGGATCGTTGGCCAGGTCGATGACGGTCTGGCCGAACGCGGTCATCCGCAACTGGGTGAACAGTGGCATGTCGGCGTCGGTGAGATGACGATCAGTCACTGCAGCTCCTCCCGCCCCGCGGTGCCGCTGCTCGGGCTCGGGCCTCCTGTGAGGGCGGCGAGGCTGAACTGCTCGGGCCCGGCCAGATGCGCCCCGGTGGTATCTCGCCGATCCGGCGGCGGCTCCAGCCGGTCCGTCGTAGCCGCCACCGCCGGCTGCGTGGTGGTGTGGGCCGGGCGGCGGCCTGGGTCCTCAGGGCCGCCAGCTGCTGCTTGACGGCGGTGTAGCTGATCGCCCGGCGGGAGGTCTCGGAGACGAGTTGGCCACAGGCCCGCTCGAGCAGCATCTTGTTGTCCCCGCGGGCCAGGGCGAGGATGTTCTGGCACGAGCGATAGCCCTGAGCCTCGATCCGCTGGCGATCGAGGACCTCGCTGATCGCGGCGACGGTGTGCGGTCCGATCTTGTGGGCCTGGCGCACGAAGTACGCCCGCGACCATAGGTCCGAGGTCTGCAGATGCTGCGCGGGAACATGGTCAGGGTCGGTCACGAAGGAATGTCGCCTACCGGAGACGGCGTGGGAGGCGATGACCTCCCCGCCAGCCATGACAGTGAGCGTGGGGCCGGTGATCTTCACATCGACGTGCTGGCCAGCGAAGGTGTAGGGCACCGAGTACTTCACCGTGGCGATCTCCACGTGGTAATCCCTGTTGACCTTGGACTTCTTCCAGATGACTGGCTGCCAGCGGGCCTCGGGAAGGTCGAACAGTTCCGACTGCTCGTGCTCGGTGAACAGCTCCCGGCGGCTGGTCTTCTGGCCGCGGAACGGGGTCCGGTCGTTGATCGCCTCCACCTCGGCGGCGATCGCGTCGTTCGCATCGTCCAGGCTCGCGAAGCGCCGATCGGCCAGGCGTCCAATCACCCAGTTCGTCACCACTTTCACTCCGGCCTCGACGTTCCCCTTGTCGCGGGGTGCCGCCGATCTCGTGGGCACCGCGGCGGTGTGGTGGTATTCGAGGAAGTCACGGTACTCACGGTTGACCTCGCGGGCCCGATCGCCGCGGGCGATCTGATTCGACGCCGTGGAGGCGTTGTCGGGGACGATCACCTGCGCCGCGCCGCCGAAGTACTCGAACGCCCGCAAGTGCGCGTCGAGCCAGTTCGGCATCTTCTCGTCCAGACAGCCGCAGGCGAAGACCATCCCCGAGTACGGCAGCGATGCCACGAACACCGACACCGTTGTCCTGGTGCCGGTGACGGGGTCGAAGATCGCCATCTTCGTGCCCGCCCAGTCGACCTGCATCGTGTGCCCGGGAACGTGGGCGATCCGCATCGTGAGCTCGTTGACCTCGACGTACGCGCCGATGATCTGGCAGAACCGCTGATAGCTGTAGTGCCGCTGCCCCGGCGAACCGGCGGTATCGAGGTAGTTGGCCCACAGCACCCGCAGCGGCAGCTTCTTCTTGCCCGTCCGCTTCTTCACGGCAGCCGCCACGTCGAAGGCGACGAACTCCTCCGACGGCGTCTTACGGCCATCGGTGAACAAGGCGTCGATCTCCTCGCCGCTGAGCGCCTCGACCTGGCTCGTGGCGGTCAACCCGTGGTCGTGGCAGACCTTCTTCGCCTTGGCGATCGTGCGGTGCGAGCAGCCCGCGATCGCCTCGATGTCCCGGTAGGACCTGTCCTGCAGCAGTAACGACATCACCAATCGGTAATCAGTCACCCGTGCCTCCTGTTCGGATCCACGCGCAGCCTTGTTGCCACGCGTGAAGCCGAGACCAGCACACGACGCCGCCCACCGCTATCCGATGCTCATACCCGCGCTACCCGATCATCAGAACCCTGCTTTCCGAAAGGTGTCCCTAACACCGTAGGAGGCAACTCCCTCGATCACCCAGAGGGCGGACTGATCACCGCCGGTGCGGCGGGTGGCCCACGAAATCGCGCGGGCCATCCCCGCGGCGGTCGTCGGGAACTGGGCGGTATCGATAACCTCACCAGTGGCAGCCAGGACTGCCAAGACGTGATTGCGTGCGTGGGTATCAACGCCGATGACGAATGGGTGAGCATGCGCGACGATGGTCATAGCGGCTCGGGTCCTTCCTACTCAGGGACAGCGGTCCGGCCGCTGGTGGCCGGCGCCGGTCTGGGTAGGAGTCACTTCGGGGCAGCACTGTGATGAGTCACGTTCCTTATGGAGCGGACAGCCTTCTGATCAAGTCACCGAGGTGGGCCAGGACGGCGTCGGCTGCCTCACCCCGGTTGGACAAATCCCTAGTAGGGCACCCCGAGGGGGCCGGGCGGTTCATGAGTCACGACCGGGGTGATGCGGCCAACTCCTATCCTTGCCAGCCGGTCCCAGACCAGCCACCCCAAGACTCACAGCGGTTCAGGTCGTGGATGGACTCGGCCGGGATGGGTTCGCCTCCCTGCTTGCGGGCAGCAAGAAAATCATCAACGAGTTGCACGCATCCGTCGTGGTCGACGGTGCAGAGCCCAGTAAGGCGAGCGAACACGACGGGACCCAGGAGTTGAACGATCGCGAAGGTGGTGTCGACGTTGCCGAGCTGTGCTCGAACGTCAGGATGTGTGAGGATGCGGTCAAAGGGCTGCCGGTATTCCTCGATGACTCGACTACGCAGTGAGGTGATCGCGGCCGAATCGGCAGGATCGCCGCCGACTGATCCGATTGACAGCCAAGCCAGAGTCGTAATGTTCAGCGGCGCCTGGTCAATCAGGTCGGCTTGGGCCGTGAGAAGCGCGATGAGTTGGTCGCGTACCGACCCACTGGTGGCAGAGACTTTCGACGGGGCGTGTCAGATGGTCTGTGTGAGTTGATCCGGAGGAGGAATCATGAACGCTATGGCTGTTGACGACCACGACGCTACGGATGTATCAGATGCTGCTGGGCTTCGCCGGGAGGTGTTCTCGGATGCGCTGATTGATCACGTACTCGCCGAGACCCGTTCGCGAGGGTTGGAGTTGACTGGCAAGGACGGCTTTTTGAACGAGATGCTCAAGGCCGTCCTTGAGCGGGGCATGGGCGCCGAGCTGACCGAGCATCTGGGCCGCGATGCCCACGCCCGTGGCGGGGACGGAAACCACCGCAACGGCACTTCGCGCAAGACCGTGGCCACCGAGGTCGGCCCGGTGGAGCTGGATCAGCCCCGCGATCGGCAGGGCTCGTTCGCCTCCCAGCTCGTCCCGAAGGGCGCCCGCCGGCTCGGCGGGCTGGAGGACCAGATCATCTCGCTGTACGCCGGCGGGATGACCGTCCGGGAGATCGAGCACCACCTCGCGCGGACCCTGGGGGTGGAGCTGTCGCACGAGTCCATCGCCAACGTCACCGACGCGGTCCTGGACGAAGTCGCCGCCTGGCAGCACCGCCCGTTGGAGGCGTTCTACCCGGTGGTGTTCCTGGACGCGATCCACATCAAGATCCGCGATGGAGCCCACGTGAAGACCCGCGCTGCCCAGAGCACATCCTGGGATGCTCACGTCCCCTACTGGAACCGGTTTGGCAACCAACAAAATGCTCGGCCCGGAACGCCCGCCCGGTCCGGGTGCTGCGCGCCCCCGGCGTCGTCAGCCGTCGTAGGCGACCGTCTCCACGACGATCGGCCCGGCGACGGCCCCGCCGGTGGTGGTGAGTCGGTATTCGACCCGGCCCGGGCCGGTGGAGATCTGCGCCTCGTAGGGGTGGGAGATCGGATCGGGGATGCCCGTCGAGATCCGCGGGAACGGGACCTGCGCGATCTTCTCCCCGGTGGCCCCGGTGTCGAGGTTGCGCCACGAGAGGGTGGCCGTGAGGGTGCACGGGCCCACCCCGACGACGGCGAAGGCCCAGGAGACGGATGCCGTGTCCGGGTACCCGTCGCCGTCGAGCGTGGTGGAGATCGCGCCTGCGCACAACCCGGAGGGTGAGCCGCCCACGGCGATCACGCGGTCAGGAGCAGGGAACAGGAGCGGGATGGCCTCGGAGGAGTCCTGGGCGTTCGCGGTGGCCGGGGCCGTGACGGCGGCGGTCAGTGCGACGGCCGTGGCGGCGAGGAACGCCCCCACGGCGACGGTGGGCCGGCGGGTGATCCGCCGGGTCGAGCCGGTGGTGTCCACCCGCTCATCGTCGCACCGCGGACAGCGGTAGACAATAGTGAGCGAGGATTCCGCCGTCACGGACCGTCATGTCGAACGACGTGGTCGTGCCCGGAACGAGAACCCGTTCGACACCTGTCTGTAATGTCCGACGAGAGGCTCCGGACGTGAGCCTCGGTCGGAAGGACACGGGATGATGGCACGAACGCGCGGTGGGGGCGCCGACACCGTCCGGTCGGACGAGAACGGCCTCATCGCGGTCCTCGCCTTCGGCGGCGTCGTCATGTCCCTCAGCCAGACGCTGGTCATCCCGCTGCTGGGCATGCTGCCGGCGATTCTCAACACCTCCGCGGTCAACGCCTCCTGGGTCGTCACCATCACGCTGCTCGCCGGAGCGGTGGCCGGTCCGCTCATGGGACGACTGGGAGACCTCTATCCGAAGAAGTACGTGCTCATCGGTTGCACGGCGGTCATGGTCGTCGGCTCGGTGCTGTGCGCACTGGCCACCTCGCTGTGGCCGATGCTCATCGGGCGCGCCCTGCAGGGCGTGGGAATCGGTGTGATCCCGATCGGCATCGCCACGATGCGCGAGATCCTCCCGGCGCGTCGACTCGCACCGGCGATCAGTCTGATGAGCTCCTCGCTCGGAGTGGGAGGGGCGCTCGGGCTCCCGGCGGCGGCCGCCCTGGCGCAATACGGTTCGTGGCAGTGGATGTTCTGGGGGTCCGGGGCCCTGGGCGTGGCGATCATCGTGATGATGACGGTGCGTCTCCGGACGCTGCCGGCCGCCAAACCGGACGGCACGCTCGACGTCGTCGGCGCGGTGGGGCTCGCGATCGCTCTCATCTCGCTGCTGCTCGCGGTGTCCAAGGGCGCCGACTGGTGCTGGGGCTCCCCGTTGACCCTCGGCTTGCTGGCCCTCACCGCGGTGTCGCTGCCCGGATGGGCACTGTGGGTCCTTCGGCACCCGTCACCCATCGTGGACCTGCGGGTTGCCGCCCGTCGCCCCGTCCTGATGACCAACATCGCCTCGGTGACCATCGGCATGGGCCTCTATGCGCAGCTGCTGATCATGCCCCAGATTCTCCAGCTCCCGGTCGAGACCGGGCACGGGTTGGGCCAGTCGATGGTGGCCATGGGGTTGTGGAGCGCGCCCGGCGGGCTGGCGATGATGGCGGTCTCCCCACTCAGCGGGCGACTCATCGGTACCCGCGGTCCCAAGACCACGCTCATCCTGGGAGCGCTGGTGGTCGCGGTCGGCTACGCGTCCGGGTTGTTCCTCATGGGATCGACCTGGGGTGTGATGACCGTCGGCATCGTGGTGAGCGGCGGTGTGGGGCTGGCCTACGGTGCGATGCCCGCGCTGATCATGGCCTCGGTGCCCACCTCCGAGATGGGCTCGGCCAACAGCGTCAACACACTCATGCGCTCCATCGGCACCACGACCTCTGCCGCGGTGCTCGGCGTGCTGCTCACCCAGATGTCCATGGACTTCGAGGGGCTGTTCGTCCCCACCGAGGCCGGATTCCGGGTCGGTCTGATGTTCGGCTGCGGCGCGACCCTCCTGGCCGCGTCGGTCGCCGCCACGATCCCGCCTCCGTGGGAGGACAGGGCCACGGCCCCAGCGGTGCCAGCGCGCGAGAGCTGAGCGGCCGGATCAGTACGCGCCGGACAGGATCCCGTCGGCCCGCGACCGGTCGATCTTGGTGGTGATGCCGCACGCCGTGCACGTGGCCGTGTACGACGACCCCAGCGGGATGATGGGGACGAAGAACAGAGAGAACGCCCGCTTGCGACGGTCGACCCGCTGTGCGGCGACGTTGCCGCAGTTCGGGCACGTGGCCCGGGCCAGCCCGAGGTTCCGGGACGAGTTCGTGAAGCCGAAGATGAAGAACATCGGCCCAGCCTGACACCGCACCGGGCCGCGCGCACCCGGTGCGGTGGAGTTCAGGCCCCGGGACCCGAGCCGTCCGCGGTCGACCGGGCGCGGGCCACGATTGCATCGGCCAGCTCTGCCGGCCGCTCGTCGGGGATCCAGTGACTGACCCCGCTCATCTCGACGAACCGGTAGTCGGCGTCCACGTGGTGGCGGGTCCGCTCGGCGCCCCCGCGGCCCAGGGCCGGGTCGCGGTCACTCCACACGAACGTGGTGGGCACACGGACCGGCGCGGTCGAGCGGGACGGTGAGGCGAAGGGCAGGGCCCGGTACCAGCCGAGTCCCCCGGGGATCGCGCCGGCGGCGACCATCTCACGCCGGTAGCGCTCGATCATCTCGGGCGTCATACCCATCCCGGCCAGGGCCTTCTCGGGCAGCGGACCGGCCGAGGTGAGCAGTCGCTCCGGCAGGAACGGCAGCTGGAAGAGCCCGATGTACCAGGATCGCAGTAGCTGGTCGGAGGCGAACATGGCCTTGAGGAAGGCGGCGGGGTGGGGCACCGACACGGCGGTGAGGCTGCGGATGCGGTCGGGGTGCGCCCCGGCGACACCCCACGCCACGGCGGCGCCCCAGTCGTGACCCACCACGTGGGCGTCGGGCAGGCCGGCGGCGTCGAGCAGGGCGAGGACGTCCCCCACCAGTTCCGACAGCCGGTACGCGCGTCGACCACGGGGGCGGGCGGACTCGCAGTACCCGCGCTGGTCCAGCGCCAGGGTGCGGTACCCGGCCGCGTGCAGGAGCGGAGACACGAGGTCCCAGCTGGAGGTGCGCTGCGGGAACCCGTGGAGCAGGACGATCGCCTCGCCGTCGGCGGGCCCGGAGTCCACCGCGCGCAGCTCCATGCCGTCGCGGGAGAACCACAGGTCCGGCCGGTGGGCATTCGGATCAGCCGCGGACATATCCCCTCCTGACCGCCCGGTCGAGAATTCCGAGCGTCGCCTTGAGCGCCGATGCGTCCAGCACCGGCAGTACTCCCGAGTCGCGCCACTTCGGGTGCGCATCGGACCAGTCGTAATAGCTGACGACCTCGGTACGCGCCCCCTCGGCGCCGTCGCCATCGCCGTTATCGCCATTGCCCAGCGGGATGAGGCGGTAGCCGTAGGTGTGGCCGATCGGGGGCGTGATGGCCCCGTCGATGGTCCAGGCGATCTCGGCGTCCGGCTCGAACCGGGTGATGATCACCGTGACGTCGTACTCGCCCATGTCGTAGTCGCCGAGGGACTCGCGGTCCATGTGGATGACGAACCGGTCGCCCTCGGCGGTGACCACCGATCCTTCGGCCGCCTGGAGCATCCCCGAGGAGTCGATCGCCACGTGGCCGTCCGGATCGCACAGTACGGCGAACACGCGGTCCGCCGGAGCCGTGATCACCCGCCGCGCCTCGAGGCGGAGACCGGCAGGACTCTCGCGGGCGGCGGCCTCACGGGTGGCGGGGTGGTCGCTCATGGCCGAGACGCTACCCGCGCACGCCGTGGGTCGGGGACCTCTCGCGATCCCCGACCCACGGTGTCCGTCTACTGCTCCGTGCCCTGCGTCAGATGCGGGCCGGGTCGGGCCGCTCCCACGCCCGGTGGGTGGCCAGCAGCGGCTTGAGTGCGGGCAGCACGCCGGCCGCTGCGTCGACCGCGACCACGCCCGGGGTGTCCGAGGTCAGTCCGAAGTCGACGTACCGGTCGATGGGCGCCAGGGTGGCGATGGCCTTCTTGTGCCGGTACATCTCGCTGATGAGCACGTCGGTCCGCGGGTGGGCGGGGAGGTCGACGACGACGAGGGCATCGAACTCGATGGACCGCTGCGTCTGATAGGTCCGCGAGATCGCGACCGTCGCATCGGGCTCGCCCTCGCCGAGCCTGCCGCCGACCGGGCCGATCACGAGCGGGACCATGTCGTCGCCGAACACGGCCTGCTCGAGTTCCTTGACCGCGCCGACGTCGGAGTTCTCCGTGACGAGGATGCCGATCTGGCGCCCGTCGGACGGCCACTCCTTGCCGATCTGGGACAGGGCCGGGCTGGTGACGACCTCGGCCACGGGCACCTTCGCGGGCGCGGGCAGTCCCAGCCCCGACGCGACGGTGACGGCCAGGTCATGGTCGATGTGCGCGAGCTGCTCGACCTGCCGGATCTTGATGGCCTCCTCGTAGCACTTGCCCAGCTCGAAGGTGTACGCCTCGGCGACGTGCGCCTTCTCCACCTCGGTGAGGCTGGTGTAGAACAGCGTCGCCTGCGAGTAGTGATCGTCGAACGTCGCCGGGGCGTCGCGGACGACCTGCGCGTCGGCGATCTGCTGCGCCACCTCCACCAGCGCACCGTCGGTGGTGCCCGCCATGAACGGGCATCCCCCGTCGAGGCTGTTGGGCTGGTACGGCGCCACGCCCACGTGGTCCGCGGACTGGTGGAACCCGTCGCGGAGCATGTCGTTGACGGGCGCGTGCGGCCGGTTGATGGGGATCTGGCCGAAGTTCGGACCGCCCAGACGCGTGAGCTGGGTGTCGAGGTAGGAGAACAGTCGGCCCTGCAGTAGCGGGTCGTTGGTGACGTCGATGCCCGGCACGAGGTGGCCCGGGTGGAACGCGACCTGCTCGGTCTCCGCGAAGAAGTTCTTGACGTTGGCGTTGAGCGTCATCGTGCCGATCACCTGCACCGGTGCGAGCTCCTCGGGGACGATCTTGGTCGGGTCGAGCAGGTCGATGCCGTGGAACATCTCGCTGACGCCGTTCTCGTCGACCGTGTCCGGGAAGACCTGGATGCCCAGGTCCCAGCTCGGGAACGCGCCGGACTCGATCGCGTCGGCAAGGTCGCGGCGGTGGAAGTCCGGGTCCATGCCGGCGGTGATCTGGGCTTCCTCCCACACCTGCGAGTGGACGCCCAGGTGGGGCTTCCAGTGGAACTTCACCAGGCTCGTCTCGCCGGCGTCATTGATGAGCCGGAACGTGTGGACGCCGAAGCCCTCCATCATCCGGTACGAGCGCGGGATTCCGCGGTCGGACATGTTCCACAGGGTGTGGTGCTGCGCCTCGGTGTGCAGGGAGACGAAGTCCCAGAAGGTGTCGTGCGCGCTCTGGGCCTGCGGGATCTCGCGGTCCGGGTGCGGCTTGGCGGCGTGGACGACGTCGGGGAACTTGATGGCGTCCTGGATGAAGAACACCGGGATGTTGTTGCCGACCAGGTCCCAGGTGCCCTCGTCGGTGTAGAACTTGGTCGCGAATCCGCGGGTGTCGCGGACGGTGTCGGCGGAGCCGCGGTTACCGAGCACGGTGGAGAAGCGGACGAAGACCTCGGTCTCCTTGCCCTCGGCGAAGACCCCGGCCTTGCAGACGCTCGCTGCGGCGCCGTTGGCCACGAACGTCCCGTGCGCACCGGCCCCGCGGGCGTGGACCGCGCGCTCCGGGATGCGCTCGTGGTCGAAGTGCATGATCTTCTCGCGTAGGTGGTGGTCCTGAAGCAGGACCGGGCCGCGACGACCGGCCTTCTGCGAGTGATCGGTGTCGGACAGGCGCGCGCCCTGGGCGGTGGTGAGGAACTGGCCCTGCTGACGCATGACCTCCTCGCGAGCGGTGACCGAGCCGGGCGGCTCCGCGCCGGTCGGGCCGTGCGGGGTCGCGCCCTTCTGGTCGGCCTTCGGCGGCAGCGGGCTGGTGGGCTCGGTGGGCTCGGCGACGGTCGGCGGTCGCGATCCCGGCGTACCGGGGACGACGTCGGCGCTGCCGGCCAGGTCGTCGGCGAACTGTTCGGCCTTGTCGACGAGCTTCTCGGCCGCGGATCGGGCGGCAGACTTGGAGTCGGACTTCTTGTCGGGCATCGGCACTCCTTCGGGATGAGAATCGTTCTGGGTGCACTGGCTTTTCCAGCCGTGCCGGCGATTCTGCTCCTCTGGCGGAGGTCCGCAACCTGTCGCGCGACCACGCGGGGCGACGTAAACTTCGCGCCTCCGGGGCCGGCGGCCGTCGTGGTTCCGGTGACCGTCGGGTCAGCCCGTCCCTGGTGCGAGGGCGCCGGTCAGGAAATGCGACGCCCGGGCACTGTTGAGCGTGATGTCGTAGTCCGGCGACTCACGCCAGTAGCGGATCACCGAGATGTAGGTGGAGCCGACCATCTGGGCGAGGAAGCGCAGTGGCAGGTCCTCGCGCACCTCCCCGGCGGCCACTCCCGGGGTCAGAAGTCGCACCAGGGTAGAGGTCAGCTGCTCGGTGCGGGCGGCGCTGACGGCGGGGACGGCGAGTTCACGCTCGAGCTCGCCGGTCAGCGACGCGAAGTAGACCGGCGCGGCGGCGGCGGTGGCGGCGACGTCCGCGAACAAGCGATCGAGCCGACCGGCGGTGGTCAGCGGCTCGGACAGCAGGTCGTCGACAAGGAGTCCGAGTATGGCCACGTGGGCGTCGTGGAGAGCGATGACGATGCCGTGCTTGTTCCGGAAGTAGTTGAAGAACGTCGCGCGGGAGACGCCGGCCGCCTCGGCGATCTCCTCCGCCGTGGTCTCGGCGACCCCGCGTTCGGCGAAGAGCTGACGGGCGGCCTGCAGCAGGCTCGTGCGGACCGCGTGCTTGTTGTGCGCGCGCCGAGAGGAGTCGGGCGGCGGTTCGGACCGACAGCATCACCTCGACCACCGACCTCGACGAGGTCCGGGCCCGACTGGAGACGTGGCTGGCCGAGCGGGTGGGCAGCACGGGACCGGTCCGCGTGACGTCGATCCGGCGCCCCGAGAGCTCGGGCATGTCGAGCATCTCCGTGCTGCTCGACGCCGAGTGGACCGCGGACGGGCGTGACGAGCGCGCGGCGTTGGTGGCCCGACTCGCGCCGGAGGCCTCCTCGTTCCCGGTGTTCCCCGACTACGACCTGGCCGGGCAGGCCGCCGTGATGCGCGCCGTCCGCGAGCGGACCGACCTGCCGGTGCCCGACGTCCGCTGGGTCGAGGACTCGCCCGAGATCCTGGGCGTGCCCTTCCTGGTGATGGACCGTGTCTCCGGCCGGGTCCCCGTCGACAACCCGCCGTACGTGTTCGGCGGCTGGGTGGTGGAGGAGCTGGGCGAGACCGGCCGGGCGCGGGTGCGCGAGGTGAGCGTGGACGTCCTGGCCCGGGTTCACGGCACACCGGACCCACGGACCGCGCTCGGGGATGCCGCGCCGGCCGCCGGCGTCGACAGTCTTCGGGCACACGTGGAGAACGAGCGCGCCTACTACGAGTGGACCCAGTGGGAGGACGGTCTCCGGATCCCGGTCCCGGAGAGGGCGTTCGACTGGATCGAGGAGAACTGGCCCACCGAGCTGTCGCCGGACGTGCTCTGCTGGGGCGACGCCAGGATCGGCAACATCATGTTCGACGGGGTCGAGCCCGCCGCCGTGCTCGACTGGGAGTCGGCCACGCTCGCGACGCCGGAGCTCGACCTGGGGTGGTTCCTGTTCTTCCCCGACATGTTCCAGGAGATCGCCGAGCAGTGGGACTTCCCCGGCCTAACTGATCTGTTCCCCCACGGGGCCGTGGTCGCCCGATACGAGGAGCTCACCGGGTCACCGGTTCGCGAGTTGGAGTTCTTCCGCACCTACGCCGCCCTGCGCCACGGCATCGTGATGTCGCAGATCGAGCGCCGACGCGTCCACTTCGGCGAGGTCGAGGCGCACGAGAACCCGGACGAGGACGTCCTGCACCACGCCATGCTCGCGCGGATGATCGCCGACTGACACCCGGTACGAACCGCCCCACTCCACCGCCCCAGAAACCTAAGGAGAGTCCATGACGATCAAGCCCGCGCCCCTCGACGAGTACCCGGTCCACCAGTCCCCGCTGTCGATGGCGCAGGTCGCCACGAGTGACCGCAATTTCTACGACCGCTACTACTTCAACGCCCATGACCGGACCGGGGACGTCTATCTCGTCACCGGCCTGGGCGTGTACCCGAATCTCGGCGTGATCGACGCCTTCGCCACCGTCCGGCAGGGCGATCGACAGCGCTCGGTCCGCTTCTCCGATGCCAGCGACGAGCGGTCCCTCGACTCGATCGTGGGTGGGTACCGGGTCGAGGTGATCGAGCCGCTGCGAACCGTCCGCCTGCTCTGCGAGCACGAGGACCTCTCGTTCGACCTCTCCTGGCACGGCTCGTTCGAGGCGGTCCTCGAGGAGCGGCACATGCTGCTCGACGGGCCCCGACCGATTCTCGATGCCACGCGCTTCGCCCAGGTGGGCAGCTGGTCCGGCACGCTCACCGTCGAGGGCACCGACTATTCGGTGGACCCGGACGTGTGGATGGGTACCCGGGACCGCTCGTGGGGCATTCGTCCCAGCGGCGACCCGGAGCCCAAGGGTCGCTCGGCCGACGAGCCGCGTGAGGGCCACTGGTGGACGTACGTCCCGCTGCGGTTCGACGACTACGCGCTCATGATCATCATGCAGGAGAGCCCGGACGGGTACCGCACCCTCAACCACGCCACCCGCACCTTTGCCGACGGCCGGATCGAACAGCTGGGCTGGCCGCGCATGGAGGTGTCCTACCGCAGCGGGACCCGGCACCCGGAGTCGGCGCGGATCCACCTCACCACGCCCAGCGGTGAACCCCTGGTGGTGGAGGTGGAGACCCTCGGCTACATCCCGCTGAGCATGGGATCCGGATACGTGGGCGACCCGGACTGGCAGCACGGCCAGTGGAAGGGGCGCGGCTGGAGCCTGTCCACGGCGTACGACTTCACGGACCCCGAGCTCCCGGCGTTCATGCCGTACCAGACCATCGATCACATCGCCCGGGCCACGTGTGACGGCGCGGAGGGCTGGGGCATGTTCGAGCACGGCGTGCTGGGCCGCCACGATCCGAGTGGCTTCGTGGGCTGGACCGACCTCGCCCCGTGATGTGACCTGAGAAGTCTTGAAAAGGCTTTAACATCGAGGTCATGACCCAGGGCTCGCCGACCGCCGCTCCCTTCGACCGGGCGCACCTGCCGTACCCGGTCGTGCTGGCGGCGGGCTGGTCGGCGTGCCTGCTGCTCATCGCGGGCGGCGGGTGGCTCGTCGGGCAGGCGGTCGGTCGGCTGTCGGTGATCATCGCGCCCCTGGCGATCGCGGTCCTGCTCGCGGCCATGCTCCGCCCGATGGTGGACCGCATCCCGGAGCGGGTCCCTCGGGCGGCCGCGGCCCTCGTCGTCGTCGTCGGGGTCCTCGCGGTCATCCTCGCCGCGCTCGCGGCGGTCACCACCCAGCTCGCGACCGGCGTACCCCGGATGCGCGACCAGATCTCGTCGGGCACCGACGCCGCCCTGCGGTGGCTCGAGGACGGCCCGCTGCACCTCACCGCGGACCGACTGCAGGAGGCCGTCGCCCAGGCCCGCACCTGGATCGAGTCGAACTCCGAGGCGGTCGCGGCCGGCGCGGTCCAGTTCGGACACACGGCCGTGGACGCCGTGGCGGGCGTGCTCATCTGCCTGGTGTCGCTGTTCTTCTTCCTCTACCACGGCGAGAAACTCTGGGAGTTCTTCGTCCGGTGGCTGCCGCGGGCGAGCCGCGAGCACGTCGACACCGCGTTCCGCCGTGGCTGGGGCAGCCTCGGCGCCTACACCCGCACGCAGCTCACCGTGGCCGCGATCAACGCCGCCGGGGTCGGCCTGGGCGCGCTGCTGCTGCGCGTGCCGTTCGTGATCCCCATCGTCGTGGTGGTGTTCCTCGCGTCGTTCGTGCCCATCGTCGGCACCCTCGTCGCCGGGGTGATCCCCACGGTCCTGGCGCTGGTCGAGCGGGGGCCGGCGATCGCGGTCGCGATGCTGGCGATCGTCGTGGTCGTCCACCAGGTCGAGTCGCACGTGCTCCAGCCACTGCTGATGGGCCACGCCGTGGCGCTGCACCCGCTGGCGGTGATCCTCGTGGTCACGGCCGGGACGTACCTGTTCGGTGTCGTGGGCGCGCTGTTCGCGGTGCCGGTCACGGCGATGGCCAACACCGTCGTGCGCCACCTCGCGGCCCGGGGCGGCGCGGACGGCGGCAGCGCGGCCCGGGGCGGCCCGGACGGCGGCGGTTCTGCCGGCGGCGGTGAGGACCTCGGGCCGGGCCTGGTGCCCGGGCGCGACGAGGTGTCCGGACCCGACAGCGCGGCTCACCCCGCCGGGGACGACGACGAGGTGCGCCTCCACGACCACGACGGCGAGACCGTTCCCGCCGAACCGGCCGCGAGGACCGGCGGCCATGCGCCGCGGTGACGGGCGGGCCGCTGTTCGGACCCCCGGCGTGGTGGTCGTGCGCTCGAGCGTCGTGCCCGCGCCCCGGGACCAGGTGTGGGCGCGGGTCGTCACGGCCGAGGGCGTCGCGGACGAGTTCGGCCCGTTGCTGACGATGCGGTTCCCCAGGTCGCTGCGGGGGGCGTCGATCGCGGACCTCCCGCTCGGTCGCCCGGCGGGGCGGGCGTGGATCCTGCTGGCGGGGATCGTCCCGGTCGAGTTCGACGACCTGGTGATCACCGGGATGGAGGCGCCGCGCTACTTCCAGGAGCGCTCGAGCCTGGGGTCGTGCCGCGTGTGGGAGCACCGCCGGGAGCTCGACGACCTGCCCGACGGCTCGACCCGGGTGACCGACACCCTGCGGGCCGAACCCCGGACGGTGCTGCCGGGACCGGTGGTGCGGATGGTGGTCGGTGCGCTGTTCCGGCATCGTCACCGGCGGCTGATCCGGAAGTTCTCGGCCCAGATGTGACACGGGGAACTGCGTGAACGTCCCCGCGGGGCGCACAATGACGGTAGGTGCTCCCTGCGACGAGATACGGCGCGGGAGGCCGTCCCCGAGGGGGAATCACTATGCAGACCGCGACACTTCACGGACGAGAGCTGGCCTACCGCGAGGCGGGTGCCGGCGAGGGCAAGCCGACGATCCTGCTCATCCACGGCATGGCCGGCAGCTCGACCACCTGGCGCGAACTCATCCCGCGCCTGGACGCCCACTTCCACGTCATCGCCCCGGACCTGCCCGGTCACGGGGAGAGTTCACTCGACTTCGACGACTACTCGCTCGGCGCGATGGCCTCCGCCCTGCGCGACCTGTTGGTGGTCAAGGGCATCAAGCGATGCACGGTCATCGGACAATCGCTCGGCGGCGGCGTCGCCATGCAGTTCGTCTACCAATACCCCGAGTACTGCGAGCGGATCGTCCTGATCGGCAGCGGCGGCCTGGGCAAGGAGGTCAACTGGATCCTCCGGATGCTGGCCGTCCCCGGCGCCGAACTCCTGCTGACGATCGGCGCGGCCCCGGTCTTCGTGAACGCCGGGAACTCGGTGGGGCGCTTCTTCTCCGGCCTGGGCATCCGGGCCGACGCGATCACCGAGTCCTGGATGTCGTACGACTCACTCAGTAGGCCCGGTCACCGCAGGACGTTCTTCAAGACGCTGCGCGCGGTCGTGGACAACAAGGGGCAGGCGGTGTCGGCGGCCAACCGGCTGCACCTGGCCGGGCAATTGCCGTTCCAGTTGATCTGGGGCGACCGCGACCCGATCATCCCCATGTCCCACGGGCACGCCACCCACGAGGCGATCCCCGGTAGTCGCCTGGCGATCGTCGAGCGGACCGGCCACTACCCGCACGTCGAGGACCCGGCGGCCGTCGAGCGGATCATCGTGGAGTTCATGACCGAGACGCAGCCGGGGCACATCGACCCCGAGACGCTGGGAGACCTCGTGGCGGCGGGGGCCCAGCCGCCGGAGCCCCAGCCGCCGGAGCACCACAGCTGACGGCCCGGGCGGGCAGAAAGGACTCGGCCCCGGCTCCCTCGAGGGGGGCCGGGGCCGAGTCGGATGGCGATGCGGTCAGCGGCTGGTCGCAGCCGCCGCGCGAGTCGCTATCAGGAGCCGAACGCGGGCAGCTCGGTGTCGTCGGCGGTCTCGTCGCCCTCGGCGTCACCGCCGGCCAGCGAGCCGAGGAGCTCGGCCGAGCCGGCATCCGCGGTCTCGTCGTCATCGCCCGGGATCTCGGCGTCGATGCCGCGGAGGATGTCGATGGCGCCGGAGATGTCACCGGAGAACGCGGCCGCGACGGCGGCGGTGGCGTTGGCCTCGCACGCCTCGCCGCTCAGGCCGGGCACCACGCCCTCGGCGGAGCCGAGGAAGTCGTAGGCGGAGATGGTGCCGCACAGCTGCGCGGCGATGTCGGAGACCTCGGCGGGGGTCTCGACCTCGTCGAACTCGCCCCCGGTCTCGGTGGTGCCGGCGTCCTGCGTCGGGTCGGCGGCCTCCTCGGCGGCGGCGAGGCCAGCACCGGCGAAGGACAGGGCGGCAGCGGAACCGATCACGGCGATGGTCTTCTTCATGGGGGTCACACCTTTCCATCGGGATCCGGGGGATCTCCCCGGCGATACGGCGGTAACCGTAACGGCCACCCCCACGGACTGGCTATGATCCGCATCACAGCGTGGCCGGCGCGGTCGGGTGGTCTGCCCACTTACGCAGCGGGAACGGCGCTCCCGCGAATTCTTCTTCATACACCCACCAGCCCCGGTTCGCGTTTGCCGGACCGGGCGAATTCGGGGAGTCTTAGCGCATGAGTGGAACCGCCGAGATCTATGACGCCGTCCTCGACCCGGGCAAGCTGGACCTGCTCCGGGCCTGGGTCCGCCACCAGGAGTGGTTCGACGGCGACCCGGATGGCCTCGAGCAGGTGACCGCCTACCGGTTCGTCGATCCCGCCGGCGAGGTCGGGATGGAGTCGTTCCTCCTCACCGACGGTGCCCGCACCTTCCACGTGCCCGTGACCTACCGCGGGTCCGAGCTCGACGACTCCGGTGACGCGCTGGTCGGCGAGATGGAGCACTCGGTGCTCGGCCGTCGCTGGGTCTATGACGCCTCGGCGGATCCGGTCTACGTCGCGGAGGTCCGCCGGGTGATCAGCCACCGCGACGCCGCGGCCGACCATCTGCAGGTCGAGGACGGCACGATCACGCCGTCGCCGGTCAACATCCGCGGTGGGGGCGACGGGATCACCCAGGGCTCCGACGCGGTTCTGCACGTCATTCGGGTCGTGTCCGAGGAGAACGACGCGGAGGCCGACCGCCCGCTCATCGGCTCGCCGGGCACGCTCAGCGCGACCTGGCAGGACGCTGACGGTTCGCACACCGCGGTCCTCGCCGTCGTCTCCTAGGGTTTCCGGCCCCGCCCCGCCCCGCCCGACACGCCCGGCCCCGCCCCCGAAACGGAACGCTCGCCCCGGCAATTGCCGGGGCGAGCGTGCACTATGTGGGGCGGGGCCGGTCGGCGGCGGGCCCTTGTGCCGTGGCGGGCGAGCGGTCAGGCGCTCTTGATGGCCGAGAGCTCGATCTCGAGCGTGACCTTCTCCGAGACCAGCACGCCGCCGGTCTCGAGCGCGGCGTTCCAGGTGAGCCCGAAGTCGCTGCGGTTGAGGGTGGTGGTGCCCTCGAAGCCCGCGCGCTGGTTACCGAACGGGTCGGTGGCGGTGCCCTCGTACTCGAACGGGATGGTCACGGACTTGGTGGTGCCCTTGATGGTGAGGTCGCCGGTCACGTCCACGCCGCCCGAGCCGTTGGCGGCGATCTTCGTGGAGGTGAACGTGATCTCCGGGTACGTCTCCATGTCGAAGAAGTCGTTGGACTTGAGGTGGCCGTCGCGATCGGCGTTGCGGGTGTCGATCGAGGAGGCGTTGATGGTGACCTGGGCGGTGGCTCCCTCGATGCCCTCGGCGGGCACGGTGACGGTGCCCGTGAAGTCGTTGAACGAGCCGCGGACCTTGGTGATCATCGCGTGGCGGGTGACGAAGCCCAGGCGGGTGTGGGTGTCGTCGAGGGTCCAGGTGCCGGTGAGGTCGGTGAGGTTGGCGGTCATGGTGGCTCCTTCGGGTGGGGTTGCCCGGCCGGCGGGGCCGAGCAGTTAACTGTTGTGTCACCCAATATAGGCCGACCTCTATGACATGTCAACAACCCTGGGGAAGTCTCCCGTGGAACCGTGCGCCGACATCGCCGACGCACGTGTCGCCGCAGGTCAGCCCACGTGCCTCTCGAGGAAGTGCAGCGCGTGCTCGACGGCCCGGTCGTGGCACGGCCGGCCGGCGAAGAGGTCGAAGTGGTCGCCCGGGTAGTGCCGGACCTCGGCGCGCGCGGCGAAGGCGGCCGCGGCGGAGGCGTGCGGTGGGGCACTGCGGTCGAGGTCGGCGATCTGGACCAGCACGGGGACGACGACGAGGTCTTCCGCGTGCCGGCCGGGCCGGAACGAGCCCAGCTCGGTGCCGATGGAGGCGCCCACCTCGTTGCGCCAGGTCGGCCCGGCGACGGAGGTGTAGGCCTCCTCGTACCCGTCAAGGGACAGTAGCGCGCTCGAGCCGGGCGGGCCGACGAGGGGGAGCAGCGGTTCGGGGCGTCCCGTCGCCGCCACGGCCTTGGCGGCGATCGCGGTCCCCGTCGCCCGCAGGAGCGAGGCGGGCGTGTGCTGGCGGGCCGCGGCCAGTGCGGCGGCCCGCCCGTCGACCAGGGGGATCATGGAGATGACGGCCGCGATGTCGTCGCGGCCCCGGGCCACCTCCAGGACGTGACCGCCCGCGAGGGAGCAGCCCCACAGCACGATGCGCGTCGGGTCGACGCCGGGTTGGGCGGCCGCGGCGGCGATGGCGGCCCGGTAGTCGTCCTGCTGGCGGGCGGGGGAGACGACCTGGCGGGGCTGACCGTCGGAGCGCCCGAAGCCGCGGTAATCGAAGACGAGCGCGGCGTACCCGGCGGCCGCGAACGCCTCCGCGAACGGCATGAGGCCGGAGTCCGCGGTACCGCCCAGCCCGTGGGCCAGCACCACGCAGGGGCTGCCCGCCTCGCTGGCCCGGGCGGCGTCACCGGCGCTCTCCGCCCCGCCGGCGGCGGGCAGGAACCAGCCGCGACACTCGGCGGCGTCCGGCCCCGATCCGGACCGGAAGACGATGTCGACGGGGCTGGTCATCCGGTTCTCCCTGGGTCTGCCGCGGCGTCCACCGCGGGGTCGGGTCGGCCGTACACCGAGCGGACCCACATGTCGGTGGCGACGGTGAGCAGCGGCTCGCGGGGGCCGTCGGTGTCGTAGGCCAGCTGCTCGAGCACGGTCTCGTTGATGTGGATCAGCCCCAGGGCGAGTGCCTCGGGATCCACGCCGTCCGGCGCCCGACCGGCCGTGCGCTCGGTGCGCAGGAACTCGGCGATCGGGGCGGCCAGCGTCCGGCGGCCCTCGTTCCACAGCGCCCGGGTCTGTTCGTGCTTGCTGCGGGCGGTGAGCAGGGCCCGGTAGATGTGGGCGTTCTCCAACACGCGGTCGGTCAGCTTCTCGAGGGCCCCGGCCACGCGCGTGCGGAAGTCTCCCTCGCCGCCCACGATCGTCTCGACCGCCGCGCGGGCCTCGTCCTGGACCGCGGCCAGCAGGACGCCCACGGCGGCGGCCTTGGAGTCGAAGTAGAAGTAGAACGCGGACCTGGTGATCCCCGCGGACACGGTGAGGTCGGCCACCGAGATGTCGTCCAGGGCCGTGGTGCGCAGCCGGTCGTCGAGCGCGGCGAGCAGGGCCTCGCGGCGCCGGTCGCCGCGCGGGGAGGTGGTCGCCGAGGGGGCGGCCGGCGTCATGCCGTCACCCGGTCACGCAGGGCGGCGCCGCGCTCGCGGGCGCGCTCGAGGCCGTGGGGGATCTCCCGGGTGCGCAGGTCGCGTTCGTAGAGGAAGTAGTCGACCTGCTGCTGGTGGCGGGGTGTGTCGAGCATGTGGCCGATGTACTTCTTCTCGTCCTCCACGATCACCCGCTCCATCTCCGCCACCGGCGGGGTGCGGTACAGCCCGGCCGCCCACGCCGCCACCAGCCGGGCCTGCGCCTCGACGAACGGGAACAGGGTCGGGGTGGACTGGGCGAAGCCGACAAAGGCGAGGTCCTCGATGCCCGGGGTGAACATCCGCTTGTAGAGCGGGACGTGGTTGTGGGCGTCGGCGCTGAGGAAGTCCCGGTCGAAGAACGGGAACGTGGTGTTGTACCCGGTGGCCTGGATGATCACGTCGAACTCGCCGCTGGTGCCGTCCTCGAAGTGCACCGTCCGGCCGTCCAGTCGGGCGATGTCCCCCTTGGCGACGACGTCCCCGGACCCCAGCCGCAGCGGCAGTTCGACGGACTGCGTGGGGTGGGCCTCGAAGAACTTGTGGTTGGGGGTCGGCAGGCCGTACTCCTCCGGCCGGCCGGCCGACATCGGCTGCATCGCCTGGATGGCCTTGCGCTGCCACGAGTACGGGATGTACGGGAAGGTCGCGAAGTACTTGTCGGCCGGCTTGCCGGCGATGTACTTGGGCACGATCCACGCACCCGACCGGGTGGACAGCGTCACCTCGTTGCGCATGACCTTGGACGACAGCTCCACCACGATGTCCGCGGCGCTGTTGCCGAGGCCCACCACGAGGATCTTCTTGTCCATGAGGTGCAGCGGATCCCACGGGTCGACGTAGGCGTGGGAGTGGATCATCTCCCCGGTGAACTCGCCGGGGAAGTCGGCGAAGCGCGGGTCCCAGTGGTGCCCGTTGCCCACCACGAGCCCGTCGAAGCGGAGCGTCTCGGTCTCGCCGGCCCCGCCCGTGCCGCCGGCCCCGGCCTGTGCGGCCGACCCGGTGCGCGACGTGGTCAGTTCCCACCCGCCGTCCGGCAGGCGCTCGGCATGGTCGACCCGCGTCTCGAACTCGATGGCCGGCAGCAGGCCGAACGCCTCGGCGTAGTCGTCTAGGTACTGCTTGATCTGGCTGTGGTGGGGGAAGTCCGGGAACTCCTCCGGCATCGGGAAGTCCCGGAAGCTCAGCTGGTGCTTGGACGTGTCGATGTGCAGCGAACGGTAGGCACTCGAGCTGCCGTTGGGGTTGTCGAACGCCCAGTTCCCGCCGATCCGGTCCGACGCCTCGAAGCACACCGCGTCAGTCCCGTAGTCGCGGAGCATCTTCAGCGTCGTCAGGCCGCTGATGCCCGCGCCGATCACGGCGATTGTGCAGGTCGATGTCATGCGAACCCCTTCGGCGGATCTCTCGGCGAGGCAGACTCGCCGACAAGAGAGCTATGGCGCAGATCACACTATGGCCCGTGTTGACGGTCGTCAACAGCTTCCTCCGGCCCGGCGGACCACCCCGCCGAGGCCGGTCGTCAACCCTACTGGAGACCCCGTGGACACGGATCGCACACGCGTCCCCACCACTGACCGCGAGAGTTCCTCGGACGGTTCCGATCTGGCCGAACGCGGCCGGTTCGCCGTCGTCGTGGGCGGGGCGTCGGGGATCGGGTGGGCCACCGCCCGCGCTCTCGCCGCCGGGGGGTGGCAGGTCACGATCGGGGACCTCGACGCCGAGTCGGCCGCCGCCCGCGCCGCCGAGCTCGGCCCGGCGCACCGGGCGTGCGCCGTCGACGTGACCGACGAGGCGTCGGTCGAGGCGCTGTTCGCGGGGACCGCCCCGGACCTGGTGGTCACGACCGCCGGCGTCAGCACGCTGGGCCTGGTGACGGACCACGACACCGCCGAGTTCCGCCGGGTCGTCGACGTGTGTCTGACCGGCGCGTTCCTGGTGTTCAAGCACAGCGGCCGGGCGGTCCGGGACGGCGGGTCGATGGTCGCGATCGCCTCGCTCATCGCGCGGCAGCCCGGCCGGGGGATGGCGGCCTACTGTGCCGCCAAGGCGGGCCTGGTGATGCTCGCCCAGGTCGCGGCCCTCGAGCTGGGCGAGCGGGGGGTGCGGGTCAACAGCGTCTCGCCGGGCTTCCTCGTCACCCCGCTCACCGAGCCCGTCCTGCAGATCCCCGGCCTGGCCGAGGAGTACGCCGAGAACTCCGCGATCGCCCACCGGGGGACCGCGGAGGACGTCGCCCGCGCCGTGCTCCACCTCGCCGAGGCGGACTGGATGGCGGGGGAGGACCTGGCGATCGACGGTGGCGCCCAGCTGCGCCGCTACCCGGATGTGCTCGGACTGGCGACCAGGGCGTTCGCGTGACCGCGCCCAGGTCGGTGAGCGCCCTCCATGGCCCGCGGCTGGCCGGGCCGTCGGCCGTCGTCACCGGCGGCGGGTCCGGGATCGGCGCGGCTCTCTGCCGTGCCCTCGTGGCGGCCGGCGCGCACGTGGTGGTGGCGGACATCGACCTCGCCGCCGCGCGTCGGGTCGCCGAGGAGGTGACGACGACGAGGTCCGGCCCCGGCGCCGGGTCGACAGGGGCGGGGAGTGCCGAGCCGGCGCACCTCGACGTCACCGATGCCGCAGCGGTGGCCGCCCTCGTCGAGGAGGTGGTCTCCACCCGGGGCGGGCTGGACCTGATGTTCGCCAACGCCGGCATCACCTGGGGTGGCGACACCGACAAGCTGACCCTGGAGCAGTGGAACGCGATCATCGACGTCAACGTCCGTGGGGTGGTTCACTGCGTGCACGCCGCGTACCCGCACATGATCGACCGCGGGGCCGGCGCGATCGTGCTCACCGCGTCGATGGGCGGGTTGTGCCCGGCGGGGCTCATCACCAACTACGCGATGACCAAGCACGCGGTCGTCGGGCTCGGACTGTCGCTGCGCGCCGAGGCCGCCGGTCACGGGGTCGGCGTGACCGTGGTGTGCCCGGCGGCCGTGGACACCGCGATCCTCGACAAGGGTGAACTCGACGGCTTCGGCGGTCGGCATTTCTACCTCGACGGCCAGGGGGTGCGTCGGCCGCTGGACCCCGACCGGCTGGCGGCGAGCGTGCTCGACGGTGTCGCCCGCAATCGTGCTCTCGTGATCGAGCCCGCCCGCGCCCGGGCGGCACACCCCGCCTTGTAGATGACGGATCAACTATGCTGACCGCATGAACTCGCCAGCCTCCGCACCCGACCCCGCGACGCCCACCTCGTCGTCGTCGCCCTCCACCCACGACGCCACCCACGGTGACCCCTCCACCCAGGATGTCGCCTTCGGTCTCGACACCTTCGGCGACGTCACCGTCGACCGCGGCGGTCGGCCCGTCCACCACGCGCAGGTCCTGCGTGACGTCGTGGAGCAGGCCGTCCTGGCCGACCAGGTGGGCGTCGACGCGTTCGGCATCGGCGAGCACCACCGCCCCGACTTCGCCGTCTCCGCCCCGGACGTCCTGCTGGCCGGCATCGCCACCCGCACCGAGCGCATCACGC
The DNA here is from genome assembly GCF_032905965.1 of Dietzia sp. IN118. NCBI lineage: Bacteria > Bacillati > Actinomycetota > Actinomycetes > Mycobacteriales > Dietziaceae > Dietzia > Dietzia sp. IN118. Next base: position 3,223,489 of record NZ_JAUMSR010000001.1, on the reverse strand, counting down.
TGGGCTCGGCGGTCACGGTCCTGTCGAGCGATGACCCCATCCGCGTCTTCCAGCGCTTCGCCACCATCGACGCCCTGTCGAACGGGCGGGCCGAGGTCGTGCTGGGCCGTGGGTCGTTCACCGAGTCGTTCCCGCTGTTCGGCCTCGATCTCGCCCGGTACGAGCAGCTGTTCAGCGAGAAGCTCGACCTGTTCGCCGCCCTGCTGCCCGAGGGGCCGGTGACGTGGTCCGGTGAGCTGCGTCCGCCGCTGGTCGACCAGCACGTCTACCCCAAGACCGAGCACGGGCTGAACGCGTGGATCGCCGTCGGCGGCAGCCCGGAATCCGTGGTCCGCGCGGCCCGCTACCGGATGCCGCTCATGCTCGCGATCATCGGCGGCCCCGCCGGCCGGTTCGCCCCCTTCGCCGACCTGTACCGCGAGGCCAATGCCCAGTTCGCGGGTGCCGGGTCGGCCGGTGGGGGAACGGCCGGTGGGGGAGCGGCCGCGCCGCGCCTGCCGATCGCCGTGCACTCGCCCGGGTTCGTCGCCGAGACCGACGCCCGGGCCGCCGAGCTGTCCGCGCGCCACTGGCTGGTCAACCGCAACCAGATCGGCCGCGAGCGCGGCTGGGGCGACGCGACCGAAGCCGACTTCCACCGCGAGGTCCGATCGGGCGCCATGTACGTCGGGTCCCCCGAGACGGTCGCGCAGAAGATCGCCACCACCGTCCGCACGCTGGGCCTGGACCGCTTCGACCTCAAGTACGCCAGCGGCCCGACCCCGCACGACGACCTCATGACCTCCGTCGACCTCTACGGCCGCAAGGTCATCCCGCGCGTGCGGGAGTTGCTCGCCGAGGCCGGGTACACCGCGGGTGTGCCGCAGACGGTCTCGAGGGTGTGACGGTGGCGTGTGACGTGGGTCTGTGACCCAGGTATCGCCGGGGCCCGCCGATCTGCACGACGGGGCCCGGCGGGATTACGGTGATGCCATGCTGTTCGCGTTCTCCGTCGCCCCCACGTCCACCGCGGACGACTCGGCATCCATGAGTCGCGCGGTCGCGGAAGCCGTCCGCGTGGTCCGCGACTCCGGCCTGCCGTACGAGACCACCTCGATGTTCACCACCATCGAGGGCGAGTGGGACGAGGTCATGCCCGTCATCCGCGCCGCCACGGACGCCGTGCTGGCCGTGGCGCCGCGCGTGAGCCTGGTGCTCAAGGCGGACCTGCGGCCCGGCCGGTCGGGGGAGCTGCGCGGCAAGGTGGAGCGGGTCGAGCGCCACCTCGCGGACGGCCGGGAGTCCGACGACGAGGGGGGTCGCGCGTGACCTCTCCCCACCCGTTCAACGGGATCGCGGACCGGGCGGAGTCGGCCATCGACCACGTGGCGCGGTCACGGAGTCGGACGGCGGTGGCGTACGTCGCGGCCACCGTGCTCGGCGGGCTCGGTGCGCTCGTGGTGGTGGTTGTGCAGGTGCTCTCCGGCCGGGCCGCGATGTTGGACGTGCTGTTGTGGCTCGCGATGGCGGTCATGCTGTTCGGCGCTGCGGCGCACCGCTGGTGGCTCGGCGGGCGCAACGAGGAACGCTCCCGCCGGATCGCGGCGTCGATCCGCCCCGAGCAGGTCGCCGCGGCGATGCGCGGTTCCTCCGGGGAGATCGACGCGGTGCGCCGCCTGCGGGTCGCCCACCCCGGCCTCGGGCTGCGTGACGCCTACGAGCTCTACCAGCACCACTCCCGCGAGCTGCGCTGACGCCGCTGGGCCCGGACGCGGGGCCCGGACGCGGTGCCCGGCCGGTCAGCACCCCCCGGCGCCGCCGAGTGCCCCGGCGACGATCGCGTGCGTGCGCGCGTCGACGGCCATCCCTCCGTGCGAGTTCGGTCGGCCCCCGCACGCGTCCTCGGGAACGACCCACCGCACGCCCGGACCGGGGACGAAGCTGCGCTCGGGAGGGAGCAGGTGGTCGCCGCGCGTGGCGATGAGCGTGTAGCCGACGCCGGGCAGGAACGGGGTGCGGTCGAGCCCGTACCAGGCGGCGATCAGCGGGCTGCCCGGGGACAGTTCGGCCAGTCCCCGCAGGTTCGCGGCCCACAGGCCCAGAGCCGCGACCTCGCGCGGCAGCTGGTTCGGGATGAGGCCGCTGTTGTCGGCGCCCCAGTACCCGCCCACGGAGACCACGCGGTTCACCGCGCCCGGCCGCAGCACCTTGGTGGTGTACCCGGCGATCGCGGCGCCCTGCGAGTAACCGACCAGGTCCACCTGCTCGGCCCCGGTCACCGCGCGTACGTGGTCGATCACCCCGGCCAGTTGCGGTCCCGATGTGGCGACGATCGAGTCGAGCCCGCCGCGCGCCGGGTTGCCCGCGTAGGCGCCGAGGGTCGGGGCGATCACGCAGAAGCCCTGACGGCGTAGCGGATCGCCGAGGCGCGGCATCGTGTCGGCCCCGTTGTCGAAGGTCCCGTGGACGAGGATCACCGGCCGCGGATGCGCCACGGTGGGTCGGCAGGTCACGGGCGCGGCCGCGGCGGCGGGCGGACCGGGATCGCCGATCGGCCCGTTGATCCCGTTCAGGGCCTCGGTGACGTACGGCCCCAGCTCGCCGGTGGGGTCGAGGTCGCGCAGGTAGTCGCCGAGCGGGCCGAGCTGGACCTGCGCCCGGGCCGCCGGCGTGACCCGGTCCGCGACCCGGTCCGGCACCGGGCCCACCCCGGTGGCGACGGGGATCGACAGCGCGAGGGCGGCGAGCGCACCGGCCAGTCCGGTGCGGCGCGCTCGGCTTCTGCGGCTCGTGCGGTGCGCCGGGCGACGGCCGGCCGGGCGTGAGGGTGTGCGGGAACCGAGCATTTCAGACCCCCCGGGGCGTGACGGTCAGACCAGTATGCGTCCCGGACTCAGCGAGGGGAACCGCAGCGCCTCACGAAACCGGCGCGCCTCACGAAACCGGCGCGCCGCGCGACTACCCGGTGACCATCGCATGCCCCGTCTGCGGGGCGCCCGCACCCGGCAGCGACCACGAGGGCAGGATCGACACACATGAGGGCAGCGTTCGACGCCGCGGTGGACCGCCACGGTCCCACCGTGCTGCGGGTGTGCCGCGCGGTGCTCGGCCCGGGCCCCGACGCCGCCGACGCCTGGTCCGAGACGTTCCTCTCCGCACTCCGCGCCTGGCCCAGGCTGCCCGACGACACCGACGTCGAGGCCTGGCTCGTCCGGGTCGCGCACCGCCGGGCGGTGGACGTGGTGCGGCGTTCGGTCCGGGAGGCCGCACCGAGCGGGGCCGCCGACGACGTCGCCGTTCTCGACGCCCGCACACCACGTCCCGGGGGCGCGCGGGGAGCGACGGGGGTCGACGACGACGAGGTCGGCGATCCGCGGGTCTGGGATGCGGTCGCCGCCCTGCCCACCCGGCAGCGCATCTGTGTGGCCTACCGGTATCTGGGCGGGCTCCGCTATGCCGAGATCGCCGGACTCGCCGGCGGCACCGAGGCGGCGGCCCGGCGCGCGGCCGCGGACGGGATCGCCCGCCTGCGCACGACGCTCGGACCGCACGGTCACCTCGACCAGCACAGTCCCCTCGAACCGCACAGTCACCTCGAACCGCGCCGTGCTCTCGAACCGCACCGTCCCACGGAGGAGATGTCATGACCGACCCGATCCACGATCCGGCGGCGAACGACCCGGCGGCGCCCGATCCGGCAGCGCCCGATCCGGCAGCGGACGACCCTGCGATCTCCGAGGCCGGTGTGGCGTCGCTCCTGCGGTCCGCCCCCGCGGACACGACCCGACTGCGGGATCGCCTGGCCCGCGACGCCGAGCGCGAGGGCCTGGTCGACGTGGCCTACCGCAGCGTCGACACCCCGATCGGTGGGCTGCTGTTGGCCGCGTCCCCGGCCGGGTTGGTGTACGTAGCGTTCGAGGTGGAGGATTCCGGGGTGGTCCTCGAGATGTTGGCCGACCGGGTCGGACCCCGGATCCTCGGCGCGCCTTCGGGGTCGCCGGTGCTCGACGCGGCCGCGGCCCAGATCGACCAGTACCTCGACGGCCGCCGCCGCGAGTTCGACCTGCCCCTCGACACCCGCCTCGCCCGCGGGTTCCGTGGTGAGGTCCAACAGCATCTGGCCCGGGTCGGGTACGGGCGGACCGCGACCTACCGCGAGATCGCCGTCGAACTCGACCGGCCCGGCGCCGTCCGCGCGGTGGGGTCGGCCTGCGCGACCAATCCGCTGCCGCTGGTGTGGCCGTGTCACCGGATCCTGCGCTCGGACGGCGGACTGGGCGGCTACCGGGGCGGGCTCGCGGCCAAGCAGCGGCTCCTCGAGATGGAATCGGCGGCGTGACCGCGGCGCAGCTCCTCGGCCTGTTCGGTGTCTGGGCGATCGCGGTGGTCTCGCCGGGGCCCGACGTCGTCGTCGTCCTCCAACGTGCCCTCGCCGGACGGCGTCAGGGTCTCGCGACCGCGCTGGGGATCGTCACCGGCCTGACGGTGTGGCTCGCGGCCGCGTTCGCCGGAGTCGCCACCCTCGTGCGCGTGTACCCGCAGGTCATGACCGGTCTCCAGGTCGCCGGCGGACTCCTGTTGGCGACCCTCGGCGTGCTCGGTCTGCGCGGCTGGTGGCGCTCGCGCGGTGCGACCCCACGCCCGGCCACCGCCGCACCCGCCACCACCGCCGCACCCGCCACCGCCCCGCCCCCGGATCCGCTACCCGAAATCGGGATCCGCTACCCGGATTCGGATAGCGGATCCCGAATCGGCGTAGCGGATCTGGTGCCACGGGCGGACTTCACCCGCGGTCTGGTCACCAACCTCGCCAACCCCAAGGCCCTGGTGTTCTTCGGCGCGGTGCTCACCCCGTTCCTGCGCGAGGAGGTCTCGGCGGCGTGGTCGGTGGCCCTGGTCGCGGGGATGATCGCGGTCGCGCTCGCCTGGTTCGGCGGGCTCGCGCTGGTGGCCTCGCACAGGGTGGTCAACGAGCGGGTCGGACGGCTGTTGCCGTGGGTCGACGTCGTGGCCAGCACATTGTTCGTGGTGGTGGGGGTGGCGTTCGTGGTCACCGCGCTCGCGTAGGACGCGCGCGGGCTAGGTTCTGCTCCATGGATTCTCAGGTCGACCGTCGCAGCTGGGTGCGCGTGGCCCTCGCGGTGTTCGCGGTGGGCTGGGGCGCCAACCAGTTCGCCCCGCTGCTGCATCTGTACCGCGCCGAGCTGGGGCTGTCGCAGTCCAGCGTCACCGCGATCTTCAGCGTCTACATCGTCGGCCTCCTGCCCACCCTGCTGGTGGCCGGCCGGTGGTCCGACCGCAACGGCCGCCGCGTGCTCATGCGGCCCGTCCTGGTCCTGTCGCTGCTGGCGACCCTGTTCATGCTGCTGGGGCCGCAGGATTCACTGTGGCTGTACCTGGGTCGGTTCCTCGCCGGGCTGGCGTCCGGGGCGGCGTTCGGGGCCGGTAGCGCCTGGGTGCGTGAGCTCTCCGCCGGCGGGCCACCCGGCACCGGTGCGCGGCGCGCGGCCATCGCGCTGACCGGAGGGTTCGGACTCAGCGGCCTGGCGGCGGGCATGGTCGGGGAGTTCGCCCCCGCCCCGCTGTTCTCGGCGTACCTTCCGCATCTGATCCTCGGCACGATCGCGCTGGTCGCGGCGTGGGGCGCCGCGGACCCGTACGAGCCGCACGACGGGCCGGAGGCCGCCCCGCTCATCCCCGCCACGGCCGGCACCCGCCGGTTCCTCCTCGGGGTCGCGCCGTGGGCCCCGCTGGTGTTCGGCTGCGCCAGCATGTCGTTCGCGGTGCTCGCCGACCTGCTGGGCGGGGACGCCTTCGGTCGGCCCACCCTGTACGCCGGCGTCATGGTGGGCGTCACGCTCGGCGCCGGGGTGCTGGTCCAGCCCGCCGTCCGCAGGATCGCGGCCGCGTCACCACCGTCCCGGCCGCCGGTCATGGGACTCGCCGCCGCCTCGCTCGGGATGGCCGCCGGAGCGCTGCTGGCCGCCTCGCCCGCACTCCCCGGCCGGGCCCTGTGGCTGCTGCCCGTCGCGGTCCTGCTCGGCGTGGGATACGCCACGCTGCTGGTGGCGGGGCTGGTCGAGGTCGAGCTGCAGTCCGGACCGCGGGACCACGCCGGGCTCGTGGCCGTGTTCTACGTCCTGGCCTACCTCGGGATGGCCACGCCGTACGTGCTCGCCGAGCTCTCGCGCGCCGGCGGTCCGGTCCCGTGGATCGCCGGGCTGGCGGTGGTGTGCGCGCTGCTCATCCCGCTCACCCAGCGACAGCTACGCTAGCCGGCACGTCGAGGATCACCCCGAGTTGCGCAGGGCCGTGGCCAGGCCGTTCATGGTCAGCTGGATGCCGGTTCGCACCGCCGGGTCGGAGTCCCCGGCGCGATAGCGGCGCAGCAACTCGACCTGCAGCACGTTGAGCGGTTCGAGGTAGGGGAAGCGGTTGCGCACCGAGCGGGCCAGCGCCGGGTTGTCGTCCAACAGCGTTTCCTGCCCCGTGATCTCCAGCAGCATCTCGCGGGTCAGGTCGAACTCGTCGGTGAGCACCCCGTGGATCCGCCGACCCACCTCGGCGTCCGGGACGAGTTCGGCGTAGCGACCGGCCAGCCCCATGTCCGCCTTGGCCATCACCTGCGCCATGTTGGACAGGGTCGTGCGCAGGAACGGCCAGTCGTCGTTCAGCCGCCGGAGCGTGGCCAGTCTCTCCCCGGCCGCCGCCTCGCCCTCGGCGTCGACCCACTGCCGCAGTGCGGTGCCCACGCCGAACCAGCCGGGCAGCATCACCCGCGACTGCGACCACGACAGCACCCACGGGATCGCCCGCAGATCCTCGACGCTCGACGTCTGCTTGCGGGAGGACGGCCTGGACCCGATGTTGAGTTCCCCGATCTCGGCGACCGGGGTGGAGGTGGTGAAGTACTCGATGAACCCCGGGTCGTCGTGCACCAGGGACGCGTACGCCGCCCGCCCGAGCCGCGCGAGCTCGGCCATCACCCCGTACGCCTCCCCGGCCCGGTCGCCCAGACCCTCGACGTCGAGCAGCGAGGCCTCGAGCGTCGCCGCCACGAGCGCCTCGAGGTTGCGGCGCGCCCGCCGCGGCTCGGAGTACTTGGCCGAGATGACCTCGCCCTGCTCGGTGATCCGCAGCGCGCCCTGCACCGCGCCCGGTGGCTGCGCGAGGATCGCCTCGTAGGAGTTGCCGCCGCCCCGGCCGACGGCGCCGCCACGGCCGTGGAAGTAGCGCAGGTGCACGCCCGCCCGCGTCGCGGCCTCGGCGAGATCGCGTTCGGCCTGGTAGAGCGCCCAGTTGGCGGCCAGGTACCCGCCGTCCTTGTTGGAGTCCGAGTAGCCGAGCATCACCTCCAGCACGTCGCCCTGCGCCCGGACCAGCGCCCGGAACTGCGGGATCGCGAGCGCCGTGTCGAGGATGTCCGGCCCCGCCGCCAGGTCGTCGATCGTCTCCAGCAGCGGGATCAGCCGAACGCTCGAGCGGGGCTCCGCCGGGTCGCCCGAGAACAATCCGACCTCGCGCAGCAGCACCGCCGGCTCGAGCAGGTCGGAGACCGTCCCGCACATGGACACGATGTAGTGCGGCACCACCTCCGGGCCGAGCAGGTCCACGGCCGCGGCGGCCGCCCGCATCACCCCGAGTTCCTTGGCCGCCAGCTCTGACAGCTCCGCGCGCGGCCCGAGCAGCGGCCGGTCGTGCGAGAGTTCGCGCAGCAGCAGCTCCACACGGGCGTCCTCGTCCAGCGCCGAGTAGTCCTCGCTCACCCCGGCCAGGGCGAACAGCTCGGTGAGCACCTCCTCGTGCGACTCCGAGTTCTGCCGCATGTCGAGTGCCTGCAGGTGGAACCCGAACGTCCGTACCGCCCACCGCAGGTCCCGCAGACGCGGCGACCGCGCCAGCTCGCCACCGCAGGCCCCGAGCGCGGCGTCGATGACATCCAGATCGGTCAGCATCTCCGCCGGGGAGGTGTAGGCCTCGTCGTCGTCGTGACCGATAGCGTCCGGCGACGATCCGGGTGACGACGACGAGGACCTCACCCGCGCGGCGAGCCGACGGCGAACCACCCGCACGGCGCGGCGGAACGGCACGTCCTCGCGCGCGGCGGCGAGCTCCCCGTCCGTCTCCACCAGCGAGTCCGCGAGGTCGCTGAGCCCGGTGGGCACGTCCACGACCCGCCGCGAGAGGGGCAGCTCCCGCTCGAGCAGCCGCAGTTCCTCCGTGTAGTGGCGGTGCAGTAGCGCGGCGGCCTGCTCGGTGGCGAACCGCACGACGTCCCCGGTGACGTACGGGTTGCCGTCGCGGTCCCCGCCGATCCACGAGCCGGGGCGGACGACGGGGCGGTCGCCGGAGCCGAGACGGTCGGCGATCTCCGCGTTGAGCGGTGGGATCACGTCGATGAGCGTGGCCTCGTGGTACTGCAGGCCGCCCAGGACCTCGTCCTCGATGCGGGGGCGCTGGCTGCGGATGATCGCCGTCTGCCACAGCGTGAGCACCTGCCGGCGGATGTCCTGCTCCACCTGCTCGAGCTCGGCATCGGTGACGCGGTCCCGGTGCCCCGCCTCGTCCGACCCCGTGCGCAGGGCGTCGCGGCGGCGCATGAGGTCCAGCACCCGTCGGGTGATCTCGAAGACCGAGCGTCGGCGGGTCTCGGTGGGGTGCGCCGTGAGTACGGGCGCCACCCGGGCCGTCGCGCGCACCGCCTCCAGCCTCGCGGGCTCTGGTTCGTTCTCGGCCAGTCGCGCCCAGGTGGCCTCGAGATCCCCGTCCGGCGGCGGTTCGCCCGCAGCGGTGTGGATGCGGCGACGGCGCTCCTGGTGGAGGTCCTCGGCGACGTTGGCCAGCAGCGCGAACAGGGAGAACGCCCGGATGACGGGGATCATCTCGGTGGCGGGCACATCGGTGAACAGGGCCGCCACCTCGTCGCGGTCGGCCTCCGAGCGGCGGACGGCGAACGCGGTGCGCCGGGCGGTCTCCACCAGGTCGAAGATCGTCCCGCCCGCCTGGTCGCGCACCGTGTCGCCGAGCACGGCTCCGAGGAAACGCACGTCGTCGCGCAGGGGCCGCACGGCGTCGTCGAGCCGCTCGGAATCGTCCGGCTCGGTCACGCCCGAGGCGGTGGCGGGCACGTCGGATCTGATGGGATCGGCCATGGCTGCCACAGTAGGCGCGCCGTGTGACATCCGCGTGACCGAAGACCCGGGACATCCCCGATGCGCGGATCCCTTCCGGCGAGGACACTGGAGGCATGACCCAGCAGCCCGGCTACCACCAGTACGGCGACCACCAGTTCGGACAGAGCGGGTACGGCGACCCCCGGTACGGGAACCAGCCCCCGGCCGTCGGCCCGGACGACCGCACCCCCGCGGCACTGGCGCACGCGTCCAGCCTCATCGCGATGGCGCTGTCGGCCGGGTGGCTGTCGTTCGTCGGCCCGCTGGTGATGTGGCTGATCTACAAGGACCGCAGCCCGTTCGTCCGCCAGGCCGCCGCCGGGTCGTTCAACTTCAACCTCGGCCTGTGGATCATGAGCATCGTGGGCTGGATCTTCATACTCACGGTGATCGGCCTGCCCATCGGCCTCATCCTGCTGGCGGTGTCCTTCCTCGCGCAGATCATCGGCCACGTGATCGGTACCGTTCGTGCGACCCAGGGCCGGACGATCAACTACCCGTTCCAGCTGCGCGTCCTGCGCTGAGCGCGCTCCCCGGCCAGCGGCCGAGCCCTCACGCCACCCGCCGTCACACCCCCACGGGCCGGCGCCCGTGGAGCTCGTACTCGGTGAGCAGGGCCTCGCGGTCGGCGTCGGTGAGCGGCCGGTAGACGTCGTCGTCGCCCGCCGCGCCGCCACGCAGGTAGACCTCGCCGGGTTCGAGCTGGATGGCGGCCATGACCTGGTCGCCGGTGCGCGGGTCCGGGACGGGGTAGACGGCCACGACGAGCACGCCGGGGAACCGGTCGAGGATGCGTTCGACGGGCCCGGCGGAGAAGTTCTCGCTGTCCACGCGGATCCGATCGCCGGAGCGGCCGGCGAAGTAGAAGTACCCGTCCGCGTCGCGGTAGCCCAGGTCACCGGTGTGGAAGACCTCGCCGATGTTGCGTTCGGCGGTGGCCTCGGGGTTGCGGTAGTAGCCCTCGAAAAATTTGGCGCCAGTGACGTTGCAGATCTCGCCGATCGCCTCGCCGGCGTTGACCAGGCCGCCGTTGGCGTCGAACTCGGCCCGGGGGCATTCGTTGCCCTCCGCGTCGAGGATCGCGACGTCCATGTAGGCGCCGGCCACGCCGAGCGCGCCGGGCGGGGTGTCCTCGGTGTGGCTGATCACGACGCCGCCCTCACTGCTGCCGTACGACTCGAGCGGGGTCACGCCGAAGCGGCGCGCGAACTCGGCCCGGTCGTGGACGGAGGCCTCGGTGCCGAAGACGACCCGCAGGCGCGTCTGCTTCTCCTCGGGCACCTCGGGCCGGGCGAGGATGTAGGACAGTGACCGGCCGACGTAGTTGAAGTAGCTGGCGTTGAACCGCAGCACGTCGGGGAGGAACCCCGAGGCGGAGAACCTTCGGCGCATCGCGAAGGTGCAGCCCACGTACGCGGACGGGGCGAACGCGGCGAAGAGGGCGTTGCCGTGGAACAGCGGCATCGCGCTGTAGGCCACGTCGTCGCGGACGAGGCCCCGGTAGTTGATGGTGCCCATCATCGCCATGCGGCCGGTCGAGCACATGACGGCCTTGGGGGCGCCGGTCGAGCCGGAGGTGAACAGCAGTGCCAGCAGGGTGTGGGGGTCGCGCGCCTCGTCGGGGTGGAGCCTGGGCTCGGCGCCGGCGTGGTCGGTGAGCAGTCCGCGCCACTGCTCGGAGTCGATGTCGAACTGCGCGGCGGTGCCGGTGTCCAGGCCCTCGAGCAGGGCGGTGCCGTCCGAGTCGGTGACGATCACGTCGCAGTCCACGCCCCGGATGTCGGAGGCGAGCTCGGCGCCGCGTCGGGTGGGGTTGATGCCGACGATGGACACGCCCGCGAGCGCGGCCCCGCACAGGACGAACAGGTACTCGGGCACGTTCTCCAGCAGGATGCCCACGTGGAGGTGCCGGTACGGGGCGGGTCGGTCGGCGTACGAGCCGGCGTGCTCGTCAGCCCAGTTACGCAGGATCTCCGCGCGGACGGCGGCCTCGGCGACGAACTCGCGCCAGGTCCACGCGGAGTCCTCGAACAGCAGTCCCGGGTGGTCGTCGGTGGAACGCTCGATGAGGATGTCGCCGAACGTGGCGTGCTGCATGTCGTGCCCGGGATTGAAGTCTGCTGTGGTCATGAGATCGGACACTAGGCGACCGGGCCCCGTCGCACAGGCGAAACGGCCAGCAATATTGACAGGTGTCAGCCTCGGTGGTCACCGGCCCACTCGGTGGGCGTGTCCGGCCGGCATCGGGTAGGAACGAGACGACGGCGCACCACGTGGGCGCGCGGGGATCAAACAGGGGCGTGGGATGGTCGGCGAACACGGCGGGAACGTCGACGTGGACGAGGGTGTCGTCCGGGGATCCGACGACGACGAGGTCGGCCTCGACCGGGACGGATTCGTCGTCAGCGATGTCCGACTCACCAGCGTCCACAATTTCCGGGACGTGGCCGGCCCGGGCTACGCACTCCGTCCGTCCGGGTCGATGGCCCGCGGTCTCGTCTACCGGTCCACGACCCTCGCGGTGGGCGACGACGACCTCGCGGTGCTCGAGAAACTCGGCGTCTCGACCGTCGTCGACCTGCGCACCGGCGCCGAGATCGACAAGCAGCCCGGCGTCGTCCCCGCCGGGGCCGAGTACCTGCCGATCGACGTGCTGGGCGGGCACACCTCGGCGGCGACCCTCAGTGCGTCCGGCCTGGCCGGGGCCGAGGAGGCGCGGCGCGAGATGGCCGCGACATACGAGCGGTTCGTGGTGGGTGATCACGAGCGGCGGGCGTTCGGTCGGGCCGTCCACGCCCTGGCCGTGTCGTCCGGCCCGGCGATCGTGCACTGCACGGCGGGCAAGGACCGCACCGGGTGGGTCTCGGCGCTTCTGCAGTTGGTGGCCGGTGTGCGCGAGGAGGACGTGATCGCGGACTACCTGCTGACGAGGGAGATGTCCGCGGACTTCGTCTCCTCCATCCGTACCTATGTGCAGTCGGAGATGCCCGACAAACTCGAGGCGATCGAGGTGCTCATCGGCGTCGAGGAGGCCAATCTCCGCCGGTCCCTGGACGCATTGGCGCGAGAGTTCGGTGACGCGCGGCGGTATCTCGTGGAGGGCGCGGGAGTGGAGGAGGCGGCTGTCGACGAGTTGTCCGCGCGGTTCAGGCGGGGCTGACCAGGATAGGGATGGCTCAGGCGGCGATGACCAGCGCTCCGACGACGCCGCCGAACCCGATCGCCTGGAGCGTGACCGCGATCGTCCGCCCGAGTTCGGTGCGGGCCGCCGCGTGGACCCGGGGGCCGGCCAGCGTGACCCCGAAGACCATGACGATGGCCGCGACCGCGGTGAGCGAGCCGGCCAGCCTGGACGCCACCCCGTAGACCGCGGCGATGCCGATCAGGCCGCCCGCCAGCGCGGCGATGATCGTCGTCAGTGGCGCCGGGAGGACGGTGGCATGGGGGGCGTCGACACTGCTGGCGTCGACTCTGCTGACGCCGGGCGTGGTGTCGACGTCCGGGTGAGGCGCGCCGGTGTCGTCCGGCCGACGTTCCTCGAGCATGAGGGTGTTGCGCATACCTCGGACCCTACGTACTGATCCGGGCGTGAACTTCGGTCAATCCTGTGGGTTCGGTTCTACCGGTATAGGCACTGGTCAGGGCGTCGCGAGCCGACCGAGAGATGGGTCACATGAGGGCTGCTGCACGGAACCTCTGCCCTTGCGCCGGACGCGGGATTCCGACGTGGATCTGCTGGTCGAGCTCTACCAGGCGTTCGTCCCGGTCGCGGGCGGTTGCCCGGTGCGGAGGCACCTGGGCCGACCGCGGCGGGGCTCGCCCCCGCAGGGCCGTGTCGTCAGCCCAGGTCGCGGGCGACCACGGTCGGGCGGGCCCCGCGGCAGAAGACCAGCTCGATCCGCCCCACCGGTCTGCCGGTGGGGCCACCGAGCAGCTCGGCGTAGGCGCACAGCTGGAGCAGGTACTCGTCGACGGTGTCGGTAGTGACGGCGACGTCGGTCTTGTAGTCGATGATCGTCAGCGAGCCGTCGGCTTCCTCCATCACGAGGTCGACCACCCCGTCCACCGCCACCGTCGTCCCGTCCGCGGTGGCCAGCGGCCCTGCCACGGGTAGCTCGGCCCAGTGGGTCCGGGTCGCCGCCCGCCGGACGGGCTCGGAGGTCAGGGCAGTCCTCGCGACGGAGACCATCTCGGCGACGGCTTCCGGGTTGCGGCTCCCGCGCAGCCCACCTCCCAGCCCGAGAGCGATCAACTGGTCTGCCGCCCACCGCTCCCACTCCGCGACCGCGGAGACGGGGTCGGCTGTCGGTCCGTGCAGCCGGGTCAGGTCCGTGTGCTCGGCCAGGTGGTGGACCGCCGTACCGACGTCGGGTCCCGAGGCCAGTGGGGTGCCCCGCGGGGCGGGCGGCAATTCGTCCGATCGCGTCGGGGCCGGGCGGAACCGATCGCGCAACGCGGCGGCCAGTCGTTCGGGGAGGGGCCGCGGCTCGGCCGCCTCGTCGCGCCGCTGGTCTGCACCTGCGGCGGCGGAACCGTCGGCGACCTCCGGGTGCACGATCCGGGTCGCGGACCAGCCCGCGCGCTCTGCGGACCTGGCCGCGATCTGCTGGCTGCGTCGGGCCCATTCCGCTTCGTCGGGAACGTCGACGTCGGGCACGGCGGCGGCGTCGAGCAGGTTCTCACCGTACTCGACCAGATCGGGCGCGTCGGCGTCCTCGATGACGGAGCCGAGGAGGGTCCCCCACAGTCCTGCCCGGGGCTTTCCGCTCTTGGTGAGGGCGTATCCGTGGCCGGAGACCGCGAGGCGGCTCTCCGCTCGGGTCGTGGCGACGTAGAGGAGGCGGATGCGTTCCGCGAGCGCGTGTTGCTTTTCGCGTTCGGCTGCCGCCGTGAAGGCGGGGTCACGGACGGTGGCGGAGAACGACACCGCCGGCCGGGGAGGCTCGTCGTCGGTCCACAGGAGCCGGTCCCGGCTGGTGGGCCAGCCCCGGCTCATCCCGGCCACGATGACCATCGGGTACTCGAGGCCCTTCGACGCGTGGATGGTGTTGATGCGGACAGCGTCCACCCCGATCTCGGGGATGGCGGCTTCGGGGACGCGGGCGTCCTCCGCGGTCAGCGTCAGCGCCCAGTCCGCGTAGTCACGGAGGTCGGCACGCGCTGGGTCGCTGGCGGACTCCTCCCACTGCCACGCGTGCTCGATCACGAACCGGATCCGTCGCCACAGGTCGCGCCGCCGCGGCGATTCGGCCACGGACTCGAAGACCATGCGATCGTGGACGAGTTTCTCCAGGAGTTCGCCTGGGCGCCGCGTGTGCCGCGACAGGGAGGAGAGGTATCCCATCGCGTCTGCGACGGGGGACTCCGCGAGCTCCGTGGGTGCCGGCGCGCCGGGGGCCCAGGTGCCGCCGGCGGCGCGCCAGCGCAGGAGGTCGTCGTCCCCGCAGGCGAACAACGGTGACCGCAGCGCGCCCACGAGGGACGCCTCGTCGGCGGTGTTGGCGACGGCGCGGACGGCCAGGAGGAGGTCGCGGATCTCCGGCGTCCCGTAGACGATCGAGGACGCCTCGGTGCGGTAGTCGATCCCCGCGTGGTCGAGGCAGGTCTCGAGCATCGGCAGAGAACCGCGCGACGGCAGGAGGATCGCGATGTCCGCCAGCCGCAGTGGGGTCTGCTCACCATCCTTGGACTCGTGGGTCCACCTTTCCCGGATGGCGGTGGCGATCACCCTTGCCACGTCGGCGGCCTCGGTCCAGTGGCGTTCGGTGGCCTCCTTCGAGTCGGGCGGGCAGTGATGGGGGACGTCTTCGGTGCGGAAGACGAACGGCCGGGGTCCGTGGGTGGGGTCGTGTTCGGGCCGGTTCGGTGCCGGTT
Source organism: Dietzia sp. IN118 (assembly GCF_032905965.1). Lineage (NCBI taxonomy): Bacteria > Bacillati > Actinomycetota > Actinomycetes > Mycobacteriales > Dietziaceae > Dietzia > Dietzia sp. IN118. The sequence continues at coordinate 3,208,463 of NZ_JAUMSR010000001.1, read as the reverse complement.
CGAGGTCCCGGTACTCGGGTTGGATGCCGTCGGAGGCGATGAGTACCTCGGAGAACACCTCGTTGACCCAGCGGAGGACCGGACGTGAGCAGCGGAAGTTCGTGCTCAGTCTCTCGATGGCGGCCCCGCCCGTCGCACCGCCCGTACTGTCGGCTCCGCCCCGGGCCCGGAGATAGGTGGCGATGTCGGCGCGGCGGAATCGGTAGATGGACTGTTTGGGATCGCCGACGGTGAAGAGTCGGCCCGGTTCGGGCCCGGATCCGGCGGCCGCGGACGTCAGTAGTTCGGCGATGTCCAACTGTATGGGGTCGGTGTCCTGGAACTCGTCGATGAGAATTCGTTGGTAGCGTGCCCGGACCCGTTCGCGGACCGTCGGGTCCTGCAGTAGTTCGCGCGCGAGAACGAGCTGGTCGTGGAACTGCAGGGTGCCGTGGCGGCGCCGGTCGGCGGCGTGCCTCCGCACCACCGGGATGAGAGCGTCGAGCACCACGGCGATACGTGGGCGCCAGTGCTCGACGAGGATCGCCTCGCACATCGAGGAGAGCTGCTTGATCTCCGCCTTTATCTCCTTCACGACGTCCGTCCCGCCCCAATTCGCGCCCTTACCGCCGTTTCCCGCGGTGATCGGCTTGCCCAGGAGTTCCATCCAGGAGGGCGACGCGGACGGGTCGGACGAAGCGTCCTGCAGTGTCGCCCCCCAGGCTTCATGTGCGTCGAGGACCGCATAGAGCTTGTCCGTCTCGTCCTGGCAGGAATCCCGCCACCCGACGATCGATCCCACGGCAGCGATGATCTCGGCGAGATCCGGCGACACGGGCAGGTCGGCTGTGTCGGGGTACAGGAGGTCGGTGGGCAGGCGGTCCCAGTCGCGGTGGAGCGCCTCGACGACCTCGCGGAACGCGGAGGCCGTCACACCGGCATCGAGCATGTCGTCGACGGCCCGCGCCAGGTTGCCCGACCGGGTGGCGGTCGGGCCGCTGCCGAACAGGAGAGTTGCGCATTCCTGCCACAGGGCGTCGACGGCGCTGGACTCGGCGGTGTCCTGCTGCACGGTGACCTTCGGGGGAATTCCCGCCTCCAGGGGGTTCTCCGAGAGCAGCCGCAGGGCGAAGGAGTGCAGCGTGCCGATGGCGGCGGTGTCGAGCCCCGCGAGAGCGGCATCCGCCCGGTGGTCGCCCTCGGCGCGCTTGTCCACGAGTGTCACGCGGAGGCGATCGCGGAGCTCGGTGGCCGCCTTCTCGGTGAAGGTGATCGCGGCGATGCGGTCGACGGGCACGGCGTCGTCCAACAGCAGAGTGCTGAGGCGGCTGACGAGGGCATGGGTCTTACCGGTCCCTGCACCGGCTTCCACGAAGAGCGTGACGGAGGTGTCCGTTTCCACCCGGAGCCGGGCGGCCTGGTCGGGGAGGGTACTCATCAGGACGTCTCCGATTCGTGCTCGGTCGGATCGGCGGCGACGAGGCCGGCGAACGCGGGGTGGGATGCGAGCGGGTCCTGTCGGGACAACAGCTCCCAGGCGCGGTCGAGCTCGGAGCCGCCGATGAGCTTCGCAAGATCACGGGACGAGCCGCGCCCGCCCTTGAGGGGGAACCATCCACGCTGGAGGGCGTCCACCAGGTTGCCCACGTCAGCGCGGACCTTGTCCATGAGGTCGACGGTGACGTCGAGGGATATCTGCTCGAACTCGCCCCGTTCGGTGCAGTACCAGTAGCGGACTTCGCGGACCGGCAGATCGCGAGCGGACTCGGCGGCCGCTGCGTAGAGCGGCAACTGGAATCGTGTCCCCGAGATGGTGGGGTCCTCCTCGCTCGGCCGCTCCTCCACCGCGGGCGGCGTCCCGGTCTTGTAGTCGGTGACCCGCTGGGACTCTCCGCGCTCGTCGAGCCGGTCGATGGACCCTGCGAGGAACACCGTGGTCGTGCCGTGGGAGGTGGTCACCTCGAAGGGGATCTCGATCACGGAACCGTCGGGGGCCCCTCGGCCGAACCCGAGTTCGGTCGCGGCCGGCTCCCACCCCGCTCGGAAGTCCGTCTCGTCCTCCGAGTACCACCGGTCGAGTTCGGCCGCGAGCAGGATCTCCCGCCGTCGCCACAGTGAGGCGACGAGTCCCGGTGACGTCGCGATCGCCGCCTCGCATTCGGCGCGCAACGCGGTCATGAGCAGCTCGCGGTCCGGACCGGCCCCGGTCTGGAGGCGATCGGAGACGTAGCGCTGGAGGATCGAGTGGACCAGGTCGCCGTAGTCGCGCAGGTCCATCTCGATTTCCGCGGCCGGGTCGTCGAGCGTCCGGACCCTCAGGACCGTGGAGAGGAAGAACAGATACGGGCTCTGGGCCCAGTCCTCCAGCCTCGTGGGAGAGAGCGGATGGTCGAGGACGGTCAGCAGGCGCGCAGCTGACGAGACATCACCGGTGAACCGCGTGAATCGTCCTCGCCGGCGATCCTGACGCATCTCGTGTGCTCGAACCAGCAGACCGGGGGCACCTGGCCGGGCCAGCCAGCCGTTGGCGGAGAGTTGCCGGATCCGCAGTTCGGAGACAGTGGCCGGGTCCGAACCGAGGGCGGCCGGCGGGGTCAGCACGCCGTCGACGAACGAGGGCACGGCGGTGACGGCCGGACACGCGGCGACGTCCTCCTGCCACTTGGTGGCACGAACCGGTTTCCCGGTGAGTTCGGACAGGGTGGGCAGGAGCCAGCGCGACGGGATCCTGTTGCCGCCGCCTCGCATCGATCCGCGGGGGAATGAGCACGTTCGGTGCTCGGAGCCGGCGCTCAGCGCAAGCTGGAGAACCCGGTACCGCTCGTCGAGCCGCTCGGAGGAGGAGGGCTCGACTGCGCCTTCGGGAACGAGAGGGTCGGGCTTGTGCAGGACCGGAAGGAGTCCCTCCGCCATGCCCACCACGCAGACGGTGTCCAGGTCGCGCCCCACGGCGTCGTCGATCGGACCCAGCGCGACCCCGGCGCCCTCCTCGCCCACGCGGTCGACGATTCCGTCCAGCCGCGTGGCGAGCGCACCGACCACTCGATCCCGGGTGATGGCGGGCGCGATGGTGTCGAGATCCCCGAGAGAACCGACCACCACCAGTGCGGCTGCCCGGGCGGGACTCTGACGGAACAGTGAGGTGATCAGTCCGGTGACGGCCTCCGCCGCCTCGGCCCAGGAACGCGCGGCGTCGACGGCGGCGAGCTCGGAGCGGATGGTCCCGATCAGGCGTAGGAGAGCAGCCGCCGCGGCCCGTTCGTTCTCGCCGAGGGCCCCGGGCTCCCCCCGCAGCCGCAGGTGATCGGCCAGTCGGTCCCAGTCGCCGGCGCCGATGACGGGGAAACGCGTTCGGGTGAGGATCTCCAGGCGCCTGGACGAGACGGCAGCACCCTCCTCGTCGAACGGGACGATCGCGCCCTCGGCGATGATCGACAGCAGGTCGGCGCGGGGCATCCGGCCGGCGTCGAGTCCCAGTAGCCTCACCAACGTGCGGCCGGCCGGAGAGCGACCCGGCCCGGCGTCGGAGGGGCCGTAGACGGCGATCCCGGCCTCCCCGAATGCTCGGTGGAGAAGCCGCAGGTAGGGGTCCGGTGACGGGTAGTAGACACCGATCCGGTGGCCGGGGACCCCGTCCGCCAGGCGCGAGCGGACGAAACGGACCACCGCGCGCACCTCGTCATCGGAGTCCGACGCGTGGAGGACGTGGGTGCCGGTGATCGCCTTCGCGCTGCCGGGCTCGGCGGCGGAGGCGAGGTGCTCCGATCCGGTACCGGGGAGGGGAGATATGCCGCGCTGTTCCAGCGCGGACCGCAGCCTGCGCTCGGCCCGCGTTCCGCGCAGCGGGGCCGCCAGGACGATCCGCCCCAGCACATCCAAACGCTCCAGCGCGGTACTCACCGCCTCGAACTGCGTGTAGTAGGCGTCACCCGTCATCGCGCGGGCCTCGTCGGCCAGCCGGAGGACCTCCGAGTGCAGCCGGGTCTCCGCGGTGACCGAACCCGGCTCGACGGTCCCCAGACGCAGGCACGCCTGGGCGACGGCCTGTCCCGTGACGGGTTCGGATGCCACTGCCTCCAGATGTCCGGGATCGCTGTCCAGCGCCTTCTCGACCGCGGCGGCGAGGAGGGGGAAGGGGAGCGCAGCCCGTGGGGCCAGTGCAGGAGCCGAGAGTTCGCTGATCACCTGGTCGGCGGTTCTCACCGCCACGTTGACCGCCCCGCCGTCGAGCGCGAGCGCCCGGACCACGTCCCTGGCCGCACCGAACGACGGCACCAGGACGGTGATCCGGCCGAGCGGGTCGGTGCCGCGGAGACGGCGGACCTCGGCGACGAGGGCGCTGGGATGAGCCTGGGATCCGGTCACACCGCCATGGTGCCCCACCGGTACGACAAGACCGTTCAGCTGATGCCGATCGCGCGGGTCGCGGCCGTCGCCCATCGCACCGGGTCGATGGTGACCCCGGGATGATCCTGCCGGTGCGGAATCACCGCCTCGACCACCCGGAACGGCAGGTCGAGGGCGGGGTCGGCGGGATCGAGGTCGGGTCGACACAGTGCGACGAGTTCCCGGTAGATCCCTCTGAGTTCCGAGCGCGCGCCGCGGAAACCGGCGAAGTCCTCCCCTGTGACCTCCGGGAGCACGTACAACATCCCGATGTTCCAACGTGAGGCGAGCAGGCCCTCGACGTCGACTGTCGCCAGCGTCAGCAGCGTCTCCCGGGGGTCCCGCCCCTCGGCGCGCAACCGGCGGGCCATCTCCAGGGTCGGCCCGACCGTCGTGTCGAGGAGGGAGCCGAGGATCGCGGCTTTCGTCGGGAAGTGCGTGTAGAGCGACGCCTGGCGCACCCCGACGGCGTCGGCGATGGCGCGGGTGGAGGTGGCGGTGTATCCGCGGGTGGTGAACAGTTCCGCCGCGGCATCGAGGATTTCGTCGGCCGGAGTGGCTCCGGGGCGCCTGCGGTCCACGAGTCGGGGTCGGCCGGGTGTGTCCACGGAGGTCCTTTCGCCACGCCGGTCCGGCGATGTTTCTCGTCCCGGCCGTCAGGTGGCGTGGGGGTCGACGGACCGGTCCATCGTGACACGGAGGAATTCGAACCGGTGCGCCGTGGGATCGACGGTCCTGCGGGGAGGAGTCGGCAAGGAGGATACGGCGGCCTGCACCCACGTCGCACGGGAGGTACGGGTGAAGTCGAGGTCCGCGCCATGCGCGCGTGCCGCGAGCAGGGCGGCGACGGCTGCGGCGCGCCCGTTTCCCTCGCGGAACGGGTGCACGTGGTTGAAGCGGGCGTACCAGTCGGCCAGGGCCAGGGCGATGGTCGCCCTCCGGGGTGCGGGTGCACGTGCGGAGTCCAGCGCTCCGGCGACGAGGTCGGCCGGTCGTTCCAGCGGGGCGACGAGGGCGGGGACGCGGTCTGCCGCGGCGAACACGGAACCCTGCTTGGACAGGCCGACCATCCGGGGGAGGCCCGCCCAGGCGTAGACATCGCCGAACAGTGCGGCATGGATGCCGGAGACGGTCGTCGGAGCGGACGCCGGCTCACGGAGAAGACGGGCCCCCGCGGCGACCGCCAGGAGGGCTTCCGCCCGGGCCAGGGGCCTCTCCGTGGTGATGCCGAGGGAATTCTCCAGTACCCGCGTTCCCCGGAGGTAGTACGGGACGCGGCGGGCCAGGATCCCGGGCCGGGGCCGTCGTACGGCCTCCGGCGGTATCGACTCGAGGACGTGGAGGCGTATGAGCCGATCGGAGGCGCCCCGGTCGACGAGATCGAGGACCTCGTCGTCGTCGACCCCCGGTGCCCATCCCTCCAACGCCGAGATGGCGAGCATCGCGGCGGTGCACGGGTGGCGGGTCACCCCGGATCTCGGATCTGGCCCGCTGACCGGAGGTAGTCGAGGGCGCGCTGGACGCCGGAGATCTCCCGCGCGACGGACCGGAGTCCGGCGCGTTCGGCCGTGGTGAGCACGGAGAGCGGGACCCGGTCGGTTCCGGGGCCGTCGGGGTCCGCCCGCAGACGGACGTCCCACCGTAGACCGGTGACGAATCGGGCGGCCACGCGCAGGGACTCCCACCGGTCCGGCGGAAGGAGATCCGGGTCGGCGGCCAGTTCGAGGCGCGAGCCCGTGCTGGTGGTGGCCACCCCGGCGCGCAGGGCGGACCACCGCGCGATCTTGACGACCGGGGTGATGACCGCTGTCTTGAGGTCGACCACGGGGTCTCCGCGGAACGTCCGGCCGAGTCTGGACGGCACGGAGGCCCGGGTCGAGAGCGCGTCCGCGAGAACGTCTGCGAGCACGGCCGGATGAGCACGAACGGCATCGACGGCCATGCGCGGCAGGAGGTCCGGGTCGCGTCGGTCGTCGGTGAGGGGGCGGGCGTCGGCGAGCAGGCCCAGGTGCACGACCCCCAGGTTCCGCGCGGGCGCGTCCGCCCAGCCCTCGGCGGCCGTGGACCATCCGGCGCGCGTCCGGACGAAGCGGGGATCGGCGGCCGAGGCCGCGGAGGTCTCGGCGTACCACGGTGGTGTCGAGAGATCGGTGGCCGCGACGGCGCGCCGGACCGCGCGGGGGTCCCGGTGGTCGACGACGGCGAGGGATTCCAGGTCACTGCCGGGGACCGCCTCCCCGCGGCCCACCGAACCGGTGACCCACACGGTGTCCGCCACGGTCGGGCCGAGCCTCGATTCCAGTTCTCGTCGCAGGTCGTCCGACCACGCGCGAGTGCGATCATCGTCGCCGGCCCGGGGAGGTGTCATGGGGTCATTCGACCACGTCAGACGGCCGGTGCGTCAGCCGGGAGCGGGCGCGAGTGCCTGTTAATCCGATCGAAACATGGTGCAACCCGGGTGTCATGCGTCCGAGCAAAACTGTCACACGACAGGAACCGCGGTCGCCGAGATCGGGTTCATCGGCCCGCCCCGAGAGGAGCCCCGGACATGAGCGACTCACCCGGTCTCACCACCCCGGTTCCCGAACGCCGGGGTGATCACGACGACCTCGCAGACTTCGGCTACGAACAGCAACTCCATCGGAGTCTCGGCACGTTCGCGTCATTCGCGGCCGGGTTCTCGTTCGTCTCCATCCTCACGACGATCTTCCAGCTCTTCGGCCTCGGGTACGGGTTCGGAGGCCCCGCCTTCTTCTGGACCTGGCCGATCGTCTTCGCCGGCCAGTTCCTCGTGGCGTTGTGCTTCGCCGAACTGGCGGCCAGGTACCCGATCTCGGGCGCGATCTACCAGTGGTCCCGCCGGATGGGCGGGGAGATCGTGGGGTGGTTCGGCGGGTGGTTCATGATCCTCGCCCAGATCGTCACCGCCTCGGCGGCGGCCATCGCCCTGCAGGTCGTCCTTCCGAGCATCTGGTCCGGCTTCCAGATCATCGGCGACGACCCGGCGCTGACCTCACCATCCGGATCGACGAACGCCGTCCTGCTGGGATCGGTCCTGCTCGTCATCACCACGGTGATCAACTCCATCGGCGTCCGGTGGATGGCCTACGTCAACAACATCGGCGTGACGTGCGAGATCGTCGGTGTGATCGCCGTGGTCCTCGCGTTGTTCACCCACGCGGTCCGCGGCCCCCAGGTCGTCTTCGACACCGCGGGCATGGGGGATCAACCCGGGTACATCTGGGCCTGGGTGGTCTCGGGACTGATGGCGGCCTATGTCATGGTGGGGTTCGGCTCGGCCGGCGAGCTCGCGGAGGAGACGGTCAATCCCCGCCGCATCGCGCCCCGGACGATCCGGATGGCACTGACCGTCTCCGCCATCGGCGGTGGACTGATGATCCTGGGAGCGCTCATGGCCGCGCCCAGCCTCACCGACGGGCGTCTGGCGACCGAGGGCCTTCCCTACGTACTTAACTCGGTCCTCGGGAACTTCTGGGGGAAGGTGCTCCTCGCCGACGTCGTCGTCGCGATCTTCATCTGCACCCTCGCCATCCAGACCGCCGCCACCCGGCTCATGTTCTCCATGGCACGCGACGGCAGGCTCCCGTTCTCGACGACTCTCTCGCGCGTCCACCCGCGGACCGGGACCCCGATCGCGCCGTCCGTTCTGATCGGACTGGCCTGCATGGGCATCCTGCTGGTCAACGTCGGCAACTCCGCGATCTTCGCCACGCTCGCCTCGGTGTGCATCATCCTCATCTACCTGGCCTACCTCTGCGTGACCGGACCGCTGCTCATGCGTCGACTCAAGGGGTGGCCGAACGGCCCCCGGCTCACCGACGCCGAGGGCAGGCCCCTGTTCTCGCTCGGCCGCTGGGGGATCCCCGTCAACGTCCTCGCCGTGGCGTACGGACTGCTCATGACCATCAACCTCGCCTGGCCACGGGCCGAGATCTTCGACCCGTCTGGTGAGACACCGTGGCTGCGGTGGGCGGGCGTGGCGACCGTCGTCGCCGTGGTGGGCGTCGGCATCCTGTGCTTCCCCCGCGGCAAGACCCACCCCAACCCCGTCCAGATCGGAGAGTGACCAGTCATGACCAGCACCACCGCACCCGGCCCCGCAGGAACATCCACCACCTCGGGTGCCCGCCGGCACGCCCGCGCCCAGGCAGGCACGATCACCGACGCCATGCCGGTCGTCCCCGCCACCGACTGGCCCGATCCGCCGGCGGACGTCCCGGCTGACCGACTGACGTGGGCCGAGTCCATCCCCGGTGGCCGGTACACCGCGGTCACCCTGGCCCGGGGCACCCGGATCCGACTCACCGACCGGGAGGGCACGGCCTGCGCCTCGCTCATGATGTGGCGCGCCGACGCTCCCTGGGAGCGACTCAACACGGCCGACACGGTGAAGGTCCCGTGGCAGGCCTACCTCGGGACCGGCCATCCGCTGCTCTCGGACCAGGGGCGCGTGCTCGCGACGATCGTCGCGGACACCTCCGGCCACCACGACGCGCTGTGCGGGGCCTCGACCCTGGCCGGCAACGTCGCCCGCTACGGGGCCGGCGCGCCGGAATCGGAGTCACCGGCCGGACGGGAACTGCTGCTACTGGCGGCGCTCAAGAACGGACTGGCCGAACGGGACCTGCCGCACACCGTCTCGTTCTTCCACGGGATCCGGGTCGACGCGGACGGTTCGCTGGTGTCCACCGGAAACGCGGGCGCGGGCGCGACGATCGACCTCGTCGTCCACCTGCCCGTCGTGCTGGCCGTGGCGGTCGCCGACCATCCGCTGGATCCGTCGGAGCAGTACCACTCGGGGACCGTCGAGCTCCTGGCGTGGAGCGCGCCGCAAGACCTCGACGCACTCTGCGAGGGAACCCTCCCCGGCGTCGGGGACGACCTCGAATACCGCCGTGCCGTCGCCAACTCCGAGGCCGCCCACCGCGCCTCCACCCAGATCGACTGAGGAGAACCCCCATGACACCCACGACCGTCTCCGCCGACCCCCGGACCGGCGCCGCCGACGACCTCTCGCTCGCAGACGGGGCCGTGGTCGCCGATGAGATCGTCGCCGCCAGGGCCGCCTGGTCACGCGTCCTCCACGAGGGGCAGACCCTGACCATCGTGGACCTCGAGGGCAACCAGGCCGTCGACACACTGTTCTACGACGCGCACGACCCCACCCGCCGCTACAGTGCCCCGGCGACCGTTGCCGCCCAGGGGTCGATCTTCCTCACCACCGGCAGTGTCCTGCGGGACGACGCCGGGGACCCACTGGTGACGATCACGGCCGACGAGGTGGGCAACCACGACACGCTCGGCGGGGCCTGTTCGCAGGAGTCCAACACCCTGCGGTACGGCCACCACACGCGCCACCAGCACGCCTGCGTGGAGAACTTCCTCCGGGAAGGCGCCCGGTACGGGCTCGGAAAGCGGGATCTGGTCCCCAACGTCAACTTCTTCATGAACGTCCCCGTCGACGGCGACGGCACGCTCGGGATCGTCGACGGGCTCTCCGCACCCGGCAAGCGGCTGTCGCTGCGCGCCGACCGTGACGTGATCGTCCTGGTCTCCAACTGTCCGCAGATCAACAACCCGTGCAACGGCTTCGATCCGACGGCGGTCCGCATGATCGTCACCGCCTGAACCGGGCCCACCGCCACATCACGTCCCTCACTCTCCAGAGGAGAACCACCATGTCCCGCCTCGAGATCCTCGCCCCCGGGCTCATCACCACCGTCCAGGACTGGCCCGGCCGAACCGGGTACTGGGGCGTGGGCGTTCCGCCGTCCGGTGCGATGGACTGCCAGTCCCTCCGGTTGGCCAATATCGCCGTGGGCAACGCGGAGGGCGCCGCCGGGCTGGAGTGCACGCGCGGTGGTCTGAGGGTCCGGCCGGACTCCGCGGTCACGGTGTGCGTGGGCGGCGCCCACGTGCGGCCCACGGTGGACGGCCAGCCGGTTGCCCAGTGGAAGCCGGTGCGGCTCGAGGCCGGATCCGTGCTCGACGTCCCGGTGATCACGGGGCCGGGCATGCGGGTCTACGTCGCGGTCCGGGGTGGGATCGACGTCGAGCCGTACCTGGGGTCGTCGGCGACCTTCACCCTGGGACGGTTCGGCGGACACGAGGGGCGCTCTCTGGTCGCGGGGGACACATTGTCGGTCGGAGAGCCCGGACCGGGTGTACCCCGCCGGATCCTCGCCGAGGAGATCCCTGCCATCGGGCATCACTGGCACGTCGCCGTGGCCGAGGGGCCCCACGGCGCTCCCGACTTCCTCACCCGCGCCGGGATGGACGAGCTGTACGCGTCCACCTACTCGGTGCACTTCAACTCCGACCGCACGGGCGTCCGTCTCGAGGGGCCGCGACCGAAATGGGCCCGGCCCGACGGAGGCGAAGCCGGACTCCACCCGTCCAACCTGCACGACAACGCCTACTCGGTGGGGGCACTGGACTTCACCGGCGACACCCCTATCCTGCTGGGTCCGGACGGGCCGAGTCTGGGAGGTTTCGTCTGCCCGGTGACGGTGGTCAGCAGCGACCGGTGGAAGCTCGGGCAACTCGCTCCCGGCGACACGGTGCGGTTCGTCCGCGTGCGGGTGGACGCAACACCCGAGCGCGCCGGTATCGGCGGCGCGGGGAGTGCCGGCCGGCCCTACGTCCTCGGTGACGGCGGGGACCGCGACGACGGCGTGCTGGGCCGCGGGCACACCGCCGACGGCGTCACCGAGGTGACGTACCGCCGCGGCGGTGACGACAACGTCCTGGTCGAATACGGGCGAATGGAACTCGATCTCGAGCTGCGCGCCCGCGCCCACGCCCTCTACCTGCACCTGCTCTCGAATCCCGTGCCCGGCCAACAGGACCTCACGCCCGGCATCCGGTCGTTGCAGGTAAAGATCACTCCCGGTCGCAGCTCGGTGGCCGCCACGCTGGACGCCCTGCGTGAGGCCGAGGCCGCCCTGCCGGCCGCCGAGGATCTGGTGGTGTCGAGCAGGCGCGTCCGGCTTCCGCTGAGCTGGGACGACCCCGCCACCAAGGAGGCCATCGAGCGGTACATGTACGGCGTGCGAGACGACGCCCCGTGGTGCCCGTGGAACATCGAGTTCATCCGCCGGATGAACGGCCTGGAGAGCGCCGACGACGTCTACCGCACCGTCTTCGACGCCGAGTACATGGTGCTCGGGCTCGGGGACGTCTACCTCGGAGCCCCGGTGGCCACGCCCCTGGACCCGCGCCACCGCCTCGTGACGACCAAGTACAACCCCGCCCGGACGTGGACAGCGGAGAACTCGGTCGGGATCGGCGGCGCCTATCTCTGCATCTACGGGATGGAGGGGCCCGGCGGCTACCAGTTCGTCGGCCGCACCACGCAGGTCTGGAACCACCGGCACCCTGAACCCGCGCCGGGCTTCGACGCCGAGCACCCGTGGTTGTTGCGGCACTTCGACCGCATCTCCTGGTATCCCGTCTCGTCCGAGGAGCTGGCGGACCTCCGGGCGGATACCGCTGCCGGCCGCGGTCTCGTCGACATCACCGACGACACGTTCTCCCTGGCCGAGCACAATGCCTTCTGCGCGCGGGAGGGCGAGTCCATCGCGTCCGCGAGGCGCCGGATGGAGCACGCCCGCGCCGAGGAGTTCGCGCGCTGGGCCGCCAGTGGGGAGCTCAGCGCATGAGCGCCACGACGACGGGGGTCCACGCAGGCGCTGCCGCTGAGGCGCTGGTCGACGACGTCTTGGCCCGGCTGGCCGAGGCCGACCGGCCGGAGGTGTTCCTGCAGGTCCGCGATCGGGAGGACCTGGTGGCCGACATGGCGGCCTCTCTCGCCGGCGGCGGGCCCCTCGCGGGCATGACCCTGGCGGTCAAGAACAACGTCGACGTGGCGGGACTGCCCACGACCGCCGCTTGCCCGGGTTACGCCTACCTCCCGGAGCGGGACGCGGTGGCCGTCGCACGACTGCGCGCGGCAGGAGCGGTGGTGCTGGGGGCGACGAATCTCGACCAGTTCGCCACCGGTCTCGTGGGCACCCGTAGCCCGTACGGGGCCGTGCGGGCAGCTCACCGCCCCGGCCACATCTCAGGGGGCTCCAGTTCGGGTTCGGCCGTGGCGGTGGCGCTGGGGATCTGCGACCTGGCCATCGGCACGGACACCGCCGGGTCGGGCCGGATCCCGGCCGCACTCAACGGGATCGTGGGGATCAAGCCCACTCTCGGCGTGGTCTCCACCGACGGGGTCATCCCGGCCTGCGCCAGCTATGACTGCGTGACGGTGTTCGCGCGCGACGTCCATACCGCCGGGCGGGCGACCGCGGTGATGGCCGGCGGAGAGGGCACCCGGAGGTGGCCGACGGACACACCACTCGCGGCCGGACCGGGGGCGACGCTCGCCGTCCCCCGTGAGTTGGTGGCGATGGCCCCGGGTTGGGCCGAGGCCTTCGCGGCCGCCGTCGACCGGGCCCGGTCGCTCGGATACCGGGTGGTGGAGATCGACCTCGCGCCGTTCCTGGCGGCAGCGCGGTTGCTCTACGACGGTGCGCTCGTCGCGGAACGATACGAGGCTGTCGGCGGATTTCTCGATTCCGCCCGGGGCGCGGACGCGGGCGTCGATCCGATCGTCGACGGCATCATCGCACCCGCTCGCGATATCGCCGCGGTGGATCTGCTGCGGGACCGGCGGAGAGTCGAGGGGCTGCGACGCGAGGCTCTCGCCGAGCTCGACCGACTGGGTGCGGCCGCCCTGCTCGTGCCCACCGCGCCGTTCCACCCGACGATCGCCGAGGTCGACTCCGACCCGATCGCCCTCAACAGCCGGATGGGTACCTATACGAATTTCTGCAATCTCTTCGACCTCTGCGCGGTGGCGGTGCCCACGGGTGAGATCGACGAGGGGGATCGCGGGAGGGCATCGTTCGGCGTGACCGTGGTGGGGCGGCCCTTCCACGACGGTCCGGTGGCCGACATCGCGGCCGACCTCGCCGGCGACGCCGGGTCCGAGGCGGAACCGTTCGCTCCGTGGCCGCTGCGCGCGGGGGCGCCGGCGGTCGATCTGGTGGTGTTCGGCGCACACCGCCGCGGGGGCCCGCTCGAACACCAGCTCACCTCCCGCGGCGCCGCGTGGCGTGGACCGGTCCGCTCCAGCGCCGACTACCGGATGTACCGGCTCGGCACCGAGCCACCCAAGCCGGGGGTCCTGCGTCACCCGGACGGCGCCGAACTGCTCGGGGAGCGGTGGATGATGTCCCCGGCCGCGTTGGGAAGCTTCCTCGACGAGCTGCCCAGGCCGATGCAACTCGGTCGGGTGACGCTCGAGGACGGCACGGAGATGGTCGGCTTCGGTTGCGAGCCCACGGCCGTCACCCCGGAGGCCGACGACCTCACCGAGCGCGGGGAGTGGCCGATCGGGTGAGGAACGGTTCGATGCCTGATTTCACCGGACGGCAGATCTGCCGGGGGCGGTGGAGGGCGAGTCCATGAGTTCCGCTAATGTCCTACCCCGTGCCACGAGCACGGCCCTGTGGCGCAGTTGGTTAGCGCGCCGCCCTGTCACGGCGGAGGTCGCGGGTTCGAGTCCCGTCAGGGTCGCCGGAGAGAGCCGGTGCATTCAGGTCATCGAATGCACCGGCTCTCGTCTGTGCTGCTACCGCGGCCCCAGCCTCGCCGCGATCGCGTCCCGCGTCGAGGAGAACGTGAACAGGAAGTGTTCGAGCGCTACCTGGGCGTGGCGGGGGAGCAGCGGGGCGACCGGCACGGTGGTCCGCTGCAGGACGTGCCGGCCGTCGAGGATCCACGACGTGCGGTCGTCGTCGAGATTGAGTCGAGCCAGCTCGAGCGCCGCGTCGGACCTGGAGCGCACTCCCCGCACGACCCACGCCCAGATGCGTGCGTACGGCTCGTCCTCGTCGAATGAGACGTGCATCCGGTGGCCGACGTGGTCGAAGACGATGGCCCCGTGGTCGTCGACCACGCAGGCCCGTCCCGTGACTCTCTCGACGATCGCCTCGAACCGTTCCCGGGCGTCCTCGTGGTCGGCCACCTCCACCGCCACGTCGATGGGGTTCGGGTGGTCGGCGGGGTCGTTGCCGATGGGGATCGAGTCCCAGCGGAGCAGACGCAGCGGTCCGGTGTGCCGCCCGACCGTGCCCTGGCAGCGCAGGGTCAGCAGTTGGGGGTGCGGTACCCCGAGCCGGTCGCGGCAGGCATCGACGACCGCCCGGGCGATGGTGGCGGGCGCGGCGGGGGCGGTGTGGGCGATCATCTCCTCCACGAGGGGGTGACCGGCGAGGCGCACGGTCACCCAGGCGCGCTCGCCGCCGGGCGCGAGGTGGACGATGCACCGCCCCCGCGTTCCGGACGCGTCGGACGGCGGGGTGAACTCCATCGCGCCGACCGCCCCCGGCCTGCGGAGATGCCCGGCCAGTGTGGTCTCGAAACCGTCCCAGGGGTCCTCCGCGGGACGCAGCGGCGCGCTGCCCGGGCCGGAGAGCTGGTCACGCACGGCGTCATCCCACCGGTGCGAGGGCGGCCACGTCGTCGACCGCCCGGCGGAGTTCTCGCGAGGCGGTGCAGTCACCGAGCCGTTCGGCGACGGCGTCGGCGATCGCGCGGTAGAACCACAGTTTCTCCTCCGGCCCGGCGTTGAACAGGCCCCACATGTCACCGCCCAGCCGCTCGTGCGCGGTGACCATCGAGCGCAGGTTGTGAATCTTGTCGGCGGCCGAGATGAGCAGGCACTCGTGGGAGTCCTCGGCCAGTCGCGCGAGGTAGCCCTCCTTGCGCACCCGCCACGGCGGGGTCTGGACACCGGCGGTCTTCTCCTCCGACACGCCGCGGACGAGTTCCGTGACCCGCTCGCCGAACTCGGCGGTCATGTCGTCGGCCGAGTACACCGTTGGCGGCACGTCCTCCAGGACGTCGTGCAGCAGCGCCGCGACCGCCACGTCCTCGTCGGAGGTGAAGTCCGAGACGATCAGCGCCACCGCGACCGGGTGGGCGATGTAGGGCGTCGGGTCGTCCTTGCGGGTCTGGCCGGCGTGGCAACGGGCGGCGACCGCGAGCGCGCGGTCGAGGGTGGGGGTCCAGGTGAGCGACATGGTGCACTCCTCGAGGGGAGAGGTCCCGACGCCGGGCGACGCCGCCGGGTCGTGGGTGGAACCGGCGGTGACCGGTGTCCCTTCCACACTCCCGAGTACACACCACGGGTACGACACGGGGGAACCGATCGGCGTGGGGCGCGCGTCGTACATGGTGAGGACGCCACGGGGGCGTCCCGGTAGTAGACCGGAACGACGACGAGGAGGGCTCGTGCCCGACGGGACGATCAGGGCGGATGCCGGGAAGATCGCGAGCGCGGTCTCGGTGTTCCGCGACTGCGGGGAGGCGGCCGCGGAGGTGACATTTCCCGAGGTCACGGCACGTCTGGGCGGCGGTCTTCCGGGCGGGTCGGCGATCGAGCAGGCGGTGGACCGGGCGTGCGGTGCTGCCGCGGTGTGCGCCTCGAGAATCGCGGGTCGGCTCGGGGGCCTGGCCGACTTCGCTGCCGAGGCGCACCGGTTCCTCGAGGCCGAGGATGAGGACTTCGCGGCTCTCCTCGCAGCGGTGGCCCGGCGGTGAGCTGGACAGTCGGCGACATTCGTCGTTGGGACGTGTCCGCAGTGGCGGGCGCCGGCGGCGAGGTCGGGCGGCGGGGCTCGGTGGCGGAGGGCATCCGGAGGGACCTGGTCGACGGTGCGGTGGAGCTGGATGATGGCTGGGACGGGGAGGCCGCTGACGCCGTTCTCGACACCGTGGAACGTGAGAAGTCGCACGTCAGCACGCTGGCTGACGGACTAGAGGATCTGGCTGATGCTCTCCGGGACTCGCACGCTGCGCTGGGGCCGGCAGTTCAGACGGTTCGAGATCGGATCGCCGATGCCGAGGCAGCCGGACTGCAGGTGGGCGAATCGTCGGTGCGTCCGTTGTCTGGTCGCGACGACATCGATCAATCGACGGTAGATGAGCATGCGGAGGCGATCAGCTCCGCGGTCGACACCGTGCGCTCCCTCGATGATCACTACGGGCGCCAGATAGACGGGATCGCCGCCCGGCTGCACGCCGCGATCCCACCTGAGGTCGACCGGTCGCCGATCCCGGGCCCGGACGACCCGTGGCCCGGTCGCGGTGTGGACGCGATGACTGGGGCCGCGTCTCGGGGCTATCCGGACGTCGCCGATGAACTCGATCCACTGACGCGGGGGAAGCACATGCTCAACCCGGCCCCTGACGACTTCGGCAGAGCCGCGGCGACAGGACTGCGGGGACTCGGTAGGGTCGCCGGTCCGGTCGGTGGCGGGCTTACGGTGTACGACGGCGTGAAGGCCCACGCCCAGGGGAAGACGTCGACCGGCGAGGCCGTCGCGGAGACCCTCGGGGCTCTGGGTGGCGGCGCGCTCGGAGGCGCCGCAGCCGGCGCCGTCGCAGGAACGATGTTCGGTCCCCTCGGCACGTTCATCGGCGCCGGCATCGGTGCGGCCGTCGGGACGTACCTGGGACAGCAGGCGGGCGATATGGCTCACGACCGGTACCGGGCCCACACGGCAGAGAGGTGACACGACCATGAGGTATGGGCAGAGATGGGACGACCCGTCGGAACGCGACCCGCACCCCTACGAACACCCCGCCCTGGAACCGGAACCCGGATTCTGGGACGGCAAGTGGGAAGAGTTCAAGCGGCGGTTCATCCAGATGGCCTGGGAGGATCACTACAGCCGGACCGTCCTCATCCTCTCGACGGTGGGATTCGTGGCGACATTCATCTGGATGTGGTTCACCGGTGAAACCTGACGCTCACCCCTAGAACGTCTTGGCGTCGATCACGAACCGGTACCGGACGTCCGAGCTCACAACACGGTCGTACGCCTCGTTGATCTTGTCTGCCGAGATGAGCTCGATGTCGGCCGTGATCCCGTGCTCGGCGCAGAAGTCGAGCATCTCCTGGGTCTCCGGGATCCCCCCGATCATGGATCCGGTCAGGATCCTGCGCCCAGCGGCGACGGACCCTGCCCGCACCGACATCGGCTCGGTCGGGATGCCGATGTTGACCAGCGCCCCGCGCGGCTTGAGCGTGGCGAGGAACCGGTCCATCGGCAGGCTCGCGGAGACGGTGTTGAGGATGACGTCGAAGGTGCCGCGGAGCTCCCGGAGGGTGGCCTTGCCCTCGTCTCCGGCGGTCGCGTAGTGCTCCACGGCGCCGTACTTCAGCGAGTCGTCCCGCTTGGAGGTGGTCTGCGACAGGACCGTCACCTCGGCACCCATCGCCACCGCGAGCTTCACCCCGACGTGTCCGAGTCCGCCCATGCCGATCACCGCGACCTTTGTGCCCGGGCCGACATTCCACTGCTTCAGCGGCGAGAACATGGTGATCCCCGCGCACAGCAGCGGCGCCGCCGCGGCCGGGTCGAGCCCGTCCGGTACGGACACCACCATGGGCTCCTCGACCACGATGTGGGTCGAGTAGCCGCCGTTCGTCACCGGGCCCTCGGGGTCGCCCTCGGGCAGCGGGGAGCCGTAGGTCGCGACCGACCCGCGCTCACACTCCTGTTCCTGGCCGGCCTGGCAGGAGGCGCACTCGTGGCAGGCGCCGACCAGGCACCCGACGCCCACGCGGTCGCCCACCGCGTGCCGGGTGACCTCGGAACCGACCTCGCGGACAATGCCGACGATCTCGTGCCCGGGCGCCACGGGGTAGGTGGTCTTCCCCCACTCGCCGCGCACGTGGTGGATGTCGGAGTGACAGATGCCGGCGTACTCGATCTCGATGAGCACGTCGTCCGGGCCGGTGTCCCGACGCCGGATCGTGGTCTTCTCCAGGGGTGCGTCCGGTGCGGTGGCTGCGACGGCGGCGACGTCCATGTGTGGTCTCCCGTTGATCGAGTCGGATTCGTGGTGCGAACTGTCCAGTCGGAGTGCTCGCCACAGTAGAGGCGCGCGCGTTCCGCTGCAGAAAACCGAGTGCCGGGGCGGTTCCCGTCCGCGATTCCCTAACGCATGTCAGCGCCGTGGTTATGATCCAGACCACACCGCCACCCGTGAAGGAATTCCCACATGGCCGACACCGTCCGTGAGCAACTCCGCCGCCATGCCGACTCCGATTCCGTCGCGATCCGCTACGACGACACCTCGATCACCTGGCGTGACTACCTGGCGGGCGCCGACGCCCGGGCCGGCGCCGTCACGGGGATGTTGGATCCCGCGCGGCCGCTCCACGTGGCCACGCTCCTGGAGAACACCCCGGAGATGCTCTTTGCGTTGGCGGCGGGCGCGGCAGGTGGGTACGTCACCGTCGGGCTCAACGCGACCCGCCGGGGGGAGGGGCTGGCCCGTGACATCCGCAAGGCGGAGTGCCAGGTCATCCTCACGGACCGCGAACTCAAGCCGCTGCTGGACGGTCTCGATCTGGGTCAGGTGAGCGTGATCGACACCGACTCCGACGAGTGGTCGGCGCTGGTGGCGTCGTCGTCCGCCCCCCAGGACCTGCCGCCGGTGGAGGCCATGGACCCGTTCATGCTCATCTTCACCTCGGGCACCTCGGGTGATCCGAAGGCGGTGCAGGTCGGCAACTTCACCGTGACGATGTCCGGGGAGAACCTCGCGCCGTCGTTCGGCCTGACCTCCGAGGACGTGCTGTACCTGTCCATGCCGTTGTTCCACTCCAACGCCATCATGAGCGGCTTCTCCCCGGCGATCGCGGCGGGCGCCACCATGGCGCTGGCCCGCCGGTTCAGTGCGACCCGGTTCGGGGACGACATCCGCCGCTACGGCGTGACGTACATGAACTACGTGGGCAAGCCGCTGGCCTACATCCTCGACACCCCGCCCCGACGACGCCCAGACCACGCTCCGCGCCGCGTTCGGCAACGAGGCCGCGGCCAAGGACATCCCCGCCTTCGCGCAGCGGTTCGGGTGCGAGGTCCGCGACGCCTACGGCTCCACCGAGCTCGCGGTGATCATCGTGCGGACCGAGAACTCACCGCTGGCGTCGATCGGGGAACCGTTCCCGGGGGTCGCCGTGTACGACCCCGCGACCGGACAGGAGTGTCCCCGCGCGGTGTTCGACGACGACGGCGCCGTCACCAACCTCGACGAGTGTGTGGGCGAACTCGTCAACACCGAGGGGGCGGGGTTCTTCGCCGGCTACTACAACGACGACACGTCGACCTCCGACCGCATGAGGGACGGGATGTACTGGTCGGGCGATCTGGCCTACCGCGACGCAGACGGCTTCGTCTACCTGGCCGGGCGCAGCGGGGACTGGCTGCGCGTCGACGGCGAGAACATGGCCACCGGCATCATCGAGGAGATCCTGCTGCGCAACCCGGCGGTCTCGCGGGTCGCCGTCTACGGTCTGCCCGATCCGCGCGGGGTGGGTGACCAGCTCGCCGCGGCGATCGTCCCCCGCCACGACTCGGAGTTGGAGCCGGCCGCGTTCGAGCAGTTCCTCGCCTCGCAGCCGGACCTGTCGCCCAAGGCGTGGCCGCGCTGGGTCCGGATCTCCGTGGACCTGCCCACCACGGCGACCATCAAGATCCTCAAGCGGGAGCTCGTCAGGCAGGGCGTGGGGGCCGCCGGCGCGGACGGCACAGGGTCTGACGGCACCGGGGCAGGCGCCGCGCCGGCGGACACCTGGTGGGAGCGCGACGAGCGGGGCACCGCGTACACCGAGCTGGCCGGGGCGCGGGTGTAGTGGTCTACGTCGTCACGCGGTTCGACTTCCGCGCGCCGGGCGCCGGGCCGGAGGAGCGCCGGGACCGCTACCGCGCGGCCCTCGACATGGCCCGCTACGCCGAGGAGACCGGCCACGACGCCGTCAACCTCTCCGAACACCACGCCTCGGAGGACGGCTATCTGCCGTCCCCGCTCATCGCGGCGTCGGCGGTCGCGGCCGTGACCAGCCGCGTCCCCATCACGGTGTGGGCGCTCATCGCGCCGCTGTACGACCCGGTCCGTCTCGCCGAGGACATCTCGGTCCTCGACCACCTCGCCTCGGGCCGGGTCAGCTTCACCTTCGGGCTCGGCTACCGCCCGGTCGAGTACGCGCTGCACTCACGCGACTGGAGAACCCGGGGCGCTCGTCTCGACGCCCAGCTGGAGACCATCCTGGCCGCCTGGCGGGGCGAGCCGGTCGGAGACGACCCGGCGGACGGCTCCCCGCGGTCCTCGCCCACCCCGCGGCCGTTCTCCGGCCCCCACCCCCTCATCTTCCTCGGCGGTGGCAGGGCGGCCGCCCGGCGGGCCGGGCGACTCGGCATGCACTTCCAGCCGCAGGTCGACGATCCCGAGCTCACCGCGCTGTACCGGGCGGAATGCCTCGCCCACGGGCATCGGCCCGGCCTCGTCGTCGAACCCGTTCCCGGCCCCGCGACGGTGTTCTGCGCCGAGGACCCCGACCAGTTCTGGGCGCGGTACGGCCACCACCTCCTCGCCGACGCCCTCGGGTACCGCGCATGGCAGACCGGCGCCGGCGACGCCGGCGGCACCCGCAACTCCTTCGTGCACTCCGACGCCCGCACCGTCGACGAACTGCGCGACGAGGGTGTCTACGTGGTGGCGACCCCCGACCAGCTGGTACGACTCGTGCGTGCCGGCGACCTGGGGCTCATCACCAACCACCCACTGTGTGGCGGGATCCCGGTCGAGGCGGGCTGGGAGTCGCTCCGCCTGCTCGGCGAGCGGGTCCTACCCGAGGTCCGGTGAGGGGCCCGCCGCCCCCGTAGTCTCGGGCGAATGAGCAACGCGACCACCCGCGGCCCCCTTTCTCAGACCGTCCGCTACTGGGCCATGCCCGCCGCCCTCGGCACGATGGGGGCGCTGCACTTCGTGGCGCCCCGGCCGTTCGACGGACTCATCCCGCCGGAGCTGCCGGGCAGTCGGCGCGCGTGGACCTACGGCTCGGGCGTCGTGGAGGTGGCGGTCGCCGGGCTGCTGGCCGCGCCCGCCACCCGGAGGCTGGGCGGCGCGGTCGCGACCGCACTGTTCATCGGCGTCTTCCCGGGAAACCTGCAGATGGTCCGCGCCTGGCGTCGCAAGCCCGTGTGGCCGTATCAGGTGATCGCGTGGGGCCGGCTCCCGCTCCAGGTGCCGATGATCCTCGCCGCCGACAGCATCCGCCGCGGCGCCTGACCCCGAGGCGGGTGCCTGACCCCGCCCCGGGGCGCGCCCCGCGCTCAGTCGAGGCGCCAGGCCTCGATCCGGGCGAGCGCGTCCCGCTTGACGTCGTCCGGCGCGAACGACGCCTCGATCGACGCCCGCGCCACCCCGACCAGCCGCGCCACCGACACGCCCATCCGTTCGTGGGCGGCCACGTACTCGTCGACTACGTCCACGCCGAACAGCAGCGGGTCGTCGGCGCCGAGTGAGCAGCGCACCCCGGCCTCGAGCAGCCGCGGCAGCGGGTGCTCCTCCAGCGAGGGGTACACGTCCAGCACGACGTTCGAGGTGGGGCACACGTCGAGGCAGGTCCCGCGCTCGGCCAGCAGCTCCAGCACCCGGGGGTCCTCCACCGCGCGGACGCCGTGCTGGATCCGGTCCACGCCCAGCTCGATCGCGGAGCGCACCTCGTCCGGGCCGGCCAGTTCGCCGGCATGGGGCACCACCCCGAGCCCGGCGTCGCGGGCGATCGCGAACGCCCCGGCCGCGTCGGCCACGGGGTTACCGCGCTCGTCGGCGACCAGACCCACCGCGACCACGCCGCGGTCGGCGAACCGCGCGGCCAGCCGGGCGGCCTCCAGTGCGTGCTCGCGGCCGGCGCCGCGGTCGATGCTCACGATGGACCCGGTCCACACGCCGTGACGGCGCCCGGCGTCGGACGCGGCCGGGAGGATGAACTCGAGCGCCTCCTCCGCGGAGCCGAACGCCACCGCCTTCTCGGGGATCGACGCGAACTCCAGCGCCACCACACCCTGCGCGGCGGCGTCGGCGACCACCTCGTCCAGTAGCCGTCCGACCCGCTCCGGGGTGTGGAGCAGATCGATGAGCAGGCCGTACGCGCCGAGGAACGCGGTGAAGTCCGCATATTCCACGAGGGGCGGCACCTCGATGCCGTCCTCCGCGCACCACTGCCTCAGGGTGGCCTCTCGCATCGCTGCCTCGAGGTGCACGTGCAGGTGCGCCTTGGGTAGCGCGGTGAAGCGGTCGCGGGCGCTCGTGCGGGGGGTCATTTCTCGGCCTTGACCTCGCGGGCATCGTCGGCGACGTGCTGGTGGGTCATGGGGTCGGTGCCGTCCCACGAGGAGACGTTCCGCGCCTTGGGAAGGTCGTCGCGGTGGAACACCGGGTTGTGGCCCTTGGCCCGCTGCTGCAGGTAGTGCTGGAGGAGCGCCACCGCGAGACCGCCGAGCGGGATGATCGCGATGAGGTTGATGGTGGCCATGACGCCCATGAACAGGTCGGCGAGGTTCCAGATGAGGTCGACCGAGCCCAGGCTGCCACCGAGGACGGCGAGCACCACGAGGATGCGGAAGGTACGCAGTGCGGCGGGGTTGCCGCGCAGGAAGGTGATGTTGGCCTCGCCGTAGTACGAGTTGCCCAGGATGGAGGAGAACGCGAGGAAGAAGATGACGATCATGAGGAAGGGGACGCCCCAGTCGCCGACCGAGGCGGCCAGCGAGTCCTGGGTGAGCGTGATGCCCTCGCGGTCACCGCCGAACTCCGGGTTGGCCAGCAGGATGATGAAGGCGGTGGCCGAACACACGATGATGGTGTCGAAGTAGACGCCGAGCGCCTGGACGAGGCCCTGCTTGACCGGGTGGGAGACCGATGCGGTGGCGGCGGCGTTGGGCACCGAGCCCATGCCGGCCTCGTTGGAGAACAGTCCGCGGCGCATGCCCTGCATGATGGCCGCGCCGACCGCGGCGCCGGCGACCTCGCGGAGCCCGATCGCGTGCCCCACGATGAGGGAGATCATCCCCGGGACCTCGGTGATGTTGAGGGCGACGACGACGAGGGCGACGACGATGTACGCCACGGCCATCACGGGGACCAGGATCTCGGTGACCGCGGACAACCGGCGGACGCCACCGAAGATTACGGCGCCCACGAGGAGGGCGAGGGCGATGCCGATGATCAGGCCCGGGGTGAAGCCCTCGAGGGAGAACTGGTTGCGGACGGACTGCGCGATCGAGTTGGCCTGGACGGCGTTGAACACGAACCCGTAGGTGACGGTGATGATCACGGCGAAGGCGATGGCCAGCGGTTTCCAGCCCAGCCCGTCGCGGATGTAATAGGCGGGCCCGCCCACGTAGGAGTCCTTGCCCTTGACCTTGTAGAGCTGGGCCAGGGTGGACTCGACGAACGCGGTGGCGCCGCCGATGATCGCGAGCAGCCACATCCAGAACACCGCGCCCGGCCCGCCGACCGTGATCGCGATCGCGACGCCGGCGACATTCCCGGTACCCACGCGGGAGGCGGCGGAGATGGTGAAGGCCCGGAAGGCGGAGATGCCCTTCTTGTCCTCCTCGATGTCCGACGGCTTCTCGAAAATCGCCCTGATCATTTCCGGGAACATCCGGATCTGGACGATGAGGGTGGTGACGGAGAAGTAAAGACCGGCGACGACGAGTAGCGCGATCACCGCGTACCAGTAGACGTCGTTGATGGACACGATGAAATCGGTGACAGCGCTCACACGGTGACGGTATCGGATCACGGCCGCGGAGGCGATCCGACCTACCCTGGGAGTCGTGACCGACTTCGCACCGACTGCCCCGGACGTCGCCCTGCTCTTCGAGGGCGGCGGTATGCGGGCGGTGCACACCGCCGGTGTCGTGGAGACGCTGATCGAGGCGGGCATCCACACGGGGTTGGTCGCGGGGATCTCGGCGGGTGCCTCCCACCTGGCGAACTACGTGTCGCGCGACGCGGTCCGGGCCCGCAAGAGTTTCGTGGAGATGGCGGCGGACCCGAACTTCGGCGACTGGCGCAGCTTCGCCCGCGGCAAGGGTCTGTTCAACGCCGAGTACATCTACGAGCAGGCCGGACTACCGGACGAGGTGCTCCCGTACGACTTCGAGACGTTCGACGCCAGCGGTACCGAGGCGCGGATCGGGACGTTCCGCTGCTCCGACGGCGAGACCGTCTTCTGGGGCGAGGATGACATCACGTCGATGAGCGACCTCATGAGGATGGTCCGGTCGTCGTCGACGATGCCGGTGTGGATGCCGCCCGTGCTCATCGACGGCGAGTACTACGTCGACGGGGCGCTGGGTCACGACGGCGGGATCCCGCTGTCGGCGGCTCGCGACGCGGGATACGACAAATTCCTGGTGGTGCTCACCCAGCCGCACGGGTATCGGAAGATCCCGCCACGACGGCTGACGCCGTTCTACCGCTCCTACTTCCGCCGGTTCCCGGCGGTGGGGGAGGCGCTGATGCACCGCTGGGCCCTCTACAACGAGACCCTCGACGAGATCGAGGCGTTGGAGGAGTCGGGCGAAGCACTGGTCTTCCGCCCGCACCGGGTGATGATCCGCAGCTACGAGCGGCGCGTCGACCGTCTCGCCGAGGCGTATGTCCTCGGGCGGGAGCAGGCCAGGCGTGAGGTCGACACCTGGCTCGACTTCTGCGGGATGTAAAGCTTCCGAAATCGCGACACGCCCCGGTGGCGGACCACCGGGGCGTGTCGAATCAGATCAGGAGCCGAACAGCTCCGCGCCACCACTGAGGGTGCCGAGTACGTAGGCCGGGAGGCGCAGCAGGCCGTCGATGGCCGCCGAACCGAACGGCGCGGGGATGAGCTCGGCCGAGCCCGCTGCAAGTCCTGCCCAGAAATCAGAGAACATGGTGTGTCCTTTCGATGTGGTACCCACCAGCTGTGGGCTATGTCTCAGACAGTACGGTCGGTCGCGGGGCCGACGCCACCGCCGAATCGTGAACTTTCCGCTCCTTAACTAATTGCCTAACCGTTATGCTGCACGGTTCCCACTTTATGAGGAAATGCCTAGGCTGACGACGGGGCGTCTGAGGTGCAGATCCGCCACGGTGACGGGTCGTCAGACCAGCTCCGGAAGGAGTGCATCATGGGAAGTCTCGTAGAGCTCGCCGGGTCGTCGATGGCGGCGGCCGGCAGTCTCGTACAGGAGTCCGGCTCGACCCTCGTGGATTCGGCGACGTTCCTCCCGTTCCACATCGTCCAGATCCTCTGGGGGACCCTGTTCGGCATCGCCGGGGATCTCGGCTCGACCTTGCCGGGGGCCTGAACTCGACGTCACCTGAGTGACGACGGGCGGGCGGGGGTCGGTTAGGTCACCCTGGATAGACAGACCAGTCTGTTCTGACTATTGTCGCGGGCATGACCGATACTGCAGCCGCCCCCCGCCCTGCTCGTCCCGCGCGGGCGCCCAAGCCGCAGGGGCAGTGGAAGATCGACGGCAAGCTGACGCTGAACCACAACGAGGAGTTCAAGCTCACCGACGACGCGCTCAACGTGCGCCAGCGGATCCTGGACACGTACTCCAAGGAGGGCTTCGCCTCGATCCCGTCGGACGACCTCTCCGGCCGTATGCGCTGGTGGGGCCTGTACACCCAGCGTAGGCAGGGCCTCGACGGCTCCCGCACCTCCAAGCTGGAGGCCGACGAGCTGCAGGACGAGTACTTCATGATGCGCGTCCGTACCGACGGCGGCGCGGTCACCACCGACCAGCTGCGCGTACTCGCGGGGATCTCGACCGACTTCGCCCGCGGCACCGCCGACATCTCCGACCGGCAGAACATCCAATACCACTGGATCGCCATCGAGGACGTCCCCACCGTCTGGCAGCGGCTCGAGGACGTGGGGATCGACACCGTCGAGGCCTGCGGCGACTGCCCGCGCGTCATCCTCGGCAGCCCGGTGGCGGGCGTCGCCGAGAACGAGATCCTCGACCCCACCCCGGTGATCGCCGAGATCAAGGCCAAGTACATCGGCACCCCCGAGTTCTCCAACCTTCCGCGCAAGTTCAAGTCCGCCATCACCGGCCACCCGAGCCTGGACGTGGTCCACGAGATCAACGACATCTCGCTGGTGGGCGTCGAGCATCCCGAGCTCGGACCCGGTTACGACCTGTGGGTGGGCGGCGGCCTGTCCACGAACCCGCAGCTCGCGACCCGCATCGGCGTGTTCGTCCGCCAGGAGGAGGCCGCCGAGGTGTGGGCCGCCGTCGTGGGCATCTTCCGCGACTATGGCTACCGCCGCATGCGCACGCGCGCCCGGCTCAAGTTCCTCATCAAGGACTGGGGCGCCGAGAAGTTCCGTCAGGTCATGCAGGACGAGTACCTGGGCCGCGAGCTGCCGGACGGGCCGGCACCCCGGCGTGGCGTCGGCTCCGGTGACCACGTGGGCATCTACGAGCAGAAGGACGGCCGCTACTACGTGGGCGCCGCCCCGACGGTCGGCCGCGTGGGCGGCGAGAAGCTGGCGCAGGTCGCCGACCTCGCCGAGGCCGCGGGATCCAAGCGCGTCCGCTTCACCCCGCACCAGAAGCTGCTCGTGCTGGACGTCGAGCCGGACAAGGTCGACCAGCTGGTCGACGGACTGGCCGAGATCGGCATGTACGCCCGCCCGAGCTCGTTCCGCCGCGCCACCATGGCGTGCACCGGCATCGAGTTCTGCAAGCTCGCCTTCGTCGACACCAAGGACACGGCCACCGCGCTGGTCGACGAGCTGGAGCGGCGCTTCGCCGACGACGCGCCCCTGCGCACGCCGCTGTCGATCCACCTCAACGGCTGCCCCAACAGCTGCGCCCGGATCCAGACCGCCGACATCGGGCTCAAGGGTCAGCTGCTCGACGGCGACACCCCCGGATTCCAGGTCCACCTGGGTGGCGGGCTGGCCTCCCAGGACCAGGAGTCGGGTGGGCTCGGGCGCACGGTCCGCGGCCTCCGCGTGCCGTCGGCCGAACTGCCCAACTACGTCGAGCGCGTGATCCGCAAGTACATGGACACCGGTGCCGGCGGCGAGACCTTCGCCGAGTGGGCGCACCGGGTGGACGAGGAGGCCCTCGTATGACGGCTGTAGCTCTGGACCTGCTGCCCCGCAGCACGGTCCTCACCCCCGGCCCCGGTCGGAAGCGCACCGCCGCCGAGCTCAAGGCGATCGCCGAGGAGGCCGGCCGTCGCTTCGACGACCGCGGCCTCTACGGGAACCACTCCGAGATCGACCCCGCCGAGGTCCTGGCGTGGGCGGGCGAGACCTTCGGTGACGCGCTCGCGGTGGCCTGCTCCATGGCCAACACGGTCGTGCCGGAGATGACCGCACCCCACGCCCCCGGCGTGGACGTGCTGTTCCTCGACACGAGCTACCACTTCTCCGAGACCGTCGGCGTCCGCGACGCGCTCGCGGCCACTCCCGGTCTCAACGTGGTGGACGTCCGCAGCCCGGCGACCCGCGAAGAGCACGAGGCCGCCCTCGGCCCGCGCCCCTTCGAGACCGACCCCGAGATGTGCTGCCGCCTGCGCAAGGTGGAGCCCCTCGACGCCGCCCTGTCCGGCTACGAGGCGTGGATCACCGGCCTGCGCCGTGTGGACACCGACCACCGGGCCGGCGCGGCCATGGTCGAGTGGGACGAGAAGCACTCCATGGTCAAGATCAACCCGCTGGTCGCGTGGACCCTCGAGCGCGTCCACGACTACGCGGCCGAGCACGGGTGCCTGCTCAACCCGCTGCTCGACGACGGCTACCCGTCGATCGGCTGCGAGCCGTGCACGCGCCGCGTCGAGGCCGGAGCGGATCCCCGCTCGGGCCGCTGGGCGGGATCGTCCAAGACCGAGTGCGGCATCCACCTGTGACCAGCGCGCTCTCGGCGCCGCCCGCCGGCCCGGCACCGACGCCGGCGCTGGACGGGCTCCCGCTCACCGTCGGCCTCGCCGGTCGCGAGGTGCTGCTCGTCGGCGCCGGGCCCGTCTCGGCCCGCCGGGCGGAGACCTTCCTCGAGGCCGGCGCGATCCTGCGCGTGGTGGCCCCGCGCGTCGACCCGGCCATGGCCGACCTCGCGGAGCGGGCGTCCGACCGCCTCGTCGTCGTCACCAGGTCGTTCACCCCATCCGACCTGGACAGTCCCTGGATGGTGCACGTCGCCACCGGCGCCCCCCATGTCGACGCGGAGATCGCCGCCCTGTGCGAGCAGCGCCGCATCTGGTGTGTCGCCGCGGGGGACGCCGGGCTCGGCTCGGCGCGGGTGCCCGCACGGACGGCCGTCGCGACGCCCGCCGGCCTCGTGCGCATCGCGGTCGACTCCGGCGACCCCCGGCGATCGGTGCGCGTGGGACGCCACGTGGCGCGCTCGCTGGCCACCGCACCCGCGGGCCTGCGCGCGCGTCGCCGCCCGGCCACCGGGTGGGTCGCGCTCGTGGGTGGCTCCGGCGACGGTGACCTGCTCACCGTGCGAGCCCGACGCCTCGTCCACGCCGCGGACGTCCTGGTCACCGACGGCGCGGCCGACGCCGCGCTACTGACGGAGCTCGACGACGACGTCGAGGTGCTCGAGACCGGACCCGGCCTGCCCGCCGCCCGCGTCGCCGAACTGGTGGCGACGCGGTTCGCCGCGGGTCACGGGGTCGTGCGGATCGCGGCGGCGGCCACCCTGGCCGCGCGGGCCCGCGAACTCGACGCCGTCGGGGTGGAGTTCGAGGTCGTCCCCGGCGTGGTCTGAGCAGGGCAGTCCGGGCAGGGCGGGCGTCTACTCCCAGGCGGCGGTGAGGGCGTCGTCGATCCCGTCGCGCACCGCGCCACGCACCTCGTCGATCGCCGGCGGGGCCCCCGGGTCCTCCCATGCGATGGGCCGACCCGCGGCCAGCACCGGGCGTCGCGGTGGTGTCCTGGCGTGCTCCCGCTCGTGGTAGACGATCCCGACCGGTAGGACCGCCACCCGGCCGCCCTCCACGCGGACCCCGCGGACCATCTGGCCCACCCCCTTCTTGACCGAGTCGAGACGGAGCGTGCGCAGGTCGTCGGCCGAGGAGTTGGTCCCCTCGACGAACGTCAGGACCACGCCGCCCGAGGTGAGACGATCCACGCAGAGACCGATGAGCCGGGCCGCCGCCGCATCGTGCACCTCGCGTGCCGTGCCCTGGTAGTTCTTGGCCCGGAACACCGGGACCGTCCCCGTGTACTCGAAGACCGGGCGCAGCGGGCTCCGGAAGAGCGGGTCCTTGGTCAGGCCCGTGCCGCTCGACAGGAACCGGACCCGCTTGTCGAACACGCCCGAGGCCAGGACGAACGGGTCGTGCTTGGACGGGTGGTTGGCGGCGACGACGATCCCCACCCCGGCGTCGTGGAGACGGTGCAGCTCGGACACGGTTTCCGGCGCGATCCGCAGCTCGGGGGCATAGACGGCCCCGACGAGAGCCAGCAGCGGGTGGGTGACGCCGTCGCGCCGACGACCGGGGCCGTAGAAGTCGTACACGGCCTCCCAGTTGGCCACGGTCACCTCTGGCCGCGCACCCCGCCTGCCGCCTGCGTTCATCCCCCCAGTGTCGCCGAGCGGGTGCCGCCCCGCACCCGGATTGCGGCATGCTCGAAGGGTGAGCGCTCCCGGGATGACGTCATGAACCCCCGCCTCCTGCTGGTCGCCCACGGCACCCGGGCGGCGGCCGGCCGCCGCGTGCTGGGTCGGGTCCTGCTGGAAGCGCGTAAACAGCTGGCCGGCGTGGACTGCCGACTGTCCTGGGTGGACGTCCAGTCACCCGGCCCGGGCCGGATACTCGCCGACGGCGCACCGACGGTCGTGGTCCCGGCCTTTCTCGCCCGCGGCTACCACGTCACCCACGACGTCGGGCAGGCCTGCCGCGACGCGCCCGGCACGGTCGTCCAGACGCCGCACCTCGGCGCGGAACCGGAGGTCGTGCGGGCGCTGATGCAGCGGCTCGCCGAGGCCGGCGCGGTGGGCGCATTCGGCGCGGACGCCGTGGTCCTGGGCGCGGCGGGGAGTAAGAACGCGTCGTCGATCGCGGAGACGAGGGCGCTCGCCGCCAGGCTCTCCGACCTCATGGGCGTGCCGGTGATCTCCGGTTTCGCTTCCGCGGCGGTCCCGACCGTCGCCGAGGCGGTCGAACAGTTCCGCACCGAGGGGCGACGACGGGTGGCGGTCGCGACCCACCTTCTCGCCCCCGGTTTCTTCGCCGATCGAATGGCCGCGGCAGGCGGGGATATCGTCTCTCCACCACTCGGCGCACACCCGGAAATCGTCGATCTCATCGTGCGGAGATATCGCGAGAATTCCGGCTCTCTCGGTCACTGAACAACTGTGGAATATCCCCGGAAAGTTCAGCACTGAAAACATTGTCGAGAAGTGTTACCCAAAACATGCGTGTGCGTATGTCGACCTCCCGGTGCATAATGTCTTCATATAGAGAGCAGAGCCGGCCAAGGGAGAAGAACACATGGCACAGCAGTTCCAGGTGCAGTACATCGACGACCTCGACGGAACGGATCTCGGCAGCGACGCCAATACGATCACGTTCGCATTCGACGGTAAGGAATACACGATCGACCTCAGCGACGAGAATGCTGAGAAATTCCGCGAGGTAATGGCTCCGTACGTGGAGAACGGCCATCGTGTCTCGTCCAGTGGCAAGGCCAAGCCTGCACGCCGGGCCGCGGCCAAGTCGTCGTCGTCCTCGGGCGATACCAAGGCGATTCGCGAATGGGCCCGCAGCAACGGTTACGAGGTCTCCGACCGCGGCCGAATTCCGTCCGACATCATGGACGCCTACGCCGCGGCCAACTGATACGGACACCGGTCTGTACGACCAACACACGGACGCGGACTAACCCTGTCGCCACTCGACGAGGCGACGAACTGGAATCGCGTGCAAAGGTAAGGCCCACAGTCCCCGCGAGGGGCTGCGGGCCTTTCTTTTCGCACGCTGACCTTTTCGCACGCTGACCTTTTCGCACGCTGACCGCTCGGGGCCCGCCGACTCTCTCGAGTTGCCCGGCCCGGCGCCGAATTCCCTTGTCCTGGTTCAGCCGGGTCGTGCGTCCGGAACGGACCGAAGCCGACGCGCAGCCATGCGTGGACCGGAACACCGTCACAGCAGGTGGGACACCGTTGCCACGGCGTGCTCGGCGGCGCCGGCCCGGCGCGGGGCGCGGGTGTGATGGCGGCGCCACGACATCGGCATCACGGCGTCCGCCGCGACACGCCACGCCGCTATGACGCCGATGTCGTCGTCGTCGTCGTACCCTGCCGGGGTGACCCCTTCCTCGCCGCGCGCGGCCACCCGCGCCTCGACCCAGGCCGCGACCCGCGCCCCACACCACGCCCAGTACGACGAGGCGCTGCGCCGGGGGATCCTCGACGAGGCCACGCGACGGCTCCGGGACGCGGCGCCGGAGACGCTGGGACTGCGGCCGCTCGCCGCCTCCCAGGGCACCTCCACCACGGCGATCTACACGATGTTCGGCGGCAAGTCCGGCCTGCTCGCGGCCGTCGCGCACGAGGCCGACCGGCAACTGGCGGCCGCCCTGCGCGAGTCGCTGCGGCACGACAGCGTCGAGGGCGACATGCGGTCGCTGTGCCGCGCGTACCGGCGGTGGGCACTGGAGAACCAGGGCCTGTACGGGCTGGTCGTGGGCGAGCCGGTGCGGTCGCCGCGAGCCGGGATCGCCGGGGCCGGGGACGGCAGGGGTGGGGACAGCACCGTCGACGCGCTGTGGCGCGAACCGCTGCTCGAGGTGGTCGACGCGGCCGTCGACGAGGGCGTGTTCCGGTCGGCCGACGTGCACGAGACCGCCACCACGATCTGGGCGTCGCTGCACGGGGTCGTGTCGCTGGAGCTGAGTGTGTGGCGGTCCTCGCCCAGCGCCGAGCAGTACTTCGAGACGCAGCTCGCGGCGATCCTGCGGTCGTGGGCGGCGGGGTCGGCGGGCGGCTCGGCCGGGTTCGGCGCGTACGCCGGCGCCACCGGCACGGACGGGGTGGCCCGATGAGCGAACGCGCCTTCTTCACCCTGGACGACAGCGGGGCGTACCTGCCCACCCGGTACGCCCGCAGCGCCTGGTCGGACAGCATGGTCAACGGCCCGGCCGTCGTGGTGGCGGCCGCCCGGTCGCTCGAGCACGAGTTCGGTGCCGAGGAGTTCCAGCCCGCCCGCCTCACGGTGGACCTGTTCGCGCCGGTGCGCAACGAACCCCTGGTCGTGCAGACCGAGGAGATCCGCAGCGGCAACCGCATCCGCGTGGCCGACGCGCGGCTGATCCAGGGGGACAAGGCCGTCGCCCGCGCCACGTTCGTCCAGCTGCGCCGCGGTGAACAGCCACCGGGGACGGTGTGGCGGTCCGGCCGGGAGCTCGCGGTGCCGGCCGACGCGGATCCGGGGGAGACCGGGCCGGGGACCAACGTGTTCTTCGGCAGCGGCGAGCCCGGCCCGTCGTGGGACCGCGACATGGGCGTGCACCAGAACGACCAGCGCAAGCGCTTCTGGATCCACCCGCTGGACGTGGTGGAGGGGGAGGCGGCCTCCCCGTTCCAGCGGGCCGTGATCGTGTCCGAGTCCACGAGCCTCATGACGCACTGGGGCGACGAGGGGATCGGCTTCATCAACGCCGACCTCACCGTGGCGCTGGCCCGGCTGCCCCGGTCGGGGGACATCGGGATCGAGGCCGACGAGCACGTCAGCGCGGACGGCGTGGCCGTGGGCACGGCCTCGTTGTTCGACCGCGACGGCATCTTCGGCACCGGCACCGTGGTGGCGGTGTCCAACGCGGGGCGACAGATCGACTTCACCCGCCGCCGGGCGGACGGCAACGACCGCCCCGGGTCCGACGAGGCGACGCGCGTATGACCTCCCGGCTCGCCTATTCCAGGATGCTCGACGCGCTCGAGGCGCAGGTCGGGTTGGTGCGGTACGCCCTGGCCGGGGACGGGCTCGGGACCGGTGCGGACGTCACCGCCCCGGTGGTCTCGTGCCCGGGCTGGACCGTGCACGACCTGGTGGTCCACCTGGGCGCGGTCAACTGGTGGGGCGCCGCCACGGTCCGCGAGGCCACGCCCGACACCCGGACCGGGGGCAGGGGAGCGGTCATGGAGTCCGCGCCGCCGGTGACCGAGGGCGCCGCCGCGCTTGCCGACTGGTACTCCGGTCTCACCGCCGAGATGATGGCGACGTTCACCGACACGGCCCCCGACGCCCTGGTCTGGACCTTCTCCGGCCCGGGCCGCGCCGACTTCTGGCCGCGGCGCCAGCTCCACGAGACCTTCGTCCACCGCTGGGACGTCGAGAACGCCCTGCACGGTGCCGCCGCGACGACGCCCGTGCCGGAGGACGTCGCGGTCGACACGATCGACGAGTTCTGTACCGTCATGCGCCCGCACATGGCCGCCCACGTGCCGCCGCTCGCGGTGACGATCCGCCTCCGGGGCGTCCCCCACGCCCCGGAAGGTCCGGCCGCGGTGGGCCTCGCCGCGGGCGCCGAGCCGGTCGGGGCGGGCGCCCTCGGCGCGCTGGAGTGGGAGCTGCCCGGTACGGACGGTGCGGGCCCCGACTCCACGGGCGTTGTCGAGGTGGCGGGGCCGCCGGAGACCCTCTCCCTGCTGCTGTGGGGCCGCGTCGGCGCCGACGCCGCGGGCCTGGAGATCACCGGTGATCGCAACGGCCTCGACGCCGCCCTGGAGGCCGGACTGTCCACGTGAGCGGACCGACGCAGTGAGGTTCCCCGCCGCGGTGGCACTGGTCGCGCTCGGTGGCGCGGCCGGGACCTACGCGCGCGTCGTGGTGTCACTGGTGGTCCCCGATCCGGCGCTGGTGGCGACCCTCGCCGTGAACCTGGTGGGCGCGTTCGCGCTCGGGTACCTGGCGACCCGGCTCGCCGACGGTGCTGACCGGGATGGTGCTCGCCCCGGCCGGGAACGACGACGAGGTGTGCGACTGCTGCTCGGGACCGGCTTCTGCGGGGGATTCACCACCTACTCCCTCATCGCCCTGCAGGCCGCGATGCTCATGGGCCGGGGCGATGTCCCCGTGGCCGTCCTCTACGGCGCCACCACGCTGGCGCTGGGCGCGGTGGCGACGATGCTCGGGATCGTCCTGGCGTCCCGGGGGCGACCAGACCGGGCGCGGGCGACCTCGTGAACATCACCGTGGTGCCCATGACGTGGGATGACGCCGCCCTGGCCGGGTGGCTCGCGCTGGGAGGGGGCGCCGGCGCGGCACTGCGGTACGTGCTGGACGTGGCGGTGTCGTCGCGCTGGCGGCGCCCGTTCCCGCTGGCGACGTTCCTCATCAACGTGTCGGGTTCACTGGCCCTCGGCCTGCTCGTGGGGTGGTTCTACGCCGGCGCGGCGAAGCCGGGGTGGTCACTGGCCGTCTCCGTGATCGGCACAGGTCTCCTCGGCGGGTACACGACGTTCTCCACCGCGAGCTACGACACGCTCCGCCTCGGCCGGGAGGGGCGGGTCGTCATGGCGCTGGCCTACGCGGTGGGCACGATGGCCGCGACGATCGCCGCGGCCGCGTCGGGCTTGTGGCTGGGCGAGTGGTGGGCCACGGTGTAGTGATGGGCACGGTGTAGTGATGGGGCATCGGATGTTCGTCGCGGTCGCGCCGCCCGACGAGGTTCGCGAGGAACTGGAACGGTTCCTCGAACCGCGGTCGGGTCTGGCGTGGACCAACCCCGCCCAGTGGCACCTCACCCTGACGTTCTGTCCCGACGTCGACGACTGGCGCCTCGACGAGCTGATCGAGCGTGTGGAGGCGGTCGCCCGGAGGCACGAGCCGTTCACGCTACGACTGGCCGGCGCGGGGGCGTTCCCGTCCGTCGAGCGGGCCAAGGTGTTGTGGGCGGGGGTCGATCAGCCCGAGGAGCGGCCTCTCAACGCACTGGCGGCGGGCGTCCGCTCGGCCGCCAGTGCGGCGGGCTGCGCCCCGGACGGCGCCCGGTTCCGTCCGCACCTCACGCTCGCCCGGCTCGGCGGCCGCGACGATGCGACCGCCTGGCTGCGGGTGCTCGACACCTTCACGAGCAGACGGTGGGAGGTCTCCGAGATCGCGCTCGTCGACTCGTTCCTCGGCGAGGGGCCGCGGGGCCGGGCCCGCCACGAGGTCGTGGCCCGGTTACCGCTGGGTGCGGGCGAGCGACGCTGGTGGGACCCGCCCGGGGGGTGAATCGGGCAGTCGGTCAGAGCGTTGCGCACTGGCCTTCGCGCGCGCCGCCGACCTGGTTCCCGCCACCAGTCGGGGCCTGGGCGTTGGCCTCGCACTCGAGATCCCCGCCGATCGTGTTGCCCTCGAACCGCTGCGGGCCGGAGTTGCGCTCCGACTCCAGACTGTCGCCGATGCGGACGTTCTCCACGATCGCCTCGCCACCGCGGTCCAGCTCGATCGACCCGGCTACCTCGCCGCCGGAGACCAGGACGAAGGCGTGCCCCTCGGCCTCGACGTCCCCGGTGACGCGGACGTTCGTCGTCTCGAGTCGGCCGCCACCGAGCACGTCGATGTCGCCGGTGACGGTGAGGTCGGTCAGGACGCACGTCTGCCCGTCGCGGACGGTGACGTCGCCGGTGACGTCCTGCCCGGAGACTTCGGTGTCGCAGTTGGCGCGGTCGAAGTCGGTGGCCTGGTCCCGGCGGTCGCCGGCGGGTTGCTCGGTGGCCGGGGAGCTGACCTCGACGGGGGCACTGACCGTGGCCGTGACGGTCTCGGGCGCCTGTGCGTCCTCGGTGCCGTTCGAGCAGCCGGCGGAGGCGAGCAACGCGGCCGCCGGAAGGGCGAGCAGGGCGCGGCGCCGGGCGGCGGTCGCTGTAGTGACGGGTGCTGTGGTGACGGGCGCGGCATGGACGGACATCGCGGACGACCTCTTCCCTCGGGGTGGTTCGACTCCACCGTAGGCCCGGCGGCGGACTCGGGTGGGCCCCGCGACGGCTACCGTATGGCGCGTGGAACTCATCGGGACCGTCGATCCGGCTCACCCTCTCGTCGTCGTCGCGCTGGAGCAGGAGGCACGGCACTTCGTCACCGACTTCCCAGTGCTCGTGACCGGCGTCGGCAAGGTGCGCGCGGCCGTGGCCGTCGCGCACGCGCTCGGTGGCGGAGCCCGGCCCCGGGAGTTGGTCAACGTGGGCACGGCCGGCGGGCTGCACCCGGGGATGGAGGGCACGCACGAGATCGTGACCGTGTTCCAGCACGACTTCGACGACCCCGCCCTGCACGCCGTCACCGGCCGGCACGACGGCCCGCCGCTGGCGCTGTCCGCCACGCGCGCGGTGACCCCCGAGCACGCCGCCGCGCCGTCGGGGCCCGGGGGATCGGCTGCGCCAGTGCTCGCAACCGGCGACAGTTTCGTCGCGGGCGGCCCGGTGCGGGACCGCCTGGCCGGGATCGCCGACCTGGTGGACATGGAGGGGTATGCGGTGGCCGCGGCGGGCGCGATGGTGGGCGTGCTCACGCGACTGGTCAAGCACGTCTCGGATGCCGCCGACGAGTCCGCGGGCACCACGTGGGTCGAGGGTGTCGACGCCTGCGCGCGGATCCTGGCGCAGTGGGTGGGTACCCGGTTGGGGTGAGTGATCGAAGATGATCGAACCCTTGTACTAATGCGCCGGTGCGGGTACTGTCGAATGTAGGTTCGATGTCGGTGGCGGAGGGGTGGAATGGTGACGACGACGAGTTCGCTGTTCGCCGTACCCGAGCCCCTCGGCATGGTCGACATGGAGGCCGTCAGCGAGGCGGCCCGTGCCGCGACGCTGGCGCAGAACCGCGCCGGGGCCACGCGGCTGGAGGCGGCGCATGTCCTGGTCGAACAGTTCGCCCGGTCCGCCCAGGCACAGGCGGAGCAGGCCGACGAGGCCGGCGCCGGTTCGCGCCGGCCCGCGTACGCCCGGCTGGATCCGGAGGCGCGGGCCCGCGATCACCTCGTGGCGGCGTGTCAGCTCACGTGCTGGCACGCCGCGCGGTTGGTGACGGCCGGGACGCAGATCCACCGGCGGCTGCCCCGTCTGCGATCCACGGTCGACCGCGGGCTGCTGCCCGAGCAGTTGGCGGTCGATATCGCGTGTCGCCTGGCGGAGGTGTCCGACGCGATCGTGTCGGCCGTGGAGGACGAGGTGGTCGCGCGCTTCACAGGCGATCTCGACGGTGGCGACCGGCCGACCCGCAACGCGGTGGACTCGGCGATCGATGACGCCGTGGAGCGACACGACCCGGCTGCCGCGCAGGACGCCGCCGCCGCGGCGGCCGCCACCCGCTCGGTCCGATTCCGCGGCGACCGGAACGGCATGGCCACGATGTGGGCCAAGCTCACCGCCGCCGATGCCGAACTCCTCCGTCGTCGCATCGAGACCGATGCGTCAGCCGCCTCGGCGGACGGACTGGACGGTTCCCTGGATCAGCTCCGCGCCGACGCCCTCGCCGCGCTCGCCGTCTATCCGCCTGCTGGTGACCCGTCCGCGACCAGCCCTTGCGCGACCGACCCTGCCGCTGCCCCTGCGTCCGAGCACGACGGCATCGAACTCGGCGACGTCAGGCTCGGGGCGGACCTCCCCCGGCCCACGCTGGGCAACGCCGCGCGGGCCGGTCAGCCGATCCGCATCAGCGTGATCGCCTCCGCGGCCCGGGGCCTGCCCAACCGCGTCGAGTTCGTCCACGGCACCTACAGCAGCGTCGAATGGCTCTGCACGGAACTGCTCGAGGGCGACGACGCGAGCGTGCGGTTCGAGCTCATCGACCCCGCCCCCGGCGTGCTCGACTCCCCCGAGCACGCCCTGCGCTACGTGATCACCCCGGCGATGGCCGAGCGAATCCGCATGCGCGACGGCACCTGCCGCCACCCGGGATGCTCGGTTCCCGCCGAGGCCTGCGACGTGGACCATGTGATCGCGTTCAACACGAAGGACCCCGAGCTCGGCGGGCCGACCACCGAGTGGAACCTCGTCTGCCTGTGCCGCAAACACCACCGGGAGAAGACGTTCGGGACCAACGCCTACCGGTCCGGGCCGTTGGGTGAACTCGTCATCATCACCGACACCGGACACGAACACCGCACCAGACCCAAGGGCCCCTTGGCCCGTGCCCGTGACGCCATCTGGGAACGCGAGTGGAACGCCTTCGCCGACCGCATCGTCGCCGACGACGGCACACTCATCAATCCTCCGGGCCACACCCGGCACGGACCCCGCAGACGGCCGGCCTGACCGCCTCAGCAGTCGCCGACGCCCACCCATTCGGAGACGCCGTCGGTGAAGCGCTGCCGTTTCCAGATGGGCACCCCGTGCTTGAGACGCTCGATGAGCTCCGAGCACGCCGCGAACGCCTCGGCCCGATGCGGAGCCACGGCGACCACGACCACCGCGACCTCGCCCACCGGCAGCACGCCCACGCGGTGGACGGCGGAGACGCGGACGGTGCGCCCGGAATCGGCCGCCGAGGTGTGCTCGGCCGCGACCTCGTCGCAGAGCCGGGCGAGCGTGTCGCGGGCCGTGGGGTGGGCCGAATACTCGATGTCGTGGACCTCGCGGCCCCCGTCGTGGTCGCGCACGACGCCGGAGAACGTCACCATCGCCCCGTCGGCGCTGGTCCACACGGCCTTCTCGACCTCGCGCGGGTCGATCTCCCGGTCGGTGATGTCCACCAGCGGACTGGAGCTCATCGGTGTTCTCCTCCGTGGGCGTGGACGTCGAGCAGATGCTCGAGCAGGTCGTCGAGGACCGCCAACCCGTCGCGGACTCCGCCCGTCGAGCCCGGCAGGTTCGCCACCAGGGTACGTCCGGCGAAGCCCGCGAGCCCGCGGCTCATCGCCGCCGTCGGCGTGGCCGCCAGGCCGCGGGCCCGCATCGCCTCGGCGACCCCCGGCAGCTCCAGCTCCAGGTGCGGCGCGGTGGCCTCCGGCGTGCGGTCGTCCGGGGCGACCCCCGTGCCGCCGGTGGTGAACAGGACCGCGGGGGAGCGGCGGACGTGCTCGGTGACGGCCGTGGCGATGTCGGCGTCGGCCACCACGTGCACCTCGACCGGCGAGAAACCGCGCTCGAGGAGCCAACCCTCGATGGCGGGGCCGGTGGTGTCCTCGCGGTGGCCGTGCGCGGCGGCGGTGGAGGAGACGACGACGACACCACTTCGGCCGGAATCGAGCGCGGCGGGCCCGGTGTTCGCGCGCGTCACCTCGTCGTCGTTCCCGGTCGCCTCCTCGGATTCTCGCGTCCAGTCACCGCGTTTGCCGCCCGTCTTGGCGGCGAGGCGGACCCCGTCCATGGTGGCGAGCGGGTCGACGGCCTTGACCATGTCGTGCAGCGTCAGCCCGGCCACGGAGACGGCGGTCAGGGCTTCCATCTCGACACCCGTCCTGCCCGTCGTCTTGGCGGTGGCCTTCACGTGGATCTCGCCGGCCTCGTCGTCGAGGTCGAAGTGCACCTTGACCGAGTTCAGCGGGATCTGGTGGCACAGCGGGATGAGCTCGGAGGTCTTCTTGGCCGCGCCGATCCCGGCCAGGCGGGCGGTGGCCAGGACGTCGGCTTTGCCCAGCGAGTCTCCTGCGACCATGGTCACGACGTCGGGGCGCGTGCGGAAGACCCCCTCGGCCGTGGCGGTCCGGGTGGTGACGGCCTTGTCGCCGACGTCGACCATGCGCACGCGGCCCTCGGCGTCGAGGTGGGTGAGCTGCGGCTCGGGTGATGAGCCCTGTCCGGTCGGCGCGTCAGTCATGCCGTTCACGGTAGTCGGCCGGGTGCGGCGGGCTCCGGGGGTGCGGCGAGGCGGGGCGTCACGGGATGCGGGTTTAATCGCCGACATGGCGATGCTCTTCGAACCGATCCGTATCCGCGACCTCGAGATCCGGAACCGGGTGTGGCTCTCGCCGATGTGCCAGTACTCGTGCGAGGACCGTGACGGGGTGCCCACGCCGTGGCATCTCGTGCACCTGGGCGCGCGGGCGCAGGGCGGGTTCGGCCTGATCCTCGCGGAGGCCTCGGCGGTGGTGCCGGAGGGGCGGATCAGTCCCGAGGACGCCGGGCTGTGGAACGACACGCAGCGCGATGCGTGGGCGCCCATCGTGGACTTCGTGCACTCCCAGGGGGCGGCGATCGGCATCCAACTGGCGCACGCCGGGCGGAAGGCGTCGGCGTACCGGGCGTGGCCCGGATACCCGGTCGGCTCACTTCCGCCCGAGGAGGGTGCGTGGACGACGGTCGCGCCCTCGGCGATCGGGTTCGGTGACATGACCACACCGGAGGCGCTGGACGTCGACGGGATCCGCGCGGTGGTGACCGCGTTCGCTGACGCCGCCCGCCGCGCCGACCACGCCGGGTTCGACGTCGTGGAGATCCACGCCGCCCACGGGTACCTCATCCACGAGTTTCTCTCGCCGCTGTCCAACGAGCGGGACGACTCCTACGGCGGTTCGCGCGACAACCGGGCCCGGCTGCTGCTGGAGATCTGCGACGCGGTGCGGCAGGTGTGGCCGGAAGGTAAGCCACTGTTCGTCCGGATCTCGGCCACGGATTGGGTGCCCGGCGGCTGGACCCCGGAGGATTCGCGCTGGTTGGCGGGCCGGCTCGCCGAGCACGGGGTCGACCTGGTGGACGTCTCCTCGGCCGCCAACACCCCCGACCGGCCGCCGGTCGAACTGGAGCAGGGCTACCAGGTGCCGCTGACCGAGGAGGTGCGCGCGTCGGGTGCAGTCCTGGCGGGCGCCGTGGGGCTCATCAGTGACCCGGAGTACGCCGAACAGCTGCTGGTCGACGAGCGCGCTGACGTGGTGTTCCTCGGGCGCGCCGCACTGCGCGAGCCCGCCTGGCCACAGCGCGCGGCTGCCGAACTCGGCCTGGACTGGCGGCGGGCCCCGTACCCGCCGCAGTACACGCGCGGGAAGTGGTGACGGCCGACTAGAGATCCAGCTCGACGTCCGAGCAGGCCAGCGCGGTGCAGACGGTGACGCGCTCCTGCGCGACGGCGCCGGGTGCACGGTCGGCGGCCTCCGCGCGGATGGTGCCGCTGAGCTTGGGCGTCACACACGCTTTGCACAGCCCGCGCTGGCAGCCGGTGGGGACGGCGATCCCGGCGCGGCCGGCCGCCTCGAGCAGGGTGGTGGCACCGTCGATCTCCACCGCCGTGCCGGTGCGGCGGAAACGGACGGTGTAGCGACTGCCGTCGTCGTCGGGCCGGTCCAGTTCGGGCGCGGTGAACGATTCGGCGTGGAACCGCCCGGCCGGCTGGCCCAGGTCACGCAGCCACCCGCGCGTCAGGTCGATGAGCGCGGCCGGGGCACACACGTAGGTCTCGCGATCGGCGGCGTCGGGGACCACGCGCTGCAGGAGCTCTGGGCCGAGTCGGCAGGTGGAGAGGTCCTCGCGCGCGGACGGTGCATCGGTGAACAGGTGCAGGGTGATGCCGGAGTCGCGGGCGAGCTCGCGGAGTTCGGACTCGAAGATGATCGAGCGGTCGTCGCGGTTGACGTACAGCAGCGTCGCGTCGGGGCGGGTACCGGTGGCTCCGTCGGGCTGGCCGCGGCGCGCGTCGCGGGCGATGCGGCGCAACAGACTGATGATCGGGGTGATCCCCACCCCGCCGGCGATGTGCAGGGATTTCGCACCCGGCGAGGGCGTCGGGAAGTCGCCCGAGGACTGCGGCACGCCGACCAGTGTCACGTGGTCGCCCGCGCGCAACGAGTCGTTGAGCCGGGTGGACACCCGCCCGCCCTCGACCCGCTTGATGCAGATCTCCATGGCGCCCCCGGCATCCCCCTCCGCGTCCGAACTGTCGCGGACCAGGCTGTACTGGCGGACCGACTCCTCGCCGCCCTGACCATCGCCGCCGTGATCGCCTCCGCCGGCGACCCGGAGCGACACGTACGCCCCGGCATCCCACCCGATGTCCTCCCAGCCGCGCGGGCGGGCCAACCGCACCGACACGGCCTGGCCGTCGGCGACGGGCGTCGCGGACAGGACCCTGACCGGCACGTTGTGGAAGCGCGGCTTGTCCAGGTACGGCGACTCGGGCAGGGGCCTGTAGGACAGCCCGGCGCGCACGCGGCGTACGAGTGAGGCGGGGTCGCGCAACAGTGTCGAGGGGCGGCCGAACTCGCGCTCGCC
Organism: Dietzia sp. IN118; assembly: GCF_032905965.1. NCBI lineage: Bacteria > Bacillati > Actinomycetota > Actinomycetes > Mycobacteriales > Dietziaceae > Dietzia > Dietzia sp. IN118. The sequence continues at coordinate 3,166,071 of NZ_JAUMSR010000001.1, read as the reverse complement.
GAACGGGACCGACAGCCCGGTGAGCGTTTTGGCGATCAGCGGCACGGTCTCCAGCAGCGGGGTCTCGTGGTACGGAAGCCCGTACTTGGCAGCGATGGCCCGAACCTCCGGGGCGATCCGGCGCTGCATCGACGGCGGTAGGTCGGGGAAGAGGTGGTGCTCGACGTGGGTGTCGAGGCCGCCGTAGAAGATCCGCAGGTCGGGGCGATCGGCGAACGGCACCTCCTCCTCCAGGACCCGCGCGAGGGCGTCGTCCATCTGCGTGCTGGGCAGGAAGTTGCGGGTCGCCCGGATCTGTCGCTCGTAGTACTGGTCGGCGGTCTCGTCGGGGCCCGGGTCGGTGAACAGCTCCAGCTCGCCGGCGTGGTGCTCGATGAACACGAGGAACAACACGGCCATGTAGCCGGTGACGCCGCCGGAGTAGTTGGCCAGCAGGGTGGGCAGCGGCTTCCACCCCGAGCGGAACGGTTCGTCGATGAAGCGACGCCTCAGGTCGCGTCCGGCGATCCGGGCGGGCTAGCGCAGGGTGTAGGCGCTGAAGAACGGGTCGCCGGAAACCTTGCGGGCGATGTTGGCCAGGAAGAACGGAGCCGCTGCCGGGGCCGCTGCCGCCAGCGCCGAGATGAGCGCCACCTGACCGAGGTGGTGGCCGTACCAGTCCTGTCCGGCGCTGCCGCGGAAGATGCTGTAGCCGAGGTCGTGGTCCTTGCCGACGATGTTCGTGTTGGGGTGGTGGCCCACGTGATGCATCGTCTTCCAGTGGTCGACGTCCACGTTGAAGTCCCACTCGTAACGGTCGGAGTGATATTCGCCGTTGCCGGGCAGGTGGTCGTAGCTGCCGTGGACGATGTTGTGCCCGAGCTCGGAGAACTGCATGAGCCGGTACATCATCTCCAGCGCCGTGGCCCGCCGGATCGCCCGCGGCCCGCCCTCGCGCAGCAACTCGCGGCGACGGGCGTCGATCGCCCGGCCGTAGGCGGTGACGTTGCGGATGTGCGCCAGGTCGTCCTCGCCGACGGCGGCCTTGGCCCGCGCGTACAGCGCCCGGATCTCGTCGGCGAGGCCGGTGGGGCCGGCTGACTGGGCGGTTCCTGCGCGTGCGGCGAGAGTCATGACTGTGACGCTAACCACCCGACGCGGGCGCGGGAAGGTCGCAAACGGGCGCAGAGTTGGCATTTTCGGACATCCGCCGCCCGGTGTTGCTACGGTCGGCCGATGGACTCCTCGCCGGTATGGGCGGTGCCGCGGGGCACCGAGGGCGTCCGCATCATGGTGGAGGGCGGGCTGGCCCACGGGATGACGACGACGGAGTGCCTGGCTGGCACGGGTCTCGATCCCGGCGACCTCCACGACGAGACCGCGCAGATCTGGGCGCACCAGGAGTTCACGGTGATTCGCACCCTGCTCGCGCGCCTCGGAGACCGGCCCGGGCTGGGGGCGGGCGTCGGTGCCCACTCCACCATCGGACGGACCGGCGTCATCGGCTTCATGATGCTCGCGGGCCCCACCGTGCAGGCGGCGATCGATCGCGCGATCCCCTATCTCGCCTTGTCCCCGACCCACGTGCAGTTCTCTCTCGAGGTGGACGGCCCGGACGGCGGGGCGGTCCTGGTCGCCGCCGACGACCAGATCCCCGCCGACGTGCGCACCTTCGTCGTGGAGCGGGACCTGGCAGGGTTGGCCGCGGCGTTCCGCGGTGCCCGGATCGACCTGGGGCCGGTCTCGCTCGAGACGACCCTCGGCCCGGAGAGCGCGGCGCTGGTCGGGCACGCGTGGGGCCTGGCGCCGGACACGGTCACGCCGCACGCCGCGCGCAACCGGCTGACCGTCTCGCGACAGGCCCTCGAGGCCGAGCTGCCGCAGGGCGACGAGAACACGGCGCGAGTGTTCGAGCGGCAGTGCCGCGCGCTCCTCGCCGACAGGCTCGCGCGGGTCGGCGTGGCCGGCCAGGTGCGCAGCCGGCTCCGGCACGAGCGCGGAACCTGGCCGTCGATGGCGGACGTGGCGGCGGAACTGCACGTCGATGTCCGCACCCTGCGACGCCACCTCGGAGCGGAAGGGACCTCGTATCGGACGCTGGTCGACGAGGTGCGGCATCAGCGGGCGCTCGAGCTGCTGGTGCACGACGTCCCGGTGGCCGAGGTGGCCGCCGAGCTGGGCTACTCCGAGACCGCGACCTTCTCCCGCAGTTTCCGCCGGTGGGAGGGTGTACAGCCGAGTCGCCGACGGGGGAGGTCGTCGTGACCGGGGAGGTCGGAGCGGCGTATTCGAGCCGCGCACAGGAGTACATCGACCACCTCGGTTCTATCGCGTCGGTCCACCCCTCGGACCTCGAGCTGGTCGCGCGCTGGGCGGATCAGCTCGACGGGCCGCTGATCGATGCAGGCTGCGGCCCAGGGCACTGGACGGGCCACCTGGCGGCCCGGGGCGTCGACGTGCGCGGAGTCGACCAGGTACCGGAGTTCGTGAGTCACGCCCGCCGAACTCATCCCGGGTGTCGATTCGAGGTGGGTGACCTCGACGCGCTACCCCGGTCGCCCGGCGAGGTCGCGGGGATTCTCGCCTGGTACTCGCTCATCCACCACGAACCGGCCACCGTGCGACCGACGCTGTTGCGGATGGCGCGGTGTCTGCGCCCCGGCGGCGGACTACTGCTCGGGTTCTTCCACGGTGCGGAGGTCGAACGGTTCGATCACGCCGTGGCCGGGGCCTACCGCTGGTCGGTTGAGGCCCTGTCGGAGGAGTTGCGGATGGCAGACTTCGAGGTGATCGAGACCTACACGCGGACCGGGCCGGGAGCTCGACCTCACGGCGCGATCGTCGCCCGCCTGATGTCCGCCCACGACGGGAGAGCCGAGTGACCCTGTTCGAGACCCTGAAAGACCGCTGCCGTCCAGAGTGGGAGGCCTATACCGAACACGAGTTCGTCACCGAGCTCGGGCAGGGCACCCTGCCGCTCGCGGTGTTCCAGGACTACCTGGTGCAGGACTTCCACTTCCTGGTGCAATTCGCCCGCGCCAACGCGCTCGCCGCCTACAAGAGCCGCACCCTCGCCGACATCACCGCCGCCCACCGGGCGACCGGCGCGATCCTCGCGGAGACCGAACTGCACCTGCGGCTCACCGACCGCTGGGGAATCCCGCGCGCCGAACTCGAGGCCGCCGCCGAGAAGCAGGCCACCGTCGCCTACACCCGGTACGTGCTGGACTCCGGCATGGCGGGGGACCTGCTCGACCTGCATGTAGCGCTGGCCCCGTGCACGATCGGTTACGCCGAGATCGGCGCGCACCTGGCGCCCCGGCTCGCCGAGCACGACGGCGAGCATCCCTACGGCGAGTGGATCTCCGAGTACTCGGGGGCGGAGTTCACCGCCGCCGCCGGCGCCGCGATCGAGCAGCTCGACGTGCTGTCCGACGGCGGGCTCACCGACCGCCGCCTCGACGAGCTCACCGAGGTGTTCCGCACGGCCACCCGGCTGGAGATCGACTTCTGGCAGCAGGCGCTCGACAGCACGGGATGAGGCGCGGGCGTGACCGGGCGCGATCGGTCGCGGACTCTGTGGGACGTGGGTACGCTCAGTCGTTCCCGAAAAATTACGGTGAAAGGACGAACAAATGATCATTCTTGGCGCGATTCTCTTGATCCTCGGATTCCTCTTGGACATCCCCATCCTCTGGACGATCGGTCTCGTGCTCATCGCGATCGGCGTCATCCTCGTCATCCTCGGTGCGGCAGGCCGCGCGGTCGGTGGACGTAAACACTGGTTCTGACACGCCGGGTCACATCTGACCCGGGGTGAGCACGAGCGTCCGGCGCACAGTCCGCTTGTAGCGGGTGCGTCGGACGCTCTTCATTTACACGTCTGCTGTGCCGGGTCAGGCCGGAGTTCCGCAGCTTGTAGGCATTCGTAGTAGTTCGTGATCGGGCCGTGCCTGGTCAGGGCCTTGCATGCTGTCTGGAATCCTGATTACTTGTAGGCACACGACTTTCGGCGTGTTCGGCTGGCCATGGGCGGTTGTCCGTGGTTTCATGTAGGCATGTACTTGCGTCAGACCAAGCGCACCAACCGGGACGGCTCGACGGTGTCGTATCTGCAGCTGGCGCACAACGAACGTCACCCGGATACCGGCGTTCCGAGGGCGAAGGTGATCCACAACTTCGGCCGAGCCGAGCAGGTCGACCGCAAGGGACTGGAGCGGTTGGTGTCCTCGATCTCGCGGTTCCTGACGCCTGAGCAGGCCACCGCCGCGGTGGCGGGCGGGGACGTGGAGATCCTTGATTCGCGTCGCCTCGGCGGGGCCTGGACCCTGGACCAGATGTGGCAGCGACTGGGC
>NZ_JAUMSR010000001.1:3149773-3161727 GCF_032905965.1 Dietzia sp. IN118 | reverse complement strand
TCGGGGCGGCGATCCGCCGCGCCGCTGACGGTCGCCGGTTGGATGGGCAGTTCACCGAACGGGTGCTGTTCGCCCTGGTCGCCCAGCGGGCCTTGGAACCAGGATCGAAGCTGGCGGCGACCGGCTGGGTGGGCGAGCGGGTCGCGATCGACGGGCTGGCCGAACTGGGCGAGGATCACGCCTACCGGGCGATGGACTTCCTCCTGGAGGTGCTCGAGGAGATCGCCGCCGAGATCTTCGACTCCGTGGCGAACCTGCTCAACCTCGATCTGGACATCGTGTTCGTCGACACCACCAGCACCTATTTTGAGACCGACCACCCCGACGAGCTGCCCGAACTCCAGGACGACAACCCTGGCGACGAGGACGCCAATCCGGTCGAATCCGGGGCCCGCGCGTTCGGCCACTCCAAAGACTTCCGCACCGATCTACCGCAGGTGGTCATCGCGATGGCCGTCACCCGCGATGGCATCCCGGTGCGCTGCTGGACCTTCCCGGGCGACACCGGTGACAGTCAGATCATCCGCACCATCAAGGACGATCTGGACGACTGGAACCTGCGCCGAATGGTGTGGGTCGCCGACCGTGGCTTCGCCTCGCAGGCCAACCGCAGCTATCTCACCCGCGGTGGCGGGCACTACATCCACGCCGAGAAGCTGCGCCACACCAACCGTGAGGCCACCGCTGCCCTGGCCCGCCCGGGGCGCTACCGCACTGTGGCCGGCAATCTGCGTGTGAAGGAAGTGCGCGTCGCCCCCGGTGGCCAGGGTGACGGCGATGGTGGCGCCCGGGCGGTGCGGTTCGTGATCTGCCACAACCCCGACCAGGCAGACCGCGACCAGGCAGTCCGGGCGAACCTGATGGACCATCTGGCCGGATTGATCGATGGCTCCGATGCGTGGACTCCCGCGAAGCGCTCGGAGTTCGTCGGCTCGCTGAAGAACAAGCCGGGCCTGCGCCGCTACCTGCGCCGTACCGCCACTGGCCTGCTGCGCATCGACCGGGCCGCCGCCAAGCGCGAGGCCCAGCTCGACGGCAAGTGGCTGCTGCGCACCTCCGACACCACCCTGACCGCCGAAGATCTGGCCGCGGCCTACAAGCAACTCCTGGCCGTGGAGGCCGGCTGGCGGGACATGAAAAGCAGCCTCGGCCTGCGGCCGGTGTTCCACCGTCGCGAGGACCGGATCCGCGCCCACGTGCAACTGTGCTGGCTCGCACTGCTGTTGATCCGCGTCGCCGAGACCACCACCGGGCAGACCTGGCGCACCCTGCGGCATGAACTCGACCGGCTCCACCTGGTCACCCTGGCCACCAGCGAAGGCACCGTCAGGCAGCGCTCCCAGCCCACCGAGGCCCAAAAGCAGATCTGGCGCGACCTCGAACTGCCCGAGCCACCGAAGTTCGCCGACTTCACCACCACCTGACACCGCCCCGCGCGCAGACCCGCAGGGGCCGTAGTAACACGACCCCTGCGAGCTTCAACATGCCTTACCGCAGGCCACACCAACTTTCGGCGCCTACCGTGTGCCCACCAGCTGCGAAACCCCGGTCAGGACGCGGCGGAGTGTTCCTTCGCCTTGAACCAGGTCGACACGTCGTCGGCCGCCCGTCGCACCGTGCCCCCGTCCGCACCGGCGGCGAGGTCGTTGAAACTGTCGCGCTCGTCGGGCAGGCCGGCTGGCTCGTGGGCCCCGGGCGTCCCGAATCCCATCCGCCAATCGGGGAAGCTGCGGTCGACGGTCGTCTCGGTGAGGATCACGCGGAGGTGGTGGTGCCGCTCATCGGCGATGATGTCGTCCAGGAGGGCATCGATCTCGGCCGGTGGGCCCTCGAGGAACTGGATGAAGCAGTTGTCCCGGAAGAGCAGGATGCCGGTGATCCCCACGCGACGATTGCGGTGCCTGGCAGTGCGCAGGATCGACTCGAAGTCCTCGGGCACCATCTGCCTGGTCGGCGTACTCGTGTACACGAGGTACTTGAGAAGGCCCTCGTCCGGCACCGCGGTCTGCTCCGCGGTCGGCTCGGCGTCGGAACGCATCGGGACCCCCGTTCTCGCCTGCGGCGAAGTACGACGTGCGCAGGCTGGTCAACGCACCTTCCCCCGGACTGTACGGCGTGCCCCTACAGCGGCAGGACGTCGACCTCGGCGCCGGACTCCAGTGAGGTGACGTCGGCGGGGATCTCGATCAACACGTCCGCCCGGGCCATCGAGGCCACGAGGTGCGAGCCGGGGCCCGAGACCGGATCGGCAGTGGGCCGGCCGTCGCCGTCCGCGGCCAGCGCCGCCCGCAGGTACTGCACCCGCCCGGCAGGCGAGGTGACATCGCGGGACAGGCGGGCGCGGACGGGGCGGATCGGCGCGCGGCCGACGGCCTCGAGGATGACCGGCCGCAGGAGCACGACGAACGACACCATCGCGCTCACGGGGTTGCCCGGCAGGCACACCACGGGAGTCCCACGCCAGCTCGAGAGCCCCTGCGGGCCGCCGGGCTGCATGGCGATCGGGGCGAAACGAGCGCCTTCCCGGTCGGCGAGCACCTGGCGCACGACCTCGGCGTCGCCCATCGACACCGCGCCGACGGTCACCACGAGGTCGGCGTCCCCGGCGGCCTCGTCGAGAGTCGAGGTGAACGCCGCGCGGTCATCGCCGCTGATGAGCGTCGTGGTGACCTCGCAGCCGCACGCCTTGAGCGCGGCGGCCAGGGTGATCGAGTTGGACTCCCAGATCTGGCCGGGCGCGAGCGGCCGCCCCGGCGCCACCAGCTCGGAACCGGTCGCCACCACCCCGACCCGCGGCCGCGGCCGCACGCCGAGTCCCGACTCCCCGAGCGAGGCCGCCGCCGCCAGGTGCCGCGCCTGTAGCCGCACCCCGGCGTCGATCACCACGTCGCCGGCCCGGACATCGTCCCCCGGGCGACGGATGAACTCGCCCCGCGACCGCGGCGCATGCACCAGGACGACAGTGGGGTCGGTCTCGCTCACGGTCGTGTCCTCGATGGGCACCACACAATCGGCACCCCGGGGGACGGGCGCTCCGGTCATGATCTTGCAGGCCTCGTCGTCGTCGACATCGGGTCCCGGCCCGTCACCGGCGTGCACCGCCCCGACCACCGTCAGCCGCGCCGGCGAGTCGGGTCCCGCCCCGGCCACGTCAGCGGAGCGCACCGCGTACCCGTCCATCTGCGAGTTGACGAACAGCGGCAGGTCGACCGACGCCCGCAACGCCGCCGAGAGCACCGAGTCCGCGCACGCCGCGAGCGGCAGGTGCGTACTGCGGGCGGCCCGCTCGAGGACCGGCTCCAGGTGCGCACGCAGGAGCTCGCGGTACTCGGCGGGGGACGGGCGGCTCGGCCTGTCGGGCAGGGAGGTCATGTAACCACCGTAACCGCGTTGTACTGTGCCTACGGTCCGCGCGAGTGCGGCCGGACGCAGCGAGAGTGGGGAAGAAGTGGGTCTCTGGTCGGTACACGGCGACGGCAAGAACATCAGACCCGGCGAGGTTGTCGCCCCCATGGAGCGGTTGAGCTGGCCGCGGACCATCGGGATCGGCGCCCAGCACGTGGTGTCGATGTTCGGCGCGACATTCGTCTTCCCCATCATCATGGGGCTCAACCCGCAGCTGGCGATCCTCTTCTCCGGCGTGTGCACCCTCCTGTTCCTCGCGGTGGTCAAGGGGCAGGTCCCCAGCTACCTCGGCACCTCGGTGGCATTCGTCGGCGCGGTCGCCGCCATCCGCGCGCAGGGCGGCACCAGCGCCGAGGTGACCGGCGCCATGCTCGTCGCCGGCGCGACGCTGCTGGTGGTGGGCCTGATCGTGCACGTCGTGGGCGGCCGCGTGGTCACCGCGATCCTGCCGCCGGTGGTGACCGGCGCCGTGGTGATGCTGCTCGGCTTCAACCTGGCGCCGGTGGTGGCGGAGACGTACTGGCCGCAGGACCAGTGGGTCGCGCTGGCGGTGATGATCGTGCTGATCGGGATGACCGTGGGACTCAAGGGCTTCGCCGGGCGGATCGCGATCTTCCTGTCCCTGGTCTTCGGCTACGTCCTGTCCTGGGTGCTCGACCTGGTCACCGGGCCCGAGAGCCCGCGCGTGGACTGGTCGGGAGTGTGGGACGCGCCGTGGATCGGGCTGCCGCCGATGACCGACGAGGCCGCCGGCGTGGTGGGTATCCACGCGCCCGACTTCTCGCTGGCGTTCGTACTGCTCGTGGTGCCGGGCGTCATCGCGCTCATCGCCGAGAACGCCGGGCACGTCAAGGCGATCGGCGAGATCACCCGCACCGAGACCGACGGCCTGATGGGCCGGGCCCTCGCCGCGGACGGCGCGGGAACCGTGCTGGCGACCTCGTTCGGTGGATCGGCGACGACGACGTACGCCGAGAACATCGGCGTGATGGCCGCGACCAAGGTGTACTCGACGGCCGCCTACGTGGTGGCCGCGCTGACCGCGATCGTGCTGGGGTGTTCCCCCAAGCTGGGGGCCGTGATCTCCGCGACCCCGGGCGGCGTGCTCGGCGGCATCACGGTGGTGCTCTACGGCATGATCGGCCTGCTCGGCGCCAAGATTTGGAAGGAGAACCGGGTCGACTTCGGCAACCCGCTCAACCTGGTGCCGGTGGCGGCGGGTGTGGTGATCGCGATCGGGGACACCACCCTGGTCATCACCGGCGACTTCCAGCTTGGTGGCATCGCGCTGGGCACCCTCGTGGTGGTCCTGGGCTACCACCTGGGGCGGGCGATCGCGCCGCAGCTGCGGGGCCAGGCCGAGCGCGACGAGATCCACGAGCTCACGCTCCTGGGTCCGAACCCGGACGTCCCCGCCCCGCCAGGGGCGCGCCGCGGACGGGGACACAGCGGATAGGTGACCGGACGGGGGTCGCACGCCGCCGGACGGTGCCCCCTACACTCGGAGCCACGCGACCGCGGAGGGAGGTGGGCGCCGTGACCGAACCGGACACCCGCAGCCCCTCCACGCGCCCCGCCACCCCGCTGCTCGTCGACTCCTTCGGCCGCGTCGCCCGCGACCTCCGCGTCTCGCTGACCGAGAAGTGCTCGCTGCGCTGCACGTACTGCATGCCCGAGGAAGGACTGCCGCCCATCCCGGACGCCGCGCGGATGACCGCTGACGAGGTGATCCGGCTGGTCGCCCTGGCGCACCGCGAGCTGGGCGTGCACGAGGTCCGCTTCACCGGGGGAGAACCCCTTATGCGGGCCGACCTCGAGCACATCATCGCCGGCACGCGGGCCGAGTGCCCCGACCTGCCGATCGCGATGACCTCCAACGGCGTGGGGCTCGAACACCGGGTCGGCGCGCTGGTCGAGGCCGGTCTGGACCGGATCAACATCTCCCTGGACACCGTCAACCGCCTCGAGTTCGCCCAACTCACCCGCAGGGACCGGCTGCCGTCCGTCCTGCGGGGAGTGCGGGCCGCGGTCGAGGCCGGCCTGGACCCGGTGAAGGTCAACGCGGTGCCCCTGCGGGCGACCCTGCACGGAGCGCCCGACCTGCTGGAATGGGCCCTGGCGGAGGGGGTGCAACTACGGTTCATCGAGGAGATGCCGCTCGACGCCGACAACACGTGGTCGCGCGCGGAGATGGTGACCGCGCAGGACGTGCTGGACTCCCTCGGCACCCGCTTCGACCTCGTTCCCGCCGGGCGCGAGGACCCGTCCGCGCCGGCCGAGATGTGGCGGGTCGCCGGACGCGCCGTGGGAGATGCTCCCGCAACGGTCGGGGTGATCGCGACCGTCACCCGCAACTTCTGCGCCGCCTGCGACCGGACCCGCCTCACCGCCGAGGGGACCGTGCGGTCGTGTCTGTTCAGCGACGACGAGACGGACGTCCTCGGGGTGCTGAGATCGGGCGCCCCGGACCACGAGGTCGCCGAGGTCTGGCGCGGCGCGATGTGGGGCAAGCAGGCAGGCCACGGCATCGGCGGCACCGCCTTCCACAGGCCGCGGCGGTCGATGGGCGCCATAGGTGGTTGACGTGTCAGTGCCGGAGGATAGGGTTGACGTCGTGAGCAGGACACCGAGAGTGATCACCGTGGGGTACTACGCGGCCGCCGAGGACGCCGCGGGTACCGCCCGCGAACGGCTGCACACACAGGCCACGACCGTCGGGGAGTTGGCGCGGGAGGTCTGCGAGCGACACGGTGAGCCGCTGGCCAGCATCGTGACCGTGTCGTCGTTCCTCGTGGGTGAGGAGACGACCCGTGACCCCCACGCCTCGATCGACGGTGTCTCCGAGGTGGACGTGCTGCCTCCCTTCGCCGGAGGCTGATCGGTGAACCGGGGCCGGGCTGTCAGCGCGTTCGCTCTCGCCCTGGCGTGCTCGGGAACCGTCGCGTGCGCCGAGCCGGAGCCCGACTCCCCCGTCATGACCCTCGGGGTCGCCGCCTCGCCGTCCCTGTCCGAGGCGTTCACCGAGATGATCGACGTCTTCGAGGACGAGCACCCCGGGGTCCGGGTGAGCCTGGAACTGGGCCGCTCCGACACGATCGCCGAGGGGATGCCCGCCCGCGACGACATCAACGTGTTCGCCTCCGCGGACGAGGGCTCCATGCAGTGGCTCGTCGATACGGGAGTGGCGGTCGAACCGGTGGTGTTCGCGCGCAACCACGTCGTCGTCGCGGTCCCGTCCGGCAACCCGCGCCAGGTCACCGGCCTCCGCGACCTGGAACGGCCCGACCTGCGGGTGGGGCTGTGCGAGCTGGACGTCCCCTGCGGTCGCGCGGCGGAGTCGCTGTTGGCCGTGGCGGGCGTGGCCACCCCGCCGGGGGTCCCCCGTGATCCGAGTTCGCGCGCGCTCGCGGCCCGCCTGGCGGACCATGAACTCGACGTGGGCATCGTCTACCGCACCGATGTCGCCGCGTCCCACGGTTGGGTGGCGCTGGCCGAGGTCGACCAGCGCGACAGGGAGCTGGCGCAGGACGCCGGCACGACGCGGTACACGGTGGCCAGGATCCCGGGTGCCGAGGACGGCCCCGACGCCGGGGCCGAGCGCGCGGCCGCGAGCGAGTTCCTCGACTTGGTGACGTCGGACCGCGGCCGTCGCGCCCTCGAGATCGCCGGGTTGGCCCCGCTGCCGCAGTAGGCGTCTGCGCGGTCGGGGGGCGGACCTAGACTCGGCGGTATGGACACCGCGGCGCACCGGACCCCGTCCCGGCGGAAGGGGTCGTGGCACCGCCGGGCGACCCGGCCCGTGCAGCTGTGGATGATCGCCCTCGTGCTGCTGGGTGTGGTCCACCGGTGGGTGCCCGCCGCGACGTGGACGATCATCCACGTCTTCACCCTGGGCCTGCTCACCAACTCGATCCTCGTGTGGGGCCAGCACTTCACCGAGACCCTGCTGCACCGGCGACCCCCGGAGGCGTCACGCGCGCTCCAGGTGCGCAGGATCATGCTGCTCAACGCCGGGATCGTGGTCCTGGTCGTGGGCATGATCGGGTCGTGGCCGATCCCGATCGTCACCGGCGCCACGGTCGTGGGCGGCGCGGTGGCCTGGTACGTCGTGGACCTGGTCGGGCAGCTGCGGGCGGCGGAACCGACCCGGTTCCGGCCGATCGTCCGGTACTACGCCGTGGCGGCCGCGTTCCTGCCCGCCGGGGCGGTGGCCGGTGCCTTCATGGGGGTCGGGGTCCCGGGGGAGTGGGCCGTCCGCCTGCACGCGTTCCACCTCGCGGTCAACGTCCTGGGGTTCGTCGGGATCACCGTCCTGACCACCCTGGTGACCTTCTGGGCGACGGTACTGCGCACCCCCATGGCCGCCGGCCAGGACGCGGCGGCGGTCCGGTCCCTGGGGGTGATGTCGGTCGCGGTGGTGGTGGCCGCGGCGGGCTCGCTCGCGGGCGTGACGCCGGTGACCGCCACGGCACTGGGCGTGTACCTGCTGGCCGTGCTGTGGCACCTGGTCCACCTCGTCCGCACCGCGCGCACGGCGCCGCCGCGGGAGTTCGCCTCGATGAGTATCGCGTGTGGGCTGGTGTGGTTGCCGGTGTCGTTGGGGTGGGCGACGTGGCTCGTCGCGACCGGCCGGATCGGCGAACTGGGACAGGTGACGACCCCGCTGCTCGCCGGTGCGGCCGCCCAGATCCTCTTCGGGGCGATGAGCTTCCTCATGCCCACCGTGATGCGGGGTGGTCCGGCGGCGGTGCGGGCGGGGATGGTGGAGATGAACCGCCTGGTCGCCTTCCGCCTCGTCCTGGTCAACGCCGGCCTGGTTGTCTTCCTCGTGCCCGGTGGGACCAGTTGGACCCGGGTCGTCGGCTCCACGCTGGCGTTCGGAGGGTTCGCGCTGTTCCTGCCGGTGATGATCCGCGCCGTCCGCGCGCAGTTGGCCGTCATCCGGAGCGCGGCCGCGGCCCGCGAGGCCGGCGAGAAGCCCGCCCGCGTCACCCCGGGCACGTCCCGGCCGGAGATCGCGCCCGGCCGTCGGCGGAATCTGGTCGGCGCGCTGTCCGCCGCGCTGGTGGTGGTCCTCGCCACGGGGGCCGCGCTCGCCGCCGACCCGTCCTCGCCACTCCGCCGCACCGGTCAGGCCGCGTCGGTCACCCCGACCGGGAACACGACGACCGTGGAGGTCACGGCGGTGGGGATGAGGTTCGAACCGAACACGGTGACGGTCCCCGCCGGCGACCGGCTGGTGATCGAACTGACGAACGACGACGACACGACGGTGCACGACCTGTACCTGACCAACGGGGCCGGCTCGGGCAGGGTCGACCCGGGCGGAACCGCCACGGTGGACGCCGGCGTGGTCGGGCGTTCCCTCGAGGGATGGTGCACGATCGCCGGGCACAGGGCGATGGGCATGACCTTCCAGGTCCGGGTCGAGGGCGGTGATCCCGCCGCCGGGCACGACGCCCATGGTGGGGCCGGGGGCGCCGCGGGCATCGCCCCCGCCGAGGCGATCGACGTGCTGGCCCCGCCCTCCGACGAGTTCGTGACCCGCGACCCGGCCCTCGCGCCCGCCCCGACGGGCCGCGAACACCGGATCACCCTCACGGTCGAGGAGACCACCGGCGAACTCGCGCCCGGGGTGGTGCGGCCCGTGTGGACCTACAACGGCGGGCTGCCGGCCCCGACCCTCCGCGGCACGGTGGGTGACACGTTCATCGTCACCCTCCGCAACGAGGGGACCATCGGACACTCGATCGATTTCCACGCCGGCGACGTCGGTCCCGACGAGGTGATGCGGACGATCCCGCCGGGCGAGGAGCTGGAGTACCGGTTCACCGTGACTCGGGCCGGCGCCTGGCTCTACCACTGTGCGACCGCGCCCATGAGCGGCCACGTCGCCGCGGGGATGTTCGGCGCGCTCATCGTGGACCCGCCGGGCCTGACCGAGGTGGACCGCGAGTACGCCCTGGTCCAGTCCGAGTCGTACCTCGGCGCCGAGGACGAGCCGTTCGACTCCGGCAAGATCGCGGCCGGGCAGCCCGACCTGGTGATGTTCAACGGGCACGCGACCCAGTACCGGCGGGACCCGCTGACCGCCCGGGTCGGCGAGACCGTGCGCGTGTGGGTGGTGGCGGCCGGACCGAGTGACGGGACGAGCTTCCACGTGGTGGGCTCACAGTTCGACACCGTGTACAAGGAGGGCGCCTACCTGCTGCGGGACGGGCGGGACGCCTTCGGCAGTGGGAACGGGGGCGCACAGGCGCTCGACCTGGCCCCGTCGCAGGGCGGGTTCGTGGAGATGACCTTCGTCGAGCCCGGGCGCTACACGTTCGTGGACCACTCGTTCGCCGACGCCGAGAAGGGCGCGGCGGGCTTCCTCGACGTCACTGAGTAGACGCCGCGGAGTAGGCGCCCCGGCCGGCGGTCCCGCGGGGGTGGGTGACGCATCACGGAATAGGCGAGCGGGTGGGCCGGTTGATATAGATGACACATCACGCAACCGCGATGCCGAGAGCAAGGAGGGCACCATGCCCGTCTACGTCCAGAACCCCGATCCCCGCAGCCTGGCCGAGCGCCCGGCCGACGACCTGCTCGCGGCGGACACGCGCATGGGCGCGGTCGAACTCCTGGTCCGGGACCTGGACTCGATGATCGCGTTCTACGCCGACGGCGTGGCCCTGGACGTGCTCGAGCAGGCCGGCGAGACCGCCGTGCTCGGCCGGGCGGGTCGACCGATCGTGCGGATGCGCCGCATGCCCGAGCTGCCGCCGCGCACGCAGGGGCAGGCCGGACTGTTCCACACCGCGGTGATGTTCGACGACGAGCCGTCGCTGGCCGCGGCCGTCGCCTCGGTCGCCCGGCATGCGCCGAGATCCTTCACCGGCAGCGCCGATCACCTCTACAGTCAGGCGTTCTACTTCGACGACCCCGAGGGCAACGGTGTCGAGCTGTACACCGACCGGCCCCGCGACACCTGGGCCACCGAGCCCCACGGGTTGCTGAAGGTGGCCACCAACCCGCTTGACCCCAACGCCTTCCTGCGCACGCACCTCACCCCGCCGGTCGCCGGTTCGTCGATCGGGACGTCCGCGGCACTGGGGCACGTCCACCTCCAGGTCGGCGACATCGGGACAGCCCGCGACTTCTACGTCGACGCCCTCGGCTTCGAGGTGATGAGCGACGTCGGTTCGGCACTGTTCATCGCCGCCGGCGGGTACCACCATCACATCGCGGTCAACACCTGGGGCACGGCCGGCGCCGGCCCGCGCGCGGCGGCCCTGGGCCTGGGCCGGGTGAACATCGAGCTGCCCACCGCGGACGATGTCGACGCACTCCGGCAGCGACTGGCCGACCACCGGATCGAGACACGTCACGACGGCGCGGTCCTGCGATTCGACGACCCGTGGGGGACCGTCATCGAGGTCGGGGTCGAGCGGGCCTGACCCCGGTCCCCCGGCGTGGTCAGACCCAGTCGACGGACAGCGGGGAACGACGTCCCCACCCGACGGTCTGTAACAGTGGTTCGTCCAGCTCCAGGGCAGGGTACCCGAGGCACAGGTAGGCCAGAGGGCGTGCGCCCGGCGGAAGCCGCACGCTGTCGGAGAGATGGCCGGGTTCCACGAGACTCACCCATCCCATACCGAGGCCTTCCGCCGTCACCGCCAGCCACAACAGGGTGATCGCGGCGACCACGCTGTACTCGGTCGCCGCCGGGACGCTGGTGGTCCCGAGGATCGGACCCGGCGGCGGCACATGGCTGACCACCAGGCCCACGGGCGCCTGGAGGATGCCCTCCAGGCGGAGCGAGTCGTACAGTTCGCGGCGTTCGCCGCCGAACCGTTCGGCCTCGGCGGCGCGGACCGCGCGGAAGCCGTAGTGGATGTGTTCCCGTACGGCGCGGTCCTCGACCACCGTGACGTGCCACGGCTGGCTCAGTCCGACACTCGGCGCGACCGCGAAGACCTCGAGCAGTCGCTCGATGGTCTCCCGCGCGACCGGTGTCGGGTGGAAGTGACGATGGTCGCGGCGGGTCGACAGGATGCGCCACAGGGCGTCGCCGTCACTTCTCATATCCGTACTCCTCGGACTCCACTCTCGGCCGGTCGCGGTAGGGGCCCACCGACTCTAGACTGGCGCCCCCGGACATGGAGGTACACGATGGCATTCCTACGCAATGCACTGAGGAGCGGGATCGCGCTCAAGGCCGTACAGGTGGTCAAGCGCGAGGCCTCGAAGCCCGAGAACCAGCGCAAGGCCCGCGAGTTCGCGGAGAAGATGCGCAACCGCCGGCGCTGACGGTTCGACCCGTCCCGCCCCTGACGGCGGGGCGGGGTCCGCGCCGCCGCTCCGGCCCGTCATGTAGGGGCCCGCGGGGACCCCGGGGGGGTGGGGTTGGTCAATCGCAAGAGGCAGATGAGCCAGGCCCCGGGCACGCCCCCCAACCCACCCGCCCCCAACTACGCCAGCAGCGGCGGGGCGTCCGCGCCCGAGCCGGGGGACTCCACCGCGGCGGAAACACACCACGGGGGAGAGAATCACCCACAAGGGGGGGG
>NZ_JAUMSR010000001.1:3138498-3149763 GCF_032905965.1 Dietzia sp. IN118 | reverse complement strand
CGAGGAAAGGGACGGGGGGGGGGGCGCCGCGCCGAGGCCGGAAGGGGGGGAAAGGGGGGGGGCCCGACCCCCCAAAACCAAGCGAGGGGCCGGGTGTTCGGGGGAGAAGAGCCCCCCCCGCGGGCGCTGAGGGTCCGCCCCGCCCCGCCCCGGCGGGGGGGGGGGGTTCGGCACCGCCACTCCGGCCCGTCATGTCGGGACCCGCGTGACCCGCGGGAGTCTGGATCGGATCATGCCGACGAGCGCGATGAGCCAGGCCGCGACCGCGACCCACATCCACGTCTCGCCGATCCAGGCGACGATCGGCAGGTCGTCGGCCCGCCCGAGGTACATCCCCGCGACGGCGTACATGCCGAGCGGGAAGACGATCGACCACCAGGTGGGTTCGAATCGGAACGGCACCCTCTTGATCCCGTGACGCCACACCCCCACCGCCACCAGGGCCGGGATGAGCCAGGTGGCGAAGCACCAGAACACCACGACCAGGCCCGCGACGAGTCCTCGCACGGCGTCGACCATCGGGGCGCTGGCCATCTCCACGATCCGTGCGCCGGCGACGACGGTGATCGCCACCGCCCCCATCGAGACCCAGTACGGGGGATCGAGCTCCCGCGGATCCAGCGGGTAGAGCATGAGCCGGAGCGAGACGAACACCGCGCACGCCACGTAGAGGACGACGCCGACCGACCAGGACGTCACGGCCACGATCGCGAGGGCGTCGCGGGCCGACTCGACGTGGGGCTCCAGGGTCGCCGCGGCGACGGCCACCGACTGGCTGGCGACGACCCAGATGAACCAGGTGCCGTTGGCCTCCGCGACCACGGGGCGCTCGTCGCGGGACAGGACCGCGACCCAGGGGACCGTGTAGCCGAGCACGATCCAGACGGCCGCGCCGACGCAGAGGAGCGCCACGGACGCCACGAGCAGGTGCCGCCCCGCGAGCGCCACCGCGAGAACGTTCGTCCCCGCGACGAACGTGAAGAAGAGGAACGCGGTGCGGGAGTCATGCAGGTCGGCGACGACCTCGGCGCGGAAGGCGATCAGCCGCCACAAGGTGAGGAGCACGAGGATCCCGTACTCGATCGCGGTGAGCACGATCAGGATCACGGACACCGTCTCCCAGCCCCGCTGCCCGGCTCCCACGGCGACGATCCCCGTCGCCATGACCATGGCGAAGTACCCCGGAGACAGTCGCGCGGGCGTCGGGAGGCTGCGTGACCGGGTCACCTCAGTGACGTGGTACGCGGCTCGATCCGGACCGGGCCCGCCCGGCGCCGATCTCGCGGCTCACGTCGCCGACGTCCTCGCGCATCCAGCCCCGGCGGTACGGGCGGTTGCCGAACTGGCCTGCCGGACGCGACCGGTACACGACGTAGGGACGCCACAGGTAGCCGATCGGCGCGGAGAACACGTGGACCAGGCGGGTGAACGGCCAGATGGCGAACAGCAGGAACGCCACGATCGCGTGCAGCTTGAACGACATGGGCGCGGACAGCATCAGTGCCGGATCGGGCTGGAACCAGAAGATGCCTCGGAACCACACCGACAGCTCCTCGCGGTAGTCGTAGTGGCTGAGGATGTTGCCGACGATGGTGTTGGCCATGCCCAGGAAGATCGTCGCGGCCAGGAAGACGTACATGACCTTGTCGTTGACGGTCGTGGCGGAGAAGACCGGCCCGACCGTGCGGCGACGGTAGATGAGGATCACGAGTCCGACCACGGTGCAGAAGCCGGCGATCGCCCCGGTGATCACCGCGATCCAGTGGTAGGCGTCGTTGCTGATGCCCACGGCCTCGGTCCACGACTTGGGGATGACCAGGCCGATGATGTGGCCGCCGACCACGAAGAGGATGCCGAAGTGGAACAGCGGGCTGCCCCAGCGGAGCAGGCGCGACTCGTAGAGCTGACTGGAACGGGTGGTCCACCCGAACTTGTCGTAGCGGTACCGCCACCAGTGGCCCACGACGAAGATCGCCAGGCACACGTACGGCAGGATCACCCAGAGGAAGATGTCCAGGATCGTCACCTCGGCTGCAGTCGTTCCGATCATGGCCGGGCCCCGCTTTCCAGGTAGGACGAGGAGGTGAACGCCTCCAGGCCGACTTCCTCGTCGGGCGGCCCCTGGGCGACGAGTCTGCTGACGGCGTCGCGGTCGTGCCCGCCGATAGCCGGGAGGGTGGCCGAGACGGTCTCCAGCGCGCCGGTCCAGGGCGAGCCGCGGTCGGCCAACGAGATCCGCAGCAACTCGAGACCGGCGCGGTGCTGGACGAGCAGTGCACGGCAGCCGTCGAGATCGCACTGCGCACCGAACTCGAGGACCACGCCGAGGTGGTCGGGGAGCTCCCCGGCCCCGAGTTCGGCACCGGCCGCCTTGTACGTCTCGATGAAGTCGACGAGTGCGGTGCCGCGCTTGCGAGTGTCCCCGTACCGGTAGTAGGTCAGGTAGAGGCAGCAGCGGCGCCGCATGTCGAACGTCTCCACGTACTCCGACTGCAGGTCGTCGAGGGGAGTCGACTCCAGATGGTCGACCAGACCCAGCAGTGGCCGCGCGACGGCGCCCCGCTCCCCGGCCAGTTCGCGCACGAGCGGGAGCCGGTCGATCAGCTCGGCGGTCGGGTAGTCGATCAGCAGTGAGACGGCCTGGTAGAGCGCGGGGTCGCCGGGCGCGCCGCGGCCCACCGCCGGCCCGCTGCCGGGGCCTACCGCCCGACGCACCCGCGCGAACAGGTCGCTCCCGAAGCCGGTTCCGGCCAGGAATTGTGCACCCATCGCGTTAGTCCTTGCTTCCGGGGAACAGGCCGCCCGTGCCGAGACCGTCCCAGTTGAGGAGGTTGACCCTTCTGGACTTGTCGCCCGGCGACGCGATGGTGTCCGAGGTCTGCCGCTGTTTGAGGGCGTGGAAGCTCTCGACGGCGATCGGCAGGGCCTGGTCACCCGAGCCCTCGCCGAACGGCCCGGACTCGCCCATCATCCCGGGCCCGCCCTCGTAGTCCAGGCTGCACTCGGTGGCCAGTTCCTCCAGCGAGTGGGCCTGTTCCTGGTGGGCGGTGGGGATTACGTAGCGCTCGTCGTAGTGGGCCAGGGCCAGGAGTCGGTACATGTCGTAGACGTCCTCCTCGGTCATCCCGACGGCGTCGCAGATCTCCGCACGGGGTTCGCGGCCGAGGTTGATGTCACGCATGTAGGTGCGCATCGCGGCCAGTCGGTTGAGCACCACCTGGATGGCGTCCACGTCGCCCGCGGTGAACAGCTCCGCGAGGTATTCCATGGGGATGCGCATGGTGTCGATGGCGCCGAAGAGGGTGTCGGCGTCCTCGCCGTCACCGCCGTCCGCGGCGACCCGGTCGACGATGGGCGACAGCGGCGGGACGTACCAGACCATCGGCATGGTGCGGTACTCCGGATGCAGCGGCAGGGCCACCTCGAACCGGGAGATGAGCTGCCAGATCGGCGACCGCTGGGCGCCCTCGATCCAGTCGTCCGGGATGCCGGCCTCGCGGGCCGCGGCGACCACCTCGGGATCGTTCGGGTCGAGGAAGCACGAGCGCTGCGCGGCGAGCAGCTTGTGCTCGTCCGGCTCGGAGGCCGCCTCGAGCACCCTGTCGGCGTCGTAGAGGATGAGTCCGATGTACCGCAGGCGTCCCACGCACGTCTCCGAGCACACGGTGGGGATGCCCACCTCGACGCGGGGGAAGCAGAACGTACATTTCTCGGCCTTGCCCGTGCGGTGGTTGAAGTACACCTTCTTGTACGGGCAGCCGGTCACGCACTGGCGCCAGCCGCGGCAGCGGTCCTGGTCCACCAGGACGATGCCGTCCTCGACCCGCTTGTACATCGCGCCCGACGGGCACGAGGACACGCACGACGGGTTGAGGCAGTGCTCGCAGATGCGCGGCAGGTAGAACATGAAGGTCTCGGAGAACTCCGCCTTGATCTCCTCGCTCACCTTGGCCAGGATCGGGTCGTCCTTCAGGTGGGTGGGGGAACCGCCCAGGTCGTCGTCCCAGTTGGCGGACCACGAGATCTTCATCGGCTTGCCGCTGATGAGCGAGTAGGGCCGGGCGACCGGCGTGTGCTCCTGCAGGGGCGAGGACACGAGCGTGTCGTAGTCGTACGTCCACGGCTCGTAGTAGTCGTCGATCGACGGCATGGTGGGGCTGGAGAAGATCTGGAGCAGCTTCTTCATGCGCCCGCCGGCCTTGAGCCTGAGCTGGCCGTTCTTGCCGAGTTCCCAGCCGCCCTTCCACCGCTCCTGGTCCTCGTACGTCCGGGGATACCCCTGCCCGGGTCGTGTCTCGACGTTGTTCCACCACATGTACTCGGTGCCGGACCGGTTGGTCCACGCCTGCTTGCAGGTCACCGAGCAGGTGTGGCAACCGATGCACTTGTCCAGGTTCATCACCATGGACATCTGGGCCATGACGCGCATCAGTACTGCACCTCCTGGGAGCGACGGCGGATGACCGTCACCTCGTCACGTTGGTTTCCGGTGGGGCCGATGTAGTTGAACGCGTAGCTGAAGTGCGCGTACCCGCCGATGAGGTGGCTGGGTTTGATGAGGATGCGGGTTGCCGAGTTGTGGATACCGCCGCGCTTGCCCGAGGCCTCCGCGATCGGCACGTCGACCACGCGGTCCTGCGCGTGGTGCATGTAGACGGTTCCGGCCGGCATGCGGTGGGAGACGATGGCGCGGGCGACGACGACGCCGTTGCGGTTGACCGCCTCGATCCAGTCGTTGTCCACGACGCCGATGAGCTCGGCGTCCTCCTTGCTGATCCAGATGGTCGGCCCGCCGCGGGACAGGCTGAGCATGAGGAGGTTGTCCTGGTACTCCGAGTGGATCGACCACTTGTTGTGCGGGGTGAGGTAGCGGACGGTCAGCGCCGCGCCGCCGGACCCGTCATCCGAGCCGAGGACGGGCTCGCCGTAGAGCTGGTGCATGTTGAGCGGCGGCCGGTACACCGGCAGTTGCTCGCCCATCTCGGCCATCCAGTCGTGGTCCATGAAGAACTGCATCCGCCCGGTGAGCGTGTGCCACGGCTTGAGCCGCTCGACGTTGATGACGAACGCGCTGTACCGCCGGCCGCCGTGCTCGGACCCCGACCACTCGGGTGACGTGATGACCGGCTGGGGCCGGGACTGGGTGTCCGCGAAGGTGATGCGCTTGCCCTCCTCGCCCCGCGACAGGTCCGCCAGCTCGCGGCCGGTCCGGGCCTCGAGCTGCTCGAACCCCTGCGTCGCCAGACGCCCGTTGGTCGTCCCGGACAGGGTGAGGATCGCCTCGCACATCCGGATGTCGGTGTCGAGCCGCGGTCGACCCTTCCCGACGCCCTTGCGGGTCTCGCCGTTTGCCTTGAGCAGGACCCCGATCTCCTTGTCGGGTTTGAGCATGAGTCCCTTGACGGGCATGCCGACCTTCTCCGCGAGCGGGCCGAGCGACCCGAACTTCTCCCCGAGCAGGCGGTAGTCGCGCTCGACCGCGGTGATCTTGGGGAAGTTCTTCCCCGGGACGGGCTCACACGAGCCGTCCTTCCAGTCCGAGACCGTGCCGCCCGGGTTGGCGAGCGCGTCCGGGGTGTCGTGCCCCAGCGGCGTCGCCACCACATCGGTCCGGATGTCGAGGTGACCGTGGCTGAGCTCGGCGACCTTCTCGGCGAGGAGGCGGAACGTCTCGAAGTCCGTCTTGGTCTCCCACGGCGGGTTGATGGCGGCGTTGAACGAGTGCACGAAGGGGTGCATGTCCGTCGACGACAGGTCGTGCTTCTCGTACCAGGTGGCCGCGGGGAACACCAGGTCGGAGAACAGGGTCGTGGACGTCATCCGGAAGTCGAGGGTGGTGAGCAGGTCCAGCTTGCCGTCCTCGGCGTCCTCCCGCCACACCATGTCCCGCCCGCGGTGGCCCTCCGGCGCCTGGTCGGCGCGCAGTGACGAGTCGGTGCCCAGCAGGTGCTGGAGGAAGTACTCGTCACCCTTGGCCGACGACCCGAGCAGGTTGGAGCGCCACACGGTGAGCACCTTGGGCGCGTTGCCGGGGCCGTCCGGGTCCTCGGCCGCGAACCGCAGTGACCCGTCCTTGATCCGGCCCACCACGTGATCGGCCGCCGGCACCCCGGCGTCGGCGGCCTCCGCGCCCAGGTCCAGCGGGTTGGCGTCGAAGGTCGGGTAGGACGGCATCCAGCCCAGCCGGGCCGACATCGCGACGAGGTCCGGGGTGCTCAGGCCGGCGAAGCGGTTCTCGCCGGTGGCGGCGGTCAGGACGTCGGCCCCGTAGGAGTCGTACTTCCACTGCCCGGTGTGCAGGTAGAAGAAGGCGGTGGCGATCATCTGCCGGGGCGGGCGTGACCAGTCCAGGCCCATTCCCACCTGCTGGAACCCGGTCAGCGGCCGGACCTTCTCCTGCCCGACGTAGTGGGCCCAGCCGCCACCGTTGACACCCTGCGTCCCGGTGAGGATGGTCAGCGCCAGGAAGGCCCGGTAGATGACGTCGGAGTGGAACCAGTGATTGGTGCCGGCGCCCATGAGGATCATGGACCGGCCGCCGGACTCGAGGGCGTTGCGGGCGAACTCGCGACCGATCCGTTCGGCCTGGGCGGCCGGCACGCCGGTGTGCTGCTCCTGCCATGCCGGGGTGTAGGGCTCGAGGTCGTCGTAACCGCTCGGCCAGCTGCCCGGCAGGCCCTGGCGGGCCACGCCGAACTGCGCCATCATCAGGTCCAGGACGGTGGTGACGCGCAGGTCCTCGCCGTCGTCACCCCTCACCGTCCGGTAGGGCACCCCGCGGGTGATGGTCCCGGCGTCGCCACGCACGGTGTCGAAGCGCGGCAGGACGACCTCGGCGGTGCCCTCCAGGGTGTCGAGCAGGCTCAACGCGGGGTCGATGTCACCCAGGTCGAGGTTCCAGTTCCCGGCGCCCTGCTCGCCGAACCGGTCGCCCAGGGTGCCGTTCGGCACCACCGGGCGCCCGGTCACGGCGTCCATGAGGACGGTCTTGTTCGCGGCGTTCTCACCCGGGGCCGCCTCGAGCACGCCGTCGGCGAGCATGTCCGCCGTGACGAACTTGTGCGGGACCACCGACCCGTCCCCGCGCGTGCGGAGGGTGATGAGGAACGGCAGATCCGTGTACTTCTTGGCGTACGACTCGAACTCCGGCGTGGACCGGCGGGCGTAGAACTCGGTGAGGACGACGTGCACCATCGCCATGGCGAGGGCGCCGTCGGTGCCGGGGTGCGGGTGCAGCCACTCGTCGGCGAACTTGGTGTTGTCCGCGTAGTCGGGGGAGACCACCACCACCTTCTGGCCCCGGTAGCGGGCCTCGGTCATGAAGTGGGCGTCCGGGGTGCGCGTGACGGGGACGTTGGAGCCCCACATGATGAGGTAGGACGAGTTGAACCAGTCCGCGGACTCGGGGACGTCGGTCTGGTCGCCGAACACCTGGGGCGAGGCCACGGGCAGGTCCGCGTACCAGTCGTAGAACGACAGCATGGAGCCGCCGAACAGCTCGATGAAGCGGGAGCCGGCGCCGAACGAGGCCATGGACATCGCCGGGATGGGCGAGAACCCGGCGACCCGGTCCGGGCCGGAGGTCTTGGCCGTGTAGACGTGGGCGGCGGCGGCGATCTCCATCGCGTCCTCCCACCGGCAGCGCACCAGTCCGCCGTGGCCGCGGGCCCGCTTGTAGTAGGCGGTCTTCTCGTGGTCCTCGACGATCGAGGCCCACGCGTCCACCGGGTCGGAGTGCTCCGCGCGGGCCGCGCGCCACAGCTCCATCAACCGACCGCGGATGTAGGGGTAGCGCACGCGGGTGGGGGAGTAGGTGTACCAGGAGAAGGCGGCGCCGCGCGGGCAGCCGCGGGGCTCGTAGCCGGGCATGTCGTCGCCGATGTCCGGGTAGTCGGTCTGCTGCGACTCCCAGGTGATGATCCCCTCCTTGACGTACACCTTCCACGAGCACGAGCCCGTGCAGTTGACGCCGTGCGTGGAGCGGACCACCTTGTCGTGACTCCAGCGGTCGCGGTAGAACACGTCCGACTCCCGCCCGCCGGAGTGCGTGACGGTCCGCAGGTCGTCGGAGGCCTCCCCCCGGCGGAAGAACCGGCCGGCCCGCAGCAGGGCATCGGAGGCGGGGCCGTCCATCCGACCGGACCCGGTGCCGCGGCCCTCCGGCGTCGGCGAGGCGGGGCGGGGGGAGTCGATGCTGGTCATGCCGGGGTCCTTTCCGTGGCGGCGGGCTCACTGCGACGGGTACGGAGGAACCACAGCCAGGTGAGGGCGGCGGTGGCGATCGAGAGGACGAAGAGCAGGAGCAGCCCGACTCGGTAGTTGCCGTGGGCGGTCCAGAAGTAGCCGAGCAGCAGCGGGGGGACGAAGCCGCCGAGGCCGCCGACGGCACCGACGATGCCGGTGACCGACCCGACCGCGGTGGGCTCGACCAGTTCGGCCACCAGGGCGAACACGGCGCCGGAGGCGGTGCCCAGCGACGCGGCCATGAACAGGAAGACCGCCGTCCCGACGGGGTAGAAGGTGCCGGCATCCGCGCTGACGAGCGGCATGCGCTCCGTCGCGGCGGCGGCCATCAACCCGGTGACGGTGTAGCTCACGATGAGCACCCAGGCGCCGGGGAACCTGTCGGCCAGCGCGCCGCCGAGGGGTCGGCAGGCCACCGCGATCACCACGAACACGGCGGTCCGCAGGGCCGCGTCCTCCGTCTCCAACTCGTAGAAGTTGTGCAGGTACGTGGGCAGATAGACGGAGAACGCCACGAACCCGCCGAAGCCCATCGCGTAGAGCCAGGCCAGTTTGAGGGTGACGGGACGGGCGAGGGTCCTGGCCGCCTTGACCACCCAGTTTCCCTGGGCGGGCGTCCAGGTCGGCGAGTTCTTCAGGAGCATCCGGGCGACGACCGCGTACACGGCCAGCAGGATCGCGACCAGGACGAACGGCGCCTGGTCGCCGAACGCCTCGCGGAGCCGCAGGGTCGTGAACGCGGCGATGGCCGTGCCGCCCATGCCGGCGCCGAAGATGCCGATCGCCGTGCCGCGCCGGTTCGGCGGGAACCAGGAGTTG
This sequence comes from Dietzia sp. IN118, assembly GCF_032905965.1. NCBI lineage: Bacteria > Bacillati > Actinomycetota > Actinomycetes > Mycobacteriales > Dietziaceae > Dietzia > Dietzia sp. IN118. The sequence goes on along the minus strand of NZ_JAUMSR010000001.1, from coordinate 3,140,700 downwards.
ACGGTGGGGACGCCGACGGCGAACGAGGTGCCGCCGATGCCCAGGAAGAATCCGCCGATGAGCAGGACGGTCAGGCTGTTGTCGACGAAACCGACGAACAGGGTGGGGAGGATCGTCAGCGCGGCGATCAGCGGGAACATCGTGCGGCCGCCGAGGCGGTCGGTGAGCGCGCCGACGGGGATCCGGCCGAGCGACCCGACCACGACCGGCAACGCCACGACGAGCGATTGTTGGAACGACGTCAGTCCCAACTGGTCCTTGTATGTCGCGCCCAGCGGTCCCATCAGGGCCCAGGCCCAGAAGGTGAGAAGGAATCCTGAGAAGCACAGGGCCAGTGCGAGGTTCGCTTTCCCGGGGTCGGGGACGACAGGGAGGCCCGCATCGCGGGTCGCGGAATCTGGTGCTGAGGACACCATGGGTCCTTTCGCGTCGGCTCTCGCTGCGTCGGATCTGTGTTTTGTCTCGCTGCGCCGGGCCAGTTCGAGGGGGAACCGCCCGGACCCCGAGTGTCTGCCAGATCGCGGCGAGTGTCCGCGAGTTCGTCCACACGCCCACGAGTTGTTACAGGTTAAATACACTCGGGCACGCGCCTTTCGGGGCTGCGCGTGGGCCCGGACGGAGGCCATCCGGGCCCACGCCGGCGGGACTACACCAGCCAGTCGTTCGGGGCGAACAACTCCGCGTGGAGCCGCTCGGCGGGCACGCCGGCCTCGAGGAACTGCGGGCGCAGTGACTGGAGGAAGCCGGTCGACCCGCAGAGGAAGACGTGCGCCCCCTCGGGGAGTTCGACCGTCGCCAGGTCCATGAATCCCGGGTGGACCGAGCCCGGGCCGGCGACGGTGTCCGCCCCCTGCTCGTACCAGGTGTGCACCTCGGCGTCGGCGAGCAGCGAGGACTCGCCCGCGACCTCCTCGGCGAGGACGTGGTCGGCCGGCGATCGGTCGGCGTGCAGGACGAGCACGCGACGGGTGTCCTCCGTCGCCGACAGGTGGGCGACCATCCCGAGCATCGGGGTGATGCCGATCCCGGCCGAGCAGAGGACCACGGGCGCGGCGTCCTGGTCGCGGCCGATCCCGGCGGCGTCCAGGACGAGGTCGCCGAACGGGAGGGTGACTTGGATCGTGGTGCCGACCTCGGCGTGGGCGTGCAGCCAGCCCGAGACCTCGCCGGCGGGGCAGCCGAGCCCGCCCCGGACCTCGGCGTCGACCCGGCGGACACCGATGCGCCACGTGCCGTCGCCCGGTGCCGTCGACAGGGAGTACTGACGCAGCTGGCGCGCGCCGTCGGGGAGGACCACGCCGACGGAGGTGTACTGGCCCGGGCGGAAGTCGGGCAGCGGCTCGCCGTCCGGACCACCGAGGGTGATCACGGTGACCGAGTCCGTCACGTCCTCCCGGGAGATCACGGTGGCGGTGCGGAAGACGTCCCCCGGTTCCACCTGCGCCTCGGCGTAGAGGGCCTTCTCGAAGTCCACCAGGACGGCGGCCATGATCCAGTAGACCTCGTCCCACGCCGCCGCGACCTCCGGGGTGATCGCCTCGCCCAGGACCTCCACGATCGCGCCGAAGAGGTAGTCGTGGACCACCTGGTATTGGTCGGGGGTGATGCCGAGGCTCGCGTGCTTGTGCCCGATCCGGGAGAGCATGTCGACCGGGCTGCGGCCGTCCACCAGCAGGGAGGCGAACGTCGCGATCGACGCCGCGAGCGCGCGCTGCTGGGCGCCCAGCTTCTGGTTGCCGCGGTTGAAGGTGTCGCGGAGGAGTTCGGGATTGTCGGCGAACATCGTCCGGTAGAAGACGGGCGTGATCTCGTCGATGTGGGCGCCGATGACCGGCAGGGTCGCGCGGACGACGGCGGCGTGCTCCTCGGACAGCTCGCGGGGGTGCGCGAGGATCGACTCCAGGGTGGTGAGCGACGTGGTCATGGGGGATCTCCTTCTCGGGGCGTGACGGGGTGGCCCGGGCACCGTGGGGGCCGGACTGTGGGGTGGGGTGATGTGGGGTGGGGGGGGATGGGGGGGGGTGCAGCGGTGTCGTCTTCCGACCAACCGGGTGCCCGGCGGGGGTACCGGACCGGCCGATGGGGGCGAGGCGGGGGGCGGCCGTGAGGCGGGGCCCCCGCCGCGGAGACCGACGGGGCGCCGCCCCCGCCGGCTGTTGCCACAGCCGGTCGGCCTGTTGCCACGGCCGGTCGGGGTGCGCG
>NZ_JAUMSR010000001.1:2924735-3138488 GCF_032905965.1 Dietzia sp. IN118 | reverse complement strand
GGGGCGGGGTGGGGGGTGATGCGGGTGGTCAGGACCCCGGGCCGGGGTCCGGCCGTGGGGCGGTGGCGAGGCTGAGGGACACCTGCCGGGTGGGTGCCCGGACGATGCCCTCGACGGTGAGGGGGTCGAGGGCGGTGAAGAACGCCTCGCGAGCGTCGACGAGGGCTCGTCGCAGACCGCAGTTGCCCGCGAGCGGGCAGGGCGTCGGACCCTCGCACTGGACGACCTCGCCGGGGCCCTCCAGTTCGCGCAGCAATGACCCGACCGACTCGTGTCGGCCCGCCTCGGTGATGACGAGCCCCCCGCCCCGGCCGCGCCGGGACTCGGCGAGGCCCAGGTCGACGAGCCGGGAGACGATCTTGGCCACGTGGGAGGTCGAGGCGTTCACCGACTCCGCGATCGCCGCGGCGGTCATGCGGTCGCCGCGCTCATCGGCGACGGCGAGGCGCATGAGAGCGCGGAGCGCGAGATCGGAGGACCGGGACAGCTGCACAACGCCGAGCGTGCCATATTGCGAGCTGGCCGGGCGCATTTGATGCCGGTGATCTCAAATACCTTCTGAACTGGTCATTTGGGGCCGCCCTCCGACCTGCGGGAACGCCTCACCGCGGGCCGGTCAGATCCAGTCGATGATCTCCACGAGGTCGTCGGCCCCGGCGTCGGCGTCGGGGCCCCCGCCCTCGGGCACCACGGCCAGGGCGGGCGCGCCCGCCAGATCCGCCAGGTGCGCGGTGCGCACGCGGTCGGCAAGGTGCCAGCCGCCGGCGCCGTCCGGTCGGGCGGGCAGGATCCGCGAGCGGCCCGGGGTGGCCAGGTCGGCCAGTCCGTGGACGCGCCTCGAAACGGGTGTGCGCTGGCGGCCGGTGAGGGCGTCGACCAGCGCCCGGCCCGTGGTCGCCGCCGCGGACACCGCCGCCAGCGGGTTGCCGGGCAGCCCCAGCAGGATGCGCCCGTCGGCGAGGACGGCCACGAGTTGCGACCCTCCCGGGCGGACACGGACCCCGTCGAGGACGATCCGCGCGCCCGTGCGCGCCAGGGCCGGGCGCAGGAGATCGGCCACCCCGCGGCCGGTGGCCCCCACCAGCACCACCACGTCGCCGGTCGTCGCGTCGACGGAGCCGGAGCCGGCGTCGAGCAGCGCGTCGAGCGCGTCCGGGGTGTCCGCGCAGTGCCCGGGCGGGCCGACGCCGACGAACCCCGCCCGCGCCAGGACCCCGCCGAGCAGCGGGCCGACCGTGTCGCGGATCCGACCCGGCGGCAGCGGCGACGGCGTGTCGGCGGGCAGGACCTCGTCACCGGTGGTGACCAGCGTCGCGCGCACCGGCCCCCGGACCGGGACCCCCGTCACCCCCGCGGACAGGGCCGCGGACGCCAGTGCGGCGTCGAGCTCGACGCCCGCCGGGGCCAGTTCGTGACCGACCGGCCAGTCCTCGCCGACGGGGCGGAGGTCGTTCACCCCGTCGCCCCCCGGCAGGGCGGCGACCACCGGGGGGCCGGAGGGGGCCGGGGTCACCGTCACCAGTTCGTGCCGCAGTACGCGGTCGCAGTCGGCGGGGGCGAGGGCGCCGGTCGCGATGGGCACCGCGGTGCCGTGGGTCAGCCTCGCCGACGAACCGTCCCCGGCGCGGCGGGCGGTACCGGACAGTCGCCACGGGCCGGGCCCGGCCAGCGCGTAACCGTCCATCGCCGACACCGGCCCCCGCGGCATCGGGTCCTCGGCGACCAGCGGTGAGGTGAGTACCGCGCCGACGGCTGCCAGGGGCGGGCGCACGTCCGCCGGCAGCGGGGTCAGCCCGGCGCGCAGGACGGCCCCCACGTGTGGGAGCGCGACCGGTCCGTGTCCGGCCAGGTCGGCCCACGTGTCCACGTCGCGTGCGGGGTCGCCGACGGGGACGCGGACGACCTCCTCGTCGTCGTACAGGGCCCGTACCGGTCGCCCGCTCACGCCGCCGGAGGCCTCCAGGGCGGCCAGGCGCGCGGCGAGGGCGCGGCGGTCCCACACGGCGAGGAGATACTGGTCGTGCCCGGCGACGTCGACGGCGAGTGCCGCGCCGGGGGCGTGGGTGGTGGCGGCGGGCCGGAGCGCGGCGAGGAGGGCGCGGAGGGTGGCGGCGTCGAGGTCCGGCAGGTCACAGGCGACGACGACGACGAGGTCGACCGACGGCGGGAGCGCCCGCAGTCCCGCGGCGATCCCGGCGACGGGTCCCGAGTGGGGCGGATCCTCGCGGGTGTCGCCCCCGGGGCCCACGGTGCGGACGGGGCCCGCCACCGCCCGGGCGGCGCCGAGCACCGCCTCGACCATCGGCCGACCCGCCACCGCCAGTCGCGCCTTGTCGACCCCGCCGAGGCGACTCGCGCGACCCCCGGTGAGGACGATCGCGCCGACGGCGACCGCGGTAGCACTGTCCGAGGTGCCGCCGTCCGTCATCCGGCGTCCTCGGCCAGGCGGCCGCGGAGGAAGTCGTCGACGAGTCGCTCCACGTCCTGATCGGTGTACGGGCGCAGGCCGATCATCCGGGCCAGGACGACGGGGCCGGCCAGCTGCGCCACGGCCAGATCGCGGTCGCCGGGGATGAGGGCTCCGGATTCCTCCGCATCGGAGAGGACGGCGTGCAGAGGCTCGGTATAGGACTCGACCACGCTGCGGCGGAGCCTGCCCACCTCGTCGTCGTCACCGGCGTCGCGGCCCATCGCCAGCCACCCCAACATCGACTGCTGGAGCGGCGCGTCCTGGATGAGCTGCGTCATCGAGGCGGCCAGGTGCACGAGCTGCTCCCGGACGGGCAGGTCGGCCGGGGGGCGTGTCGGGGTGGGCAGCAGTCGCCGGAACGCCGCGGCGATGAGCGAGTCCGTCGACGGGAAGTTGCGGTACAGGGTGGTGCGGGCGACCCCCGACAGCCGGGTCACCGCGTCGACGGTCACGGCCGCCGCGCCGCCGGACAGCAACAGCGACGCCGCCGCGTCGAGCAACTTGCCCTGCGAGCGGGCGCGCCGCGGATCCGGGGTCGACATGGCCTCCATTGTGGCCTGTCCGGTGCGCTAGGGTGGGCGCACCATGCGATACCGACGGTATCGTTTCCGTGGAGCGGAGGCAGATATGTTGGAGATGAGTGCGGGTCGGCGGCGGTGGCTGCTGGTCGTCAACCTCGTGGCCGTGTCCCTGGTGGTGGCCACGATGTCCGCCCTGTACACGTCCCTGCCGGACATCGCCGTGGACATCGGTGCCACCCAGGCCGAGCTGACGTGGATCGTCGACTCCTACACGCTGGCACTGGCGGCGCTCGTCCTCACCGCCGGTGCGCTGGGGGACCGCTTCGGCCGCCGGGCCACGCTCATCGTGGGCCTGGCGCTGTTCACCGTCTCCTCGGCGCTGCCCCTGTGGTTGGACTCGCCGCTGTGGGTGATCATGCTCCGTGCGGTGGCCGGTGTCGGCGCCGCCTTCGTCATGCCCTCCACGTTGTCCCTGCTCACGGCAAGCTTCCCGCCGGATCGCCGGGGTGCGGCCGTGGGCATGTGGGCCGGCTTCGCCGGGGTCGGCGGCATCATCGGCCTGCTCGGATCCGGGCTCATGCTCAAGGTGTGGACCTGGAAGGCGATCTTCGGCGTGTACGCCGTCATCGGCCTGGTCGTCCTGGTCGCCGCCTTCACCATCGGCGAGTCCGTGGCCTCCCGCGTCGGCAGGCCGGACGTCTTCGGGGCGGTCTTCTCCGCCCTCGCGGTGGGCGGGGTGGTCTTCGGACTCATCGAGGGCGCGCACACCAGCTACTCCGAGCCGCTGGTGATCGTGGCGCTCCTCGTTGCGGCGGTGAGCGTCGTGGCCTTCGTCCTGGTCGAGCTGTGCGTCGCGGACCCCCTGCTCGACGTGCGTTACTTCCGCCGACGCGGGTTCACCACCGGCTCGGTGTCGGTGGCGCTGCAGTTCCTCACCATCTTCGGGTTCTTCCTGCTCATCGTGCAGTTCCTCCAGCTGGTCAAGGACTACGACGCCCTGTCCGCCTCGCTGGCCCTGGCTCCGATGGTCGTGCCGGTCATGGTCTTCTCGCTGCTGTCCCCGCGCATCACCGCGGCCGTGGGGCTGCGGGCGGTGTCCGTGGTGGGCGTGGGGGCCATCGCGGCCGGGATGGTCTTCCTCTCCCGGCTGTCCGTGGACTCCGGGTACTGGGACATCCTCTGGCCCATGCTCGTCGCGAGTATCGGGCTCGGCTTGTCGACCGCGCCTGCCACGTCGGCGATCGTCTCGGACGTCCCGTCCGACGAGCAGGGCGTGGCCGCCGCCGTCAACGACGCGATGCGTGAGGTCGGCGCCGCGATCGGCATCGCGCTGTCGGGCAGCATCCTGGCCGGGCGCTACGCCGCGGGGATCGTCGACGTCCTGCCCGGCGTCCCCGAGGCCGGCCGGCAGGCGGTCGAGAGTTCCTTCGCCGGCGCCCGCGAATTCGGCGCCGCGGCCGGGCCGGCGGGGCAGGCCGTCATCGACGCGGCCGCCGGGATCTTCGCGGACGGCATCTCGTCGGCGCTCTTCGCCCTGGGGATGGTGGCCGCGGGCGCGGCGGTCCTGCTGTTGTTCGTCGCGCCCGGTCGCGGGTACGTCGCCCTCGGGGACACCGACACCGACACTGACGCCCCCGGCGACCCCGACCCCGAACCCGGCGTCGGCGTCGGCGCCGATCGCGACCCGGTCGGCGCGGCCGGTGGAACGAGTGGCTACCCGGTGGCCGGATCGCAGGGGGTCACGACGCGTCCGGACCGGTGACCACGGGTCGTCCGCTCGCGGCCCAGGCCCTGGTCCCTCCGTCGACGCTGACGGCCGGAATGCCCCGGGCCTCCAGCGCCCGGCAGGCGGACTTGCTGCGATTGCCGGACGCGCAGATCACGAAGACGGTGGTCCCCTCGGGCGCGACATCCGGGGCGGAAGCGACGTCGCCCAGGGGGATCAGGCGCGCGCCGGGGACGTGGCCCGCGATGTACTCGTGGGGCTCGCGGACATCGATGAGCGGGGCGCCCTCCTGGTGGTGGGAGGCGAAGGTGTCTATGTCAGTCGTGGAAACCATGCCTGAAAGATACGCTGGGGGGTATCTAGTTCGCCAGGGTTGGGGTGAGTCAATCGCGGATGCGTTCGGGGTGGGTGTAGATGGTGGCGCGGTCGACCCGGCTGAAGGCGGCCAGGGTCACGCCGGTTCCCGCGGCGAGGTCCACCGCCAGCGATGACGGCGCGCTCACCGCGGACAGGAGCGAGATCCCCGCCATCGACGCCTTCTGCACGAGCTCGAACGAGGCCCGGCCGGAGACCTGCAGGATGGCCCCGCGCAGCGGCAATCGCCCCTCGCGCAACGCCCAGCCGACCACCTTGTCCACCGCGTTGTGTCGCCCCACGTCCTCACGCAGGCACAGCAGTTCGCCGGTGGGGGAGAACAGCCCCGCCGCGTGGACGCCCCCCGTCTTGTCGAAGACCCGCTGGTGCTCGCGGAGCCGGTCGGGCAGGGACAGCAGGACCGCGGGATCGATGAGCGGCTCCGCCGGCTCGGCCGGGAAGTGGGTCGAGCGCCGGACCTCGTCGATCGAGTCAACGCCGCACACGCCGCAGGCGCTGCTCATGGTGGACGCCCGCGCGGAGCGGGGCTCCGGGATGTCCGGTGACAGGGTCACGGTGAGGGTGTTGTAGTCCTGTTCCGTCCGGCCACTGACGGTGGTGCAGTAGCAGATCTCGGGCAGGTGCTCGCGGTTCCAGACGGCGCCCTCGGAGACCAGGTGGCCCGCCGCCAGGTCCATGTCGTCGCCCGGCGTCCGCATGGTCACGACGAACGGCTGGCCGCCGACCCTGATCTCGAGTGGTTCCTCGACGGCGAGCGTCGCCACCTCTCGCCTGACGTCACCCGCGGCGAGAATCCTGCGCGCCGGGTGACGAGTCGTCCGCCGTCCCATAGTCGCGCAGCCTAGCGCCGTCCGGGCCGGCGCGTAGGAGCAGGAGGGCGGCGAGCCCCACCGCGGCCAACCAGGTCAGCGGGTAGGCGTTGGTGATCACGGTGTAGATGACCGGCGGGATGTCGCCGCCGAGCATGAACAGGCCCATCGCCACCCAGCGGTCGTCCGGGAAGTTCGGGTCGGGGAAGCTCTGCACCCAGTTCGCGGTGGCCGCCCAGAGCAGCGCCGGCAGCAGCCAGAGATACCAGCGCCGGGCGGCGATCGCGTAGTGCACGGTCAGCACGAGTAGCGGGACAAACCACACCCAGTGGTGGCCCCAGGAGAACGGCGAGACCATGGTCATCGTCAGTCCGGCCAACGTCAGGGCGAGGAGCTGGTGCCCGGCGCGATGGGCCAGCGCGGCGACGCCCAGGCCGACGGCCGCCACCACCGCGGCCCCGAGCAGCCACGCCCAGGTGGGCGCCATCTCCGTGCCGGCGAGACGGGCCATGGCACCCCGCAGGGACTGGTTGGCCAACATGGCGTCGTGCCCGATCCGCTGGGATTCGAACAGGGTCCCCGACCAGTAGTCCGCGGCGTCGCGGGGGATCAGCACGAAGCCGAGGGCGACGGTGCCTGCGAACGCCGCCCCGGAGACGACCGCCATGCGCCAGCGTCCGGTGAGGACCCAGTGCGCCCAGAAGAACGCCGGGGTGAGTTTGATGCCCGCGGCCAGACCCGAACCGATCCCCGCCCACCGGCGGCCCGACCTCCAGGCGAGGTGATCGGCCAGCACCGCCACCAGCAGCACGATGTTGATCTGGCCCAACCACGCGGTGGTCCGCACCGGCTCGGTGGACAGGGCGATCAGCGCGAGACTCAGCGAGACCTGGGCGGTGACCCGGTCCGGGCGGTAGTCCAGTGCGCGCAGGCACATCCGGACCGCGAGGTAGAGCAGAGCGAGGGTCAGCGCGAGCCACGCCGCCTCCATGAGCCGCGGGGTCACCAGGTCCAGAGGGGTGAACAGCAGTGCGGAGAACGGCGGGTAGGTGAACGGCATCTCCGGGTAGAAGCGCCCGGAGTCGTCACCCGTCAGCAGTCCGTCGTACAACGGGATCGAGTTCAGGACGGCGCTGCCGCCCCAGCGGTAGACGTTGACGTCGAGGAAGTTCCCGGTGATGCCCCACCACGGGGTCCGCTCGTCGGGCGCCCGCAGGACCATGACGACCGAGGCGAGGGCCAGCAGCGCCAGCGGGGCGCGCAGCCAGTAGGTGGTGGGAAGCGTCCGCACAGCCGGAGAGCCTAGTCCGTCAACGAGAAGACCGTTCCGCACGCCGTCACTCGGGCGATGCGTGCGGAACGGTCTTCTCGATGGGATCCGCCTCAGATGTAGATGGCCGGATCGATGTAGAACTGCGCGTCGCGCAGTTCCTCCTTGGTGGACCTGGCAGGCCGTGCCTCGCCCGGGATGCCCACGACGATCGAGTCGGCGGGGGCGCTCTTGACGACGACGGCGTTGGCGCCGACCGAGGAGTCGTCGCCGATCTCGACGGGACCCAGGATCTTCGCGCCGGCGCCCACGGTCACACGGTCGCCGAGCGTGGGATGACGCTTGGTCTGCTTAAGCGAGACCCCGCCCAGGGTGACGCTGTGGTAGAGCATGCAGTCGTCGCCGATCTCCGCTGTCTCACCGATGACGACGCCCATCCCGTGGTCGATGAAGAACCGTCGGCCGATGGTGGCGCCGGGATGGATCTCGATCCCCGTGAGGAACCGTGAGAACTGGGACAGGACGCGCCCGGCGGTCCGACCGAACCCCCCCGCGTTCCAGAGTCGGTGGGACAGGCGGTGGATCCAGATCGCATGCAGGCCGGAGTAGACGACGGCGTTCTCGACGTCACCGCGGGCGGCCGGGTCGTGGGCGCGCGCCGCGGCGAGGTCCTCGCGCAGGGTGCGCCAGAACCCCACCGGGCGGTCGGAGATTCCCGACATCAGTCGCGGTAGTCCTCGAACAGCATCGTGGAGACGTAGCGCTCGCCGTAGTCGCACACGATGACGACGATGGTCTTGCCCGCGTTCTCGGGACGCTTCGCGAGCTCGAGCGCGGCCCACACGTTGGCACCGGACGAGATACCGGCGAGGATGCCCTCCTCCTTGCCGAGACGCTTGGCGATCTCCAGCGAATCCTCGAGGGTTACATCGACGACCTCGTCGTAGATCTCACGGTTCAGGATCTCGGGCACGAAGTTGGCGCCCAGGCCCTGGATCTTGTGCGGACCGGCCTTGCCCTCGGTCAGCAGCGGGGAGTCCTTGGGCTCCACGGCCACGATCTGGATGTCGGACTTCTGCTCGCGCAGGTAGCCGCCGGCGCCGGAGATGGTGCCACCGGTGCCGATGCCGGCCACGAAGACGTCGACCTCCCCGGCCGTGTCCTCCCAGACCTCCGGGCCGGTGGTGCGGCGATGGACGTCCGGGTTCGCGGGGTTGGCGAACTGCCGGGCCAGGACCGCGTTCTCGCGGGTCGCCGCGACCTCCTCGGCCTTGGCGACCGCGCCCTTCATCCCCTCGGAGCCGGGGGTGAGGATGAGCTCGGCGCCGTAGGCGCGCATGACGGCACGGCGCTCGACCGACATGGTGTCGGGCATGACGATCACGGCCTTGAATCCACGGGCCGCGGCGACCATGGACAGCGCGATACCGGTGTTGCCCGAGGTGCCCTCGACGATGGTGCCACCCGGCTTGAGGCCGCCCGACGCCACCGCGTCGTCGATGATGGCGGCGCCGATGCGGTCCTTGACGCTGGCGGCCGGGTTCGCGGACTCGAGCTTGGCCAGGACGGTGGCCTGCAGTCCCTCGGTCAGGGAGTTGAGGCGGACCAGCGGGGTCTTGCCGATGGTCTCGCTGATGTCGGAGTAGATCTGCGCCATGTGGGGGTTCCGTTCTGAAGAATGAACAGGTCTGTCTATCCGTGAGTGTACGTGATGGGACGACAGGGCACGAGGGTGTGGCCAGGGAATGGTCCCCTGATTGCCACGAGCGCCCGGCGGGCCGATAATCGACTGCGCTCCATTTTCATCGTCGCCCGAAAGGCCGCCTCCGGCATGCGCGAGATCACCGTCCCCGCCCAGCGAAACTTCATACGTTCCGACCTGATCCCGGTGGTGGCGCGAGGGCGCGCCGCCACGGCGCCGCGGGCGGTCCCGTTCGACCATCACGTCGACGGCCGGTGGCGATCCGTCTCCAACGCCGAACTCGTCGAGCGCGTGGACAGGATCGCGGCCGGACTCATCGCGGCCGGCGTCGAGCCCGGGGACAGGGTGGCGCTCATGGCCGGAACCCGCCTCGAATGGGTGCTGGTCGATCTCGCCGTCTGGACCGCCGGAGCCATCACCGTGCCGATCTACCCGTCATCCTCGGCGGGGCAACTCGAATGGATTCTCGCCGACTCCGCGGCGAAGGTTCTCGTGGCCGAGAACGATGAACACGTCGTCGTCGTCGGAGACACGACCGTCCCCGACACCTGCACCCGGATCCTCTACCTCGACGACGGCGGGCTCGAGGCCCTCGAGGCCGACGGCGAGTCCGTCGAGGCCGAGACCCTGGACGCCGCGGTGGCCACTCTCGAGCTCGACACCCCCGCCTCGATCATCTACACCTCCGGCACCACCGGACGGCCCAAAGGTTGCGTGATCACCCACCGCAACCTCCTGTCGGAGTGTCACGCGCTGCTCGACCACCCCATCGGGTCGATGGCGCAGCAGGGCAAGAAGGTCCTGATGTTCCTGCCACTGGCCCACGTGCTCGCCCGCGCCGTGACCTACACGGTCTACCTCGGTGACGCGACCGTCGGCTTCTGGGACGACACCTCCACCATCCTCCCGCGCTTCGCCGATTTCCGGCCGCACATGATTCTCGGGGTCCCCCGCGTCTTCGAGAAGGTGCGCGACGGGATCGCCACGAAGGCCGCCGCCAAGGGCGCGGTGCAGAGGGGGATCTTCGAGCGCGCCGAAGCGGTCGCCATCGAGGACAGCCGTCTGCGCGGCAACGACGGACTGGACGACGCGCGCCGGCCCTCGCTCCTGCACGCCGCCCGGTACAAGGCGCTCGACCTGCTCGTCTACAAGGCCATCCGCGAGGCGCTCGGCGGCCGGTGCGAGTACGCCATCTCCGGCGGCGGCGCCCTGCCCGACCGCATCTCGCACTTCTTCCGCGGAGTCGGCGTGCCCGTCTACGAGGGCTACGGGCTCACCGAGAGCACCGCCGCCGCCACCGTGAACGGTCCCGGCTGCCAGCGCATCGGCACCGTCGGGCGACCCGTGGCCGGGACGAGCGTCCGGATCGCCGACAGCGGTGAGGTGGAACTGGCCGGCGAGCTGATCTTCGACCGCTACTGGAACAACGAGGAGGCCACCGCCGAGGCCGTCCGCGACGGCTGGTTCGCCACCGGTGACCTCGGTTCGCTCGACGCGGACGGATACCTGACGATCACCGGTCGCGCCAAGGAGATCATCGTCACCGCCGGCGGCAAGAACGTCTCGCCGGGGCAGATCGAGGACGCGATCCGGGCGCATCGACTCGTCGGCCACGCGGTCCTCATCGGTGAGGCCCGTAAGTTCGTCTCCGCGCTGATCACGGTGGATGAGGTCGAGCTCGAGAACTGGGCGGCGGAGAACGATCGCAGCGGCCGGCCGGTCGAGGACCTGGTCACCGACCCCGCGCTGCGCGCCGAGATCCAGGCCGCCGTGGACGATGCCAATCGGCAGGTCTCACACGCCGAGGGCGTCAAGAAGTTCGTCGTACTGCCCCGCGACTTCACTGAGGACTCGGGCGAGTTGACGGCGACCCTCAAGGTCAAGCGGCACGTGGTCGAGCAGCACTACGCCGAGCAGATCGAGGGCATGTACGTCTGATCGGGCGGATGTGGGAGCGCCCGGAACCCGTCCGGGCCCGGGCGCTCCCACGATCGGCGGATTAGGCGCCGGTGTACAGCGACTCGATCTCGCTGTCGAACCGGTCGTGCACGACGTTGCGCTTGAGCTTGAGGGTGGGAGTGAGTTCGCCGGACTCGACGGAGAACTCGGCCGCGAGGATCTTGAACTTGCGGATGGATTCCGCGCGGGAGACCGACTTGTTGGCCCGGTCCACCGCGTCCTGGACCGCGCCGACCAGGTCGCCGTCCTGCAGCAGGTCCGAGACCTCGCCGGTCTTGCCGTGTCTGTCCCGCCACGCCGGGAACGTCTCCGGGTCGATCGTGACGAGCGCCGCGATGTAGCTGCGGTTGTCGCCCACCACGACGGCCTGGCTGATCAGCGGGTCGGAGGTGAGCAGGTCCTCGAGCTGTGACGGCGAGACGTTCTTCCCGCCGGCGGTGACGATGAGGTCCTTCTTGCGACCCGTGATGGACAGGTAGCCGTCGGAGTCGAGCTCGCCGATGTCACCGGTGTGGTACCACTCGCCGGTCCACGCGGCCTCGCTCGCCTCCGGGTTTCGCCAGTAGCCCTTGAACAGTGTCTTGGCCTTGGCCAGGACCTCGCCGTCCTCGGCGATGCGGATTGTGACGCCCGGGATCGGCGTGCCGACGGTGCCGATCTTGGCCCGGTTGGTCGGGTTGACGGTGAGGACGCCCGAGGACTCGGTCAGGCCGTAGCCCTCGAGCAGGTCGAACCCGGCGCCGCGGAAGAAATGGCCCAGGCGGGCGCCCAGCGGCCCACCGCCCGAGATGATGCGGTCGCATTCGCCGCCCAGTGCGTCGTGCAGCTTCGAGTAGACGAGCTTCGAGTAGAGCTTCTGCTTGACCTTCAGCGCGGCCGACGGCCGGCCGCCGTTCTCGAGGGCCTTGGAGTAGTCGATGGCCGTCTGGACGGCGGCCTTGAAGATCTTGGCCTTCGCGCCACCGGCGTTCTCTGCCTTTGCCGCGGCGGAGTTGTAGACCTTCTCCAGCACGCGCGGCACCGACACCAGGAAGGTGGGGTGGATCTCGCCGAGGCGCTCGATGACCTTGGTGGTGTCCGGCTCGTGCGCCACGGCCACGCGCTTGTAGAAGCAGGCCACCTCCAGGATGCGGGCGAGGACGTGGGCCAGCGGCAGGAAGATCAGGGTGCGGCTGTTGGGTACGAACGCGTCCTGGAGCTGCTCCTCCACGGCCACCACGACGCCGCCGAACCCGCCGTGCAGGATTTCGCAGCCCTTGGGTTTGCCGGTCGTGCCGGAGGTGTAGACGATCGCGCAGGGGTCCTCGTGGCCCATCGCCAGCGAGGCCTGCTCGAGCTCCTCGTCGGAGACGGCCGCGCCGGCCTCGGTGAGCTGGGCGACGAGATCGTTCTCGATGACGAGGATGTCGCCCTGCCACTCGGTCTCCGCGGCGAGCACCCCACGCAGGTCGAGGTCCTCGACCACCGCGACGGTCGCCCCGGAGTCCGTGAGGATCCAGTTGCACTGGGCCGACGACGAGGTCTCGTAGATCGGCACCGTCACCGCGCCGACGGACCAGGCCGCCCAGGCGATCAGCGACCACTCGTAGCGGGTGTGGCTCATGATCGCGAGGCGGTCCCCCGGCTTGACGCCGCGGGCGATGAGGCCCTTGGCCACGCCCTTGACCTCCTCCAGGTACTGGGCGCAGGTGACCTCTTTCCAGTCGCTACCGACGCGGCGCAGCACTGCGACGTCGTTCGGGGCCTCCTCCGCGTTCTTGAACACCAGTCTGGCCAGGTTCGGAACGGGGAAGGGCTTCGAGGCGGGAGGGGTGGCGAACTCGGTCGTCATCGCGATCCTTAGGTCATGTGTGGCCTGTATCACTGTCAAGTGTAGAGGGTTGCTCGCCATCCGTGTTCATCACGGTCTGTTTAGATCCGTTTATGAGGGGCGCGTCAGGTTCGTGATCCTCGTTACTGTGATATGGGTTACACTAGCGTCATGTTCGGGGGTACGGGACCCGCGGCGAGCCTGCTGGTGGCCGAGTCGTGGGAGCGCAGCAGGCACCGGGGGATCGACCCCACGGTGGTCGCGCCGTCGGTCGAACTGGAGGGTCCGGACCTCTCCCGCCACGTGGCGCAGCACCGGATGGCGTCGGTCCTCCCGGTGGTCGAGTCCGTCCTCGTCCCGGGGGTGGTCTCCAGCGGGCACATCGTCGCTGTCGCGGACGAGCGGGGACGACTGCTGCGGGTGATCGGTGACCGCGGGGTCAGGTCCCGCGCGGAGTCCATGGCGTTCATCCCCGGCGCGGTCTGGACGGACGAGGCGGTCGGGGCCAACGCGCCGGGGCTCGCGCTGAGGCACGACACCGAGGTGCGGGTCCGCGGATCCGAGCACTATCTTGAGATGGCCCACGAATGGAGTTGTGCGGCGGCGCCGGTCCACGACCCCGCCACGGGTGAACTGATCGGGCTCATCGACGTCACCGGCCCGAGCAGCGCCACCTCGGACCAGATGCTCGCGCTGATACGGGCGACGGTGATGCTCGCCGAGGGCGAGCTGCGCACGGCCGCCGGCCTCGTCGTCCCCCGGCGAGGCGGGGTCGACCACCCCCTCGGAGGGCGTGTGAGGCTGCGGGTGCTCGGTGCGGGGGCCGGCGTCCTCGACGGGGACGGCCCGGGAGGCGCGGGGCGTGCCCTGACCGGCAGGCATGCCGAGATCTGTGTCCTGCTCGACGCGAATCCGGAGGGGTTGACGGGAGGGGCGCTCGCGGAACTGCTCGCCGACGACAGGCTCGACGAGGTCAGCGTCCGCGCCGAGGTCTCCCGCCTCCGGCGGGTGTTCGGGCCGGATGTGGTGGCCTCGAGGCCCTACCGCCTGGCCCCGGGCGCTCTGGTCACCGACGTCCGAGAGGTCACGGACGCACTCGATTCCGGGGACGTGATGAAGGCGGTGGCCTCCTATCCGGGACCTATCCTGCCGGCCTCGGACGCTCCCGGGGTGGCCGACCTGCGGCTCGAGCTCCACTCGATGGTGCGGGCCGCGGTCCTGTCCGCTGATCGGCTCCCCGTCCTCAGGGCCTGGGTCGCCGGCGCCGGGCGGGAGGACCTCGCCGCGTGGCGGAGCCTGGCCCGGTCCCGGTACGCGGACGCCTCCACCGTCGCGGCGGCCGAGGCGCGGTGTCGCGTCCTCGATCAGCGCTTCGGGGCGTGAGGGGCGCGGGGATCGCGACGGCGACGGTGGCCTGAATGTCGGGGACGAATCGGCCCGGGCCCGTCCGTTCGGGTAGGTGCGGCGGTGCCATCCGGGTTGTCCGTGTGTGCCGGGTGGACAGAACACCGCAGTAGCTGTTCCGGACAGGGCGGCCGCCGGGCAAGAGTGATCGGTGTCACATTCACCGCCCCGCCGAAGGTGGGGGTCGCTCGAGCAGGAGGCGCACGATGGCGATCGAACTGAATCAGATCTGGGACATGCCGATCAAGGAGTTCCACCCTCTCCCCAAGGCTCTGCTGGGTGTCGGAGCACACGACATCCTCGGCGTGGAGGCCAAGAAGCTGGGGATGACCCGGGTTCTCATCATGACCACCGGACTACGCGGGTCGGGGATCATCGAGGAGCTCAAGGGCAAGATCGAGTATCAGGGGCTCGACGTCGTGGTCTTCGACAAGGTCGAGTCCAACCCGAAGGACTACAACGTCATGGACGCCGCGGCCCTCTACAACTCGGAGAAGTGCGACGGCATCATCTCGGTGGGCGGTGGCTCCAGCCACGACGCCGCCAAGGGCGCGCGCGTGGTGATCGCCCACGACGGCCGCGACATCAACGAGTTCCAGGGCTTCTCCAAGTCCACCAACTTCGAGAACCCGCCGCACATCGCGGTGTCCACCACTGCGGGGACCGGTGCGGAGACCTCGTGGGCCTACGTGATCACCGACACCTCGGACATGGACCACCCGCACAAGTGGGTCGCGTTCGACGACGCCAGCCTGGTCTCGCTGGCGATGGACGACCCGCTCCTCTACTACTCCTGCCCCCAGCACTTCACCGCCTACTGCGGCTTCGACGTCCTCGCGCACTGTTCGGAGCCGTACGTCTCGCGGCTCGACTTCGCCCCGTCGCTGGGCAATGCGTTGTACGCGACCAAACTCGTGGCGGACAACCTCACGACGGCCGTGTACGACCCCCGCAACCTCGAGGCGCGGACCGGGATGATGAACGCGCAGTACATCGCGACGCAGGCGTTCAACTCGGGCGGCCTGGGCATGATCCACTCGATGTCCCACGCGATCAGCGCCTACTACGACACGCACCACGGTCTGAACAACGCGATCGCCCTGCCCCGGGTGTGGGAGTACAACCTGCCGTCCCGCTACCAGCGCTACGCGGAACTCGCGCCGCAGATGGGCGTGGACACCCGCAACATGACGACCGTCCAGGCCGCCGACGCCGCGGTGGAGGCCGCCATCCGGTTGTCCAAGGACGTCGGTATCCCCGACAACTTCAGTCAGATCACGCCCGGGCTGTACGAGAAGAACCAGATGGACACGGGCAAGTACAAGGGCAAGGGCGACAGGATCGATACCTCGGCGGAGAACATCCGCAGGATCGCCGAACACATGATGGGGGACGCGTGCACCCCGGGTAACCCGCGTGAGTCCACGGTCGAGTCACTGATCCCGATGGTCGAACACGCGATGACCGGTTCGTACTGACCGTCTCGCGCCGGCAGGTCGCACTAACCCCACCAGGTCCTCCCCGGGGGCGGGCGAGCGGATCCGTCCCGCGCGCCCCCCGGGGGGACACCACCATCCAGAACACGGGAAGGGCCCGACCATGGACGTCATCGACGATCGCCCCGACGAGGTGGGTCCCGCGGACGCGGTGATCGACGTGGAGGTCCTGCAGGAGGCGCTCCGCGGGACGGGCTACATCATCGACCGGGAACTCGCGACGGTCGTGCACCTGGCGACGGTCCTCGACAGGCCGCTGCTGCTGGAGGGGCCGGCCGGTGTGGGCAAGACCGAGCTGGCCAAGTCGCTCGCCTCCGCGTTCGGTCGGCGGCTAGTCCGGCTGCAGTGCTACGAGGGACTCGACGACGCCCGGGCACTGTACGAGTGGGACTACGCCAAGCAGTTGCTCCACGTCCAGATGCTCCGGGATCGGATCACGGTGGAACTGCAGGTGCACGAGGATCTCGCCGCCGCCTCTGCCGCGCTGGCGGAGATGGAGGTGGGGATCCACGGTGAGGACTTCTTGGTCACTCGGCCGCTGCTCGAGGCGATCATGTCCGAGGACCCGGTGGTCCTGCTCATCGACGAGATCGACCGGACGGAGGAGTCGCTCGAGGCGATGCTGCTCGAGGTGCTCGCGGAGAAACAGGTGACGATCCCGGAGCTCGGCACCTACCGCGCACGCACCACCCCCTGGGTGATCCTCACCTCGAACGACACCCGGGAGCTGTCGAGTGCCCTCAAGCGCCGGTGCCTGCACTTCCACGTGGACTTCCCAGACGCCGCACGGGAGACGGAGATCGTCCGATCCCGCGCACCGGAGGTTCCGGAGACCGTGGCGGCCGATGTGGTGGAGAAGGCGCGGCGACTGCGCGAGATGCCGCTGCGCAAGCCTCCGTCGATCTCCGAGGTGGTGGACGCGGCCCGCGCCGCGTCGGTGTGGGGAGGAGACGGTCCGGAGCTCGGCTGGGTCCTGTCCGCCGCCCTTCTGAAGTACCGGTCCGACGACGATGTCGCCCGCGGCGTGCTCGGCGGTGGGGGCGCCCCCGGAGAGGAGCCGGCAGGGAACGGGCGGGACATGAGGGCGGCCGCCGATGCGACCGGGGCGTCGACCTCCGCCGCGTTCGGGGCCGGTCGGGCCCGCAGCGGGGCCGGGCGCGGGACCGGACGGCGATGACGACCGGGACGGCGTCCCGCCTCTCGCCCTCGGATGTCCTTGACATCGCCTCCGTGGCGTTCGGCCGACTCCTCAGGGAGCGCGAGGTGGCGGTCTCCCCGGCCGAGGTGGTGGAGCTGCGGACAGTCCTCGCGATGGTCGGGACGTCCCGGCCCGAGGCCCTGCGGGCGGCGCTCCGTGCGGTGACGGTCAAGTACCAGCGGGAGAACCGGGGATTCGACGCGGTGTTCGACCGCTTCTTCCTGGGCGTGCTGACCACCCGTACCGAGGACGCCGGAGGGGCCCACGGCGGCGCCCCGCAGGTGGGCGGACTGCCCGACGAACTGGAGCTGGACACGGACGAGTCCTCGCCCTCCACCCCGTCGGACCTGGACCCGGCCGAGATCGGGGATCTGGTCGAGGGAGACGAGACGAGCCGGCGGAACGAGGACATGCACTACGACGACTCAGACTTCTCGACCGCGACCGGGGAGGAGGAGTTCGCGGTCCAGGAGGGGGCGGAGCGGTGGCAGTCCTCGGTCACCTACGAGATCGAGGTGGACCGCGCGTCATCGGACCATGTCGGCGAGATGGGGTCCTCCGCGATCTCGGTGTCCGGTGAGGAGTCGTTGGAATGGGCGGACGCGCTCGACGTCCTGCGGACCCTCGACGGCTACGACGCCCGTCAGGTGTATGCGGCGCACGGTGACGACGGCGGGGATCTGAGAGGCGAGCAGGCGGGGATGTTCGTCGACGCGGTGCTCGCGTTCCTGAAGAGCCTCCCGGAGGACGCCACCGACGGACGTGTCGACGACGACGAGGTCCGGGGTGGCCGGGAGGTGACCGACAGCGCCGACCTCGAACGCGCGTCCCACGAGGTGATGCGCCGCATCCGTGGCGCCCCCCGCCGACGATCGCGACCGTTCGCCCGCGGACTGCTCGATTCTCGCTCCACGTTGGGTCGGGCGTGGGCGACGGACGGCGAGGCGTTCACCATCATGAACCGGACCCGCGTCCCCGGTCCGCTCAAGCTGCTGATCCTGGTCGACGTGTCGCTCTCGGTCCGGCCCGTCACCGGCTTCGTCCTGCGGCTGGCCCAGAGCCTGCACCAGAAGGTCAACCGGTGTTCGGTCGTCGCCTTTGTCGACCGACCCGTCGACGTGACGGACCACCTCCTGTCGTCGTCCGGCGAGAACGCGCTGGCGACCGTCCTGTCCGCACCCGGACTGGATCTCGAGGCGAGCAGCGACTACGGCCGGATGTTCGCCGAGCTGCTCGACCGCAACGGCGACCTGATCGACGCCCGGACCTCGGTCCTCATCGTGGGTGACGGGCGGAGCAACGGGCTCGATCCGCGGGAGGACCTGGTGGGCCGCATCAGCAGGCGGGCCCACCGGATGGCGTGGATCACCCCGGAGGCCCGGAGGTACTGGAACCGGCCCACGTGCGGACTGAGCGCGTATGCGCGATACCTGGACGGGGTGGTGACCGCGCGTGACCCCGCGGAACTGTCCGAACGGGCAGGTCTGCTGGGAAGCTCGCTCGCCTGAGATGCCCCGGGCCTATCGTGAGGTCATGTCGTCGGAAGGCCGGGTGGCGAAGTTCCACGCGCCGGAGATCCTCTTCGGCTTCGGAGCCCTGCCCGAGGCCGCGACCGCCGCCATGGGACTGGGCGCACGTCGCCCCCTCGTCGTCACCGATCCGTGGCTCGAACTCACCCCGTGGCCGGGCACGGTCGTCGAGGGGCTGAGGGCACAGGGTGCCGAGCCGGTCGTGTGGTCCGACGTCCGCCCCAACCCGCGCGCGTCCCAGATCCTCGAGGGCGCGCAGACCTATCACTCCTCGGGGTGCGACGTGATCGTGGCGGTGGGCGGCGGCTCGGTGATCGACGCCGCCAAGGGGGTCGCGCTCGTCGTCTCCAACGGCGGGCACGTCCTCGAGTACGAGGGGGTCGACCGTGTCCGGCTGCCGCTGCCCCCGGTGGTGGCCGTGCCGACGACGGCGGGCAGTGGGGCCGACGTCTCGCAGTTCTGCGTGGTCAACGACTCGGACCGCCGGACCAAGGTGACCATCGTGAGTCGGTCGCTGGTGCCGGACGTGACGGTCATCGACCCGAGTACCCATGCGACCGTCCCCGAGGACGTGGGGGCGGCGACCGCGATCGACGTGCTCTCGCACGGGGTGGAGGCGTACTTCTCGCGCGCGGCGGGCCCGCTGACGGACTCCCACGCCCTGCGGTCCGTGGAGCTGTGCGCGCGGTCGCTCGACAGGCTCGCGGCCGGCGAGAGGCTCAGTCACGTGCAGCTGGAGGACATTGCGCTGGCGTCGCTCGAGGCGGGGATGGCGTTCAGCAACGCCGTGCTGGGGGCGGTCCACGCGATGAGCCACCCGGTGGGCGGGCGGTACGACTCGTCCCACGGCCAGATCAACGGGGTCCTGCTGTCCCATGTCGTCCGACACAACGGGGTGGTGATGCCTCCGGACCGCATGGCCGGCCTGGCGCGCGCGGCCGGCGTCACCGTCGGTTCCCGGGGCGGCCAGGTGACGGACCGGGTCGCGGACCGCTTCCGGGACCTCTCCGCGTCGGTCGGGATCCCGTCGGGACTCTCGCTCCTGGGAGTCCGGGGCGAGGACATCCCCACGTTGGCCGCGCACGCGCTCGACGATCTCTGCATGGCCACGAATCCGCGTCCCGTCACCCTCGAGGACGTCGAACGGCTCTATCGGGAGGCGTCATGACCGAGGGGCCCACGGACCTGGACTCACTCCTCGGCCTGCGGTCGGTCAAGAGAAGTTTCTTCGACCAGTACCGTGCGGCCGAATCGCGGCTGCGACGGTCCATGCACGCACTCGATCGCGTCTCCGGGGCGCTGGTGCGGACCGCCGAGGGGCCCGAGGAGTTGATGCTGTCCGTCCTCAGGGTCGCGTACGACCAGCTCGACGCCCAGTGGGCGCTGGTGGCCCTCCGGGACGGTCAGCTCCCGTCCGTCGAACCACGGCACGTCCTCGTGGACCCCGAGGGGCGCTTCGTGGCGTTCGAGGGGCGGGATCTCGCGCCGGTGCCGGACGGTCTGCCCAAGGGTGTGGTCAACGTCCTGCTCGCGGTGCTCCGGGGCGGCCGCTCCGCCGAGGTGGCCGAGGCCGGCGGCCCCGACGCGGTGACCGTGCCGCTGATCCTGCACGGCGGGGTGATCGGCGGGCTGGCGTCGTGGCGCCACCCCGGGAGACCGGCCGATGACATCGACACCGTGGTCCTGCGGATCCTCGCCGCGCAGGCGGCCGTGGCCCTGCACAACTCCGTCCTGTTCCGGGACAAGGAGACGCTGCTCGCGCGGGCGGAGGAGGCGTACGAGGAGGCCCGGGGGCACGTGGTGGAGCTGTCCCGGCGGAACTCCGAACTCGAGATCGCCCACCGGGAGCTCGACGCCGCGCATCGCCAGCGGATCCTCGACGTGGAACGGTCGCGGATGGCCCGGGAACTCCACGACAGCGTGTCCCAGCTCGTCCTCGGCGCGGGGATGCATCTCCAACTCGGCCTCGACGCGGTGGGACGGGCCGAGCAGCAGCGGCCGCTGCTCGAGAAGGCGGTGCATCTGACCGACCAGGCCGTCGAACAGTTGCGGTCCGTGATCTACGCCCTCCGCACGATCGACGACGGTGACGGGAGCCTGAGTCGGCTGATCGAGGATCTCTGCCGTCTCCACGTCCCGTCGAGCATGTCCACCGAGGTCAGGCTCCTCGGCAGCGAGTTCCCCACGACCCACGAGATCGAGCACGAGTTGCTCCGGATCGCCGGTGAGGCGCTCGCGAACGCCGCGAGACACTCGCGGGGGAACGGAGTGGTGGTGACTGTGGACTTCAGTGACGAGGCCGTGGGTCTGACCGTGGAGGACGACGGCGAGGGCCGGCCGGAGGACCTGCGCCACCTGCTCGAAGCGGCCCGGACCGGGTCCCCCGACGAGCGCCACGGGCTGGTCAACATGAGGGAGAGGGCGGAACTGGTGGGGGGCGTGATGAGCATCGCGGAGTCCGAGCTGGGCGGGGTGGCGATCACGGTGGTGGCGCCCCGCGTCGACGGTGCGGACCGGCGGCCGGTCCGATGACCCCGTCGGCGGCCGGCCCCATGACCCCACCGGCGACGATCCGCACCGTCCTGGTGGACGATCACGCGGTCCTCCGAGAAGGGCTGCGGCTGATGCTGCAGCGGGAACCCGATATCGAGGTGGTCGGGGAGGCGTCGACCGCGGACTCGGCGCTGGAGGTCATCACCTCGACCCGCCCGGACGTCGCGGTGATCGACCTCAAACTAGGGAGCGGCTCCGAACTCGACGGACTGCGGGTCTGTGCAGCGGTCCGGGACCTGTTCCCCGACGTCGCCCCGCTGGTGCTCACCACCTTCCTCGACAAGGCGATAGTCGTGCGTGCGGTCCGGGCCGGAGCACGTGGGTACGTGGTCAAGAACGTGGATGTCACCGAGCTGGTGACCGCCGTCCGGTCGGTGTCGGCGGGGCAGAGCGCCTTCGACACCCGGACCGCGTCGATGGTGCTCGACGCTCTCAAGGGCGGGGGCTCGGCGTCCGAGGCCCTGTCGGCCCGGGAGATCGAGGTCCTGACGCTGCTGGCGGAGGGGATGTCGAACAAGGAGATCGGTCAGGCCCTGTTCATCTCGGCCACCACCGCCAAGTTCCACATCAGCAACATCCTGCGCAAACTCAAGGTCTCCCGGCGTGCCGAGGCGGTGTACGTGGCCAGTCGGCAGGGGTTGCTCTGACCGGCGACGGGCGGGGGTGGGAGGCGAGCGGGGCTGGAGTAGGGCGGGTGGCGAGAGGACTCACGTGTCCACCACGAGCCATCCCCCGTGGTGTTCGTCGACCCTCGTCCGGATACCGGCCGACCGGCCGTGTCCGACCGTCGCGATCCGGGCGGCCAGGCTCGTCAGTGTGGGGATGTCGAAGGTCCGGACATGCCCGTACTGTGCCACCGCCACCGCCTCGAAGGGGACGGCGATCACCAGACGGCGTCGCGCCAGACGGAGGGCTTCGCGGACCATGTCCCAGCCGGCGTCCTCGTCGAGGTGCTCGAGGACGTGGACGAGGTAGACGGTGTCCGCGGTGTCCGTCGCCAAGGGAGTCGTCCGCGCGTCGAGACAGACGGGGGTCGGCAGGGTGTCACCGGCCGGTGCGCAGGTCCGGAGCAGCTTGAGGACGGTGGGGTCCAGATCTGCCGCGATGGTCCCGGCCCCCTCCCGTGAGAGCCGCAGGGACAGGAACCCGAAGCAACACCCGATCTCCAGCGCCGAGTCGCCGACCAACTCCGCCACCGCCCGGTCGTGGACCGGGGAGAACGGG
Organism: Dietzia sp. IN118; assembly: GCF_032905965.1. Taxonomy (NCBI): domain Bacteria; kingdom Bacillati; phylum Actinomycetota; class Actinomycetes; order Mycobacteriales; family Dietziaceae; genus Dietzia; species Dietzia sp. IN118. Next base: position 3,116,442 of record NZ_JAUMSR010000001.1, on the reverse strand, counting down.
CAGTGGCCGTTTGTCAGTGCTGCGATCGAGGACCGGTAGTAGTCGGACCAGCACTCCTGCCAGCTCCCGTCCCGGGAGGTCACGAGCGCGGTCACGGCCCGGTGGAACTCGTCCACGGTGTGGAGGACCCCGGTGTCGAGCAGGTCTCGGGAAATGGCCGGGATCACCGCCTCGCTCACCTCGTCGTGGCTGAGGTCGTGCCCGATCCGTACCCGATGGGCGTCGGCCACGACGGTGAACGCCCCGAAGCGTCGGCCCGGTCCGCCCCGGATCGCGGAAATCTCTCGGGTCGCCCCGGGTCTCGCGGTGGTCTCCATGGGGGCTGACGGTAGGGCGGTCGGGACGTCCGCGGCGAGGGGATGCGGTGGATTCCGGCAGGTCGAACGGGTGGGGGCCTGTCCGGTCGGGCAGTGCCCGCACGGAGTCGGACGGAATCGTCCGTCGTGCAACGTTGCTGCAACCCCGCCGCGGATAGTGTCCTACATCACAGCGACGACCACGGGGGTCGCGCGGAGGAGAAGGAGGGGCACGATGCCCGTTTTCGCACAGCCCGGCGCCGATGGTTCGGTGATGTCCTACGAGAGCCGCTACGAGCACTACATCGGCGGCGAGTGGGTGGCACCCGTCAAGGGCGAGTACTTCGAGAACGTCACCCCGATCACCGGTCAGGTCTTCTGCGAGGTCGGCCGCGGCACCTCCGAGGACATCGAGGCGGCCCTGGACGCCGCGTGGGCCGCCGCCCCGGCCTGGAACGCCACCTCCGCCGCCGAGCGCTCGCTGGTCCTGCTCCGGATCGCCGACCGCATGGAGGAGAACCTCGAGGCCATCGCCCTGGCCGAATCGTGGGACAACGGCAAGCCGATCCGCGAGTGTCTGGCGGCCGACATCCCGCTGGCGATCGATCACTTCCGCTACTTCGCCGGGTGTATCCGCGCGCAGGAGGGCGGGATCTCACAGATCGACGAGGACACGGTGGCGTACCACTTCCACGAGCCGCTCGGCGTGGTCGGCCAGATCATCCCGTGGAACTTCCCGGTCCTCATGGCGGTGTGGAAGCTCGCCCCGGCACTGGCCGCGGGCAACTGCGTGGTGCTCAAGCCGGCCGAGCAGACCCCGGCGTCGATCCTGTTCCTGCTGTCGGTGATCGGTGACCTCATCCCGCCCGGCGTGCTCAACGTGGTCAACGGCTTCGGCGCCGAGGCGGGCAAGCCCCTGGCCTCCAACCCGAGGATCCGCAAGGTCGCCTTCACCGGCGAGACCACCACCGGGCGGCTGATCATGCAGTACGCCTCCGAGAACCTCATCCCGGTGACCCTCGAGCTGGGCGGCAAGAGCCCCAACATCTTCTTCGCCGACGTCATGGACGCCGACGACGACTTCCGGCAGGCCGCACTCGAGGGGTTCGCGATGTTCGGCCTCAACCAGGGCGAGGTGTGCACGTGCCCCTCGCGCGCGCTGGTGCAGAAGTCGGTCTTCGACGAGTTCACCGAACTCGCGATCGAGCGCACCAACAAAATCACCCAGGGCAACCCGCTCGACACCGACACCATGCTGGGCGCGCAGGCCTCGGGCGATCAGCTGGAGAAGATCCTGTCCTACATCGACATCGGCAAGCAGGAGGGCGCGGACGTGCTCACCGGCGGCGCCCGGGCGGAGCTCGACGGTGACCTGGCGGGTGGCTACTACGTGCAGCCGACCGTCTTCCGCGGTCACAACAAGATGCGGCTGTTCCAGGAGGAGATCTTCGGGCCGGTCCTGTCCCTGAGCTCGTTCACCGACTTCGACGACGCCATGACCATCGCCAACGACACCCTCTACGGACTCGGTGCCGGTGTGTGGTCGCGCAACGGCACCACCGCCTACCGGGCCGGCCGCACCATCCAGGCCGGCCGCGTGTGGACCAACACCTACCACCAGTACCCGGCGCACGCGGCGTTCGGCGGCTACAAGCAGTCCGGCATCGGCCGCGAGAACCACCGCATGATGCTCGACCACTACCAGCAGACCAAGTGCCTGCTCGTGAGCTACTCGGGCAAGCCGCAGGGCTTCTTCTGATGGACGACGTGTGCGGGTTGCCCTCGGGCGGGAGCGTGCGCATCGCCGCGCGGGCGCTCCCCCCGGAGGGCGCGCCCGCCGACCTACCGCCGCGCCTCGTGGCGACCGAGCCGGCCGTCGAGCTCATCCGCGAGCTCGTCGGCCGGCACGGCCCGGTGATGTTCCACCAGTCCGGCGGGTGCTGCGACGGCTCGGCGCCCATGTGCTATCCCGACGGTGAGTTCCGTGTGGGGCAGCGCGACGTGTTGGTGGGGGAGCTGGACCTGGCACCCGGGGTCCGCGTGTGGATCTCGGGTTCCCAGTTCGAGACGTGGAAACACACGCAGTTGGTGCTGGACGCGATCCCGGGACGGGGCTCGGGGTTCAGCCTCGAGAACCCCACCGGCAAGCGGTTCCTGTCCAGGGCCCGCACGTTCGACACCGCCGAGCTCGCCGCACTCGAGGAGTTCCCACCGAGGCTGGGCTCGGAGCTGGAGGAGTAACCCGATCCGGCGCGGATCAGCGCAGGTTCGGCGGTAGAGTCCGACCATGGACACGGATCGCACGGCCTCCGCTGACCCGCTCGACGCCCCCGTCGGGTTCCTCACCCCCGAGCTGCGGGCTGACCTGCTGAGACGCTGGAACGAGCCGCAGCGGCGGTACCACAACGAGACGCACCTGCGGGCGGTGCTCCGGGCCGTGGACGCGCTCGAGGCGGACGGGGAGACCTTCGACGCCACGGCGGTCCGACTGGCCGCGTGGCTGCACGCCGCGGTGTTCGATCCCGCGGGCGCGGAGAACAACGAGAAGTCGGCGGCGCTGGCCGAGGAACTGCTCGACCCCGCCGCGCCCGTCGAGGAGGTCGCGCGCCTCGTCCGTCTCATGGGCGGGCACCGGGTCGAGCCCGGGGACCTCGACGGGGCCGTCCTCTCGGACGCCGACCTGGCCGTCCTGGGCGCAGACCCGGAGACCTACGACACCTACGCCGCGGAGGTGCGGCACGAGTTCGCCCACGTCCCGGGCGAGAGATTTGTCGCCGGGCGGATCGCCGCGCTCGAGGGACTGCTCGAGCGCAAATCCGTGTTCCTCACCCGCGCGGGTCGCGACATGTGGGAGAAGCAGGCCCACGCCAACCTCAACCGCGAGCTGGGACTGCTGCGCGCGGGGGCCGCCGGGAGCGACTAGTCCGGCTCGACGCCCGGCGGGGTGATCGCCGCGGTGTGCTCGGCGACGCCGGCGGCGACCATGATCTCGGTGACGGCCCGCGCGTCGTCCGGCCCGGGCAGCCCCCAGCCGTCGCCGTAGCCGTAGATCTCGGCGAGCGTGTGCGAGTCCCGGGTGCCGCGGGCGAGTTCGACGTCGGTGGGGCCGATCAGGCCGGGGTGGGGGACGCCGACGGCGCCGGCGACCTTGACGAGTTCGCGACGCAGCGACCGGATGTAGTTGGAGCAGCGTTCGGCCATCGCGGTGGGCTCCACCCCGCGCACCAGCCACGGGTTCTGGGTGGCGACACCGGTGGGGCAGCCGCCGGTGTGGCACTTCTGCGCCTGGATGCACCCCACTGACAGCATGGCCTCCCGCGCGACGTTGATCATGTCCACGCCCAGTGCGAGCGCTACCACGGCGTTCTCCGGGATGCCGAGCTTGCCGGCGCCGATGAACACGACGTCGTCGGTGAGTCCCGCCTCGGCGAAGACCGAGTACACGCGCGGGAAGCCGAGGCGGAAGGGCAAGGACACCGCGTCGGTGAACACGAGCGGACCGGCGCCGGTGCCGCCCTCCCCGCCGTCGATCGTGATGAAGTCGACGCCGCGGTCGCGCGGGACCATCGCCGTGGCGAGTTCCTCCCAGAAGGTCATGTCGCCGATGGCCGACTTGATGCCGACGGGCAGGCCGGTGCGGTCGGCGATGTCCTCGACGAGGTCGAGCATCGAGTCGACGTCGCTGAACGCGGTATGCCGGGAGGGGCTCGCGCAGTCCTCACCCATCGGGATCCCGCGGATCGCAGCGATCTCCTCGCTGATCTTGGCGGCGGGGAGGAGCCCGCCCAGGCCGGGTTTGGCGCCCTGGGAGAGCTTGATCTCGATCGCCCGGATCGGGTGCTTCTCGGTGAGCGCGACCAGCTTGTCGATGTCGAACCGTCCCCGGTCGTCGCGGACCCCGAAGTAGGCGGTGCCGATCTGGAAGATGAGGTCCGCGCCGTTCTGGTGGTAGGGGCTCAGGCCGCCCTCACCCGTGTTGTGGAGGGCTCCCGAGAGGGCGGCACCCCGACCCAGAGCCTCGACCGCGGGCGCGGAGAGCGAGCCGTAGCTCATCGCCGAGATGTTGACCAAAGAGTCCGGCCGGAACGCGCGGGCCCGGCCGCGGGCGGCGCCGAGCACCTTGGCGGGCGGGAGCGGGAGCTGCTGTCCGGAATGGGGGAGCGCGGACAGGGTGACGTCACTGAAGGTGCGCTGTTTGATGATCGGGTAGCCCTCGAGGAACTCGATATCGTTGTCCGTACCGAACCCGAACGTGGTCCCCCGGGACTCGGCGGACTCGTAGATCCAGTCGCGCTGATCCCGGGTGAACGGCCGTTCCTCGTCGTTGCTGGCGACGATGTACTGCCGCAGCTCGGGTCCGATGGCGGTCAGCGCCATGCGGGCGTGTCCGAGGACGGGGAACGTCCGCAGGATCGGGAACCTGGTCTGCCGCAGGTCCGTGGCCGCGACCGCGGCCAGGGCGGCCAGGGGCGCGCCGAGGAGCCACTTGCGCATGTCGACCTCCAGTCGGGGGCGGGGACGGTTCCATCATGGACCACACCGCCGGGCGGGGCCGCGTGGTTCGATGAGACCACCCCAACCGCGACGGAGGAGTTCTCATGGGCCGCACCCGTGCCGACCGGGACCGACTGTGGGCGGCGATCCACGTGGAACGCGCGGCCCTGGCCGACGAGCTGGGGGCATTGCGCGACGCGGAGTGGCGCACCGGGTCGCTGTGCACCCGGTGGAGCGTGGAGGAGGTCCTCGCCCATCTGACGGCGGTCGCCCGGACGGGCCGGGTCCGGTGGGTCCGCAGCATCGTGGGTGCGGGGTTCGACACCGACAAGCACAACCGGCGGAGGATGCGGGAGCAGCTCCGCGACAGCCCCGGCGGGACGCTGGAGAACTTCGTCGACTCGTCGTCGCTCCGCGTGTCACCCTTCGGGGACCCCGCGGCGTGGCTCGGCGAGACGATCGTGCACGCGGAGGACATCCGCCGGCCCCTCGGCCTGACCCGCGCCTACCCCGTCGATCCCCTGACCGGGGTCGCGCGGTTCTATGCGTCGCAGGACTTCGCGGTGAACAGTGCGAGGCTCGTGAAGGGACTGCGCCTACGGGCGACCGACGGGCCGTTCGAGGCCGGCGCAGGTCCGGAGGTGGAGGGGCCGACGCTGGCGCTGGTGATGGCCATGGCGGGCCGGCCGGTGTTCCTCGACGAGCTGTCCGGCGGGGGAGTGGACGAACTGCGCCGGCGTATCGGCTGACCGCACCGCTGGTGACAACGCCGCCTCAGGGCAGGATGCGGGAGACGACCTCGGCGGCGACCTCCTCGAGCAGCGGGCCCGCGTTGGCGATGGAACGGGCCAGGTCGGGTTCCCGTTCGGTGAGTGCGGCCGCCGCCGCGAACCCGGCCTCGGCGACCCGGTCGGCCCCCAGATCCAGGCGGCCACACACCGCGACCACCGGGACGGCGTGGGACCGGCACAGGGCCGCCACTCCCATCGGGGTCTTGCCGTGCATGGTCTGGTCGTCGAGTCGGCCCTCGCCCGTGATCACCAGGTCGGCGGCGGACAGGACGTCCTCGAGACCGGTGAGGGTGCCGAGCACCTCGAACCCCGGGTCGAGGGAGGCGCCGAGCAGCTCACGGGCGATGAAGCCGACCCCGCCGGCCGCGCCGGAGCCGGGCGCATCCGGGTCGACGTCGAGTCCCTGCGCGCGCAGGACCCGCACCAGGCGGGTCAGGCCGGCCTCGAGCTCGTCGAGTTGGTCCGGGATCGCGCCCTTCTGCGGGCCGTAGACGCGGGCCGCGCCCAGCGGACCGAGCAGCGGGTTGTCCACGTCGCAGGCGACGAGGATGCGGGCGGCGCGGACGGCCGGGTCGAGGCCGTCGAGGTCGATCCGGTCGAGGTTGACCAGCGCGCCGCCGCCGTCGGGCAGCTCCGTGCCGGAGGAGTCCAGGAAACGCGCACCGAGAGCGGCGAGCATCCCGGCGCCGCCGTCGGTGGACGCGCTGCCGCCGATGCCCAGGTGGATGTTGCCGCGGCCGGATCGCAGCGCGGCCAGCATCACCTCGCCGACCCCGCGGCTGGACGCCTCCAGGGGGCGGGCCTCGCCGCCGGGCAGTCGCAGCAGGCCGCAGGCGTCCGCCATCTCCACGAACGCGGTGTCGGGGTCGATGGCGGCGAACGAGGTCTCGACCGGCTCGCCGGTGGGCCCCGCTGCCGTGACGGGCACGGTCCGGGCGCCGCCGGCGACCATCACCTCGAGACTGCCGCCCCCACCGTCGGCGACCGGGCGTTCCAGCACATCGGTGTCGGGGTGCGCCCGACGGGCGCCCTCGGCCGCGTGGTGGCACGCCTCGACAGCGGTGAGGGAGCCCTTGAAGGCCCCGCAGGCCACGACGATCGTCACACCTGCATCATCCCCCATGAGTGTCGGCGGACACACGACGGCCCGGGATCGTGAGGGGGAGGGGCACGATCCCGGGCCGGGAAGGCGCGTCGTCGACGCGGGGGTTATCAGCCCAGCGAGCCGAAGTTCAGCCCGGCGTCGGCCTCGACCTCGGCGTCGGCGTCGACGTCGACGGTGGCGCCGGTGGTGGTGTCGTCCTCGGCGCCGGAGCTCAGGCCGGCGAGCGACCCGCTCAGCGACTCGGTCTCGGCGGCGGTCTCATCGACGGGGGGCTCATCGGTGGTCTCGTCACCCGAGCCGAGCGAACCGCTGGTGGCCGGGGCCTCCTCGGTCACCGCGGCGGTCGTGACGCCGTCGGTGTCATCGGTGGTCTCGTCGCTGCTGCCCAGCGAGCCGCTGTCGGCGTCGGCGTCGGTCGCATCCTCGTCGGCGGAGCCGGTGGCCGACCCGGTCGCGGTCTCGGTCTCGTCCTCGGCGGAACCGGAGTTGCCGTCGATCAGCGCGCTGCCGGTGTTCGGCGAGACGCCGAGGCTACCCAGCTCGACGGAGCCCGGGTTGGGGGTCTCGGCATCGAGGTTGAGGTTGAACGCCAGGCTGCCCAGGTCGAGGTTGAGGTCGGTGCCCAGGGCGCCCTCGAGGCTGCCACCGTCGCCCGCGAGCTCGGCGAGGCTGCCGGTGTCACCTGCGAGGTCCTCGAGGCTGGCGGTGGGGTCGGTGGGGGCCTCGGTCTGCGCGGCGGCCAGGCCGGGGAACGCGATGGCGGCACCGAGTCCGAACGCGCCGACGGCGGCGATCTTCGCGGTGGTGCGGTTGGTGGTCTTCCGATGAGTGTTCGTCATAGAGCACGTCTCCGATCTACATCGACCCCGATGTCTCTCATCGCGGGCACCCCGGTCGGAAGCGAGGTGCGTCAGCGACCCTACAAGCGGCCTGCGAGAGCGCAAGGGGTCCGAATCGTGAGGGCGCGTTGATGTAACACTCCGGTCACTCGCGTGTCCCCGGGGGGTCGGGCGGGTCCGTCGGAGGCGCCACGGGCGGCGTCGTGCCTGCCTAGGCTGGGTCCATGACCGTGTCCGGAGCATCAGATCCCGCGACGCCGGGCCCTCCGGGCCTCGTGGAGACCCACAGTGCGCTCATCATCCTCTGGGGTGACCAGGCTCACAAAGTGCGCAAGCCACTGGATCTCGGCTTCCTCGACAACACCACCGTCGAGGCGCGGGCGGAGCAGAGCCGCCGTGAGGTCGAGCTCAACAGTCGACTGGCCCCGGACGTCTACACCGGCGTGCTGGAGGTGAGGGGCCCCGACGGCGAGGTGATCGATCACGTCGTGCGGATGCGTCGCCTCCCCGCGCACCGGAGCCTCGCCGCGCTGGTGCGGTCGCGGCAGGAGGGCTCGACCGGGGACGGCGATCCGGACATCGTGGCCGGCATCCGCGAGGTGGCCCGGCAGATCGACCACCTCCACACCGCCAGCCCCCGCTCGGAGGAGATCGACGCCGCGGGCTCCCCCGCCGCGGTGGCGCGGTTGTGGGCGGAGTCCCTCGACCACCTGCGCGGACTCGACGTGGGTAGGGACGCCCCGGAGATCGTCGACGACATCGCGGCCCTGGCGTCGGGCTACCTGCGGGGGCGGGCCCCGCTGCTGCGGTCCCGCGTGGCGGCCGGCCGGGTCGTCGACGGCCACGGGGACCTCCTCGCCGCCGACGTCTACCTCACCGACGACGGACCGCGGGTGATCGACTGCCTCGAGTTCGACGACCGGCTCCGGTTCGGCGACGCGATGCTGGACATCGCATTCCTGGCGATGGATCTCGACGCCGCGGGGGCGCGGGACCTCGCAGTCGTCCTCCTCGAGGCCTACCGCGACTTCTCCGGCGATGACGCGCCGCCCTCGCTGGTCCACCACTACATCGCCTACCGTGCCCTGGTCCGCTCCAAGGTGACCGCCATCCGCGCCGAGCAGGCCGACGACGGGGCCGCCGGCGGCGAGGCCCGCCGGGCGCTGGTGTTGGCGGACCGGGCGGTCGACTCGCTGCTGCGGGGCCGCGTCCGTCTGGTGCTGGTGGGCGGGGTGTCCGGGTCCGGTAAGTCCACGCTGGCCGCGCCGCTGGCCGAGGCGCTGTCGGCGGACCTGCTGCGTTCCGACGTGGTCCGCGGGGAGATCGCCGGCGCCGCCGCCGCCGACCGGTATTCGGACGCGGCGATCGACGCGGTCTACACGGAGATGCTCGCCCGCGCCGCCGGGCTGCTCGCGCAGGGGCGAACCGTGGTGCTGGACGCCACCTGGCTGGAGCCACGGCGCCGCGCGGAGGCCGAGACCGTGGCCGCGGACGCGCACGCCGAGCTGGTGGAGATCGCGTGCACCGCGCCCCGCGACGAGCTGGTGCGGCGGATCACCGCGCGGGCGGCCGCGGGCGCCGACCCGTCCGAGGCCACGGTGGAGGTCCTGGACTCCCAGCTGGTGGCGACGCCGCCGTGGCCGGACGCGATCGAGGTGGACACCGCCGGGCTCGACGCGCGCGACCGCGCCGCCGTGCACCGGTGGGCCGAACGCGAGTTGGGGCCGCTGCCCTGGGCGTGAGCCGTCAGGGCCCCTGGTCCACCGGGCCCCGGGTTGAGCCGCGATCCTGGTTCAGCCGCGCGGCGGGCGCGGGATCGAGCCGACGAACTGCATGGACCGGTACGGCCACCCGGCGGGCCCGGCGGCCGAGTCGTGGGTGTTCCACTGGCTCACCACGAAGTGCCACTCCTCCGGCGTGGATCCCGGCACCGGGCAGCCGCAGTAGAGCTGGGCGACCCGCGCGGGCCCGGACCCGGGGTCGGAGCCGTCCGACTCGTCGCCCCACGCACTGCCGCGCAGGAGCGTGGTGTGCGTGGTGATCGAGCGGTCGAGCAGGTCGGCCCCGATGTGCGGGAACGTCAGACAGTCGATGCGGTAGTGCCCGGCATCGAAGTAGGTCAGGGTCCAGAAGTCCTCGCACCGACGCAGGTACATCTCGCCGATCCGGCCGGGCAGCACGATGGTCGTGGGATTGCCCCAGTTCCAGGCGCCCTTCCGGAAGCCCCAGGTCTGCCACCTGCGGAGGTCGGGATCCGCGAGGTGCTCCTCACGCACCCGCATGAGGATGACGCCCTTGTCACGTTGGAACCCGGTGGACAGGACGTAGACGAACCCGTCCCCGCCGAGCTCCCACGTCCACAATTGGCGATGGCCGCCCTCCAGGAGAGGCGAGAACTCGGCCCCGGTGGGCTCCCAGGTCCGGCCGTCGTCGGTCGACCGGTGGATCCGGGTGCGGGTGACCGTGCCCAGGCCGTGGTTGACCATGACGTGCAGGTACATGGTGTCGCCGATGGTGAGCACGTCGCTCGGGAGGACGGTCGAGCAGCCGCGGCCGTGCACATAGTCGATCAGTTGGGCGGCGTAGTCCCGCGGGCCCGGGCCGGCGGCGTCCGCCCACTCGAGACCCCGGGACGGGTCGGCGGTGTCGGAGAACAACCCGACCGGGGAGCGCCAATCCGGATTTCCGGGACCGGGGCGCTCGTCCGTGGTGGGGGCACACTGCTCGATGCCCGGGTGCGGACGCCCCACATGGGGGGCACCCATCCCGGCGCCGGCGAAGGTGTCGCCGAACACCGCGAGCAGGCGCCCGGACGGGGTTCGGGTCAGGATTCCCAGATCCGTCCCCTCCATCCCGAAGGCCGTGGTGATCCCGGGTCCGGTGAGGTCCCGGACCTTGCGGGTGGCCGATGTGCGGGACGCAGTGGGCGGCGGCGGATCCGTCATGGGGCCGACGCTACCGCGCAACCGGTCGGGCGGCACCAGACTCGTTGTCAGGTCACAATTCTGGCGAAGCGGGCCCCACGCCCCGAACCGCGGGGCGTATGGTCATCGGCGTGACCCATCCCTTCGCACGGGCCGGGCGGGAGCTCGTCCCCGGCCACTGGCTCGGCCCCGCAGCCGTTCTGGCGCTCGGGTGTGCCACGGCGTGGACGCTCATCGGGTTCGGACACGGCGCGCCGTTGGCGGCCGTGGTGCTCGTCGCGGCACTGGTGCTGGCCCTGTGGAACTCCCCGCTGCGCGCCTCCGGTCACGAGCCACTCCAGACCGTGCGGTCCGTCGCCGACGCGGGTCGCGCCGTGGTGGTGCTGTGGAGGCCGGGGTGCCCTTATTCGTCGGCGCTGCGTCGCCGGGCCGCCCGTGAGGGACTCGACGTCCACTGGGTCAATATCTGGCGGGACGAGGACGCCTATCAACTGTGTTGCAGCATCAACGGCGGCTCGGAGGAGACGCCCACCGCGATGCTGCTCGACGCGGGTCTCGCCGCGCCGGTGGTGATCCCGGCCTCCGTCCCGGGCATCCGTGAGGCCACCGCCGCCCCCGCGCGGGGCGTCATCCACACGCGTGTCGTCTCACGCGCCTCCGGCCGCGTCCGCGGCCTCGGCGTCCGCGGCCACTGACCCGCCCTCCCGCCGGCCGGGCGTGGCCACCACCTCGTCGTCGTCGTCCTCACCGCCCGTACCGAAGTGCCCCCCGCACGTCCCCGCACTCGGTGCCCACCGCCATGTGGGCGATCCGGCCCTGCGCGCGGAGCTCTGCCAGGCGCGGTACCACCCGGTCACGCAAGCCCCACGGGTCGATCGTGTTGACGTAGACGCCGGTCGCGCCCTCGAAACCGGCGGGTGTCGAGATGCGCCACTTCAGCACGATCCGCCACGGCATGGCCGCGACACCCCGTTCAAGCGGGCGGGTGTGCCACTCCTCGTTACACGGCACCAGCCGACCCGTCGCCGCGTGGCAGGCGTGCAGCAGATCCGAGACGCCGCGCAGCTCGGCCGCCGAATGCTCCCACGGCGCGCTCGCCGCCGACCGCGAGTAGACCACCAGCGCGGGGTAGCGGTGCCCCACGCCCACCACCGCGACCGCGTGCTCGTTTTCCGCCAGCACCAACCCCTCGGCCGCGGCGTGGTCCACACCGAGCCGGTTGTAGAGGTCGGGGTCGCCGCCCAGCGCGGCCGCCTCGCGGGCGGTCTTGGCGGGGATCTCGTCGATCGCCACCAGCTGTTTGTGCAGGTGCGCGAACGAGGCGCCCGCGGGCGCGAGCCAGTTCTGGAACACCGACACGTACCGCGCGTGTGCGTTGTCGCGGTACAGGCCTCGCATCGCGCGGACCGTGAAGGCGGTGAACTGCTCGTGCTCGGCGGGGGTCAGGTCGCCCGACGCGGCGTGGCGGTCGCTGGCGGTGGCGCCGTCGGTGAGATGACGGCGTGCCACCACCACGTCGTGACAGCCGCCGAAGAAGCTCTCCGAGTGCGCGGCCAGTTCGGCCGGGCCCATGGCATCCAGGGCCGACGAGTCGCCCTGCGCTGCGGCGATGCGGGCGCGGACCAGCGCGCGGACGTGCTCGGCGCCGGACGGGGTCGCGAGATACGCGGACTGGTGGGCGGCCGCGCGGGCCGGGATGCGGTAACCGTGCACGGCCTTCCAGTAGTCCAGAGAGACGATCTCGAAGAGATTGCCGAACAGCCGGAACTCCGGGGTCGTGGCATCGAGCTCGTCGGCGGACACCTCCTCGAGCACCCGCCAGGTGTCGCCGTCGCGGATTACGCGCGCCTTCTCCGGGGTGGTCTCGCGCAGCCGGGTCACACAGAACGGGCAGTGCGCCTCCGCGGCGGACGGGTCCACCGCGGTGACCCGCCCGGGGGAGTGGTCGATGGGCCGGTGCGCCCGACCGGGCACGGTCCACACCTCGGTGCCGGTGAACGGATTGGTCTGCTTGACCGTGCCGTCCGCCATGCGGCGAAGCGGCGGGACCGGGGACGACAGGGTGTGGGGCGCAGTGGTCACCCATTGAGCGTAGGTGGACACGGGCCGCTGACGAGGTCAAATATATGTCGTTTCACCGGTAGTAATGTGATCTAGGTAACAGTATTCTGACTTTTCGCGATGTTTAGGTCAGGTAAGGGGATCGGTGCCAGCGATCCGCTGCAGCCTCCGGCAGAAGCAAGGGACACCGAGAGACGGATCGACTATGTCTTCGACACGCGCACGACATCTGAGGGCGGCGGCGCTCACCAGCGCAGCGCTGCTCGCTGCCGCCGGTTCGCCGGCGATCGCAGGTGCCCAGACCGGGTCGCTCAACGGCGAGCTCGGTCTGAACCTCGAACTGCTGCTCGGTTCAGCCGGGTCGGGGGATGGCGGATCGCTCGACGGAGGCATACCGAGCGGCTCGCTGGATCCCGGCTCGCTGGAACCGCTGTCCGCCGGTTCCGATACCGGCTCGGATGATCTTTCGGGGCCCGGTTCGGTGGACCCCGGATCCGTGCCGTCGGGGTCGTCCCCGGACACCGGATCGCTCAACCCGGGATCGCTCGACCCCGGTTCGCTGGACCCCGGCTCCCTGGACCCAGCCTCGCTGCAGCCGTTGTCCGCGGGGTCCGATGCCGGGTCGGATGACGTGGGCTCTGACGAAGGGTCGCTGGAGGAGGGGTCCCTGGATGCGGGTTCCCTGGCGCCGTTGTCGGCGGGCTCGGATGCCGGCTCGGACGACGGGTCGTTGGACCCCGGTTCCGCCGAGGGCGGATCGCTCGTGGCCGTGACTCTGCTCCTGGCGCTCGGATCGTCCGGTTCCGAGGCGGGTGATGGCTCGCTGGCGCCGCTGTCAGCCGGTTCTGAGGGCGGGTCGGAGGATCTGGGATCGGATGACGGGTCGTTGGAGGGGTCGCTGGATGCGGGTTCGCTCGCGCCGTTGTCGGCCGGTTCTGAGGGCGGGTCGGACAACGAGCCCGGGGAGGGGTCGGTCGACCTCGGTTCACTCGCGCCCGGGTCCCTTGCTCTGGGCTCCCTGCCTCTCGCATCGGTGGGAGGATCGCTGGGGCCGTTGTCGGCGGGTTCCGGTGGCGGGTCGGATGACATGGGTTCGGAGGACGGGTCGGTGGAGGGGTCCCTGGCGCCGTTGTCGTCCGGTTCTGATGCCGGTTCGGGCAACGGGACGGGGGAGGGTTCGCTCGACGGGTCGTTGGAGGGCTCCCTCGACGGGGGTTCCCTCGCACCGTTGTCGGCCGGGTCCGATGAAGGGTCGCTGGAGGAAGGCTCGTCTGAGGGCTCCCTGCCGATGGGATCTCTCGAACCGGGATCGGCCACCGGCTCCCTCGCTCCCCTCGGGTCCCTCACGGCGTCGCTGGCCCCACTCGGGTCCGCAGGATCGGCTGCGGGGTCACTGCCGCTGCTGCTGCCTGTCGCGCTCATCGGCGGTTCCGTGGCTGCTGCACCGATGATCCTGCAGGTGGGCGCGGACATGGGGATCGCGCTTCCGCCGCTGCCGGGCCTCCCCGCTCCGGTCGCGGCAGCGCCGGCGGTCGCCGCGCCGCCGGTTGCGCCCGGGCCCTCGACGCCCAACGGGCGTGGAGGCGAACCGGGTGTCGCCGGAGTCGGAGGCGCCGCGGTGGGCGTCAATGCCGCCATCGTGATGACCGGCTCGCTGGGTGACTACGAAGTGGCGCTGCCGGACGGTGTCACGTTGCCACCAATGCCGTTCATTCGGTGAGTTATCTGAGAGAAGGCCCGCCCCGGGAGCATTCGCCCGGGGCGGGCCTTCCGCCATCTCGGGAGGGCGTGAGGCGCGTACCCTGAGAGAAATCTCACAAGGTGGACTCAGCTTCCCATGTCAGGGGCCACAGTTTGACTTTCCCGATTTGTGTGCTGTGCCCCTTCTGCCCATATTATTTCCGAGCCAGAGCACTTCGGTCCTCTGAGTACGGGTGCTCCAGACACCACGGAGTCCGCCCGTCGACAAGCGAAGGCGAATACATGATGACGACTCCCGGCCCCAAGAGCCTGTACCGCCCTGAATACGAACACGACTCGTGTGGCGTCGCGTTCGTTGTGGATATGTACGGACGCAAGTCCCGGGACATCGTCGAGAAGGCGATCGCCGCACTGGTGAACCTCGAGCACCGCGGCGCCGTTGGCGCCGAGGCCAACACCGGTGACGGCACGGGCTTGTTGATCCAGGTACCGGACTTGTTCCTCCGCGAAGTGATGCGTGAGGAGCAGAACGTAGAACTGCCTGAGGCCGGTGCATATGCCACCGGCCTTTGTTTTCTCCCCCAGTCCCGCATGCTCGCGATGGACGCCATGCGGATGGTGGAGCGGATCGCCGCCGAACAGGGCGTGTCCGTGATCGGGTGGCGTGAGGTACCGGTCGACGACTCCACGGTCGGCGCGATCTCACGCGACGCGCAGCCCAGCATCCACCAGATCTTCGTCAAGGCCGCCGGCCCCGGAGGGGCGCTGCTCACCGAGCTGGACCTCGAGCGCAAGTGCTTCGTCGTGCGCAAGCGCTGCGAGCACGAGCTGGGCTCCAAGGGGCCGGGCAAGGGTGACCTCGGCTCGGAGACCGTGTACTTCCCGTCCCTGAGCCCTCGCACCTTCGTCTACAAGGGCATGCTCACCGAGAAGCAGCTCCCGGAGTTCTACCTGGATCTCCAGGACGAGCGTGTGGAGTCCGCCCTGGGCATCGTCCACTCCCGCTTCTCCACCAACACGTTCCCGGCATGGCCGCTGGCCCACCCCTTCCGCTACGTCGCCCACAACGGTGAGATCAACACCGCCCGCGGTAACGAGAACTGGATGCGGGCCCGCGAGTCACTCATGTCCAGCGAGCACATCGAGGACCTGTCGGCGGCACTGCCCATCTGCACCCCGGGCGGCTCCGACACCGCGCGCTTCGACGAGGCGCTGGAACTGTTGACGCTGGCAGGGCGCACCCTGCCCCACGCCGTGCTGATGATGGTCCCCGAGGCGTGGGAGCGCCACGAGACGATGGACCCGGCCAAGCGGACGTTCTACGAGTACCACGCCTCCCTCATGGAGGCATGGGACGGACCGGCGTCGATCACGTTCACCGACGGCACCGTGATCGGCGCCGTGCTCGACCGCAACGGTCTGCGCCCGTCCCGGATCTGGGTCACCGACGACGGGCTCGTCGTCATGGCCTCCGAGGTCGGCGTCCTCGACATCCCCCAGGACAAGGTCGTCACCAAGACCCGCCTGCGCCCGGGCCGGATGTTTCTGGTCGATACCGCCCAGGGGCGGATCATCGACGACGAGGAGATCAAGACCGAGCTGGCCGCCGAGCACCCGTACCAGCAGTGGCTCGACGAGGGCATGGTCCGACTCGGGGATCTCCCGCAGGTCGACCACCCGTACATGCCGCACGAGCGTGTCGTGCTGAGGCAGCGGATCTTCGGATTCACCGAGGAGGAGCTCCGGATCCTCGTCTCGCCGATGGCCGGGGCGGGTGCGGAGGCGATCGGATCGATGGGCACCGACACGCCGCTGCCGGTCCTGTCGGAGCGCTCACGGATGCTGTTCGACTACTTCGCGCAGCGCTTCGCCCAGGTCACCAACCCGCCGCTGGACGCGATCCGCGAGGAGCTCGTCACCAGCTACGGTGTGACGCTCGGCCCCGAGGGCGATCTCATCCACCCGGGCCCGGAGTCGTGCCGCCAGATCCGCCTGGACAACCCGATCCTCGGCAACGACGAGCTGTCGACGCTGATGGCGGCCGGCGAGACCCGTCCCGGTCTGCGATCGGTGGTCGTCCGCGGCCTGTACAACGTCGCTCACGGCGGCCGCGGCCTGCGCATCGCCCTGGAACGGATCCGTCGCGAGATCTCCCACGCCATCGAGGATGGTGCCACGATCATCGTGCTGTCGGATCGTGAGTCGGATGAGCGCAACGCGCCGATTCCGTCGCTGCTCCTCACCTCGGCCGTGCACCACCACCTCGTCCGCGAGAAGACCCGTACCCGGGTCAGCCTCGTGGTCGAATCCGGAGACGCCCGCGAGGTCCACCACATGGCGGTCCTCTTTGGGTACGGCGCCGAGGCGATCAACCCGTACATGGCGTTCGAGTCCATCGACGAGCTCGTCAAGACCGGTCACCTCACCGGGGTGGACACCCCCGCGGCCTGCGCCAATTACCGCAAGGCCGCCGCGAAGGGCGTGCTCAAGGTGATGTCCAAGATGGGCATCTCGACCCTGGCCTCGTACACGGGTGCGCAGCTCTTCGACATCACGGGGCTCTCGCAGGAGTTGTGCGACGAGTACTTCACCGGCTCGATCAGCCCCATCGACGGCATCGGGCTCGACGAGATCGCCGAGGACGTGGCCCGTCGCCACCGCTTCGCGTTCCTGCCGCGGCCGGAGGAGGCCGCGCACCGCGAGCTCGAGATCGGCGGGGAGTACCAGTGGCGCCGGGAAGGCGAGTACCACCTGTTCAACCCGGACACGGTGTTCAAGCTCCAGCACTCCACGCGCTCCGGTCGCTACGAGATCTTCAAGGAGTACACCCAGCTCGTCGACGACCAGTCGGAACGTCTGGCCACCCTCCGCGGCCTGTTCGAGCTGAAGGGGACCCGTCCCCCGGTGCCGATCGAGGAGGTCGAGCCCGTCTCGGAGATCGTCAAGCGGTTCTCCACGGGCGCGATGAGCTACGGCTCCATCTCGGCCGAGGCCCACGAGACGCTGGCGATCGCCATGAACCGTCTCCACGCCCGGTCCAACTCGGGCGAGGGCGGCGAGTCGATCGACCGCTTCAGCCCCGACCCCAACGGTGACTGGCGCCGGTCGGCCATCAAGCAGGTGGCCTCAGGACGGTTCGGTGTGACCAGCAACTACCTGGCCAACTGCACCGATATCCAGATCAAGATGGCCCAGGGCGCCAAGCCGGGCGAGGGCGGCCAGCTCCCGCCGGGGAAGGTCTACCCGTGGGTCGCCGAGGTTCGTGGCTCGACCCCGGGCGTCGGGCTGATCTCGCCGCCGCCGCACCACGACATCTACTCGATCGAGGACCTGGCGCAGCTCATCTACGATCTGAAGAACGCCAACCCCGAGGCCCGGATCCACGTCAAGCTCGTGGCCGAGCAGGGTGTGGGCACCGTCGCGACGGGTGTGTCCAAGACGCACGCCGACGTGGTGCTCATCTCCGGCCACGACGGTGGCACCGGCGCGTCTCCGCTGACCTCGCTCAAGCATGCGGGCGGCCCGTGGGAGCTGGGTCTCGCCGAGACCCAGCAGACCCTGCTGGTCAACGGCCTGCGGGATCGGATCGTCGTCTAGGTCGACGGGCAGCTCAAGACCGGGCGCGACGTCATCGTCGCGGCGCTGCTCGGCGGCGAGGAGTTCGGATTCGCGACGGCTCCGCTCGTCGTGGCCGGCTGCGTGATGATGCGCGTGTGCCATCTCGACACCTGCCCCGTCGGTGTCGCCACCCAGAACCCGATCCTGCGCGAGCGGTTCAACGGCAAGGCCGAGTACGTGGTGAACTTCATGGAGTTCATCGCCGAGGAGGTGCGCGAGTACCTCGCCGAGCTCGGGTTCCGTTCGCTGGACGAGGCGATCGGACACTCCGAATGCCTCGACAAGTCGCGGGCGTTCGCCCACAACAAGCGGGTCGCCAAGCTCGACCTGGCGCCGATCTTCGCCCAGGCGGAGTCCCCGTTCATGCACCAGGACCTGCGGAACACCAAGTCGCAGGACCACAAGCTCGAGGGCGTCATCGACCGCCGGCTCATCGAGGACAGCCGCTCCGTGATCGCTGATCCCGCGACGGGGCCGTTCGCGGGCAGCTACCCGATCTGCAACGTGAACCGCTCGGTGGGCACCATGCTCAGCCACGAGATCTCCAAGGCGCACGGTGGTGCCGGGCTCCCGGAGGGATCGATCGACCTGAGCTTCACGGGGTCCGCCGGCAACTCGCTCGGGGCGTTCCTCGCCTCCGGCGTGACCGTGCGGGTGTTCGGTGACGCCAACGACTACGTGGGCAAGGGACTGTCCGGGGGACGCATCGTCGTCCGCCCGGCGGAGGACGCCGCCCCCGATTTCGCGGCCGAGAACAACATCATCGCCGGCAACGTGATCTGCTACGGCGCCACCGCCGGCGAGGTATTCCTCCGCGGCATCGTGGGCGAGCGCTTCTGCGTGCGCAACTCGGGCGTCACCGCGGTGGTGGAGGGCGTGGGCGACCACGCCTGTGAGTACATGACGGGTGGACGCGTCGTCGTGCTGGGGGAGACGGGACGCAACGTCGCGGCCGGCATGTCCGGTGGCGTCGCCTACTTCTACGACCCGCAGGGCGTCCTGCCCGAGAACCTCAACGTGGAGCTCGTCGACACCGACGAGCTGACCAGCGAGGACGTGGAATTCCTCCGCGGCATCGTGGAGCGGCACGTGGAGGAGACCGATTCGGCCCGGGGCCGGGAGATCCTCGGTGGTTGGGCCCAGAACGTGAATCATTTCGCCAAGGTCATGCCGCGCGACTACAAGCGCGTGCTGCTGGCCATCGAGCAGGCGGAGAAGGACGGACGCAACGTGGACGAGGCGATCATGGAGGCCGCAAATGGCTGACCCGAAGGGCTTTCTCAAGCACACAGAGCGGGAGCTGCCCGAACGCCGCCCCGTCGACCTGCGCATCATGGACTGGAAGGAGGTCTACGAGTCGACGACCCTCCCGGAGGATCACCTGAAGACCCAGGCCTCCCGCTGCATGAGCTGCGGTGTGCCGTTCTGCCACCAGGGGTGTCCGCTGGGCAACATCATTCCCGAGTGGAATGACCTGGTGCACCGCGGGAAGTGGGACGCGGCGGTCGACCGTCTGCACGCGACCAACAACTTCCCTGAGTTCACCGGCCGGCTCTGCCCCGCGCCGTGTGAGGGCTCCTGCGTCCTGGGGATCAACCAGCCGCCCGTGACGATCAAGCAGATCGAGGTGGAGATCGCCGAGGCCGCGTGGGCCGACGGCGGCATGGCACCGGTGATCCCGTCGTTCCGTACGGGGCAGACCGTCGCGGTCGTGGGTTCGGGCCCGGCGGGTCTGGCCGCCGCGCAGCAGCTCACGCGCGCCGGACACTCCGTCACGGTGTTCGAGCGTGATGACCGCATCGGTGGACTCATGCGCTACGGGATCCCCGAGTTCAAAATGGAGAAGGCGGTCCTCGACCGGCGTCTCGCGCAGATGGAGGCCGAGGGAACGGTCTTCCGTTCCGGGGTCAACGTCGGCGAGGACATCACGGCGTCGCAGCTGCGGGAGCAGTTCGACGCGGTGGTGCTGAGCGGCGGCGCCACCATGAGGCGGGACCTGCCCGTGCCCGGCCGTGAGCTGGAGGGCATCCATCAGGCCATGGACTACCTGCCCCTGGCCAACAAGGCCGCGGTCGGCGACCCGGTGGTGGATGCCGACGGGTTGCCCGCCATCCACGCGCGGGACAAGCACGTCATCATCATCGGTGGCGGCGACACCGGCGCGGACTGCCTCGGCACGGCGACCCGTCAGGGGGCCAGGTCGGTCAAGAGTTTCGAGATCATGCCCCGCCCGCCGGCGACGCGTGCGGCCTCGACCCCGTGGCCGATGTACCCGCTGATGTTCCGCACGGCCTCCGCCCACGAGGAGAACGGTGAGCGCGTCTACGGCGTGTCCACCGCCGAGTTCGTGGGGGAGAACGGGCACGTCACCGCCCTCAAGGGTTCCGAGGTGAGGATGGTGGACGGGCGCTTCGAGCCCGTTCCCGGTACGGACTTCGAGTACCCGGCGGACCTGGTGCTGCTGGCGATGGGCTTCACGGGTGCCCAGAAGGCCGGACTCTGTTCCGACCTGGGGGTGGACTTCACCGACCGCGGAAACGTGGACCGTGACGGCACCTACGCGACCAATGTCGACGGCGTGTTCGTGGCCGGCGACATGGGCCGCGGGCAGTCGCTCATCGTGTGGGCCATCGCGGAGGGGCGCGCCGCCGCCGCCTCGGTGGATCGCTTTCTCATGGGGGAGACGGCGCTGCCGGAGCCGGTCCGACCGACGGACGTGGCACAGCGCTGAGATCCGCCGTGGCGCCTGACCTTAATGGAACCTAAGATCAGGTCTATTCTGATAGCAGGCCGCCCGGCCTCCGTCTCGGAAGGCATCCATGGTCCGCCGTCGCCCCGCCAGCATGATCGCCGCGCTCTGCGCTGCGGTCGTCCTGGCCGGGGCGCCGGTGGCCTCGGCCCAGCTGCCGGGACCGGGCGCCCAGCTCCCGGGACCGGGCGGCCGGGCCGTGGTGACGGACCTGCCCGTGCTGAGCGAGTTGCCACCACTGCCGTCCAGGGGCGAGTCCCCCGACGTGGACGAGCAGGAGGTCGACGACGCCTCGGGCATGTCGGGCGTGCAGATCATCGCGCTGGCGTTGGCCGCTGCGGCACTGGTGGCCGGCGGGACGGGGCTGGCCCTGGTGACGCGACGCGGCCGCGGGGACCTGCCCGGCGATCAGCCCGCGAGGACGGGTCCGCTCGCGTGACGGCGCGCCCGATAGGCTCGGGCGTATGAGCCGCCACATCGCAGGACGAGGACGGACCGGCCGGGCGACACCCCCGCCGGCCGGTCCACCCGTCGACGACGTCGAATGCGACCTGAGCAGCAAGCTGACGCTCGGGCAGTTCCTCAAGCTGGCATCACTGCTCGATTCGGGTGCCGAGGCCAAGGACGCGGTCGCCTCCGGCGCCGTGAGCGTCAACGACGAGGTGGACACCCGTCGCGGTCGCGGCCTGGTCGACGGCGACGTGGTGGAGATCGGGGGCCGCGCAGCCCGGGTGGTCGCGCGCGACGGACGGGGAGAGGCCTGATGGCGGACGAGACGCGGCGGACGATCCAGGCTCCGGTGGTGCTGCACGACGATGACCCCGGCGCCAGGCGCTACGCCACCTGGCTCGCCGAGGAATTCGACACCGGGGCCACCCATCACGACGCCGTGGACCCGGCCGAACTCGTCGTCGCCGGGACGGTCGTCCTCGTCACCGGGATGCGGGCGGCCGGCGGGCTGGGTGGTTCGGCGTTCATCCGCGACAACTGGGAGGCGCTCGTCGAGGCCGGGCGCCGGGTCGCCGTCGTCATGGTGGGCCCGACTCCGGTCACCGATGACGCCCGGATCGAGCTCATGTCGAGTGAGTTCTCGGGCGATCAGCTCCGCGATCTCAAGCTCTTCCAGTTGCGGGGCGTGGTCACCCCGGACCAGCTGGGATTCCGGCAGCGGCTGGGCGTGAAGACCGCTCTCGCGGCGCTGCGTCGCAAATCCGAGCGCACCCCGGAGGAGGAGTCCATGCTCGAGTTGGGTGGGCTGGACCTCACCGACCGGGTCTCACTCGGGCCCCTGCTGCGCTGGATCCGCCGCGAGGCCTGATCGGCGGAGCGGGCCGGAAAGCCGCGTCGCGCGCCACACTGGTGTGACCCCCGATACCATCTCCTGGGTGAGACCCCGCCGTGGGGCGGGGCGACGACCCGGAGGATCCCGATGCGCACGACCACCCTCGCCGCGACCGTCTCGGCACTCGCCGCCGCCGCCCTGCTGACCGGAGCCGGAACGGCGGCGGCAGACGAGCCGGACGAGTCCGCGGATATGGGAACGATTCGCAGCGTGCTCCTCGCTCCCAACGTGGGGGAGGCGCTCGGCAGCCTCGGCTACGGGTCGCTCGGGACCGGCTCGTTGACGGACCTGCTCACCGGGCTCATCAACGCCGGTTCGGTCATCCTGTCGGTGGAGCTGCCCAACGCGACGGGCTCCTATGCGCCTGGGTCCCTGGGCAGCTACGGTCCCGAGGCCTCGATCGGCGACGTGCTCACCATCCCGGTCGCGAGCCTCGGGGGAGCCTCCTGAGCGACCCCGCCCGCGGGCACACCCCGCAGGCGCTCGGGCGGGTGCGACGAACGACCCGGTCGGGTCAGCGCACCACGATCCCGTCGGAGTCGGCGTAGAGCGTGTCACCGGGGACGAAGTCGACCCCGCCGAAGCTCACGGTCACGTCGCGTTCGCCGTCGCCGGTCTTGCTGGACTTGCGCGGGTTCGTGCCCAGGGCCTTGCATCCGAAGTCCATGCCGCCCACGACCGCCGAGTCTCGGATGGCGCCGTTGACCACGACCCCGGCCCAGCCGTTGGAACGGCCGAGCTCGGCGATGAGGTCTCCCACCAGCGCGGTGTGGAGGCTGCCACCGCCGTCGATCACCAGGACCCGGCCCTCGCCGGGCTCGCCGAGCACACTCTTGAGCAGCGCGTTGTCCTGGAAGCACCGGACGGTCGAGACGGGGCCGAAGAACTCCGTCCGGCCACCGAGGTCGCGGAACTGGGTGTCACAGCTGCGGACGTCCTCGCCGATCTCGTCGACGAGGTCTGCGGTGTGGACGAATCCGGCGGGGGTGTCGGTCATGCGGGGCCTCCTGGGGCGTGGTCTGGTCATGGCAACGCTATCCGGCCGCGCTCCCGCGGGGGAGCCCGCCGTGGGGGACAATGTCGGGTGAAGGGTGCCCCGCCATCGTCCGAGAACCCGGAAGGAGCCACCCGTGGCCCAGTACGAACTCCTGATCCACGCCCGGCGCGCGGTCATCGACGATCGCATCCAACAGGCGGCGGTCACGGTGGACGGGGGAGTGATCTCGTCGGTGCGGACGGGGTCGGAGGCGCGGGACATCGGTCTGGCGGGCGACCACACGATCGCGCTCGGTGATGACGTGGTCCTCATGCCGGGACTCGTCGACCCGCACGTCAGTACCGAGGACGTCGCGGTGGGCACGCGTTCGGCGGCTCAGGGCGGGATCACCTCGGTGATCGACTACGGAACCGACGGCGACCCGGTCGCGATCACCCCCGAGGACGTGGACCGCTGGAGACAGGACGTGACCGGCGAGTCCACGGTGGACGTCGGCCTGTGGGGCGCGGCGGTTCCGGGGAATCTCGGCGGGCTCGGGACGTTGCTGGATCGTGGCGTGTTCGGGGTGTCGGCGGTGGCCGCCGGCAAGGGCGTCGCCGGCGCGCCGACCCTGGGCTCCGTACAGGTGGTGGCGGCCGCCGAGGAGGTCGCGGAGGCCGGCGGGCTGTTCGCGGTGGACGCCGGGGTGGACGATCTGCCCGGGCTTCTCGAGGTCTGCCGGCGCACGGGTGGCCGGTTGCACGTCCGGGCGGTGTCCGACCACGAGGAACTGCCCCTGCTGCGCGAGGCCAGGGCGGACGGGCTGGCCGTGACCGCCTCCACCAGCCCGCACATGCTGGCGCTGGTCTCCGAGGTCACCCACGGCGGCGCTGCGGTCGCGCGGCTCGACCCGCCGATCCGGGACGCCGCCAACCGCGAGTTGCTGTGGGAGGCGTTGCGCGACGGCACGATCGACGCCGTGGCCTCGGCCCGCCTCGGGCTGTCGGTCGTGTGGACCGAGGCCCGTCGCCGGGGATTCGATCTCGCTGATGTCGCCGGGTGGATGGCCACGCGCACCGCCGGGGTCGTGGGCCTGCGGGACCGCGGTGAGATCCGGGTCGGCCTGCGCGCGGACCTCGCCGCGGTCGCCGACGACGACGCGTTCGTCGTCCTGCCCGGGACCCGTGAGCTGGGCTCTGCGGACTCGGTGTACGCCCAGCGTGCCCTGGCGGGCGTGGTGCGGTGGACGATGCGGGGCGGAACGGTGATCGACCCCCGTGCCCTCGCCCTCGGGACTGTCCTGACCCGACAGACGAAGTGAACCCCACAGTGGTAGGTCTCGACCTGTCCTTCCCGGCAGGGGTCACCTCGGGCCTGCTCATCACCGAGTACGTCATCAAGATCCTCGCGCTGGGGATGGTCCCCGAGAACCGGCAGCCGTCGTCGTCGCAGGCGTGGCTGCTCGCCATCCTCTTCATCCCGGTGGTGGGGGTGCCGTTGTTCCTCCTGCTGGGCAATCCCTACATCACCGGGCGACGGCACCTCATCCAGGCCGAGGCGAACCATCTCTATGCCAGGGCGCTCGAGAAGCGGCCCACCGTTCCCGACGGAGTGCGCGTGGGGCCCGGGGTGCGGACCATCCTGGAGATGAACCGGACCCTCACCGCGATCCCCGCCATGTCCGGGGACTTCATCGGCCTGCATTCGGACTACACGCGGTCGTTGGCGGCGATGACCGAGGCGGTCCGTGCCGCCCGGGACCACGTGCACATCGAGTTCTACGCGCAGTCGTGGGACTCCGAGACCGACGAGTTCTTCACCGCCGCGGTCGAGGCCGCCGATCGGGGGGTCGTGGTCCGGGTGCTGGTCGACCACCTCGGGTCACTGCGCTACCGGGGGTTCACGAAGCTCCGGAAGCGGCTGCGGCGGACCCCGGTGGAGTTCCACCTGATGCTGCCGGTGAACCCGTTCCGTGGCCGGTTCAGGCGGCCGGACCTGCGCAATCACCGCAAGATGCTCATCGTGGACGGGGTGCACGGGTTCATCGGGTCGCAGAACCTCATCGAGCGCCACTACGGCAGTTCACGCAACGCCCGGCTCGGCCGTGAGTGGGTCGATCTGATGATGGAGGTCCGCGGGGAGATCGTCCAGGCGATGGACAGCGTGTTCGCGGTGGACTGGTATTCCGAGTCCGGCGAGGTGATCGGCACGCTGGAGGACGTGGCGCAGGGCGCACCACTGGCGCCCGGACGCAAGGGCGGGGATCCCACGGCGGGCGACCCGGTGAGCGCGTTCCAGCTGGTCCCGTCCGGCCCGGGGTACAGGACGCAGCCCGGGCTTCGGATGTTCACCCAGCTGATCGGCCAGGCACGTGAGCGGGTGCGGATCGTCAGCCCGTACTTCGTGCCGGACGACGCTCTACTGCACGCCATCACGTCGGCGTCGTTCCGCGGGGTGGGGGTGGAGTTGTTCGTCCCCGAGCACGCCGACCAGTTCCTCGTCCACCACGCCCAGCGGTCCTACTACCGCGCGCTGCTCGAGGCCGGGGTGGTGATCCACCGCTTCCGCTCCCCGGCGGTCCTGCACACCAAGACGGTGCTGATCGACGACTACGCCGGGATCGTGGGCTCGAGCAACATGGACCAGCGTTCGTTCAATCTCAACTTCGAGATCAGTCTGCTGGTCCTGGGCGGGGAGGCGGTCGCGGAACTCAACGACGTGGTGGACTCCTACCTCGAGGACTGCACCACGTTGGGGATCGAGACGTGGATGAGCCGGCCGTGGCCGGGGCGGTACGTCGACAACGTCGCGCGTCTCACCTCGGCCCTGCAGTAGGCCGGGTCCGGCGGCGGATCGGGTCCGGTCCGGCAGCGGGCTCTACAGGCGGGCGGCATCGCAGTAGTACGCTCAGCGTGCGCGGGTCGCACAGGCCCGCCTGCGACGAGAGGCTGTTCCCGATGCCCCAGACCCGTGGTTCCGGAGTCCGGACCAGGCGCCTCGGCGCCGCCGTCACGACCGCCGTGGTGGCGGCCGTCGCGGTTCCCGCCGTGGCGTACGCGCAGGGGGACTCGGGCTCGGGTTCAGCGCTGCCAGCGGAGACGAGCAACAGCAGTGTGGACCAACTGATCGGCCAGCTGCCCGAGGAGATCGTCATCGGCGGTGGGGCGCTCGGGTCCGAGGGTCTGCGCGAGACGGGTAGCGCGCCGGTGGCGGACGCCGGACTGTCTCTGGGGCAGACCCTCGGTTCGGTGGCGCCGCTCGAGGCACTGGGGTCGGCCGGCGGGTCCGCGGCGGCGTCCGTGGCGTCCTCGGGGAGCCTGCCGGGCTCCGTCTACGCCAATCCGACCGGGTCGATCGGGTCGGGCACCATCGGGCTGGGATCGATCGCGATCCCCGAGTACATCTTCCCCGTGTTGAGCCTGCAGTTCGCGGGTGGTTTCTTCACGGCGTTGGGGGAGCGGCAGGAGGCCGGCGCGCTCTACCCGCACGAGCTGGACTTCTGGCACGGGCTGGTCGAGGGCTCGGCCGAGGGCGGCGCGCTGCTCACCGACGCCGCGGACGCCGCCGGCACCGAGCTGCCCGGCGCGCTGGCGGGAAGCATCGAGGCGGTCCAGATCGCCGCGCTGCAGGATCCGTTCGAGGACAACGAGCGCCGTCGTGCCGAGGCCGAGGCGGCGGCCGCCGACGGTGGGCAGGACGCGACGAGCGAGGTCGACGACGGTGAGGTCGACGACGACGAGGCCGACATCTCCCCGGTCGGCGCGAACGGTCCCGCCGGGGACACGCAGGGCGGAACCGGCGGTGTGGACGCGACCCTCGGCGCCGCGGCCGCGCCTGCCGCCATCGCCACGACCGCGGGGAACGCCGCCGCAGGACCCGGCGAGCTGTCGGCCCCCGCGGAGCTGTCTGCCCCCGCGGAGCTGGCCGTGACCGGCGTGGCGACCACCGCGCTGGTCGGCGTCGCCGCCGGGACGATTCTGCTGGGCGGGCTGCTGCTGGCCTTCGCCCGCCGGCGCGCGTAGGGGCCCGGCCTCGTCGTCGGCCCCTCCCGCGGGCCCGGGCAGATCGTTGCGGGGCCACTCGGAAGGCCAAGCGGAAGGCCCCTCGGAAGGCCGCGCTGCCCGCGGTTACCCGCGGGCGGTCACCCCTGCCCACTCACCCCTGCGCGCTCATCTCCCGGCAGCGGTCCCACAGCGCGGCCGCGACCTCGCGGTCGTGCGAGGCCTTGGTGGAGTTCACGGTCGTCGGGTACCCGGTGAGCTCGCCGGGGCCGTCGGGGCCGATGTATGCGCCGCCCGCGACGGACTCCACGGTCGCGGCGTAGAGCTGCGGCAGGGCCCCACGCTCGGCCGGCTGCACGAGGAACGGGATCTTCTCCACGCCCTTCATCAGCAGGTCCTGCACGCGACTGCCGCTGCGGTACTGCAGATTGGTCGCCGAGTACCCGGGATGCGCGGCCACCGCCCTCAGCGGTGACCCCGCGGCCTCGAGGCGACGCTGCTGCTCGTAGGCGAGCATGACGCAGGCCAGCTTGGAGGCGGCGTACACCGGCATCGGGGCGTAGCGGCGACGGGTCCAGTCCAGGTCGTCGGGGTCCACCGTGCCGAAGCGGTGCATCATCGAGCCCAGCCACACCACCCGGTCGGTGAGCGCCGGCGCGACGTGCTCGGTGAGCGCGAAGTGGCCGAGGACGTTGACGCCGAACTGCATCTCGTGGCCCTGCGCGGTGCGCGACCGCGGGATGTTCATCAGCCCCGCGTTGTTGAGGAGCACGTCGGGCGAGCGGCCCGCGAGCAGCTCACCCGCCGCGTGCACGGATTCGAGGTCGGCCAGATCCAACTCCACGACCTCGGCGCGCTCCGGGTACGCGAGCCCCGCGCGGGCCGTCTCGGCGCGGCCCGTGTCGCGGCAGGCCATGATCACGCGGGCGCCCGCGTCGGTCAGCGCGCGGGTGGACTGCAGGCCCAGCCCGGAGTTCGCCCCGGTGACCACGAAGGTCCGGCCGGTCTGGTCAGGGATGTCGGCGGTGGTCCATCGGCTCATGCGGGCCAGGGTACGTCCGCCGTCCGACATCGCCCACCGGCTCATGCGGGGCAGTTCACTCCCAGGTGGCGGTGTCCGGGTCGACGCCGTGCGCCCGGGCGTTGGCCTCGACGGCGGCGACCAGCCACTGAGTCAGGCCCGGCTCGTGCACGTCGTACGTCTCGGCGAAGCGTGGGTCCTCGACGTACATCCGCGCCAGGCAGACCTGCATCGCATGCGTGCAGTCGTAGAACCGCCCGATCGATGCGCGGTGGCGCTCGGCCAGCTCCGCGGCCTCCGGCGCCCCCGGGTCCATGCCGGCACGCTTGGCGGCGGCGAGGTCGACGTTGAGCGCGTCGCCCTCGGCCTTGACCTGCTTCCAGTCCTCCCTGGACATGCGCGCCGTGCGTTCCTGCGACTGCGCCCACTGCGGGGTGTCGCCCCAGCGGTGCTCGGCCTCCTCCTGGTACTCCTCCTTCCAGTCCGTGCCGAAGATCTCGGCCCTGTCCTGAGGGGTCAGTGGTGCGTTCATATCGATCGCCTCCTTCATGCGGTCGACTGCGGAGACCATCTCCTGCAGGTGCGAGATGCGTCCGACCAGCAGCTCCCGCTGGCGGGTCAGGTGAGCCAGGGCGTCGGCCTCCGGGTCATCGAGCAGGTCCCCGATCTCCGCGAGCGGGAAGCCCAGCTCGCGGTAGACCAGGATCCGGTGGAGGCGGGCGACGTCGTCGTCGTCATACACCCGGTAGTCCGACCACGTCCTGCCGCTCGCCGGCGCCAACCCGATCCGGTCCCAGTGGTGCAGGGTCCGGACGCTCACCCCGACCAGCGCGGCGACCGCTCCCACGGTGAGCCCGTCTCTCGTCGTCATGTCTCCAGCATCTCTCACATCCACGAGCGTGGGGCCTGACGCGATGTCAGGGTCAAGCCCGGGTTTCCGCGACCGGCGGGCGAAGAACGGTGGCAGGCGGTACCGCTCTTCCTTACCCGCCGGTAGCCTCGGTGCCATGAGCCGACCCGCGCCCCATGTGTACGACCGTCTCCGCGACCTCGTCGCGATCCCCGAATTCCGGGCCGATCCCTCAAGCCGCCCGTCGGCGATGATCACCGAGGTCTTCACCGGTGACCCGCTCGCGGAGATCCCCGCCGGCACCGCCGACGATGTCACCGCCGCCGTCGAGCGGGCCCGGGCCGCGCAGGTCGCGTGGGCCGAACGAGACGTCGCCGACCGGGTCGCCGTCATCACCCGCTTCGCCAAGCAGATCATGCGCAACCGCGGCGAACTCATGGACATCGTGCAGGCAGAGACAGGCAAGAGCCGCGCCTCCGCACAGGAGGAGGTGCTGGACTGCCTCATCACCGCGCGTCACTACGCCCGGACCGCGCCCGGGCTGCTCGCCCCCAAGCGCGTCCAGGGCATGCTGCCGGGACTGACCAAGGCCGTGGTGCGCCGCCAGCCCAAGGGCGTCGTGGGCGTGATCGCGCCGTGGAACTACCCGCTCAACCTCGCCGCCACCGACGCGCTCGCCGCCCTGCTCGCGGGCAACGCCGTGGTGATCAAGCCCGCCTCCATCACGCCGTTCTGTGCCCTCGCCGCCGCCGACATGCTCTACCGGGCGGGCCTGCCGCGCGACCTGTTCCAGGTGGTGCCCGGTTCGGGCGGGACCGTCGGCGGCGCGATCGTGGAGAACGTCGACTACCTCATGTTCACCGGCTCCACCGCGACCGGCCGCACGCTGGGCCGCCAGTGCGGCGAGCGCCTGATCGGGTTCTCGGCCGAACTCGGCGGGAAGAACGCCATGATCGTGACCGAGGGTGCCGACCTCGACGAGGTGGCCGAGGTCGCCACGCGCGCGTTCTTCTCCAACTCGGGTCAGCTGTGCATCTCGGTCGAGCGGGTCTACGTGGAGCGCTCCGTCGCGCCGCAGCTCATCGAGAAGCTCACCGCGCGTGTGCAGTCCATGAGCGTGGGGCCCGGCTACGACTTCGAGGCCGAGATGGGCAGCCTCATCTCCCGTGACCAGCTGGACACCGTCTCCGCACACGTCGACGACGCGGTGGCCAAGGGCGCGCGCGTCCTGGCCGGCGGACGCGCCCGGCCGGACCTGGGCCCGCTGTTCTACGAGCCGACCCTGCTCACCGACGTGCCCTCCGGCGCGACCTGCTACGGCGAGGAGACCTTCGGCCCGGTCGTGTCGATCTACCCGGTCGACTCGGTCGAGGAGGCGATCGCCGAGGCCAACGACACCGAGTACGGGCTCAACTCGTCGGTGTTCGCGGGGTCCGACTCCGAGGGCGAGCAGATCGCGGCGCGCCTGCGGACCGGCACCGTCAACGTCGGCGAGGGCTACGTCGCGGGCTGGGGCTCCGTCGCGGGCCCGATGGGCGGCATGGGCGCCTCCGGTGTGGGCCGACGCCACGGCGACGAGGGACTGCTCAAGTACACCGAGGCGCAGACGATCGCCACTCAGCGCGTCGTGCACATGGGCGGGCCGTCGTTCCTGCCCCGCACGCGGTGGCAGCAGTTGCTCGCGCCCGCCACCGACGCCATGCGCTTCCTGCCGGGGCGGTAGGCGGGAGCTCGCGCGGGTGGCCGGGCCCGCGCGAGTGGCGGGAGCCCGCGGCCGCCCCGGCCCGCCTCGTGCTGCCGCCGCGGCCCGACTCGTGATACGGCCGCTCGATCTCGTGATACAGCCGCGTCCGGGCATGGCGTCTCGCGCGCCCCGAGGGGCAGGCCAGACGCCACGCGCGGACGCGGGTGTGGCTGACGTGTACAGGCGCGGGAGCGAGACGCCGGGCAGGGGAGCGGCTGCACCGCTCGCCGCTCGGCGTGCCCGCCCGTCAGTTACCGCGGCGCAGCAGCACGAACGCGCCACCGATGAGCAGGATCGCCAGTCCGCCGACGACCCAGATCGCGGGGCTGACGCCGGTGTCCTCGCCCGAGGTCTCATCGGCGACGCCCGCCTCGTCGCCGGCCCCGGTGTCGGACCCGCCCGCCGGGGAGGCGTCTCCACCGGCCGCGGGCTGCGAGCCGGGCTCCCCGCCGGCCGCGGGCTGCGAGCCGGACTCTGCGCCGGCCTCCGCGCCGCCGGCCCCGCCCGTCACGGTGAAGACCGACGACCCGCTCACCACGTGCCCGTCGGACGAGGTCACCCGGTAGCCGACGGTGTAGGGGCCGGGCTCGAGTTCATCGACGTCGACAGTGACGGTCTCGCCCGCCACCGAGGGGTCGCCCACGACCCGGTTGGCCCGGTTCTCCCCGGCGGTCACGGCGACGGAGGCGAAGCTCTGGTTGATCTCCTCGTTGAAGGTCAACACGATCTCGTCGGGCGGGGTGTCCAGCTCGGACCCGTCCTCCGGATCGATGGAGACCAATACGGAGTGGGCGACGGCGACCGGGGCGAGCACCACCGCGGGCGCGGCCGCGCCGCCGACCAGGGCGGCAGCGACCGCCACGGACGCCACGCACCCCCGCAGTGCCGTCACGCCTTGACGCCCAGGCGGGCGAAGATGTCCTTGTTGATGCGGTCGAGCTCGCCCGAGATCGACGAGTGGATCTCGCGCCGCTGCGCGGTGGGCGTGGTCTCGGCGGTCTCGACCGCTGTCCGCAGGTCCGTGAGCCTGGCCCGGGTGGAGGAGATGAAGTCCTTGACC
Organism: Dietzia sp. IN118; assembly: GCF_032905965.1. Taxonomy (NCBI): domain Bacteria; kingdom Bacillati; phylum Actinomycetota; class Actinomycetes; order Mycobacteriales; family Dietziaceae; genus Dietzia; species Dietzia sp. IN118. The sequence continues at coordinate 3,084,870 of NZ_JAUMSR010000001.1, read as the reverse complement.
TCACGCTCGCTCCCGCGGCTCACGTCGAGCTGGTCGAGGGTCTGCTCGAGGCGGACGATGCGTACACCGAGGGCGGCGCCGGGGCCGGTGGCGTTGATGCCGGCGGCCTCGAGGTCCACGCCTCCGGGGCCGGAGGGCTTGCCGGCCGATCCCTGCACGTTGGAGACGGCCTTGTAGACCATCGGCAGCAGCACCGGGGTGGCGACCTTGGCCATGCTCAGCCACCGCTGCAGGTCATCCTTGTTGAGCTTGGTGCCCTCGAGCTTCTTGAGTTCCATCTCGGCGAGCTGGTACTCGTGCTTGCGGCCGGCGGAGTCGATCTTCTCGGCGAGCTTGCGGTCCTTGGCCAGCAGCTTGGCCTCGCGCTTGATGGTGGCGCGCTCCTGCTTGGCGTGGACCTTCTCGTTCTTGCGGTTCCGCTTGGCGGATCTGCGGTCGAGCTTGTCACGCTTCTCGGCCCGCTTCTCGGCGCGCCTCGCCTTGCGTTCGGCGTTCTTGCGCTCGAGCTTGGCGCGTTCCTTGGCCTCGGCCAGTTCCACGCGGTGCGCCTCCTTGGCCTTCTTCCGCGTCTCCTTGGCCGCGAGCTTGGCCTCCTTCATGGCCGTGGACTTGAGCGCCGAAGCATGGGCGCGGAGTTCGGCACGCTTGTCGCGGTAGGTCGTCAGCTTGCCCATGGGCGTCGATCCTTCTCTCGTCGCGGACATCAGGTCTCCAGCCTAGGCGAATCGGCCCGCACTGAGGACCGGACCGTCGTGTGGGCCGCGGCTGGGCCATGATGGACGGCGATGGAGGACGCCGGCAGCACCACGTACCGCGCCCCCGATGCGGCGGTGGTGGGGCCGGCCTCGGGGGCCAGATGTCTGCACCGCGTGGCCCGGGAACGTGATGCGCGACCGGGGTGGTGGCGGACGGCGCCGCTCGACGAGGGCGTGCGTCTGCGGGCGATGGCGGCGGCCGATCGACGCGCGGGCCTGCGGGAGCGCGCGTTGCGGGACGCGCGCCCCGACACCGTGGTGGTGGACGTGGTGGGGGATCACTGGACCGATCTGCCGGGGGACGTACCGGGCGACGACGACGAGAGCGCGACACTCCGGGCCCTGGCCGACGGGGCGACGCTGGTGTGGGGCGCGGCTCTTCCCGCCGATCCGCACGAGGGCCGGGCGGGCCTCCGGTGCACCCTGGCGGCCGTGCCCGGCGGCGGGTACACGCCGGTGCTGGTGGTCAATCACAAGGTGGTCGATCCGCGGCGGGGGAGGACCGCGTCGACGGCGACGGTGACCCGCTTGCTCGACTGGTCCCCTGCGCCCGACCCCGCTCTCCGGGTGCGGCGTCACCCCGCGGATCTGGACCGGCTCGTCCACGCGTGGCGGCTGCTCGCCGCCGTGGGGCACGCGGCGGAGTCCCCGGTGGGCGCGGTGCTGGGGCTGGGCTCGGCGCGCGCGGTGGTGCACGACCTGGGGCCGGTGCTCGACGCCGCAGACCGCACCCACGCCACGCGGCTGGCGGTGGTGCGCGGTGAGCTCGACACCGAACCCAGCCGGATCGGCGAATGCCGCACCTGCCCCTGGTGGGAGGGCTGGGACGATCGGGACGGGCCCGTCGAGGGCTGCCGTGACCGGCTCGTCGTGGCCGATGACGTCAGTCTCGTCGTCGGCGGCGGACAGGTCGGGTCGCTGAGGGCCCGGGGGATCCGGACGGTCGCGGAGTTGGCGGTGGCCGGACCGGACCGGCCCACGGACTGGAACGGCGAGCCGTTCTCGGACGCGGTCCTGCGGGCGAGGGCACACCGCGACGGTGAGGTGGTGGTTCCCAAGGTGGCGCGGCCGAGCATTCCGCGTGCGGATATCGAGGTGGACGTCGACCTGGAGAGTCACCTCGACGACGGCGCCTATCTGTGGGGGACCCTGCTCACGCTGAGGGACGGGCGGCCCCTGGAGGCCGAGGGCTACAGGCCGTTCGCCACCTGGGCCCGGTTGCCGGATCCGGACGAGGGGCGGTCGTTCGCGGAGTTCTGGCGTTGGCTCACCGGCATCCGCGACAGGGCGGCAGGTCAGGGCCGGTCGTTCCGGGCCTACTGCTATTCACGGTCCGCGGAGAACGGGTGGATGCTCTCGTCGGCCGGCAGGTTCGGGCCGGAGGGCACCCTCGCCGTCGTCAAGGGGGTTCCCTCCGTCGCCGAGGTCCGGCGCTTCATCTCCTCCCCGCTCTGGGTGGACGTCCACGAGGCGGTCACCACCCAGTTCGTCTCCACCTCGGGCCTCGGGCTGAAGGTGGTCGCCCCGGCCGCCGGGTTCGCGTGGCGAGATCCCGAGGCCTGCGGCGAGGCCTCGCTCGGGTGGTACCGCGACGCGCAGGCGGCGAGGGGCGTCGAGCGGGATGCCGGCCGGAACCGCATCCTCACCTACAACGAGGACGACGTCCGGGCCACTCGCGCTGTGCGGGAGTGGATCTCCCGCTCGAGCTGGGGCGGCCACCAGCTCTGAACGTATGTCTACTTCGGCGTTGGACCCCTCATGCGCGGGCATTCTCCCGGTGGTCGCGCGGGGTGTTCACGGCGAAATGATAAGAATTGTTAAGTATCGCCGAAGTGTCGGCGTTTCTCCCGAAAGGAATACTGACTTATGACGAGGCACATCCGCGCCGCCGCGGCCCTTGGCGTCTCCGCGCTCGCCCTGTCCGGTGGAGTGGGGCTGGCGCACGCTCAGTCCTCCGCCCTCGGCTCGGCCGAGGAGGAAACGGGGGTCGTCGACCCCGGACTGATCGACACCTCGGGCTCCGCGCTGCTCGACGAGCCGACTTTCGGCAGCCTCGCCCCGGTCGTGTCGCAGGGCGTGGGCTCGGTCAACGAGGCAACGGGTTCCGACGCAGTGAGTCCCGCGCCGGGTACCGGGTCGGTGGACACCACCGGTTCCGTCTTCGGTGAGCCCACCTCGGGGTCGCTGACGCCGGCCGTGGCGTCGGTGGGCGGCGCACTGGGCTCCGGTGAGGGTCCGGCGATCGTCATCGGCTCCGATGGCGGTACGGATTCGCTCGGAGTATCCGGTTCGCTCGGGCCGGTGCTGCTGATCGGCGGTTCCGCCGCCGTCATCGGGGCGGGCATCTACTTCGCGCCGCAGATCGAGCAGGCGCTGGCGGACGCCGGCATCGTCCTCCCGCCATTGCCGGTTATCTGATCGCAGTCGGCGAGGTCCAGCGGGGGCTCCCCGCGCGGGTGCCCCGGGGCGACGCTGGGGCATGGGTGGCCACACGGCAAGGGGTCGAGCGCCTTTCAGAACCCCTTACTAACTCAGATTTAACTGAGTTCTCACCGTTCATCGCCTGAATTCGTGGCTAGGGTGGGGAACGGACGGATGAACCTCGGTCTCGTAACGCTGTTCTCACGTCTCACAGACCCCAACCCCGGGGTGGGTCGGCCACGAGCCTCTGCGCCTGGGAGCCCCTTTCCACACGAGGAGACGCAATGACGTTCACCACCCGCAAGGCCGCTGCGGTCGCGGCCGCCGCTGCCCTGGCCATCTCGGGCGCCACCGGCGTCGCCAACGCGCAGGGCTCCGAGGAACTCGGAACTCTGTCCTCGGACGTGATCGGCTCCGCCGGATCGTCGGAGCTGAGCTCGGGCGGCGGTTCCGTCCCCGAGAACCTGGGTTCGCTCATCCTGGATGCCAACGCCACCGACGAGGGATCCCTCGACACCTCGGGTTCGGCGCTGCTCGGTGAGCCCTCCACCGGTTCGCTCGCGCCGCTAGCCGGTTCCGTCTCCGAGGCCACCGGTTCGGTCGACATCCTCACCCCGGCCGAGGGCACCGGCTCGGTCGACACCTCGGGCTCGGCGCTGCTAGGTGAGCCGACCACCGGCTCGCTCGCCCCGCTCTACGCCCCCATCGCCGGCTCGCTGGGGATCGGCGAGGGTGCGACCGTCGTCCTCGGCTCCGATGCCGGGTCCCTGCCCGGCACGGGCTCGCTCGTCCCCGCGACCCTGGGTCTCGGCTCGGTCGCCGCCGTCGGTGCGGGCATCTACTTCCTCCCGGAGATCCACGCATCGCTCACCGCCGCCGGTATCGCCCTGCCGCCGCTGCCGCCGCTGCCGTGGGCGCCGGCCGGTGCCGCTCCGGCCCCCGCAGCTCCGGCGCCCGCCCCCGCGCCGGCCCCCGGCCCCGCGATCGACAACGGTCGCGGCTGACCCTGTGCGCACCGCCTGACCCAGGCACAGCACCGAGGCCCGCCCCCTTCGCAGGGGGCGGGCCTCAGTCGTCGTACCGGCGCACGGGACCGGACGCTTTGTCCGGTCCCGGGCGGGCAGTTAGCGCGGCGCCATGCGCAGGGCGCCGTCCATGCGGAAGCTCTCGCCGTTGAGGTAGTCCTGCTCGACGATCGCGTTCGCCAGCTGCGCGTAGTCCGACGGGCGGCCGAGGCGCGACGGGAACGGGATCGCGGCCTCGAGGGACTTCTGGAACTCCTCGGTCAGGCCCTTGAGCATCGGGGTCTCGATGGTGCCCGGGGCGATGGTGTTGACGCGGATACCGAACTGCGCGAGGTCGCGTGCAGCGCAGATGCCCATCGAGTACACGCCACCCTTCGAGGCGGCGTAGGCGATCTGGCCGACCTGGCCCTCGTAGGCGGCGACGGACGCGGTGTTGATGATGACGCCGCGCTGGCCGTCCTCGTCGACCGTGTCCTGGGTGGACATGGCCTCGGCGGCGAGCCGCAGCACGTTGAACGTGCCCACGAGGTTCACCGAGATGGCGGTCTCGAACAGGTCGAGGGCGTGGACGCCCTTCTTGGAGACGATGCGGGCGGCCGGGGCGATGCCGGCGCAGTTGACGACGACGCGCAGTGGCGCGGCCTCGGTGGCCTTGGCGATCGCGGCCTTGACGTCGTCCTCGCTGGTGACGTCAGCGGCGAGGAGGGTGATGCCCTCATCGATGCCCTGCTCGACGGCCTTGTCGATGGACTGCTGGAGGTCGAGGCCGAACACGACCGCGCCCTTCTCGGCGAACGAACGCGCGGTGGCGTTTCCCAGGCCGGAGGCGGCACCGGTGACGATGACGGAAGCACCCTTGATGTCCACGGGCGATGTCCTTTCTGTTGACGACGCAAGCACTAGGAAGTGCAAGCATTAACGCCTCCAGTGTCCCAGACCGGTCGTCAGCGCACGTCGAAGGCCGGGCTCTCCCCCCTAACGGGGAACAGACGCCCGTCGATCCCGCGGCCCGACGCCGTGTACACCACGCGGTAGGCGCCGGCCGGGGTGCCGGGCGGGATGTCCCAGGTGATGAGCGCGTTCGTCACGGTGAGCAGGCCCTCGAACACGATCATCGTGGACCAGTCGCCGTCGTCGTGGACCCGTACCCACCGGTCGCCCTCCCGGCGCTCGATAGCGAGGTAGGTGTCTCCCCGGCGCAGGTCGGAGTTGGGGTGGGTGCCACAGAACCGCACCACGACCCGCTGTCCGATGCGGTACTCCGTGAGCGGCGGGTCCAGGACGTCGCCGAAGTTCCGCAGCGGTGCCGGGGTGTCGACGAGCGGGTTGCCCAGCGGGGATACGGGGATCTGTCCGGTGAGGTCCCGTTCCGAGGTGCCCGGGTCGAGCGGGGTGCCCGCGCGCATCGAGCGGGCGAGCTCCGCGGCCGTCTGCTGGATCGCGGGGAGCGTCCACGGCCCGAAGATCGTCGCGCCGCCCTCGTAGTTCTGGGCCGAGTACTCCTCGGGCGTCGTCACGTAGTGCCCGTAGGCGTTTGAATACCCCTGGACGGTGACGTGGTCCTCGGCCACGCCGAGTTCGGCCGCGAGCGTGCGCCGCAGCCGTAGACCAGCCACCACGGTGGGTTCGAAGCCGAGGGTGAACAGATAGTGCCCGCCCAGGCGTACGAGGTGGAACGGGTACACGCGCTGGACGGCCTGCGGTACGAGGCCCACCGGGAGCAGGACGTCCTTGGCGCCGTGCGCCTCGCGGAGCCAGGCGGGGATCACCACGTCGGTGATCGCGGCGACGACGGGGTTGCCGCCGCGGTCGCCCTCGGCGAACGGCAGCTCGTCCCCGCCGCCGCCGTCCTCCTGGCTGCCCGACGCGAATGACGCGCCGAGGGCCGCCACCGTCGTCCGGTGGGGGCGCCCGTCGCCGGTGAACTCGGGCCGCACCTCGACGGCCGACATGTCCACCCAGCGGTGCCGGACGTCGATCCCGTTGCCGAGCGGCCGGACCCCCTTGTCCACCTGGTCGCGCGCGGCCGCGAACTGTCGCTCGCCGATGATCCGGGTGTTGAGCCACTCGTCGGGCGTCGGTCCCCGGCCGGGGGCCAGGTCGAGGTTGGGGCTCACGTCGCCCGGGTTGGTCTGCGCGAACGCGGTGACCAACTCCGGCGTGCGGCCGTCGAGGTAGTCCTGCCCGGCCACCTCCCGCTCCCAGTGCCATGCGGCGAAGCCCTTGTTGTCGGAGGACGCGATCGTGTTGTGGGAGGTCATCGAGGTGGCGTGGACGCCGAACCAGTTGAGCACGCCCACGAGCCGGCCGTCGCGGGTGATCTGCAACGACTGCGACCGCGGGTCGATCCCCGCCGGGAACTGCGCCCGCTCCTCGGGGGTGTCGCGGTCGAACGACCCGAGGGAACGCTGGACGCCGGCGTCGTGCAGCGCGCCGGTGGTGACCCCGACGCTCGACGGCGCGAGGTCCTGGAGCGCCATCCGTGCGGCGTCGACGATCCCCGCCACGTTGGCCTCGAACGTCACCGGCCGGAAGCCCAGCATCGACAGGTCGACCATCGGATGGCCGGATGTCCCGCCGGGTGCCACGTGGGTGTGCGTGGCGGTGATGACCACGTTGCCCTCGTGGTAGGTGTCGCCGAACTCGGCGGCCAACCGGCGCAGCACCTCCTGCTGGATCGACTGGAAGACGAGACCGATCTCGGCGGTGACGTGGAGGAACCGGGGTGACGACGGCGAGTCGGCAAAGACGAAGGCGCGGGCCCGCTGCCGCAGATGCAGCCCGACGGACTGCTGCTCGGTGTCCGCGTACCCGTTCATGCCCGCGCCCAGCGGCTCTCCGGTCATGTCCCCGATGCCGCGGCCGACGTACATGGCCGTGGACTGGCCCTGTGCCACGGCTGGCAGGAGTGACTGCAGCGCGGCGACCCCGCCGAGTGCGGCGGCCCCGCCCAGGACGGTGCGGCGGTTGACGGCCATTCGGTTGGCGGACGTTCGGTTGGCGGACATCGACTCTCCCCGGGTGCGCGTACCGCGGTGATTCGCATCATCGCATCGCGGCTGACGCTACCCAAGTGGACGCTCGTCCGGGGGGTGTCTCGTGGAGGCGGGCGGGCGATCTGCGCCGACCGACGGGCAGCGGCCCGGGCGGGGAGATCCCCGCCCGGGCCGCTGCGAGCTCTGCTGAGCCGTGTGGCGCGTGACCTGTCGGTCAGCCCTTGGCGGCGGCGTAGCGCTCGGCCACGTCCGCCCAGTTGATGACGTTCCACCAGGCCTTGACGTAGTCCGGCTTGACGTTCTTGTACTGCAGGTAGAAGGCGTGCTCCCACATGTCCAGCATGAGCAGCGGGGTGATGTTGATCGAGATGTTGCCCTGCTGGTCGGTGAGCTGCTGGATGATCAGGCGCTGCCCGATGTGGTCCCAGCCCAGGACGGACCAGCCCGACCCCTGCAGGGTCGTGGCGGCGGCGTTGAAGTGGGCCTGGAACTTGTCGAACGATCCGAACTCGGCGTCGATCGCGGCGGCCAGCTCGCCCTCGGGCTTGTCGCCACCGTTCGGCGACATGTTCTTCCAGAACACGGAGTGGTTGGTGTGGCCACCGAGGTGGAAGGCCAGGTTCTTGCTCAGCAGCGGGGCCTTGGCGGCGATGCTGCCGTCCTCGCGGGCCTCGGCGAGCTGCTCGATGGCGTCGTTCGCGCCCTTGACGTAGGTCGCGTGGTGCTTGGAGTGGTGCAGCTCCATGATCTCGCCGGAGATGTGCGGCTCGAGAGCGCCGTAGTCGTAGTCGAGATCGGGAAGAACGTACTCGGCCATAGTGGAGTGTCCTTTCAGTTGGGTGGCGGGCTGCGCACGGGAGTCCCCGTGGCGCCCGTCACGACGTCCACCTCCACCATAGTGATCCGTCCACCGGTGCGTCGTGCTGCGCGACCGCGGGCTGCCAGCCGAGCCGATGGCCTGCCATGATCGGGGTCGTGGATCACTCTGATACGGCCCCGGCCGGCGGCATCATCTCCGTGTCGGCCGTCGTGCTCACCCGACCCGACGGTGCGGTGGCGACCGTCCGCAAGGCGGGCACCGACCGGTTCATGTTGCCCGGCGGGAAGTGGGAGGCCGGGGAGTCGCCCCGGGCGTGCGCCGCCCGGGAGATCGACGAGGAGCTGGGGGTGGCCATCGCCCCCGATCGGCTCACCCCCCTGGGGCGGTTCGACACCGCGACCGCCAACGAGCCCGGCTTCTCCCTGGTCTCCGAGGTCTTCGCCGCCGAGGTGGACGGCGGGCAGCAGCACCGGGCCGAGATAGCGGAGTTGCGCTGGGTGGCGGCCGCGGAAATGGCCCACATCGCGACGCTGCCGGAGGACGCCTGTGCGCCGTGGGCCCCGCTGCTGGTGCGCGTCGCCCGAGACTGTCTGACGTGATGACCGTCCCTGGTCAGATCACCAGGAGGACGACGAGCACGAGCAGGAGCGCCAGGGCGACGGCGACACTCACGTGGAGGTTGCGGCGACGGACGTGATCGCTGCAGCCGGACCCCTCGAAGGGCTGCGGCGGCTCGCCGTCGAGGATGGCGCGCAGGCGCTGCGCGGCGGGCTGTGTAGCGGTCACGTCGAGCTCCCCCTCGGTCGAACTGGTCACCACCCTAGCGCCGACTATGGCATTGGTCACATCACGTCCGGATCACGAACGGGCCGGAGGGTTACCCTGGCGGCATGGGCTGGCTACAAGACGCGATCAGACACTCCGCCATGCGTACCGCGACCACGGTCGTCGACGCCGAGGCGGCGCTCCCGGGCCGCGCCGACCCGGTGCCGGTGGCGCCGGCGAACATCGTCACCGGAAACCCGATGGTCCCGCCGTTCCCGGAGGGGCACGAGACGATCGTGCTCGGCATGGGTTGTTTCTGGGGTGCGGAGAAGGTGCTCTGGCAGCTCGACGGCGTCTGGACCACCGCCGCCGGGTACGCCGGCGGGTGGACGCCGAACCCCACCTACGAGGAGACCTGCACCGGGGCGAGCGGCCACACCGAGGCCGTGCTGGTGGTCTTCGACCCCGAGGTACTGCCGGTGGAGAAGCTGCTGGCCACGTTCTTCGAGTGGCACGACCCCACGCAGGGGATGCGCCAGGGCAACGACAGGGGAACCCAGTACCGCTCGGCCATCTTCACCACCACGCCGCAGCAGCTGGAGGCGGCCCGCCGCATCGCCGAGGGCTACCAGAAGGAGCTCGACGCCGCCGGTTATGGCCCGCTGACCACCGAGATCGGCGAACTGGGGGAGGTCCGGTCCGGCACTTTCTACTACGCCGAGGACTACCACCAGCAGTACCTGGTCAAGAACCCGGGGGGCTACGACTGCCACGTGCGCAGCGGCGTCGCCTGCCCCATCTGACCCCCATCTGACCGGGGGCTCCCGCGCCTGACCGGGCGCGGGAGCGGAGGGTCGCGCCGAGGGGTCAGGCGCATCGGACATGCGAGAGGGCCCGGCAGGATCTCTCCTGCCGGGCCCTCTCGTTAATTCCGAAGGACGTCAGATCGCTCTGACGTCAGATCACATCGGGGTGATGTTCTCCGCCTGCAGGCCCTTGGCGCCCTGCGCGACGTCGAAGGAGACCTGCTGGTTCTCCTCGAGCGAGCGGTAGCCCGAGCCCTGGATGGCAGAGAAGTGGGCGAAGACGTCGGCCGAGCCGTCGTCGGGGGCGATGAAGCCGAAGCCCTTGTCAGCGTTGAACCACTTAACGGTGCCGGTAGCCATATTGGCGTCCTTTCGAGAGTCGGTGCCCCGCTTGTCGGGGTCCCGGGTGCTGCAGCAGAGAGCGTGCTGTGTGTTTCCCTGCGGTGCCGCACTGCCCTCTCTCGAGGACGGTGGATCTACAGAAATACAACGAACGATTTCAACTACTGAGAAAGACCATACAGGGTCAGGGCCCGTGCGTCACCCCCACCGGGTGACCGCCGGGTGAACACGTGGTGCCGAGTCCGGCCACGGGGTCGATCTCCCGCCGGGTCGCGGTGAGACTGGGCGGGTGTACTCCGACCTCGCCCGTGAACTGGACGCGCTCCTCGACGACATCAGACGCGGCCGCGCCGCGTGCGCGTCCGAGATGGGCTCGGTCTCACCCACCCATCGTGGTGGCGCACTGAACCTCGTCGACTACGCGAGACTGCGCCGCCACGACCTGCGGGACCTGCAGGACCGCCTCCTCGACGTGGGGGTGTCGCCGCTTGTGGGCTGTGAGGACGACGTCGAGAAGTCGCTGGGCGCGGCCCGCGCGGCCATCGCCGCGCTCCGGGGAGAGGATCCGACCGCTTTTGCGGATCGAGAGAGGACGGCCGCCGCCCGGGACACCGGGGACGCGGTGCTGGCGGCCCACGCCGACGAGCTCCTTGGCCGGGCCCGCCACGGGCGGTCGGGGCGCGTGATGGTGACCTTGCCGTCGGGGGCCGCTGACGACCCCGCGTTCGTCCTGGATCTGGCCGAACGCGGGATGGGGCTGGCTCGCATCAACTGCGCGCACGACGGGCCCGAGAAGTGGGAGAAGATGATCGCACACGTCCGCGCCGCGGAACGTGTGGTGGGTCGGCCGATCCCGGTCTCCATGGATCTGGCCGGCCCCAAGCTCCGGACCGGGCCGATCGCCCTCGGTGAGCCCGTCGGAAGGGCTCGGGTCACCAGGCAGAGCGACGGCAGGGTGGTCGAACCCGCCCGGATCTGGTTCACCGGTGAAGCCCCCGGCCCCGCGGTCGCGCCGACGCCCCCGTTGACCCATGGCCACCCGGCTCTGTGCGTGCGCGTTGAACCGGGATGGCTGGCGGGCCGTTCGCCGGGCGACGTGATCGAGGTCCCCGATGCGCGTGGTCGCAGGCGGAGGTTCACCGTCGTCTCGGCGGGGCCGGACGGCGTACTGGCGGAAGGGGACCGCAACGCCTGGGTGCGCGACGGCACGATGATCGACTGCGGCTCCGACCGCACCAGGGTCAGCGGCATCCCCGCGGTGCCGCGTCGTATCCGGGTCCGGACGGGGGACACGATAGTGCTCACCGCGGACACGGACCCGGTGGAACCGCCGGAGCCCGGCGGTGAGATCCGCCTGGGTTGTGCGTTGGCAGAGGTCGTCGAGGCGCTGTCGGTGGGGGATCACGTGCTGTTCGACGACGGTGTGATCGCCGCCGATGTCACCGCCACATCACCGGAAGGGGACCCGGAGGGCCCGTGGACCCGCCTCGAGGTGGTGCGTTGCCGCGAGGGCGGTCGCTGGCTCGGGTCGGAGAAGGGCATCAACGTCCCCGGGGTCGAGGTCCGCACCCCCGCCCTGACGGCGGAGGACCGGGAGTGTCTGCGGTTCGCGGCCCGGAACGCCGACGTGGTGGCACTGTCCTTCGTCCGGGCCCGCGAGGACGTCGCCGAGACGCTGGAAGCCCTGCGTGTGGCCACCGCCGAATCGGGGCGTCCGCTGGGGCTACTGCTCAAGATCGAGACGAGGCAGGCCTACCGCGGACTGCCGGCCCTTCTGCTCGAGGCGATGCGACACGACAGGGTTGGCGTGATGATCGCCCGCGGCGACCTGGCCGTGGAGATGGGCTTCGAGTCGTTATCGGAGATCCCACGCAACATCACACTGATGTGCCAGGCGGCCCGCGTGCCGGTGGTCCTTGCCACCCAGGTGTTGGAATCCCTGGCCAAGACCGGGATGCCGTCGAGGGCCGAGATCTCTGACGCCGGCTCAGCACAACGGTCCGAGTGCGTGATGCTCAACAAGGGCCCATATGTGGCCGAAGCGATCGAGACGCTCGACGCCATCCACTCCCGCATGGGCAGGATCCAGCGCAAGGCGCTGCCGCTGATGCGTCACGTCGACAGCTGGGACTGACGGCCCGGTACGGACACCGGAGATCCACCCACGCGACGCCGCGATTACCCGCGCACCGGCTCGGATCGATGGGGCTGTGCCAGCATGGTCGCCATGACCACACCGCGGCGGCAGGGGCAGTGGCGCTGGGTCGCCCACCCGCCGTGGCGCCCCCCGACACCCGTGCCACGGCCACCCGTGCCGCGGCACCGCACCGGCCCGGCGTGGCGCGACCGCACCCCGGCCTACCCCGGCACCCCGCGGTGGGGACTGCCGCCGGTCGCGATCCCCCGCCACCTCGCGCAGCCGGCCGGACCGGCACCCGCCCGGTTGGCCACCGCCGCCCCGGGGATCATGCGCGCGGCCGGCGCCTGGTTCGTCGCCACCGCGGTGGCGCACGGACTGCGGTACGCCGCCCTGGCCTGGTACGCCGACAGGCTCGCGCCGTGGTGGCTCGAGGCCGTCACCACCGCACTGGTCTGGGTGACGGGGATCGTCGCGATCGCCGTGGGCATCGCCGCAGCCGTCACGGCGACGGCCTGGCTGGTCGAGATGCGGCGACGGGCGTACGCACCGGTTCGGGACCCCCGGTCACGGGCGGGCCTGTGGGTGGGTGCCCTCCTCGTCGTCGTCAACTTCTTCCGCCTGCCCGTCTACCTCGAGGAACTGCGCCGGGCGTCGACCCGCGCCCCGTCTCGATCGGACCTCCGGCGGTGGTGGGTGGCCTGGGCCGTCAACGCCCTGGCGGTCGCGGTCGCCCTGTGGCGCGGCAGCGGGGAGGGCCCCCAGGCCGCCGCGGACACCGTGCTGCTCACCGCCCTCGCCGCACTCGCCGCGGTGTGGGCGGTCCGCGAGACCCTGGGCGTCATGAGGAGTTTCAGTGACCCTCCCCCGCGGTTCACCCGCAGGTTCATCGCGGCGGGGATCCTGGAAGCGTCAGCAACCCGGAAGGATTGAGACGTGACGGTCCCCGCGACCACCCACCTGCCCTCGCCCGTCTCCACCCGCAGCGGGGTCGTCGCACACCGCGGCGCCTCCGCGGAATTCCCCGAACTCACCCGGGTCGCCTATCAGCAGGCCCTCGAGCAGGGCGCCGAGGCGCTCGAGGTGGACGTCCGCCTCACCTCCGACGGCGTGCCCGTCCTGCTCCACGACCCCCGCACCACCCGCGTCGCCGACAGGGATCTCTGGGTCCACGCCAGCACCCTCGAGCAGATCTCCGCGCTCGACGTGGGGTCGTGGCACCCCGTGCACCGCGCCCCCGAAACGGTGCTCACGCTGCGCAGCTTCCTCGTCATGGCCGAGGCGTACCCGGACGTCCGGTTGTTCCTCGAGACCAAGCACCCGGTGCCGTCCGGCGGCCGGGTCGAGACGGCGTTGCGCGACGAGCTGACGTACTTCGGCCTCGACCGGGCCGCGTCGTTCGCGGACTCCCGCGCGGTGATGATGAGCTTCTCGGTCGCGGCCGTGCGGCGGTTCCGGCGGCTCGCCCCGGACGTGCCGACGGTGCAGCTGCGCGAGCGTCGGAACATCGTCAAGTCGTGGCCGGCCGAGGGGCTCGGTGCCCAGCTGATGGGACCGAGCATCGGGACGCTGCGGGCGCGGCCGTGGCTGGTCGAGTACTGGCGGTCGCGGGGGATGGGTACCTACTGCTGGACCGTCGACGACCCCGCCGACCTGCTGCTGTGCCGCGACCTCGGCGTGGACTGGGTCGGCACCAACGTCCCCTCGCGCGCGCTGACCGTCCTCGACGGCGGCGCGCCCCGGACCGAGGGGCCCGCGGGCGCCTGACGGGCGGGTCGGCCGAGCCCGGGCCCGAGTCCGGGTTCGAGTCCGACGCCTACGCGGGCGGTCGGCGGGGGCGCACCGTATCGTGGTGATCGTGGGTAGACGCAATCGGAACAACGAGCCCAAGGCCGGCGGCAACCGCCAGGCCAAGATCGCCGCGCGCGCGGCCGAGCGTGAGGAACTGAGCGTCGAGCCGCGGCCGTTCGCCGGGTTCGCCGGGGAATGCGACATGGTGGCGATGCGCGAGTTCGTGCCGTCGGCCACCGCGCGCCTCACCACGGTCGACGGTGGGCGGGAGGTCACGCTGGCGACCGTCCTGCCCGGCGCCATCGCGGGCCTGGTCCGCGACGAGGAGCTCGGCGGCCAGGCCATGGTTGGCCTGCAGGTGCAGGTCCACGGGCCGGACCCCGCCGTCGATCTGGCCTACGCGGTGGACTGGGCAGCCCGCGCCGGTGGCGGGGAGACCCTCACCTCGTCGCACCCGACCGACTCCACCCCGGCACTGGCCGAGGTCGTGGTCGCCGATGCGCCGCTGGAGATCGTCGTCCACGACGACTTCTCGTGGTGGGTCGCCGACGGTGTGGACGTGGGGCCCGAGATCGAGCAGGCGATCCGCAACGCCAACGAGGTCATGATGCCGTCGGCGCGCGTCTCCGCGGACGGCATCGAGGCCGCCTGGTGGGTCGACGCCGGCGAGAAGGCACACATCCGCTGGGTGCGGCCGGAGAACGAGGACGACCTGTTCGAGGCCCTCGCCCGCGTGCACGCCGCCGGCGCGCTCCATCTGGGTGAGGGGTCCCGCTTCGCCGGGTCGTTCCGCACGCACGGGGTGCTGGTGCCGGTGTTCGACCTGGACCGCGAGATGCACCACCAGGAATGGGCGCCGGGTCTGCAGGCACTCGACGCCGCGCTGCGTGAGGCGCTGGCCGACGACACGCCCCTCACCTCGGACGAGCGGTCCTCCCGCGACGGTCTGCGCGCCCGTCAGGTGACCCTGCGCTAGACGGCGGCTCCCCGCTAGCACCACGCGCCCGGCCCCCACGGTATGAACCCCCGGCCGGGCGCGGCGGCCTCTAGGATCCACTCCGATGGCGACCGCGGTCGCCCGTGACGCGATGACCCGTCACGCGATGAGTCGACGCGGAGTGGAGTGAGGGGGTGGGGCGGCGTGGCCGACCGGCCGAGGACGGGCGACGACGACGAGGCCCCCCGGCTCCCGGAGGTGACGGTTCCGCCGTGGTTGCGGACCGGGCCGACCCCCGATCACGCGATGCCCGGCGTCCCCGCCGCGGGCCGGTCGGCCGGCGGGGCCGGTGGCTCGGATGCCGCGCGGGCCGGGTCGGGTGAGCGCGAACCGTCCGCCGATGCGCCGCCCCCCACCCGCATCACCCTCGGCGCCGTCGGCGACGCACACGCCCCGGCGACGAGCGAACTGCGCTCCCCTGCGGGACCGGCCGGCAGCGGCAGCACCAGGCGCGAGACGGACGACCTGTCCACCCTCTCGCTCGGGGCCCCGCCCGCGGACCGGGGCCGACCCGATGACGAACCGCCGCCGGCCCCCGCGGTGCTCGATCGCCGCCCGGCACGGATCGCCCTGCTGGCGGCCGCCGGGGTCGCGGTGCTGGGTGGGTCCGCGGTCCTCGGGTTCGTCGTCACCCGCGGGGCCGTCAGCCCTGCGGACGAGAGGGACACCGGGTGCGTGGAGGTGGCCGAACCCGGCCGGGTGGTGGGGTCCGGGCCGGGCTCGCTCGAGACGCCGGCCGGGGCGGTGCTGGCCTTCGATCACGCCTACTACGTGGAGCGTTCGGCCGAGAAGGCCTTCGAGGCGGTCGCCCCCTCCAGCCGGATGACCGAGGAGCAGCTGCGCGTCGAGGGGGTCGAGCGGGTCCCCGAGGGCACCACTCACTGCGTGGACTTACGCGAACTGTCACCGACCCTGCTGGAGGTGGACCTCACCGAGTACCCGCCGGGGGCCGACCCGGTGCTGATCCGGCAGCGCGTCCGCGTGGCCGAGAACCCCGGCGGCACGTGGGGGATCGTCTCCATCACCCCGGCCGGCTGAGCTCCGCCGCTCACGGCCCGGTGTCGAGGAACTCCGGTCCCGGGGTCCGCCCGGAGGCCACCGCGTCGAAGAACCCGGTCGTCGTGGGGCCCCACACGAGGTAGGAGCCCACGGACCCGGAGGCCATCCCGTCGTGGGGCGCGGTCACGGTGAGCGGGTCACCACTGAGTCGACGCATCACCATGGCGAGGTTCCAGATGTGGTCGCCGGTGTCCACGGTGACCGCCTCCGACGCTGAGTTCACCCGCGGCACGGCCGTGAACGGATTGAGCAGGTTCCCGGGCGAGAGCGTCTTGCGCATGAGCGCACCGAGGAACTGTCGCTGGTTGCGGACGCGCTGCAGGTCCTGCTCGGCGAAGCCGTAGCGGGTGCGCACGAAGCCCAGCGCCTGCGGGCCGGCGAGCGTCTGACACCCGGCGGCGAGGTCGAGTCCGGCGAGCGGGTCGTTGATCGGCTCGTCGAGGCAGATGTCCACGCCGCCGACCGCGTCGACGATCCCGGCGAAGCCACCGAATCCGATCTCCGCGTAGTGGTCGATCCGCACCCCGGACTGCTGTTCCAGGGTCTGCGCCAACAGGGGTGGACCGCCGAAGGTGTAGGCCGCGTTGAGCTTGTTCTCGCCGTAACCGGGGATGTCGACCAGCAGGTCACGGGGTAGGGAGATGAGCATCGTCCGGTCCCCGCCGCGGGGGGTGTAGACGAGCATCATCGTGTCGGTGCGCTTGCCGCCGGCGTCCGATTCGGACCCGGTCGACAACTGGGCCTGCTGCTCGGCGGTCAACCCCTCGCGGGAGTCGGTGCCCACCAACAGGGTGACGGTGCCGGGCGTGTTGCCGCCTCGCCCCGGGTAGTCGGTCAGCGCGTCGATCCGCTGCAGTTTCGAATCCGCCCACAGCACGCTCACCACCCCGAGCGTGAGCACGACGACCAGCACCAGTCCGAGGATCCGCAGGGGCCCGATCCGGCGCCGCGGGGTGCGGCGGCTGCGGGGGCCGCGCGGCGTCCCCGCCGCTCCGCGCGGGGGGCGACGGTCGGGTCGCCGGCCGCGGCGGTCGACGGCCCCCCGGTAGGGGTCTCGCGAGCCGGCCCGGGAGCCGGCGGGCTGCCGCGGGTCGCGGGGGTCGCGTCCGGCACGTGGGTCGCGGGAGTCGCGGAGATCGCGTCCGGCACGCGGGTCGCGGGGGTCGCGTCCGGCTCGTGGGTCGCGGGGGTCGCGGCGGTCCCGGGCGGCGTAGCGGGCCCGCTCCTCCGGGGACAGCGGCTCCGGTTGCTGGCGTGGCTGATAGCCGGTGCGACCCACCGGACGCTCGCGGCCCGCGTCTCGAGGGCCCGCGTCGCGAGGGTCCCGCCGGGCGGCCCGGTCGCCCCGGTCGGGCCTGGCCGACGGGTCCCGCGGCGCGCCGGGGTCGGCGTAGCCACGGCGTTCGCGCGCGCGTCGCCGGAGCTCGGCGGCCTCCTCCGGGGTGAGGTGCCGGCGCCTGGAGTCGTCGGTCATGGGATCGGACTCTACTTGGCCGGTGCCGCGGTCGGCGGGTCCCACGGCCCCGGCGGGACACGCGTCACAACCGCGTGGGCCGCCCCGCTGTGCCGGGGTGCGCTGCCCCTATGTCCGCAATTCGGCCAGGTGCGCTGCCCGAATGGACCAATCGGGACGCGCAACCTGAAGCGGTACGGGGCGCGGAGCGGTGGCCGGGCGGTCACAGCGACGAGTCGGGCGGTCACAGCCACGACAGGTGCGGGGCGAGCAGCGCGTAGCCGAGGAACGCGACCACGTCGAGCAGCGTGTGCGCCAGCACGAGCGGCCACAGCCGGCGGGTCCGCATCCACCACAACGCGAACACCACACCCATCGCCAGGTTCCCGAGCCCGCCGCCGAACCCCTGGTAGAGGTGGTACGACCCGCGCAGCAGGGCGCTGGCCGCCAGGGCCAGTGCGGGCGGCACCCCCAGCTGGCGCAGCCGGATGAGCAGGTACCCCACCACGAGGATCTCCTCGGCGGCGCCGTTGCCGGCAGCGGACAGCACCAGCACGACGGGCCGCCACCACGTCTCGCCCAGACCCGATGCCGACACCTGCAGATTGACGCCCGCGGCGACCGCGCCGAGGTACAACGCCAGCCCGGGGACGCCGATGACAGCGGTCAGCGCGAGCCCCCACGCGATCTGACGGCCCGGACGGTCGCGCACGAGCCCGACGGCCCGCGCGCCGAGCCCGGAATGGGCGAGCAACACCAGCGGCAGCAGCGCCCACGCCAGCAGTCGCAGGACCCCGAGCGCCTGGTAGGCCAGGTCGAGCCACGAGTGCTCCGAGCGTGAGACGTTGAGGGCGGCGGTCTGCTCCCCGAGGTCCGCGGGTGCGAGAAGCGCGGAGACCAGGTCGAGGACGGCGTAGGCGCCGGACAGGCCGAAGGTGACGGCCAGGACGACGACGAGCTCGGCCACCAGTAGCCGGCGGACACGGGGGTCGGTCACCGGGTCGAACCGAGCCGCGTACCGGGCGAACGCCTCGCGGGGCGAGAGGGCTGCGCGGACCCGTCCCGCGCCGGAGGCCGGTGGCATCGACCCGCTCACCTCCCCCCGGTCACTCGGGGAGCCGGACGTGGTCGACGATCCGGTCCATCCACCGGACGCCGGGAGCGGACTGCTGCGCGGTGGTCACGTACGCCACCCACCACCGGCTGTCCTCGGAACCGAATACGGCGGTGTACACCAACCCGCCGGAGTCCTGGTCGGGGATGCCGTCCGGGACCACCACGTAGGAGATCGCGGCGCCCGTGCCCGCCTCGTTGTCCACGGGGACCACCCGTTGTTCGTCACGGGTCCCGGACACGCCCAGGACGTACAACTGGATGGTCTCCGCGAGCGCGGTCGCGGCCCCCTGGTCATCGGTGATCGCGGCGGCGGCGATCCCGGCGTCCAGCGGACCGGCGAGGATGCGGGTGTCCAGGGCCCGGCCGGTGCCGACCGGCCTCAGCTGCACACTGCCGAACTCCGGGTCGTCGATCACACGCCAGCCGACCGGCACCTGCAGCTCGAGCCCGGAGCCCTCGTCGACGTAGTAGGTGCCGGACAGGGTCGAGTCCCGGGGCAACACCGACGCGGGGTTCGTGGCCACGGCGGCGACGAGCAACGCGGCCAGCAGGCCCAGTGCCACGTGGACGGTGCGCGGCCCGCGCTTCTCCTCAGGCGTGAGGTGAGAGGCGTCCGGGGCGTCGTCCGGCGCGGGGGTGTAGTCGGCCGCGTACCCGGGCACGGGGGAGTCGTCGGTACCCATCGGGGAGAGCGTAGCAACGTGCGGGGTGTGGCCCTGGGGTCATCGCGGGGGGTGTAGACCTGAGGCCATGACGGTGTCGCTCGAACTGCTCGGTCGCGGGCCCTCCCGGCCGGATCTGCTGGACGACCTCGTGGTGGACGAGGCGTCGATTGTGTCGGCCCTGGCGCGCTGGTCGGCGCCCGCCCCGGTCGAGGTGGAACCCGCGGCCGCCGCCGGCCTGCCCGCGCTCGACGCGGTGGCCGGGGTGCTCGCCGCGGGAACGCCCGCGGTCGTCGACGTGGCACCCGGGCTGGCCGGCCCCGGGCCCGCCGCCGACCACCTCGCGGACCTGCTGGCCGTGGCCGCGCACTCCGGGGTCGGGTTCGGATCCGGGCTGGTGCCCCGCTGCGCCGACGCCGATCAGGTGTGGGCGATCCTGGCCGGAGCCGTGGCCGCCATGACCGGGGCGGACGTCCGCGCGGCGATCGCCGGACCGGACCCGGCCCGGATCCTGGGCCTGTCGAGGTCGGCCCGGGAGGCGATCCGCGACGTGGTCACGTGCGCCCTCGTGCCCGGCGGGCGGGTCGATGCCGTCTCGGCGGACCTCGCGTCGGTCGACGGTCCCTGACGCTGGCTAGGCTTGTCGTCGTGGTCACCGTCGCCTACCTGGGCCCGCCCGGCACCTTCACCGATGCCGCCCTGCACCGACTCCGCTCGGACGCGTGCACCTCGGTGCTGCTCGCCGATGCCGAGGCGGTCCCCGCCGGCACCCCCGACGAGGCGCTGGCCATGGTCCGCGCCGGCACCGCGGACTACGCGTGCGTGCCGTTCGAGAACTCCGTCGACGGCACCGTCAACCCCACCAGCGACGCGCTCGCGGTGGGGGACCGGCTGCAGATCTTCGCCGAGACCGAACTCGACGTGGTGTTCTCCATCCTGGTCCGGCCCGGCACCGCCGCCGACGACGTCCGCGTCCTGCGGACCCACCCCGTCGCCGCCGCGCAGGTCCGCCGCTGGGTGGGGATGAACCTGCCCCGGGCCCACATCGAGACCACCTCCTCCACTGCGGCCGGCGCCGAGGAGGTCGCCGCCGGCACCGCCGACGCCACCGCCGCGCCCGGCCGGGCCGGCGAGATCAACGGACTGGTCCCGCTCGCCGAGAACGTCGCCGACATCGGCGGGGCGCGCACCCGGTTCGTGCTGGTCGGACGGCCCGCCGCGCCGCCGCCGCGCACCGGCAGCGACCGCACCTGCGTGATCTTCGGGCTGCCCCACGAGCCCAACTCCCTCGTCCAGGCGCTCACCGAACTGTCGATCCGCGACATCGACCTCACGCGCATCGGTTCCCGGCCCACCCGCGTCGAGCGGTTCACCTACCTGTTCCACGTGGACCTCGTCGGGCACATCGACGACCCCGCGGTGGCGGAGGCGCTCGTCGCGCTGCGTCACCGGACCGCCGACCTGCGCTACCTCGGGTCGTGGCCCGTCGCCGGCGGCGGTGAGGCCGGTGCGCCCCCACCGGACCGCGCCGAGGAGATCGACTGGCTCGACCGCCTGCGACGCGGGGAGGACGCGGGGTGAGCGCCCGCCTCCACCTGGTCCGCCACGGGCAGACCCCGTCCAACGTCGCCGGCGCCCTCGACACCGCCCTGCCCGGCGCACCGCTCACCGACCTCGGCCGCGATCAGGCACGGCTGGTGGGCGGGGAGCTGGCCGGGTCGGGGATCAGGCCGTCCGTCGTGCTCAGTTCCGAGGCCGCGCGCGCCCGCGAGACCGCCGGGCTCATTGCCGGGGAGATGGGCCTGCCCACCCAGGCCGTGCCCGGCGTCCACGAGGTGCAGGCCGGCCGCTACGAGATGCAGACCGGTGCCGAGGCGCTCCTGGCCTACAACCGGGTGGTGCGTGACTGGTTGGAGCTCGGCGACCTCGCCTCCCGGCTCCCCGACGGCGAGAGCGCCCTGGACGTGCGGGACCGGGCGATGCCGCTGATCGCCGAGCTGCGTGAGTCCCATCTCGACAACGCCGTGGACGTGGTGTTGGTGGTGCACGGCACGCTCATGCGGATGCTCGCCGTGTTCGCCGGCGCCGTCCCCTCGCAGTGGGCGCTGGACAACCGGATCTCCAACTGCGGGGTCATCGAGCTCGCTCCGGACGGCGGCGGCTGGTCGTGCGAACGGTGGGGCGACCACCTGGGGCGACCGGGGTACTGACGGCGGCGGGCTCAGCCCCGATCGAGCTCGGCCCAGATCGAGCTCAGCCCCAGCCGAGCGCGTGGAGCGTCTCCTCGTCGATCCCGAAGTGGTGCGCGATCTCGTGGATCACCGTCACCGCCACCTCGTGGACCAGCTCCTCCTCGGTGGAGCAGAACGCGCACAGTGCGCCCCGGTAGATCGTGATGGTGTCCGGGAGGAACCCCGAGTAGGTGGTGTCGCGCTCGGTCAGCGCCACCCCCTCGTACAGGCCCAGCAGGTCGGGCTCGTCCGGGTGGCGGTCGGCGATGAGCACCACGACGTTGTCCATCGCCTCGAACAGCGCGTCCGGGACCGAGTCCAACGCGTCGTCCACCAGCTCCTCGAAGCGTGTCTCGTCGACCCTCAGGCTCACGGCGTCCCGCCGGGCACCGGTACCGACACCGTGCCCTGGCCCGCGTCGGTCGGCGCTCCGGGGACGCCTCCCGGCGGCTGACCCGGCGGCGGGATCTGCGTGGTGGTGGGAGCGACCGGGGTGGCTCCGTCGACGAGCACGCCCTGGCGCGCCGACCCCCGCAGTACCGCGAACGGGCCGGGTTCCGCGGCCTTCATCAACCCGCAGTTGACGGTCCGGCTACCCGTCTGCCACGACACCTCCGAGATCGGGTTGACCAGCGTCGAGATGAGGGTCGTCCGCCGCAGCGCCTCGGCGTCACCGAGGTAGGCGACACCGGCCTCCCGGCAGGCGTCGGCCGTGAGCTCGGACTGCTGGCGGGGGTCCGGCGGGACCGGCCCCTCCGGGAACACACCGGAGACGTCCACGTCGGCGACGATCTCGATCGAGTGGTCCTCCGAACAGGGCGTGGTCGCGCCGGGAAGGCCCTCGTCGGTGAAGCCCAGACAGGTACCCGGGTCCCACCGACGGTGCTGGTCGGCCTCGGCGAACGTGCCCGTCGACAGGGCGGAGCGCCCGTCGAGTTCGGCGGCGGCGACACCGCACAGCACGCTGCGGTCGCCCTTGTCCCAGCCCTCCTCGGACGGCGGCACGACGAGCCCGGTGAAGCGGCCGTCGGGGTCGACCTCGCGCCCGTCGGCGTGCCGGGAGATCAGCGGGAGGCAGCGCTCGGTCCCCACCGGCGCCAACTCGGCGCTGACCGGCAGCGGCGCACCCTCCCCGAAACCGGGGACCTCCGACAGGTCGATCCGGGCCGCCACCTCGAACCGGTGCGGCTCGGCGCAATCCACCGTGTCGAACGAGGTGACGCGGTCCGCGGCGTCGAGCGACCAGGTCAGGCAGGTACCCGGAGCGGCCTCGGCGTACGCGGGCCCCGACAGGGTGCGCGGGTCGACCTGCGGGACGACCGCCGCGATGCGCTCGGCGCGGGAGGAATTGGGATCGTTGATCGCCGACGCCATGAGCGCACCGGTGACCGCCCCGCCGGACAGGATGGCGAGGAGGGAGGCCATGACCGCGCCCCGTGTGCGGAGCAGCGATCGACCACGGCGCGACGATCGGGTGGAAGTGGTCATCGCCTTCCATGATGCCGCAACCGCGCGGTCCCGATAGGATCCACTGCATGAGCGGACAGAACCACGACGAGCCGGCCGGTGCGGACGGCGACGTGCGCTCGCCGCGGGACGGGGTGGACCCGGAGGTCCTCGAGTTCGCACAGATGCTGTTCCAGTTGGCCCGCGACGGCGAGACCGAGCGGCTCGCGGCGTATGTCGACGCCGGGGTGAGCCCGGACCTCACCAACGAGCGGGGCGACGCCCTGCTGATGCTCGCCGCCTACAACGGGCACCCGGACACCGTCCGCGCCCTGCTCCAACGCGGCGCCGAGGTGGACCGCGCCAACGACCGGGGCCAGACGCCGCTGGCGGGAGCGGTGTTCAAGGGGTACGGCGAGGTCGTCCGCGCGCTCTTCGAGGCCGGTGCGGACCCCTACGGCGGGACACCCACCGCGGTCGACACCGCGCGCATGTTCGAGAAGGACGCCTTCCTCGAGCTGTTCGGCGTCTGATCCACCCGCGGCCACGGTCGCGGCTCGGGCCGGCCGGGTGGGGCCGCTAGGCTGAGGTGCGTGATCGATCTCAAGCTGCTCCGCGAGAACCCCGACGTCGTCCGCGACTCCCAGCGCACCCGTGGTGAGGACCCGTCGCTGGTCGACCAGCTGCTCACCGCCGACGAGGCCCGCAGGTCCTCGATCGCGGCCGCGGACGGGGCCCGCGCCGAACAGAAGGCCCACGGCAAGAAGGTCGGACAGGCCTCGCCCGACGAGCGTCCCGCGCTGCTCGAGGCCGCGGGTGCGTTGAAGCAGGCGGTCAAGGACGCCGAGGAGGCCGAGAAGACCGCCGCGGCGGAAGTCGAGCGACTCCAGCGGCTGCTGTCCAACGTCGTCGAGGAGGGCACGCCCGCCGGCGGCGAGGACGACTTCGTGGAGATCGAGCGCGTCGGCGAGATCCCGACCTTCGACTTCGAGCCGAAGGACCACCTCGAGCTCGGCGAGAGCCTGGGGCTGCTCGACATGGAGCGCGGAGCGAAGGTCTCCGGCGCGCGTTTCTACTTCCTCACCGGCTACGGCGCCCTGCTGCAGCTGGGCATGCTGCAGCTGGCGGCGCAGAAGGCGACCGCCAACGGCTTCACGATGATGATCCCGCCCGTCCTGGTGCGACCGGAGATCATGCAGGGCACCGGGTTCCTCGGCGCGCACGCCGACGAGGTCTACAAGCTCGACGCCGACGACCTCTACCTGGTCGGCACCTCCGAGGTGGCGCTCGCCGGCTACCACCAGGGCGAGATCCTCGACCTGTCGGACGGCCCGAAGCGGTACTGCGGTTGGTCCTCCTGCTTCCGCCGCGAGGCCGGGAGCCACGGCAAGGACACCCGCGGAATCATTCGCGTCCACCAGTTCGACAAGGTGGAGATGTTCTCGTGGTGCAGGCCCGAGGAGGCGCACGCCGAGCACAAGCGTCTGCTGGGGTTCGAGAAGGAGATGCTCGAGGCGATGGGCCTGCCGTACCGCGTCATCGACATCGCGGGTGGCGATCTCGGTTCCTCGGCGGCCCGGAAGTACGACTGCGAGGCGTGGGTCCCCACCCAGGGCACCTATCGCGAGCTCACCTCGACCTCCAACTGCACGACGTTCCAGGCCCGCCGCCTGGGTGTGCGGTACCGCGATGACGAGGGTCGGACGCAGACCGCCGCCACCCTCAACGGCACCCTCGCCACGACGCGGTGGCTGGTGGCGATCCTCGAGAACCACCAGCAGGCCGACGGCTCCGTCGTGGTGCCGGAGGCGCTGCGGCCGTTCGTCGGCAAGGACGTGCTCGAGCCGATCCGCTGACCACGAACCGCGGGTGGTCGCCGGGGTGTCCGGGGACGACGACGAGGTCGTCGGACGCCTCGCGGGCCGCCGCCCGGGTCACGGGCGGAACAGCATCATCACGCCGCTCGCGCTGGCGCACGTCCGGCCGTCGGTGTCGGTGACCCGGACCTGCACCACGCACGTCGACCGGCCCGCGTGCTCGACCTCCGCGCGGATCGTGGCGGGCGTGCGCTCCAACCGGAGCGCCCGGATGTACCGCACGGTGAGGTCGAGGGTGCTGTAGCCGACGCCCTCCTCCACGACCGTCGCCGTCGCGTAGCCGAGCGCCGTGTCCACCCACCCGGAGACGATCCCGCCGTGGACCGTCCCGCCGTTGTTCAGCGCCCACTCCGCGGGCTCGGCCGTCATGGTCACCGCGCCCACCTCGGCCGCGGACAAGCGGACGCCGAGCGTGTGCGCGCCGGGGGAGAGGTGTCGCTCGCCGTCGATGATGAGGCGCAGCGCCTCCAGACCCGCGTGCACGCTGCGCTCGGCCGCATCCGGCAGGGCAGGCCAGGAGTAGTGGCGGCCGCGTGCCACCGGGTCGACCGAATCGAAGGGGGCGTCATCCACCCCGCCGAACCTACCGGCAGGGGCGGGCACCAGTGTCGGTGCGGGCGGCTACGCTGGTGGCCGTGGAGTTGCTCTATACGGGGATCATCGGGTTCGCCCGCACAATGTTCAAGGTCCAGGGCCTGGACCTCACGATTCGCGGGGAGCGCAACTTCCCCGAGGTCGGTGGGGCGGTGGTGGTGATGAACCACACCGGGTACCTCGACTTCGTCTACGGCGGCATTCCGGCGCGCGTGCACAAGCGGTTCATCCGCTACATGGCCAAGGTCGAGGTGTTCGACCACAAGGTGTCCGGGCCGATCATGCGCGAGCTCAAGCACATCCCCGTCGACCGGACGGCGGGCAAGGCGTCCTTCGACGAGGCTGTCGCCCGTCTCCGGGCCGGCGAGCTGGTCGGCGTGTTCCCCGAGGCCACCATCAGCCGCAGCTTCGAGGTCAAGGGCTTCAAGTCGGGCGCGGTGCGGATGGCACTGGCGGCCGATGTCCCCATCATCACCGTGACCCTGTGGGGATCGCAGCGGGTGTGGACCAAGGGCCTGCCCAAGAAGCTCCTGCGCCCCAAGGTGCCGATCATGATGGAGGTCGGCGAGCCGATGCGGGCCTACGAGCCCGTCGCAGAGTGCACCGAGGAGCTGCGCTCCCGCATCCAGGCCACCCTGGAGCGCCTCCAACAGGAGTACGCGGAGCGCTACGGCGCCTACCCGGCCGGCGCCAACTGGGTGCCCGCCCGCCTCGGCGGTTCCGCCCCCACGTTGGAGGAGGCCACCGCCCTGGACGAGGCCGAGCACGCCGAGCGCATGCGACGCCGTGCCCAGAAGGCAGTCGACCCGGATGCCGATGCCGGTGACGAGCCGGAGGGACCGGCGGGCCCGGACGCTCCGTGACCCGTTCCCGACCGCTGCTCGTCGCCTCCGACGTCGACGGGACCCTGATCGACAACGATCACCTCGTCCCGGCCGCGAACCGGGCCGTCGTGGCGGACCTCGTCTCGGACGGGGCCACGTTCGTCCTGGCCACCGGACGCCCGCCACGCTGGCTGCCCCAGGTGGTCGACCAGTTGCCCGTCGCGCCCCTGGCGGTCTGCGCCAACGGAGCCGTCATCATGGACACCGACAGTGGCGAGTTCCTGGCCACCAGTCTCCTCGATCCCGAAACGCTCGCCGCGATCGACGAGGTGCTGCGCAGGCTGCTGCCCGGCAGCGGGATCGCGGCCGAGCGCCTGGGCGCCGACGCCGCGGATGCCGATTTCGTGGCCAGCCCAGACTACGAACACGCCTGGATCCATCCCGCGCACCTCGAGGTGGGTCACGACGAGGTCCTCTCCGAGCCGGTGCTCAAACTGCTCGCCCGGGTCCCCGGTATGCCGAGCGCCGACATGGCGGCGGCACTGCGCGGGGAGGTGGACCACCTGGCGGATCTCACCTACTCGACCACCGACGGGCTGATCGAGTTCGCGGCCCGCGGTGTGACCAAGGCGAGTGGGCTGTCCCGGATCGCGGCGGGGACGGCGGCCGGCGCGGCCGTCCCGTCCGACGCGGTTCCGGTCACCGTCGCGTTCGGCGACATGCCCAACGATCTGGAGATGCTGCGCTGGGCAGATCACGGGGTCGCGATGGGCAACGCGATCCCCTCCGTGCACGCGGCCGCCGACGAGGTCACGCTCACCAACGACGAAGCCGGGATCGCGCACGTCCTACGGCGTTGGTGGGGCTGAGCGGCGGACCCGACCGAGGCCCTGTCGAAATGGGTCGAAATGGGATGCGGACCGGTCCCCACCACTTCCCCGGTGTGCACGCCGCCCCGGGTGGGGGAGGGGTGCACACCTGGTGGGACCCGGTCCGCACGATGTGGTCGGCCGGCGCGCGCCCGGTGATCGGGCGGCGCCGGCCGAGGATCAGGGGTTCGGCTCGACGGTGAGTTCCCGGGTCGCCGGGTCGTAGACCAGCGTGCCGCCGACGAACCGCTGGGCGACCGTCCCGTCGGCGCGCTCGGCCTCCGCGGAGACCGGCAGTCCGAGCGGGCCGTGCTCGAAGCCCTGGGCGGCCCACGCGTCGCCGATCACGCCCCACACGGGGTGCGTGCCCGTCTCGGGTGAGGAGTACAGCGCGCCGTTCTCGTGCTTGACCAGGGAGACGTCGCCGAAGCGCTGGACTCCGGACAGTGCCTTGCCGAGCGGGCCGGCCAGCTTCTGGGCGAGCCCGGAGAAGTCGCGGCTGAGCACGTTCTGTGCCGAGCCCGCGTCGAGGCCGATCGCGTCCTGCACCGAGCCCGCGTCGATCGGGATGTCGGCCAGCGACCTGCCGCCGGTGAGGATCCGGGTCAGGGTCGCGGGATCGAGCTTGCCGCCGGTGAGGACGGTTCGCAGCGCGGAGGTCACGGCCTCCTGGACGCTGCCCTGCGTGATGACCGACGGGAGATCCGCGCTACCGGTGCCGCCACCGCCGCCACCGCCGCCACCGCCGCCACCGGTGCCACCGCCCGTGCCCGGGCTGGGGCTCGGCTGGGTCGGGGCCGGGGCGCCGCCCCCGCCGCTCTTGGCGTAGGAGGCCGCGATGTCGCGGATCTGGCCCATCTTGGCGTAACCGGAGTTGCCCGGGCAGGACGTGAGGCCGACGTCGCGGTGGGCGAAGATGTTGGGCAGCCGGACGGCGGTCCCGTACGAGTACTTGGTGTACGAGGTGCCCTCGGAGTAGTGGGTGTCGGTGCCCTTGGGGTCGACGCCGGCGACCGACAGTCGCCAGCCGATGATCTCGCCGACCTTGCGGACGGTGGCGTCCGACGGGGAGACGGTCGAGTAGTCGCCCATCATCGAGATGCCCCAGGTGTTGCCGTTGAAGCCGCCGGCGTGGGCGCCCTGGACGTTGCGGCTGAGCCCCCCGTGGCGGCCCTCGAACGCCTGGCCGTACTTGTCGACCAGCACGTTGTACCCGACGTCGCACCAGCCGAGCGTGCGTGCGTGGTAGGTGTAGATGCCGCGCATGACGCTGGCCGACCCCTCGCGGGAGTAGTCGTTGCTGCCCGCCGTGTGGTGCACGACCGCCGCGGCGAGGGTGGGGTCGTAGCTCGCGCTGCGGCAGCGGATCGACTCGTCGGCGCCCCAGCCGGAGCGGGAGATGATCGACGGCTGCCTGGCCGCGATGTCCCCGTGCGTGCCGCTGCCGCCGGAGGCGGTGATGTCGGCGAACGCCTCGGGATCGGGCGTCGGGGTGTCGTCGGGGGAGAGCAGGACGGCCTTGACCGAGGCGGGTTCGATCGAATCGGTGCTGCCCAGGTCGGTGCTGCCTGAATCGGCGCTGCCCGAGCCGGCGTCGAGGCCCGAGGTCTCGGCGACGGGCTTGATGTCCGCGTACCGGGTCGGAACCGGCGGGGCGCTGTCGGCGGCCGGCCGGGCCGGCTCGGACGTGGGGCCGGCGGGCGCGGCGGGAGCAGAGGTCCGGGGGGCGGCGGGTTCGGCCGCGCGGGTGGCCGCGACGTCCGCGTCAGCGGGGGCGGAATCAGCGGCGCCGGTATCAGCGGCGGCGGGAGCGGCGTCTTCGGTGGGCTTCGCGGGGGCCGGGGCGGCCTCGTCGTCGGGGACGGTGACCTCGGGCGCGTCGGCCAGCGAGGAGTCGGCGAGGTCGATCCCGGAGAGCGTGATCTGGACGGCGGTGGTGTCGGTCCCCAGATAGACGGGCTCGGTGCCACCGGTGCCGGTGACGCTCTCGCCCTTGCCGTCGGTGGACTCGGCCTCGTACCAGGGGCCCCACGAGCCGTCGGGGTTCTGGGCGCGCAGGGTGGCGACGGCGGCCGGGTTGTGCCCCTTCCAGGTGACGCCGGCCATCGAGAACGGTGTGTCGGAGGTGACCTGGCGGACCGTGGTGCCGCCGGAGGCGATGTCGGTCTCCACGCCGACGGCCGGAGGCGCCTCGGCCAGCGGGACCTCGGTCTCGGCGGTGGGCAGGGCGCTGCCCGCGGTGGTGGCGATGTCGTCGCCGGACTGGACGACCTGGTCCGCCCCGTACACGGCGAGGGGCGTGACGACGGACGCCGCGACCGCCACCGCCAGGGCGAGGGTCCGGCGTCGACCACTGATGTACAGGGGGCGGCGTCGTGTTCTCAAGGGCTTCTCCAGATCAGATGTCTGTGTCCCGAAGCTGCTCACCAGCGGGGCACAACTGCCCGGAGGCCGCACCGGAGCGCGACCACCGGGACGAATGTGACGAACGAGGTCAATGTTATCCAAGAAACTCGTGAAACCAAGTGATAAAGACGTGAATATTGGGACTACAGGGATGTAGTTTCGAACCGGCGTACGACGGCGCCGACGCCCCACCTGCACCGTGGGCCACCGCGGTCGTCTCGAGAAGTCGTCCACCTCGTCGTCGTCGGCGTGCCCTGAACCCACCCCCGACCCGCCGGATACCCTGGGACCCGCACCCGCGCCGACCGGCGCGCGGTCAGGCGAGCGGCCGGCGGACGCACTACCCGGCGGACACCGCGGCGACGTACTACGGAAAGGCCCGACGGTTATGGCAGGCGAACGGCAGTGGGACACCTACGACCTCATCGTGGTGGGGTCGGGCTTCTACGGCCTGACCGTCGCCGAGCGGGCGGCGACCGAGCTCGGCAAGCGCGTCCTGGTGCTCGATCGGCGCCACCACATCGGCGGTAACGCCTACTCCGAGCCCGAGCCGGAGACCGGCATCGAGATCCACAAGTACGGCGCGCACCTGTTCCACACCTCCAACGAGCGGGTGTGGGAGTACGTCAACCGCTTCACCGACTTCACCGGGTACCAGCACCGCGTGTTCGCCATGCACAAGGGCACGGCGTACCAGTTCCCCATGGGCCTGGGCCTGATCAACCAGTTCTTCGGCCGCTACTACTCGCCCGACGAGGCCCGCGCGCTCATCGCCGAGCAGGCCGCCGAGTTCTCCGCCGAGGACGCGGCCAACTTCGAAGAGAAGGCCATCTCCCTGATCGGCCGCCCGCTGTACGAGGCGTTCATCAAGGACTACACGGCCAAGCAGTGGCAGACCGACCCCAAGAACCTGCCGGCTGGCAACATCACCCGCCTGCCCGTCCGGTACACGTTCGACAACCGCTACTTCAACGACACCCACGAGGGCCTGCCCGTCGACGGTTACACCGCGTGGCTGGAGAACATGGCGGCGGACGACAAGATCGACGTGGTGCTCGACACCGACTGGTTCGACGTCCGCGAGGCCGTCCGTGCCGCGAGCCCCGACGCGCCGGTGGTCTACACCGGCCCGCTGGACCGGTACTTCGACTACGCCGACGGCGAGCTGGGCTGGCGCACCCTGGACTTCGAGACCGAGGTGCTGCCCACCGGCGACTTCCAGGGCACCCCGGTGATGAACTACAACGACGCGGAATACGACTACACCCGCATCCACGAGTTCCGCCACTTCCACCCGGAGCGCAAGAACTACCCCACCGACAAGACGGTGATCATGCGCGAGTACAGCCGCTTCGCCGAGCGCGACGACGAGCCGTACTACCCGATCAACGAGTCCACCGACCGTGAGCGGCTGGCCGCCTACCGCGAGCGGGCCAAGGCCGAGACCGCCGCCAACAAGGTGCTCTTCGGCGGCCGGCTGGGCACCTACCAGTACCTCGATATGCACATGGCGATCGCCTCGGCGCTGACGATGTTCGACAACACCCTGGCGCCGCACCTGCGCGACGGGGCGCCGCTCGAGGGCTGAGCCTGCTCGCCGCGGCGCCGGGCCCGTACCGCGTGCCTGACCCCCAGGATCCGCTACTCGGAATCGGGATCCGCTACTCCTATCGGGATAGCGGATCCCCAGTCGGGGTAGCGGATT
Organism: Dietzia sp. IN118; assembly: GCF_032905965.1. Lineage (NCBI taxonomy): Bacteria > Bacillati > Actinomycetota > Actinomycetes > Mycobacteriales > Dietziaceae > Dietzia > Dietzia sp. IN118. Next base: position 3,053,773 of record NZ_JAUMSR010000001.1, on the reverse strand, counting down.
CGGCGGTTGTGCTGCCGGCCGGGGCGACGAGCCCGCGCACGACCGCATCGCGCTGGGCCGCGTGCACGAGCGTGGGCTTGGCCTCGCCGAGGTGTTCGAGCACCGGGGTGACCGAGGTCCAGAAGCGGCTCAGCGAGCTCAGCCCCTCGTTCTCCGCCCGGGCCTGGGCGCGCTCGGCGCGGGTGTCGTCGGCCCGGGTCGGGTGGAGGGCCGCGCGCTTGCCCTCGATCCGGTCGTCCTTGCGCTGGGAGATCACGTAGCCCAGCGCGAACGCCACACTCCGCGGCATCCGACCGGACAGCAGGACCTGCGCCTCCGGGTAGTCGTCGAGGACCTGTTCGACCGCGCCGGACAGTTCCTCGACGAGCCGAGCGAAGGCCCGCCGGTCTATCTGTCGCCCGCTCGCGCCCGGGTACCACCGTCCGGCGGGGAGAGTCCAGGGGCGGAGGGTCGCGGTGGTGTCCGATCCGGCGCCGCGCGCGCCGCCGGAGCCGTTGGAGCCGTCCGAGCCGTCGGTGGGGCCGCCCGCGCCGCCGGTGGGGGCGACGACGACGACGAGGTCCGCCGCCTCCCGCAGTGGATGCCCCGCGTCCACCTCGGACACCGGACCGCCCCCGTCCAGCTGGAGGGAGAGCCAGACCCTCTGCACGGAGGTCCGGTCGGCCCGCGCCGCGGTCGCCGACCCGGCGGGGAGGGTGATCATCGACAGTTCGGCTCCCGGTTGGCTGCGGCGGGAGCGCCACCGGCGCTCGGCCCACATGTCGTCGCCGTCGTCGAAGTACACCGTCCGCACGCCCGTGTCGCCGCCGGGCAGGCGGCGCCTGCGGGCCTCGATCGGCAGTTCGGCGAGGTGGGTGCGCTCGCGCAGGAGGACGTCGTATCCCACCGCCAGCGCCGCCGGGAACGCGAGGTTGGGGGCCAGGACGAAGCCGGTCGCGTCGTCGTCGTCGTTCATCGCCCGCTCGAGTTCGTCGGAGACGTGGTCGACCTCGCGGCGCAGGTCCACCACCTCGTTCGCGGTGCCGAACCACCCGGTGGCAGAACGGAAGCCCAGGCTGCGCGCGTTGGCCACGTCCACCGCGGCGCGCATCCGGTCCGCGCTCTCGGCCGGCAGCAGGCGCAGGTAGTACAGGGTGCCGTTGTGGGCGAGGAGCCACGCCCGCACGGCCATCGCCACGACGAGCACGACGAGGGTGCCGACGAACCAGCCCAGCCGGGACGGGGACGTGCAGGCCTCGGACCACAGGTCCGGCACGGAGGAGATCGTGCACGAGGCGTCTCGGGTGATGAGGTCCTCCGCGACGAGGCCGCCGAACGCGGTCGTCAGGGCGACGGTGAGGGCGATGAGCGTTTCCAGGACGAACACCCGGTCGAGACTATCGCCGACCGGTGTCGCCGCCACCGCCCACCTGCGGCACTAGGCTCGGGTCATGACACGGACGACGACCGCCCCGGCCCTGCGCCTGCTCGTGGTGCTCGCCGGCGTCGCGGGACTGCTGCTCCTGCTGTTCCCGCTCGCGCCGGCCCGCGCGCAGGCGCCGGCCCCCGCCCCCGCGCCGGCCCCGGCGCAGACGGTCGAGGTCGGCATCACCGACCGCGCGGGCGTGCTCTCACCCGGGGACCAGGACCTGCTCCGCACCGAGACCGGGCGCATCGCGTTCCCGCCGCAGGTGGCGCGCGTCGAGTACCTGGTCTTCGACGACGACGGCGACAACCTCAACGACACCACCGAGCGCTTCGCCCAGGCCGAGCGACCGGATCTCGTGGCGGAGGACAGGGAGAAGTGGGCGCCGGGGACCCTGATCGTGGCCAACGACACGGAGGCGCGTGACGTCGGCATCTACTGCGGGGACGACGTGTGCGCCGCGCTCGACCTCTTCGAGGGCGGCCACCTCGACGGTTCGCTCGAGGCGATGAAGGACCCGATGCGGCGCGAGAACCACGCGGTCGGGCTGTTGGCGGGTGCGCAGGCGGCGGCCGATCCCACCGTGCAGGCGCCGGAGCCCGAGCCCGCGCCGGCGTGGCTGCCGTGGGCGTTCGCCGGGGCCGGGGTGGTCGTCGCGGGCGCGGTCGGCGCCGGGGTCGCGGCGAGCCGCAAGAAGAAGGCGACGACGGCGAGGGAGCGGTACGACCGGGTCTCCCGCGAATACGGACGGGTCGCGGGGGAGCTCAGCGGGCTGGACATCCGCGCCAACTCGCTCACCTCCCCGTTGGCCGACGACGAGCTGCGCTCCCAGTGGGAGGACGTGCGCGGCCGGTTCCTCGCGCTGGACACCGTCATGGGCCGGATCGGTGACCTGCGGCCCGACTCGACGGACGCCGAGTTCCGCGCCAAGGCCGGTGACATCGACACCGCCCACACCACGGTCGACCAGATGACCACGGCGGAGCAGAACATCGACCAGCTCTTCCGCATGGAGCAGGGCGACGCCGAGGTGCGGCGTCGCCAGCTCGGCGAGCTGCACGAGGACATGCTCGCCGCGGCGCTGGGGACGAAGGACGAGCGACTGGCCGCCGAGGCCCGGGCACTGGACACCCGCGCCGACGAGCTGGCCCGGGATACGCAGGCGCCCGACTTCATGGACCGCTACGCCCGGCTCGTCGTCGACTACCGGATCGTCGTGGAGGCGATCCGGGCGCGCGAGATGGCGGACGTCGAGACGGCGGACGACGCGGGCGACCGCCACGCGCCCCGGCTGTACGACCGGGACTGGCGGGCCGGGTACGGCTACAACGGCTTCGTTCCGTTCTATGTGGTCTCCAGCTGGCACGCGCACGACGTGCAGGCGGCGCAGGCGGCCAGCTCCACCACCACCGGCTACTCGAACGCGTCGTTCTCCGGCGGCGGAGGGTCGAGCGGGTACTAGAGCCGCCCGGCCCGGGCGTCCGGCCCGGGCGGGCTCAGCCCTCGACGATCTCCACGGACTCGATCGTGTGCAGCGTCTGCGGCCGGCCCTGCGGGCTGCCGTCGTCCTCGATAGCGGTGACGGCGTCCATTCCGTCGGTGACGGTGCCGAAGAGGCTGTAGTCCGGCGGCAGGGAGACGCCGGAGTCGCCGGTGACGATGAAGAACTGGGAGCCGTTGGTGTCCGGTCCGGCGTTGGCCATGGCCATCGACCCGATCTCGTACTCGCCGGACTCGGGCAGCTCGTCGGCGAACTCGTATCCCGGGCCGCCGCTGCCGGTGCCCTGGGGGTCGCCGCCCTGGATCATGAAGCCGGGGATGACGCGGTGGAACGTGATGCCCTCGTAGTACTTGTTGCGGGCCAGGAACACGAAGTTGTTCACCGTCTCCGGGGCCTTCTCCTCGAGCAGGTCCACGGTGACGGGGCCGGCGTCGGTGGTGATGACGGCGGAGTAGTCGACGCCGTCGGTCAGGCACATCGGCGGGGCCGAGTCGAACGAGGTGGTGCGCTCCGCTGCGCCCTCGGCGGGCGGGCACTCGACCGCGCCCCCGGTGGACCCGCCGGACTCGCGGCCCTCGGACTGGGACGCCGCGGTCGCCCCGGTGGTCGCCGCGTCGTCGGACGGGGCGTCATCGGAGCCGCACCCGGCGAGCGCGAGGGGCGTGGCGAGGGCGAGCACCCCCAGGGCGGTGCGGACGGTCGGGCGGCGGCGGGCGGATCCGGTGAGGTGCATGGGACGAACCTACTTCTTCCGCCGGCCCGGGTGGGCCGCGGCGCGTGCTGGACTGGGCATCACGCCCCCGACGGGTACGATCGACCCGGCTTTCCTGCCCGCCGTGCGGGCAGGGCGAGGCGCAGCAAGGCTGATGAGGGCGGCCCCCGGCCGTCGGGACGGGGACTGGCACACATGGAACACCACGGCCACCACGAACTGATCGACGAGATCGAGCGGTCGGTCGTCGCGCTCTCCGCTCCACGTGGCCGGGAATGCCTCCAACGCATCATCCTGCCGCGGGCCGGTGAACCGCTCGACGTGCGCTCGCTCTACCTCGCCGAGGCGCCCACCAACGTCCGGCGCGCGCACTCCTCCGCCCGGACCTCCCTGCGGATCGGGGCCGACTCCGAGGTCTCGTTCGCCACCTACTTCAACGCGTTCGCCGCGGCGTACTGGCGGCGCTGGTCCGTCCTCGGCGAGGTCGTCCTCCGGTTGACGGTGCGCGGTTCCGGTCGCGTGGACCTGTACCGCTCCAAGATCGACGGCTCGCGGATCGCGGTCACCGGTGACGTCGTCGGCGAACCGGGCCGCGCCGACCAGGTGACGACGGTCGAGTTCGTCTGCGACCTGGGCCCGTTCGAGGACGGCGGCTGGATCTGGTTCGACCTCACCTCCGACACGGACGTGGAGTTGCTCGCCGGCGGGTGGTACTCCTCGGTCGACGCACCGCCCACGCGTCCCGACGCCCGCCCGGACGGCACGCCCGACCCGGCCGTACAGGTGCCCAACGACCGGCGGGTCACCGTCGGCATCCCCACGTTCAACCGGCCCGGCGACGCGGTGGCCGCGCTGCGGGCACTGACCTCCGATCCCGAGGTCGACGCCGTGATCGACGCCGTCCTCATGCCCGACCAGGGCGACCGCAAGGTCCGCGACGAGCCCGGCTTCGCGGAGGCGGCGGAGTTCCTCGGGGACCGACTCCACATCTTCGACCAGCCCAACCTCGGCGGCTCGGGCGGCTACAGCCGCATCATGTACGAGGCGCGCAGGCTGACCGATTCCCCGTACATCCTGTACATGGACGACGACATCGAGATCGAGCCCGACTCGATCCTGCGGGCCCTGGCGTTCGGACGCTTCTCCACGGTCCCGATGCTGGTCGGCGGGCAGATGCTCAACCTGCAGGAACGCAGCCACCTGCACACCATGGGCGAGGTGGTGGGCGCCCACGACTTCATGTGGACCGCCGCCCCGCACGCGGACTACGACTACGACTTCTCGCGCTACCAGCTGACGGACCGCGAGAACCCCAAGCCGCTGCACCGCCGCATCGACGTGGACTACAACGGCTGGTGGATGTGCCTCATCCCGCGCGTGGTCGCCGAGAAGATCGGGCAGCCGCTCCCGCTGTTCATCAAGTGGGACGACGCCGAATACGGGCTGCGCGCGCGGCAGGCCGGCCATCCCACCGTCACCATGCCGGGCGTGGCGATCTGGCACATGGCGTGGTCGGACAAGGACGACGCGATCGACTGGCAGGCCTACTTCCACCTGCGCAACCGCCTGGTGGTGGCGTCGATGTACCACGACGGCGACCACAGGGGCATCATGCAGTCCAGCCTCAAGGCGCTGGTCAAGCACCTGGTGTGCCTCGAGTACTCGACGGTCGCCATCCAGATCGAGGCCATCCGGGACTTCCTGAGGGGGCCGGAGGCCCTGTACGAACTGCTGCCCACCGCGCTGCCCAAGGTGCGCGCGATGCGGGCGGAGTTCCCCGACGCGGTGGTCATCCCGTCGGCCGTCGACCTGCCCGCACCGTCGGGTGGCCCGGCGGGCATCCACTCCGAGCCGAGGGGCCCGGTCCGCAAGGCGGTGGCGCTGGCGCGGGGCCTTGCCCACACCCTGAGCAGGGACGACAAGACGCACCACGAGGTGCCGCAGGCGAACTTCCCGCCGATCGAGGCCCGCTGGTACTCGCTCAGCAGGGTCGACGGCGCGACCGTCACCACCGCCGACGGTCGCGGGGTCGTCTACCGCAAGCGCGACCGCGACCTCGCCGCCGCCCTGTTCAAGGAGTCGGCCGCCGTGCACCGTGAGCTGTTCCGCCGGTTCCCGGAGATGCGCCGCCGCTACCGCGACGCCCACGCCGATCTCGTGACCAAGGAGGCCTGGGGCCGTGTCTTCGAATCCTGATCCGGTGGTGTCCGATCCCGCCGTGGAGATCCCCGTACCGACCGGCGAGGTCCGGTTGCTGGCGGCGATCCAGCGTCAGCTGTTGGCCGTGCCCGGTTCCCGGGAGGCGGCCGTGACGCTATCGCATGTCGGCGAGCACGCGCTGGGTTGGATGGCGGTCGCGGCAACGGGAATGGCCGTCGATCCGGCCCGCCGCGGTCGGTGGGCGATGGTCGGCCTCGGCAGCGTCGGCGCCCATGCCACCTCCGTCGTCGTCAAGCGCGTCATCCGTCGGCGGCGCCCGGACCACCCCGCGGTGACCGTCGGCGTCGGTACCCCCTCCAAGCTCAGTTTCCCGTCGTCCCACGCCACGTCGACCACCGCGTTCGCGCTGCTCGCGGGGTCGGTGGTCGGGGTCCCGGTGGCGCCGGCGCTCGTGCCGGTCATGCTGGCGTCGAGGTTGGTGCTGGGAGTCCACTACCCTTCGGATGTGTTCGCCGGAGCCGCGGTCGGCGCGGGCTGCGCTGCGCTCACCCGCGCCGTGTGGCCCTCGGCCGCCGTCCAGAGCGTGCTGCCCGAGACACTGCGCGACGGCGCGGCGGGCCCAGGCGTCACCCAGAACCGCGAGGAGAAGCGATGACCGATCAGTCCGGAGCGCCGGTGACCCGGGGCGGGGCAGACCACCACCTCCTCGGCGCCGAACCGCACACCGCCAACGAGATCGACGACATCGCCGAGGCGGAGGAGGATGCCAAGGGCGCGCCGCCCAAGAACCTCCTCGACGGCATGGTCAAGGCGCTCCGGCCGCGTCAGTGGGTCAAGAACGTCCTCGTCATCGCCGCGCCCGCGGCGGCCGGGTCCCAGACCCTCACCGACGGCAGCGTCCTGTTCTCGGTGTTCATCGCGTTCGTGGCGTTCTGCATGGCCGCCTCGAGCGTGTACCTCATCAACGACGCGTTGGACGTCGAGGCCGACCGCGCCCACCCGACCAAGCGGTTCCGCCCCATCGCGGCGGGCGTCCTGCCCGTGGGGTTGGCGTACGGCATGGCGGTGGTACTCATCATCGCGTCGATCGCGATCTCGGTGCTGCTGGCGCACCCGGCCCTGGCGATCGTCGTGGCCGTGTACATCGTCCTGCAGCTCATGTACTGCTTCGGGCTCAAGCACCAGCCGGTGCTCGACATCGCGTTCGTCTCCTCCGGCTTCCTGCTGCGCGCGGTCGCCGGTGGCGCGGCCGCCGAGGTCGACATCTCGCAGTGGTTCCTGCTGGTCATGGCGTTCGGTTCGCTGTTCATGGCCGCCGGCAAGCGCTACGCCGAGCTGAGCCTGCACCTGAAGACCGGCGCCAAGATCCGCAAGGCGTTGGAGAGTTACACCCCCACCTACCTGCGGTTCGTCTGGACGCTCTCGGCGACGGTGCTCGTGCTCTGCTACGCCCTGTGGGCGTACGACCGCGGCTCCGACCCGACGCAGCCGAACGGGGCGGCGATCTGGCTGCAGATCTCGATCGTGCCGTTCACCATCGCCGTCCTGCGCTACGCGGTCGACGTCGACGCCGCGCAGGCCGGCGAGCCCGAGGACATCGCCCTCGGCGACCGCGTCCTGCAGGTCCTCGCGGCGCTGTGGGTCCTCACCGTCGTGATCGGCGTCTACATCGTCCCGTCGATCGCCTGAGTCCGGCGGACGGACGATGTCGCAGGTGGCGGCGGCGCGCCGGTTCGGGCGCACCGGGGCGGTCTTCTGGACCGGGGTCGTGGTGGTGGTGGCGGTCTTCTTCGCCGGCGCCTGGCAGCGCCGGTGGATCGCCGACGACGGCCTCATCGTCCTGCGCACCGTCCGCAACCTCATCGCCGGCAACGGCCCGGTGTTCAACGCGGGGGAGCGGGTCGAGTCCAACACCTCCACGCTGTGGACGTACCTCATCTACGGCGTCCACGAGATCGTCGGGTACCGGCTCGAACTGGTCGTCCTGGGTGTGGCGCTCACGCTGAGCATGCTCGCGGTGGTGTTCGCGATGCTGGGCACCCGCGTGATGTACCGCGGCACCCGCCGCGCACCGGCCGGTGGGCCGATGGTGCTGCTGCCGTTCGGCGTGCTGGTCTACGTGATGCTGCCCCCGGCCCGCGACTTCGCCACCTCGGGTCTCGAGACGGGCCTGGTCATCTGCTGGATCGGCGCCATGTGGCTGGGGTTGCAACTGTGGGCCCGGGCGCCCCATCGTGAGGGCCGGTTGGGCTGCCTACCCACCCCGGGCACGGCCGCGATCGCCTTCCTCGCCGGGCTCGGCCCCCTGGTGCGCCCCGAGATGGCACTGGCCGCAGCGGCGTTCCTGGCGCTGATGGCCGTCGCCCACCAGTCGTGGCGTCACCTCGGGTGGCTGGTGGTGCTCGCCGGCACGGTCCCGGTGGTCTACCAGGTCTGGCGGATGTCGTTCTACGCGCTGCCGTACCCGCTCACGGCCGTGGCCAAGGACGCCGGCGGGTCGAAGTGGGACAAGGGCGCCGAGTACCTGTGGAACCTGCTGTCGCCGTACGTCCTGCTGGTGCCGCTGGCCGCCGTGCTCGTCGCGGGAATGGTCGCCCTCCGGGCCCGCCTCGCCCCCCGCCCCGGAAATCCGCTATTCCCGCTCCGGATCCGCTACCCGGATTGGAGTAGCAGATCCGGAGGGACGATAGCGGATCCGCGGGGCGCCGATGGTGGCGCCGCCGATGGTGGCGGCGATGGCGGGGGCGCCGACGACCACGACGCCGACGACCACGACGACGACGAGGGCGGTCGCCTGCCGCGGCTGCGCCGCCGGGCCCGCTCCACCCCGGTCGTCACGATCGTGTTCCTCGTGGTGGCACTGGTGATGCTGCTCTACGTCATCCGCGTCGGCGGCGACTTCATGCACGGCCGCGTGCTGCTGCCGTCTCTGTTCCTCCTGCTCCTGCCGGTCTCGGTGGTGCCCCTCCCCGTCGGTCCCGCCAGCGGGTCCACGGAGGCCTCGGTGCGCCGGGTGGCGGTCCCGGCGATCGCGGCCGCGTGGCTCGTCGTCGTCGGCTGGGCGGTGACCGTCCAGGTCACCGAGAACCCGTTCCGGGAGGAACCGGAGTCGATCACGTCGGCGGGGATCGTCGACGAGCGCCAGTTCTACATCCAGCGGACCGGGCACAGGCACCCGTTGCTCGCCGAGGACTATCTGGACTTCCCCCGGATGCGGGCCCTGGTGAACGACGTCACCCGGAACCGGACCGGCGCGGTATTCCTCCCGGTGCCGGGGTTCCAGGACCGGTGGGACGTGGTGTCCTACGACCGACCGATGCCCGGGTTGGCACCGTTCGAGCTGCCGGAGGAGCCCCTCAAGACGGTGGTGTTCCTCAACCTCGGCATGACCAGCATGAACCTGCCGCTCGACGTGGACGTCTACGACACCGTCGGGCTCGCCTCGCCGCTGGCCGCGCACACGGACCGTATGGAGGACGGCCGGATCGGGCATGACAAGTTCCTGCCGTACGACTGGGTGCTCGCGCGCACCGGAGTCGTGGAGGACCCGGTCAACTTCCCGCGGTGGATCGACGTCAACTGGGTGAACCAGGCCGAGGTCGCGCTCCAGTGTCCCGCCACGCAGGCACTCATCGAGTCCTACACGGCCCCGTTGACCCTCGAGAGGCGCTGGTCCAACGTGGTGAATGCATTCTCATACGCCGAGTACAGGATCAACAGAATCCCTGCGTACGAGGTCCAGAGGTGCGGGCTGCCGATGCCGGAGGAAGTGGAGAAGTATCAGGGCACTCGGTAGTGTTGCGCACGCTGTTGTCTCGAAACGGTAACAGTCGGGGGTCGAAATGGTCCCCGACCTGTAACACCTACCCCAAAGTGCGCGACAGTATCGATGAACTCGATGTCGCAGTTCCGGTCCTCCCCCTGGTGGGGCCGGTCCGATGAACGTCACCGATGCCCTCCCGGGCACCAGGAACGAACAAAGGAACACACGAATGTCCCACTCCACCCTCCGGCGCAGGTTCGCCGCCGGGCTCACCGCACTGGCGACGGCCGCAGGGCTCGTCGTCGGCGCCCCGGCCCTGGCCGGTGCCCAGGCGACCGAGCAGGGCTCGTCGGCCAGCCTCGGGTCCGCGGGCTCGGCTGCCGCGCCGCCCGCCGCCCCCGCGTTCCGGCCGGCCGGTGGTGACGAGAACCCGGTGGGCTTCCGTAACTGGCTGCGTCCCGGCTGCCAGTGGGACCCGGTCGCCTCCTGGGTCCAGCTGTGCAACGTCTACTCGCCGGCCATGAAGCGGGACATCAAGGTCCAGGTCCAGCCGGCCCGCTTCGGCGGCAACGCCGGTCTGTACCTGCTCGACGGGCTGCGCGCCCGTGACGACTGGAACGCGTGGACCCACGACGCCCAGGCCCAGCGCATCTTCCTGCAGGACAACATCACCCTGGTCATGCCCGTCGGCGGCCAGGTGTCCTTCTACTCCGACTGGGAGCGGCCCATCAACCTGGGCGGCAACCTGCTCGAGTACAAGTACGAGACGTTCCTGACCGAGGAGCTCCCCGGCTACCTGCAGGCCCACTTCGGCGTGGCCCCGAACAACAACGCCGTCGCCGGCCTGTCGATGGGCGGCTCCGCGGCCGCGACGCTCGCCGCCAAGCATCCCGACCAGTTCAAGCAGGTCTCGGTGTTCTCCGGCTACATGAACCCCACGGCCCCGGGCATGTACACCATGATCCCGCTGGCGATGTTCGACCAGTGCAAGTGCGACCCGTTCGCCATGTGGGGTCTGCCGGGCTCGCCGAAGTGGGGCGAGCACGACCCGCTGCTCAACGCCGCCAAGCTGCGCGACATCCCGATGTACGTGACCGCCGGGTCCGCCATCCCGGGCCGGTACGACCAGCCCTCCAGCCTGCAGTCCGTGTTCAACACGTTCAACGGCATCATCCTCGAGGGCCTGTCCCGCGGCTCGACGCTGGCGTTCCAGAACACCATGAACGCCGCGCCGAACAAGGCCACGTTCGAGTACCGCACCACCGGCATCCACGGCTGGGGTTACTGGAACGACGACCTCATCGCGGCCCGCTCGGCGCAGATCCTCGACGTGATGGACGCCCACGCGTGGTGATCGCGCAGAGTTAGCCGACGAATCGGACTCCCGTCAGCGAGTCCTCACCCGTCACACCGGGGCCCCGCGCGTAGATTCTCGTGCGGGGCCCCGGTCGCATCTGACCACCGGGTTCGGCCGCGGGAGGGGAACCCGCGGGCGCACCACGGACCCGGGCTCCGGATACATGTGGCGCGGGTCGTTCTGACGCGCGCCCACTAACTATTCGGCGAGACGACGCGGCAAGGAAGAGAACAACACATGGCGACCCCCAGCTCAGACGCGAGCCCCCGGCACCGGTGGGCGTCCCTCCTCGCGGCTCCCCTCGTGGCGTCCGTGGTGGGTTCCGGTCTCGTCCTCCCGCCCGTCGCGGCGGCACAGGAGACGCCGTCCCGGCCGACCCCGGGGCAGACGAGCCCGGCGGAGAGCCCGGCGCGGTCGACCCCCGCGGAGAGTCCCGCCACTGCGCCCGAGGCGCCGACCCTGCGCGTGCCGTCGACGCCGCCGTCCGGTGTCCGGCTCGACAAGGTCGAGTGGAAGTCCGCCAACCGGGTGGCACTCTGGGTCCGGTCACCAGCCATGGAGCAGGCGATCCAGGTGCAGCTCATGCTCCCGGCCCAGTGGAACGCCGACCCCGAGCGCACCTACCCGTCCCTGCTCCTGCTCGACGGGCTGCGGGCCCGCGACGACGCCAGCGGCTGGACGCTCGAGACCAAGATCTCGCAGTTCTTCGACGCCAAGAACGCCGTCATCGTCCTGCCGATCGGTGGAGAGTCGAGCTTCTACACGGACTGGGTCTCCGACGCCAAGGGCTCGGCGTACCAGTGGGAGACGTTCCTCATGCAGGAACTGCCGCCGCTACTGGCCCGCGACTGGCGGGTGGGTGACAAGCACGGCGTCGCCGGACTGTCCATGGGCGGAACGGCCGCGATGATGCTGGCCCAGCGTTACCCGGATCACTTCGACTTCGCCGCCAGCTACTCGGGCTTCCTCGACACCACCAGCTTCGGGATGCCCGAGGCGGTCAAGGTGGCCATGCAGGACGCCGGCGGCTACCCGGCCGAGAGCATGTGGGGCCCGCTCGGGTCCCGGCGCTGGCAGGAACAGGACCCGAAGCTCCACACCGAGAAGATGCGCGGGCAGAGCGTCTACGTCTCCGCCGGCAGCGGCAACACCGGGCCCTGGGACCAGCCGTCCGGCCTGCCGGACATCCCGACCAACTTCCCCGGCTACGGCCTCGAGCTGCTCTCGCGGATGACCACGCAGACCTTCGTCAACCGGGCCCGCGCCGCCGGGGTCGAGGTCACCGCCAATTTCCGCCCGTCCGGCACGCACACTTGGCCGTACTGGCAGTTCGAGATGACCCAGGCATGGCCGCAGTTCGCGACGGCGGTGGGGATCGAGAACGTCGAGAAGCCGTGCGCGGCGAGTGGCGACATCGCACGCCTCGCCGAGCGGCAGCCCGGCCTGGGGCCGTGTCTGACCGGCGAGTACGACGTCCGCGGCGGCAAGGCCACCGACTTCCGCTTCGGCCGCGCCTTCTGGTCGCAGGGGACCGGGGCCCACTCGGTCCTCGGCGCGATCGGCGCGGCCTACCAGGCCGAGGGCGGCCCCGACGGGGTGCTCGGGCTGCCGACCTCGGGCGAGACCACCACCCCGGACGGCCGCGGCCGGTTCTCCACCTTCCAGAACGGCGTCATCTACTGGTCGCCCACCACCGGGTCGCACGCCGTCCGCGGTGGCATCCGGGCGATGTGGCAGGAGCGCGGCGCCGAGCGCGGCGAGCTCGGCTACCCGACCACAGACGAGATCACCAACCCCAACAAGCCGGGTGTCGTCCAGGGCTTCCAGGGCGGGACCGTCTACTGGTCCGAGGAGACGGGCCCGAAGGTCGTCGAGGGCAAGATCCTCGAGACCTATCGCGAGGCCGGCGCCGAGAACTCCGAGCTGGGTTACCCGACCACCGACGAGATCGCCCTGAGCACCCGGGACGGCGCGTTCAGCCGGTTCCAGGGCGGGTACATCTACTGGTCCCCGCGGACCGGGGCCCACGTGATCCCCCGTGGGCCGGTGTTCGACGCCTGGGGCACGGTCGACTACGAACGCGGACGGCTCGGCTACCCGACCGGCCCGCTGCGCACCACGCGGGACGGTCAGGAGATGGAGTTCGAGGGCGGCCGCATCACCGTGAGCGGTGGCCGGGCGGAGATCTCGTCGTGAGAACCCGGTTGGCGACGCTGACCGCCGCGCTGCTCGTCGGCGGTGGGATGCTCACCGCCTGCGGCGGAGGGGACTCGACGGTCTCCGGCGTGCCCGACTCCGAGACGCTGGCCCCGCCCCCGGGCGGCAGCGGATCACCCGGGGTGTCGCGCGTTCCCGCGACGGAGGATTCCGGCCGCTACACGGAGGCGCCCGCACCCGTCGATCCGGACGCCTCCGGGTACACCGCCCCGGCCGTCGGCGCGCGGGAGCGCGGGTATCTCGCGGCGTTGGAGAGCGAGGGCATCGACACCGCGGACCTCTCCGATTCGCTCGTCGCCGCCGGCAACACCATCTGCCGCATCCGGACGACCGGGGGCGCCGCCGACGAGACGACGACGATCGCCGACGCGGTCGCCGGTCAGATCTCGGCGGGCGGGTACTCGGATCGCGAGGTCGACGAGCTCTCCCGCGTCGTGGTGGACGCCTCGGCGGGCCAGCTCTGTCCGTAGTCCGACGAATGCACACAGCGCCGCGGCGCCCGGTCCGGCAGGACCCGGCACGTGTCGCCCCGGGGTGAGACGGGACACCCTCCCGGTGCTCCCGGAACCCGCAGCGCCACCGGGGCGTTGACCGGTCGTCGGCCACCCGCCCCAGTCGAGCGGGGAGGCCGGGAAGGAGTTCGTATCGTGGCTCGCGGAATGCGTCGTGGGAGAGGCCGTCGTCTCGGGTGCTCGTTGGGGGCACTCGTGCTGGTGGTCCTGCTGGTGCTGGGCATCGGATGGTGGATCGGGAATCGTGGGCTGCCCACGGGTCCCGACGGGCCCCTGCCCGGCCCGGGGGAGCCGGAGCTGACCCAGCCCGCGGACTGTCCGGACGTGGAGATGGTCGCCGTGCCGGGGACCTGGGAGAGCAGCCCCACCGACGACCCGTACAACCCGGGTTTCCTGCCCAACGCCCTGCTGAGGACGATTACCGACCCGCTGAGCGAGCAGTACCCGGACGACCGGCTCGAGGTGTTCACCGTCCCCTACGTGGCCCAGTTCAGGAACCCGCAGGCGCCCAACGAGATCCCCTACGACCAGAGCCGGGCGGAGGGCACCGAGAGGGCCCGCGCCGAGCTCGCCGCCACGCACGAGCGGTGCCCGTACACGTCGTTCGTGCTCCTGGGCTTCTCCCAGGGTGCGGTGATCGCGGGTGACCTCACCAGCGAGATCGGTACCGGCAACGGGCCGGTGCCCGCCGACCTGGTCCGGGGATCGGTCCTCATCGCCGACGGCCGCCGCGTGCCGGGCCAGGGTCAGTCGCCGGGGTTGTCGCCCGGAAACGGGCAGGGGATGGAGATTTCCCTACAGCCGGCCACCGGGCTCACCCAGCTCATCGCCGGCGCCACCATGACCGGGCCCCGCCCGGGTGGCTTCGGCGAACTCGGCGACAGGACCGCCCAGATCTGCGACTCCCGAGACCTGATCTGCAACGCCCCGCTCAACGTCGTGGACGGCGCCGCCCGGTTCCAGGAGTTCGTCGCCAACAACGCGATCCACGCCATGTACGCGACCAACCCGGACGTGATCGAGGGGACGACGGTCCCGGAGTGGACGATCGGGCACGTGCGTGAGCTCGTCGACGCCGCCCCGGAGATCGCCCACGGGTGACCCGTCCACGCCTCCCGAGGGCTCGGCCTGCGACACGCCTGACGAGCCGGATGATTCGGAGTTCGGATGCGCTCTGGGGCACGCTGTAGGATCGACCAAGCTTGTCGTCAGTGCACCCGGCATTTCCGTGGTCGACGACGTCGACCAACGTAAGACGGATCGGAACGGAGCAACGTGGAGTTCGAGCAGTACCACGACGCCGGTGGGGCGATCGTCATCCCTGATCGCACCACCCTTGTCGACTTCGTCGAAGCCAATGTCTCCGCCGCCCGCGAGGATCCTGCCGAGGACGGGCTGATCTACCGCTACATCGACTACTCGTCCTCCCGTGACGGCGAGGTGCACGAACTCTCATGGTCGCAGTTCGGTGACCGGCTCTACGCCATCGCCGCCCGCCTCCAGCAGGTCGCGAAGCCGGGGGACCGGGTCGCGATCCTCGCGCCGCAGGGACTCGACTACATCGTGTCGTTCTTCGCGGCCATCCACGCCGGGCTCATCGCGGTGCCCCTGTTCGACCCCGATGAGCCCGGTCACCACGACCGCCTCCACGCGGTCCTGGCGGACTGCACGCCCGCGGTCATCCTCACCTCGACCGACTCCGCGGCCGGGGTCCGGACGTTGTTCCGCTCCCTGCCTGCGCGAGAGCGTCCGCGCACCGTCGCCGTCGACGCCATCCCCGCGGAGCTCGGCTCGGGGTGGACCAGACCGGATCTCGGCGCCGACGACATCGCCTACCTGCAGTACACCTCCGGCTCGACCCGCGTACCGGCCGGTGTGGAGATCACCCACCGCAACGTGGTCACCAACGTCATGCAGCTGTTCGACGGGCTCGGGCTGACCCGCGCGTCCCGCGGGGTCACTTGGCTGCCGCTGTTCCACGACATGGGCCTGCTGACGGTGATCCTGCCCGCGATGGGCGGGGCCACCATCACGGTGATGAGCCCCCGCGCGTTCGTGCAGCGCCCGGGTCGCTGGGTCTCGCAGCTGGGCGCGATGTCGGACGGCGACGGGGTGTTCGCCGCCGCCCCCAACTTCGCGTTCGAGCACGCCGCACGCCGAGGGCTGCCGAGGGACGGCGAGACCCTCGACCTGTCGGGCGTGACCAGCATCATCAACGGTTCGGAGCCGGTCACCCCCGCCTCCATGCGTGCCTTCAACGAGGCCTTCGCGCCCTACGGGCTCGCACCGACCGTCATCAAACCGTCCTACGGGATGGCCGAGGCGACCCTGTTCGTCTCCTCGCCGCGCCGCGACGACGAGGCGATCGTCATCCACGTGGACCGGTCGGACCTCAACAAGGGCGTCATGACCGTCCTCGACCCGGCGCAGGTGGAAGGCAACGAGGACGCGATCCCGCAGGTCGCCTGCGGGTACGTCGCACCGAGCCAGTGGGCCACCATCGTCGAGGCGAACATCGACGAGGCCACGGGTGAGCACGACGGCACCGGGCGGGAGCTGCCCGAAGGGCGCGTCGGCGAGATCTGGCTGTACGGGACCAACGTCGGTCGCGCCTACTGGGGGCGCCCCGAGGAGTCGGACGCCACCTTCGGCAACCGGCTCGTCGAGTGCCTCGAGGAGGGGTCCCGCACGGTCCGGGAGTTCGGGACCGTGCCCTCCGACGCTCGATGGCTGCGCACCGGCGACTACGGCGCCTATGTGGACGGTCAGCTGTACATCACCGGCCGCGTCAAGGACCTGGTGATCGTCGCCGGCCGCAACCACTACCCGCAGGATCTCGAGAACACGGCGCAGGGCGCCTCCGATGCGCTGCGCCCCGGATTCGTCGCCGCGTTCTCGGTGCCGGCCAACCAGCTGCCGATGGAGGCGCGTAACGGCGCGGAGATCGCCGCCGATGACTCCTCGGAGACGCTCGTCGTGGTCGGCGAGCGCGCACCCGGCGCCGGCAAGGCCGACCCGGGCCCCATCGCGGACGCGGTCCGCACGACGATCTCGGCACGTCACGGCGTCACCGCCCAGGACGTGCTGCTGGTCCCCGCCGGATCCATCCCCCGCACGTCCAGCGGCAAGATCGCGCGGCGCGCGTGCAAGGCGGCCTACGTGGACGGCACCCTGCGCGGGGGTCACCAGCAGACCGCCTTCCCGGACCTGCCGGCGCAGTAGCGTCCGCCCGGCCGGGCCGGTTCAAGCACCACGGGTGCCCCGCCGCGACGGGACACACCGGACGACACCCGAGGAAAGGCGAGCCAGGACGATGGCACAGAGCGAGATGACGGTAGTAGAGCTCCGCGAATGGATGCGGGGCTGGGTCTGCCGGGCCACCGGGCTCGACATCTCCAAGGTCACCGACGACCGCTCGCTGGAGGAATACGGCCTGTCGTCCCGCGACGCGGTGTCCCTGTCCGCCGATCTCGAGGACCTCATCGGTCGACCACTCGACGCGACCGTCGCCTACCAGCACCCCACCATCGCCTCGCTGGCCGAGTACGTCGTCAACGGACCGGTCGAATCCGAGGCGCCCACCGATTTCCACACGTTCCGTGACCGCGGCGCGGGCATGGAGTTCGACGTGGCCGTGATCGGGTTCGCCACCCGCTTCCCCGGCGGCGCCGACACCCCGGAGGCGACCTGGGAGCTACTCGCCTCCGGTCGGGACGCCACCACCCCCCGCCCGGCGACCCGCTGGTCCGAGTGGTCCGGCGACGCCTACGTCCAGCAGGTGCTGTCCGAGGCGCCCGATCGTGGCGGCTGGCTCGACGACGCCGAGGTCCGGGACTTCGACGCCGAGTTCTTCGGCATGAGCCCCCGCGAGGCCGAGATGGTCGACCCGCAGCAGCGGCTCGCACTCGAGCTCACCTGGGAGGCCCTGGAGAACGCCCACCTGCCCGCCAGCGACCTCAAGGGCCACGAGGTCGGCGTCTTCATGGGATCGTCCTCCAGCGACTACCAGGTGTTCCTCACCTCGGACTCCGCTGCGGCCTCGCCGTACGCGGTCACCGGCGCCTCCAACTCGATCATCTCGAACCGGGTCTCGTACACGTTCGACTTCCGCGGCCCGTCCATGACGCTGGACACCGCCTGCTCGACGTCCCTGGTGGCGATCCACGAGGCCGTCAACTCGCTGCGACTGCACGAATCGGACCTGGTCGTCGCCGGCGGTGTCAACATGATGCTCGCGCCCGCCGCGACCATGGGCTTCGCCAAGACCGGTGCCGCGCTCAGCCCCGACGGGCGGATCAAGGCGTTCTCGTCCGATGCCAACGGCATCTGCCGGTCGGAGGGCGGGGGAGTGTTCATCCTGAAGCGCCTGTCGGAGGCCGAACGGGACGGCAACGACATCCTCGCCGTCATCAAGGGGTCCGCCGTGAACTCGGACGGTCGCTCCAACGGTATGACCGCACCCAACCCCGACGCTCAGGTCGCCGTCCTGCGCCAGGCCTACGCCGACGCCGGCGTCGACCCGCGCGAGGTCGACTACATCGAGGCGCACGGCACCGGCACCATCCTCGGGGACCCCATCGAGGCCACCGCCCTGGGCCAGGTGCTCGGCCGCGGCCGCGAGGCCGACCGCCCCACGCTGCTCGGCTCGGCCAAGACCAACTTCGGCCACATGGAGTCCGCCGCCGGGGCCGCCGGCCTCGCCAAGATCATCCTCGGGATGACCAACGACGCCCTGCCGCCGACGATCAACTTCGCGGGCCCCAACCCGTACATCGACTTCGACGCCGCGCGACTGAGCGTGGTCACGGAGACCACCGGGTGGCCGCGCTACAGCGGGCGCGCCCTGGCCGGCATCTCCGGGTTCGGGTTCGGTGGCACCAACGCGCACGTCGTGGTGGCCGAGTACCAGCCGGCGCCGGTGCGCGCGTCGGAGGAGACCACGGTCGACGAGGACTCCGTCTCCGACGTCCGGGCCGGCGAGGTCGCCACCCCTGACGCCCTTGCCGCCGAAGCCCCGGCCCCCGAGGCCCCGGCCGCCGCGACCCCGGCCGCCGCGGACGACATCGCACGCTGCGTGGCCGAGGCCGTGGAGCGCAACGCCGACGAGCTGGCCACCACCGGTACCTCCGTGCCCGGCGCCCCCGCGACCGTGCTCGTCGTCTCCGGTTCCCTGCCGTCGCGCCGCAAGTCCACGGCCGGTCAGATCGCGGACTGGCTCGAGGCGCTGGACGACTCGGTCGACCTGGGCGCCGTCGCCCGCACCCTCGCCACCCGCAACCACGGTCGCTCGCGCGGAGCCGTCGTGGGCCACACCCGCGATGAGCTCGTGGCGGGCCTGCGCGCGCTGGCCGCCGGCGACCCCGGTCCCGGCGTGTTCAGCGCCGACGCCCCCGCCGGCACCGGCGACGTGTGGGTGTTCTCCGGCTTCGGGTCCCAGCACCGGAAGATGGCCAAGGAGCTCTACCTGTCCAACCCGCTGTTCGCCTCGTGCCTGGACGCGGTGGACGAGCTCATCGACTTCGAGGCCGGCTACCGGATCGCGGAGTTGATCCTCGATGACTCACAGACGTACGAGCTGGAGAACTCCCAGGTCGGGATCTTCGCCATCCAGGTGGCGCTGGTCGACACCCTGCGCGCGCTCGGGGCCAAGCCCGAGGCCGTGATCGGGCATTCGATGGGTGAGGTGGCCGCGGCCTACGCGACCGGTGGCCTCGGCCTCGAGGACGCCGTCCGCGTGATCTGCGTGCGCTCGCGTCTCATGGGCGACGCCGAGGGGCAGGTCTCGGAGGATGAGGCCGGCGCGATGGCGCTGGTCGAGTACTCGGCCGAGGAGATCGCGCAGATCATCGCCGACAACCCGCAGTTCGCCTCCATCGAGCCCGCCGTCTACGCCGCGCCCACCCACACCACGGTCGGCGGCCGTGCCAAGCCCGTCGCCGACTTCGTCGCGTGGGTCGAGGAGCAGGGCAAGTTCGCCCGCCAGCTGCAGGTCCGCGGCGCCGGCCACACCTCGGACGTGGACATGCTCCTCGGTGAGCTGGCCGCGGAGATCGCGGGTCTCGAGCCGCGCGAGCTCACCTCCGGCCTGTTCTCCTCCGTCGACCGCGAGACCTTCTACCGCGCCGGTCACGAGCCGGTCCACGCGGAGGAGTACTGGGTCAAGGGCATGCGGCACTCCGTGTGGTTCACCCACGCCGTACGCAAGGCCGTCGACGCCGGGTACGTGACGTTCCTCGAGCTGGCCCCCAACCCGGTGGCCGCGATGTCGGTGGCCGCGACGTGCTTCGACGCCGGCCTCATGGAGCCCAACCTGCTCCATGCGCTCAAGCGCAAGGAGTCCGAGGCCGACACGCTCCTGCACGCCGTCGCGCAGCTGTACGTGCACGGTCACACCATCGACGTGCCCAGCGTCGTGGAGATGATCCACGGCTACGTCACGGGCCCCGGCCGGTACGCGCCGGTGCCGGGGACTGCGTGGAAGCGCCGCACCCTGTGGCCCAAGGTCACCGCCGGGGGCGGGTCGGGCGAGGGCCGGATGCCGGGCTCGCACGTCGCGCTGCCCGACGGTCGCCACGCGTGGCAGGTCCGTGCCGAGGTGGTGCCCAGCGTCGACGCGCTGATGACCGCCGCCGCGGCGTCGGTGCTCGAGGGTGCGACCCTCACCGCCGTGAACCGGCCCGGCATGCTGCCGGCCGCCGGTTCCGTGACCACCACCATGACCCCGCACCCGGGTGGCGCGTCGGTGCAGGTCCACGCCCGCGCCGGCGACGCCACCGCGGCGTTCGTGTTGGTCGCCGAGTGCGCCGTGACCGGCGGCGCCCCCATCGCCCCGGACTCCGCGCCCGAGCAGCACTACGTGTCGAGTGAGTCCGACGCGCCGGTGGTCGACGACGAGGACGACGACGAGGTCGACACCCGCTGGAACCCCGACTCCGGCGAAGCGATCGGTGACCGCCTGGCCCGGATCATCGGCTCTTCGATGGGATACAGCCCCGACGACCTGCCGAGGGAGCTCCCGCTGCTCGATCTCGGCCTGGATTCGCTCATGGCGGTGCGGATCAAGAACCGTGTCGAGCACGAGTTCGCCATCCCGCCGCTCGAGTTGCAGGCGATGCGCGACGCGTCGCTCGACGATGTCGCGGACATGGTGCGGTTCGCCGTCGAGAACCCGGATCAGGTCGGCGACCTGGCGGCCCAGCAGGCCCGCGGTGAGGGCGCCGTCGACGTGGCCGCGCTGCGCGGTGACGCGCCGGCGTCCGAGGAGGGCTCCGGCGGCGATGACGCCTCGGTCGCCATCGCGCCGCGCGATGACACCGAGCGCATGGCGTTCGGTGCGTGGGCCGTGGTCACCGGCGCCGCGGCACCCGGCGTCACGGGCGCGCTGCCCCCGGTCGACGAGCCGACCCGGGTCGCTCTCGCCGAGCGGCTCTCGGCCCGCTCGGGCGGCGACATCACCGCCGCGCAGGTCGCCGGTGCCACAACGATCGCCGAGTTGGCGGACCTGCTCCGTCCGTTCACCGAGGTCGCGGTGGAGGGCAACATCCGCGTGCTGGCCGAGGGGTCGACCGAGGCCACCCCGCTGTTCCTGTTCCACGCCGCCGGCGGGTCGTCGTTCGTCTACGAGCCGCTGGTCGACCGACTCGGCGTGGACACCCCGGTGTACGGCGTCGAGCGCGTCGAGGGGCCGCTGGAGGAGCGGGCCGCGAGCTACCTGGACCGCATCCGCGAGATCGCGGCCGGCCGTCCGCTCGCCGTGGGGGGCTGGTCCTTCGGCGGCGCGCTGGCCGTGGAGGTGACCCGGCAACTGCGGGCCGCTGGCGACGAGGTCGCGCTGGTGGTCCTGCTGGACACCGTGCAGCCGTCGGAGCCGATCCCCGACACCCTCGACGAGGCCGAGGCCCGGTGGCGTCGGTACTCGGAGTTCGCCAAGCGCACCTACGGGTTGGACGTGGAGGTCCCGCGGGACTTCCTGGCCGAGCACGGTGAGGACGGCGTGTTGGATATGCTGCTCGGGGCACTGGGTGCCGAGGCCAACGCCATGGGCGGCGGTGTCATCGAACACCAGCGGGCCAGCTTCGTCGACAACCGGATCCTGCAGAGCGCGGACCTGTCCACCTGGGCCGGTGTCGGCGCCGAGGTGCCGTTCGTGCTGTACCGCGCGGAGCGGATGCACGACGGGGCGATCGAGCTCGAGCCCCGCTACGCACACATCGACCCGGACGGCGGCTGGGCCCGCATCGTCGGCGACCTGGAGGTCGTCCAGCTCGACGGGGACCACCTCGCGATGGTCGACGAACCGGTGGTCGGTACCGTCGGTAAGCATCTGGCGCGTCGGCTCACCGAGCTCGACGCGGGTGTACGGAAGGGGACAGACGCGTGACGGCGAAGACCACCGCGGAGAAGCTCGCGGAACTGCGGGTCAAGACCGAGCAGGCCAAGGACCCGGGCAGCGAGCGGGCGAAGGCCCGCCGCGACGCCGCGGGGCACACCCCGCCGCGGGAGCGGATCGCACTGCTGCTCGACGCCGGCAGTTTCGTGGAGATGGGCCAGCTCGCCAAGGCGCCCGGTAGCCCGGACAACCCGTTCGGTGACGGCGTGGTCACCGGCCGCGGCACCATCGACGGCCGCCCGGTGGCCGTGTACGCGCACGACAACACGGTGTTCGGCGGGTCGGTCGGCGAGGGCTTCGGCAAGAAGGTCTGCGCCATCATGGACTTCGCGATCAAGGTCGGGTGCCCCATCATCGGCATCAACGATTCCGGTGGCGCGCGAGTCCAGGACGCCGTGACCTCGCTGGCCTACTACTCCGAGATCTCCCGGCGGCAGTATCCGGCCTCCGGGTACGTGCCCCAGATCTCGATCATGCTGGGCAAGTGCGCGGGCGGCGCCGTCTACGCCCCCGCGACCACCGACTTCGTGATCGCGGTCCAGGACCAGGCGTACATGTTCGTCACCGGGCCCGACGTGATCCGGCAGGTCACCGGCGAGGACGTCACCATGGACGAGCTCGGCTCGGCCCTGCAGCAGGCCAAGAACGGCAACGTCAACCACGTCGCCGTGAGCGAGCAAGACGCCTTCATGTACGTGCGTAACCTGCTGAGCTACCTGCCGTCCTCGGCCGCGGAGAAGGCGCCGCGGATCAACCCGGGTCTCGAGGCGGAGACCACGGAGTCGGACCGACAGCTGGACTCGATCATCCCGGACTCGGACAACGCCGCGTACGACATGCACGACGTGCTCCTGCGGATGTTCGACGACGGCGAGTTCGTGGAGACCTCCGGGCAGTTCGCGTCCAACATCATCACGGGTTTCGCCCGGGTCGACGGTGAGTCCGTCGGCGTCGTCGCCAACCAGCCCCTGCACCTGTCGGGCGCGTTGGACATCGACGCCTCGGAGAAGGCCACGCGGCACATGATGCTGTGCGACGCCTACTCGATCCCGCTGGTCTACGTGGTGGACACCCCCGGCTACCTCCCGGGCGTGCAGCAGGAGAAGCTCGGCATCATCCACCGCGGGGCCAAGATGGGTTTCGCCGTGGTGGCGGCCTCGGTCCCCAAGGTCACGTTCGTCGTCCGCAAGGCCTACGGCGGCGCGTACGCCGTGATGGGGTCCAAGAACCTGGGTGGCGACCTCAACTTCGCCTGGCCCACCGCGCGCATCGCGGTGATGGGTGCCGAGGGCGCGGTCGACCTGCTGCAGCGTCGGCAGATCGAGGAGGCGGGCCCCGAGGAGGGTCCCAAGCTCCGCAAGCAGCTCATCGACATGTACAACGAGTTCATCGCGACCCCGTACACCGCCGCCGAGCGCGGGTACATCGACGCCGTGATCGAGCCGTCGCAGACCCGCCTGGTGCTGCGCGGTGCGCTGAACCAGCTGCGGGACAAGATCAGCAACGAGCCGCCGCGTAAGCACCCCATCGCGCCCATGTGACCGCCGCGGGCGGGGTCGACTGGGCGGCTACTCGGACTGGTTCGGACAGGCGTCGACGGCCGCCTGGAGGGTGATGTCCCCCGCCCGCTCGAAGGTGAAGGTGACCGGGATCGACTTCCCCGGCTCGGCGCTGTCGTCGAGACCGAACATGAAGGACCTGAACGGCCGGTCGGGTGCGTCGGCGTCCTCGACGTTCTCCACCGGTTGACCGGCGGCGATCGACGACTCGGGGGCGATCTCGAGGGCACCCGCGGGGGCGTCGATCTCGACCCGCTCCGCGGCGGGGCTGGTGATCTCCGAGAGAGTCTCCGCCTCGGTGGAGCTGTCGTTGACCGCGGTGAAGCTCAGCTGAGCGGGTGCGTCCACCTGCAGCGAACAGTCGATCGCGTAGGCGGGTGCGATGAAGACGTTCTCGACCGAGGTCTGACCGTCCGTCTCTCCTCCGCCGCGGTTGGTCGAATCCGGTTCCGGGTCGTCGGACGAGCATGCGGTCGACACCCCGAGGGCGAGGACCATCGCGGCCGAAGCGGCGTACCGGGTCATTGAGATGCTCATAGCCGACACGGTACCCACGGTGGGCGTGTCGGCACACCACATTCTCCCGGTACCGCGGTGCGGCCTACTCCGGGTCGGTCACCAGGATCGGCCCCTCGGGCTGCCACCAGCCCCAACGGGTCTCGTTCCCGGTGGTCACCTCCGCGGGCGCCGGCGGGTCCTCCTGATAGGTGCCCAGCGGCGTGTACGCCTCGATCGAACCCCAGTCACGGTTCCAGTCGTGGCGCAGGTACGACGGGATCGTCCGGGCACGCTGGGCGGTCTCGATCCACCCGAGCGGCCCACCGGCCTCGTAGGACATCCACGTACTGGTGGCGCTCACGGCGAGCGGACGGTCGGGCAGGATCCGGAACTCCGGCAACTCCGCCACACCCGCGTAGTGCTCGAACGGCCGCTGGCACGGGAACTGCAGGCTCACCGCCCAGTCGAGCAGGACGGGCGACTCCGACCCGACCATCTCCTGGACCGTCACGAGCTCGGGTGCGCGCGGCGGGGTGATGGCGGTCCACTGTTCGGGGGTGAGGTCGTTGTCGTCGACCCGGACCCGCATGACATCGGCGTCGGCGGGGGCGTCCTGCATGTCCACCCGCAGGTTGCGCCACGTCGGCGCGGGACCGATGTCGAAC
The DNA here is from genome assembly GCF_032905965.1 of Dietzia sp. IN118. Classification (NCBI taxonomy): domain Bacteria; kingdom Bacillati; phylum Actinomycetota; class Actinomycetes; order Mycobacteriales; family Dietziaceae; genus Dietzia; species Dietzia sp. IN118. Next base: position 3,029,035 of record NZ_JAUMSR010000001.1, on the reverse strand, counting down.
GGCACCACCGGCTCGCCCACCGTGTCGACCCCGGCGTCGCCGGACCGGCCGAACTCGACCACGACCTCCTGGCCGTACTCGTAGAGCCCGTCGGCGTCGTAGCGGCCGATCCGGCCGGCCGCCGAGATCACCAGGAGCGGGTGGGACTCGCGGTTCTCGGGCAGGCGGTACCAGCCGGTCTCCAGGCTCGCCTCCCGCTGCGGGCCCACGAAGAACGACCCGAGCACCGGGGTCGTGGCGGGGTCGAGCCCGAACGGCAGGGCCACCGTGGACTCGTTCACGCCCTCCGCCCCGCGGCCGCCGGCCGTGCCGGCGCTCTCCCCGGTGCTGACCGACGGGCCGCCGCCGGGCTCGGAGGTGGTGTTGGCGGCGCCGGGGTCGGCCACCACCGCGTCGGCCGACAGGTCCGGGGCGACACCGTCCGGGGTGAACGCGGTGTTCTCCCCGGCCTCGATGGCGGCGGCCCGGTCCCGCGGGTCGATCGACCCGTCGGGCAGGGGGGTGGCGTCGAGCGGGTCCAGCATGCCGGCGTTCGCGTCGGGCTCGACCAGGACGCGGTCGGCGAGCATGCAGGGGTTGCCGGCGAGCGCGGACACGTTCCCGGCGGCGATGGTGTAGGCCGGGTACTGCTTGTGGATCCCCTTGGCGAACGAGGCGAACGAGAAGACCACCAGCAGTCCCGCGACCACCGCGATGGGGGCGGCGGCGAAGGTCCGCACCCGGCGACGACCCGCCGAGGTGCGGGGCGCGTGCTCACCGATGTAGTCACGACGGAGGTGCTGCCAGCCGGCGTAGGCGAACGTGAGCACGGCCAGGGCGAGCAGCACAGTGGCGGCGTCGATGCCGCGGACGCTGGGTGCCTTGTCCCACCACGGGATGCCGTAACTGGAGACGTACCACCAACCGTTGGGGCCCGCGAAGGCGAGCGCGACCACCACGAGGATGACGCCCAGGAACAACGTGCGGTTGCGGGCCGTCCGGACGGCGGACGCGGAGATCGCGAGGGCGCCCAACGCGGCGATCGCCCCGCCGATGCCGGCGTACACACCGAAGTGGTGGGTCCACTTGGTGGGCGAGAACATCATGAAGAAGGCGGTGCCCACGACCACGCCGACCAGGCGCCAGACCGGTCCCGAGGCTGCGCCGGGCACCTTGCCGCGGCGCAGCATGGTGCCGATCACCAGCGCCAGGCACAGCAGCACGAGCAGGACCGGCAGGCGGCGGGCGAGGGACCCGTCCACCGTGGGGATCATCAGGTAGTAGTAGCGGACGAATTCCTCGAACCAGTTGAGGTTGGGGCCGATCTCGCCGCGGACGCGGATGGCCTCGAGGACGGCGGCGAGGTTCTGGACGCCGAAGACGACGATGAGCACCATGGTGCCGGAGGCCAGCACCGGGGCGATCAGGGCGAGGTACGAGCCGATCCGGCGGCCGCGCACGACCACGGTGCGGACGACCGCCCGCAGCCCCATGATGAGGGCGGCGACGGCCATGAGGCCGGTGGGGCCGGTGGCCAGTGAGAACGAGGCGATGATCACCGCGATCGCGAACGGGAGCATCCGGCGCGTGGCGATCGCCCGTTCGACGGAGACCCAGGTGAGCAGGGCCCCCAGCGCGATGACGGGCTCGGGCCGCAGGCCGTTGTTGAACGCCATCCAGAACGCGAGGAACACGGCGGCGGCGCTCCAGAGCACCACCGGGGTGGTGCGGGCGGCCCGGCCGAGGCGTGGCAGGACCTCGCGGCTGATGACCAGCCAGCAGAGGATGGCCGCGACGAGCGCGGGCAGGCGCATCCACGGGCTGGCGGTGGAGACCTGTGCGAACAGCGTGAGCAGGTCGTAGTAGGGGGAGCCGAAGGGCGACTCGGGGACCCCGTACCAGCGGTAGTAGTTGGCCATGTACCCGGCCGGGTCGGCGGCGCGGGCCATCGTGAGGATGTAGCCGTCGTCGGAGGTGTTGCCGCCGATGAAGTGCCAGATGCCGAGTGTGCCGATCACGACGACGTCGGGCGGCCGGATCTTGAACCAGCCGCGCGGCAGGAAGCGGCGGGCGCGCCGGCCGTCGGTCTGGTCGAGTGCGTGCAGGGCCCACAGGGCGACCGCGGTGGCCAGCAGGCCGATCACGATGGCGGCCCACTTGAGGGCGGTGGGGTCGGTAGTGAACCGGGAGTCGACCTCCACGGTGGCGCCGAGACCGTCGGGCACGGCTGTGTCCGAGGGCAGGTCGGTGTAGACGCCCACCACCATCGGGCGCAGGTCCTCGGCGTCCACCCTGCGGGTGGCCGCGGGATCGTCCATCCCCTCGAACGCCGCCTCCACGTAAGTGGGGGCCGCGACGACGCTGAGCCGTGTGCAGTCGCCGGCCTCCACGCGGTCTCGCGGTGCGGAGACGATCACCCGGTTGCGCGAGATCACGTCGACCGTCTCGGCGGAGGCGCGCACGAACAGTGCGCGGTCGCCGGCCTCCTCGCCGCCGGCGGGCGCGGTGGCCAGCAGGATGCCCCCGTCCTCCGGGAGATCCGCGACCAGGGTGCACGGTGCGGAGGCGGTGAACCGCTGCGGCGAGTGCGCCATGAGCGGGGCGGTGACCGAGTCGACGGACCCGTTCTGCGGCCACTGCACGGTCGAGGTCGTCTGCTCGACCGGCAGGAACGGCAGGGAGAGGAAGCACAGGGTCCCCAGGAGCCCGCTGACTATCGAGATGAGACGGAGTCGCTTGACGCGGGAGTCGGCGGCGACCGAGCCGGCCACCGGGCCGGTGGCCGGGGCGGTTTCCGGGGACGGGGCCGGCGAGGAGTCTGACACGACGACCGATTCTAGGCGACGATCACTTCATCGGACCCGGCGTGGTCCAGCCCCACCGCAACTCGCTGCCGCGGACCAGTTCGGCCGGACTCGCCTGCGGGTCCAGAGGTTCGAACCGCTGGAGCGAACCCCAGTCCCTCGACCAGTCGTGGTCGAGGTAGGTGGGGACCGTGATCGCCTCGACCGTCTGGGTGGTCCACAGCAGGGGTCCGCCGCCGCCGGCGCTCTGCCACCAGTTCGCGGCGGAGGAGGATTCCCGGTCGGCGAGGATGCGGTATCGGGGGATCTCCGCCACGCCACCGTTGTGCACGAACGGCCGCTGGCACGGGAACGCCAGTGCCACCACCCAGTCGACGAGCACCGGGTCGGTGTGGCCGACGACCTCGTCGAGGGTGCGCAGGCGCGGGTTCCGTGGTGGGGTCACAGCGAGCCACTGGTCGGGATCGAGGTTGCCGTCGGCGGCGACCACGCGGACGACCTCGGCCTCGGCGGGGATCGACTCGAGCGGGATGCGCAGGTTGCGCCAGGCGGGGGCCGGCCCGATGTCGATGGGGGACATGGACCCCATGACCTCGAAATCGGTGGGTCCGGCGGGGCCGACCCGGCCGGGGCGTCCGTACTCGATCCGCAGGTCGCCGCTCCCGATCCGGCCGGCGGCGGCCATGACGAGTAGCGGCCGGTTGGGGCTGCGGGCGGGCAATTGGTACCAGGCGCTGGTGAGTTCGGCGGCGACCTGCGGCCCGCGCCGGTACGAACCGAGGACGGGAGTGGTGTCCGGGTCGAGGCCGAAGGGCAGGGCCACGGTGGAGCCGTTGACGGTCACGGCGCCGCGGCCACCGGTGGTGCCGGCGTCCACGCCGTCGCCGGGGTCGCGCTCACCGGTCTCGGACGTCGCCAGGGAGCCGGAGGCCTCGGTGCTGTCGACGGTGATGGAGTCCGGCAGACCGTTGGGGGCGAAGCCGTTGACCACGCCGGCCCCGAGGGAGATCTCCGGCCCGGCCCCGATGGCGCCGAGCAGGCCGTCGTTGGAGTCCTCCTCGACCAGCACCGAGTCGGCCAGTGCGCAGGGTTCGCCGGCCAGGGCGCGCATGTTGCCGCGCCCGACCGTGTAGGCCGGGGTCTGGGCGAACACGGCGATGACCGCGGAGGACAGTTCGAAGATCACCACGGAGAACGCGACGACCGTCAGCGGGGCGCCGCCGATCCCGGCGCGCCGGCGCGGGCGGGCCGTGTCCCCGGAGCCGCCGTCCCGCCGTCGCGACGCGGGGGTGTCGGCGTGCGTGCGCAGGAAGGGCACCGCCTGTCTGATGCGGACGCGGAGGGCGGCGCCGGGGTCGTCGGGCAGGATCCCGGAGTGGATGAGCCCGGCGATGAGCAGGCACACGAAGCCGCCGACGAACGCGACGTACTGGATCTGCACCCCGCCGATGGCGGGGAAGGAGTCCGAGAAGGGGATGCCGTAGTCGGAGACGTACCACCAGGTGTTGTCGGTGGCGGTGGAGAGTCCGACGACGAGGCACAGCGCCGCCCACACCAGCCAGCGGTTCCGGCTCAGCGACACCGTCGAGGAGCGCAGCGCGATCACGGCCAGCACCGCCAGGGCTCCGGCCAGTCCGGCGAACACCCCGAAGTGGTGGGTCCATTTGGTGGGCGTGAACACGAGGAACAGCAACGATCCCGCGATCACGCCGATCAGCCGGCGGGACGGCCCCGCGGCGGCGCCGGGGATCCGCCCACGCCGCAGCATCACGGCCGAGACGAGCACGAGGCACATGAGCATGAGCAGGACGGGGAAGCGCCGGGCGACCCCGCCGTCGGCGGAGACCCCGAACAGTGCCTCCCAGCGTTCCTTCTCCCCGTACCAGGGCAGACTCGGACCGAGCTCGGTGCGGATGCGGGTGGCCTCGAGGACCGCGGCCAGGGTCTGGTCGGCGAACACGGTGTAGAGCAGTGCGAGGCCCACCGCCAGCACGGGTCCGAGGATCGCCGCCCATCCGACCACCTGCGCGCGGCGGCGCACCATGCGGACGAACTCGCGTGCGCCGGCGGCCAGCGCCGCCACGCACATCAGCCCGGTCGGGCCGGCACCGAGGGAGAACGCGGCCACACCGATCGCCGCGACGCCCGGCACGAGGCGGCGGGTGGCGATGGACCGCTCCACCAGCGACCAGGTGAGCAGGGCGCCCAGCGCGATCACGGGCTCGGGCCGCAGCCCGTTGTTGAACGCCATCCAGAACGCGAGGAACAGGGCGGCCCCCGTCCAGCGCGGTCCGCGCCAGGTGCGGGCGAGTCTGCCCAACCGTGGGACGACCTCCCGGCTGATGATGAGCCACGACAGGATTCCGCACACCAGGGTTGGCAGGCGCATCCACGGACTGGCCGTGGACACCTCGGCGAACACCCGCAGGATCTCGTAGTACCACCCCACCGGGGACTCGGGGGAGCCGAGCCAGCGGTAGTAGTTGGCCATGTATCCGCTGGGCCCGGCGGAGCGGGCCATGGTCAGCAGGTAGCCGTCGTCGGAGGTGTTGGCGCCCACGAGGTGCCAGAAACCCAGGACGCCGATCACCACGCCGTCGACCCCGGACAGTCGCGACCAGGACCGGGGCACGAACCGTCGACCCGAGCGGCCGTCGATGCCGTCGAGGCGGTGCAGGAACACCACGGACGCGAGGGTGGCAAGGACGCCGATCACCATCAGCACCAGCTTGAGCAGCGTGGGGCTGGACGAGTAGCGGGAGTCGACGGTCACCTCCACCGTCGACTCACCGAGCCCGTCGGGTGCGGTCGCGGCCGTGAGGTCGGTGAAGACGCCGGTGACCTGCGGCCGCATGCTTCCGGGCACGGCGGCGCGCACGGCGTCGTCGGCGTCGTCGGGGTCCCGTTCGAGGCCGGTGAACTCGGCGGTGAGGATCCCGGTCTCGGCGCGCACGTGCAGCGTCTCGCACGCGGGGTCGCGCAGGGTCGACAACGGCACGGACAGCAGCGTGATGTTGCGGACCGCGACCTCGATGACGGGATCGCCCGCGGCGTCCCGGACGCGTTGGACGACCAGCCCGTCGGAGATCCGCCCGGGGGCGTCCTGCGGGAGGGTGGAGAACACGATCGTGTTCTCCGGCACCTGTGCCAGCGGCGCGCAGGGGGCGGTGATCGTCAGGTCGAGCGGCCGCCCGGAGACCAGGGGCGCGGTGACCGGGGCGTAGTCGGGCCCGGCCGTCCACTGCACACGGGTGGTGTCCTGGTCGACGGGCAGTATCCCGGCGAGGACGGCGAGGAACGCACCGAGGAACCCGGTGATGATCGCCCACCGGCGGTGGCGGTCCATTCCGGGGTAGGGGTGCAGTCCGAGGGGACGCTCACGGTCGGTGTCGCGCACCTCGTCGTCGTCACCCCCTGGAACGGTCCCTGCGTCCGGGCCGTCACCGGACCGGCGACCGCCACCCGCTCCCCGCGTCGTCACCACGTGATCACCGCACCACGATCACGGCGAACGGGCCCACGTCGTGGACCTCGAAGTGGGGGCCCTCGACGGCCTCGGCGGGGATGGTGACGCCGAACCGTCGCACGTTGGGGTCGTTGGGGTAGGTGTCCTCGGCCAGGCGCAGTGCGTATCCGTCGCCCGACCGGCGGGTGACGATCGCGTCGGGGCCGCGCCACGGGGTCTGGTCCATCATGGCGTGCAGCTCGGCGCCGCTGGTGGCGTCCTCCCACCGGAGCATGGCCTCGTTGCGGTCGGCGTACCGCCCCAGGGGGTTGGCGTAGTGGGAGGTTACGGCCTGGTAGGCCAGGTACGGGTGGTAGGCGAGGAAGGCATCGGCGGTGCTGACGACGACGAGGTCGGTCCGCCTCCGGCCGGGGAACGCCTCCCGGATGGTCTCGTCGACCTCGGCGTAGTGGGACTCGGGCCCGGGCGGGTAGCGGTCCGCCCGCTCTCCGTGACCGTCGGTGTCGGTGTAGGCCAGCCGGATCTCCTCGTGCAGGTGATCGGGGATGCCCTGAGCGTGGGCGAGTGCGGCCAGTGAGGCCAGGACCCCCACCACCGCGGTGGCCCGGCGACGCCGGTCGGCCGCCTCCGCAGCGGGCCGGTCGGTGCCGTTCTGGCGCCCGGCGAGGCGCACGGCGAGGCCGGCGACATCGGTGATCGCGAAGACGCCCGCCACCACGAGCAGACCGATGAGCACCGGTTCGAGGCGGAAACCGAGCATGGTGGTGCCCAGGACGGTGATCGCCATCGAGGCCAGGCACCACAGGTAGACGGCCACCACGCCCAGGCCCAGCGCCTGAGCGCGGCGCGAGGTCCACGCTCGGGCGACGATCCAGACCAGACCGGCCAGACACACCCAGCCCGTGAGGCCGCCGGCGGTCATGGGCAGCGGCAGGCGGGCGCCGGCGTCGGGCAGGTAGTGCATCGCCGTCCCGGAGTCGGCCGGGGTTCCGCGCAGGGCGGCGAGCAGATAGGGCGCCCACACGATGAGCGCGATCGCGATGGAGCCGAACCCGATCGCCGCGAGCCGGACCGCGGGCAGCCAGAGCGGGAGGGGTTCACGGGCGGGATGTGCCCCGTCGGCGCGGTCGGTCCCACGGTCCTCCGCACGGTCGGCGCGGCGGCCGGCGAACACGGCGGTGACGGTCGCGACCAGCGCCATGAGTACGACGGTGCCCGCCGCCAGACCCGTGTAGAGCGTGTACATGCTGGCCGAGACGCCCAGGAACAGGGTGGTGGTCAGGGCCGCACCGCGACCGGCGTGCCGCGCCGTGGGGTTGACGGCGTGCCACGCGAGGATGAGCACAGGCGGGAGGAACAGCGCCACGATCGCGCCGTAGGGCTCGGGGCTGCCGTAGGCGAGCATGATCGAGGTCGACGCCAGTCCCACCGCCGCCCCGAGGTCGGTGCGCAACAGGCGGGTCCACAGCACGGTGACCAGCGCGGCGGCGATCGCGAGCGAGAGGATGGACCACGGCTTGTACGCCGCCCAGCCCTCGAGGCCGGCGAGGTTGGCGAACCGCCCGCCCAGCCAGAACCAGCCGGACGGATAGAACGAGGGCAGGTCGGTGTACGCCATGTCGGGCAGTCCGAGCGAGGTCGCCGAGCGACCGAGGAACTGGGTGCGGAACTCCTGGTCCACGCTCACGCCGTGCAGGTACAACCGCGATGCGGCGAGCGGGATCCCCAGTGTGGCGGCGACCAGCAACGCGGAGCCGGTGGGGGCCGCGAGCTTACCCAGACGGACCAGCGCGGACCGACCGCCCGGCTGCTCGCCGGCGCGTACGGACAGTATCCCCAGCACCACCAGCGCGATGGCGGCGACCTGACCGACGACCGTCAGCGCCCGCAGGACGTTGGAGTTGCCGTAGGCGGGGAAGGAGACGAGGGAGAACCCGGCGAGGACGACCGCGGTGACGACGGCGGCCAGCAGCGTCGCCGCGCCGGCCAGGCCGAGCCCCCGGAGCGCCACCGGCATCCCTAGAAGGGGAGCTTGCGGAAGATGGGGCGGGGGACGTGCGTGAGCACGGCCATGACCCCGCCGAACGCGGCAGGTGCGAAGACCGCGCCCTTACCGGCTCCGGCGTTCTTCACCGCGATGCGGGCGACCTCGTCCTTGTTGATGGTCAGCGGCGCCTCCTTGACGTGCGCCGACATGCGCGTGCGGACCTGGCCGGGCCGGATGACCAGGACGTCCACCCCGTGCTCGGCCAGCGCGTACCCGAGGCCGGTGTAGAAGGAGTCCAGCCCCGCCTTGGTGGAGCCGTAGACGAAGTTGGAGCGGCGGGCACGGAGACCCGCGGCCGAACTCATGGCGATGATCCGGCCGTAACCCTGCGACTTCATCCGTTCGGCGAGCAACACGCCCACCGAGACCGCGCCGGTGTAGTTGATCTGGGCGATCTGGACGGCCTTGCGCTGGTCGGACCAGAGTTCCTCGTTCTCACCCAGCAGGCCGAACGCGACGATCGCCACGTCCACGTCCCCGCCGGCGAAGATCTGCTCGAACGCGGCCGGGTGGGACTCGGTCGCGGCGGCGTCGAAGTCGACCACCTCCACCGCGCTCGCACCGGCGGCGGTCATCTCCGCGCGCGCGTCGTCGACCCCCGGGTCTCCGGGCAGGCAGGCGAGGATCACGCGCATCGGGCCCTGCTGGAGGTACTCGGCGCAGATGGCCAGGCCGATCTCGGAGGTACCACCGAGGAGGAGCAGGGTCTGGGGGACGCCGACGGCATTGATCATGGGCAGGAGTCTACCGAGGGGGTCCGACGCTGCTGCGCCCCTCACGGGTGGCGGGTGGATCGGGACGGGCGCGAGGCGGTGTGCGCCGCTGCGCGGTGGCCCGGTCCGGCCGGCCCCCGGCCGCCCGGATCAGATGAATCGAGGTCGTCCGGGCCCGGCTCGGCGCGGTGCGCGTGGCCGTGGGCGTACCGAGGTGGGTGACGGGGCCGGTCTGCTCGGGGACCGTTCCCACACCGCCGAGGGCGGGGTGGTCACGATCAGGGCGACTGCGGCGACAGCGGCGCGGAGGATCATGGCGGGCTCCATTTCGGACGCGTCGGTAGACGCTCGTGGTCCGAGGACATCCTCCAGTGTGACGCCGGGCCGGGGTCGTGTGTAGCCCCCGCCGGCGGTCCCCCGGCGGAGGCGCGTCGCGGCCGTGGAGCCGGGCGGCGGCGGCGGGGAGGCCCCGCCCCGGTCGACCGTCAGATCAGCTCGAGGCGACGCCCCATGTCGGAGACGAACACGCCGTTCGGGTCGATCCCCCGGCGGGTGGCGATCCACGAATCGATCCGAGGGTACATCGCGTGGAAGCGCTCGGCCGGGACGCGGGAGTCCTTGGCCGTGTACAGGCGGCCGCCCATCGACATGACCTTGGCGTCGAGTTCGTTGACGAACGTGTTGAGCCGGCTGTTGATCGGGAAGTCCACGCAGACGTTCCATCCCTCCATGGGGAAGGACAGCGGCGCCTGGTTTCCCGGGCCGAAGAGCTTGAAGACGTTGAGAAACGAGTAGTGCCCCGAGCGCTGGATGTCGCCGATGATCTCCTTGAAACCCTCGACCTCGCCGGGCGGGACGATGAACTGGTACTGCAGGAATCCCTTGGACCCGTAGGCCCGGTTCCACTCGGAGAACAGGTCGAGCATGTGGTAGAACGCCGGCAGCGTCTTGATCTGGTTCCGGGACGTGACCCCGAGCCGGTAGTACACCTCGCCGATGGGGCCGAAGGTGTACTTGTTCGCGAGCCCGTTGGGGAAGACGTCCGGGAAGGTGATGAGCGGCTTGGCGTCCATCGCCAGGGGGTTCTTCGCCAGCTTGGGCGCGTATTCCTCGAGCTCGGCGAGGGTGGCCAGCGACCCGCGGGACACGGCGGCCCGGCCGAGCTTCGGCGGCGCGCTGATGGCGTCGAACCAGGCCGAGGAGTAGGTGTACTTCGACTCGGAACCGTCGGTGTGCAGGGCGATCGTCTCGTTGAGCGACCCGGTCTGATCGGTATCGGCCAGGAAGAAGGCGGTCTCGGTGCGGGTCATGGCGATCCACACCTTGAGGATCACGCCGGTCAGGCCGTTGCCGCCGACCGTGGCCCAGAACAGGGTGCCCTCCGGGTCGTCGGCGGTACCGCTCGGCTCCAGGGTCAGCACCCGGCCGTCGGCGACGAGCAGTTCCATGCGGGTGACGTGGTTGCCGAACGAGCCGGCCGAATGGTGGTTCTTACCGTGGATGTCGTGCCCGATCGCTCCGCCGACGGTGACCTGCCGGGTGCCCGGCAGCACCGGAACCCACAGGCCGAACGGTAGGGCCGCGCGCATGAGCTGGTCGAGGTTCACGCCCGCGTCCACCACGGCCAGCGCCTTCTCGGCGTTGAGCTCGTGGATGCGGTTGAAGTGGCTCATGTCCAGCACGAGACCACCGGAGTTCTGGGCGCTGTCGCCGTAGGAGCGACCGAGCCCGCGGGCCACCACACCGCGTCGCAGGTGGGCGGGGCTCGACGCGTTGGCGTCGTTGACCGCCGCCACGGCCGCCGATATCTCCTCCACGGACCGTGGGGTGAGCACGTGGCTCATCGCGGGGGAGGTGCGCCCCCAGCCGGTGAGGCGCTTGAGTTCGGTGTCCAGGGAGACGGTGGTGGTGGAGGGCTGGCCGGGGAGGCTGTTCTGGGCGGTGCTCACAGGGTCGAGGGTACCGCTCAGCGGCTCCCGACCCACCCCGCGACGGCCCCGGCGTGACGTCCGCAACGCCCCCGGCGCGCCCGACCGCTGGTGACGCTATCGGCAGCCGGTGGTGAACGGGACCCCGCGGGCGCGGTCGTCGACCCAGTCGAGCGCCGGGCCCACCGCGGTGTAGGCGGCCAGGATGTGCTCGCCCGGAACGGGCGTGTACTCGACGTCGGCACCGGCCGCGCACCACTCGTCGGCCAGCTGCCGGGCCGTCCATTCGGGGACGAACGGGTCTCCGGGACCCCGCGACGAGCCCGGGCCGGGCCCGATCGGCGCGGCGGCGTCCCCGTGCCACACCTGCACCGGGCCGGTCGGCACCTCGCGCGGGTCCGCGCCGTGGGCCGGGTCGGCGGTGCCCAGCCGGTTGCGGGCGAGCACCTCTGACACGGTCGGGTCAGTCCGCGGGTCGGTGGTAATCAGCGTCGCCAGCGGGACGGGGAACAGCCCCGACGCGGTGTTGGCGGCGGCACACGAGTCGCGGAGCCCGTGGGCGGCGACGTCCCCGGCGTCGCTGAGCAGTGTGTACAGCTCGGGGTACTCGCGCGCGATCCCCAGTACCGCTGCTCGGTAGAGCCCGGAGGCGAGGTTGCCGTCCATCGTGTCGAACAGTTCCGAGTAGTCGGCGGGGACACCGCCCACGGACGACCCCACGAGCACACCGGTCAACTCGGGCGCGTAGACGGGCTGCAGCTGGGCGGCCCAGCCGGTGGCGATACCGCCGCCGGAGTAACCGACCTGGACGACCCGCGAGTCGACGAACATCGGGCCGCTCTCACCGGGTGGGACGAAGGCGCGGGCCGCTCGGATCCCGTCGAGGACCGCCCGGCCGTTGGCCCGTCCGGCCGCGTACGCGGCCTTGGGTCCCTGGAAGTCGGTCACGACCAGCCCGTACCCGCGGTCGGCGAGGATCTGCAGGAACGGTGGCATCTCGAGGTTCAGCTCGTGCGGCAGCGTGTGCGACGGCATGCACGTCAGGCCGAGGGAATCGATGGTGACGTTGAACGACACGAGCGGTCGCGGACCCGGCCCGGCCCAGGGGGTGGCCGGCTCGATGATGGTGGAGACGATCTGCTGCGGTCGGTCGTGCGAGTCGAGACTCTGGACCAGCACCTGCCAGCCCCGGCCGAAGTTGCGGACGTTGTGCGGCGGGATCGTCACCGGCCTCGTGTCGAGGATCGTCCCGGGGGCGGTGGCGGGATCGACCTCGGGCGGTGCGGAGTACCAGGGATCCGGTGACGGGCTGGGCAGATACCGCTCTGGCGTGCGCTCGTGCGGGGGCGCCGGTCGGAACGCCGCCAGCGGATCGGGCAGCGCCGCGGGCGAGGACCCGGGCGCCGGCGCCGGCATCGCGGCGGTGGACGGGACCCCGACCACCACGCAGGCCAGGGACACGATTGCCGCGGCGACTGCGCGGGCGGGACGGAGGGGACGCCGCGACCTCATGCGCGTACGGTATCGCGCGCCTCGGACATGGCCACCGGGCGGTCGGCACATCGACCTCGCCGGACCCTCCCGGTCGGGGCGGGTCGGTCGTAGGCTCTCCCACGTGGGGTCGACGATGATCGAGATCGGGCCGGCGTTGGCGGTGGCCGTCGTCCTGTTCGTGGTTATCGGCGCGACGGCGGCGTGGCTGGGCGGCACGGGGCAGGAGTGGGAGATCCCGTGGACGTCGATCCGCGCGGCCGTCCAGCTCGTGGCGCTCTCGCTGATCATCGGGTACGTGGCCGACCGGCCGTGGCTGGTGGCGGCATTCGCGGTGGTGATGGCGTCCGTCGCCTCGTGGGCCGCGGCCCGGAGGCTGGCGCAGCGCAGCGCGCCTCAGGCTGGTGCGGCGCGGGTGACCGTGCGTGATGCGCTGTGGTGCGCGGTGGCGGTGGCTCTGCCGGCGGCGGTGATCGTCCTGGGGTTGCTCGCGGCCGGGGTGGTCCGCCCCAACGGATTGTCGGTCATCCCGGTGGTGGGGATCTTCCTGGGCAACGCCATGGCGGTGGCGGGCCTGTCCGGCCGCCGCGCGCACGACGAACTCGCCACCCGTCACGGTGAGGTGGAGGCCGCGCTGTCGCTCGGCTTCACGGACATCCCCGCGCGGATGATGGTGTGCCGCGAGGCGGCGGCGACTTCCCTGCAGCCCGCGCTGGACCAGACGCGCACCATCGGGTTGGTCACGATCCCCGGGGCGTTCGTCGGGATGGTGCTCGGCGGTGCCCGTCCGTGGGAGGCCGGGGTGATGCAACTGTTCGTCTCGACCGGGATCCTCGCGTGTGGCGCGATAGCCCTGGTGGTGACCACCCGTCTCGTGGCCGCCGACCGGTTGTAGCCGGGAGACGCCTCGCGCACGACGCCCGACCGTCGGCCGGTGGGCCGGACGGTGGGCGCCGCGCGCGAGTAGCGGTGCGGTGGGCTCGCGCTCAGGCGAAGCCGCGGGTGGCCGGCGTCGACAGGACGACGCGGCCGGTGGGCGTGTACGACGGCGAGACCGGGCGACGGTTCGGAGTCCGCAGCGGCGACGACGGCGGGATGGCCCGGCCGGTCGGCGTGTACGAGAACGCGGTCGGCGCGTTGTTCATGGCGGGATTTCGGTACTGCGACATGGGGATTCCTCCTGGTCGGGAAGCGAGCTGCACAGCCGCCACGTCCACTGGTGACGAGACGACGAGCCGTGCTCGGATGCGTTGGGTGGAGGCGACGACGGCTACCCGGGAATGGCGCGGACCTGGTGGTGAGGGCGCCGGGTGAGATGGGGTGGCCGGAACGGATCGCTCCCGCGGAATCGAACGCAGTCGGCGGATGTGCCGTTTCCGGTTCGACCAGAAGCGGGCTGGTGTGCCCGCGGTGGACAAAGAATGGCACGTCGCAGACCTGCACGCAAGTGGGTGACGATCTTCACCGGATCCTCACGGAGACCTCTCGGGTGCCTCATGCGGAGGCGGTGGAATCGAGGTGTCGGACGAACCGGCAGACGAGGCCCCCCGCGGGGCAGGACGAGGTGAGGATCATGATGGCGAACTCGAACAGGACGATCCGTCGCTCGATGGGCGCGGTCGCGGCCGTCGGTGCGTTGGCGGTGGCGGGGGTCGGCGGATATGCGCTGGCCGGGTCCGACGGGCCCACGGAGGGCACCCGGGTCGCGACGGTGGCGACACAGGAACAGACCGGAGGGCCCCAGGGAGTCGGCGTGCCCGGGCAGGGCCGCCAGGGAGAGGGCCCGGGTAGGCAGGAGCACGGCCAGCACGGCCAGCACGGCCAGCACGGCCAGCACGGCCAGCACGGCCAGCGAGACCAGCGAGACCAGCCAGGCCAGCAGGGCCACGGGCTCGAGATCCCCGCGCCCGCCGGTACGTTGTCGGCCGAGGAGGCCGAGACCCTGTCGATGATGCGCGAGGAGGAGCGGCTCGCCCACGACCTGTACGTGGCGTTGGGCGAGGCGTGGCCGGACCGCCGGTTCGACACCATTTCGGCCGTGGAGGCCCGACACGGTGAGGCCACGGCGACCCTGCTCGCGAACCACGACCTGCCCGACCCGTCGGTCGGCTCCACCCCGGGAGTGTACGACTACCCGGAGCTCCAGGAGCTGTACGACGACTGGCTGGAGCGGGGCCTGACCTCGAAGTCCGAGGCGCTGGCGGTGGGCGCCGAGCTCGAGCGACGCGACATCGCCGATCTCGAGGCCGCGATGGCGGCCACCGAGCAACCCGATCTGGACGCGGTGTACGAGCACCTCAGGGACGGATCGGAGAAGCACCTGGCGGCGTTCGAGCGAGGCTGAACACGAAGGTGGACCCCTGGCCCGGGCCCCGGGAGGCGACTGTGAGGTCGCCCCCGTGGGCCCGGGCCAGTTGGCGTCCGATGGTCAGACCGAGGCCGGATCCGCCGGCGTGTCCGCCGGGCCCGCGATGGAACCGCTCGAAGACGCGCTCGGCCGAGTCGTCGTCCAGGCCGATGCCGGTGTCGGCGACCGTGATCTCCGCCCCGCCGGAGGTGCCGCTCACCGAGACCGTCACCCGGCCGCGCTCGGTGGCGGCCAGTGCGTTGACCACCAGGTTCTCGACGACCTGCGCCACGCGGTCCGGGTCGACCGTCAGGCGCACCTCGTCGTCGGGCAACTCCACCCGCAGGTCGACCTCCGTCGAGGCGAACCGGGGCCGGAGCCGCTCGACCGTGAGGCGCACCAGTTCGGCCAGGTCGGTGACCGTCGGCGCGAGGTCGAGGCGGCCCTCGGTGCCCCTGGACAGCGTCGACAGGTCCTCGGAGAGGCGCCGGAGCCGGGCGCTCTCGGCACGCACGTGACGCAACTCCTCCACGCCGAACACGCCGTCGGCGATGCCCTCCACGTACCCGTCGATCACGGTGAGCGGCGTGCGCATCTCGTGTGCGACTTCCGAGATGAGACGCATCCGGCGCGCCTCGGTCTGGTCGATCGTCCGGGCGAGCGTCGTCACGTCGTCGGCCAGGGCCGCGATCTCCCGCTCGGGGGGACGGGTGATGCGGCGGGTGTAGTCCCCGGCGGCTATCGCGGTGGTGGCGGCCCCCACCTCCGCCAGCGACCGGAGCATGCGGCTCCCCACGATCCCGGCGGCGAGGAGCGCGACCGCGACGCCGGCGACCGCCCCCCACACCGTGGCCGTGGTGACCGCGTCGGCGACGGTCGAGCGCAGACCCGGGCCGGCGCCGCGGTTTCCGACCCCACCGACCCCACCGGGACCGCCGGGCCGGAGCGAGTCGTCGAAGAGCATCGGAGCCGTCAGCCGGACCACCACCAGCACCACGATCACACCGACCACGGCCACCGAGAGGTGGGAGAGGAACAATCGCCCGCGCAGGGTCCGGATCATCGCGCACCCCCGTGACCCGCCGGCCGGAGGACCTTGTAGCCCGCGCCCCGGACGGTGGCGACGAAGCGGGGTGCCGCCGGATCGTCCCCGAGGGCCCGCCGTAACCCGCGCACGTGGACGTCGACCACCCGCTCGTCCCCGAAGTACCCGTCCTGCCACACCGCGTCGAGGAGCTGTCGGCGGCTGAACACCTGCCCCGGGGCGGCCGTCATGGTGGCCAGCAGATCGAACTCGATCGGGGTGAGCGGGACCGCCGATCCGTCGACGGCGACCTCGCGCGCCCCGACGTCCACGGTCAGCGCACCGACGGTGAGCGGCGGCGTGGCGACCACCACCGGACCCGTCTCGCGTGCCCGGCGCAGGACGGCGCGGACGCGGGCCGTGACCTCGCGGGGGCTGAAGGGTTTGACCACGTAGTCGTCGGCCCCGGCCTCGAGGCCGATCAGCCGGTCGACCTCCTCGGCGCGGGCGGTCACGAGGATCACGTACACCGGTGACACCGCCCGCAGGTCGCGCAGCAGGTCGAGGCCGTTCCCGTCGGGCAGTCCGATGTCGAGCAGGACGAGGTCTGCGGCGCCCACCAGCTCCCGGGCCTGGGCCGCGGTACCGGCCTCGTCGACGGCGAAACCGTCCGCCTCCAGATACCCGCGCAGGACACGGCGGATGTGGGGTTCGTCGTCCACCACCAGGACGCGGCGGCGGGCGGCGGGGTCGGGGGAGTTCACGCCTCCAGTGTCCCCCTCGGCAGTGCGTGACGCCGTGCCCTCGGCCGGCGATCTACCCTGGTCGCGTGACGACATCCAGCGGCGGACCCATCCACGGCAGCCCGGCGGACCCGCCGGAGGACTCCGTCCTCGACTCCCTGCGGGGCGCCGTGGACCCCCTCGAGGCCCGCCACGAGTCCGACCCGGCCCGCCCGACCGACCTGAAGACGCAGGCCGTCCGGTTCTTCCTGACCGGCGTGCTGTCGGCGATCGTCGACTACGGGCTCCTCCAGCTGCTCAGGGTCCTCGGCCTGGACTACGGCACGGCCAAGGCGCTGTCCTTCGTCGCCGGCACGCTCACCGCCTACTCCTTCAACCGCCGGTGGACGTTCCAGGCCGAGCCGTCGCGCGCCCGGTTCATCGCCACGATGGGCCTCTACGCGCTGATGTTCGGCGTGCAGTGGGGCCTGTTCATGGTGCTGACACCGTGGTTCCTCGGTATGGACTGGAGCCCGTTCTGGGCCACGACCGTGGCCTACGTCATCGCCCAGGGCGTCGCCACGGTCACCAACTTCATCGTCCAACGGACCGTGATCTTCCGGGTGCGCTGAGCACCGTGACGGTCGCGCTCGTCCTGCTCGCCGCGGTGGCGCTGGTGGTGTTGCCGGGGGCGGTGGTCTGCCTGGCCGCCGGCACCCGGTGGCGGGACGCGGTGGCGGCCGGGCCGGCGCTGACGCTCGCGGTGGTGGCGGTCGGCAGCGCGGTCACCGCCGCGGTGGACCTGCGCTGGGGCGTCGTCTCGGCCGGGGTGACTGCGCTCGCCGCGCTGGTCTGCGCCGTCGTCGTGGGTATCGCGTCCCGGGTCACCGACCGGGAGACGTGGCGGCGTGGCGAGGGGGAGGACGACGACGACCCCCGCCGCGGCGGGCCGGGCCCGGGGGTGGCGGACCTCGTCGTCGTCGTCCTCGCGGTGATCCCGGTCGCCCACATCCTCGTCGCCACCCGCGGTCTCACCGCCATTCCCCAGGGCTGGGACGCCATCTTCCACGGCGGCGCCACCCGGTTCATCGCCGAGACCGGGCGGGCCGGCCTGACCGACCTCGCGCCGGTGAGCCAGCCCGCCAACCCGCACTTCTTCTACCCGGACACCTATCACGCGTTCGCGTCGCTGCTGGTCGGGCTGCCCGGAGGCGGCCTGCCGGAGGCCCTGGGCGCCGTCTCCGCGGCGACCGGGGTGGTGTTCGTGCTGGGGGTCGCGGTCCTGGCGGCCCGCCTCTGCGGGGGGTCCCGACTCGCGGCGGTGGCGGCCGCGGCGGTCGCCGCGTCGGCGTGGACGTTCCCGTACCTCGCCCTGGTGCGCGGACCCGTACTGCCGTTCGCGCTGGGCGTCGCGGTGATCCCCGGACTGCTCCTGCTGGGTGAGCACCTCGCCGCCCGTCGGTCCCGGATGCCCGCGCACGCGCTGCTCCTGGGCGCCGGGATGGCCGGGGCGTGGTCGGTGCACCCGTCGGTGGCACTGGCCGCGGCGATCCCGCTCGCCGCGCAGGCCCTCGCCGGGCTGGCCGCCGCTCCCGGCCTGCGCCCGCGGCTGACGGTGCTGGGCGCGTTCGTCCTGGCCGCCGTGCCCGCGGGGGCGTACGTCGGGTGGTCGGTGAGCATGGTGTCGTCCGGGACCACCCAGTCGCTCGCCGGGTTCTCGTGGCCACGGGAGGCGGGTGTGGCGCGGGCGGTCGCCGCGGTGCTCGACCTCGGTCCCACGGCGGTGGCCTCGGTGGGCATGGCCGTGGCGGTGATCGTGGGACTGGCGACGGCGGTCGCCGACCCGCGGCGGCGTCGCCCGCTCGCCGCCCCCGTCGCCGCGCTCCTCGTCTACGGGACCCTGTACGTCCTGGCCGCGGCCGTCCGGGGCGACTGGGTGCGGACGTTCACCGGCTTCTGGTGGGACGACTTCTACCGGTTCGCGTCGCTGCTCGTCCTGCCCTCGGCGGTGCTGGCCGGGGCCGGCGTGCGGGCGCTGGTTCCGCGCGGGTCGCTGCGCCGGCCGGCGGCCCGGGTCGGCGTGGCCGTGGCGGCGGCGCTGGCCCTGCTCACCGCCTCCGGGCACGCGGTGATGGCGCGGGACCTGACCGCCTGGGGGTACGCCGACGGGCCCGCGGTCACCGCCGACGAGCGGCTCGTGCTGGACGCGCTGGGGGAGAGGTACGACGGCGGGGTGGCCCTGAACGACCCGTTCGACGGCACCGCCTGGGTCTACGCGCTCCACGGGGTGCCGGTGGTGTTCGGGGCGCCGCTCGCCGACGACCCGGTCGCGCAGGTCGGCGCCGACCGCATGACGCTGTACACCTCGGTCAACCGCTACGGTTTCGACCCGACCGTCACCCGCGAGATGCAACTCCGGGACGTGCGCTGGGTGATCGTCGGGACGGAGTCCGTGGGCGGGCCGGGCCGGCCGGGTGGGTTCATCGGGCTGCACCTCAACCCGAACCTGCGGCTGGTGGAGGCCACTCCGGGCGCCCGTCTGTACGAGGTCCTGCCGGTGCCCGCGGACCACCAGCCGCTGCCCCCGCCACCCGGCATCCCCCCGGTGACGCCGCCGGGGCAGCCCCCGAACACCGACTCACCGGTCGTCGAGGCGGCGCCCCCCGGCCCGGGGGCTAGCCTGGACGGCACCGCCTAACCGACTCCCAGGAGCGCATCGCCCCATGGACGCCACCACCGTGACAACCGCAGACGCCGACACCGGGACCGACCGGCCCGAGCGCGATCTGCTGCTCCAGCGCACCCTGTTCTCCGGCCCGCGCCGGTGGGTCAACGACGACCTGTACTCGCGGATCACGCGGGGCGTGGTGCGCCGCACACGCACCGAGCTGCACCTGGAGCCCGGCGCGATCGTCGACACCAACACCTACTTCGGCCGGTTCGAGGCGTCCTACTGGCAGCGCTGGACCTCCGTCACCGACCTGACCGTACGGGTGTCGGTGGAGACCGTCGGGCAGGTCGACGTGCTGGTGCGCGCCTCGGACATCGGCTCCCACGTGCGGACGGTGGAGGTGGTCCACCACCACGGCGACGGTATGGCGGTGTTGGACGTGCCGGTGGACACGTTCACCGACGGTGGCGCGATGTGGCTGGAGGTGCACGCCGTCGACGCGCCGGCGACGGTGTCGGAGGTGGAGTGGAGTACGACGACGACGAGGCCCGCCCGCCGCGCCGCCGTGGCCATCTGCACGTTCAACCGGGCGGATGACTGTGCGGCCACGGTCGACTCGCTGGCCTCGGATCCCCTCGTCGCGGACCTGATCGACGACCTCTATGTCACGGACCAGGGCACCGACCTCGTGGAGACCCGCGATCCGTTCCGGCACGCGGCGGAGGAGTTCGGCGACCGGCTGCACTACCTGCGTCAGCCCAACCTCGGCGGTGCCGGCGGCTTCAGCCGCGGGCTGTACGAGGCCACGGCCCCGGACGGCCCGGGGCCGGTGGACGTGCTGCTCATGGACGACGACGTCCGGGTGGAGCCCGAGACGGTGCTGCGCCTGTTCGCCTTCGCCGCCGTCACCCGCGAACCGATGCTCGTGGGTGCCCAGATGCTGTACCTGTTCAACCCGGACTACCTGCTGGTCTCGGCCGAACGGACGCAGCTCGACGAGCTCCGGGGCGGGTTGGACGCCGACGAGTTCGCGCTGCGTGACGAGTCGGTGGTCGCGGGCCGGCAGGAGCGGCGGATCGACGCCGAGTACAACGCGTGGTGGTCCTGCCTCGTCCCCGGCGAGGCCGTGGAGCGCGTCGGACTCCCCATGCCGTACTTCTTCCAGTGGGACGACATCGAGTACGGCCTGCGCTGCCGCCAGGCGGGGATGCCCACGTGCACCCTGCAGGGCGCGGCGGTGTGGCACGCGGACTTCTACTGGAAGGACGGCGACGACTTCGGCCAGTTCTTCTCCCTGCGCAACTCGTTGACCACAGCGGCGGTCCGGCAGGGGATCGACCCGAAGGACATGGCCAAGAACCTCGCCCGGAGCGTCCTGCGCGCGGTGGCGGGCATGCAGTACGGGCTCGCCGCCACCCGCCTGCGCGGGATCGAGGCGTTCCTCGACGGGCCCGACGGCACCCACGGCGTCGGTGACGGCGGTCAGGCCGCGCTGGCCGCGATCCGCGCCGAGCGCGCGCGGTACCCGGAGACCGCCAAGCTCGGGGTGGAGGCCCTGCCCGCCGGGATCGGTGTCCGGCGCAAGGTGGGGATCCCGAGGGAGGACCGCGAGGACCAGGTGCTCGCCAAGCGGCTGCTCTTACAGAAGTTGGGCCGGCAGCGCCGCGGTGTGGTGGCGATCCCCTACGAGGACGCGGCCTGGTGGCACGTCTCCCTGTTCGACGAGGTGTACGTGACCGACGCCTCGCAGACCGGGGTGCACCACCGCAAGGTGGACCCGGCGCGGGCCACCGAGCTGCAGAAGCGGCTGGTCTCGCTGCTCGCCCGGTTCGTCCGGGAGGCCCCGGCCGCCCAGGAGCGGTGGCGTGCCGCGCAGGCCGGGCTCACCACGCGGGAGAACTGGGCGCGGCTGTACGGACTCTGACCCGCCGTCCGCTCGCCGCTTAGGGTGGGGTGATGGTCGAGATCGTGCTGACGGCGGTGGGCGTGGCGCTCATCGCGGTGGTGTTGATGGACGTGTTCCACACGCTGATGCACCCCGGGGGCACCGGGTACCTGAGTCCCTGGGTGTTCGCGGGGATGTGGCGGGTGTCCCGGGCGACGGGCCACCGGGTGGGCAGCGCGGTGGGTCCGGCGGCCCTGGTGACGGTCATCCTGCTGTGGGTGGTGCTCCAGGGTCTGGGCTGGGGAGTGATCTACTACCCGCACGTGCCCGCGGACTTCACCTACTCCGACGGGATCGATCCGGACAGTCTCCCGGCGTTCGTCGAGGCCCTGTACTTCTCGTTCGTCACGCTGGCCACCCTGGGGTTCGGCGACATGGTCCCCTCCGATTCGTGGATCCGGTGGATCACACCGTTCCAGGCGTTGACGGGATTCGCCCTGCTCACCGGGGCACTGACCTGGTTCAACCAGGTGTATCCGCCCTTGTTGCGGCGGCGGGCGTTGGCGCAGGAACTGTCGCGTCTGGACGAGGTCGACTTCGCGGGGCGGATCCCGGACCTGCCGGCGGAGCCGGTGTGTGCCCAGTTGACGGCGGTGGCAGACAGGGTCGAGGAGGTCCGGATCGACTTCTTCCAGCACTCCGAGGGCTTCTACTTCCGCGAGCGGTCCGCGGACCTGTCCCTGCCACGACAGCTGGCCGGCGCGGTGCGACTGTCCGAACCCGGCCCGGCGGGGTCGCCGGCCGCCGTGGAGCTGGGTCGCTGCCAGCTCTCGGTGGCACTGGAGCGGCTCGCGGCGACGCTGGACCAGCAGTTCCTGCACCGCGGTGGCCCCCCGGAGCAGGTGTTCTCCGCCTATCTCCGCGAGCACCACCCCTAGGGGGCCGGCGGTCGATCACGGCACCAGGGCCACCGCCTTCAACTCGACGAGCTGGCCGGGGAACGTCAGCTCGCTGACGCCGATCGCACTCCACGCCGTGGGGACGTCCGTCCGGGGGATGTAGCGGCTGCGGACGTCGAGGAACAGGGGCAGGTGGTCCTGGAGACCGACGTGGTACGTGGTCATCTCCACGATGTGCTCGAAATCCGACCCGCCGGCCCGGAGTACCGTGCCCAGGTTCTCCCAGGCCGCCACGAAGTGATCCTCGAGGCTGCTGTCGATGACGTTCATCTCCGAGTCCCGCCCGGCCTGGCCCGAGCAGTAGATCAGGCTGCCGACCTTCACTGCCGGTGAGTAGTTGAACCGCTCCACCAAGTGGGCCATGTCCTCGGGAACGA
The DNA here is from genome assembly GCF_032905965.1 of Dietzia sp. IN118. Lineage (NCBI taxonomy): Bacteria > Bacillati > Actinomycetota > Actinomycetes > Mycobacteriales > Dietziaceae > Dietzia > Dietzia sp. IN118. The sequence goes on along the minus strand of NZ_JAUMSR010000001.1, from coordinate 3,006,622 downwards.
CGATTTCCTTCTGAATCTTTTCCTCCGTCTGTGAGTCGGTGTGACAGGTTGATCCTCGGCGGACGATGAGTCGAGTTAGCTAGCTGCGTGTAACAGCGGTGGGTCGTGAGATTCCACAGGTGTGGCGTTCTCCACAGACGCCGCCCGGAAGGCGGCTTCCCGGCCCTAGAGCAACGGCTCCGTGCGCCACAGTGACGGGTATGGAGATCCCAGATGCGTCCCGTGCCCGAGTCCTCGATGCGGGAGGACGCGGTGCGGAGACGGTGGCCGGCGACCCGCCACCACCGGGCAGAATCCGCCGCGGCGCACAGGGAACACGGGGTGCACGGGGCGTTCTGCCACCCGGCCCGCTGACCACGGCCGAACTCGCCGTCGCGGTACCGGATCCCGCTGACCGCGCGCGCTATCGGCGGATCTGGCACGGAATGTACCGGCGGGAGGACCAACGGGACGATCTCCGCATGCGCAGCGTCGCGCTGGCGCGGACCTGGCCCGGAGGGGTGCTGCGCGGGCGCAGCGCCGCCCTGCTGTGGGGCGACGACTCCGCGCCCGCGGACGCGCCACCCGAGATCTGGCTGCCGTCGACGCGCAGGTCGCGTCCGGGCAGGGTGTACCGCTACGGTTCGATGCCCCCGTCCGCTGTCACGGAGATCGACGGGTTGCGTGTGACCACCCCGCTGCGGACCTGCCGGGACCTGGCCGGAGATCTGTCGTTCGAGGACGCGGTCGTCGCGGTGGAGCGGCTGTGCGGGATGCTGCCCGAACTGCCGGGCCAGTTGTCGGGCGCCGCCGGGCATCCCGCCGGGCGTGGTGCGAGGGCCTTCCGTGAGGTCGCCGGGGCGGCGGATCCGCTGTCGGGATCGGTCGCGTCGACCCGGGCCCGGCTCGAGTTGGCGGCGGCGGGGTGCGGGACGTTCGGGCACGGGCACACGGTCCGGCTGGGGCACTTCACGGTGGAGTTGCCGCTCGCCGATCCCTTCGACCGGTGCGTGGTGTTCACGCCCGGCGGGCGGGCCCCGTCGTTCGGGAGACCCGCCGAGCGCTACCGGGAGCACTTGCGTCGGGCCGGATGGACGGTGATCGTCGTCCGAGGACCCGTCTCTCCGGAGGGGGCCGCGGCGCCCGCTCCGTCCGCTGTGCCCGCTCCGTTTGCCGGGCCAGCCGCGCTCACGCCTCCGGGAGGTCGGGGGGAAGGGCACCGCGCGGCGGCGGTGCTGAGGTCGCGCTGGCCATCGACGGAGGTCCGGTCCCCGTTGCGCGAGGACGGCGCGGTGGATCCGCACGGCATGTGGTCAGGCAGCCCCTGGTGAGGAGCCCGGGTCAGGAACCCCGGTGAGGAAGCCCCGGTAAGGCCCGGCCCCGCCGCCGGCGTCAGCGGGTGTAGTCGGTCGCCTTCTCGTAGCGGCCCTGCTCGTCCCAGACCCTCCGCAGGAGCTGCTCAAGCTCCCACACGTCGCCCTCGCTGCCGAAGTACCTGCGCTCGATGTCCTTGAGCTTGTCCTCGTTTTCGACGATCTTCGCCCACAGCTTCGCCCGCTCGACCGGATCGTCGACGAAGTCCTTGTCGAGGTATTCGAGCGAGTGTCGCTTGAGGTTGCCGAGCACCGTGAGCGCCTTGCCGGCCGGGCTGAGCAGGGAGCCGAGGACCGTCACCACGAGCACACCAACGATGATGCCCAGCGAGAGGAACGTGGGGACCTCCACCACGTCCACGTGCTCGCCACCGTTGATGAACGGGAGGTTGTTCTCGTGCAGGGCGTGGAGGATGAGCTTGACGCCGATGAAGCCGAGGATCGCGGCCAGCCCGTACTTGAGGTAGACGAGCCGGTCGAGCAGGCCGTCGAGCAGGAAGTACAGCTGGCGCAGGCCGAGCAGCGAGAACGTGGTGGCGGTGAAGACGATGAAGACGTTCTGGGTGAGACCGAAGATCGCGGGGATCGAATCCAGCGCGAACATGATGTCGGTGCCGCCGATGGCGACCATGACGATCATCATCGGCGTCATGACGCGCTTGCCGTTCTCGATGGTGAACAGCTTGTCGTGGTCGTAGTGGTCGGTGGCCGGGATGAATCGCTTGGCCAGGCGCACCACCACGTTGTCGGCGTCGTCGTCCTCGTCGTCCTCGGCCAGCAGACGTCCGGCGGTGACGATGAGGAACAGGCCGAAGATGTAGAACAGGACGGCGAACTTGTTGAGCAGCGCGGCGCCCACGAAGATGAACGCGGTCCGCGCGATGATCGAGAACACGATGCCGAACAGCAGTGCCTTCTGCTGGCCCGCACGCGGCACCTTGAAACTGGTGAGCAGCAGCAGGAACACGAACAGGTTGTCCACCGAGAGCGCCTTCTCGGTGATGTACCCGGCGAAGTACTCCACGCCCATGTCTGTGCCGCCGAAGATCCACACCACGCCGCCGAAGATCAGGGCGATCCCCACGTAGAGCGCGGACCAGATGGCCGACTCCTTGAGGGTGGGGATGTGCTCCTTGCGCACGTGAAAGAAGTAGTCGAACAGCAACAGGGCGATGATGAGGCCGACTGACAACGACCATGCGAGCGGGGTGGCTCCCAACGGGGGTTCCTTTCCGGGGAGGGCCTGGGACCGGATTATCCTACCCGTGTCCGGCGGCGGGAGACCCCCGGCGGAGGTTTTGACCGCTGCCCGTCAATCCCTGCGGCGGATCGACATCGTGTGCCGGGCCTCCACGACCGTCCCGCCGCGGGCGTCGGTGACCAGGGCCGTGTGGACGATGCTCGTCCGGGGCCGCGCGGTCAGCTGCTCACGGATGGAGTCGGCCTCCACGCGGGGGACCTCCACGACGCACCGCAGACGACCGCGTCCGGGGGTACGGAAGTCGATCGTCGCGGACTTGGTCCACACCTGGTAACCGGTGCCGAGCTGCCCGGACAGCAGCGCCCCGTAGAGCACGTCGGTGGCGGCGAACAGCGCGCCGCCGAACGCGGTGCCGTTGGTGTTGGCCGTCCACGGGGCCACGTGCATGTCGAGCTCCCCGCGGGTCCAGTCCGGCGCGACGTGGCGGATGCGGATCCCCGAGCCCAGCAGGGGTGGATAGAGCGAGGCCAGGACCGGGAACGCCCGGGGGCTCGAGGTGTATCGGTGCAGCAGCGTCTTGGGCACGGGGCGAGCTTAACTTACCGGCGGATCAGTTCGGGGCGGCTGCGATCCGGTGACGAAAACACGAATTCCCTAGACAAAAAGCACCGATTTGTCTAAGTTCAGGGGTCCGACCACGGAACCGATCGTGGCCGACGACGAGGAGGCACGTCATGAGGATCATCGTGGATCCGGACCGGTGCGAGGGCCAGGCGGTGTGCGTCGGGCTCGCCCCCGCAGTGTTCGAGCTGGGGGACGACGACGAGGTGGTGCGCGTCATCGTCGATGAGGTCCCCGAGGAGCACGAGAAGCGGGCACGGAAGGCCGTCGCGAAGTGCCCGATGGCTGCTCTCAGAGAGGCCTGACGGGCCACGCCCCCGGATCGCGTCCGGTCAGCGCCAGCGCCGTGTCCCGGGCGGGGACGTCCGGCCCCTCGTAGCCGGGCACCGGGGGATCGAAGAGTTCCGGGGCCGGGTTGTCGGCGAGATCTGCCCGGACGAACTCCAGCACGGCCCGATCGAGCTCGTCGCCCCACCGCAGGTCGATCCGCTGGGAGACGGCGAGATCCCACGCGTGGACGGCGAGGTCGAACACCTGTTGCGCCAGGTAGTGCTTCGCGGGCGCCAGCCCGTAGGACAGGTGCACCTCGTCGTCGTCCGGGGTCCCTCGCCACGCCGCCGCCACCGGCGGGCGGATCGCGTGCCAGTCGGTGACCAGCTCCGGCCCGGTCGCCTCGTGGAGCCGACGCAGGCGGTCCTCCAGATCGTCGGCCACCTCGTCGACGGTGCCGCCGGCCAGCAACCCCGGCACCCACAATTGCTCGTCGACCACGTGAGCCAGCACCTCGTGCGCCGTCCAGTCGCTGCAGGGGGTGGCGGCGTCCCAGTCGGTGATGGCGGGCAGGACCTCGTCGTAGAGGTCGGCGGCGCGGGACTGCAGGGCGATCCAGTCGGTCATGGACCCATCCTGCCAAAATCCGCTACTCCACCTCCGGATCCGCGAGTCCAATCGGCATAGCGGATCCGGATTCGCGGTAGCGGATTTCGTGGGTCAGCCGCCGGGCTTGTCGAACCGCTCGCCGGCGCCCATCCGCTGCAGTCGCAGCCACTCGCGCAGGCCCGCCGGGTCGCGCCTCGTCACCAGGAAATACCAGCCGAAGCGCAGGATCTCCTGGGGGATGAGTCGCCGATTGCCGGGCTGGGTGAGCACGTACCCGCGGTTGCGGTAGGTGAAGTGGCGTTTGACCGGGTCGTCGGGGAACTGGGTGTGCATCCGGCCGCCGAGGATCGGCTTGAACTCGTCCGAGCCCTGCGGGTGCAGGTAGGCGGTGGTCAGGCAGGTGCCGAAGGGCTGGCCGGAGCGGACCAGGCGGCGGTGCATCTCCACCTCGTCGCCGCGGATGAACAGCCGTAGATCCGGAACGCCCACCCGGTCCAGGCAGTCGGCGGTGAACAGCGCGCCGTTGAACAGCGACGCGATGCCGGGCAGCAGGTCCTCGGCCGGTGCCGCGGGCCCGCCCGTCCCACCGGCCCCGCCCGTCCCACCGGCCCCGCCGACCGTGAACAGCTCGGAGCGGTGTCGTCGCCACACCAGGCCGCGCCGCAGCGGGAACGCCAGACGGTCGGGATCGTCGAGGTCGCACACCACCGGCGACACCTCGGCCAGCCCGTGGCGGTCCATGCAGCCCAGCAGGGTCGCCAGCACCTCGGGCCCCTCGGGGCGGCCATCGTCGTCGGCGCACCACACCAGGCCCGCCCCGGTGGCCAGGGCGTGGAGCATCCCCAGTGCGAACCCGCCCGCGCCACCCAGGTTGTGCTTTGAGCCGATGTACGTGGCCTCGACCGGCTGGGCTTCGACCAGTTCTCGCACGGCCTGCTCGTCGGCATTGTCGATCACCACCAGGTGGTCGATCGGGCGGGTCTGGCCGCACACCACCTCGAGCGAGGCGCGCAGCTGCTCCAGCCGGCGGTGCGTGACCACCACGGCCACGACGCGCCGCCCGTCGCCGCCCCGCTGGGTTGCGCTGGCGGAATGCTCGCTTCCGGCGGGGTTGTGCTGCGTGTCGGGACCATTCTGGGCGCGCAGGTCCGAGCCCATCACCGCAGGGGCGTCCGACCCGGGCGTGTCGCCCGCACCGCCCGGGCGGCCCGCGCCCTGCCGCTCAGTCCTCATGGTGCATCCTGCCGATGTACTCGCCGATCGAGCGCCCGGCCTCGGGGCCCTCATAGGCGGTGACGATCTCCTCGATGCTGCCGCGCTGGCGGATCCGGCCGTGGTCGACCCACATGGCCGAGTCGCACAGCTGCGCGAGGAATTCGTTGGAGTGTGAGGCGAACACGAGGATGCCGGAGCGGGAGACCAGCTCGGCGAGCTTGACCCGCGCCTTCTTCATGAACTCCGCGTCCACGGCACCGATGCCCTCGTCGAGCAGCAGGATCTCGGGGTCGATGGAGGTCACCACCCCCATCGCCAGGCGGACGCGCATGCCGGTGGAGTAGGTGCGCAGTGGCATGTCGAGGTACTCGCCGAGCTCGGTGAAGTCGGCGATCTCCTCGACCTTCGCCTTCATCTGCTTGCGCGTCTGCCCGAGGAACAGCCCGCGGATGATGATGTTCTCGTAGCCCGAGATCTCCGGGTCCATGCCGACGCCCAGGTCGAAGACCGGCGCCACGCGACCGCGGATCCGGGCGGCCCCGCGGGTGGGCTCGTAGATGCCGGAGAGCAGGCGCAGCAGCGTGGACTTGCCGGCCCCGTTGTGGCCGACCAGCCCGATGCGGTCGCCCTCCCGGAGGGAGAGGGTGATGTCCTTGAGGGCCTCGACGACGACGACGTTGGACGCGTTCCGGCCGATCGCGCCGCCGGCGGATCCCAGCACGGCCTTCTTGAGCGATCGCGACTTGGCGTCGAAGATCGGGAAGTCGACGCAGGCGTCCACGCAGTCGATGGACACGCCGCCGGGCGTGGGGACAGCGGAGCTCATGGGATATTTCTCCTACACCCAGTACGGGACTCGGGAGCGGAACTGGCGCAGGGCCACGAACGCGAGGACCAGACCGACGGCGGTGCAGCCCAGGACGATCCACCAGTGATAGGCGGCGGTGGGTTCCCCGAGCATGGGGGCGCGGACGATCTCGAGGTAGTGGTAGAGCGGGTTGAGCTCGGCGATCCGGGCCCGCTCGGCGATCTCCCCGCCCTGCTCGTAGAGCGTCTGCGTGGTCCAGACGATGGGGGTCATGTAGAACAGCAGCTGCACCATCGAGTCCAGCAGCGGCGCGATGTCGCGGAACCGGGTGGCGAGGATGCCGAACAGCATGGCCACCCAGACGCCGTTGATCATGAGCACCGCCAGTCCCAGGACGGACAGCAGCAGGTCCCAGCCCAGGGGGCGCGGGAAGACCAGCATGAGCACCACCCAGATCACCAGGTTGTGACACAGGAACAGGAACTGCCGCCAGACCAGGCGGTAGACGTGGACGCTCAACGCGCTGGGCAACTGCTTGATCAGGCCTTCGTTGGCGATGAAGACCTCGGAGCCCTCCTTGATGCACCCGGAGATGAAGCCCCACATGATGAGGCCCACGGTGACGTGCGGGAGGAACTCGGCGAGCGGGATCTGGAAGAGGATCGAGTACAGCAGGCCGAGCGCGACGGCCATGACACCGGTGGCGATGGTGATCCACAGGGGTCCGAGCGTGGACCGCCGGTAGCGCTGTTTGATGTCCTGCCATCCCAGGGACAACCACAGCTCGCGCTGGCTGAGCCCCTGCCGCAGGTCGGCGATGGCCCGGCGGAAGGTGTGGGAGTCGTTGACGATCTCGCCGCGCACGCGCTCGTCGGGGAGCGTCGCCGGGGTGGGATCGGGAAGGGGCTGGTCCTGCACGATCGGGAAGCCTACTAGAGCGGCCGGCGGTGGCAGCCCCGCAGCGAGTGCGCGTAGACAGTAGAGATGACGACCAGTACGCAGATCCAGCTCGCCAGCCGCCCACGTGGATGGCCGACCCACGACAACTTCCGCACGGTCACCGTCGACCTGCCCGAGCTCGCCGAGGGCGAGGTGCGGGTGGCCAACGAGTACGTCTCCGTGGACCCCTACATGCGCGGCCGCATGAACGAGGGGCGCTCCTACATCCCGCCGTTCGAGCTCGACGAGACCATGACCGGTGCCGCGGTGGGGCGCGTCGTCGAGTCGCGGTCCGACGCCCACCCCGTCGGTGCGGTGGTCCTGCACGACCTGGGGTGGCGCGACGTCGCGCAGGCCGACGGTCGGCAGTTCCGCGTGGTGGAGGAGATCGACGGCGTGCCGGTCTCGGCGTACCTGGGCATCCTCGGCACCACCGGGCTCACGGCGTACGTGGGCCTCATGCACATCGGACGGTTCCGGGCGGGCGAGTCGGTGTTCGTCTCGGGTGCGGCGGGTTCCGTCGGCTCCGCGGTGGGCCAGATCGCCAGGCTCGAGGGCGCGTCCAAGATCATCGGCTCGGCCGGCAGCGCGGAGAAGGTCGCCACGTGCACGGAGCGCTACGGCTTCGACGCCGCGATCAATTACAAGGACGGCTCGGTCCGTGAGCTCCTGCGGGGGCACTTCGGCGCCCGCGACGGTGAGGGTATCGACGTCTACTTCGACAACGTGGGCGGTGACCACCTCGAGGCCGCGCTCGACCTGATGAACGACGGGGGCCGACTGGCCCTGTGCGGCGCGATCAGTTCGTACAACGCCACCGAGCGTGCGCCGGGGCCGGACAACATGTGGCACGCCATCACCCGCGGCCTCACCCTGCAGGGCTTCACGGTGAACAAGTACATGCATCTGTTCAAGGAGTTCGCGGAGAAGGTCGGCCCGTGGGTCGCCTCGGGCGAGATCGTGTTCGACGAGACCGTCGTCGACGGCATCGACAACTCGGTCGACGCGTTCCTCGATCTGATGAAGGGCGCGAACGTGGGCAAGATGCTCGTGCGGATCTGATCCCACCGATCTGACCCCCAGTCCGGTCCGGCGGCCGGCGGCGGTCTGACCCGGGAGGCGGGGCGCCACGGGGGTGCGGCAGGGTTGACGTCATGACGCCGACTCGCCGAGCCGCGCCCGCCGCCCGCCTGAGACGACGGGCCCGTCGCCGGCTCGACGCCGCGCGCGCCACCGCGGACGCCCGGTGGGGCCGGCCGCGGGAGGGCCAGCGGCCCGTGTACCTCGTCGCTCCGGCCGGTCACCCCAACCACGGCGACGAGCAGCTGTTGGCGGGGTGGCTGCGCTACCTGCGGCACGCACTGCCGGGGACGCCCGTCGTGGTGGACTGCCACACGCCCGGCCAGGCGGCGGTCCTGCACCATTCCGAGCACCCGGACGTGCTCTTCACCGACACCCTGTGGCGCCTGGCCTCCGAGCACACCGGCGCCGACGAGGCGATCGGGTTCTGTCGCGCCGCGGTGGGCGACCCCGGGCTGCGTCCGGCGCTGGCCACGGGCATCGACCTGCTGCGCAGCGCGTCTGTGGTCCACCTCATCGGCGGCGGCTTCGTCAACGACCTGTGGCCGCACCACCTGGGCGTGGTCGCGGCGGCGGGGGAGGCCGGCCGGGCGGCGGGCGCGCGCGTGGTGGCCACCGGTCAGGGGTTCGTGCCGTGCGGGGACGCCGGACGGTTGGCGGGGGCGTTGCGTGACTACGACCTGGTCACCGTCCGTGACGCCGACTCGTTCGAGCTCCTCGCGGGCACGGGGGTGCCGGTCCGCCACGTGGCCGACGACGGCTGGCTCGCCCTGTCGGCGGCGGGTGTCGTCGAGGCCGGCGACCACCCCGTCTACTCGCCCGACCCGGACGCGTGCCGCGACCTGGTGCTCTGCGCCCAGTCCGACCTGGTGGAGCCGGAGGTCCTCGCCGCCACCGTCGCGCGGATCCTCGCCGCGTGGGCGGTGCCGGGCGAGCGGATCACCGTCGTCGAGTCGATCCCCGGTGGGGACCGGGTGGTGTGGGACAGGGTGTGTGCGCGCGCGGCGGCCGCGTCCGGCGCCGACGGTGGACAGGGTGGATACGACGGCGACGACGACGAGGTGGGCCGCGCCCTGGCTGACCTGCGGTTGCCCCGCGCGCGTTTCGTGCCGTTCCAGGAACTGTGGGCCACGGGTCTGCCCGCCCGGCCGGGGCAGGTCTGGCTGACCACCCGTTTCCATCCGCATCTCTTCGCGGCGGCCCGCGGGGCCTCCGGGGTGGCACTGCGGTCGGGGTCGGCCTACTACGACGTCAAGCACGGGGCGCTGCTCGCCGCCGGATCGCAGTGGAGTTCCGTGGCGGCCGACGACGGTCCGCGCACCGTCGTCTCCCGGGTGCCCGCCGCGGGTGGAGTCGATCCGGCCGCCGTCGCCGCGCTCGTGGAGGGCGCGGAGCGGTTGGCGCAGGAGATCTACGCGGGGGCTGCGGGCCGCACGCTGCAGTGATACGCAGCCGGTTCACCGGGCGCAAACCCCTACTGTTCATCGGTGCCGCCGAGGTCTACTGTCTGACCTCGTGACTGCGTATGGGCGGGTGTCACCGTCTGTGATGCGGCGGTGGGCGGGCTGGGCGACGTTGAGTCCGGTCCGGGTCGTCGCCCTGAGTTTCGCTGCGGCGATCGCGGTGGGGACCGGGTTGCTGCTGCTGCCCGCGGCGGTGGCGTCCGGCGGCGCCACCAGTGTGACCGCAGCGCTGTTCACGGCGACGTCGGCGATGTGCTTGACCGGGTTGATCGTGGTGGACACCCCTGTGCACTGGTCGGGATTCGGTCAGGCGGTCATTCTGGGGCTGATCCAGGTCGGTGGCCTGGGGATCATGACCATGGCCTCGTTGGTGGGGCTGATGTTGGCGCACCGGATCGGGCTCAAGGCACGGTTGAACACCGCCGCCGAGGCCCGGGCGGCCGAACTCGGCGACGTGCGGGGCGTGGTCGTGGGCGTGGTCCGGATGAGTCTGCTGATCGAGGCGGTCACCGCGGCGGCGCTGGCGATTCGTTTCGCGGTCGGGTACGACGAGCCGGTGCTGCGGTCGCTGTGGCTGGGCGTGTTCCATTCGGTCTCGGCGTTCAACAACGCCGGGTTCGCGCTGTACAGCGACAACGTGATCGGCTTCGCCACCGATCCGTGGATCTGTGTGCCGTTGATGGTGGCGGTGATCCTGGGCGGGTTGGGCTTCCCGGTCCTGTTCGAGGTGGGGCGGCGCATCCGCCGGTCCGGATCCGCGACCCGGGAGCACCCGCGGTGGAGCCTGCACACCCGGCTGACCGTGCACGTCACGGCGATCCTGCTGTTGGCGGGGTTCGCGGCGGTCCTGGCGCTGGAGTGGACCCGCACGCTGCAATCGTTCGGTTTCGCCGACAAGGTCCTGGTGGCCGCGTTCCAGGGGACGATGCCCAGAACCGCCGGCTTCAACAGCGTCGACTACGCGCAGATGGACGAGGCGACCCTGCTCGTGACCGACGTGTTGATGTTCATCGGAGGCGGCAGCGGAGGCACTGCCGGCGGTATCAAGGTGACGACCTTCGCACTTCTGCTGTTCGTCATGGTCGCAGAGGTGCGGGGCGAGAAATCGGTCACGATCTTCGACCGCCGTGTGGACACCCGCGTCCAGCGCCAGGCGTTGGCCGTGGCACTCATCGGTATCGGATTGGTGACGGTCTCGACCATCGTGCTCCTGGCGGGGACGCCGTTCGGGCTTAATGAACTGTTGTTCGAGGTCACTTCCGCGTTCGCCACGGTGGGGCTGTCCACCGGCATCACCGCGCGGCTTCCCGAGTGGGGTCAGTGGATACTGATCGGACTGATGTACCTGGGCCGGATCGGCCCGATCACCATGGTCAGTGCCCTGGCCGCTCGCCAGCGCGGACGACGGTACGACCTTCCCGCAGAAAGGCCACTCATTGGCTAGGAAATCAGCGCCGGACGCCGTGGCAGTGCTCGGTCTGGGTCGGTTCGGCAAGTCGCTCGCCCTGGAGTTGATGTCCCAGGGCGCGGAGGTGTTGGGTGTCGACGCGAGCGATGCGGTCGTGCAGAAGATCGCCAACCGCCTCACGCACGCGGTGGTGGCCGACACCACGGACGAGGAGTCCCTACGTCAGTTGTCGGTGCACGAGTTCGATCGCGCGGTGGTGGGGATCGGCTCCGACCTCGAGGCCAGCCTGCTGACCGCCTCGGCCCTGATCAATATGGGCGTGGCGAACGTGTGGGCCAAGGCGATCAGCAACTCCCACGCCAAGATCCTCACGCAGATCGGTGTGCATCATGTCGTGCGGCCGGAACACGACATGGGCAAGCGGGTGGCCCACCTGGTCCGCGGCCGGATGATCGACTACATCGAGTTCGATGACGGGTTCGCCATGGTCAAGACGACCGCCCCGGCGTTCGCGACGGGTCGCAGTCTCGGTGCGACCTCGATCCGCACGGACCACGGCGTGACCGTGGTGGCGATCAAGCGTCCCGGGGAGGGCTTCACCTACGCCACCGCCGACACGATCCTGCACCCGGGGGACACCATCATCGTCTCCGGCAAGGTGCGCGACACCGAACGCTTCGCGGAGCTGTCCTAGACCGCGATTCCCGTCCGTGAGGTGTGGGTTCTGTCGCCGACGCGAGGCCGTCGACTTTTGTGCAACTAGTTGCATGAAAGTCGGCGCGACCGTACGGTCAGCGGAGAAGTCTGCTCCGCCCCGCTCTCGAAAGGACTGCTCATGGCCCTTCCCTCAGTGCTCGCCGGCCCGCTCACCGTCCCGGTGGTCGCCTCGCCGATGTTCATCTACTCCGGCCCCGAGCTGGTGGCCGCGCAGTGTCAGGCGGGGGTGATCGGGTCGTTCCCGGCGCTCAACGCGCGGCCGCAGTCGGCGCTGGCCGAGTGGATCGAGCAGGTCAGGGAGAGCAATGAGGCGTTCGCCGCCGCGAATCCCGACCGGTACGTCGCCCCGTTCGCGGTCAACCAGATCGTCCATCGCTCCAATGATCGGCTCGAGCAGGACCTGGCCACCGTGGTCGAGCACGAGGTGCCGATCGTCATCACCTCCCTCGGCGCGCGCGAGGAGGTCAACGAGGCCGTCCATTCGTACGGCGGCATCGTCCTGCATGACGTGATCAACGACCGGTTCGCCCGCAAGGCCGTCGAGAAGGGGGCGGACGGGCTCGTCGCGGTCGCCGCGGGCGCCGGGGGACACGCCGGCACCCAGTCTCCGTTCGCGCTGATCAGCGAGATCCGCGAGTGGTTCGACGGCCCGCTGCTGCTGTCCGGGGCCATCGCCCACGGTCGCTCGATCCTCGCCGCGCAGGCGGCCGGTGCCGACCTCGCCTACGTGGGTTCGGCGTTCCTCGCGACCGAGGAGTCCCGCGCCACCGACGCCTACAAGCAGATGATCGTCGACAGCGGCGCCGGCGACATCGTCTACAGCAACCTCTTCACCGGTATCCACGGAAACTACCTGCGGGGCAGTATCGAGGCCGCCGGCCTGAACCCCGACGATCTGCCCGAGTCCGATCCCTCGGCCATGGACTTCGGCTCCGGGGGGACCACCGACTCCAAGGCGTGGCGCGACATCTGGGGCGCCGGTCAGGGCGTGGGCGCGGTGGACTCGGTCGGGCCCGTCCGCGAGCTGGTCGAGCGGCTGCGGTCCGAGTACGACGACGCGGTGGCGGCCCTCACCGCGGGTCTGCCCGCGACCCGCTGACCCGATGTCGCTGAAGTTCGCGATCCTCACCTCCCTCACCGAGCGGGAGGGCAGCGGCATCGAACTCGCCCGCCGGTTCGACAAGTCGATCGGGTACTTCTGGCCCGCGACCCACCAGCAGATCTATCGCGAGCTCGATCGGCTGGCGTCCGCGGGCCTCATCCGCGAGCTGCCGCAGCAGGGACCGCCGCGGCGGGGACAACCCAGGAGGTTCGCCGTCGCCGACACCGGCCGGGCCCTGCTGGTGGAGTGGATCGGGGAGGACGACGAGCCCGAACCGATGCGCTCGAGCCTCGCGGTCCGTGTCCGCGCGGCCGCGGCCACGGGTAGGGTGGACGACCTTCGGCGGGCCCTCGGGTACCACCGCCGCCAGCGGGTGGAGAACCTGCGGCGGTACCGGGAGATCGAGGAGCAGGACTTCGCGGACCGCGACCCCGTTGAGGTCCGGGGTGCGCTCCAACACCAGGTGCTCAAGTTGGGCATCCAGGCGGAGCAGGCGTGGGTGGGCTGGTGCGACGAGACCCTCGACGTGCTGGATCGCCTCAGTCGACCGTGAGCAGGATCTTGCCGTGGCTCTCGCCCGACTCCAGCAGGGCCAGTGCGTCTGCGGCCCGGCCGAGCGGGATCTCGCGGGAGACCCGGGTGGTGACGTCCCCTGCTGCGACCATCGGCCACACCTGGTCGACGACCTCCCGGCAGATGCCGGTCTTGCCGCCGGGGCCGTCCGCGGGTCGGGCCCGGAGGTTGGTCGCGAGGATGCCGGCACGCTTGGGCAGCAACCGGCCCAGGTTGAGCTCACCCTTGACCCCGCCCTGGAGGCCGATGACGATGACGCGACCGTCCGGCGCCAGGGACGCGATGTTCTTCTCCAGGTACTTCGCGCCCATCACGTCCAGGACCAGGTCGACGCCGCGGCCGCGCTCGTCGTCGTCGGTCCAGTCCCTGACCCGTTCGACGAAGTCCTCGTCCCGGTAGTCGATCACCAGGTCCGCGCCCAGTTCGCGGCACATCTGCACCTTCTCCGGCCCGCCCGCGGTGGTGGCCACGCGGGCCCCGAGGGCGCGGCACACCTGGATCGCGTGCGAGCCGATGCCGCCGGCGCCGCCGTGGATCAGCACACGCGGGGCACCGAGGTCCGTGTCGCCCCATCGGGCCTGCGCGGCCAGGACGCCGCGGCCGAGCCCTCCCGTCATGGCCAGGTTCGACCACACGGTGCACGCCACCTCCGGGAGGGACGCGGCCTCGTGGAGCGAGACCCCGGCGGGGACCGGCATGACCTGACCGGCCGGGACGGCGACCTTCTCCGCGTACCCGCCGCCGGCCAGTAGCGCGCACACCTCGTCGCCCACCGCCAGGCCCTCCACGCCCTCGCCGACCGCGGCGATGCGGCCCGAGCACTCGAGGCCGAGGATCTCGGAGGCGCCGGGAGGCGGCGGGTAGTGGCCCCTGGACTGCAGCAGGTCGGCCCGGTTCACCGCGGAGGCCGCGACATCGATGAGGACCTCGCCGGCGGAGGCGACCGGGTCGTCGACCTCGGTCAGGCGCAGGGTGTCGGGGCCGTTGTCATATGCGATTGCCTTCATGTCCTCCGACGGTAGCCGGGATGAGACCCGAGGGCAGGCGGGCTGGGTGCGCACGCCCGCGGTCCACTACGATGAACGGCGTCGTCAACGCGGGTTCCACGTGGAACCACGCGGTCGTGCGTGTCGCGGCAGGCGGCGGGGAAGTGTGGCAGAGCGGCCGAATGCACTCGCCTTGAAAGCGAGCGTGCCTAAACAGCACCGGGGGTTCAAATCCCTCCACTTCCGCCCAGGTCCGATCCGCGCGGGCCCGAGTCGAGGCAGGGCCGGCTCAGGCGGTCGTCTCCTGCAGGTCCGCTGCCGCGACGTAGCGGATGATCTCGAGCACCCGCGGGTACGAGCGGGACTTTCCCGAGACGATCGAGACGTGGTCCTCACCCTCGAGCAGGACCAGTTTGGCGCGTCCTCCCCGGCGGGTGACCTCGTCGACGTAGCGCCGGGAGTTCTCCGCCGAGACGGCCGCGTCCCGGTTGCCGTGGATCGCGACGACCGGTGTGCCGGTGTCGATGTTCTGGATGGGGTCCACCGACGCGTACCGCCACGGGAACTCGGAGGGCGTCCCGCCGATCGCCGTGACGATCCTGTCGTCCCCGTGGTTCGCTGCATAGACCATGTCCAGTGGTCCGGCGATCGAGATCACGCGCGTGGGCCGGAACGCGGGCTCGGAGCCCACCTCGTCGTCCTCGAGCAGGTGGCGGGTGCCGCCCCACACGGCGAGTTGGGCACCCGCGCTGTGGCCCACCACCACTTCGTCATCGGTCGTGATCTGGGGGAAGCGCCGGTCCACCTCGACCACGTGGTCGAGCGCGTCCGCGATGTCCCGGAAGGTGACGGGCCAGCCGCCGCCGGACCCGACCCGGCGGTACTCCACGTTGTAGACCGCCATTCCGCGGCTCGCCAATTCGCGCGCCAGGGGGTCGAAGATGTCCGCACCCAGCTGGTTCTGCCACGCCCCTCCGTGGATGAGGACCGCGAGCGGGATGGTGTCGACCCCCTGGGCCCCGGACGGCAGGTACAGGTCCGCCCAGTTCTGTTCGGGATCGGCGTCGGAATCCCGGGTCGGGTACTCGAAGCGCTGGACCGTGACCTCGTCCAGTCGGACGGTTCCCGCAAAAGTCGGGTCCACCTGCGGAACGGCGGTCGTCGTCATGCAGCCGACCAGGGTGAGTGCGCCGCCCACCAGGGCCGCGCCACGCATGAGGAGGTGCCCCGGTCCCACGACGGGTCTTCGCGACGACATGGCCACCACTTCCTCAGGAGTCGATAAGGCGGAGTACCTTTTTTCTCCTTGGGTGGGCACGGTGCACAGGGGCGGGGGCGTCCGGAATCGCGGAGAGTGAAGCTGATCTTACTCTTTGATAGGCCCGCGGCGCTGAGAGGTGCCCCCCGTGTCGGCCCCCGGCGTGCCGTGCCGAGCACGGCACGCGGCCAGCCGGTGCGACTGTCGGGTCTTGTCAGCCGACGACGCTGATCCGGCCGGTCTCGGGGGCGCTCAGCGGGCCCTCCTCGGCCACATAGCGACGCAGTGCGTCGAGATCGGTCACCCCGGCCTCGCGGCGGTCCCCGCGTTCGGCCAGGACCGAGCCGTGCCACTCGGGGGAGGAGAGGAACTCGTTCACCACGACGGTGTACTCGCGCCCGGGGTCGACGGGCTCGTCGTCGATAATTATCTCCGACACCCTCGCTCCGGGCGGGCGGCGGAGGTCGACGGTGTAGCGCACGTTCGACGAGACCGCCGGGCCGTTGCGGCCGATGTCGTCGGCGAAGTGGTCGAAGGCCGCGCGGAGTTCCTCCCCGGTCACGGTGACCAGGTAGAGGCGATCCCCGTAGGGCTGCACGGTGTGCAGGTCGGCGTAGTCGAGGGGCCCGGCGGGGAGGTCGGTGCGCAGGGAATCCGGGTTGGACAGGGCCAGCTCGGCGCCCCGACCCCGGGCGGCGTGAAGCTGGCCGTCCGCGATGAGATCCGCCAGTGGTGACTCGCCGTTCGCATCCATGGCCCGCTCGATGGTCTCGTCGGCGGTGCCGATGACCTCGCGGGCTTGCGGTGCCGCAGCGGCCTGGGCCTGGCGTACGAGCTCCTCGGTCCCGGCATCGGGTTCTATGTCGAGGTTGACCGTCTGGTTGAACACCGACGTCTGGGGCCGGATCACATCGCCAGTGGAGGGGTCGACCGCCAGGTCGACGACGGTGACGGACCGGCCGTGGGACGCGGGGGCCACGACGACGCGCTCGTCGTTGTCCGAGTCGAAGACACGGCAGGTGGCCGGGCCGCCGGAGGCTCCCACGATCAGGGCGTCCACGGCGGGGTTGAGCTGCTTGACCAGGTCCAACTCGGTGAGCTCGTCGGGGCAGGCCGCCGGATCGAGATTGTCGTGGACGGCGTCGGACTGGACCATGGCGACGATCGCCTCCACGCCCAGGAACCGCAGTGACTCCACGGTCTCGTCGATCGCGCGGAGGGGGTCGGTCAACCGCGTGGTCGTCTCCGGGACGGACGTCGACGGGGAAGTCACCGCCACGACCCCCACCCGGACGTCACCGACTCGGTGGATCGCGAAGGGGAAGGTGGGGGCCGAATCGGGCGACGGGATGGCGTTGGATGCCAGGAACGGGAACGCCGCCCCACGGAACGGCGGGAGCGGGGGATCGACGCGGCAATCCCGCTCGGTCGCGCACCCCGGCGTGACCAGGGATCGGACGTGGTCGGCGCCCTTCTCGAGTTCGCGTCGTCCCACGCCGGCCCCGTCCACACCGAGCCGGTTGAAGTACTCGATGGTCGCTCGGTCACCCAGCAACGCGGCCTCGGGGGCGGTCCCGCCGATCGAGTCGCCGGTGGCGAACAGCAGTGAATCCTCGGCCTGGTCGCGCAACTTTCCGACCGTGGCCGCGAGGTGTGGCCCGCCACCGGCGGGGCGGACGTTGCCCGAGCCGTCACGGAGCTCGCCCTGGAACCCCACGGGCCGGGACAGCGCACCGGAGAACTCCCCGATCCCCAGGATGCGGACCGACCGGGTCTCCGCCGCCGGGCTCCAGGGACTGCTGGTCTGCGCGTCGGCACGCGGAGGGGAGGCGAGGGTTGCGACGAGGACCACGGCCGCGAACAGCGCGAAAGCGACCGGCCCGACGCGGCCCGTTATGGACGTGTGGATAGCTGCGGAGTTCACCTCGTGCCATGAACTCTTCTGCTGCACATCGTCTCCTAGAGGGGCGGGGGCTCGCACGTTCCGCGATCCGGGGATCGCGAGATCGTGACCTGCTCTCCCAAACCCGGCCCATGCTGCCCTCGCGATGTCACGGGACCCCGCCGGAAGCATTACGTTCTGGTCACGAAATGCCGGGCGGCAGTGAGGAATCGGTCGTTTTCCTCGGGATCCCCGATGGACACCCGCACTCCGTCGCCGGCGAAACACCGGGTGACGACCAGGTGCTCGCGGCAGTGGGCGTCGAAATCAGCCGCGGCGTCCCCGAGGGGTAGCCAGACGAAGTTCGCCTGGGTGTCCGGGACCGCGTGCCCCATGTCGAGCAGGGAAGCCCGTACGCGGGAGCGCTCGGCGACGACCGCGTCGGTGCGGGCCCGCAGTTCGTCCCCGGCCTCGAGGCAGGCGATTCCGGCGGCCTGCGCCAGGGAGCTCACCGAGAACGGGACGACCATCTTCGCCACCGGTACCACCAGTTCGGCGGGTCCGACGAGGTAGCCGACACGGAGGCCGGCCAGACCGTAGGCCTTGGAGAAGGTGCGCAGCGAGACCACGTTGGGCCGCGACATCGCCTCGGCGACGCCGTCCACCGGGTCCTCGGATCGCATGTACTCGTAGTAGGCCTCGTCCAGCGCCACGGTGACCCGTTCGGGGACGCGGTCGAGAAAAGCGAGGAGTTCGGCGCGGGTCACCGCCGGGCCGGTCGGGTTGTTGGGCGTGCAGACGAAGATCAGCCGGGTCCGGTCGGTGACGGTGGCGACGATCGCGTCGAGGTCCAGCGACCCGTCGTCCCGGTTGGGGACCGCGATCGGGACCGCGTGGGCGATGCGGGCGATGATCGGGTACGCCTCGAAGGAGCGCCAGCCGAAGACCACCTCGTCGCCCGGTGCACACACCGCCTGGACCAGTTGCTGGCACAGGGCGACCGAGCCGCAGCCGGCGGTGACGTTCCCGGTGGGCACGTCGAGGAAGTCCGCGAGCCGGTCGACGAGCGCGCCGGCGGTGATGTCCGGGTAGCGATTGGCGCCCGCCGCGGCCTCGGCGATGGCCGCCGCCACGCTCGGCAGCGGGCCCGCGGTGGTCTCGTTGGACGCGAGTTTGACCGCGCCCGGCACGGAGGCGCCCGGAATGTAGGCGGGGATGGCGTCGAGGTCGCTGCGCACGTCGGGGGACATGACTACAGGGTAGGACCACCCCCTGCGGGCCCGGTGTCCGGCCGTTTTGCGCACCGGCCCGGCCTGTGTGTACTGTAATTCCTCGTTGGCTCAGCAGAGCCTCCAGGAGGCGTGCCAGAGCGGCCGAATGGGACTCACTGCTAATGAGTTGTCCTCCTCAAAGGGGACCGGAGGTTCAAATCCTCTCGCCTCCGCCATGCCGGGGATCCGGGTGACCGGATAGCTGGCACGACAGAAGAATATTGCGCCCGTAGCTCAATGGATAGAGCACTTGACTACGGATCAAGAGGTTAGGGGTTCGAGTCCCTTCGGGCGCACAGAAGGAACGCCCCCGTCCACGCGGACGGGGGCGTTCGCTATTGCCGGCCGGCGGGGTTCACGCTGTGCTCGCGGTACCCCGCCGATACGCCCGCAGGGTCTCGATCTGATCCCAGACCACGATCACCCAGATCGTGGCGATGATGCTCCAGCGGATCGCGGTGGTCGCCGTGCCGCCGTCGTCCGCCGCGACGAGGTCGGGGTGGATCACCGAGTCGTGGCTCAGCACCAGGGCCGTGAGGAAGACGCCGAAGACAACGTCGACCACCACGTCGATGCCGAGCCGCGCCGGTGACCTGCCCGGCCTCACCAGGCGCCACACCTGGACGAGCGCCAGCGCTCCGATCAGCAGCACGTACCCCGTGAACCACCTGGTGGGGATGGCGGGGTTCACGAGCGGTTCGCCGCCGTTGAGATGGCCGATGTACAGGAACGTCGACGGGACGAACGGCACCGCGACCAGGATGGCCAGCATCACCAGCGACACGACCGCGTCGACGCGGGTGTCCGCCCCGGCACGGGGCCCGTCGAGGTGCGCCGGGTCCCAGGTGGGGGTCAGGGTCAACGGACTGCGTTCGCCCTCCGGGGTCGTCCGCTCGATGATCACCACCACGAGCGTCCAGGCCGCGAAGGCCCACAGCAGGGCGGCGGCGACGGAGCTGACGAGTTGGCCGATGAGGCCGCCGAGCTCCGGCTCCGCGGTGGTGGAGACGTAGAGGATGCCGCCGGCCAGGGCGGCGATGACGCCCACGACGGGCAGGAGCCACCGCAGCACCCGGGCCCAGACCGGGTAGACGTCCGGGCCCACGAGGTACTGGCGGGTGCCGGCATAGCGGCGTGCGAGTTCGGCCGGGTCGCCCAGTCGCGCCAGGACGGCGCGTTCGGCGGAATCGCGGTCGGCGGTCCCGGCCGGTTCGGTCCCGCTGGCATCGTTCCCGGCGTCGGGTTCGGCGGCGACCATGTCGGCGATGGTCGCGGCGATCTCCGAGGAGATGTCGCCGCGCTGGTCCTCGGGGAGGTGGCGGACCACCTCGCAGATGTAGCGATCGGTCAGTGTGGACATCACTCGTCCGCCTTCCGCAGATCGGTGTAGCCGGCACCCAATGCCAGCCACTCGGCGTGCAGGCGCTCGGCGGTCTCGGTGCCGAGCGCGGTGGTCTCGTAGTACTTGCGGGGCCTGGGCTCCTCGGTCCGCCACGTCGAGGTGAGCAAGCCCTGTCCCTCGAGGCGGCGCAGCAACGGGTAGAGGGTGTTGGCCTCGGTGGCGATTCCCGCCTCGGCCAGCGTGGTGAGCAGGGCGTACCCGTACCTGGGCGTCCGGCAGGCCAGCAGACTCGCCAGGACGACCGACCCGCGCCGGAGTTCCTGCAGGTGGGTGCCCAGTGCCGCGTCCGCGTCGTCGCCCATGCGGCACACGTTAGTGTGTGGCACACACTATGTAAATGGCGCACAGTCTCGGCGCGGGCCCTCTCGCTCCACCCGCCGCACCGCGACACTCCGCCATCGACCGGCCCTGACCGGCCCTGACCTGCGGTGCCCTGAAGACGGTGTGCAGGGCACCGCAGGTCGGGAGGCCGCGGCCCGGTGCGCTGTCGGGGCCGGGCCTGTGTGGGATCTCGCGGTCGACGCGTCAGGAAGCCGGCGAGGCCTTGGTCTTCTTGACCCGCACCCGTTGGTAGGGCGCCGCGACGGACTCGCCGATCGCCTGCGCGATGAGGTCCTCGGCGGTCCGGTTCTTCCGCGCGAGTGTGGCGACGAGCTTGGTGAACCTGGCCCCGCGGGCGAACTCCTTGGCGCTGCGGTCCTCCACGGCGAAGAACAGCTTGGCCTGGTCGGGGAGTAGCGACAGCACGCCGTTGAGGATCTGGCGGGTGACCCACCTGGCCACCGGGCCCTTCACGTCCGGGTGCCGGAGCGAGTGGCCGGCCATCGCGGCGAAGATGGTCAACGCCTTGGTGTCGAGGCCCTCGGTGACGTACTGGTCGACCGCTGCGAAGGTCTCGAGGTGCGGGCCGGGGACGTGCAGTTTGTCCGCGCCGATGTGGGACTCCACCACCAGGCGGTCCGCGTCCGCTGTGCTCAGGCCCGGGCCGAACTCCTGGTAGCCCCGGACGGCCGACCAGATGTACGTCCACCACGTCCACCGCATCCATTCCGGCTGCTTGGCCTCTTCCACCTCTCCGGTCTCCGGGTTGGTCCAGGTCGCCATCTCGTGGAGGTGGTCGACGCGCTTGGCCGCCGCGTCCGCGTGGGCGGTGTCGGCGAAGACCGAGTCCCGCAGGTAGGCGGCCGTGCGGTCGAACCGGGCGGCCATCTCGTCGGCGCCCTCGCTGGTCAGCGAGACCCGATCGAAGTGGGTCATCATGCCCGGTTCGAGCATCTGGAGGAAGAGCGCGTTCTTGGCGCCGAGCCCCGAGGCCGGGTCCGAGAACACCCGCCAGGAGATGCTGTCGGGGCGTCCATCGGGTCGAACTGTCGGCCCTCGGCGCGCGCGATGGCGATCCACGCCGCCCAGACGAGGAGATGTGCGGTGTACGCGGTCAGGGGCATCGCGCCCAGCACCCGCTCCGGCCGGAACAGCCACCGCAGCCGCGTCCCGCCGATAAGGATGCACACCCCGATGACCGCGAGTGCGAATCCCATGGACCCGACCGCCTCCCCCACGTCCGACGAGTGGGGCCCGTCCCGGAGCCGCGACAGAAACCACAGTCCGACCTCTGACCGCGCGCCGTCGTCGCTCGAGGAGGCGGTGGCGGCCCCACGGGCACCCGGCTCGAGGCCGGGACGGTGATCGTCGACGCGAAGGAATGAGCACAGAGGAGTGAGCGCAGAGGAGTGAGCGCGGAGGGGTGAACGGCCACGGGCCGGGGGTGGGACGCGAGAGTACGACGACGACGAGGTCGGCCGCTTCGTAGGCTGTGCCGATGGCTCAGCCCGCGCGAGAGGCGCTCCGCCGCAACGCCGGCCATCTGGCGTCGGTGGCCCTGGTGCTCATGTGGAGCTCGGGCTATGTCGGCGCGGAACTCGGGATCCGGGCCGACGGGACCCCGCTGCAGCTGCTGGGCTGGCGGTTCTCGATCCTCGGCGTGCTGTTGGTGACCGTCTGCCTCGTGCTGGGGGTGCGGTTGAACGATCGCGCGGCGTGGACGCGGCAGGCGGTGTTGGGCCTGTTCAGTCAGGCGTTCTTCCTGTTCATGATCTTCGAGGGGGTCTCCCGGGGCGTCGACGGCGGCACCGCGGCGCTCATCGCCGCGCTCCAGCCACTGCTGGTGGCGACGGTGGCGGGCAGGGTCCTCGGCGAGCGCACGACGGCCGGCATGTGGGTCGGCATGGTGCTGGGGATGGCGGGCGTCGTGGTGGTGGTCTCCGGCGGTCTCGACGCGGGCGCCGCCCCGTGGTGGGCGTACCTGTTCCCGGCGGCGGGCATGCTCAGTCTGGCCACGGGCACGGTTCTCACGCAGCGGCTGCGGCCCTCCGAGACGCTGCTGCAGTCGATCACCATGCAGTCCGTCGTCGCGGGGGTCACCCTGATGTCCGCGGCTCTGGTGACCGGCCAGGCGGCGCCCGTGGCCGAACCCGACTTCTGGGCGGCGGTGGCCTGGCTGGTGTTCCTGTCCACCCTGTGTGGGTACGTCCTCTTCGTCTTTGTCACCCGCACCCGTGGCGCCACCGTCGCGAGCGTGCTGCTCTACCTCACCCCGCCCACGACCATGGTCTGGGTGTGGCTCATGTTCGGTGTCCCGATCACCCTCCCGGCCGTGGTCGGCATGGCGATCAGTGCGGTCGGCGTGACCCTGGTGCTGCGGTCGCGGGCGGCGCGGGACGCCTCAGCGCGCGCGCCGGAAGAGCGCGGCCGGGCGACCGCGTAGGGCCGTGGACAGCGCCACCTCGCCGTCGTCGTCCAGGACGGGTTCCAGGTGCGGTCGCATCCGGCGCGCGAAGTTGTCCTTGTGCAGTTCCTCGCCGATCACGGCCTCGTGCACGCGACGTAGTTGGAGCAGCGTGAACGGTTCGGCCAGGAAGCCGTCGGGGTCGGGGCCCACGTCGACGTAGCGCTGGCGGATCTCGTAGAGCTCGCGGACGTCGCGGATCGCGGCGTCGACGATCGCGTCGTGGTCGAACAGTAGCGACTCGATGCCGTCGAGTCGGCCGTCCGCGGTGACGCGGGTGAGTTCGCCGTTCGCTCCGGCCAGCGCGGACTCGGGCAGGGGGAGCGCGTGGGCGGCGGAGACGGCCCACGTCCGCTCGTCCCGCCCCGGGTCGTCGAAGAGCCGCAGCAGGCGCGGACGGATGGTCTCGTGTGGCGCGATCCGGACCTTCTCGCGGAGTACGTGGTCCGCGGTCTCGGCGACGGTCGTCCGCTCGCGCAGGAACGCGCCCGGGAGCGCGCGACCGTCCGGATTCCGGCGTGATTGCGTGAATACCCGCAGCTCGGGGTCGGTGCCGCCGGCCCCTGTCACGGTGAGGATCGCCAGGTCCACGGCCACGGCGGGCCGGGGGAACTTATCGAGATCGGACATGGCCTTCACTTTAGCGCGATTGGCGTGCTAATGTTTAGCGCGCCTGGAGTGCTAAAGGAGTGGAGGGGTCATGGGAAGTCGACGAGACGACGGCATGGACGGGGTCGGCGGCGAGGCCACCGAGTGCGCATGGGGCGTGTTCCTGGACACGCTGATCCTGCGGATCGGTGCTGTCGGGGACGGCGGCGCGCTGGCGCTGGTGGCCCCGCCCGGGCCGGAGGGGTGGAGCCAGTAGCTCGTCGTCCGGTCGGACCGTGGTCGGGGATTCATGTGGGTCGCCCGCGGGATCTCCGGCAGCACGGCGGCCG
The DNA here is from genome assembly GCF_032905965.1 of Dietzia sp. IN118. NCBI lineage: Bacteria > Bacillati > Actinomycetota > Actinomycetes > Mycobacteriales > Dietziaceae > Dietzia > Dietzia sp. IN118. The sequence goes on along the minus strand of NZ_JAUMSR010000001.1, from coordinate 2,982,742 downwards.
AGGAGGTCGTGGCCAGCGCCGGCGCCGACGGGGCGTTCGCACTGGCGGACGCGATCGTCCGCGTGGCGCGCGAGGACCTGCGGTTGCCGCACCCCCAGCTGTTCACGGCCCGCGCCAGCGGACGAGGAGCAGCCGAGTTGGCGGAGTCCCTGAGGCTCGCGGACGCGGACGCGCCGGGTGGGCCGGACGGCCGTACGGACGGTGGGGTCCGCGGTGGTCCGGACGCGCTGCGTCCGGTGGTCGTGGAGGCGGTGGGGAGGGTGTTCGGGCAGGAGCCGGGCGTCGACGACGACTGCGACGTGTATTTCACCGTCGCCGGCACCACGGTGTTCGTCATCTTCAGCCCCGACGGCGGGCTGGTCCAGGCCTGGGCCCTCGTGGTCCGCGGCGTGTACAGCCGTCGCAACACCGCGGTCGAGGTGGATCTGCTCGGGCAGCAAGGGGATGTGGAGCACCTGGTACCTCAGCGGGCGCGACGTGTTCCAGCGGATCACCCTCCCCGCGCGCCCGCTCTCGGTGGACAACATCGAGGGCATGCTCCGCGCGTTCGCGAAGGACCTCGAACAGAACCGGGATGAGCTGGCGTACCGGCTCGGAGGGAAGGTGGCGTGATGACGGGCAGTGGAGACCGGGGGTGGGACGACCGGGTCGCCGGGGTGATGCTCGGTACCGCCGTGGGGGACGCTCTCGGCGCCGGATACGAGTACGGCTCCGCGCCGCTCGGTCCCGAGGGGCCGCAGATGATCGGCGGCGGACTGGGCGGGTTCGCGCCCGGACAGTGGACCGACGACACGTCCATGGCGTGGTGCGTGCTCGACGTGGCCGCCCGGGGTGGGGGCCTGCTCACGGACGAGGCGCTCTCGGAGGTCATCCGCAACTTCAGGTGGTGGTACGACTCCGGCCCGCCGGACATCGGCAACCAGACCGCCGCGGTCCTGCGGGCCGCGGGGCCCGCGCCGACGGCCGCCGCCGCGCGGGAGGCGGCCGAGGAGCACTTCAGACGGAGTCACCACTCCGCGGGCAACGGTTCCCTCATGCGCACCGCACCCGTCGCCCTGGCCCACCTCGGCGACACCGGGGCGATCGTCAGGGCAGCCACGGCCGTGAGCGACCTGACCCACTCCGACCCACGCACCGCCCAGGCGTGCGTCCTGTGGTCGCTGGCCATCAACCGCGCCGTGCGGGAGCAGGTCCTGGATCTCCGCGGCGGACTGGCGCACCTCGACGGGCCGGTCCGGGACTACTGGGAGGCCTGCATCGACGAGGCCGAGCAGGGGCCGCCCGAACGGTTCCGCCGCAACGGCTGGGTGGTGACCGCCCTGCAGTCGGCGTGGTCGGCGATCCACCACACGCCGATCCCCGCCGCAGATCCCGGGCGGCACCTCGCCGACACACTGGTCACGGCGATCGGGATCGGAGGCGACACCGATACGGTCGCCGCCATCGCCGGGGGCCTGCTGGGCGCGCGCTGGGGTGCGTCGGCCGTGCCGGCGCAGTGGCGGGACATCTGCCACGGCTACCCGGGGTTGACGGGGGAGGACCTGGTCGAGCTCGCGCACGCCGCCGCCGCTGTCGGTGACGTCGGCACCGTCGCGGGGCGGGACACGCGCCGATGAGTCCGTGGACGCCGGGGCCCGTGCGGTAGATGATTCAGGGGTGAACCCCCAGCAGTCCGACCTGCAGCGCGCCCTCGCCGACCTCGACGCCCGTCTCGGACGCATCACCGCAGAGGTCGGGGAAGTGCGGGCCGGGTTGTCGGCACTCGCCCGGCAGTCCGGTCCGGCGGTGGCCGGAGAGTCGCCGGTGGAGTCGCCGTGGCGTGCGGGCGCGCCGGCTCAGGGGACGCCGCATCTGGTGACGCCGGCCCCGGCTGGCGCCCCCTCGCAGTCGGCGCCCGCCCCGGCACGTCCGGGCGGGCCCTGGCGGCCACCCGGACAGGACGACCCCACGGGGCGGTACGGGCCGCCGCCCGCGCACCCCGACCGGCCCGCCCACCCGGACCGGCCCGCGCACCCCGATCGGCCCGCGCACCCCGACCGGCCGTGGCAACAGGCCGACCGGCTGTGGCAACAGCCGGCGGGGGCGGCGCCGCGTCGGTCTCCGCGGCGGGGGCCGCGCATCACGGCCGCCACCGTCATCGCCGCGATCGGCGGATCGGTCATGCTCGCCGGCATCGCGTTCCTACTGGTCGTGGCCATCCAGGCGGGGTTGTTCCCGCCGCTCGCGCGGGTCGTCGCCGCCGCGGTCCTGGCGGTGGTGCTCGTCGGCCTCGGCCTGCGACTGCAGTCCCGCCACGAATCCGCCACCACCGACCCCGCGGCCCACACCGACCCCCGGGCCGCCTCCGACCCCGACGGCACCCCGGTCAACCCCGGCGCACTGGCCCTGGTCGGCACGGGCCTGGCAGCGGCGATGCTCGACGTCATCGCCAGCACCACGCTCTACCTGTGGATCCCCGTCCCGGCCGCGTACATGTTCGTGGGCGGGCTCGCCCTCGGAGGGATGGCACTCGCGGGGCGCTGGTCCTCCGGGCTGCTGGCCTGCCTGGTCTCGGCCGGCACGATGCTCCTGGCGCCCCTCATCTCCACCGGTGTCGAGCTGCCGATCTTCGTCGCGATCGTCGGCATCGCCACCGCGGTACTCGCCGCCGAACTCGGGGCGGCCGTCCGCGTCGTGTGGTCCGTCCTACCGGGGTTCCTGCTGGCCGGCTACCTCTCGCAGGCCGCACTCCACAGCCGCGGCGAACAGATCGCGCTCATCGCGACCCCGCTCGTCTTTGCCACCGTGGGCGTCGGGGTGGCCTGGTACGACACCGCCCACCGCCGCCCGGCACTCGCCAATGCCGCCCTCGTCGTCGTCCCCACCGCCCTGCCCCTCGCCCTCCTGCCGGCCACCCACCTCCTCCGGCCCGGCTGGCCCGTCGGGCTGGCCCTCGCCGCCGCCTACCTCGCCGTCGCGGTTCTCGCCGGCCGTACCGGCCGCGAGAGGGCGCACGTGCTGCTGGCCGCGGTCACGGGGTTCGTCGGGAGCGCGCTCCTGCTACTGACGTGGGTCGAACTGGGAGGGCGCGAGCTCACCGGATTCGCTCTGACCCTGAGCGCCCTGGCGTACGTCGTGTCCGCCGGCCTGTGGGGACGACGCTGGGTGGACCTGGTGGCCGCGGCCGCCTCCGTGATCGCCGTGCTCGTCTACGCGGCCGTCAACCGACCGCACCTCGTACTGAGCGACCGCCTCGCGGTCCGCGAGTTCACCTACTGGGACGTGGTCTCCGCGTTCGCCATCACGGCGCTGGCGGTCGCCGTGACGTGGTGGGCGCGCCGCCGCCTGCCCCGCGAGTCGACGCGCGTGATGATGGTGGGCGCCGTCGTGGCCCTGGCGGCCTTCTCGGTGATGGTGGTCGCGGCGGGCGTCGTGATCGGTGACCTCACCGGGGTGGCGCGGAACGGGTTCCTCGCCGCACACCTGGTGGTGACGGTGCTGTGGATCTGCTGCGCGGCCTGGCTCGTCCTCACCGCGAACCCGCGGATCGCCGATGCGCGTCGACTCGGGTTCGTCCTGGGCTCCCTCGCGCTGGCGAAGCTGCTTCTGCTCGACCTGGCCACCCTGCCGGGACTGTTCCGTGTGCTGTCGTTCATCGCCGTCGGCGCGGTGATGCTCGCGGTGGCCGTCCGCTACCGCAGGGAGACCGAGCCGTCGGGCAGCGGATCGCCGACGTAGACGCGGAACGCGCGCGGCTGGGCGCCGGACATCAGTACCTCGACCTCCGGATGGTCGACCTCGTCCGGATCGTCCGACGGCAGGCTCCACACCACCTCGCCGGCGTCGGTCAACTCGCGCAGTGCCTGGCGCGTGGCGCGGACCCACGTCACGTGGCGCAGGGCGGGCTCGTCACGCAGGAGGTGGTCGGCCAGGCCCTCGCGGTCGCGCAGGTCGACCATGAGACGCTCGCCGTCCGGGGCCTCGTAGGAGGTGCAGACGTGGTCGACCAGGACGGACAACGGCCACGACGGCCCGGAACCGAGCAGATCGATGATGATCATGCGCGCATCGCCGACCTGACAGGCCGTCGGTGTGGTGAGGACCTGGAGCCGGTCGGCGACGTCCTCGGTGATCTCGATGAGCTGAACGGTCATGATGAACCCCTGTCGGACGGAGACGGTCGACAAGAGGGATCGCGGCGCGGCCCCGAACCGTCCCGACTATGACGTAGATCATATCGTAGACCCGCGCGGGGCGGGTCTCGGCGGGATGACGATCTCGCCGAGCCGTCCGGCCGGACCGCCGCCGAGGAGCCGACGGACTGGTTAGGGTCGGGCGTGTGACCACCTCACAGGCCGGACGTGCAGCCTCCCCGGGCGGGCAGGACGACGCCTTCTCGCTGTCCTACGACGGGTTCGACCCCGGTGAGGAGGGCCTGCGCGAGACCCTCACCTCGACCGGCAACGGGTACATGTCCACCCGCGGCGCCGCCGAATGGGAGGAGAACGACGGGGTCCACTACCCGGGCACCTACGTGCACGGCCTCTACAACCGCGCGACCACCATGCTCGGCGGCGTGCCGGTGCACAACGAGGACCTGGTCAACCTCCCCAACTGGCTGCCGCTCAAGCTGCGCATCGGCGGCGCCGAGGTACTACGGCTCTCGGAGGTGCAGATCCTCGAGTACCGCCACCGGGTGGACCTGCGCTCGGCGCTGATGACCCGCCAGATCCGCTTCCGTGACCGGGAGGGACGGGAAACCGAGCTGGTGAGCCGACGGTTCGCGTCGATGGCCAGCATGCACCACGCCTACCTCGAGTGGACGATCACGCCGCTGAACTGGTCCGGCCAGGCGGAGATCGTGAGCGCGCTCGACGGGCGCGTCACCAACGACGGGGTGCCCCGCTACCGGCAACTCGAGAGCGATCACCTCCGGCCGGGCAGCACGGTGTTCCCGCAGCCCGAGGTGATGGCGCTCAAGGTGCGCACCCGGCAGTCCGAGGTGAACGTCGGCGTCGCGGCACGCACCCTCGTCTCGACCGGCGGCCGGGAACGCGAGGTGCCCCGCTCCGACTTCCGGACGGCGGACTACATCCAGCAGACCCTCCACGTGGAGCTGGAGCGCGACGTCCCCACGACGATCGAGAAATCGGTCGCCCTGTTCACCTCCCGTGACCCGGCCACGGGGGACACGCTCCTGCGCGCGTCCCGGTCGGCGTCGCGCTCGCGACCGTTCGACGCGGCGTACGCGCACCACCGCGAGTCGTGGGAACGGCTGTGGCAGGCGTGTGACCTGCACGTGTTCGGCGACGACGAGGCCCAGCACCTGCTGCGGGTGCACATCAGCCACATCCTGCAGACGTGCTCGCACAACACCTCCGACCTCGACGCCGGCGTGCCCGCCCGCGGGATCAACGGTGAGGCCTATCGGGGCCACGTGTTCTGGGACGAGCTGTTCGTCTTCCCGTTCCTGACCTTCCGGCTCCCGGCCGTGACCCGCAGCCTGCTCATGTACCGCTACCGGAGGCAGTCCGAGGCGCGGGTGGCGGCGGCGTCGGCCGGCTACGAGGGGTTCATGTTCCCGTGGCAGAGCGGATCGCTCGGCACGGAGCAGACCCAGGAACTCCACCTCAACCCGATGTCCGGGCGGTGGGACATCGACCTGTCGCACAACCAACGCCACGTCAGCGCCGCGATCTTCTACAACGTCTGGCAGTACGTCACCCTCACTGAGGACACGATGTTCCTCGAGTTCCGGGGCGCGGAGATGATGCTCGGCATCGCGCGGTTCTGGTCATCCATCGCGCACTACTCGCCCGAGCGGCAGCGGTACGAGATCCACGGCGTGATGGGGCCGGACGAGTACCACGAGAAGTACCCGGGCGCGTCCGAGGGCGGAGTGCGCAACAACGCCTACACCAACGTCTTCGTGGCGTGGATCTGCGACATCGCCGCCCACCTGCTCGACCTGCTGCCGGCACCCCAGGCCGGTGCCGTCCGTGCCCGGCTCGAACTGCGCGACGAGGAGATCGCCCGGTGGAAGGACATGAGCCGAAAGATGTTCGTCCCGTTCCACGACGGGATCATCAGCCAGTTCGAGGGCTACGAGGAGCTGGAGGAGCTGGACTGGGAGGGATACCGCGCCAGGTACGGCAACATCCAGCGGCTCGACCGGATCCTCAAGGCCGAGGGCGACACCCCGGACCGGTACAAGCTGGCCAAACAGGCCGACGCGGTGATGCTGTTCTTCCTGTTCAGTGACGACGAGTTGCGCCGGGTGTTCGGGCGTCTCGGGTACGAGTTCCCCGAGGACGCCGCGCGGCGGACCATCGAGTACTACGACCACCGCACCTCCCACGGGTCGACCCTGTCGTACATCACCCACGCGGGCGTCCTCGCACGCTTCGATCCGGACAGTTCCTGGGAACGGTTCAAGGTCGCGCTGGGCAGCGACGTGCACGACATCCAGGGTGGGACGACCCGCGAGGGCATCCACATGGGGGTCATGTCCGGCACGGTCGACCTCGTGCAGCGCTTCTACGCCGGGATGCGGGTCGAGGGCGGGATGCTGCAGTTCGACCCGAATCTGCCCGGCGGTATCGACGGGGTCTCGTTCAACATGACCTACCTGCGCTCGCCGCTCACGGTGACGGTGATGCGGGACGAGGTGGTGATCCGTCACCGCGACGGAGTGATCGACGAGACCCCGGTGTGCGTGTGCGTTCGGGGGGAGCAGCGGATGGTCGAGGTGGGCGGCGAGGAGCGGTTCAGCCTGGAGTGACGCCGGGGTCGGCGCGGCGTGCCGCCGCGTGGGCGTGTCGACGTACGGCCCGTGCCCTGCGCCGCTCCTCCCGGCGCTGGTGGTCGTGCACCACCTCCGCCTCGTGGTCGTACGGGCTGCCGCGGAACCGTCGCAGTGCGTAGACGAGTAGCGCCAGCCCGACGAGGCCCGAGAAGATGAGGGTGCCGCCGGTGCCCCAGCCGCCGATGAGCCAGAGGTCGGCCGACAGCGGCCACCAGGTCGGCACCGTCGAGCCGATCCCCCAGAAGATCCCCAGGCCGATCAGCCAGGCCGCGCCGAGTAGTGACCCCGCGATCTTGGGCCACGACTGGACCCCGCGGGAGGCGCCCTCCATGGCGACGCGCTTGATCGACAGGAGGCGCCGGTCGAACCACTCGTACTGCCGTGAGAGCACCACCGTCCCGGCGAACAGCATGAGGAGCCCGGGACCCGGGAGGAACAGTGCGGCGATGCCGAGAACGATGAGCGTCCACCCGATGATCTCGAGCGCGAGGCGTCTCACCGCCACGTAGCCGAGTCTCTTCACCGGACCATGGTTACAGAGTCCGCGCCTCCGATGCAGGCGATCCCCCCGCGTCCCGGGCCCGAACAGCGGAGGCGCCCCACGGCTCAGGCCACACTGGTCCCGAGCAGCAGGCCGATCCCGTAGGTCACCGTCATGGCCGCGACGCCCCCGATCACGAGCCGGCGCACGGCCGGGCGGGGATCCGCGTCCCCGAGTCGGGCGGAGACGTACCCGGCGAGGATCAACCCCACCACCGTGAGGACGCCGATCAACGGAACCCTCAGCGTGGCCGGGGCGAGGACGGCGAGCAGGGGGATGACGGCACCGAGCGCGAAGGAGATCGCGGACGAGATCGAGGCGCTGACCGGGTTGGTCAACGACTCGGCGTCGATGCCCAGTTCCGCATCGAGGTGGGCCGCCAGGGGATCGTCGGCGTGCAGCTCCTCCGCCACCCGCCGGGCGGTCTCCTCGCTGAGCCCCTTGGCCGTGTACAGGCCCACGAGCTCGTCGAACTCCGCTTCGGGTGCCTCCTCGAGCTCGCGGGTCTCCTTCTCGATGAGCGCCTTCTCGGTGTCGCGTTGCGTGCTCACGGACACGTACTCGCCGATGGCCATCGAGCTCGCGCCCGCGACCAACCCCGCCATGCCGGCGACGAGGATCGCCGGGCGATCCGTGGTGGCGGCGGCGACGCCCAGGACGAGGCCCGCGGTCGAGAGCAGCCCGTCATTGGCACCCAGGACCGCGGCACGCAGCCAGTTGAGTTTGCCGCCGACCGATGAATCGTGGGGTTCCACCGTGCTGTGTGGTGCCGGACCGGGGACGCTCATGCCCCTACGGTAGGACTCCCCGGAGTCGCCGACAAGCCTCGAAAGGCTATCCTTACCAGCGTTTTTTCTACAGCGCTGGACGGGCCGCCGGCTCAGGCGGGGACCGCGGAGCCGAACTCGCGGGCGGCCCGGGCGCCGGCGTCGAGGTCGACCTCGGGCCAGCCGTCGGGGGCGTGGAGCACCGCGCCGAGCTCGACGGCGGTGAGGGCGGACCCGGCGGTGAGCAGTGCCTCCACGGCATCGGGGTCGGGGGCGTCGAGCAGGGTGTCGTCGGCCAGTTCGTCGACGATGTCGCGCAGGGCGGCCCGCGTCACCGGGAACAGTTCGGGGTCGAAGCCGTCGTCGGCGGGTTGGTCCAGTCGCCACCACCGTGACCCGTCCCACCCGTACAGGAAGCCCAGGCACGCGTCGTGGGTGCGGGCGTGTTCGACGCCGCGGCGCCACCAGCCGGGGGCGTCGCCCACCAGGTCGGTGCCGGCCTCGCCGGAGTTACCGCTGCCCTCGGTGAGCGAGAACTCGTGGTGCCAGCCGGCGAGGAGTGCGCGCCCGGGCCCCGGTCGCAGCAATGCCATCCACATCCCCTCGTCCCCCGACCAGTGCAGGGCGCCGGCGGCGGGTGCGTGGTGGTCGAGGCCCACCGCCGCGCGGACGGCGGCGTCCACGGCGAGGAGGGAGGCGATGTCGTCGGGCGTCGAGTCCAGGTCCACGGGGAGCACGGCCATGTGGTCCACGCTAGACCTGATCGACGACGACGAGGTGGCGATACCGGTGAACGTCCGGCTGCCCGCGGGTGACGCAGGGGTGCGCGGGCGGACGCCGGGCATCTCCGATCCCGCTGCGGCGGGGGCGTGCCGACTCGTACGGTGAGCGCATGCGCAGCGAGGCGACACACGGTCACGCGGGCCCCGGCCCGGCTCACGGTCACGCGGGCCCCGGCCCGGCTCACGATCACGCGGGCCCCGGCCCGACCACGCAGGGGGAGATCGGGCGGGACGGGCTCCCGCCCGGCCCCCGGCTCCCGCGGATCCTGCAGGCGGTGCTCGCCCTGTCGGCTCCCGCCGTCGTCTTCCCGGCGGCGGCCCGGCGCTACGGGGTGCCGTTCACGCTCGATCTCATGCCCGCCGGGCGCAAGGTCGTCGCGGTGTCCGAGCCCGAGCAGATCAAGGACGTGTTCGCCGGCTCGCCGTCGGTCTTCCACGCCGGCAAGGGCAACGACCTGCTCCGTCCCCTCCTCGGCGAGCACTCGCTGCTCCTCCAGGACGGTGACGAGCACGCGCGCGCCCGGCGGCTGCTGGCGCCGGCGTTCGGGCGGCGCGAGATCGACGGCTACCGCACGCTCGTCGAGGAGGTCACCCGCGAACAGCTGGACCACTGGCCGCGGTCGGGTCGCGTCCGCGCCCACGTGCTGCTCAACCGGCTGACGCTCGAGGTGATCCTGCGGGTGGTCTTCGGGGTGACGGACTCGGCGCGCCTGGACCGGATGCGGCCGATCGTCGCCCGGGCGGTCGATGCCGGCCCGGTGGTGATGATCGGCCTGGGGATCCCCGCGCTGCGCCAGCGGTGGCCGTGGAGCCGGGAGGTGCGGGACCTGGAGACCATCCACGAGTTCCTCGGTGAGGAGATCTCCGCGGCCCGCCTGGACCCGGCCCTGTCCGAGCGGCGGGACCTCCTGGCACTGCTCGTCCGCGCCTCGGCGGCCGACGCGCAGGGGCTGTCGGACCAGGAGCTGCGCGACCAGCTCATGACCCTCGTGGCGGCCGGGCACGAGACCACGGCCACGGCGATGGCGTGGTCGATGCTGGAACTGGCCCGCCACCCGGACGTCCAGGACCGGTGTGTGGCCGAGATCGCCGAGGGCGGGTCGGAGTACCTCGACGCCGTGCTCAAGGAGGTCCTTCGGTTGCATCCGGTGGTGCCGATGGTGATGCGGGAGCTGCAGGAGCCGGCCACCGTCGGCGGGCGGACCTACCCGCGGGGAGTGACGATCTCGCCGTCGATCGTCCTGGCCCACCGCTCCGCGGCCACCTACGCGGGACCCCGTGACTTCGACCCGGGGAGGTTCCTCGGCGAGGTGCCCACGCCGACCGAGTGGCTGCCCTTCGGCGGCGGCGCGCGCCGCTGCATCGGGGCCTCGTTCGCGATGATGGAGGGCCAGGTCATCCTGCGCCAGGTGCTGGAGCGGTACCGCCTGGAGCCGGTGGGCAGCGGTCGCGAGTGGCCGCGGTCCCGCAACGTCACCCTGTACCCGTGGCGCCGCGCGCGGGTCGACCTGCGGCGGCGTTGAGCCCGTCCAGCGGGCTGGCGGCGCCCGCAGCCGTCCCGGGCCCTCAGTTCCTCCTCAGGGCCGTCCGGTCCCCTTGGGGCCGTCCGGGGGCCGGATCCGCCTGTGTGACGGGTGGTGGGCAGGAGGTTAACGGGACTCAGATGTGCGTTTTGGTGGAGATTTTCCTACCGTGGAGGCTGTGAACGCTTCTGAGACGTCCTCGCCGCAGGCCGAAGCGCACCGCGCCTCGGTCACCCGTATGTACACGTGGATATCCGAGAACGGCAGACTGATCGAGCAGGTCAGGGTCGTCCCCAAGGGTGATTCCACCCGCGCCCGCGGTCGGATCGTCGCCGCCGCCGGCGCGGACAACCCCGCCTTCACCGTGGAGTACGAGGCTCAACTCGGCGCCGACACGACCCTGCGCCGGGTGTGGCTGACCCTCACCACGGAGGAGTACGAGCGCACGATCGACCTGGTCTGCGACGACGAGGGGGCCTGGCTGCTCGAGGACTCCTCCGGCACCCGCTCCCGCGTGGGCGGCGACGGCGTGGTGGACGTGGACATCACCTACAGCGTCTTCTTCGCCAGCGTCATGATCCGTCGCCTGGGTCTGCACGCACAGCCGGGTTCCGAGGACGTGCGGGTGTTGTCGGTGGATTCCATGACGCTCGACGTCACCGAGGACACGGTCACCCTCTCCAGCGACGACGAGCAGGTCCACGGCATCACCGCCACCGCGTCGACCAGCGCGACGGTCGACGCCGACGGCGTGATCATCGACGTGCCGGGGCTCAGCCGCCGGGTCTGAACGGCCGGCCACCGGGCCTGAACGGCCAGCCGAAGGGCCTCTACGGCCTGTCGGCGAGCCGGACCTCCCTGCCCGCGGCGCCCGCCTCGCGGAGCGCCTCGAGCCACCCGGCCGCCCCCGGCGTGACCTCCGCCGGTCGGAGATCCCCGCCGGTGCGATCGGCCTGCGCGTCCTCATAGGCACGCCGTGCGCGGTGGCCGTCGTCGACGAGCGGCCCCAGCGTTCCCCGCTCGGCCAGCGCCGCCCGCGCGGCCGCGAGGTCGGCGAGGCATTCGTCCAGCACGTCCAGCAGCGCGTCCCGGTTGGGTTCGCAGATCGCGCGCACCAGATCGGGCGCGGTCCCGGCGACGCGGGTGCCGTCGCGGAACGACCCCGCCGCCAACGAGAGCGCGAGGTCCCCGCCCCGGCCGCCCGCCAGCGCGAGCGCCTCGGCCAGCACGTGCCCCAGGTGGGAGATCCGGGCGACGGCCGCGTCGTGGTCGGCGGAGGTCGCCGCGACCACCCGTGCGCCGCTGTCCAGCGCGAGCCGCGCAACTCGTCCCCAGGTGTCGGGGTCGGCGTCGTCGTCGGCCGCGATGAGCCACGTGGCGCCGCGGAACAGGTCGGGGTCGCCTGCGTCCCAACCGGAGTGGGCGGTGCCGGCCATGGGGTGCCCGCCGACGAACCGCGCCCCCAGTCCGTGACGCCGTACCGCCTCTAGGACGGGGCCCTTGACGCTGATCACGTCGGTGAGGGCGATCGTGGGTGCGTGCTCGGCCACCGCGCCCAGGACCGACTCGAGGGCGGGGAGGGGGACGCCGACGACGACGAGGGCATCCGACTCCGCAGCCCGGCGGAGTGTGGTGGGCAGATCCGTGGTGACGTCGAAACCGGCGGCGGTGGCGGCCTCGGCGCCGGCGGGGGAGCGGTTCCAGCCGAAGGTCCGATCGGGGCCGAGGGCCCGCAGGAGTGAGCCGCCGATCAGGCCGACCCCGAGCACGCACACGTCCGCCGTCACCGTCACCTGACAAGGTTCTCACAGCAGACTACGGTTGAGCTCATGCCCAGCAGCTCCGACCGACTCTCCCGCGACTCCGACGACGACTCGGTCACCGGCATCGCACTCGGGGTGGTCCAGGACGGCGGTTCCTGGCAGGTCACCCGACTGGACGACGCCGCTCTCACCAGTCTCGACGACGCGGCCCGGCAGGTCCGGTCGCTGCGCGCGGAGGGACCGTCGTTCGGTCTGGTCGACGTGGACCACGAGTTCTTCGTGATCCTGCGCCCGGGCCCGTCCGGGATGCGGCTCATGCTCTCGGACGCGACCGCGTCGCTGGACTACGACCTCGCCGCGGATGTGCTCGACGAGCTCAACGTGGACGTGCCCGACATGACCGACGAGGAGCTCGAGCAGACCGACCCGTGGGGTGAGGGCGACATGGCGATCCTCGACGACATGGGACTGCCCGCCGGGGTGCTGGAGATCATCGTCTCCGAGACCGACCTCTACGCCGACGAGCAGCTGCAGTCCGTGGCCGAGCGGATGGGCTTCGGCGACGAGTTCGAGCGGCACCAGCCCGACTCGTGAGCCACTGGTTGTGACGGCGCCGTGTCCGTGACCGCGGTGTGTCCGTGAACCGCGCCGGTTCGGTGCCCCCGGGGTCAGCGCACCCCGAACACCGGGGCTCCGCGCGGGTGGCCGACGAGATGCTGGTGAGGCGCGCCCTGACCGTGGCGGGCGGTACCCCGGCCGAGGACGTGCCCGTCGGCGCGCTGGTGCTGGGCCCCGACGGTCGGGAGTTGGCCGCCGCCACCAATCGGCGGGAGGCCGACGGTGACCCGTTCGCGCACGCCGAGGTGATCGCGCTCCGCGAGGCCGCGCGGGTCCTGGGCGACGGTTGGCGGCTGGAGGACTGCACTCTCGTGGTGACCCTGGAGCCCTGCACGATGTGCGCGGGGGCGGCGGTCGCGGCGCGGGTCGGCCGCATCGTCTTCGGAGCCTGGGAGCCGCGCACCGGGGCGTGTGGGTCGCTGTGGGACGTCGTCCGCGACCGACGTCTGGTGCACCGTCCAGAGGTGCGGGGTGGTGTGCTCGAGGACGAGTGTGCGGCCGTCCTGGAGGGTTTCTTCCGCGCTCGTCGATGACGGCGGCTGTGCCGGGGTCCGCGGCGGGGCGCCCGTCGGTGACCCGATCGTGACCCGCTCGCGGTGGAGGCCGGCCCGGCATCTCCGTACCGTGGGTCGTGAGAGGTGCCGGACCCCGGCGCCGCGATCGAGAGGAGCACCACATGGGAGTGGGAGACAAGTTCTCGAACAAGGCCGAGGAGCTGGGCGGCCGCGCCAAGGAGTCGGCCGGCGCCGCGACGGGAGACCGTGACCTGCAGGCCGAGGGCCAGGCCGACCAGGGCGAGGCCGGCATCAAGCAGGGTGCCGAGAAGCTCAAGGACAAGGCCAACGAGGCCGCGAGCAAGCTCACCGGCAACGACAAGTGAGTTGCAGCAGCTGACTCCTCGCCTCTGGCCTGGCGATTTTCGTCTGGGCCATGCGTGAAGTAGCCTAATCGGCGGTGGCGTGTCCGAGCGGCCGAAGGTGCAGCACTCGAAATGCTGTGTTGGGTAACCCCCAACCGTGGGTTCAAATCCCACCGCCACCGCCACGGGGAGAGCCCCGGATCTCGAGAGAGGTCCGGGGCTCTCGCCATTCCGCCCCCTCGCCCGTGCAGCCGCTCCCGCGCCTGTCCGTGCCGACTGCAGCCGCTCCCGCGCCATTCCGCCCCTCGGCAGCCGCCCCTGACGATGGCGTCTCGCCTGCCCCGCGGTGGGTGCGAGACGCCATGGCGACGGGCGGCTGTGTGTGGGGCGGTGGGTGCGAGATGCCATGGCGACGGGCGGCTGTGGGTGGGGCAGGCGCGGGCGCAGGCGAGATGCGCTGTCAGGCGTGGCCGGAGGACTCCTCGGCGAAGTCGGGCAGTGTCACGACCGAGCTCAGGGTCGACAGTGCCGCATCGATCACCGTGTCCTGCGGCAGCCCCGACTCCTCACCCAGCAACGCCAACTCCTCGGTGCCGGCCAACCACGCCCGCGTGAGAGCGAGCGCCAGGGGGTCCGGGTCGTGTACCCCGAGGCTGTCGAGGATCCGCAGGCTGATCGTGCGGTGCATGCCGTCGACGACCTTCTCCAACGCCGGATCCACAGCCCTGCCGGACCGCAGGACCGCCACGTAGTTGTCCCGCCGCCGCTGGATGTAGCGCACCAACGCCGTGATGATCGCGCGCGTGCTGTCCTCGGCGTGCGCGCCCACCGGGATCTCGGTCAGCGACAGCACGTGGTCGGCCGCTGCACGCACGACCGCCGTGAGGTAATCCAGCTTGGTGGGGAAGTAATGGAAGAGCAGGCTGCGGGACACCCCGGCCCGCTCGGCGACGTCGTCCAGCGACAGGGCATGGAAAGGCACGGTCTCCAGCAAACGGATCCCCAACACGATCAGCTGGGAACGGCGCTCGTGCTTGGAGAGCCTACGGCCACCTGATGTGGTCATCGCCCCACCTCGTCGTCGTACTCTCGGGCGCGCACGTCGCGCCCTCCGACGCCGACGACTACGCCCCCCATGCCGACGTACCTCTCCATCTTAGGGTCACGTCCGCAATCCGCGACCGCCATGCCACGATGGAGTGATGCCGGACAACGCCACGCCCACCACCCGCGCGACCACCTTCGACGTGGGCGAGCGGATGGTCCTCGACGGGACGGCAGGCGGGCGGACGGGTGTCATCCACACTCCGCACGGTGACATCGCCACCCCGGCGTTCATCCCCGTCGGCACCAAGGCCACCGTCAAGACGCTGACCCCCGAGCAGGTCCGCTCCACCGGCGCCCAGGCCGTCCTGGCGAACGCCTACCACCTGTACCTGCAGCCCGGGCACGAGGTCGTCGACGCCGCCGGCGGGCTGGGGGAGTTCATGCGCTGGTCCGGGCCCACCTACACCGACTCCGGCGGCTTCCAGGTGATGAGCCTCGGGGTGGGATTCAAGAAGGTCATCGAGATGTCGGCCGGCGCCACACCGGACGACGCGGCCACCAACAAGGGGCAGGGCCGGCTCGCGAAGGTCGACGAGGACGGCGTCACCTTCACCTCGCACCTCGACGGGTCCCGGCACCGCTTCTCGCCCGAGGTGTCCATGCGCATCCAGCACTCGCTGGGCGCCGATATCCTGTTCGCGTTCGACGAGCTCACCACGCTGATGAACACGCGGAAGTACCAGGAGAGTTCGGTGGAGCGGACGCGGCGGTGGGCGCAGCGCTGCCTCGACGAGCACGAGCGGCTGTCGCTGGAGCGGGGGCACCGGCCGGGGCAGTCACTGTGGGGCGTGATCCAGGGAGCGCAGTTCGAGGATCTGCGGCGGCAGGCCGTGCGCGGGCTGGTGGAGATGAGCGAGCGCGCCGAAGCCGAGGGGCGACGAGGGTTCGGCGGCTACGGGATCGGCGGCGCGCTGGAGAAGGAGAACCTCGGAACGATCGTCGGCTGGTGCACCGAGGAACTGCCCGAGGACCGGCCGCGGCACCTGCTGGGGATCAGCGAGCCCGACGACATCTTCACCGCCGTGGAAAACGGTGCCGACACCTTCGACTGCGTGGCGCCCACCAGGCTGGCCCGCCACGGTGGGATCTACACGCTCGACGGGCGGGTCAACATCACCCGCGCCCAGTTCCGCCACGACCACACCCCGCTCGACCCCGAGGGGCCGTCCGAGGTGTCGCGCGAGTACAGCCGCGCCTACCTGCATCACCTGTTCAAGGCCAAGGAGTTCCTTGGCTCCACCCTGCTCACCCTGCACAACCTGGCCTTTGTGGTGCGGCTGGTCGACGAGGTGCGCGCGGCGATGGCGGCCGGGCCCGACGAGTACGTCGCCTACAAGGAACAGTTCCTGGGGCGGTACTACTCGGGACGCTGATCCCTGGCCGCCCTGGCCGCCCTGGCCGCGCGGCCAGGGCGCCCGGCCGCCCGTATCCGTCGGCGGGATCAGCTAGTTGATCTCGTAGGTCACGGAGACGGACACAGTGAGGTCCTGGCTACCGGCCTCGATCGGCGTCGAAGCTGCGCCGTCTGCCAACGACCTCGAGACCGGAAACGGAGTCGCTTCGGTCTCCGGTACCTCGGTGATCGACTGCACCGCCCCCAACTCCGCCCCGGCCGCCTCGGCGATCTGTTGGGCCTGTTCTTCAGCTCGAGTGACCGCCTGCGCCCGGGCCTGGGCCCTGAGGTCGCTGTCGTCGTCAATGGAGAACGTCAACTGCTGAACCCGGATCGCGTCGCCGGCGGCGCCCGCCGCTGCATCGATGAGATCGCCACTCCTGTCGACGTCGCGCAAGGTCGCCGTCACCTGGTTCGTGACGATGTATCCGTCGATGCTGCCGCTGGGCAGGAAATTGGGCTGCACCGACAGGTTCTTGGTGGCGATGTCCTCCTCTTCGACGCCCTGGGCCTTGATGGTCTCGATAAGGGATCGGGCGCGTTCCGCGTTGTCGGTCAGCGCTGTGCTGGCGTCAGATGCCCGGGTCTCGACGCCGAGCACGATGGTGACGGTATCGGGAGAACCGGTGACGATGCCGGTTCCCTGCGTGCTGATGACCGGCGGATCCTCACTCTGACCCGAGCAACCCGCCAGGAGCAGTGCGGCGGTGAGGAGTGCGAGTGCGGCGGGTACGCGGGGTGAGGCCATACGTCACTATGACGCAGGAACCGACATAGGCGGGCCTACACGTCGGTCTTGGTCGACCAGCTGATGAGCTCCGCACGACCGAGGCGACTCGTAGGTGTCGGTGCTGCGTGCGACGCTGCGCGCATGACGAACCAGACCAGAAACGATCACCTCCACGACGACCTCGAGAGGCGCTCGCCGTTGGGCGTCCTCCTGCACAGTCCGGTACGCGATAGCTCAGAAAAGAGTGAGACGTGGCAGACCGCCGCGTTCAACCTCGCGGAGAAGGCGCTACGAAAGGCGCTGGCCGGGGATGACGCCGCGGTTCGGCGACTGATCAGCAGAATGGCGGATCTGGAGTTCGACGAGCTCATGGTTAGGTGGCCACAGCTGGTGGCCGCCGACCAGATTCTCTCCGGGGTGCTCGAGCAAGGTGTAGAAGAGTTCGAGGAGGAGAAGGATCTGTACGAGGCGGCGTACTTCGACGAAGACGACGAACTGATCGCCGAACTAGAGGAGGAGGAGCCCCGGGTCTCGGTGGCGACTGGGATCTACAGAGCCGCGTACGGGGCGGACCCAGTGGCATTCGCGACGCTCCGGGCATCGATCCTCGACGTGCTCTCCGACCCGTGGAGACAGCGACGCGGCGGGGTCCACAACGACGGGTTACAACGGGTGGCTGACAGGTTGCCGGAGGGGGCCAGAGCTCGGGACCTGCCCCGAGAACGCATCGAGAACGAACTCGCGGGCGTGATCCGGGCTCACCTGGTCCTGGCAGCACGCATGGTCGAGGAGTTTCGCGCGCCGTTGAACTCGACCTATGACTCGAAGTAGAGCGGGTAGTGCAGCGAGCAGCCCGGGTTGAACGCCGTGCCGCAGGCCGGGCAGGCGTCGGTGGCCTGGTACTCGGCGATGGTCAGCGTGCTCCAACATGCGCCGCAGAGCAGGGCATCGGTGTCGAACTCGTCCCGCGGCCACACCGACAGCGCATGGTCGGTGGCGTCGGCGTGGCATCGGAAACAGGGATAGAACTCGCCGCAACAGTGGAAGCGGATCGCGATGACGTCCAGCGGGCCGTGGTAGTGGACGCACCTGGTCTGGTCGTCGACCGTCGCGCCGAGCACCGTCACCGCGGCGGGTCGAGCGGCGTCGCGACCGTCGTCTGCGTCCCGGTCAGCGGAGGTCATACCGCCGAGTGTGACAGGGCGGAACCCGAGAGTGCAGCCTGATAACTGGGCTCCCGCTTCTTGATCGACGCGATCACCACGTAGGTCACCGGCAGCAGGACCGCCTCGACGAGGGTCTTCCAGACGAAGCCGATGACGACGTAGTTCCAGTAGTCGCCCGAGCCGAGCGCCATGCCCAGCGCCGGAGCCGCGATCGTGCAGAACACCAGCGTGTCGGCGAGCTGGCCCACCACGGTCGACCCCAGGAGCCGCGCCCACAGGCTCCGCTCACCGGTGCGGCGCTTCATCCACACCAGGACGTAGGAGTTGAGCAGCTCGCCGACGACGTACCCGGCCAGGCCGGCGAGGAAGAACTGCGGGATGACCCCCGCGACGGCCTCGAACGCGTCCTGGTTCTCGTAGAAGTCGGCCGGCGGCAACTGCACGGTCAGGCTGAAGCTCAACGCGGCCAGCGCCAGCACGGCGAAACCGGAGAGCACGACGCGGCGCATCGCCTTGAAGCCGTACACCTCACTGATCACGTCGCCGAGCACGTAGGCCAGCGGGAAGAGCAGGAAGGCGCCGTCGGTGACGAGCCCGTCCATCGAGAGGAACCAGAGTTCGAAGCTCAGGTCGGGGAAGAGGAGGACGCCCTTGGTTCCGGTGACGTTGCTGATGAGCATCACGCCGACGAACAGGGCGATGAGATAGCCGTAGTACGGGCTGGCGACGGTGGCGAACACGGCGCGGCCGGGGAGACCGGCGGAGGCGGCGGACGCGGTGGAAGGGGTACTGGGCGCCGGCTCGGGAGTGTTCCCGTCCGGCCGCCCAGTCCCCAGCTGGTCGGAATTCTGCGAGGAAGTGGTCACGAACGACGATTATCCGCGCCGCCCGCCGCGATGCCGAATCCCTGCCTGCCGAATAGGTCGCGTCGCGCCGCGTCACCGTTGATCGACAAGTCGCTTCCGCACGCGTTGTGCGAGTGGGTCTGCGCGGAACGCTCTTTTCGATGAGGCGGTCGGGCCGGGCTGGGCGCGCGTCGGCCGATCAGGCCACCACCCAGGGGCCGGCCCGCAAGGACTCGGCGGTGACCACCCCCCGCAGCGCCTCGATCGAGTCCGCGCCCTCCGGCCCACCGAGTGAGGCCACGATACGGGCGACCGCGGCCCTCGTCGTCGTCCCCTCCTGCGCCAGATCGGCCAGGGTCACCGCGCCGTCCCGCTTGGCCAGACGCTCACCGGCGGCGTTGACCGCGAGCGGCACGTGCACGTACTCCGGGTGCGGCAGGCCCAGCAGGTCGGCCAGATGGGCCTGGCGGGGAGTGGAGGAGAGCAGGTCCTCGCCGCGCACGACCTGGTCGACGCTCTGCTCGGCATCATCGACGACGACGGCGAGGTTGTACGCCCACACGCCGTCACCGCGGCGCAGCACCACGTCGTCGACGACGCCCGTGTACGGCCCGTGGACGCCGTCGGTGATCGTCAGCTCCGCGACCGTCGCGCGCAGTCGCAGCGCAGGCACCCGCCCCGGGCCGAGCGCCTCCCGGCGACGCTCCCGCTCCGCCTCCGACAGGTCACGGCACGTGCCGGGGTACGACCCGGGCGGGGAGTGCGGCGCGCGCGGGGCCTCGGCGATCTCGCGGCGCGAGCAGTAGCACTCGTAGACCAGGCCCTGGTCGGACAGCTGGTTCGCCGCCGCGGCGTAGGCGTGCGACCGCTCGGACTCCCACATGATCTCGCCGTCCCAGTCGAGGCCGATCGCCGCCAGGTCCGCCAGCTGACGCTCGGCCACGCCGGGGCGCGCTCGGGCGGCGTCGAGATCGTCGACGCGCATCCGGAACGCCCGGCGCGAATCGCGGGCCAGCACCCACGCCGCCACCGCCGTGCGCAGATTGCCCAGGTGCAGGTCGCCCGACGGGCTGGGTGCGTACCGGCCGGCGCCGGGGGGCAGGGAGCTGGCGGGGGATTTCACTCCCACAGGGTAGGCCGCGCCACCAGGAAGGGCCGACGCGGCGGGAAGCGCCGGGCGCGGCGGAGATTTCCCGCGCCCCGGCGGGAAGCAGCGGGCGCGGCGATGAGTTCCCGCGCCCCGGCGGGAGTGCCGGGTGCGGCGGGAGGTGCCAGACTGGACGGCATGAGCGCAGACGCCGACAACGCCCGCCCCGCCGCCGACGACAACACCCGCCTGACCGAGGAGCAGATCGCCGAAGGCCTCGCCGATCTGCCCGGCTGGGCCTTCTCGGAGGGGTCGCTGACCTACACGGCCGTGTGCGAGACCCCGCAGGCCGCGATCAACCTGGTCACCGCGATCGGGCAGGCCGCGAACTCGCAGGACCACCACCCCGACCTGCTGTGGAGTTACGACGAGGTCACCCTCGATCTCCGCAGCCACGACGTCGACGGGGTGACCCAGCGCGACCTCCGACTGGCTCGGTCGGTCTCCGCGTTGTCCGGGGAGTTCGACGCCACCCCGCTGGGCCTGGGGGAGTAGGGGGCGCGGCGGGCTCCGGGGGCGCGGCGGGCGGCAGGCGGCGGGCGGCAGTCGTCGAGAAGAGTGTTTCGTGCACTGCTACTCGACCGATACGGGTGAAAGACTCTTGTCGACGCGGCTACTGACGGCCGGATGGCTGTTTACCCCGCGAACTCCGCCAACTCGGCCTCCTCTCCGCGAACTCCTACCCCGCGAACGCGGCCGCCGCGGTGGCCAGGTCGAGCAGTGGCTGCGGCACGATCCCCAGCAGGATCGTCACCACGACCGCGACGCCGACGACCGCGTACGTGACGGGCCTGCGCGCGAACGCCACCTCGCCGGCGCCTGCAGAGCCGTAACGCTCGTTTCCGGAGTCCACCTCGCCCGCATCGCGGAAGAACATCACCACGATCACGCGGACGTAGAACGAGGCCGCGATCGCGCTCGTGAGCACGCCGATCACCACGAGGCTCACCGCGCCGCCGGCAACGGCTGCGGAGAACACCGCGAACTTGGCGATGAACCCGCTGGTCAGCGGGATGCCCGCGAGTGCGAGAAGCAGCAGTGCGAACGCCCCCGCCACGAGCGGTTGGCGTCGGCCGAGCCCGGCCCAGGCCTGCAGGTCGGTGATCTCAGCGCCGTCGGGCGCGCGGACCAGCCCGGCCACCGCGAACACGCCGACGGTGCTCACCGCGTACGCCGCGAGGTAGAACAGCACGGCGGAGGTCCCGGCCGCCGGAGGCCCGAGCACTCCGGTGAGCAGGAATCCGGCGTGCGCGACGGAGGAGTAGGCCAGCAGCCGTTTGACGTCGTTCTGCGTGACACCGGCGACCGTGCCGACGATCATCGTCAGCGCCGCGATCACCCAGAGCACGGGCGCCCAGTCGTCCTCGAGGCGGGGGACGGCGGTGTGGAAGAACCGCAGGATCGCACCGAACGCGGCGAGTTTGGTCCCGGCGGCCATGAACGCCGTGATCGAGGTGGGCGCGCCCTGGTAGACGTCAGGGGTCCAGGTGTGGAACGGCACGGCCCCGACCTTGAACAGCAGGCCCACCGACATCATCGCCACGCCGATCAGCGCCAGCGAGCTGCCGCCCTCGGCGGCGACCACTGCTGCGATGCCGCCGAATTCGACGGTTCCGGCGTACCCGTAGATCAGCGCGGCGCCGTAGGCGAAGATCGCCGAGGAGAAGGACCCCAGCAGGAAGTACTTCACCGCGGCCTCCTGGGAGAGGAGCCGCCGCCGGCGGGCCATGCCACACATCACATACAGCGGCAGGGACAGCACCTCTAGCGCGATGAACAGGGTGATGAGGTCGTTGGCCGCGGGGAACAACATGAGCCCGCCCGTGGCGAACAGTGCGAGCGGGAAGACCTCGGTCTGGGAGACGCCCGTGCGCTCGGCCTCGCGTTCGGCATCGCCGCCCGGGGACAGGGCGGCCTGCGGGGCGAAACCCGCGAGCACCGGGCGACGGGCCGCGGCCGACGCGCCCACCGAACCCGACGAGGCCCCGGCCGCCGCGCCCACCCGGGAGCGTTCCCCGATGAGCACCCCCGCCCCGATCGCCACGAGGACCGTCGCCCCCTGCAGGAACAGCGCCGGCCCGTCCACGGCCACGGCGCCGCCAGCCGTCACCAGCCGCGTCCCGGCGAGCAGGACCACCGTCACCAGCGCCGCGACGAGCCCGCCGAGGTACAGCACCAGCTGCGCGGCGTAGCGGTGTCGGGCGGGGGCGAACGCCTCGACGAGCACCGAGACGATCGCCGTCCCGAGCACCACGAGCAGCGGCAGGAGCGAGGAGTAGGCGATGTCCGGGGTCATCGGGTGGCACCTTCCACGTGGGCGACGGTCTCGGCGACCGCCGGGTCGATCACGTCGAGCGCCGGCTGCGGGTAGAAGCCCAGCACGATCAGCACCACGACCAGCGGGGCCAGCACCACGCGCTCGCGGGTCGTCAGGTCGGGCGTGGACCGCAACCCCGGCGCGAGGGGCCCGCCCATCACCCGCTGGTAGGTCCACAGGATGTAGACGGCCGCCAGGACGAACGTCGCCGTCGCCAGTACGGCGGCGACGGGGTAGACCTCGAACGTGCCGACGAACACCAGGAACTCGCTGATGAACGGGGCCAGCCCGGGCAGTGACAGCGTCGCGAGCCCGGCGATGAGGAACACCCCGGCGAGCACGGGCGCGGCCTGCTGCACCCCGCCGTAGTAGCCGATCTCGCGGATCCGGTGCCGCCGGACGAGGAACCCAGCCACGAGGAACAGTGCGGCCGTGGCGATGCCGTGGTTGACCATGTACAGCGCCGACCCGGCCGCCGACTGCTCGGTCGCGGCGAACACACCCAGCACGATGAACCCGAAGTGGGAGATCGACGCGTAGGCGATGAGCCGCAGGAGGTCGGTCTGGGCGATGGCCATGATGCCGCCGTAGACGATGCTGATCACCGCGAGCGTCACCATCACGGGCGTCGCGGTCGCCGCTGCCTCGGGGAACAGCGGCAGGCTGTAGCGCAGCATCGCGAAGGTGCCGACCTTGTCCACCACGGCCATCATGAGCACCGCGGAGGCGGGCGTCGCGGCGACGGCGGCCCCGGGAAGCCAGGTGTGGAACGGCCACAGCGGGGCCTTGATCGCGAAGGCCAACATGAACCCGGCGAACAGCAGCAGCGTCGCGCCGGGCGGGATCTGCAGTCGCCCGTCGGCGACGGCGTCGGTGATGAGGCGGTAGTCGAAGGTGCCGCGGCCGTCGGGCCCGAGTCCGGCCCGGGCTGTGTACATGTAGAGCCCGAGCACCGCGGCCAGCATGACGAGCCCGCCGAGCAGGTTGTAGAGGAGGAACCGCACGGCCGCCCGCGCCCGGTCCGCACCGCTGTCCCCGAACGCGCCTGTTCCGAATCCCCCGATGAGAAAGTACAGCGGGATGAGCATGGCTTCGAACGCGACGTAGAACAGCAACACGTCCAGGCTCGTGAACGCCACCAGCGCGAGCCCCTGCGTGGCGAGCATCAACGCGGGGTACGCCTGCGTGCGCCGACCGTTCGGGGCGGGGCGGTCGCCGCCGGGCCCGTCGGTGTCACGCCACCCGGCGAGCAGCAGCAACGGCATGAGTGCGGCGGTGAGCAGCACCAGCACGAGCGCCACGCCGTCGATCCCGAGTGTGTACGTCGCGCCGAACGCAGGGATCCACGGCCGCGACTCGACGAACTGGTGGGTGTCGCCGCCCGGCTCGAACCCGACAGCCAGCGCGACGGCCACCCCCAGGACGACCAGTGACGTGACCAGGGCGAGGGGCCTCGCCGCGCGGCGCGCGCTCGCGGGGAGGAGGACGACGACGAGTGCGCCGACCAGGGGCGTGAGCCACAGCGCGGTGAGCAGTCCGGGGCCGGTCACAGCACGCCACCCCCCAACATCGCGGCGATCACCAGAACGGCGCCGATCAGCATGTACAGCGCGTAGGAGCGGGTGAGCCCGGACTGCAGGAGCCTCGTCCGGGCGGACAGTTCCCCGAGGGTGGTGCCGACGCCTGTCGCCGTCCCGGCCACGACCCGCCGGTCTATCACTTCGGTGCCCGCGACCAGGGCCTGGCCGGGTCGCATGAACACCGCCTCGTTGAGGTCGTCGGCATACAGGTCGCGGCGCGCGGCCCGCGTGAGCGCGGAGCCGGCGGGGGCGGTGGTCGGGACCTCACTACGGGTGTAGCGGTGCACGGCGAGGGCGATGCCGACGGCCACCACGACCAGGGATGCGGCGGTGACCAACCACACCGGTAGGACGTGCTCCGGATGGTGCTCGCCGACGACCGGTGCCAGCCAGTCCTGCAGCCGCCCGCCGAGCGACAGCAGCAGACCCGAGAGCACCGAGCCCACGGCGATCGCGATCATCGGCGCCGTCATGATCGCCGGCGACTCGTGGGGGTGGGCGTCGTCGGCCCAGCGCCCGGGCCCGAAGAAGGTCAGGATCATCACACGGGTCATGTAGAAGGCGGTCAGGCCCGCGCCGAGCAGGGCCACCGCCCCCAGGAGGTAGCCGACCGCCGATCCTGAGCCGAACGCGCCCGCACCCGCAGCCGACCCGCTGCCCACGTCGAACGCCGCGGAGATGATGCCCTCTTTGGAGTAGAAGCCGGCGAACGGTGGGACGCCGATGATGGCCAGGTAGCCGAGTCCGAAGGTGACAAAGGTGACCGGCATGACCGCGCGTAGGGCGCCGTAGCGTCGCATGTCGACCTCGTCGTTCATCCCGTGCATCACCGAGCCGGCGCCGAGGAACAGTCCGGCCTTGAAGAAACCGTGGGTGAGCAGGTGCATGATCGCCAGCGCGTATCCGGCGGGTCCGAAGCCGGCGGCCATGACCATGTAGCCGACCTGGCTCATGGTGGAGGCGGCGAGGACCTTCTTGATGTCGTCCTTGGCACAACCGACGATCGCACCGAACAGCAGCGTCACGGCGCCGACCGCGATCACGGCGGCGCGCGCGGTCGGGGTGGCGTCGTAGATCGGGTTGGACCGGGTGATGAGGTAGACGCCCGCGGTGACCATGGTCGCGGCGTGGATGAGGGCCGACACCGGGGTGGGGCCCTCCATCGCGTCGCCGAGCCAGGACTGCAGCGGCACCTGGGCGGACTTGGCGCACGCGCCCAGCAGCAACAGCAGCCCGAGCGCGGTGACCAGCCCCGAGCTCACCGCCCCGCCGTCGGCTACCGCCCCCTCGCCGCCCGCCGCCCCGCTGCCGATCGCCGAGAACACGCCCTCGTAGGACAGCGTGCCCAGCTGGGTGACCATGACCATCAGCGCCACACCCAGACCGATGTCGCCGACGCGGTTGACGACGAAAGCCTTCTTCGCCGCGGTGGCGGCGGACGGCTTGTACTGCCAGAACCCGATGAGCAGGTAGGAGACCAGACCGACACCCTCCCAGCCCAGGTAGAGGCCGAGGAAGTTGTCGGCCAGCACCAGTAGCAGCATCGCCGCGAGGAACAGGTTGAGGTAGGCGAAGAACTTGCGTCGCGCCGGGTCGGCCGCCATGTAGCCGATCGAGTACACGTGGATGAGCAGCCCGACGCCGGTGACGAGCAGGACGAACACCATGGACAGCTCGTCCAGACGCAGGCCGAAGTCCAGCTCGAACTCCCCGACCGAGACCCACTCGAACAGGGTCTGCCCCGCGGCGCGGTCGGCGGCGTCGCGGCCGGTCATGGCGACGAGTTGCCACACCGCCACGGCGAACGAGCCCAGCGCGGTCGCGCACCCGAGCAGGTGGCCCCACCTGTCCGCGCGGCGACCGAGCAGCAGCAGGACCGCCGCGCCGAACAGCGGCAGTGCGGGGATGAGCCAGAGCGCGGGCCCGGCGACGGCGGGGGCGAGGGCGGCTGCGGTCGTTGTCGTCGTCGTCATCACGGTCGTCGTCATCGTCGTCCCCCCTAGTACCTGAGCAGGTTGGCGTCGTCGACGGACGCCGATCGGCGGGAGCGGTAGATGGCCATGATGATCGCGAGGCCGATCACGACCTCGGCGGCGGCCACGACCATGATGAAGAACGCGAAGAGCTGGCCGGTGACGTCGCCGTGCATCCGCGCGAACGCCACCAGGGCGAGGTTGGTGGCGTTGAGCATGAGTTCGATGCACATGAACAGGACGATGGCGTTGCGACGCAGCAGGAACCCGGCCGCGCCGATGGTGAACAGCACGGCCGAGAGGTACAGGTAGTACTCGGGGTTCACGGCCGCTCACCTCCGCCGGTGCCGAGTTCGTCGGGGCCGTCCGCGCGATCGGCCGCGTGGCGCCGCAGCACCTCGCTCACCGAGTCGGGGGCGTCGGACCCGTCGGGCAGTCGGGCGGGCATGTCGGCGGAGTTGCGGCGCGCGTACACGCCGGAGCTGGGCAGCGGGGTCACGCGGGCGGTGTCGTCGGCCTGCCAGTCGAGGAAACGCTGCTGCGACATCTCCCGCTGGGTGAGGCGTCCGGTGAAGCGCTCGCGGTGCGCCAGGACCATCGCGCCGAGAGTGGCGATGATGAGCAGTACCCCGGTGAGTTCGAACGCCCACACGTGCCGGGAGAACAGCAGCTCGGCCAGCGCGGGGACGTCGGAGTACCCGGGGGCGAACCCGGCGAACGGCGGCAGCTCGGCCCGGGCCAGCCCGGTGGCCAGCAGGATGCCGAACCCCAGGCCCGCGACGATCGCCGCCACCCGGTGCCCCCGGATCCGCTCGACCAGAGAGTCCGACGACTCCACCCCGATGAGCATCACCACGAACAGGAACAGCATCATCACGGCGCCGGTGTAGACGACGATCTGGCCCACGCCCAGGAACACCGCCCCCTGCGCGATGTACAGCACGGCGAGCGAGACCATGGTCGCCGCCAGGCACAGCGCCGAGTAGACCGCCTTGGTCGCCGAGACCACGCCGAGCGCGCCCGCCACGGCGATGATGGCCAGCACCCAGAACAGGACGGACTCCCCGGTGGTCACGAGGCCCCCTTCCCGCGGCGCGAGCGCGAGCCGGCTGCGGTCGCACCGCGCGCTTCGGCCGCCCCGGGCGCGTAGGGCTCACCCTGTTCGGGCGCGGAGCCGGTGATCTCTCCGCGGTAGTAGTCGAAGTGGTCGGCGCCCGGGTACATGTCGTGCGGGGCGGGGACCATCCCGGCGAGCATCGGTCCGAGCAGGTCGTGCTTCTCGTAGATGAGGTCGGCGCGGTTGTCGTCGACCATCTCGTAGTCGTTCGTCATGGTCAGCGCCCGGGTGGGGCACGCCTCCACGCACAGGCCGCAGCCGATGCAGCGCAGGTAGTTGATCTGGTAGATCCGCCCGTAGCGTTCACCGGGGGAGAAGCGCTCCTCGGCGGTGTTGTCGGCGCCCTCGACGTAGATCGCGTCCGCCGGGCACGCCCAGGCGCACAGCTCGCAGCCGATGCACTTCTCCAGCCCGTCGGCGTAGCGGTTGAGTTGGTGCCGCCCGTGGTAGCGGGGCGCGGTGGGGACCTTCTCCTCCGGGTACTGCTCGGTGTGGGCCTTGCGGAACATCGTGGAGAACGTCACCCCGAACCCGGCGAGCGGTTCGAGGAACCTGGGAACCCGGGACCGTGACTGCCTAGGCATGGCGGGACTCCTGACTGCGGGGCGAGTCTGCAGATATAGCGCGGTCGAGCGCGACGCGCTGGTGGGGGAGCGGCGGGACGGGGAACCCTCCGGCCGTGGGGTCGAAGGGCGCTGCGTCGAAGGGCGCGGGGGTGAAGGAAGCGGAGTCGGAGGGCGCATGGTCGACGGACGTGGGGCCGACGGGCGCGCCCCGCGTGACGGACGCGGGTGGGGAGTCGCCGCGGGTGGGCGTGGCCCGGCCGCCGCGCCGGGAGCGGGACCGATGGACGACGACGATGACCGCCACCGCCACCAGGCCCGCGATCACCATGGCGGGCGTGAGGAGAGCGGACCCGGGGCCCACGACCACCCGGATGGTCGCCACCGCCATGACCCAGGCCAGCGAGACGGGGATGAGCACCTTCCAGCCGAAGGCCATGAACTGGTCGTAGCGCAGTCGCGGGAGGGTGGCCCGCAGCCACATGAACAGGAACATGAACGCCCACACCTTGGCCACGAACCACAGCAGCGCCCACCAGCCGGAGTCGGCGCCGTCGATCAGCGAGAACGGCAGGGGGGCCTGCCAGCCGCCGAGGAACAGCGTGGCCGCGAGCGCGGAGACTGTGGTCATGTTGACATACTCGGCCAGCATGAACATCGCGAAGCGCAGCGATGAGTACTCGGTGTGGAACCCGCCCACGAGTTCGCCCTCGGCCTCGGGCAGATCGAAGGGGGCGCGGTTGGTCTCGCCGACCATCGAGATGACGTAGATGACGAACGAGGGCAGCAGCAGGAACACGAACCACACCTGCGACTGGGCGGCGACGATCCCCGACGTCGACATGGTGCCGGCGAAGAGGAACACCCCGACGAACGACAGCGCCATCGCGATCTCGTAGCTGATCACCTGGGCGGTGGAGCGCAGGCCGCCGAGCAGTGGGTAGGTCGAGCCGGAGGACCAGCCCGCCAGCACGATCCCGTACACGCCGATCGAGGTGACGGCGAGGATGTAGAGCACTCCCACGTGCAGGTCCGTGAGCTGCAGCGGCGTGGAGTGGCCGAAGACGGAGACCACGGGCCCGAAGGGGATCACCGCGAACGCCATGAACGCCGGGATCACCGCGATGACCGGTGCGAGCAGGAAGATCGGCTTGTCGACCCCGGCCGGGATGAATCCCTCTTTGAGGGCGATCTTCACGCCGTCGGCCAGGCTCTGCAGGATCCCGCCGGGGCCGACGCGGTTGGGGCCGATGCGCATCTGCATCCACGCCAGGATCTTGCGCTCCAGGTAGATGGCCGCGAGCACGGTCACCACGAGGAACACGAAGACCGCGAGGACCTTGGCCAACACCAGCCACCACGGGTCCGTACCGAAGGCCGTGAGGTCGGCGCCGGTGGTCGACGAGGCCCCGGCGGCGAGCACGGCGGGCCCGTTCACCGCGACTCCGCTCACCGCGACCCCGGTCATGACGCCACCTCCCCGGCCGCGATGGACACCACGTCGCCCGCGCCGGCGGCGAGAGTCGCGTTCACGGCGGACCCGGGCGAGTTCTGCGGCACCCAGACCACGCGATCGGGCATCTCGGTGACGGCCAGCAGCAGGGTGATCGCCCCGCGGTCGGTGGAGACCGTCACCGGCTCGCCGTCGACGGCTCCGAGTTCGGCGGCGGTGTCCGGCGACAGGCGGGCGACGGGGCGGCGGGCCGTGCCGGCGAGGTGGGGTTCCCCGTCCTGCATGCGACCGTCGTCGAGCAGCATCCGCCACGTGGCCAGGACGGCCTGCCCGGCGCCGGGCTCCGGACCCGCAGCCGCTCCCGCCGATGCCGCCGACCCCGCAGCCGCTCCCGCCGACGCCGCCGACCCCGCAGCCGCTCCTGGGGATGGCGTCTCGCCAGCGCTCCGGTCGGTGCGAGACGCCCTGCCGGGGCGCGGCTGCGGATCCGAATAGGCGGATGCGGGGCGGAGCGCGTGGCTGACGGCCTGCATCTCGCGGCGCACCGATTCCACGTCCGCCAGGCCGAACCAGGCACCGGTCTCCTCGGCCAGGGCATTGAGGATCCGGTGGTCGGGCAGAGCATCGGTACCGGTCAGGGCGGCGGCGAAGGGGCGGGTCCGGCCCTCCCAGTTCACGAACGTGCCCGCCTTCTCGGCGACTGCCGCGACCGGCAGAACGACGTCGGCGCGATCGGTGATCTCACTGCGGCGCAGCTCGAGGCTCACGACGAAGCCGGCGGCGTCGACCGCGTCCAGCGCGGCGCGCGGGTCGGGCAGGTCGGCAGCCTCGACCCCGCCGACGACCAGGGCCCCGAGCTCGCCGGAGCCGGCCGCGGCCAGCTGCTCGGCGGTGCTCCGGCCGGGCGTCGCGGGCAGATCGTCGCAGCGCCACAGCTCGGCGAGGGCCCGCCGGGCGTCGTCGTCCGTGACGGAGGCGCCGCCGGGCAGCAGTCCCGGCAGGCACCCGGTCTCGAGCGCCCCGCGCTCACCCGCTCGCCGGGGAATCCACGCCAGCCGTGCGCCGGTGGTGTCGGCGAGGGCGGCCGCGGCCGTGAGCCCGCCGGGCACCGCGCCGAGCCGCTCGCCGACGAGGATGACCGCGCCGGGCTCGCGCAGCAGAGTGGGCAGGGCGCCGCGGGTGGGGTCGGTGGTCGCGGAGGGCCCGGTTCCGCTGGGCTCGGAGGGGACGACGGCGAGGGCGCTGAGCACCTCGGGCTCCGCCCCGGGGACGGTCGGCAGCAGAGCGCCGCGGGTCTTGCGGATGGCAGGGGTGGCGAAGGGCGCGATCGAGAAGACCTTCAGCCCGTGGTCGCGCGCGGCCCGCCGCAGGCGGAGGAACACGATCGGCGACTCCTCCTCCGGGTCGAAGCCCACGAGAAGCACGGCGGGTGCGGTCTCGAGGTCGGCGTAGGTCACGGCCCCGCCGTCCTGGCCCGGCCCGCCGTCCTGGCCCGGCCCGCTGTCCTGACCCGGACCGCCGCCGGATCCCTGCTCCGACCCGCCGCCCGGGCCGCGCCTGGCGACCCGGTCGGCCAGGAAGTCCGCTTCCTCGGCCGAATGGCGGCGGGCGCGGAAGTCGACGTCGTTCGTACCGAGCACCGTGCGGGCGAACTTGGCGTAGGCGTAGGCGTCCTCGGCGGTGAGCCGCCCCCCGGTGAGGACCCCGGCCCGTCCGCGGGCGGCGGCCAACCCCTGGGCAGCGGTCGCCAGGGCGGTGGACCACGGGACCGGGACCAGCCCGCCGCCCTCGCCGCGGACCATGGGGGTGGTGATGCGGTCGCGCTGGGTGGCGTAGGTGAACGCCCACCGGCCCTTGTCGCAGTTCCACTCCTCGTTGACCTCGGGGTCGTCGCCGGCGAGGCGGCGCAGGACCTTCCCGCGACGGTGGTCGGTGCGCTGCCCGCAACCGCTGGCGCAGTGCTCGCAGACCGCCGGGCTGGAGACCAGGTCGAAGGGGCGGGCGCGGAAGCGGTACTGCGCGCCGGTCAGGGCGCCCACCGGGCAGATCTGGACAGTGTTCCCCGAGAAGTAGGACTCGAACGGCTCGTCGCCGTACACCCCGACCTGCTGCCGGGCGCCGCGCTCGAAGAGGTCGATGAACGGGTCCCCGGCGATCTGCTCGGAGAAGCGGGTGCACCGGGCGCACATGACGCAGCGTTCGCGGTCGAGCAGCACCTGCGACGAGATGGCGATCGGCTTGCGGAACGTGCGCTTGACCTCGGTGAACCTCGACCGCCCGTGGCCGCTGGACAGGGCCTGGTTCTGCAGCGGGCACTCGCCGCCCTTGTCGCAGACCGGGCAGTCGAGCGGGTGGTTGATGAGCAGCAGTTCCATCACCCCGCGCTGGGCCTTGTCGGCCATCTCGGAGGTGAATTGCGTGCGCACCTGCATGTCCTGGGTGACCGGGGTGGTGCACGAGGTGACGGGCTTGGGCGCGCCCTCGACCTCGACGATGCACTGGCGGCACGCCCCGGCCGGCTCGAGCAGCGGGTGATCGCAGAAGCGGGGGATCTGCACGCCCAACCGCTCGGCGGCGCGGATGATGAGCGTGCCGGGCGGCACAGAGACCGCGCGGCCGTCGACGGTGAGCGTGACGAGATCGTCCGTGCGCTCTGACTTGGCGCGCTCTGACTTGGCGCGGCCATGGTCCGGCTCCTGGTCGGGACCGCGGGCGTCGCGGGGGACACCTGACCGGGCGGAGGTCATCGGGCCACCTCCTCGGGTCGTGTGGGATCCGGTCGTGTGGGGTCCGGTCGAGTGGCCGGCCGCACGGGCGGACGCCGGGAGCCGGCGCCCGCACGGTCGGTCCGGTCGAAGAGGGTGGAGCGGCTGTGGTCGAACGGGCAGCCATCCGGGATGTGCGCGAGGTACTCGTCGCGGAAGAGCGCGATTGACGAGATGATGGGGGTCGCGGCGGCGTCGCCGAGGGCGCAGAACGACTTGCCGGCGACGTTGTCGGAGATGTCGAGCAGTCGGTCCAGATCGTCGGCGGTGGCGGTGCCGTCCTCGAGTCGGTGCATGATCTGCTCCAGCCAGAACGTGCCCTCGCGGCAGGGGGTGCACTTGCCGCACGACTCGTGGGCGTAGAACTCTGTCCACCGCAGCACCGCTCGCACGACGCAGGTGGTGTCATCGAAGATCTGCAGTGCCTTGGTGCCGAGCATGGTGCCCTCGGCGGCGCAGCCCTCGTAGTCGAGCGGCATGTCGAGCTGGGCGTCGGTGAGCAGCGGGGTCGAAGAACCACCGGGGGTCCAGAACTTCAGGGTGTGGCCCTGGCGGATCCCGCCGGCCAGGTCGAGTAGCTCGCGCAGCGTGATGCCCAGCGGGGCCTCGTACTGGCCGGGCCGGGTGACGTGCCCGGACAGCGAGTACAGGGTGAAGCCGGGGGACTTCTCCGAGCCCATCGAGCGGAACCACTCGGGCCCGTGCTGGAGGATCGACGGGACGCTGGCAATGGACTCGACGTTGTTCACCACCGTCGGACAGGCGTAGAGGCCCGCGACGGCGGGGAACGGCGGCCGCAGTCTGGGTTGGCCGCGGCGTCCCTCGAGCGAGTCGAGCAGGGCGGTCTCCTCGCCGCAGATGTAGGCGCCCGCCCCGGCGTGGACGATCAGATCGAGGTCGACGCCGCTTCCGAGGATGTCGCGGCCGAGGTACCCGGCCTCGTAGGCCTCGGCGACCGCCACCTGCAGGCGGCGCAGGACGGGCACCACCTCACCACGCAGGTAGATGAACGCGTGCGAGGCGCGGATGGCGTACGCGGCGATGATGATGCCCTCGATGAGCACGTGCGGGGTGGCCAGCATGATCGGCATGTCCTTGCAGGTGCCGGGCTCGGACTCGTCGGCGTTGACCACCAGGTAGTGGGGTTTGGCGGCCGCGGAGGCCTGCGTGCCCGGGCCGGAGTCGGAGCCGTCGGCCGACTCGCCGGTCTCCTGCGGGATGAAGCCCCACTTGCGGCCGGTGGGGAACCCGGCGCCGCCACGGCCGCGTAGGCCGGCGTCGAGGACGGTGGAGATGACCTCGTCCGGTCCGGTGGCCAGGGCGTTGCGCAGGCCCGTGTAGCCGTCGTGGTCCAGGTAGGTCTCGAGCGTCCAGCTGTCCGGTGCGTCCCAGTAGCGGCTGAGGTACGGCGCGAGCGGCATGTCAGGCCTCCTCGTCCGGTGTGGTGGTGGTCGGCTCGGTGGTGGCCGGCTCGGTTGAGGGCAGCTCAGTGGACTCGTCCGGCCCCGCGGGGGCGCGCATGTCGTGTTCGCGGGCGATCCGCAGCCCGACCAGGGTCGCGTCGCCGGGGGCGCCGTTGTTCGCGCCGGGGCGGGTGTCGGGGAAGCCGGCGAGGAGGCGGGAGGTCTCGCGGAACGTGCACAACGGAGCGCCCCGGGTCGGGGTCACCGTCCGGCCGGCCCGCAGGTCGTCCACGACCTGCCGGGCGGAGGCGGGGGTCTGGTCGTCGAAGAACTCCCAGTTGACCATCATCACCGGGGCGTAGTCGCAGGCCGCGTTGCACTCGATGCGCTCGAGCGTCACCCGGCCGTCGTCGGTGGTACCGGGCCCGTCGAGCCCCAGGTGGTCATGCAGGTCGGCGTAGATCTCGTCGCCGCCCATCACCGCGCACAGTGTGTTTGTGCACACCCCGACCAGGTAGTCGCCCGTGGGCGTGCGTCGGTACATCGAGTAGAACGTGGCGACGGCCATGACCTCGGCGGAGGTGAGTCCGACGGCGAGGGCACAGAACTCGATGCCGGCGGGCGTGAGGTGCCCGTCCTCGGCCTGGACGAGGTGCAGGAGTGGCAGCAACGCCGACCGGGCCTGCGGATAGCGGGCGATGATCACCTCGGCGTCGGCCCGCAGTCTCGCCAGGACGTCGTCGGGGTAGTGCCGGCGGGCGTCGGGCCGGACGATCGCCCCCGGCTCGTCCGGCTGCTGCCCGAACTGCAGGAAGACCGGTTCGCGACTCGTCGACTCCATGCTGCTCATCGGTCCACCCCTCCCATCACGGGGTCGATGCTGGCGACCGAGGCGATGACGTCGGAAAGCATCCCGCCCTCGCACATCGCGGCCACGGCCTGCAGGTTGGTGAACGACGGGTCGCGGTAGTGCACCCGGTACGGGCGGGTCCCGCCGTCGGAGACCATGTGCACCCCCAGTTCGCCGCGCGGGGACTCCACCGGCACGTACACCTGGCCCGGCGGGACCGCGAAACCCTCGGTGACCAGCTTGAAGTGGTGGATCAGTGCCTCCATGGAGCTGTCCATGATCGTGCGGACGTGCTCGGCGGAGTTGCCGAGCCCGTCGGGGCCCACCTTGAGCTGGGCGGGCCAGGCGATCTTGGGGTCGTCGACCATCACGGGTCCCGGTTCGAGCCGGTCCAGGCACTGCTCGACGATCTTCAGCGACTCCTTCATCTCGTCTACCCGGATGACGAACCGGTCGTAGCAGTCACTCGCCGACCCGGTGATGACGTCGAACTCGTAGTCCTCGTACCCGCAGTACGGGTCGGACCGGCGCACGTCGTGCGGCAGGCCCGTCGCCCGTAGGACAGGGCCGGTCACGCCGAGGGCCATGCATCCGGTGAGGTCGAGGTAGCCGACGTCCTGCAGCCGCATCTTCCAGATGGGGTTCTCCCGCAGCAGCAGTTCCATCTCGCGGATCCGCCCGGGCATCACCTCGAGCAGTTCGCGCACCTGGGGGACCGCCTCGTCGGGCAGGTCCTGGACCACCCCGCCGGGCCGGACGTAGGCGTGGTTCATCCGCAGACCCGTGATGACCTCGAAGACGTCCAGGACCAGCTCGCGCTCGCGGAACCCGAACAGCATCGGCGTGCTCGCGCCCAGCTCCAGGGCACCGGTGGCCAGGGCGACCATGTGGGAGGAGATCCGGTTGAGCTCCATGAGCATGACCCGGATGACCGACGCCCGCGGCGGGACCTGCTCGGTGATCCCGAGCAGCTTCTCCACGCCCAGGCAGAAGGCGACCTCGTTGAAGAACGGCGACAGGTAGTCCATCCGGGTCACGAACGTCACGCCCTGGGTCCAGTAGCGGTATTCCAGGTTCTTCTCGATGCCCGTGTGCAGGTAGCCGATGCCGCAGCTCGCCCGGGTGACGGTCTCGCCCTCGATCTCCAGGATCAGCCGCAGCACCCCGTGCGTGGACGGGTGCTGCGGGCCCATGTTCACCACGATGCGGTCGTCGTCGGCGTTGCGCGCCGCCTCACTGATCGCGTCCCAGTCCTGCCCGGAGGCGGTGAGGATCGTGTCGGAGTCCGCGGCGCGGTCGGCACGGGCCGAGCGCCTCGCGCGGGTGCGATCGGCGGTCATGAGTACGCCCTCCGCTGATCCGGCGGCGGGATGGTCGCACCCTTGTACTGCACCGGGATCCCGCCCAGCGGGTAGTCCTTGCGCTGCGGATGGCCCTCCCAGTCGTCCGGCATCTCGATCCGCGTCAGCGACGGGTGGCCGTCGAAGACGACGCCGAAGAAGTCGTACGTCTCCCGCTCGTGCCAGTCCGTCGTGGGATACACGCGGGTCAGCGTGGGGATGTGCGGGTCCGCGTCCGGGGCCCACGTTTCGAGCATCACGCGGCGGTTGTGGGTGATGGACTGCAGCGGATACACCACGTGCAGCTCCCGGCCCGCGGCGTCGGGGTAGTGCACCCCGCTCGCGCCCAACGACATCTCGAACCGCAGGTCGGGGGCATCTCGGAGGGTCACGGCCACCGCCGGTAGGTGCTCCCGCTCCACGTGCAGGGTGAGTTGCCCGCACTGGACCACGACCCTCTCGACGGCCTCCTGAAAACTCGGCCCACCCCGCTGGCGCAGGGCCGCGGTGAGCGCGCGGATGACCTCGTCGTCGTCGTCCTCATAGGGCGGTGGGGTACCGCCGGGCATCTCCTTGGGGCGCACGAGGCCCCCGAACCCGGTGGTGTCCCCGGAGCCGCGGACGCCGAACATGCCGTGGCGCACGCCGACGGTGTCCGGGCCAGGGCTGTCCGTGCGGTCGGGTGGGTTCGGTGCGTCGGGGGCCCGGTCGCGGTCCGCGGCGTCGGAGTCCGGGCGACGATCGGTCACCGGAACATCCCCTCGACGGGGATGAGCGGACGCTGGTCGAGCGCGGCCTGCTCCGCGGCACGGATCGCCTCGGCCCGGTTCGCGCCCAGCGGCATGTTCTGGATCTTGTCGTGCAGCGTGATGATCGCGTGCATGAGCATCTCCGGCCGCGGCGGACATCCGGGCAGGTAGATGTCGACGGGCACGATGTGGTCGACGCCCTGCACGATCGCGTAGTTGTTGAACATCCCGCCCGATGACGCGCACACGCCCATCGACAGGACCCACTTGGGCTCGGCCATCTGGTCGTACACCTGGCGCAGGACCGGGGCCATCTTCTGCGAGACCCGCCCCGCGACGATCATGAGATCGGCCTGCCGGGGGGACGCGCGGAAGACCTCCGTGCCGAATCGGGCCAGGTCGTAGCGTCCACCGCTCGTGGACATCATCTCGATCGCGCAGCACGCCAGACCGAACGTCGCCGGCCACAGCGAGCCCTTGCGCATGTAGCCCGCCAGCTGCTCGACCGTGGTCAGCAGGAAGCCGGCCGGCACCTTCTCCTCGAGTCCCATCTCGGCGCTCCTCTCCGACTCGCCGGGTCAGTCCCAGCTCAGTCCGCCGCGGCGCCACTCGTAGGCGTAGGCGACGGAGACGTTGAACACGAACAGGGCCATCGCGGCCAGCCCGAACACGCCGAGTTGGTCGAAGTGGACGGCCCACGGATAGAGGAAGAGGATCTCGATGCCGAAGATGATGAACAGCATCGCGGTGAGGTAGTACTTCACCGGGAAGCGGCCGCCGCCCGCCGGCTGCGGCGTGGGCTGGATGCCGCACTCGTAGGCCTCGAGCTTGGCGCGGTTGAACCGGCTGGGCCCCGCGAAGGAGGACACGCCCGAGGAGAAGACGGCGAAGGCGACGGCCAGGGCCCCGAGTACCAGGATGGGCACGTATTCGTTCACGTCGGCGTCACTCCTCGCGCTTGTGATGAGAAGCCGCCTGTAGGCGGGCCTCTACTGCAACCGCAGGGGGGTTCGAGCGACCGGCGCTGATGGGGTCCGGTCGTCCGTCTCCCCGGCGGGCCGTTCACTGTGCGGCCCGCAACTGTGACTCTACTCACACTGTGTTGACGTGCGTCGGGGGTTCGGACAGATGGCGTCTCGGTCGTGCTCCGCGGGCGGGGGGAAGAGTGCGCGCGGCCGCGGGGGCCGGTGTCAGGCGGGGGCGAGGAGCCCGTTCACCGCGTCGCGCAGGCGCAGCGGGTCGATCGGGTGGGGGACCGACGCGTCCGCGCGGGACCAGTCGGCGAGCCAGCGGTCGTCCGCCCGGCCGATGAGGACGAGCACCGGCGGGCAGCGGTCGAGCTCGTCCCGCAGCTGCTTGGCCAGGCCGAGTCCGCCGGTGGGCGTCGCCTCGCCGTCGAGGATCGCCAGGTCGACCCCGCCCGCGTCGAGGTGTTCGAGGGCGACCGGGGCCGTGGCGACCTCGAGGTACGTCAGCCGGGGCAGGTCCGGGTGCGGGCGGGTGCCGAGGGCGGACATCACGCGGCTGCGGGTGGCGGCGTCGTGGCTGTAGACGAGCACCCGCAGGGCGACGTCGTCGTCAACGGTCCGGCCGCCCGTGGTCTCGGTCACGATCGCGAGCCTACCGAGCGTGGGTGGTCGCGGGAGCGAGAGCGGGCCTCCGGTCGGCCCGGGCGTGGCTGAAATGAGCGACGCGGCCCGGGCTCGAGAGCTCCGGGCCGCGTCTGCGGCGGAGGATAGGGGATTTGAACCCCTGAGGGGCTATAAACCCCAACCCGCGTTCCAGGCGAGCGCCATAGGCCACTAGGCGAATCCTCCGTGGAGGAGAATACCCAGGACGCGCAAGCGGAGGCAAACCGCGGGGCCGAGCGGGCTCCGATCCGGGCCCGTAAGGCGGGTGGGGTGCAGCGCGGGAGGCGGGTGGGGTGCAGCGCGGGAGGCGGGTGGGGTGCGGCGCGGGAGGCGGGCCGGTTAGACTCGTCCGTGGACCCCGCGCGGCGTCCATCCTGTGAACTCCCCCAGGGCCGGAAGGCAGCAAGGGTCAGCGGGCTCTGGCGGGTGCGCGGGGTCCCCTTATGTCTTGGGACATGTCTTAGGGCACCAACACCGAAGTTGTCGATCCCGCCGGAGGCCACAGTGGCACTGTCCGATCTCCCCGCCGACGAACTCGCCCGACTCGAGTCGCAACTGGCCGCCGAGTACGACGCGCTGGCCGACAAGGGCCTGGCCCTGGACCTGACTCGCGGAAAGCCCTCGCCCGAACAGCTGGACCTGTCCGAGCGGCTGCTGTCGCTGCCGGGGGAGGGCGACCACGCGGCGGGTAAGACCG
Organism: Dietzia sp. IN118; assembly: GCF_032905965.1. Classification (NCBI taxonomy): domain Bacteria; kingdom Bacillati; phylum Actinomycetota; class Actinomycetes; order Mycobacteriales; family Dietziaceae; genus Dietzia; species Dietzia sp. IN118. The sequence continues at coordinate 2,944,279 of NZ_JAUMSR010000001.1, read as the reverse complement.
ACGTCCGCAATTACGGCGGCGGGGCGGGACTGCCGGAACTGCGGTCGATCATCGCCGAGCTGCTCGGGGTCGAGGCCGACCGCGTGATCGCCCAGGACAACGCGAGCCTGTCGATCATGTACGACCTGCTGACGTTCTCCATGCTCTTCGGCACGCCCGACTCCCAGCGTGCGTGGAAGGACGAGCCGGTCCTGCGCTGGCTGTGCCCGGTGCCCGGTTACGACCGCCACTTCAACATCACCGAGGCGCTGGGCATCGAGATGATCCCGGTGCCGCTGGGGCCGACCGGTCCGGACATGGACGAGGTCGAGCGTCTCGTGTCGAACGACCCGTCCATCAAGGGCATGTGGTGCGTCCCGATCTTCGCCAACCCGACCGGCGCGGTGTACGACGACCACACCGTGTCCCGCCTCGCGCGCATGGCGACCGCCGCCCCGGACTTCCGGATCGTCTGGGACAACGCCTACGTGGTCCACACGCTCACCGAGGATTTCCCCAAGGTCCCGGACGTCGACACGCTGGCCGCCGAGGCGGGTCACCCCAACCGCTTCTGGCAGGTGTGCTCGACCTCCAAGATCACCTTCGCCGGCGCGGGTGTGTCGTTCTTCTCCGCCTCGCGGGCCAATCTTGACTGGTACCTCGGCCACACCTCCGTGCGCTCCATCGGGCCGAACAAGGTCAACCAGCTCGCGCACGCCCGATTCTTCGGCGACGCCGACGGGGTACGCGCCCACATGCTCCGCCACCGCGAGGTCATCGCGCCGAAGTTCGAGGCCGCCGCCGCGGCCCTGGCCCACCGGCTCGGCGAGTACGACGTGGCCCGCTGGACCCGGCCCGAGGGTGGGTACTTCATCGACCTCGAGGTGGTCGACGGCACCGCCACCGAGACCGTCCGCCTGGCCAAGGAGGCCGGGGTGGCCCTCACGCCGGCCGGGTCCGCGTACCCGTACGGCAAGGATCCCGAGGATCGTCACATCCGTCTGGCGCCCACGCTCCCGCCGCTGGCCGAGGTCGAGACCGCCATGGATGTCGTGGGCCTGTGCGCTCTTCTCGCGGCCTGCCGGGGGGCGCTCGCCGACTGAGCGATCGCTCGGCTCGGGCGGCGTGTAACAACTGCGTCATCTGCGTTAACGGCGGCCATTAACGGACCGCGCTCCCGATCCCGCCTCTTCGTCCCCGGGAATCGTCAGGTGACCAGCACGTCTGCCCGTCCGTGATCTCCGCCACATTCCCAAAGTGTGAATGTGTAAGTCCGTAGCTTAGGTAACCCTGTCACCTGCATGAATGTAATTCGCCGGGCCTGTTGAGCAAGTGTCAATGCAAGTGCGGTCTTGTCCGGGCCGGGGCCGTCTGGTTGTATCGGAGTCGTCCGAGCTAGAGGGATGCGGACACCGGAGACAGCTGAGGGGCTGTGAGGGGCCGGTGTCCGATATCGGTTCGGGAACCGTGCTGCGGGGGTCTGAGGGGGCCCGATCCGCGCGCGAGGGACGTCGGGAGGGGCTGCGTATGACGCGGCCCCTCCGGTCATTTCGATCCATCCCGGATCACGCGTGATCGTCGTCGGAAGCGGAAGTCCTCGTCGTCGTACCCCCTGGGTACCCTCTAGGCGTGGCTCTCTATCGGAAGTACCGCCCCGCCTCCTTCGCCGAGGTCGTGGGCCAGGAGCACGTCACCGAACCGCTCTCGGTGGCGTTGTCCTCCGGTCGTATCAACCACGCCTACCTCTTCTCCGGCCCGCGCGGCTGCGGCAAGACCTCGTCCGCCCGCATCCTCGCGCGCTCGCTCAACTGCGTGCAGGGGCCCACCGCCGACCCGTGCGGCGAATGCGACTCGTGCGTGGCGCTCGCGCCCGGCGGCCACGGGACCCTCGACGTCACCGAGCTCGACGCGGCCAGCCACGGCGGTGTCGATGACACGCGTGATCTGCGCGAGCGGGCGTTCTTCGCGCCGGCGTCCTCGCGGTACCGGGTGCTCATCATCGACGAGGCCCACATGGTCACCAACGCGGGCTTCAACGCGCTGCTGAAGATCGTGGAGGAGCCGCCGGAGCACCTCATCTTCATCTTCGCCACCACCGAGCCGGAGAAGGTGTTGCCCACCATCCGCTCGCGCACGCACCACTACCCCTTCCGGCTGCTCACGCCCACGTCGATGCGCGGGCTGCTCGAGCGGATCTGCGAGCAGGAGGGTGTGCAGGTCGAGCCGACCGTGTTCCCGCTGGTCATCCGGTCCGGTGGGGGATCGCCGCGTGACACGCTCAGTGTGCTGGACCAGCTCATGGCCGGCGCCGGTGACGAGGGCATCACCTACCCGCGCGCGGTGAGCCTGCTGGGGGCGACCGAGGTCGCGCTCATCGACGACACGGTGGATTCGCTGGCCGCCGGCGACGGGGCCACGCTGTTCCGGACCGTCGACAAGGTGGTCGAGGCCGGGCACGACCCGCGTCGGTTCGCCGCCGATCTGCTGCAGCGGCTGCGCGACCTCATCATGGTGCAGTCCGTGCCGCAGGCGATCGAGCGAGGGCTCGTCGACGCGCCGGTCGAGCAGGCCGAGACCATGCGGCGTCAGGCCGAGAACATCGGGCCCGCCACGCTCGCTCGCTGCGCCGACATGGTGCACGAGGGGATGGGGTCGATGCGCGGGGCCACCTCGCCGCGGCTGTTGCTGGAGATCCTCTGCGCCAAGCTGCTCCTGCCCTCGGCGGACGACTCCATGATCGCGCTGCTGCAGCGTGTCGAGTCGCTCGAGTCGGGCGCCGTGCGGCCGGCCGCCGCGGCGGGTGCCGTCGGTGGCGGTGGATCCGCACCGGGAGGGTCGCCTCGGGGAGACGACGACGAGCCCCGCCCCGGCACCGCCGGCGGGCCGGGGCCGCAGGCTGCCGGCCAGGCCGAGGGGCGGCCCAAGTTCGTGCGCCGGTCGCAGCAGCAGGCCGCGCCCGCCGCAGAGCAGCCGGCGCCGCAGACCCCCGCGCCGGCGGGCCAGGGTGCGCCCCCGGCTGCGGCTCCGGCTGCAGCTGCGCCTTCAACTCCGCCTCCGACTCCGACGCCGGCTTCGACTCCGACTCCGCCTCAGGCGTCCGCGCCAGAGCCGCCGCACGCCGCCGCCGAACCCGCGCCGAGCCGACCCGCCGCGCCGACTGCGCCCGCAGCGCCGACTGGGACCGAAGCGCCGAACGAGCCCGCCGTGGCAGACGACCCCGCCGCCCCGGCCGTGCCCGCCGGGTCCGTCGCGGAGCAGATCGCGGCGAACCAGATTCCCGAGTCGGAGTCCTCGCAGCACGCTCAGTCGCGGCAGTCGGCACAGCCCCCGCAGTCGGCCCAGCCGCCGACCTCCGAGCAGCAACCCGTAGGTGACGTACTGCCCGGGCCGGCATCCGAGCCCGCCGCAGGTCCCGACGCGCCGACCGCCGCGCCGTCCGCTCCCGCCGCACCCGCCGCTCATCCCGGCACGGCGACCACAGCGCCAGCCGCCGAAGCGGGCGCTCCGGAGCCTGCGCAGGAAGCCTCGGCCGGCGCAGACGCGACTCCTGCCGTCGCATCGGCCCCGCCCCCGCCCGCGCCCGCGCCCGCGCCCGCGCAGACCGACGACCCGTGGCGCGAACAGCCCGCGGCGGCGACCGAGCAGTCCGCGACCGAGCAGTCCGCACCCGTGCCGCCAGCATCGGTTCCGGAGCAGGCGTCGTCCGGGCCGGACCCGGAGCCGCAGCCCGAGGCGGCGTCCGCGCTCGCGGCTGGCGCACCCGGGATCGAGGCCGAGGACATCCGCCGGGCCTGGCCCGCCATCCGCGACGCCGTCCGCACCCGCACCCGCACCGTGGAGGTCATGCTCGCCGGCGCGACGGTCGCCGGGGTGGACGGCCGGGTGATCCACCTGGTGCACGACTACGCGCCGCTGGCCAAGCGCCTCTCGCAGCCGCACAACGCCACCGCCATCACCGACTCGATCACCGAGGTCGTGGGCGGCGACTGGACCATCCGCTGCACGTCGGGCTCCGCGTCCGCGGCAGCCGGGGACACCGCGGCTCCCGCCGACGCGTCGCCTCCAGCACCCGGACGGGGATCCGCCGCGGGCCCTACTGACGCCCCCGGCGCGCCCCAGCAGGGCGAGCCGCGGGGCTGGGAGCGTCGCCTGCGCGGGGCGGACGCGGGGCAGGGCCAGGGCGGCGGTCGCTCGGGCGGCGGGTACGACGACATCCCGCCCCCGCCCGAGGAGCCGGAGCCGGAACCGGGCGAGCCCAACAGCCCGCCCCCGCAGCCGGTCAGCGAGGAGGAGATGGTGGACGAGGCCCGCAGCGGCCCCCAGAACCTCGACCACCGGACCGGCGAGGACATCGCGTTGGCCCTGCTCAAGGAGCACCTCGGGGCCCGCCCGCTCGAGCGCTGACCCACCCGCCCCGCCGCGCGCCGGGGCACGGTGTCCTACCGGACGGTTACGCTGGGAACCGACCGACCGGGGCCGCCCCGGCAGGGTCAGGCCTGAACACCAGCCATGAACTCAGCACTGCCCCGCACACCGCCGAAAGGACCCCGCCATGCAGCCCGGACCCGACATGAACGCCCTGCTCCAGCAGGCACAGCAGATGCAGGCCCAGCTCGCCGAGGCGCAGCAGGAGATCGCCGCGAGCACCGTCGACGGTCAGGCAGGCGGCGGACTCGTCACCGTCTCCATGCGCGGCACCGGTGAGGTCACCGGCGTCACGATCGACCCGAAGGTCGTCGACCCCGAGGACATCGAGACGCTGCAGGACCTCCTCGTCGGCGCGTTCGGCGATGCCCACACCAAGGTGCAGGAGCTCGCCGAGTCCCGCCTCGGCCCGCTGGCCTCCGGTGGCGGCCTCGGCGACATGATGGGCGGACTGGGAATGTGAGCCTGCGGAGCCCGGCACGTTCCGGGCCCCGCCACCGGGTTCCGACTCGTAATCGGACCCGCCACCCGGCGACGCAGCCGTCGTCGGGACAGCAAGAGCACAGGAAAGCGCGATGTACGAGGGACCGGTCCAGAACCTGATCGACGAGTTCGGCAAGCTGCCGGGCATCGGTCCGAAGTCTGCGCAACGCCTGGCCTTCCACCTGCTGCAGGCCGAGCCCGACTCCGTCGAACGCCTCCGCTCCGCGCTGCAGGCCGTGGTCGAGGGCGTCACCTACTGCGAGGACTGCGGGACCGTCGCGGCGGCCGAGCGCTGCCGTATCTGCTCGGACCCGCGCCGCGACCCCACGCTCATCTGCGTGGTCGAGGAGCCCAAGGACATCGAGGCCATCGAGCGCACCCGGGAGTTCCGCGGGCTCTACCACGTGCTCGGCGGGGCGCTCGACCCCATCAACGGCATCGGACCCAACGAGCTGCGCATCGCCGGCCTGATGCGGCGGGTCGGCGGGGAGGCCGAGGGCGAGGAGATCGCCGAGATCATCATCGCGACCGATCCCAACACCACGGGCGAGGCCACCAGCACTTACCTGGCCCGTCTGCTGCGGCCATTCCCCGATCTCGTGGTGAGCCGCCTGGCGTCCGGCCTGCCGATGGGCGCCGACCTGGAGTTCGCCGACGAGCTCACCCTCGGCAGCGCACTGTCGGGGCGCCGCATCCTCTCGGGCGGGCCCGCCCAGGCCCCCCGGTCGGGCGGCGTGCTGCGCCCCGAGCAGATCGACCCCGCGCAGCCCGCCGTACCCGCGCCGAACTCGGCGCCCGCCCAGGACACCCCGCCTGCCCCGGACGCGTGGGCCCCGGCCCCGGCCGACCCCGCACCGAGCCCGGAGATCGGCTACCCGGGCGCGGAGTCAGAGCCCGAACAGCCTCGCGGCGTTTCCGTGCCACACCGCCCGTAGCCAGTCGTCGCCCATCCCGAGCCCGGCGAGGGCCTCGAGCTGGTGCGCGTACGGGTACGGGATGTTCGGGAAATCGGTCCCCAGCAGAACCTTGTGGCCCAGATCGGCCAGGCGACCGCGCTCGGCCTCCGGAAACGGCATGGTCTCCTCGACGAAGTCCGTGAACGCCATCGTGGTGTCGAGGTAGACGTTCTCGAACCGCTCGGCCAGATCGAGGAACTCCGGATACTCGCCCATGCCCATGTGGGCGACGATCAGCGGCAGCTCGGGGAACCGCTCGAGCACCGCAGCCACCGGCTCGGGTCCGGTGAACTCGCCCGCCACGGGCCCGGACCCGCAGTGGATGACCGTCGGCACCTGCGCCTCGGACAGCACACCCCACACCGGCTCCAACAGCGGGTCACGGGGGTCGTACTCGCCCACCTGGATGTGCGACTTGAACACCCGTGCCCCGGCGTCGACGGCATCCCGGACGTAGTCGGCCGCCGCCGGCTCGGGATAGAAGGTCGCCGTGTGCAGACAATCCGGGTGCCGGGAGGCGAACTCCGCGGCCCACGCGTTGAGCCAGGCCCCCATCTCGGGCTTGTGCGGGTACAGCATGGACGAGAACGCCAGCACCCCGTACGAGCGCAGCCGCTCGACCCGCTCGTCCTCGGCCTCCCGGTACGTGATGGGCCAGGGACGCCCGATCTTGGGGCCGGCGGCGTCGAAGTAGTTCCACACCTTGTCCATGACCCGCGTCGGCATGAAATGGGTGTGCACGTCGATGACCCCCGGCAGCCCCAGCGGCTCCCACAACGCGCGGACCTGCGCTGCCTCGACGGCGGGATCGGGCGGGGACACGGTCCCGGTGAGGGTGGCGGCGCCGTGGTGTTCACACATGTCACCGAGGGTATGTCAGAGGCGCCGACCCGCAGGGCGATCGGGCGTCCACGGCCATCGCCACCCCCGGACGCAGACGACCTCCCGGTCACGACACGAATCCGCCCCTCGGTATGCGATCCGCCCGCGGGCGCCGCAGCGCGTATCAAAATTCGGAGGGCGGATCGAGGCGGCTCGGGGCAGATCGGAGGGCGGATCGCGACCCGGGGAGCAGATCGCGATCCGGCGAGCGGACCGGCGGACGGCTCAGCGGCGAGCGGCCGCGATCCGTTCGCGGCGCAGCTGCGCCACCGCGGGGACCTCGACCGGCGGCAGCGAGTCCACACCCAGCGCGCGGCACAGCAGCAGGTCGGCCAGCTCGGGATTGCGGGCCAGCGCCGGCCCGTGCATGTAGGTGGCGATGATCGACCCCTGCACCACGCCCTCGACCAGCCCGCCGGCCGGGACCTGCTGCCCGGCCGGGACGCCGTTGCCGACCCCGGAGGTCACGCGGCCCAGGGGGGCGGCGTCCGGGCCCAGGACGGTGGCGCCCATGTGGTTCTCGAAGCCCGTCAGCGGCTGCGTCAGGCCCGCGACCTGCGGCGCGACCACCAACTCGCCGATCGAGCGGGAGGCCTGCGGCGTCGTGGTGACGTCCAGCAGGCCGAGGCCGGGCGCACGGGATCCGTCAGAGACCACGAACCACTCGCCGAACACCTGCATCCCGGCACAGATCGCCAGGACCGGCGCGTCGCGCTCCACCGCTCGCTGCAACCCCGGCGACGCGGTCAGGTGCCGGGACGCGAGCTTCTGCGCCGCGTCCTCGCCACCGCCCACGGTGTAGAGGTCGCACGAGTCCGGGACCTCGTCCTCCAGGGTGATCCGCACGATCTCGGCGTCGTATCCGCGCCACCTCAGGCGCTGGCGCAGGACCAACGAGTTGCCGTCGTCGCCGTACGTCCCCATGACGTCCGGCAGGACCAGGCCGATCCGCACGGTCGACTCGGAGGGCCGGGCCGAATCCGCGGCGACGGTGTCCAGCGGTGAGGCCGAGGCGCCGGCGTCGCGGCCCCCGGCGTTGCGCGGGTCGGGATTCGTCCCGGAACCGCCCGCGCCGGGGATCTCCGCGCCAGTGTTCTGCTCGCTCATCGCTGCTGCTCCTTCCGGTCGGCCCCGGCCCCGGTGCGGGGCCCGACAGCGGCGATCGCCCGCCCCAGATCGCGGAACGCGGTGTAGTTGGCCAGCACCTCCACGCGCCCGGGTGGGCAGCGGCGGATCGCGGTCAGCGGGTCCGGCTCCAGCTGGTGCTCGACCCCGGCGTAACTCAGCCGCACCGACAGGTCGGCGGCGCGCTCGCCCGAGGCGTACACGGTCACGCCCTCGAAGCTCTCGAAGCGCACGTCCCACAACCACGACAGGTCCACGCCGTCGGCGACCTGCCCGTTGACCGCGATCACCAGGCCGTCGGCGGAGGGGTCGATCATGCCGAGCGCCTCCTGCCAGCCGGCCGGGTTCTTGGCCAGCAGCAGGTGGGCGGCCCGCCCGTCCACGTCGACGGTCGAGTAGCGCCCGGCCACGTCGTCGACCTGCTCCACCGCCCGGACGGCGGCGGCGGGGTCGACGCCCATCGCCACGGCGGCGGCGACGGCCTGCGCGGCGTTGCCCCGGTTGGCCCGCCCCGGGATGGCCAGACTCATGGGGGCGCTGAACCCGTCGGGCCCGTGGATGGCCTCGTCGTCGACCCACCAGTCCGGTTCGGGCCGCTCGAACGTCCGGCCGTCGGGCAGCGTGCCCTCGGACCGCCACCGCACGGCCCCGGTGGAGTCCACTGTCCGCGAGATGGGTTCGCCGGTGCGCGGGCAGCTCACCGAGTCGCCCGCCCACGCGGACCCTGCGGCCACCCAGACCACGGACGGGTTGTCGTACGCCACGGAGGTGATCATCACGTCGTCGCAGTTCGCCACCACCGTCGCCTGCGGCTGCGCGGCCACCCCGGCGCGCAGCCGGCGCTCGATGGCGTTGATCTCCCCGACCCTGTCCAGCTGATCGCGGCTGAGGTTGAGCAGGACGATCGCCTCGGGCGCCGTGTTCTCCGCGACCGCGGGCGTGTGGAGCTCGTCGACCTCGATGGCGGCCAACCCGGCCACCCGGTCGGCCCCGAGAGCGGACACGATCCCGGCGTCCATGTTGTCGCCGTTCGCGTTCGAGGCGACCCGGCCCACGGTCGACAGGGCGGAGGCGACCATCCTCGTCGTCGTCGACTTGCCGTTGGTCCCCGTGACCAGCACGGTCCGCCGGCCCGCCGCGAGCTGGCGCATGAGGCCCGGATCGAGCTTCAGCGCCACCAGGCCGCCGATCATCCCGCCCGACCCGCGCCCCGACACCCGGGACGCCCAGGTCGCCAGCCGGGAGACGGCCACGGCCACCCGGCCGCGGGGGGTGAGTGCGGTGATCGCGCGGGAACTCATGCCGCAGAGTCTAGGCAGCGCGGCGCCCGGGCAGCACGGCCGCCTCAGAACCGCACCGCACCGCCCAGCGCGTAGCGGCCGCTCGCGGTGTTCACCACGGTGTGAACGCCGTGACCTGCGACGGTGACGGCCGGGATGTCGGAGGGGTCTGGGACGATGGTGGGCATGGCAGGTTGGGTGGTGGTGGACGTCGAGACGTCGGGGATGACGCCGGCGGTCGACCGTGTGTTGTCGGTGGCCGCGGTGGTGATCGACGACGACGGCGAGGTGGTCGAGGAGTTCACGACCCTGCTCAATCCGGGCGTCGACCCGGGGCCGGTCCACGTGCACGGCCTCACCCCGGCACTCCTCGCGGGCAAACCACGCTTCCCGGACGTGGCCGCCGAGTTGGACCGGGTGCTCGACGGGAGGACGGTCGTCGCCCACAACGCCGCCTTCGACGCGTCGTTCCTCGCGGCCGAGGCCCGCCGGGCAGGTCTCCCGGCGCCGCTCGAGCGGTTCCTGTGCACCCTGGACTTCGCCGGTCGGCTGCACCTGTCCACCGCCGACCTCAAACTGTCGACGCTCGCCGCGCACTTCGGGGTGGAACAGCGGGCCGCGCACGACGCCCACGATGACGCCCTCGTGTTGGCCGGGGTGTTCGCCGGACTGCTCGAGGTGGCCAGGGGCAAGGACGTGCAGCCGAAGGTACGCGAACTCGACGCGATGGTGGCGCATCCCGAGACCGGGTACCTCGTGTCCACGGTGTGGGCGGAGGCCCTCGCCGCCCCCAGGCTGTGGCGGCCGGCCGGGCGGCTCAAGCGCGGCGGCGGGCTGGTGCAGGGCATGGAGGTGGTCTTCACCCAGGACGTGGACCGCGATCCGGAGGAGATCGCCGGCCTCGTCGTCGACTCCGGTCTCTACGTCGCCGACCGCATCTCGTCCCGCACGTCCCTCGCAGTGTGCGACGCACCCGGCGCCGTGCGCGGTCGGACCGCGTTCGCCCGCAAGAAGGGGCTCGAGTTGGTGCCGTACGCGCGGTTCGAGGAGATGCTCGCCGCCGTCGCCCCCGGGCGGCCCGTCGCCGGGGCCCAGGCCGTGGACAGCGCGCAGGGGGCGCTCTTCTGACCCCCGCGTTCCGCGCTGCTCGGCGCCCGCGTTCCGTGCCTCCAGACCCCCTCGTTCCGCATCGTGGGGCGCTGGTCCGAGGCGGCGCGGCGGAACTGACATGATGGGCGACGGCCACCGTCGTCGACCACAGGAGTACCGCAAGTGCCCGCACCCCAGAACGCCGCCGCCCGTGAGGTCTACGAGAAGGAACGCGCCCACGTCCTGACCCCGTGGTCGGCCTGGGGCTCGAGCGACCCGATGGTCGTCACCGCGGCCGAGGGCTGCCACCTCACCGACGGGGACGGCAACCGGCTGCTCGACTTCACCTCGCAGCTGGTCAACACCAACATCGGCCACCAGCACCCGGTGGTCGTCAAGGCCATCCAGGACCAGGCCGCCGAGCTGTGCACCATCAATCCGGCACACGCCAACGCCGCCCGCGCCGAGGCGGCTCGCCTGGTCGCCGAGGTCGCGCCCGCCGGGATGAACCGCGTGTTCTTCACCAACGCCGGCACCGAGGCCGTCGAGCACGCCGTCCGCATGGCCCGCCGCCACACCGGCCGCCACAAGACCCTGTCGGCGTTCCGCAGCTACCACGGCGCCACCACCACCTCGATGAACCTCACCGGTGACACCCGCCGCTGGGCCAACGACATGGGCAACACCGGCGCCGTGCACTTCCACGCCCCGTTCCTTTACCGCTCGCAGTTCTACGCCGAGAACGACAAGCAGGAATGCGACCGGGCGCTCGAGCACCTCGACTCGCTCATCGGCCTCGAGGGCCCCGACCACTTCGCCGCCCTCATCATCGAGTCGGTGCCCGGCACGGTCGGCATCATGGTGCCGCCGGCCGACTACCTGCGCGGTGTGCGCGAGATCTGCGACAAGTACGGGATCGTCATGATCTGCGACGAGGTCATGTCCGGCTTCGGCCGCACCGGCGAGTGGCTCGCCCTGGACCACTTCCGCTCCGGCGACGACGACTGGGCGCCCGATCTCATCACCTTCGCCAAGGGCTCCAACTCGGGCTACGTCCCGCTCGGCGGCGTCATCCTGCACGACCGCATCGCCGCCTCCTTCGAGACCACGCCCTACACCGGTGGCCTGACCTACGCCGGGCACCCGCTGGCCTGCGCCTCCGTGGTCGCGACGATCAACCTCATGCGCGACGAGAAGATCGTCGAGAACGCGAAGATGATCGGCGAGGACGTCATCGGCCCGCGCCTGCGCGAGCTCGCCGAAAAGCACCCGTCGATCGGCGAGGTCCGCGGCCTCGGCGTGTTCTGGGCCGTGGAGATGGTGGCCGACCGCGAGACACGCGAGCCCCTCGCGCCCTACGGTGGATCATCGGAGGCGATGGCCCGCACGTTCGGTAAGGCAAAGTCCGACGGCCTGCTGCTGTTCATGAACTACAACCGATTCCACGTGGTGCCGCCGTGCATCATCACCCCGGACGAGGCCAACGAGGGCCTCGACATCTTCGACCGCGCACTCGACGTGGCCGACGAGTACGTGAGGAGCTGACCATTCGATGGCGCTGATATTGCGGCTGATCGTCAACGCCGTCGCCCTGTGGGTGGCGACGCTGATCGTGCCGGGCATCACCCTGCACGAGATCTCCGGGGCCGCAGCCTCTGGCGCCGGCGACATCGAGAACGAGGTGAACGTCCCCACCATCACGGCGCTGCTCGTGGTCGCGGTGGTGTTCACGCTGGTCAACGCGGTGATCAAACCGATCGTTCAGCTGCTGTCGCTGCCGCTGACGATCCTCACCCTGGGCCTGTTCCTGCTGGTGGTCAACGCGCTGATGCTCATGCTCACCGGCTGGATCACCACGACGTTCCAGCCCTTCGGGGCCGAGTACGTGGTGAGCGGGTTCTGGGCGGCGTTCTTCGGCGCGATCGTGATCGGCCTGGTCAACTGGGTGCTCGGCATGCTGGTCCCCAGCCGCGCCCGCGACTGAGCGGCGGCGGCCCGGCCCGGCCCGCGCCCGCCGAGCAGAGGAATTCGCGCACCCGCTACTCGGGCGATGCAGTAGAAATCCTCTGCTCGGCGGCGACGGCTACGCCGCGGGGGGGGGCGGGCGGCGCCGCCCGGTTCAGGTCAGGAGCCGAACGCCGCCGAGGAGACGGCGGTCGGGGCCCAGCCCCGGGCTGCCTGGTCGCGGATGAACTGCATCTGCGGGTAGAACGAGTTGCCCGGGCAGGCGGTCCCGCCCCAGTCGCGGTGGCCCGACACGGCCATCATCGGCCGGGTGGCCCCGCCCTGCGGGTTGCGGTAGGTGATGCCAGCGCGCGGGTTGATGCCGGTGGCGTTGCACAGCGCCCGCACGCAGTCGATGGCCGCGCCCACCGCGCGCGAGGTCGGCGGTGCACCGGTGAAGTCACCGAGCAGGCTGATACCGATGTTGCCGTTGTTGAATCCGCCCACGTGGCCACCGGTGACGACCGGCGGTGCGATCCCGGCGACCGGCGGGAACTGGAAGACGGGGTTGCCGACGGGCGTTCCGCCGCGGCCCTGGTAGATCCGGCCCTCGGGGTCGATGAGCAGGTGGTACCCGACGTCGCCCCAGCCCACGGTGTTGGCGTGGTAGTTGTAGATCGCCCGCACGCTGGCCGCACGGTCCGGCCCGACCGGGGAGGCGGTGTGGTGGATCGTGATGGACTGCGCGGGGAAGTAGGAGGGCGCCCAGCGGAAGCCCGCGACATCGCCCGCACCCCACGCCGCGCGCGGGATGACCGGTAGGCCCGCCAGGCCGACGCTGCCGAGGCTGTAGTTGCGGGGGTGCCGCGGCCGTCGTCGAACACGGTCGCCTCGGCGCCCGCGGGCGCGTCGACCTCGTACCCCACGGCACCATCGGGCGCGCCGACGAGTTCGGAGGCGGGCGTGCTGCCGGCGTCCGGGGCGGAGTCCATCCCCTCGAGCGGGAGCCAGTCGCCGACCGAGCCGTCGGGGAATGCGAACCGGATCCGGCCGACGATCTCCTCGGCACTGGGGAACGTCACGCCGACGTAGCCGAGAGTGCCGTTGGGCTGGATCATCCCGCTGCCGGTCGAGACCGATTGCATGAGGTCCTGGGCCACGCCGAGCGAGCCGGTGGTGAAGGGATTGGCCCCGGCGACGGGACCTCGGACGGTGGAGGCGACGGCGACGCCCACGCCGACGGATGCGGCTGTGAGAAATCCACGGCGTGTCACGGACATACGGGCTCCAGACTGAGGTTTGCGAAGGGCCGACCCATACCTATCGGCACGGCCCGCCGCTACATTACGCGTTTGACGTGACCGAATCGAGACCCTCGTTACCGGAGGGATATCTGAGGGTGATGTGACTGATGTGGCGGCGTCCGCCCGGGCGATGAGGCCAAACGCCTTGTGCTGCCCCACGATTCGGGCGCGCCCCGACGCGCGACGAGAAGACCGTTCCGCACGCAGCCTCTCGGGCGATGTGCGCGGAACGGTCTTGTCGATGTCCGGAGGGCGGGCCCACCCCACCCGCGCGGCGGGCACCACCCGCGCGGCGGGCCCACCCAACCCGCCCGGGGGCGGGCCCACCCGGCGCGCCGGCCCAGCCGACGTCAGCCGGTCAGGGGGCCCAGGTGCGGGCGCCCTCGACCGAACCGACGGCCTCGGCGCCCTCGGCCTCATCGGCGTAGGCGCGGTTCACGGCGGAGACCACGGCGCGGAGGGAGGCGGTGGTGATGGAACCGGCCCGCCCGACACCCCAGAAGACCCGGTTACCGAACTGCACCTCGACGTACGCGGCCGCGGTGGCGTCATCCCCGGAGGTCATCGCGTGCTCCGAGTAGTCGAGGATGCGTACCTCGTCGTCGAACATCTCGTTCAGGGCGGCGACGAACGCGGCGAGGGGTCCGTTTCCGGACCCGGCCAGCTCACGGGTCTCGCCCTTCCACTTGATGACGGCCTCGATGGCGTCCTCGCCGTCATCGGTCTCGGCGGGGACGAGGTGCTGCGACATGCGCTCCATGGGCGAGACGCGGTCCAGGTACTCCGTCGAGAAGATGTCCCACATCGCCTTGGGGGTGACCTCGCCGCCCTCGGAGTCGGTGACCGACTGGACCAGGGCGGAGAACTCCATCTGCAGGCGCCGCGGCAGCTGCAGGCCGTAGTCGCTCTTCATGATGTAGGCGACGCCGCCCTTTCCGGACTGCGAGTTCACGCGGATGACGGCCTCGTAGGTGCGGCCCTCGTCCTTGGGGTCGACGGGCAGGTAGGGGACCTCCCACGTGATGTCGGTGATGTCCGCGCCGCGGGTGTCGGCCTCGGCCTGCAGGGCGTCGAAGCCCTTGTTGATGGCGTCCTGGTGCGAGCCGGAGAACGCGGTGAAGACCAGGTCGCCGCCGTAGGGGTGGCGCTCGGGCACGCGCAGCTGGTTGGCGTACTCGACGGTGCGGCGGATCTCGTCCATGTCGGAGAAGTTGATCTGCGGGTCGACGCCGCGGGTGAGCATGTTCATGCCCAGCGTCACCAGGCAGACGTTGCCGGTGCGCTCGCCGTTGCCGAACAGGCAGCCCTCGATGCGGTCGGCGCCGGCCTGGTAGCCCAGCTCGGCGGCGGCGACGCCGGTGCCGCGGTCGTTGTGCGGGTGCAGCGACAGGATGGTCGACTCGCGGTTCGCCAGGTTGCGGTGCATCCACTCGATCTGGTCGGCGTACACGTTGGGCGTGGCCATCTCGACGGTCGCCGGCAGGTTGAGGATGATCGGGTTCTCGGGGGTGGCGCCGACGACCTCGGTGACGGCGTCGCACACCTCCTTGGAGAACGCCAGCTCGGTGCCGGTGAAGGACTCGGGCGAGTACTCCCAGCGCCAGTTGGTGTCGGGGTAGTCGCGCGCGATCGTGGTGACCAGCTCGGCGGCGTCGGTGGCGATCTTCTTGATGGCGTCGCGGTCCTTACGGAAGACCACCTTGCGCTGCAGGATCGACGTCGAGTTGTAGAAGTGCACGATCACGTCGGACGCGCCCTCGCACGCCTCGAACGTGCGACGGATGAGATCCTCGCGGCACTGGACCAGCACCTGGATGGTGACGTCGGAGGGGATCGCGGCGTCCTCGATGATCTCGCGGACGAAGTCGTAGTCCGTCTGCGAGGCGGACGGGAAGCCGACCTCGATCTCCTTGTAGCCCATGCGGACGAGCAGGTCGAACATGCGGCGCTTGCGCGCGGGGCTCATGGGGTCGATCAGGGCCTGGTTGCCGTCGCGCAGGTCCACGGCGCACCACTGGGGGGCGTGGGTGATGATCTTGTCCGGCCAGGTGCGGTCGGGCAGGGAGACGTCCTCGACCTCCTCGGCGAACGGCCGGTACCGGTGCGCGGGCATCGAGGAGCCGCGCTGTTTGTTCCACGACGGCTGGTCGGGGCGGCCGGGCTTGGAAGGGGGCGTCAGGGTCGACGACGACGAGACGAAGGCATCAGCGGGATTCATTGCAGTGGCTCAACTTCCTAGGGGGCGATCGGCAGGGATCGGACCGGCGCGACGAGATCCCGCGACGGGGAGCCGGTCCGCCTCAGCGGGCCCCGCCGCGGCACCCAAGAAGGAGCACGCGCTGCATGCGGGCCATCATACACATCTGCGCGGGACGTCACGGAATCGGAATGACGAACGTCGAGGACTCGGCTGTGGTCCCTTCGGGCGGTGCCGACGGCGGGTCCTGCGTGAGGTCGTCGGGCACCTGCATGGACCCCCACACCTTGCTGCAGCCGGCCTCCTCGGCCACCTCCACCGCCTTCTCGACGAGTCGGTGGGCGATGCCCATGCCGCGCAGGTCCTCGCGGACCCGGATCCCGTAGACGAACAGGTCGGGGCTGGCGCCGAGGTGCCCGGTCTCCACCGCGACGAGCATGCCCACCGGCACCTCGTCCTGCAGCGCCAGCACGAGCAGGTTGGAACCTCGGTCGAGGAAGTCCGTGGTCCATTCCGCGGTGGGCGGGGTGCTGAGCAGGTCACCCGCGGACAGCACGAGGTCAACATCCGCGCGCGCGGCGCGGCGGATGACGAGCTCCGGCGGGGTCATCTGTCCAGTGTGGCAAAAATCGAGGGGGTTCGGCATCGCCGACTGCCCTGGGTCATCGGTTGGCGATCATCCAGTCGATCCAGCCGTTCTGGGCGGGGATCGATTCGTACCGGGCCGGGTTGGTGCCGTCGGGCTGCCGGCGGTCGTGGTCGGAGCCGGAGTGGACGCCCACCAGTCGGTCGCCCCGGAACACGGGCCCGCCGGAGTCGCCGGGCGAGAATCCGCCCTGGAGGGTGTGGGAGTGGCCGACGCGGGAACCGGGTCGCGCCTCGATCCGCTCGAGGCGGGTCAGTCCGGTGCGCAGGACGGGTGAGCGCATCCCGAGGGGTTCGGTCTCGCCGAAACCGTGGAAGCGCAGGACGTCGCCGGGGGCGGGGTCGACGCCGGCGCGCCGCACGGACGGCGACGGCGCGGGGTGGCGGAGCTTGAGGAGCATGAAGTCCCCGGCGGGGGCCTTGTAGGCGGCGGCCGGGGTGTGACGACCGAGGCTGCCCGTGTCGAGGGAGCCGAACGCGCCGACGATTCTCGGGCTGGCCAGTGGGGCGGTCGAACCGAAGCCCCCGGGCACGGTGGCGAGGTTCCCGAATCCGAGGGTGTACGCGTCGGGGTTCGTCGGCCCGCAGTGGGCGGCGGTGGCCACCCAGCGCGGGTGGATGACGACGCCGGTACACGGGGCGCCGAGGACGCCGTCGAAGACGGTGATCTGCACGGCCCACGGGGCGGGGCCGGAGGGGGCGCCGTTCACTACCGCGCCGGCCGTGGGTGCCGCGACCGCGAGCGACGCAGTGACCGTCCCGACGATGGCGGCGACCGTGGCGGCCAACCGGCCGGGACGGACGGGGCCACTGTGACGTGTGAGGCGCATGAAGCTCAGCTTAGGCGATGGTGGGGAGTTCTCGGGCTGCTCGACATGGGTCCTCATGGTGAGGACGTCGCGGCGTGCACCGGGGGCGTTACTCGGAGGCGCGTCACTCCGAGGCGCGGCGGTTCGGCGCGCGGTGGTCGGGGATCGGCGGAGCCGTGTCGACCTCCTTGTGCGCGAGCCGCACCGTCGCGAGCACCATCACGGTGAGGGTGGCGCCCAGGAGCATCAGCGCGGCGCCGTCGACGGAGAACCACTCGCCCAGCACCACCACGCCCAGGCCGAGCGAGACGACCGGGGTGGTGACCGTGGAGGCGGGCACGGCCTGGTGCACCGCGCCGGCGGAGAACGACATCTGCTGCAGCGTCAGCGCGGCGACGGCAGCCACCCCCAGGCCGTACACCTCGCCGGTCGTGGCCACGGTGAGCAGTCCTCCGTCGTGGAACCGCTCGGTGACGCCCTTCGTCAGCAGCGCGACGTAGGCGAACGCGGTGCCGCCGGCCACGCCCAGCAGGAGGGCACGGTTGCCGTTGGAGCGGCGGTTGCGGGAGACACCGAGGAGGGCGACGACGACGAGGAGTCCGCCCGCGCACGCGAGTGCCCACTGCCACCAGGGCGGGTGGGCGTCTCCTCCGGTGGGCCGTCCGTAGATGACGAGCACCATCACGCATCCCGTCAGGACGTACCCCCAGAAGAGTTCGGTCTTGGTGACCCGCCGACCGGTGACCCAGGCGCCGAGGGGGAGGGCGAACGTCAGTGAGAGAACGGTGATCGTCTGGACGAGGATGAGCGATCCGAACGCGAGCGCGAGGCCCTGGAACGCGAATCCGGCGAGGCTGATGACCATGCCGGTCCACCAGTACCGGCTCGCGAGCACGTTGAAGTGACCCTCGTGTCGACCCTTCGCACGCTGGGGGGATCGGTGCCGCATGACGGTTCCGAAGGCCTGGCTGAGGGCGGACGCGAGGGCGAGAATCACTGCCGCCCAGATTTCACTCATCCCTGATGAGTAAACACCTCCCGTAAAGTAGGTCTGCGGTAAGCCGATCAACACCGGAAGGGTGTGACCGCGTGGCACTCGTAGTGCAGAAGTACGGCGGCTCCTCCGTGGAGTCCGCAGAACGAATCCGTCGGGTGGCCGAACGGATCGTGGAGACCAAGAAGGCGGGCAACGACGTCGTGGTCGTGGCCTCGGCGATGGGCGACACGACCGACGAGCTACTCGATCTGGCCGATCAGGTCTGTCCCTCGCCTCCGCAGCGCGAGATGGACATGCTGTTGACCTCGGGGGAGCGCATCTCCAACGCGCTGCTCGCGATGGCCATCAGTTCGTTCGGGATGGAGGCCTATTCCTTCACCGGATCCCAGGCCGGGATCATCACCACGACCAGGCACGGCAACAGCCGCATCATCGACATCACCCCGGGGCGCGTCCGTGAGGCGCTGGACGAGGGCAAGATCGCCCTCGTCGCGGGCTTCCAGGGGGTGTCCCGAGAGACCCGCGACGTCACGACCCTGGGTCGCGGCGGGTCCGACACCACCGCGGTCGCTATGGCCTCGGCCCTGGGTGCGGACGTGTGCGAGATCTACTCGGACGTGGACGGCATCTACACCGCCGACCCGCGGATCGTGCCCGATGCCCGCAAGCTCGACACCATCTCGTACGAGGAGATGCTGGAGATGGCGGCCGTCGGGTCCAAGATCCTCAACCTGCGCAGTGTGGAGTTCGCCCGCCGCTATCACGTGCCGCTGCGCGTCCGCTCTTCGTATTCGACCAACCCGGGCACGCTCGTGGCCGGAAAAGTGGAGGACATCCCCGTGGAAGACGCAGTCCTGACCGGAGTCGCTCACGACGCCTCGGAGGCCAAGATCACGGTCGTCGGCATCCCCGACCAGCCGGGGTACGCGGCCAAGATCTTCCGCGTGGTGGCCGACGCCGAGATCAACATCGACATGGTCCTGCAGAACGTCTCCAAGGCGGAGGGCAAGACCGACATCACCTTCACCTGCCCCCGCGAGGTGGGTGCCAAGGCCGTTGAGGTCCTCTCGCAGGCCAAGGACGATCTGGGTATCGACCAGGTGCTCTACGACGACAACGTCGGCAAGGTCTCCCTCGTCGGCGCGGGCATGAAGTCGCACCCGGGCGTCACCGCGACGTTCTGCGAGTCGCTGTCCGAGGCCGGCATCAACATCGAGCTCATCTCCACCTCCGAGATCCGCATCTCGGCGCTGGTCCGCGAGGACGAGTTGCCCGACAGTGTCCGCGCGCTGCACAAGGCGTTCGAGCTGGGCGGCGACGAGGAGGCGCAGGTCTACGCCGGCACCGGCCGCTGACCTGACCCCTCCGCCGGCCCGCCCCAAGCCAGGCCGGCCCGGCGCCCGGCGCCCCCCGGCGCCCCGCGCACCCG
>NZ_JAUMSR010000001.1:2855027-2924725 GCF_032905965.1 Dietzia sp. IN118 | reverse complement strand
CCCGGCGCCCCGCGCACCCGGCGCCCCCCGCGCCGCCCCGCGCACCCGGCGCCCCGCCGAGCAGAGGAATTCGCCTGTATCGCCCGAGTGGCTCAGTGCGAAATCCTCTGCTCGGCGATCACCCGCCGCGGCTCGTCGTCCGAATCGGTCGGTTCAGCCGCGAAAGCTCCCGTAGCCGCGGCGGTGGAGGGCTGCGCGCACGTGGGCCAGGATCTCGCCGGGGGTGCGGACGAGCGAGGTCGCGGTGACCACCTCGATGTACCAGCCGGCCGCCCGAAGCCGGTTCCGTCGGATCTCGTCCTTCGCCTGCTGCTCTTTCGTGCGATGGTCCCCTCCGTCGTATTCCACCGCCACCTTCAACTCCGGCCAGGCGATGTCCAGGCGATACCTGAACTCGGGGACCCGGTGCTGCAGGACGAATCCGGTCAGACCGTTCTCGAGTAGGAACAGCCGCGTCCGGGTTTCCCAGGGCGACTCGGCATCTGTGTCGACCTCCTCGATCCTCTCGAGAACAGTCCGGCGACCGCGGACGCCGTGCATGTCCTCCACCAGGGCCGGTAGGCGGCTGATCGGTAGGACGCCCATGGTGGTGGAGGCGTCGAGCGCGCAGATGGCCTCGACGCGCGGTTCGCGACGAGCGATGTCGAACAAGACCCACTCGGGGCTGGCGATGCGGATGTCGGGGGAACGTCCCGACGTCAGCACGTGGATGTGCTCGGGCGGGATCCGGTACTGCCAGCCCGCCAGCCCGGGCCGTTCGATCCGCCGGCCGGGCGCCACCACATCGTCCGCGAACTCGCGCGGCGGGAAGTCGTGCCCATAGAGCGTGGCTGCGATCCACCCGGTCAACGTCGCGTCCGGGTAGAGCGTCATGAGCGCTTCGGCCCGCGCCCAGGCGTCGACGTGCACGTGGTCCCGGACCCACAGTCCGTGGTGCAGGCGGGTGTAACCGCGGTTCGTGACGCGGCTTCCGGTCAGGTGCCGCAGGTCGCGGGTGCGGATGGGGGCTGTGCGGATGGGGGCGGTGCGGGATTCTGCGCTCACGGACCGTGACTCTGCCAAGCGGACGTTGACTGGCAGGGGCGCAGAGCAGGGATCCGCGTCGACCTGTGGATGGGGCCGAGGGGTGTGGATAGCGATGCCACGGCCTCTGGCCCAGGACGTCGACCCCCTCGGCGAGCACCGCGGTCCTCGCCGAGAAGAGGAATTTGCGCAACGCCACTCGGCCGATACAGGCGAATTCCTCCGGACGGCGAGGCCGGGGGGGCGAGCGACCGGATGGCGGGGCGTGCCCCGCCGCCCGCGCTCCGCCCCGGCCTCGCCTTGCGTGGTGTTCGTGCCCGAAGCGCGGCCGGGTGTGACGCACGCCGCTGTCCGAGCTGGGCGACCCCGGTAGGATGGGGTACTGCCGGTCGGTCGAGCGCAGGGCGGAGAACCCGTCCGCGGCGGGCCGGGACCAACCTTTCAGGAGTTGACCTTTTCGATGACCACTGTCGCCGTAGTCGGAGCCACGGGCCAGGTGGGGCGCGTGATGCGCGCCCTGCTGGAGGAGCGGGACTTCCCGGCTGACAAGGTCCGTTTCTTCGCGTCCGCCCGGTCCGCCGGCACCACGCTGCCGTTCCGCGGTGAGGACATCGTCGTCGAGGACACCGCCAACACGCCCGACGAGGAGCTGGAGGGGATCGATATCGCCCTGTTCTCCGCGGGCGGCACGATGTCCAAGGAGCAGGCCCCTCGGTTCGCCGCGGCCGGCGCCGTCGTCGTCGACAATTCCAGCGCGTGGCGCAAGGACCCCGACGTCCCGCTCGTCGTCTCCGAGGTGAACCCCGGCGCGGCGAAGAACCCACCCAAGGGCATCATCGCCAACCCCAACTGCACCACGATGGCCGCGATGCCGGTGCTCAAGGCGCTGCACGACGCGGCGGGCCTCAAGCGCCTGGTCGTGTCGACGTACCAGGCGGTCTCCGGGTCCGGGCTCGCCGGCGTGGACACGCTCAACGACCAGATCACCGGCAACGTCGGCGCGGGCCACGAGTTGGTGCACGACGGCTCGGCGCTGAAGGTCGATGACCACGGCCCGTACGTCGCGCCGATCGCGTTCAACGTGCTGCCGCTCGCGGGCGGGCTCGTCGACGACGGGTCCGAGGAGACGGACGAGGAGCAGAAGCTGCGCAACGAGTCGCGCAAGATCCTCGACCTGCCGGAGCTGCGGGTCGCGGGCACCTGCGTGCGCGTGCCGGTGTTCACCGGTCACACGCTGAGCATCAACGCGGAGTTCGACAAGGACATCACGCCGGAGCAGGCGCGCGAGCTGCTGGCGAAGGCGCCGGGCGTCAAGGTCGTGGACGTGCCGACCCCGCTGGATGCGGCGGGCATCGACGAGTCGCTGGTGGGCCGGATCCGTCAGGATCAGTCGATCGAGGGCAACAAGGGCCTCAACCTCATGGTGGCGGGCGACAACCTGCGCAAGGGCGCGGCGCTCAACACCATCCAGATCGCGGAGCTGCTGGTCAAGTAGCGCAACTGCTGGTCGAGTGGCCAGTCGCGGGCTGAGCTGGTCGGGAGTACGACGACGACGAGGCCCCGCAGTCGCACACAGGCGAGAGCCGCCGCCCGGTCACGCAGACCGGGCGGCGGCTCTTGTGCACAGGGCTCGCGAGGAGTTCGCTATCTCTGCGGTATGACCGCCGGTATACTTTCGGTATGTCCCACACGACGATCAAGGTGAGTCGCGACCTCCGGGATCTCCTGAAGAGGCAGGCCGCCGAGGAGCGCCGCACGCTGGGCGATCATCTGGCGTATCTCGCCTCACTCGCCGAGAAGCAACGGCGGCTCGAGCGCCTGCGTGCGGAGATAGACGCGACATCGCCTGAGGATCTGGCGTCCTACCGCGAGGAGTCCGAGTGGTGGGAGCGGGCGCAGGATGCCTGACCCGACTCCCGGGGAAGTCATATGGGTTGTCCTCGATCCCGTGGCGGGTCGTGAGCAGAGCGGTCGCCGGCCCGCGGTGGTGGTCTCGTCGCGCGCGCACATCTCCCTCGCCGATACTCTCGTGATGGTGGTTCCGGTGACGTCGGTGGATCGCGGATGGTCGAGCCACGTCCTGCTCTGTGGAGACGTGTTCGACCGCGACTCCTGGGCGATGACCGAGCAGGTGCGCACACTTTCGCGCCAGCGTGTTGTCGGCCATGCCGGCCAGGTGGATGCGGGGACCCTGGCAGACATTCGCCGGTGGATCCAGGATTTCCTAGACGAGTAGCGGTCGACCGCCGAACCCCGACCCCGACCCACCCACACCCCACAAGCCACAACCCGAGAGGACCACCCATGACCCCGACCCTGACCCACCACGAGGACATCGCCGTCCTCACGCTCGGTAGCGACGAGAACCGCTTCTCCCCGGACCGGCTCGACGCGATCAACGCCCACCTCGATGAGGTCGAGCAGTCCGCGAAGGGGCTCGTCACCGTGGGGTCGGGCAAGTTCTATTCCAACGGCCTCGACCTCGACTGGCTCATGGCCAACTCGGACCGCCTGGACTGGTACGTCGGCCGGATCCACGAGCTGTTCTCGCGCGTCCTGACGTTCTCCCTGCCGACGGCCGCCGCGGTCAACGGGCACGCCTTCGGCGGCGGCGCGATGCTCGCGATGGCCCACGACTACCGGGTGATGCGCGACGACCGCGGCTACTTCTGTTTCCCCGAGGTGGACATCAACATCCCGTTCACTCCCGGCATGGCGGCGCTGATCCAGGCCAAGACGACCCCGCAGACGGCCATGACCGCGATGAGCACGGGCCACCGCTACCCCGGGGCCGAGGCGAAGGAGGCGGGCCTCGTCGACGCGACCGCTGCGGAGGCCGAGATCGTCACCGCGGCGCTCGGGCGTCTCCAGCCGATCCTCGGCAAGGACCGCACCACTCTCGGCGCCATCAAGTCCACGATGTTCGCCTCCGTCACCGAGGCGCTGGGCCGGGGTCCCGGCGGCGTCAGCCTCTGATGCCCACCCGTCCCGGGTCAACTGCGGGTTCGGGGTAGCGCGGGGATAGTTCGACGACGACGACGACGACCGCCGCCGCCCGGAAACGATGCGGTCGCCCGGTCACGCCGAACCGGCGGCGGCTTCGGTCGTATAGAGGCCGGTCCAGTGCCATAGTGGAACTGCAAGCCCCTCGTGTCCCGGCGTGCTGCCGGAACACGTGGCCAGATCGCACGACTCCCTGCAGGTTCACGCCTGCACCGACGAGAGGAACGCAGATGGCTATCAACGACGACGACATCACCACGTCCGGCGCTCAGGGCGAGGGCATCGCCGACGGCGGTTCCAACCCGGGCGGCCATGACGGCGGCGCCGACGGGTCCGCCCACCACATGAAGGGCGAGGGCGAGGGCTTGGCTGACGGCGGTTCGAACCCGGACGGTCACGACGGCGGCGCGGACGGTTCCGCCGATGGCTCAGCGAACACCGGCGAAGGGGTGGCCGACGGCGGTTCCAACCCGGATGGTGCCGACGGCGGCGCTGACGGCACCCAGTAATTGCGGGCGCTTCATCGGTGCGTCGCGTGCAGCTCGGATGAGTTCGCTGCGGGGGTGTGGGGGCAGCGGCCCCTGCTGACCCGGGCGGCCGAGCTGCCGCGCGACTACGCCGATCTGCTCTCACCCGGGATGGTCGACGAGATCGTCGCCGAGCGCGGGGTGCGCACGCCGTTCGTCCGGATGGCGCGGGAGGGCACGCTCGTCGACCGGGCGTGCTTCACCCGCTCCGCGGGGTTCGGGGCGCAGATCGCCGATCAGCTCGACCCCGACGGCGTGCTCACGCAGTACGCCGCCGGGGCGACGCTGGTCCTGCAGGGGCTGCACCGGTTCTGGCCGCCGATCATCGACTTCGTCCGCGGCATGACCTCGGACATCGGGCATCCGGTGCAGACCAACGCCTACATCACCCCGCCCGCGAATCGCGGGTTCGATCCGCACTACGACGTCCATGACGTCTTTGTGCTCCAGGTGTCCGGCACCAAGCGGTGGCGGGTGCACGAGCCCGTCCACCACCATCCGCTTGCGGATCAGCCGTGGACCGATCACCGCGAGGCGATCGCCGAACGGGCGAAGGACGAGCCGGTCATCGACACCGTGCTCGAGCCGGGGGACTGCCTCTACTTGCCGCGCGGCTGGATCCACTCCGCCGAGGCGCAGGGCGATACCTCCATCCACCTCACGGTGGGCGTGGCCCCCTTGACCGGGCATGACGTCGCCACGGCGATGATCGAGGCACTGGCCTCGGAGGCGGAGCTGCGGGCGTCGTTGCCGTTCGGGCTCGCCCCGGTCGATGCCGCGCGCGCCGAGCCCCACGCCCGCGAGGTCCTCGACGTGCTGGCCCGGCTGATCGCCGAGAAGCAGGAGCAGCTCAGCGCTCTCGCCGGCGACGCGCTGGCTGGCAAGTACCTCGATCTCATCAGACCCGCCGCGATCCGCCCGTTGGCCACCCTCGACGCCGTCGCTGCCCTCGAGCCCGACACCCGGCTGCACCTGCGCGAGGGGCTCCATGCACGTGTGGACTGCACCGACTCCGACGCCGCCGCCGCCAATCCCGGCACGGTGGTGTTGAGGCTGCCCACCAAGTCGGTGACGTTCCCGGCGGTATGCGCTTCCGCCCTGCGCGCTGTCCTCGAGGGTGACCCCGTGAGCGCCGGTTCGCTGCCCGGCCTCGATGCCGACGACGGACTGGTGGTCCTCCGCCGACTACTGAAGGAGGGTGTGGTGGTGGCGCTGTGAGCAGGCCTGCGGACTGGGAGCCGTGCAGCGACTCGTCGTTGCGCCGCGGCGATCCCCTGGACGGGTCGGGCTCCCGGGGGTTGCGGTGGCTGATGGTCGAGCTGTCCGGCCCGTGGGGGTATTCGGCGTTGCTGGACTCGCCGGGTCTCCTTCCGCCCGAGCTGGGTCGCGAGATCGCCGGGCGCGCCCAGGAAGCGGATGTAAGGGTTGCCGCGATCCGCAGGCCGGGTCGTCGTCGTCATACAGAGGAGCGACGCTGGCGGTGGGCGCTCGCCGACGCCCGGCCCGGGCACGAGTCGCTGCGGTGGGGCGAGGTCGACGGCCCGGTCGGGTACGCCGAGATCCCCCTCGACGGTTCCGCCGGCGTCCCGTCGGCCGAGCCTCTGGTCGCGGTGTGCGCGCACGGGAAGCACGATCAGTGCTGCGCCGTGAGGGGGCGCAGCGCGGCGGCGCGGATCGCCGAGCGGTATCCGGAGGCGACCTGGGAGTGCTCGCACCTCGGTGGCGACCGCTTCGCCGCGACGATGCTCGTCCTGCCGCACGGTCTCTTCTACGGCCGCGTCGACCAGGCGGAGGATCCGGCTGACATCGTCACCCGCTACACCGAGGGCCGCGTCGACGAGCGGTACCTGCGTGGACGCAGTAGCCATTCGGCGGCCGTGCAGAGCGCGCAGCATCACGCCCGTGCGGTGGTGCCCGACGACCGCATCGACGCCTTTGCCCCGGCCCGCGTGGTCGAACGGGACGAGCACGTCGAGGTGACGCTCGAGGGCCCGCACGGTCCGGTCGAGGTGTGGCTGCGCGAAACTTACTCGGAGCCGATCTTCACGATGTGCCGGGCCCACGCCCCCGGGCCGGTCCGGCAGTGGGAGCTGATCGAGGTCAGGGGCGGCGGGTAGGGCCGGACGTCGGGGCGAGGTGGAGCGAGGATGGTCGAACCACGTGTGGCTCCGCGGAGACGTCCTCGACCGCGGCTCCTCGGGGACTCCGCACGCGAAAGGACAGGCGACGTCGATGCAGCCGTTGATCCGCGCCGCGAGCCTGCGCGGGTTCGCTGAGCTCGTCACCGAACTCGGCGGAGATCCGGATCGGCTGCTCGCGCGGTTCGGCATCGAGCCAGAGACGTTGGCGGACGAGGACGGGCTGCTGTCGATCACCGACCACGACCGGATGCTCGATGTGGCGGCAGCCCACCTGCGCTGCCCGGACCTCGGTCTGCGGCTGGCCGAACGGCAGGACGTGACGATTCTCGGCCCCATCGCGCGCGCGATCGGATCGTCGCAGACCCCCGCGGAGGCACTGGAGTGCGCGGCTCGGTTCATGTTCGTGCACAGCCCCGCGCTGAGGATCGAGGTCGCCGACGACCCGTGGGGCCGGCGCGGCGTGATCGCCCTGACGTACCGCAAGGAACTGACCGAGTCGCCGTACTCGCCGCAGGCCGCCGAGTTGGGGCTGGGGGTGTTCTACCGGGTGGCCGTGCATCTGGTCGGGCAGTCCACCGGGTTGCGGTCGGTGGAGGTGCCGCACGGACCACTCTCGCCGGTCGGCCGGTATCTGGGCTTCTTCGGCGTCGACGTGAAGTTCGACCGGCCCGCGGCCGCGCTGTGCGTCGACCGTCGGATGTTGGATGCCACGTTCGCCTCCGCGGATGAGGATCTCCGTCGCGCGGCCCTCGATCACCTGACGGGCTCGTACTCCGACCCGTCGGACTCGGTGGCTCACCAGGTGCGCCGCCTCGTGGGGGAGCGCCTTCCCGGCCGCGTCCCCACGCTCGCCGAGGTGGCCGGGGCGCTCCTGCTCCACCCGCGGACGCTGCAACGTCGCCTCGCCGCCGTCGACACCACCTACGGCCGGGTCGTCGACGACCTGCGTCGGGATCGCGCGCACCGGTTCATCACGACCAGCGACCTGTCCTTCACCCAGATCGCCGACCTGGTCGGTTTCGCCGAGCAGGCCACGCTCAGCCACGCGGCGCGCCGGTGGTTCGGTATGTCCCCCGGGGAGCTGAGGCGGACCACCAACCTGTCGCCCTGACACAAGTTTCCAGCCGCCGGACACCGGATGCTGGTGTCGACCGCGGGAACGACCGGCGCCCCCCGGGCGGCCACCCCATCGGCGAGGAGGAGCGAACGATGCTGCGCGAAGATCCACCGCGTTCGGACCAGGTGTCCGGACCCATGCTCGAGCAGATCGGCGCGCGGCCGATCCCCGAATTCGACGGCGTCCACGACGTGTGGCCGCGGGGCGAGCGGCTGAGGGCGGTGCGCTCGGCGGCCGCCGAGTACAAGAAGCGGTTCGTGCAGCAGGGGCAGGTGCGGGCGGTGCGGTCAGTCGACGTGGCCGGGGCGCCGTACCCGGTCAAGTACGCCTTCGACAACGCGGTGTCGGTGCCCAGCCTGCCGTTGGTCACCATGATCAACCGCATGGTGGTGGTCCAGTACGACGACTGGAACGTTCGGCCCCGCACCCTGGTGTTCGAGCCGACCGTCCCCGCCGGTTCCGCCAAGGCGCCGTTCTACGCCAATCTGGAGAGGCTGGTCGACGCCGTCCCCGGCGGCCGCCTGGCCAGCAAGGCGATTCTGAAGTACTTCAACGAGCCCGGCGAGGCCCTGGCCAAGGTGGGACTGCGGCCGGAGGACGTGGACTTCCTCACGTTCGACCACCTGCACGTGCAGGACCCCCGGATGATTCTCGGCTCGAACGAGGTGATCGCGGGCGAGCCGGCGCCGCGCACCCCGCTGTTCGGCGACGCGCAGCTGCTCGTGCACCGCCGCGAACTGGCCACCCTGGAGGACCTGCACCCCATGCAGTGGGCCTGGTACGTCGAGGACGGACTCGACGGCGTCCACCGGGACAGGTTCGCCGTGTTCGACGGCGACATCGAGCTCGGCCCCGGCATCGCCCTGCTGTGGACGCCCGGCCACACGGACGGCAACCACTCGCTGGTCATCAACACCCCGGACGGCGTATGGGTGTCCTCCGAGAACGGCATCTCCCTGGACAATTGGCAGCCGGAGCTGTCGAAGATCCCCGGCGTCCGGCGCTACCACCGCGAGTACGGCCGCGAGATCTGCCCCAACGCCAACACCCTCGAGGACGCGCTGGACCAGTACGACTCCATGATCAAGGAGAAGACCCTCGCCGACCCGTGCCCGGCCGACCCGCGCTGGCTGCAGATCCTGCCCTCCACCGAGCTGGCGCCGTGGAAGCGCTTCTGGCCGGTGGTGCCGACGTACTGCCACGGTGGGATCTCCTACGGCGAACTCCGCTCCGGCCTGAAGGACGGGAAGTGAAGACGACGACGAGGACCCGCAGCGCGCTCGTGACCGGGGCCGGTCGCGGCTTGGGCCGAGATATCGCGGGCCTGCTGGCCGACCGCGGGTATCGCGTCATGATCACCGATCTGGACGAGCAGTCGTCCCGGACGGCGGCCGCGGAGATCGGGCGGGGTGCGCTCTGGGCCGCTGTCGACATCCGCGATCGCGGGCAGGTCGACGAGGCCCGGGACCGGCTGGTCGCGGAGACCGGGGGCGTGGACGTGTGGGTCAACAACGCCGGCGTCCTGCTCACCGGCCCGGCGTGGGAGCAGACCGACGAGCAGCGGCGGCTCATGCTGGACGTCAACGCGCTGGGGACGATCAACGGCACGGTCGCCGCGATCGAGGCCATGCGCGGCCGCAGCGCTGGTATCCCGGGCACCGGCGCGACCGGCAGTGGCGGGCACATCGTCAACATCGTCTCGCTGGCGGGGATCTCCGCGGTCCCGGGCGAGGCCGTCTACGCGGCGTCCAAACACGCGGTGATGGGCTTCAGTTCCAGCACGGCCGCCGACTTGCGGCTGGCCGGGGTGGACGATATCGACATCTCGTGCATCTGCCCGGACGGCATCTGGACCCCGATGCTCTTCGACAAACTCGAGGACCCGCAGGCGGCGCTGTCGTTCTCGGGTGTCCTCCTGCAGTCGGAGGACGTGGTGCGCGCGGTGGGCAGGGTGCTGGAGTCGCGGCGCCCGGTTACGGCCGTCCCGGCTAGGCGCGGGGCGCTGGCCAGGCTGGGTGCCGCGTTCCCCCGCCTGGCGTCCGCCCTCCTGCCGCTGATGGCCGCCAAGGGTCGCCGGAAGCAGCGCACTCTCCTACGAACGCAAGGATCGTCCCGCTCTTGACCACTCGGACAGACCCCTCCGTGATCATCCATCGTGAGGTCGACCTGCAGTCCCGGTTGCTCTACTGGGCCGGGCGGGCGACGCTCCGTCAGGTGTACCGCTTCTGGCCCATGACCGGCGCCGGGATCCGGGGGCTGGCCGAAGTCGAGCGCGGGTTCTCGCGACTGGCGGGCCCCGCCGGGGTGCGAGTGGAACGGACCATGCTCGGCGGCACCGCGGCCGAGACCTCGACCCCCGATTCCGTCGGCCCGGACGCACTGGCCGACGTGTCCGTGCTCTACCTCCACGGGGGCGCGTTCGTCTTCTGCGGCCCCGGCACCCACCGTGGGCTCTGCGGCCGGCTGGCGATGGACCTCGGCGTGACCGTGCACTCGCTGGACTACCGGATGCTGCCGGAGGTCGACCTGGCGACCGTGGTCGCGGATGCCTACGCCGGGTATCGCGCTCTGTCCGAGCAACTGCCCGCGGATCACCGGATCGTGGTGGCCGGGGACTCGGCGGGCGGGTACCTGGCCGCCGCGATTTGCGAGTTGGCCGACCGCGACGGCGTCCGCCAGCCCGCCGCGATGGTGGGTTACTCGCCCCTGCTCGACGTCGATGGCGAGGTGCGTGAGGGGCCGTGGGCCACGCGCGACTCCTACCAACCGGCCGTCACGGTGCAGCGGTTCCAGAGGCTGTGGCAGCACCACGCCGACGGGCTGGAGAGCAGCCGCTCGATGCTCACCTGCGATCCGGAGGTGTTTCCGCCGACGCTGATCACCCTGGCTGCGGGCGAACTCGTGGAACCGGCCGCGCTCCAGCTGACCGAACGCCTTCACGCGGCCGGGCGGCCCGTCGAGACCCATCGGTGGTACTCGGCAGTCCACGCGTTCCCGGTGCTCGCCGGCCTGACCCCGCACAGCCGCCACGCCGGCGGGATCACGGCCGAGTTCTTGCGCCGGACGATGACGGCGCCGGTCTCACAGCGCCCTCTCTCAAGACATGCACGAGATGGGTCTTGACCGTGCCTTCGGACAGGTG
Organism: Dietzia sp. IN118; assembly: GCF_032905965.1. Classification (NCBI taxonomy): domain Bacteria; kingdom Bacillati; phylum Actinomycetota; class Actinomycetes; order Mycobacteriales; family Dietziaceae; genus Dietzia; species Dietzia sp. IN118. The sequence goes on along the minus strand of NZ_JAUMSR010000001.1, from coordinate 2,913,772 downwards.
CAGCGACTCGGCGGGCTGCCGGTTGCTCGAGCCCCCTCGGCCACGGCGCGCAGGACCTCGGACTCCCGGTCCGTGAGCACCGGCCGAGGACCACGCATCCGGCTCAGTAGCCGGGCGGCGACCGCTTTGCCGCGACGATGCTCGTCCTGCCGCACGGCCTCTTCTACGGCCGCGTCGACCAGGCGGAGGACCCGGCCGACATCGTCACCGCCTACACCGAGGAGCGGGTCGACGAGCGGTACCTGCGTGGACGCAGTAGCCACTCGGCGGCCGTGCAGAGCGCCCAGCACCATGCCCGCGCGGTGGTGGGAGCTGATCGAGGTCAGGGGCGCGTAGGGCGCGTCAGTGCGTCAGACGCTCTCCACCACGGGCTCGGACAGGAAGTCGGCCGCGGCCTCGGCGGCGGTCTCCTCGAGCGGGATGGTGCAGGCCAGGGGCTCGCTGCCGGACCAGTCGTGGCCCCAGTAGCTGTCGGCGGTGATGTTCTGCGGCAGGTAGTGGTCCTCGTCCACCATCAGGCCGTCGTAGCCGTACTCGATGTCCCAGCCGCCGGGCGCGCGCAGGTAGTAGGACACCATCTTGTCGTTGGTGTGGCGGCCGAGGGTGGAGGAGATGCCGAACCCGTGCTCGGTGGTGCGCTCCATGGCCTGGGCGACCATGTCCATCTCGGCCACCTCGAGCATGATGTGCACGATCCCCGGGCCCATGTGCGGGGCGGGCATCACGGCGAAGCTGTGGTGGCGCGGGTTGACGCCCATGAACTGGATGCGCAGCGGCGGCATGCCGGGGGCGGCCGGGAACGGGAACGCGCCGCGGGTGTGGAAGCCCAGCACGTCGCGGTAGAAGCCGATGGTGGCGTCGTAGTCGGTGGTGGGGACCACGAGATGGCCCAGGCCCAGCTCGTCGGTGACGAACTCGGTGCGGTACTTGGTGGAGACCTTGGAGTGGTCCAGCTCAGCGCCGTGGAAGATCTCCAGGCGCTGGCCGCAGGGGTCCTCCAGGGTGATGGCGCCGTCGACCTTGATGGCCTGCGTCTCGTCGTGGGTGAGGTCGCGGTAGGCGATGCCGTGCTCGGTGAGGGTGGCCCGGACGCGGTCGAGGGCGATCTCGTCGCGCACCTCCCAGCCCACGGCGGCGAGGTTGTCCTTCTCGGCGCGGCGCAGCGTGATGCGGCGGGCGCGCTCGTCGAGGCGCAGGTGGAGGGTGTCGTCGTCGCCGCCGGCGCCCACGCCCAGGTCGAGGACGTCGTGGGCGAGGGTGCGCCAGCGGTCGAGGTCGGTGGTGTCGATTCTGAGGTAGCCGAGGGCCCGGATGTCGCCCATGGAGTGTCCTTTCGCCGATGAGGGTCTCGGCGTGCCGGGGGTGCCGCCGTCCGCCGCGCCGCGCGCGTCCGGTCCGGAGGAGGGATGAGGACACTGTGACCGCGTTATGGCGCGCGTCACCGTTTGTTTCCGGTGGGTGGGAAAGGTGCAGGTGGGCGGCTGGCGTCGTCTGCCGACGCGGGACGACGATGACGACGACGGCCCGCGGCGCGCGATGGCTAGAGCCGTCGCGCCACGATCAGCTCGGGGGTGCGGCGGAAGGTGGGTCAGGTCGGGGTGTCGTACCGCTGGACAACTATGGTCTGAGTAGTCCGATTCGATCCGCCAGTTCGAGGAAACAGAGAGAACCGCCACGTGAATCCCGGTGTTGCCGTCGCTTCTGTTACGCCCTCCGCCGCGAGGTTGACCGAATCGCTCAGGGATATCGGCTACGACTTCAGTTCGGCGGTCGCGGACCTCATCGACAACTCGATCAGCGCCGGCGCGGAGAAGATACGGGTCATCATGGATTTCGACGGTGAGGACTCCCGAGTGTTCATCGCTGATGACGGGACCGGCATGACCGTTAACGGCGTCATCGAATCACTACGATTCGGAAGTCGGCGCGAGTATGAACTGGGCGACCTCGGTAGGTACGGGCTCGGACTGAAAACCGCCTCGCTGTCGCAGGGGCGGTCTGTGACCGTGGTCAGTCGCAGCCCGCGGATGAAAGAACCGCAGATTCGCCGGCTGGACTTGGATTTGATCGCGGAGTACGACGATTGGATCGTGGTGGTACCGCCTTCTGACACTGCGATCGTCAGGGCGCGTGAACTTCTGGCGGGTGATACGGGAACCGTCGTGATCTGGGACAAGCTCGACCGGATCCTCCCCGCGAAACAGGCCAACGGGGGCTGGGCGAAGCGCCGGTTCGACGGACTCCGGGAGAAGTTGGCAACTCACCTCTCGATGGTGTTCCACCGATTTTTATCCGGCGAGGGAGACGCACGCCGGATCGAAATCTGGCTGAACGACGAGCGGCTCTCCTCTTGGGACCCGTTCCAGAGGGCGGAACCGGAGACCAAGGAGCTCGGCAACGAGTCATTCGAGGTCATGGTGGGTGACCTGGCTGGGAAGGTGCACCTCCGCCGGTTCATCCTCCCCTCTCGGAACGCCTTCTCATCGCCGGAGGCATTCGACCAGGCCTCCGGCCCGCTCAAATGGAACCGTCAGCAGGGCTTGTACATCTACCGCGCCAACCGGCTCGTGCAGTGGGGTGGCTGGGGAGGCACTCGGGCGGTCGACGAACACACCAAGTTGGCGCGCGCGTCGATCGATTTCGGCACCGACCTCGATGCCGCATTCAACATCAACGTCGCCAAGATGCGGGTGGCCCTACCTCCGCAACTGAAGCAGATGCTGGGCCGCCCGATCTCGGAGCTGTGCATCCTCGCGAACAACGCCTACCGGGTGGACGCCCCGCGGCGACGCAGCAACGGTGTCGCCGGGATGTCGCAGGAGGTGTCCAACGGCGCCGAGATCGGGCTGGCGATCAAGGCTGCACTGGTGAGGACGGGCAACTTCGAGGCGCTGACCGCCATCTCGGACCTCCTCAAGCAGGAGTCGCCTGATCTCGCCAAGTCGCTCGGGTTCTGAGCCGCTCAGAACAACGAGGTCGGCGCGTCGATGGCTCCATTCGCCCGGGCGCAATGCTCCCGCAGCGGGCAGAGCTCACAGACGGGGCGGTCGATCAGGCAGATCGATGCGGCGAGCTCGATGAGCCCCAGCTGCGCGTCTCTCGAGCTCTCACCGATACCCACGAGCCTGGCGACGGCCAAGCGTCCGTCTGTCTGCTTGTTCCGCTTGTCCACGTCGTTTCCCAGGAAGCGGCTTGCGACCCGGAGGACGCCCTTCCCCGTCAGCACGGGCTCCTCCGACTCTTGGCCGTCGGCGCTCGACGTGGGCACCGCTAGTTCGGCCAGTTCCGCGACGGAGTTCGCGATGACTGGGAGGCGTGCGCGATCGATGGCCGGCGCCCAGAGCTCGTCGGGGTGGGCCGCCATCTGGGCAGCGAGTTCTCGGAGTTGATCGGCACGGGCCGATCTGCCCACGCCGTCTGCCAGATAACCCAGCGGAGCGAGGACCTGCTCGCTCGGTACCGCCCCCCGGTCGACGTCGAGATTCTGGATGGCCGGGTAGAAGGACTTGACCACTGTCCGGGTGGCCCGGTGAAGGAGGATCTCGCTGGCCACGAACACCCACCGCGAGCCTGACCGCAGCCAGGGCAGCGCGAGCTCCCCGTCCCGTCGACCGCCGTACCAGTCGGCGAGCGTGGTTCCGATCTCGCGAGTGGTGAAGGGCATCCGGTCACCGGCAGCGAGCGCGGACCTGATCGCCGTGCCGACCGCCGCAGCGACCATGGGGGGCACGGCGTTACCGATCTGCTTGAAAGCCGCAGACGGCGGTCCCGAGAACCTGAAGTGGTCCGGGAACGACTGGATACGGGCGGCCTCGCGGACCGTCAGCGTTCTCGGTTGTCGGGGATGGATGTACCAGTAGCCGTCTTTGGCGATGTGGGCGGTGATGGTTCGCGACAGATCGTTCTCGTCCAGGCGCTTGTACTTGTCGTCGAAGATGTCGTTGCGGTATCGCTGATGTTCGGGAGCGAGATCCGAGTACTTGGTTTCGTGGGTCATCGACTCGAAGGCGGCCCGGTCGTCCTCGCGGACCGGCCGGGTGATGTGGTCAAAGACCCTGTGTTCGTCGCCCGGCGGGATCTCGCGTCGCATCCTCCGCTGGTACTCGGTGACCGGGCCGTCGTAGTCGGCCCATCCGTGGGCGCCACCTTTCGGGCGCCAGCCACCCTCCACCTCTGGGAGCTCACCGATCGCATTCCAGAGGGTCGTCTTGGTGGGGGAGTCCGCCGGCCAGGTGAATGACACCCCATCGCGGAGGGCGACGACCAAAAGACGCTGCCTCATCTGGGGTACGCCGTAGCGCCAAGTCTCCACGATCCGGGTATGGACGGAGTACCCGTCCTGCTCGAGCTCCTCGACGATCGACCGGAAGATGAACATCTCGCGGTCCAACGCGAGATCGGGCACGTTCTCCATGAGAATCGCCCGAGGACGCGCGAAGGTAGCGATCTCGAGGAACGATCGCCACAGGTCGCGGCGCTCGTCGTGGGGGTCCCGCTCACCCAGCTGAACCCGGTGCCGGATCATCGAACGCCCGGCTTTCGAAAATGGTTGACAGGGCGGCCCCCCCGCGAGGATCTCGATTCCGGCGTCCTTGATCAGGCTCGCGACACGTTCAACGACATCCGGGTCGGCGAGGTCCCAGTCCAGGGAGAGCCCAGCGAAGTGGTGAGCGTGGGTGGCTACTGCCGCGGCGTAGTGATCGGCGCCGATCACCACGTCGTAGCCCGCCTCCTCCAACCCGAGACTGATGCCGCCCGCGCCCGAGAACAGATCCGCGGCGAGATGAGCACCATTCCTTCGAAGCGACGCCGCCAAGCGCAGAAAGTCGTCAACGCCGACTGCATGGTCTTCGTGAGGTGGCAGGGATACGAACGGGCCGCGGATCAGCTTCACGCCGTAGGGCGATGGGTGCTGTTTGGACAACTTCCCTGCTCCTAAGGTGCCAAGATCGTCGACACCCCGATTGTATAGCCCGCGCGCCCAGAAATTGAAATCGATACAACTCCGATCGGGTGAGCGAATCCCTCGCAAATTGATTGTTAATCTACAGCGAGGCCGGACTCTCTCGCTCGCACGTGGCAAGCCAAAGCGATCTCACATTGCCATACTTCAGGGACGAAGCGGCCACCGCTATTTGCCAACTTAGAGAGCACCCCGGCCTCCTTCGGCGACAGTCGCCCCAGTTCCTTGAGGCGAAGTTGGACTGGGCGCCACGATGTAGCCGGAATCGAAAGCACTTGGGTCTGCAGATCAATGCCGATATCGGTTTTCTGAAGCTGAGCCGCTGCCCGTTTTGCGGATCGCGCGGCGGTCGACGGCACAATGTATCTCTTTAGAACGCCTGCACTATCGGCGCTCAATCGCCGAGACTTCGCCATCTCCCAGGATGCCGGGTCCTTCGCCCACTCGGTGACGTTCTGTCGGGTTCGTCGATTCGATTCCAAGACACTCAGCATATCTTGGGCAATTTCCGTGCACAGCCCAAGAAGATCGTCCGGCACGGCTTGGGCCTCCCACAGCCTGTTAAAGTCGAACTCCTCACCCGAACGAGCGACGGCCGAAACCGCTTCAGCCAAGCGAGCTATGGTCAAGGTTACAATATTCGCAAGGTAGCCCTTCTGGTACCAAGAGGACTGCATTACATTCTTGCGAATGGCGTTGTATAGGATCGCCTTAGAAACCAGGTCGCGATAATATTTTTCATTGATAGCACTATCGTCAGCTTCCCACCTTCGAGCGGCCTCGGCGGCGAAAGCCACGAAGTTCTTCTGGGCACCTCGGCTGACTAGGTGCGGAAGGCGGGACCAAGAGTTTTCATATCGTGCAGCGTCCGTCTTGCTGATGACCTGTGAGCGAGGGTACTCAGCGTCGAAGCGCTTCTGGCCCGATTTCGTTAGCTTCGATTTGTCGTTCTGGTACTGCCCTCTCGTGCGCTCGTAGTACCACTTCGTTTGGACGTGTACGCCAGGTACGGGCGGGGTGGTGAGGCGCTTCGAAATTTGCTCCAGTCGAACGTGGAAGGGGCTATTCGAGAAGAAATCTGCCTCGTTGACAGAGTTTTGACTATTCGCAAATCGAGAAATATTCGGAACAAGTTCGGAGGCCAGGTCTGGGTCGACCACAACGAGCTTCATCTGCACCGCGACGCTCTCAATCGAGGCTCGCGATTTTGCATCACGCTGTACGTAGTACAAAGAAGCGGTCGTCTGGCCACCGTTGACGATTTGGAGATCACTGATCGACGAGATGCCGTCGGCAGAAAAACGCACACCGGTAGCTGTGGCCGTGATCCCGTTATTATACGCAAGGAACCTATCGGGTGCAGACTCGAGAGTGGTACGGATGCCCTTATTGACCTTACCTCGGACAGAAAGAAACGACCGCACGTTGCTCTCAAGAAGTCTATTCCCGTGTCGTTCATACAGGCGCGCCAGCATCAGTGCTGGGACAGTCAATAGATAGGTATCGAACTCGCGGCCGCGAACGACGAGGGCTGGTAGACGATCGATATCGCAATAGTCAGAGATCTCTATCGTCAGAGTTTCTTGTCCTCCGGCGGACGTGAAGGCTTCGTAGAGTTTGGCGATGTCCCACAGGCGGAATTCGACTTGCACGCCAGAGAGATCTTCGCTAACGCGAATAGTATCGCGCTTATAAACGTTGTCGCTTACTGCATGAACAATAACTCGCCGGAGCGCTACGCTCTTGCGCTTCAAATCGATCGCGAGCTGGACGGCGGGGTCACTGGGCTCGCGGTCGCGTGGGAAGTCGCCAGAAAAAGCGTCTCGGAGGAAGCTCCTGGCGAGAGAGAACAGCCGATCAGTCTTAGTCTGAGTTAGCGACGGGATGGCCGATGCGGCCGTGTCGCCGGAGAAGTCGCCGATCAGAAGGTCCACCGAATCGTCGTCGTCATTGATGCAGTAGCCGTCGATGCCTAGGTTTGAGTTCCGCTCGCCAACGCCCCTGAAGTGGATCTGGTCGAAGCCATCTATGCCTCCCACTTCTTGGAGTAGATCGCCAACCTCTGCAACGAAAGCGTCATGAATTGGGAGACCATCCGCGTCAGCTCGGGCGCCGACCCGATTCACCAGATCGCGGCGAAAGGAATCAAGCTCCACTATGATCACCAGGCCAATCCGTTTCGAATCCAGAAAGCTCAGGAAGAGCGATCGTATATGTCACCTCAGACACTCCGCGAGGAACCATACTTGGGATTATCCGAGGGAAACTGGGACCGACCTCGAACATAGCTGCAGCTGGCTCAGTGAACCGCGTCTCTCTTAGTCTGGGATCGTCCAAGCTAACGCCGAGCAATGCAAGGCGGCCGCGGAGGACAGACACGGTGGCCGCCGTGGTCGCGGGATGCTCTTCGACTTCTCGTATCACGTCTACCAAAGACCAGCCGTCGCGGACTTCTTCGGACGGTGGGAGGTCGTCAAAAGCGAACACAGCAAGGAACAATCGGCCCGCCTCGGAAAACAATTGTTTTTCAGACGAGATGCGTATGCGAGAGTGGTTGACGTGTCGACTCTTCACTTCTAGATAGTGCGAATGCCCGAAGTCAAAGTCGTGGGGGGAGCCGAGGGGTCCCCGCCAACCGTCTACGGCCGCGTTTGGGCCGAACGATATTGAAGCAAACCTCGATATCAGCCACATCTCCGCGAAGAGCCCCCTAAGCTGGGCCGATGTTAAGCCAGGTTTCTGGGGCACTCGGAATAGTAGACCCATCTCATCGATTGTCTGACCGACGAGAATTAACGAGTCTAGGGTGCTGCTGGCGTCGGCGGAATTGTTAACGATGGCTGCGACCAACTCCGCGAAGGCCAAGTCTAGTAGGGGATTAGTCAGCGTCAGTGAGCAAGCCCACTGAAGGTCTTCCATTCGTCTGCGGTAAGAGACTTCGACAGCATGGGAGTTGAGCCGAATGAAGCTCCTTGGATCTTGGTCCGCGATCAAGAGAAACGACTCGCGGCCGTCCTCGAGAGTAGCGAATGCTCCAAGGGGATGACTGGTGTCCAGGCACACGTCATTGGTTGCGCCTAGGCTTGAGGCCCGCCAAGACTCAAGAACGTCAGCCGTCGTAATCATCTGACAACTCCGTCTCGTCGAAGTCGGCAAACCAAGTGCGGGTAGCGACCTTGTTGATCACATACTCTATGTCGCCGGTCTTGGATGCAGACGCCCGCTCGCCCGGAATCGCCAGCTTGGCGGCTATTAGTAGGTTCCCCTTTGAGCGCTGGCTGTCGACCGACGCCTGCACTTTCAGCGTCGTCTGATCGACTTCGGCATCAGCGAACGATGCCACCAAGGGGTAAAGCAAAAGGACTGGGTTCTTCAGGACCGGGTAGAACGCAGCTTCGCCGACATTCGTTTCCTCGTCTTGCTCATGCGAACGCCGATAGTTGGCCTCCGCCTGGGCCCTCTCTTCGGCTGAAAGAAAGCGCGCAAGATCGTGGGGCCCCGCGAGACGAGAGCTTTTCCCCGCTACGGCCAACTCGCCGTTGGGTGAGACAACCACGTTGCGTCGTGGTACGGGAATCTCGAGCCCCTCTATCCCAGACGTTGACCAATCGTGGTTTTGGCTGCCACGCACCACTGCGACGTCCCACTTACTAAGAAGAGGCCCTCGCGATGCGGATACAAACTTGGCAAGGTTGTCGGCGAACCATATCGGATCCGTTTTTGCGCCGGTAAAGGAGGTCAAGAACGCGCTAATCAATGATTTGTCGACGTCACGCCACTCAACAAGATCCATGTAGCGTGGTGTCGACTCATCCAGTGCCATCACTAGCTGGCGAAACGCGGCCATGTTAGCACCAATTGCATCGGGCTCGGACGAAAGTTTGGTGCTTTCGATACGGCGACCAACGAGCGAGACGACCTTTTTGTGATCCTCGGCGGATCGCATTTTGTTGCGCGCGGTCACAAGCAAAGACTCGGGGTGTTTTTTGACTGCCAACCCGAAGTCGGATGGTGTCAGCCGCTGTGCCTTCATGTACCGTAGGTCGTCGCGCAGTTCGGAGATGGCCTCGTCGATGAAGCGGTACTGAGCGGCGATCGTTTCGTCGATCCAGAGTCGACAAAGATCGTCGTAACCGGGGCGATAGCCGAACCATCTCGCCATTTGCATAAGGGTGTCGAAAGCAGCGGCTCGGCGGTAGAAATAGCTAACGGTGAGACCTTCAAGGGTGAGGCCTCGGCTCAGTACGTCGCCCCCGACGGCAATCAGTCGCGGCGGCCTATCCCAGCTCAGATTTTGCTCCTCAAGCTTTTTGTCGCTATCGGAGTTAAATGTTTGAACGGCTATGCCCGTAACGGCGGAGGGGAGTCGACCTAGCACCGCTTTCCAAGACTCGTCAACGGTTTCCGCCAGGTCTCCGTATACCTTGAAGTAGGTTTTCTCCAGGTTTTCAATAGAGCTGTTGGGCGTGCCATTTGCGTAGGAAAGAGAGTGGAACTGGACCGCGTTTCTTAGTTCTGTGACGTAGTCGGAGACAATTTCAGACACGGTGGCCTGGACGTCCTTGAATCTCGTGACGTTAATGAGCATGGATCTTGCGTCGCTGGAGTGTCCGCGGATGTCTCGGACGGCGTTTGCGATGAAGAATGCCTCAATTGCTTCCTGGAGAGATCGCGGGATCCCGTTTACTCTCAGCCGTTTATTGTGTTTCGACGGGAAGTAGGCCTCGGCATCTGTGGGCTTGAGGAGCGCCTTGGAGGCGGGCTCATACGATGTGCCGAAGAAGACTCTGGCACCGACGTAGTTGCTAGGAGCCTCAAGCGCGTAAACATAGTCACGGGGGAATAGGTCGTCGCTCACGTCTGAGTCGATGAAGATGTTTGCAAACGGGGTAGCGGTGAATGCTAGGTACGAGCTGCGTTCGAATAGGCCGAGTATGTCTCGGATTTTCCCGTTAATTGCCGTTGGGTTTTCGTCCTCCGTTGCCCGCGTGTTTACTGAGGCGTAGTCCGATTCGTCATCCAAAACTAGCAGCGGCGCGGTAAGTTGATTGCCTGTGATTTGCTGCCGTTCGAGCCAGTCATAGACAGCCTCGAGCACCTTGCCATTTTTTTTCAGCACTACGATGAAGGTTGAGCCCTCGGTGCCCTGGCCTATATGGATATTGGTGTTCCGCTTGACGAGTTTGGTGAAGTCCTTTAGTACAGTGGTCATCGATTGAACGGTGGGAAGCTCGGCGTTGAATTGGCCGATACCATATGGCCCAACGGTTGATGCCGATCCGGTCTGGTTTCCGTCCCTCGTGCTTCGGCCGATAACGCCCTCGTCTAGGCGCTCCTGGGTTTGCTGTCGCAACGACTCCGTGCTGCCGGCGAGCACAATCACAAGGCGGAAGCCCGCGTCAATAGCCTTGTCGATGACACCAATGTAGCTGGCGGTCTTTCCGCTTTGGACGTCTCCGATGACTAGGCCCCGCCGGCGCCACGGCCCAGGCAACCTGGGGTTACCGAGATGGTCGACGATGTCGTTTGTGACTTGGTCCATTGTGTCGACAACTCTGGGCGGGTAATTTTTGGCGAGAAGCAGTTGCTTGTACGCGGTCCATCTATGCCATGAAATATCGTGACGATGCTTTTCGAGCCAAGGCTCGTGTCCTTGCTCTGTGATGGCAACGCCACGGTCGACTCGAACGTTTAGAGCCGAGATTAGCTGTCGCACTATGGGCGTATACTGATCGTCGGCGAGGGTTGGTGCAAATAAGGGGGCTAGCTTCTCGACTACTTCTTTTATCTCCCACTCCGTCTGATCCGGCTCCTTCGCGATCGCAGTTAAGGCGATGGAGTAGACATGGGCCTGCTGCTCGTCTAGGGCATGTTGCATTGTCACGTTTTTGCTCTCTACTTAAGAATCTCGAGGATGGCTTGGTCGAGGCTTGGGTGATTCACAAAGGGTTCAGTGGTCCTAAGGATCGTTTCGATTGTAGCGCTATCTGTTGTCGGTAGTGCTTGTCGGAGGGAGTAACCTAGATCGATCAGCTGATCAATTGCGATTTCGTCGTTTGAGTTCAGCTTATCTTGGGAGAGTCGGTTGAAGATGTCGCCGATGGGCAGCCCGGTTTCCGCCATTGTGAGAATTGCGTTGAGGGTTCGGAGTTGTTCTGAATTCAGTGAGTCGGCGAGAGCGACTAAGGCTGGATGCGCGCGGTTGATTTCGTACCTAAAGATTTTGTCGTGCTCGACAAGGTTCCATATGTGTGTGACTGAATCGTTGCTCGTTCGTCGTCCACGGTATTGGTGGACCCGTTCGCTTGGTGCGGTGAATAATTCGACCATCTTCCGCAAGCGGTTTCGGACCTCGGGAGGCGGCTGCGCTTGGGACTTTTTGACGTCTAGAGACCAGAGATCGTCGAGGGAGTTCGGAACATCGACCCGGATTCGGGTGAGGCGCCTCATGTTGGATTTTGGTGCTAGCCGGAACCATGTACCCCAAACGACAAGGCGTTTCGCTCTGTATACGTAGAAGCCTTGGCTTTCTGTGGGGGTACCTGCGACGTGAAGTGCGTCGAGTTCTCGTTTTGTTAGTTTGTTTAATGCAGGAAGGGTGTAGCCCTGTACGGAGACGGTTTCCCCCCTTATTGTGATGGTGTCCTCACCTGTTACTTGTGTTGCGCGGTGGCGCGAAAGGAACGGGTCGTTTGCACTTATTGGATGACCGTTAAGGATTATTCGGACGGGCGAACTTGCGCGCTGATCGATGAATCGGTGGAAGACAAGACCGATATGGTCGCGAACTTCGGACATGGCGCGGTCGAGGTCGGCCGCGGAAGGGCCCCACTGTGCTTGGAGTAAGTCGAGGTCTTCCCAGAGGACGATGGTCCCTGACGTTTGGCGCCTAAGGACGCTGTACGGCGTTAGCCACTCGAGAGCATCGAGTGGCGGAGAGAGGAGTGTCCATCTTCCAGTCTTCTCGATGGCTTTGAGACTCCAGTTGTAGGCAACGGGGCCGGTGGTGGCCGTTTTAGAGACAACGATCAAGCTCCGAGCCTGCGATAGTGAGGCCGTCTTGAGTCCTAGGCCGAAGCGGCCTAGATCGGACGCAGCTCTAGTGGTCCGCAACGAGGAGCCCGCGAGCCTCATCGCCTCGCGAGCAGTTTGAGGCGTCATCCCATGTCCATCGTCTGTTATCGCGATGTAAGGATGCGGGTCGTGACCGAAGTCGATCGCCACCGTGCTGGCGCCCGCCGATATTGAGTTGTCGATCACATCGGCGATCGCCGTCCTGAGGCTGTACCCGACTGAACGCATTGATGCCATCAGTTGTGGGCCGGGGGGTAGCTCTTCGAAGGTCGCTCCGTTAATGCTTGGCGGCGCAGGCTGCATATATTCGTTCGCCTCGGTCAGTCTGCCTCGCCTGGCGCCCCATGGCGACGGTTGTGGGTTTGGCGTCCGCGTTCCGACGCTGAGGGCATGTTAGCGGTAGTTAGGCGGCGTGTCCTAGATTTCTGGCGTTGTGGACAGCAAGCGCCTGAGATTTGCTGTGAGCGTTCACCTTCCGCAGGGGTTAAAGAAGGTGCCGTGTGATCTGATCCGCTACTGCTTCGGGGTCCTCGTGCTCCCAGTAGCGGAGAACAGTCCATCCGTGGTTCTCGAGTACGTCTCGAACTCGCTGGTCGCGCTCGCTGTTAGCAGCGAACTTTGTTCCCCACCAGTTGGAGTTTGTTTTCGGAACCGTGCCGTGGACGGGGCACTGGTGCCAGTAGCATCCGTCGATGAAGACTGCGACTCGGCGCCCCTTCCAACCTATATCGGCGCGGAAACGCTCGCTCTGTAGAGGACGGAAGTCGACGCGAAAACGGTGCCCGCGTCGGTGTAGCGCTCGACGGACCGCCATCTCGCACGAGGTGTCGCGAGTCCCCTGTCGTCTCATGTTCTGCCGGACGATTTCGGACGAAGCCTCTGGCCGTGTCGTGTATGGATTGTGAGAGGTCTGCACTACCCGTCCTTCGCTGGCCGATGGCAAGTTTGCAGGCGGTCGTTCTGCGGCATTAGGGTCCCGGAACCTCAGCTCCGTGTCGGTGTCGGACAGTCTCTATGACCATCTAGCCATACTCGCCCCAGTCGGTGAACCCCGACGGGTCGTGCCGGCCCAAATTCGCGTGTTCGAACAGGCCCCAGCCTACGTCGCCGTTGCAGGCCGCCCGGGCCACGTGGTCGACGGTGTTGAACGGCAGCATCGCCACCACGTCGGGGGAGGTCATGTCGTAGGTGACCGACTCGCTCCAGTCGCGGCCCATCCAGCGACCATGCGACCACGCTGGGTCGCCCACGTACCCCGAGCCCATGCTCAGCGGCACGCCGCCGAGGGTCTCGACCTCCAGCAGTAGCGGCTCGCCGCCTGGCGTGGTCAGGTGCAGGCGCGCGCAGTCGGGGTTACGGGTGCCGCTGCGGTAGTCGACCTCCATCCGCGGCCAGCCCAGCTGCTCGATCTGCCCGTCGGCGAACACCCGACTCGCGTGATTGAGAGTGCGGTGCCCGTCGGGACTCTCCTGCAGGATCACGACCATCGCGTAGTCGTCGAAGCGCAGCGGGACGTAGGTCCACCAGAAGCCCTCGCGCGGCTCGGCCGCCCACCGACCGGCGGGGTCCGACTCGCCGCTCGGCCGGATACCCCACGAGCGGTCCCGCGTTCCCAGCCACGCGTCGGGATCCACGGCGAAGTCGCGCCCGTCGACCGAGAGCGTTCCCGACCAGCTGCCCACCTGCGCGAACCGGCTCGCGTCGAGCATCGCGCGCGTGCCCTCGAGCAGCACGTGCCGGTCCTCGAGCACCGCGTCGAAGGAGCCCTCCCACGTCATGTCCACCGACAGGTCCGGGTGCTCGCACACCAGCCGCAGAGTGCGCAGCGGCTCGATCACCTCGATCCGGAACCCGCCCACCGCGGGCGCGAGCGACCGGGAGTCGAGGGCGTCGGAGAACCGCACCGACCGCTGGGTGTCGCCGTGGCGGACCGTGACGAACGCGTCCACGACCCCGAGATTGGGATACACACCGAACCCGGCCACGAGGAACACCTCCCCGGTGCGGTCGTGCGCGTTGAAGTAGTAGCGATCGTAGAAATTCCGGTCGCTGGTGACCACCTGTGCCATGGGCAGCGGCGTCTGGTGGACGGGGAACTCGTCGAGCGGGGTGGGTTTCACGTGGATCCTCGGGGCCGGGGGAGGCTGTTGGGCGGTGCGGTGGCGCGGGCGGTCGGGGCAGTGCGGTGGGACGGGCAGTGCGGTGGGACGGGCGAGCTCAGTCGGAGATCAGGCGGGCGAGCATGGGGTGGTGGAGGACGTACTCGTCCGGGTGGGAGGGCGCCTCCTGCTCGCCGAAGTGGATACGACGACGAGTGATCCGCGACAGGATGATGGCCTGTCGCAGCCCGGCGTAGACGTAGTAGAACGGCAGATCCCGGACGGTGGAGCCGGTCAGCTGCTCGTACTGCTCGACGACCTCGGAGTGGTCGAACACGTCCGGGATCCCGGGGAAGCCGAAGGTCACCGCGAGGTCCTGGAACAGGTCGTGGAAGTACAGGAACCAGCCAAGGTCTACCTCGGCCGGCGCGATGGCCGCCATCTCCCAGTCCAGGACGGCGGTAGGGGTGGTGCCCTCGTAGAGGATGTTGCCGATGCGGGCGTCGCCCCAGCTCAGCACGTCGGGACCTGTCTCGGCGGGCCAATGGCCCTCGATCCAGTCGAAGGCGCGCTCGATGAGAGGGATCCGCAGTCCGTCCTCGCGGGTCGTCCACTCGTAGTAGGCGCGCTGCTCGTCGACGTGCGCTCGCAGGGCGCTCACGCCGGGCGCCGGGGCCAGCGCCGGCAGGAGGTCGGCCGGCGCGGGAATGCGGTGGATCTCCGCGAGCACCGCCACGGACTCGCGCTGGAGCTCGGCCCGCTGCTCGGGGGCCATCTCGAGTAGCCAGCCGTCGAAGACGTACGGGGGATTGTCGACCGGCGACTGACCGGAGGCGCGGTCCATCACCAGGAACGGCGCTCCGAGCACGGCCGGATCCTGCTCGAGCCAGCGCACTCGCGGCACCGGCAGATCGGTGGCCTCGCCGACGGCCCGCATCACGTCGAACTGCTTCGGCAGGTCGTAGACGGGGAATACCGGGAACGCGTCGTCCAGCGGGCACATCCGGGCGACCAGGTGCGCAGACTGCCGTTCGGACGGGCTCGCCGGTGCGCTGGCTTCGGCCGGGGTCCACGTGGCGTCGAAGAGCACCGAGATGTTGGACATCCCCGAGCTCTCCGGTCGGCTCACCGCAGTGACCTCGACCCCGGCTGCAGCGTCGACCTCGTGGCGCTCGGCCAGCCAGGCCGTGAGGCGCTCACGGAATTCGTCGAGATCGGCCTCGCCGGAGGTGACCCGCTGGTGGAGCGGCTCATCGGAGCGTGGCTGCGTCATGTGCTCGGACGTCATGTGCTCGGACCCTTCGTGCGGATCTGATGCGCGGGCGGGGCCCCGCGCGAGCTCAGTGTGACCCACAGCACAGGGATGGGGGCCCGAAACGCTGACGCTCGCAGGCTGCCAGACGATATGGGAACGGGAACCCTCGTCGTCGTCGTCGTCGTCGTCGGTCCGGCCCGTTCCCGCGCGTCACCGATGGTGGCGCCGGTGTGACCCACGCCCGTCACGGGGGCGGGCGCGGGGGACACCGATTCGTGACCCGTCACGGACCTCGTCGCATCGGTAGCCTCGACACACGAGCCGCGGATGTTCGCGGCGGTAACGGTGAGCTACGAAAAGGTGCGTTGTGTCGGTCCCCTTGAGCATTCTCGACCTGGTCTCCATCTCCGAGGGGGCCACCGCGCGTGACGGCATCGCCGCGTCGATGGAGTCGGCCCGCCTCGCCGACCGGCTGGGCTACTCGCGGCTGTGGTTCGCCGAGCACCACAACACCCCCAACCTCGCCTCGAGCGCCACCTCGCTGCTCATCTCCCAGGCCGCGTCGGTGACCGAGCGGATCCGCGTGGGCTCCGGCGGGGTCATGCTGCCCAACCACGCGCCGCTCATGGTGGCCGAGCAGTACGGCACGCTGGCCAACATCCACGGCGACCGCATCGATCTGGGCCTGGGCCGCGCGCCCGGCACCGACGGCATGACCGCCCAGGCGTTGAGCCGCTCGTCCGCGGAGCCTCAGGCCTTCGCTCGGCACATCTACGACCTGCAGGGCTGGTTCGGCGAGGAGGGCACGGCGCGCAGCACCCCGATCCTGTCGTCGGTCTCGCAGAACACGGAGGTGCCGATCTGGGTGCTCGGCTCCACCGTCAACGGCGCCTCCATCGCCGGGCAGCTGGGACTGCCATTCTCGCTGGCCTCCCACTTCGCGCCCGATCAGATCGACGACGCCATCCGCGTCTACCGCGACTCGTTCAGCACCGAGGCGCCCACCGCGCGCATCGACAAGCCGCAGGTGATGGCTGGCATCAACGTCGTCGTGGCCGACACGGACGAGGAGGCGCAGCGGCAGTTCACCACCCTGCAGCAGATGTTCCTCGACCTGCGGGCCGGGCGCAGCCGCAAGATCCAGCCGCCCGTCGACCCGTCGGAGTTCGCCGGCAGCACGCCCGCGATGCTCGAGATCAGCGCCGTCGGCTCGCCCGCCACGGTCAAGGCGCAGCTCGACGAGTTCGTCCAGCGCACCGACGCCGGCGAGCTCATCACCGTCACCTACGCCTACGACCCGGCGGTGCGGAACCGGTCGATCGAGCTGCTCGCCGACCTCTGGTTCTAGTGCTCGTCCGCTACGACTCGGTCTCGAGCAGTTCGGAGATCAGCGCGCTCACCCGCCGTTTGATCTCGTCGCGGATGGGGCGGACGGCCTCGAGTCCCTGGCCTGCGGGGTCCGCGAGCTCCCAGTCCTCGTACCGCTTGCCGGGGAAGACCGGGCACGCGTC
Source organism: Dietzia sp. IN118 (assembly GCF_032905965.1). Taxonomy (NCBI): domain Bacteria; kingdom Bacillati; phylum Actinomycetota; class Actinomycetes; order Mycobacteriales; family Dietziaceae; genus Dietzia; species Dietzia sp. IN118. Next base: position 2,896,870 of record NZ_JAUMSR010000001.1, on the reverse strand, counting down.
GCCGCAGCCCATGGTGATGACCACGTCTGACGCGCGGACGGCGTCGGTGGTGAGGACCTTCGGCGTGGCCGAGGTGATGTCGACGCCGTCCTCGGCCATCGCCTCGACGGCGACCGGGTTGATCTGATCCTTGGGTGCCGACCCGGCCGACAGGACGTCGACTCGTCCTCCGGCCAGGTGGGACAGGTAGCCGGCGGCCATCTGGGAGCGCCCGGCGTTGTGGACGCAGACGAACAGCACCCGGGGCCTGGTGTCGACGAGGTCGGCGAGCAGGGCGCGCACGCGACGATCGATGTCGTCGCGGACCAGACGCATCCGCTCCATGCCCTCGATGCCCCGGTGCGACGGCTCGTCGGTGCGCCAGATTTCGAGCGCGCTGACCTCGTCGTCGTCGATCTCCCCGGCGGCCTCGTCGCCCAGGACGATCACCCGGTCCACCTGTCGCACCAGGTCGGGGTCGACGGCCGTGGGGGTCTCGCCGGACATGTCGGCGCCGACCTCGGCGACCGCCTCCGCGGCGAGCGCGTTGACCGCCGAGCCGGGCGCGGTGCCCGCCGAATGGACGGCGACGGCGTCACCGGCGTGCAGGCGCATGAGCGCCGCCGCCATCTGGGACTTGCCGCCATTCTTGACGCACACGAACAGAACGCTGGGGACGTGGTGCGCCTGCTGCTCGGCGGTCATGAGCGGGTCCCGGTCACCGAACGATCGGGCAGGGTCGGGTCGCCCGGGAAGAGTTTCGGTCCGGCCCACAGGGCGACGTAGACGAGCCCGATGAGGACCGGGACCTCGATGAGCGGCCCGACCACGCCCGCGAGGGCCTGGCCGGAGGCGATGCCGAAGGTGCCGATCGACACCGCGATCGCCAGTTCGAAGTTGTTGCCCGACGCGGTGAAGGCCACGCTGGTCGACTTGGCGTAGTTCAGTCCCACCGCCCGCGAGGCGAACAGGCTGACGAGGAACATGAGGACGAAGTACAGCAGGAGTGGCACGGCCATCCGCGCCACGTCGAGCGGCTGGGAGGTGATGGCATCGCCCTGCATGGCGAACAGCAACACGATCGTGAACAGCAGCCCGTAGAGGGCCCACGGGCCGATCCGGGGGAGGAACGTCTCCTCGTACCACTCCCGGCCCTTGGCCCGCTCGCCGAACACTCGGGTGAGGAAGCCGGCCAGCAGCGGGATGCCGAGGAACACCAGCACCGAGAGCACGATCGCCCACACCGAGAACTCGGCCGTCGTAGCCTCCAGCCCCAGCCAGGAGGGCAGAAGCTGCAGGTAGAACCAGCCCAGGGCGCCGAACGCCACGACCTGGAACACCGAGTTGATCGCCACCAGCACCGCCGCGGCCTCCCGGTCGCCGCAGGCCAGGTCGTTCCAGATGAACACCATGGCGATGCAGCGGGCCAGGCCGACGATGATCAGCCCGGTACGGAACTCCGGCAGGTCGGGTAGGAAGACCCACGCGAGGGTGAACATGAACGCCGGACCGGCGATCCAGTTGAGGAACAGCGACAGTGTGAGGAGCTTCCGGTCACCGGTGACCCGGTGGGTCTCGTCGTAACGGACCTTCGCGAGGACCGGGTACATCATCACCAACAGGCCGATGGCGATCGGGACGGAGATCCCGCCGATCTTCACCGAGTCCAGCGCCCGGTCGAGGCCGGGGATGAACCGTCCGAGCAGTAGCCCGACGGCCATCGCCGTGAGGATCCAGAGGGCCAGCCAGCGGTCGAGGAACGACATCTTCTTGGCGACCGGTGCCACGCCGGGCCCGGTCATCATGGTGCTCATCCGGGAGAACGTCCTTAGATCGATGATTGTCTATGGGGGAGGCTAGGCTGACATATCGGTGAGTGTCAATGTATCTTCGGGGTCAGGTGAGGTGGACGATGACAACAGTGGAACCCGGCCTGTCGGCCCCGGTGCAGGACGCGTGTTGCTCGATGTCGGCGGGGCCGGTGGACGCTCCCACCGCCGAGCGGATGTCGGCGCGACTCAAGGCGCTCGCGGACCCGATGCGGCTGCGCCTGTTGTCGCATATCGCGGCTCAGGGGTGTGACTCGGTGTGCGCGTGCGACCTCCTCGAAGTGGTCGACATCAGCCAGCCGACGATCAGCCACCATCTCAAAAAGCTCGTCGAGGCCGGGTTGCTGGTCCGCGAGCAGCGCGGCAAGTGGGCGCACTACTCGGTGGTGCGCGAGTCCTTCGACGACCTGCGCAGCTTCCTCGACCTGTCCTGACCGGGCGCGACGACGCGGTGGGGAGCCCGGTAGACAGTCGGTTACCCAGTGCGACCGTAGGGCGTCATGACCGCGGCCCTGTGGTGGTCGCGCATGGCGCGGAAGTGTGCGGAGGAGTCGAGCAGCGAGCGGTTGCCCAGGGTGGTGGCCAGGCGGCCCTCGGCGAGCTCGGTGGCCGGGTGGACGGCGTGTCTGAGCTGGTCGGCGAGGTAGTCCGGCCGCCCGTACACCGACATATGGCGGGCGGCGTGGGCTGCTGAGGCATCGATGCCGGCCCAGTTGACGGCCACCCGGCGTGGCGGAACATCTGGTCGAAGAAGACTCGCTGCGTGCGGGCATGAGGGATGCCGAGGGCGCGGGTGTCGACGGTGCGGAGCTCGCCGGCCCAGTCGAAGATGTCCTGGAGGATGTAGCGGTGGATCGCGCGGAGGTGCTCGAAATCGAATCGACCCTCCAGCGGGCTGAGTTCCAGTTCCACGACCCGGAAGAAGGCCAGGTCGCGCTCGTATTCCGCCAGTTCGGCGGGGTCGGAGATGCCCAGCCGGTTACGCAGAACCCCCGAGGGTTCCTTGTACGGATCTCGGGGGTTCATGGGCGTGAGGGCAGCGTCAGGGAGCGGTGCGCTCACGCACCGCGGCGCGGATCTCGGCGAGAGCCCGGTCGCGGGTGAGGAGCCCGTCGGCGAACCGGCGGGTGATCTCGAGGGCCTCGGGTGACGGCTCCATGCCGGCCATGCGATGGCCGGCGGCGGCTCCTGCGAGTGCCTGGTCGGTGGTCGGGCGGATGCGGGTGGCCACACAGTCTCCTTGCGTCGACGTGCAGCCGATTCTACCTGCTCAGCAGGGCGGGGACCGCGACCAGCAAGTGGAACGCCCCGCCCCGCCTCGGCCGTTCTCGTCGCCTCAAACCGTGATACAGTTTTGAATGTGAAAGCGGTGATCTACGCGTCCGCACGCCGACATGGAGTTGCGGATGCGGAGATCAGAGCGGTGCTGGCGCATCCGATAGTTCGCTATGGCCTGGTGCCTCGGGCGGATCCCGAGGCGAAGCTGGTCAGGATGGTCGGCGACATGAACGGTGGGGCCTTGATCGAAGTGGTCGCCGACCAGATCGAGCAAGATGAGCTGCATGTGTTCCACGCCATGCTGCTGACGGCGGCTGTGGCTCGCGAGGTCCTCGTGGCAACCGGAGGGGCGGTTGATCTGATCGATGAGGTCAGTGCCCGGCAGAGAGCGCGATTGGAGGAATGATGAGTGCTGCCAGTGAACGTGAAGCCCGCTACGAGCGTCTTGCCGACGCGGTGGAGGCCGGCGAGTACGAGATCGACGCCGGGGCTGTCGAAATACGTCCGGGCTACCGGCCCGGCCGGCCGCGGACCGGTGATGTCGCAGAAGAGACCCGGCCGTTGGCTGTCCGTTTGACCGAGTCGGACCGTCGAAGGCTTGCGGACTATGCCGAGCGGACCGGGCAGCCGATGAGTGCGGTTATCCGGTCAGCGATCGACGAGTACCTCGGACGTCATCCCGCAGCCTGACAGGCCGGAGATCCGATAACCGTCGACTTCTCACCGTAGTGCGCCCGCCGATCTCCGCTTCGAAGGACGTCGAGCAGGTCGGGGACGAACCACCCCGGTGCGCGCCGCCCGAACTCGTCCCGCTCCACCGCCCCGGCACCCGCGGGCACCCGGCCGAGCACCGGAACCCCGGTCAGGCGGGGCAGATCCTCGAGGTTGCAGCGCTCGGCGAGGTCCGGATCGGCCGGCCAGGACCCGATGACGATCCCCGCGCACCGCAGACCCGCCGCCTCGATCGCGCGGACGGTGAGCTCGGTGTCCGACAGCGTGCCCAGTCCGGCCCTCGCGACCACGATGACCGGGGCGTCGAGCGACCGGGCGAGGTCGAGGACGGTGAGGCCGGTACCGAGCCGGACGAGCACGCCGCCGGCGCCCTCGACCAGATCCAGGCGCCCGCGTGCAGGTCCGGAGGTCGCCGGGGAGTCGGGCGCGGAGTCGGGCGCCGACCCGCCGGGCGCGCGGAGCCACGCGCGGATCGGATCGATCAACTCGGGCAGCGTGGACTGCGGCAGGCCGGCGACGCGGGCGGCGGTCTCGGGCGCCAGCGGATCGGGCAGCCGACGGACCTCCAGCATCCGCCGCACCCCGGACAGGCGCGCGGCCTCGTGGGCGTCGCCGGGCTCGCCGGGCGCGAGGCCCGTCTGGATCGGTTTGCAGATCCCCACGTCCAGGCCCGCCGACAGGCCGTGGGCGGCCAGCGCTGCGGTGGCGATGGTCTTGCCCACGTCCGTGCCGGTGCCGGTGATGACGATCGGCGCCGGGGCGGGCGGGGATGCGGAGCCGGAAGACGCGGTCATGCGCGGGCCCCCTCGAGCCGCGCGGCCGCCCCATCCGGGTGCCCGTGCTCGGCCAACACCTGGGCCAGCACGTCGCTCGCCCGCGCGAGGTCGGCGTCGGAGAGGTCCGCCCGGGCGGTGAGGCGCAGCCGCGCGGTGCCCGCGGGAACCGACGGCGGGCGGAAGCACCCCACCCGGACGCCCAGCTCGAGGCACCTGCCGGCGGCGGAGACCGCGCGGGCGGGGTCGCCGAGGATCACCGACACCACCGCTGACCGCGGCTGCTCGGCGCCGGTGACCGCGGCCAGGTGCTCGGCCACCTCCACCACGCGCGAGGCGAGCGAGGGATCGCGGCGCAGGACACCGAGCGCCGCGCGGGCCGCGCCCACCGCGGCGGGGGCGAGCCCGGTGTCGAAGATGAAGGTGCGCGCGCTGCTGATGAGGTGCTCCCGCACCCGCTCGGACGCCAGGACCACCCCGCCCTGCGACCCGAGGGCCTTGGACAGCGTCGCCGTGACCACCACGTCCTCGTGCCTGCTCAATCCCAGTTCGTTCACGAGCCCCCGCCCGCGGTCGCCGCGCACGCCGAGGCCGTGGGCCTCGTCGACCAGCAGGACCGCGCCGTGCGCGCGGCTCGCCCCGTGCAGCGCGAGCAGGGGAGCCAGCTCACCGTCGGCGCTGTACACCGAGTCGGTAACGACCAGCGCGCGCTCCTCGGTGCGCTCGGCCAGGGCGCGTGCCGCCGCCGCGACGTCACCCCGGTCGACGACGACGACACGCGCCCTCGCGAGCCGGCACGCGTCCACCAACGACGCGTGCGAGCCGCCGTCGGAGACGATGAGCGATCCCCGCCCGGACAGCGCCACCACGGCCCCGAGGTTGGCGGTGTACCCGGAGGAGAAGACCAGCGCGGCGGGCTTGCCAGTGAACTCGGCGAGCTCGTCCTCGAGCGCCAGATGCTCATCCGTCGTGCCCGTGACCAGGCGTGATCCCGTCGCGCCCGCACCCCAGCGGCGCGTCGCTGCCACGGCGGCGTCCACGACCTCGGGGTGCCGACCCAGTCCGAGGTAGTCGTTGGAGGCGAGGTCGATCACGCCGTCCTCGGCCGCGCGTGGGGACAGCACCCGCCGCACATGCCGGGAGGCCCGGTCGGCGGCGGCGTCGTCGAGCCAGTCCAGGGCGGGGGATGTCTGCATGGTCATCGGCCCGCCCCTGCCGCTGCAGCCCCTGCAACCGCCGCCGCACAGATCCGGTCGATCTCCTCGTCTGTAGAGGTGTACGGCGGCATCGTGTAGATGAGATCCCGGAAGGGGCGTAGCCACACGCCGTGCGAGGTGATCGCCGTTGTCGTCGTCGTCATCTCCACCGGCTCGGCCAGCTGGATCACGCCGATTGCCCCCAACACCCGCACGTCGACCACACCAGGCACGTCGAGTGCGGACGCCAGCCCGTGGCGCAGGCGCGCCTCGATGCGCGGCACATCGCGCCGCCACCCGCCGCCGGCCACCAGGTCCAACGACGCGCACGCCACCGCGCACGCCAGCGGATTGCCCATGAACGTCGGCCCGTGCGCCAGGCCCCCCGCCTCGCCGGCGCTGATGACCTCGGCCACCCGGTCGGTGGTGAGTGTCGCGGCGAGGGTGAGATACCCGCCGGTCAGGGCCTTGCCCACGCACATCACGTCCGGTGCGACGCCCGCGTGGTCGGCGGCCCACAGCTCGCCGGTGCGGCCGAAGCCGGTGGCGATCTCGTCGAAGATGAGCAGCATGCCCGTCTCGTCGGCCAACCGGCGCAGGTCGCGCAGGTAACCGGGGTGGTGGAAGCGCATCCCGCCCGCGCCCTGGACCACCGGCTCGACGATGATCCCCGCCAGCTCGTCGGCGCTCCCACGGATCACCCGCTCGAGCTCGGCGACGTAGTCATCGCAGTAGTCGGCGGGCGGGGCGGGCGCGAAGACCTGCTCGGCCACCACCCCGCGCCACATCGAGTGCATGCCGCCGTCGGGGTCGCACACGCTCATGGGCGACAGGGTGTCGCCGTGGTAGCCGCCGCGCCACGTCGCCAACCGGGTGCGTTCGGTCCGGCCGAGCGAGCGCTGGTATTGGATCGCCATCTTCGCGGCCACCTCTACGGATACAGAGCCCGAGTCCGCGAGGAACACCTTGTTCAGCTCGCCCGGCGCCATGCGGGCGAGTCGGGTCGCCAGTTCGACGGCCGGTGCGTGCGTGAGCCCGCCGAACATCACGTGGCTCATCGTGTCGACCTGCCGGTGCGCGGCCGCGTCGAGGTGCTGGTGCCGGTAGCCGTGGATGGCCGCCCACCACGAGCTCATGCCGTCGATGAGCTCGCGCCCGTCCGCCAGCCGTAGCCGGACCCCCGAGGCGGAGACGACCGGCAGCGGCGGCGTGCTCGCCGGGAACCCACCGTAGGGGTGCCAGACGTGCTCGGCGTCGGCGGCGAGCAGCGCGGTGGTGGCGGCCTGTTCGGCGTCGGCGGCCAGCATCGCCGCGGCGTCGTCCGGGGTGGAGGGGGAGGAGGGAGTGTCGACGACGACGAGGTCCCGGGCACCGGGAGAGTGGACCGAGGCGGACATGTCAGGCGTTCGCGGGCTCGCTGGTGCCGGCCCCGCGGGTGCGGATGGCCACCTTCTGGTCCCGCCCGGTGGCGACGGCGGGCGTGGCCGGCCCGGCGGCATTCGCGGGCGCGTTCGCGGTGGCGGCCTCCACGGTCCCGTCCCCGGTGTCCCCGGCCGGGTGGTCCATCTGGAGGACCTCGAGGCCGGCGTCGGCGATCATCTGCAGGTCCTCGCCGCCGGGCTGGCCCTCGCTGGTGAGGTAGTCGCCCAGGAAGAGTGAGTTGGCCACGTAGAGGCCCATGCCCTGGAGGTAGCCGAGGTGTCGTTCGCGGCCGGCGGCCATCCGGATCTCGGTGTCGGGGGCGACGAAGCGGACCATCGCGAGGATGCGCAGGCAGTCGCGCGGGTTGAGGGTGTCCACGCCCTCGAGCGGGGTGCCGTCGAAGGGCAGCAGGAAGTTGACCGGGATCGAGTCGACGTCCTTGGCGCGCAGGTCGAAGGCGAGCTCGACGAGCTGGTCGTGCGTCTCACCCATGCCCGCGATGAAGCCCGAGCACGCCGAGAGTCCGGCGCCGTGGGCCTGGGCGACCGTGTGCTCCCGGTCGGCGTAGGTGTGGGTGGTGCAGATGTCCTCGTAATGGCTCTCGGCCGTGTTGAGGTTGTGGTTGTAGGCGTCGGCGCCGCTGGAGCACAGCTTCTCCGCCTGGCCATCCTTCAGTGCACCCAGGCAGGCGCACACCTCGACGCCCGGGGTGTCGGACTTGATGGCCTCGATGATGTCGGAGACCTTGCCGACCTCGCGATTGCTGGGGCCGGTGCCGCTGGCGACCAGGCACACTCGGGAGGCGCCGGCCGCGATGCCCGCCTTGGCCGCGGTGACGGCCTCCTCGGTGTTGAGCCAGGTGTAGCGCAGGATGCCGGCGGTGGAGTTGAGCCGCTGCGAGCAGTAGAAGCAGTCCTCCGGGCACAGGCCGCTCTTGAGGTTGACCAGGTAGTTGACCTTGACCTTGTTGCCGAAGTGCTGGAACCGCAGCCGGGACGCGGCCGCGACCACCTCCATGAGCTCGGAGTCCGGGGACCGGAGCACGGCGAGGGCGTCCGCCGCGGTGACGACTCCGCCGTCGAGTACGTGATCCGCGAGCTCGTGCCAGCGGGGGGTCGTGATGGCCATTGTTCCTCCTGAACGCCGTTCATTGAACGCCGTTCAAGCTAGCGCACGGTCGTCGACTTGTACAGCGTTCAGGAGAGGGTTGTGGCGGCCGGTAGGATCGGCGCCCGTGGCCCTGACAAAGACGGCGGTCGTCGACACCGCCCTGGAACTGCTCCGCGAGTCGGGGCTACCCGGCATGTCGATGCGCACGTTGGCGACCCGGCTGGGGGTCCAACCGAGCGCGCTGTACTGGCACGTTCCGTCCAAGCAGGCGCTGCTCACGGTCGTCGCGGAGCGCATCCTGGCGACGATGGGTCCCGTCGGGGAGGGGAACTCGGCCGCCGACGAACTACGGGCGGTGGGGCAGGCGCTGCGCGCGGCCGTCACGGGCGTTCCGGACGGCGCCGAGGTCGTGGCGCTGGGTCTGGCGGCGGGTGCGGTGAATCCGGTCGCCGAGGTGGTCGAGGCGGCGTGCTCCCGCCACGGACTCGAGGGCCGCGCGCCGGGGTTGACCACGGCCCTGACGGGCTACGTGGTGGGCCTGAGCCTGGAGGAGCAGACCCACCACAACCTCACGGTCGCCGACCCCGCGACGCCGACGGTCGAGTTCGATCCGCGCTTCCGGGAGGGTCTCGACGCGATGCTCGCGGGTGTCCAGGCCTGACGACTCCCATCGAGAAGAGCGTCCGGGGCGGGGGGTGGGCGCTTCAGTAGCGGGCGAAGACCTGGGTGGCGTAGAGCTTGCCGTCCGCGGCCACCGCGGCGCCGACGCCCATCGAGGTGTGGCCCGGGTTGAGCAGGTTCACGCGGTGGCCGGGGGAGGCCATCCACTGGTCCACCAGCTGCTGCGGGGTGGCGTGCGCGTAGTTCTGCAGCACGTTCTCGCCGTAGTGGCCCCACCCGGCGGGGATCTGCGCGCCCACGTCCGGGTTGTGGAACATGCGGTTCTGCGCGGCCTGCGTGCCGCTCCAGTTGGTGGCCACCGCGGTGAGGCCGCCGTTGACGGCGAGGGGGGCGAGGCCGTGTGCGGCGCGGGCGGCGTTGGTGGCGCCCTCGAGCTGGGCCCGGTACTCGGCGGAGGCGGGGTCGATCGTCGGCGCGGTGCCGGCGGGGGCGGGGTTGGCGAAACCGATCGTCAGGCCCGGGAGGTGGATCTGGGGCAGCTGGATCTGCGGCGCCTGGGCCGAGGCCTGCGGGGCCGCGTTCAGGGCGAGTGTGGCGGAAGCGGCGGCGGCCAGGATCAGGCCACGACGCAGGTGCTGGAGAGCTCGGGTCACGAGTGTCGGTACCTTTCGCGTGCTGGGACCCGACTGTCGGGTCGCCGAGCGCAACGGTAGGAACCGGCTCCAGCCCTAAGCCAGCCGTCATCACCCCGTAACCACCGTGAGCAGGGAGGGGCGCTACCCACCCCGCCCCCGCTGGACGATCGTCCGGCAGTCAGTCGCGAGCGAAGTCCTGCACCACGTGCACGGTGCCGTCCTCGGCGGTGGCCACGCCCACGCCCACCCGGACGAACCGGCCGTCGAGCATCCGATCGCGCATGCCGGTGTCGGAGAGCAGGGCCGAGAGTGCCTTCTGCGGGGTCGCGCCGGCGGGCAGCGCGAGAACGGTGCGGTCGCCGGCCGGGTCCACGTCCGAGTCCGCGCCGGGGGCAGCGGCGTCAGGGGTGTCGGTGTCGGCGTCGACCCGTGCATCGGCGGGGACGGTCACCTCGCCGGTCGTGGGGTCACCCGCGGCGAGCTGGGCGGCCCGCTCGCGGGCTGACGCTTCGAGTCGGGGGTCGGTGATGAGCCGGTCGGCGCCCACCACGAGGCGGGCCTCATTGACGGCGGCCACCACGCTGCCCTCGAACGCCATCAGCCTGATCTCCTCGGGCAGCAGATCGTCCGCGGCCGCGGCGGCCGGGTCGGCCACCGGGGCGGAGGGTGCCCCGGGAGCGTCCGGGGCGAGGGAGGCCAAGCCGGGGATGGTGGCGAAGAACGGCAACGCGAGCTCCAGTGAGCCCTGCGCGGCGGCCGTGCCCGTGCCGGAGGCGAGCAGGAGGGCGGCCGCGCCGGTGGCGACGGCGGAACGAAGGGGATGACGCACGCGATGGTCCTTTCCTCGGGCTGCGGCTCGCGCCGCGGCCTGCGTGTGGAGCGTGTGCCGGATCGGACGGTGTCGCCCGAGCCAGTTCACTCCTGCCTCTGTCGTCACTCTAGTCACATGCGTTACACCGATGCGATTCCCATTCGTATGCCCGCGCGCGAGTGGGCGCCGAGACGACGGCGCCCCCGCCGCCGGTGTGGACCGGGGGTGGGGGCGCCGTAGGAGGGGGCGACGACCGAGGGGGCCGCGGGGGTCAGGTCAGTCGGGCGAAGTTCTGGGTGGAGTACAGCTTCCGGCTGTCGGCGACCTCCACGCCCACACCGAGGTGGGTGTGCACCGGGTTGAGTAGGTTGAGGCGGTGCGGAAGCGAGTTCATCCACTGCTGGACGAGCGCCTCGCCCGAGGCGCCGCACCAGTTCTGCAGCACGTTCTCGCCGTAACTGGTCCACTTGCCGTCGCTGAGCGGCGTTCCGTCGTAGGTTGCCGCCATCAGGGCCTTGATCTGCGGATTGTGCGTCATGGCGTCCACGCTGGCCATCTGTTCGCTCCAGTCCTGGGCGATCCGGTCCAGGCTGGCGAGGCGCGTGACGGGGTTGAGGCCGCGGGAGACGCGCTCGCGGTTGGTGTACTCGTGGATGTCCGCGATCACCTGCTCGGTCTCCGCCGGGGTCGCCTGCTCACAGGGGGCGGGCGCGCCCACGGTGAACTGGAGCGACTGGGCGGCGGTGACGGGGGCGGCCAGGGCGAGGAAGGTGGCGGCAGCGGCGGCGACGGCGCCGATGCGCCGCCTGACGATGGTTCGCATTGAGGGGATTCCTGAGGGGTTGGGGGAACGTCGGGGGAGGACATGTGACCGAGGGAAGCCACGAATCTGAGGATAAGGTCAGTTCTTCGAGATCGCCGCATTATCGACCCCCGCGACACAATTTTGTGCACCCTCAAAACTGCAGGTCAGGCGCCCAGGTTGCTGACTCGTCACACAGACATTCGTCCAGTAAGGCGTGCGACGCCTCCGGATCGATGTTCGGGCGTGCCCCTGATCGGCCCGCATCGCCACGCCGGTCCGGACGCCCCGGTGAGCGAAAATTCCTCTACCGCGGGGTCGGGCGACCGGATACCGGGCAGAATCAGCCCCCATGGGCCACAGTCACTCTCACCTCCTCAGTCCCCTCGCCGTCGGGCATCTCACCCTGCGCAACCGCGTGGTCATGGGGTCCATGCACACCGGGTTGGAGGACCGCTCGAAGCACCTGCCCGAGCTCACCGCCTACTTCGCCGAGAGGGCGCGCGGCGGGGCCGCCCTCATGGTCACCGGCGGGTACTCGCCCAACGTGGAGGGGTGGCTGCTGCCGGCCGGGTCGATGATGGCCTCGCGCCGGATGGCCGACAAGCACCGCGGCCTCACTGACGCCGTCCATGCCGAGGGCGCCCACATCCTCCTGCAGGTCCTCCACGCCGGCCGCTACGGATACCAGCCGTTCGTCCGCTCGGCCGCGTCGACCAAGTCGCCGATCAGCATGTTCAGAGCGCGCGCCCTGAGCGCCCGGGGTGTCGAGCGGACGATCGACGACTGGGTCCGCGCCGCCCGCCTGGCCCGGCGCGCGGGGTATGACGGCATCGAGATCATGGGCTCGGAGGGCTACCTCATCAACCAGTTCCTCGCCGCCCGGACCAACGACCGCACCGACTCGTGGGGCGGCACCGCGAGCAGGCGGATGCGGTTCGGAGAGGAGATCGTGCGCCGCATCCGCGCCGAGGTGGGCCGCGACTTCCTGCTGCAGTACCGGATCAGCCTGCTCGACCTGGTCGACGGCGGCCAGTCGTGGGAGGAGACCGCCGAACTCGCGCAGCGCCTCGAGGCCGTTGGTGTCGACGTGTTCAACACCGGCATCGGCTGGCACGAGTCCCGCATCCCCACCATCGTCACCTCCGTGCCGCGGGCCGCGTTCGTCGACCTCACGGCCCGGCTCAAGCAGACCGTCGGTGTCCCGGTGATCGCGTCCAACCGCATCAACACCCCGGACATCGCGGAGCAGATCATCGCCCGCGGTCAGGCGGACCTGGTGTCCATGGCGCGGCCGCTCCTGGCGGACCCGGCGTTCGCCGCCAAGGTCGCCGAGGGGCGGGCCGACGAGATCAACATCTGCATCGCCTGCAACCAGGCCTGCCTCGATCACACCTTCGCCAACAAGCGTGCCTCCTGCCTGGTCAATCCGCGCGCCGGCCGCGAAACCGAGCTCCTGCTCACCGTGGCCCCCACCCGGCGTCGGGTGGCGGTGGTCGGCGCGGGACCCGCGGGGCTGGCGTGCGCCGAGGCCGCCGCGTCCCGCGGACTCGCGGTGGAGGTCTTCGAGGCGGAGGACGAGCTCGGCGGGCAGTTCCGCTACGCGATGCGCGTGCCGGGCAAGGAGGAGTTCGCGGCGTCGATCGCCTACTTCAGCCGACGCCTGGACGTCCTCGGCGTGCCGGTGCACCTCGGCCGCCGCGCCCACCCGGACGATCTCGCGGGCTTCGACCACGTGGTGATCGCCACCGGGGTGCGGCCGCGCGAGATCACGATCCCCGGCGCCGACCACCCCATGGTCATGACCTATCCCGAGCTGCTCACCGGCACGCGGACCCCCGGCCGCCGGGTCGCGGTGATCGGTGCCGGTGGCATCGGCGTGGACGTCTCGCAGTTCCTGCTGGCCGGCGGGCCCGGGATCGCCGTCGACGGCCGCGAACCGAGCGGCCACTCCACGGATGTGGAGGCGTGGCGGCGCCACTGGGGCGTGACCGATCCGGCGCTCGAGCGCGCGGGACTGGGCACGGCCGTGCACGCCGAACCGGCCCACGAGGTGCACCTGCTCCAGCGCAAGACCTCCCGCATCGGCCGGGGCCTGGGCAAGACCACCGGCTGGGTGCACCGCGCCGAGCTCGAGGCCGGCGGCGTGCGGAAGCACACCGGGGTGACCTACGTGAAGGTCGACGACGACGGGCTGCACATCCTCGACGCCGACGGCCGTCCGCAGCTCGTGCGTGTGGACTCGGTCGTGGTGTGCGCGGGCCAGGAATCGGTGCGCGACCTGGTGGGGGTGGCCGATCAGCTGGGCGGCGGGGTGAACGGACGGGTCCACGTGATCGGCGGCGCGGACGTGGCCGCCGAGCTCGACGCCAAGCGCGCGATCAAGCAGGGAGTGGAGCTCGCGGCAGCCCTCTAGGAACCGCAGCGCACCTCGCGGCGGCGGTCGACGATGCTGAACGCCAACGCGCCCGCGGCCAGCGCGGCGATCAGCCCGAGCGCCACCCGGAACGCGAGCAGCCAGTCGTCCTGGGTCTCGACGATCCAGAACAACACGCCCGGCACCATCGCCGTGCCCACCGCGGTGCCCATGCGCTGGCCCAGCGAGATGATGCTGCCGGCGACCCCGCCGTACTCGGGGTCCACCGCGCGCAGGGTGAGCGTCTGGTTGGGGGAGATGGTCATGCCCTGCGCGGTGCCCATCATCGCGGCGGGGGCCATGAAGATCAGGTAGCTCACCGCACCGGACTCCACGACGCCCGCGAGCAGGATGAACGTCAGCAGCGCGGTGATGGTGAGGCAGAAACCGCCGATGACCATCCGCCGCCCGAGTCGGAGCACGAACCGTCCCGCGACCTGGGCCGAGATGGCGGCGAGGACCGAGGCGGGCAGGCTGATGAACGCCGAGTCGATGGGCGCGTAGCCCAGGTGGAACTGCAGGTACATCGGCATGACGATCCACAGGCTCGTGCCGCCCACGAAATAGATGGACACGATGATCATGCCGTTGCGGAACGCCGGGTCGCGGAAGATGTCGGGGTTGACCAGCGGCGGCCGCCCGATCCGCTCGTAGCGCCGCTCCCACCACGCGAAGGCGGCCATGAGGCCCAGCCCGACCGGAACCAGCGCCCACAGGGCGGGGCTGCCGCCACGGGTCAGGAAGGGCAGCATCAGGGACAGCACCGCGACGCCGAGCAGGACGATGCCGACCGGGTCGAGGTCCAGGCGCGTCCGCCGGCCCCGGTGCCGCGGCCTGGGCAGCCCTGCGTTCACGGCGGCGGCGATCCTGGAGGCGCGGCCGGCCTCGTCGTCGTCGTGCCCCGGCCCGTCACCACGTTCGGCGCCGTCACCGTGCACATCGCCGTCACCCTGCTCGGCGTCGCCGCCGCGCTCCGCGGACAGGCGCGCCATGTCGCCGGCACGCGCGGCGGACCCACCCACGTCGGGGCCCGCCTCGCCCGGCGGGAGGCGGCGGTCGTCGGGCAACCAGCGCCAGCCCAGCACCAGCGCCAACGCGCCGAGCGGCACGTTGACCAGGAACATCGCGCGCCACCCGAGGTCATCGCCGAGGACCTCGATGAGCAACCCGCCGACCAGCGGCCCCGACGCGGTGGCGATGGAGACCGTCGTGGCCAGCGTGGCGAACGCGCGCGCCCGCGCCCCACCCCGGAAGTACTTCTGGATGAGGCCGAACGTCTGCGGGTTGAGCATCCCCGACCCCACGCCCTGGATGAGGCGCGCCAGGTTGAGCATCTCGATCGACTGGGCGGACCCGGCGACCACCGCACCGCCCACGAAGACCGCCACGCCCGCCAGGAACAGGCGCTTGCGTCCGGTGGCGTCGCCCAGCCGCCCCGACGGCACGAGCAGCAGCCCGAACGCCAGCGCGTACCCGGACACCACCCACTGCAGTCCCCGCGAGTCCGAGTCCAGGGCGGTGCCGATCACCGGCAGCGCCACGTTGATCACCGACAGCGCGAGCAGCGCCATGAACATCGGGACCATCAGCGTGGTGAGGACCCGGGCGGTGCTCACCGGCCGGGGCGTCGGGGTCGTCACGGGCTCGTCTGTCACTTCCGCGATGGTAGCCACGGTGGACGTCCCGGGCCCGACGGTCACGGGCGCGCAACAACCCTGTCACGACCTACCCGAGCGCCGCCGCGATCAGTAGCGTCGGGTCATGGCTGATGTCACCCGTACCGCAGAAGTCGATCCGATCCCGTTGACCGACCTCGCCGAGCTGGGCACCACCAGCGGCCGGGCCGTGTCGATCTTCCTGCCCACCGCGCGCGGCGGCGCCGAGGTCCGCGAGAACCCGATCCGCGCCAAGTCGCTGATCAAGGAGGCCGAGACCCGACTCAAGGCGCACGGCGTGGCCCAGGAGGAGTCCGACGAGATCCTCGGCCCGCTGGTCGCCCTGTTGGAGGACGACGCGTACTGGCAGCGCCTCTCCGACGGTCTCGCGCTGTTCGCGTCGAAGGGGTTCTGGCGCGCGTACCGCCTGTCCACGGACGTCGCCGAGGCGGTCCACGTGAGCGACCGGTTCGCCGTCCGGCCGATCGTGCCGGCCGCGGTCGGTGACGGCGAGTTCCTGGTCCTCGCGGGCAGTCAGAACAAGGTCCGCCTCCTCGAGGGCACCGCCTCGACGATCCGCGAGCTCGACCTGGGCTCGATCCCGTCCTCGATCGACGACATGGCCGGCGATATCCAGCCGCCCTCGCACCAGCAGCAGCGGTTCAGCGGGGCCGCCGGCGCCGGCCCCGGGGCGAACAGAGCCGGCGGGGGGATGGTGCACAGTCACGGCACGGGCGCCGAGGTCGGGGACGTGCAGCGGGAGAAGTTCCTGCGGCAGATCGCGAAGGGACTGCAGGAGGCGCTGCGCCCCAACGATCGGCGGCCCGTCGTCCTGGCGGCGGTGACCGAGCACCTCCCGCAGTTCCGCGGGTACCTGAACTACGAACACCTGGTGGACGAGGTGGCCGCCGGCAACCCGGACGCCCTGTCGCCCGCCGAATTGCACGAGCGCGCGTGGGCGGTGGTCCGGCCGGCGATGCAACGGCAGTCCGACGCGGTCGCGGAACGCTTCGGTGACGCGATCGGCGCCGGTCGCGCACTGGCCGGTGGCGGGTCGGACATCCTGCACGCCGCCCGCGAGGGACGCGTCGACACGCTGCTGCTCACCCGTCGCCGCTGCACCGCCGAGCACGGCCCCGACGATCTGGACACCGCGGTCGGTCAGGTCCTGGCCACGTCCGGATCGGTGGTCGTGGTGGACTCCCTGCCGAAGGACGTGGCGGAGGGCGCGATCCTCCGATTCTGACCCCCGACGCCGGCCCCCGACGCCGACGTGGGTGCGGGCGGCGCGTGACGGCGCGCTGCCCGCACCCGCTGGCGTCTCGTGCACAGCTCCCGCTCAACTCGGATGTGTAGCGTCGCGGCTTCACGCACACGTCAACGTCAGGAGATCGAGTGCGCACACGAACGTGGAGGTCGGCGGTCGCCGCCGCAGGACTCGTACTGGTGGTCGCGGGGTGCGGCGCCGGGGGCGACGACGACGAGGGCGGCGCCGCCCAGACGCAGGCAGCAGCCGAGCAGTCCGAACAGGCAGCTGAGCCCGGGCAGGAGGGCGAGCAGTCCGCGGACGGGCCCGACACCTCCGACATCCCCGACCCGGTGGCCGAGGTGAACGGCACCGAGATCTCACGCGACGAGTTCCTGTCGGTGTTCGAGAACCAGTACCAGCAGATGAGCATGCAGGCCCAGATGTCCGGCCAGCCCGTCGACGAGGCCCAGCTCAAGGAGCTGACCACCGACGGGTTGATCGGCACCGAACTGCTCACGCAGGAGGCCGGTAAGCGGGGGATCGAGGTCTCCGATGAGGAGATCCAGGCCGAGTTGGCCGTGTTCGCCGAGCGCAACCAGGTCAGCACCGACGAGTTCGTCGAGGCGATGGGCGGGCAGGGCCTGGACCGCGAGGCCGTGCTGGACCAGATCGACAAGCAGTTGCGCGTCCAGAAGCTGATCACCGACGAGTACGGGGAGTTCGAGGCGACCGACGCCGAGGTGCAGGCCGCCTACGAGCAGGTCGCGCAGCAGCAGGCGATGTCCGGCGGCGGTGCGGCCGGCGGTGGCGGGCTGCCGCCGCTGGAGCAGGTCCGCGGCCAGGTCGAGGAGCAGGTGCGGGCCGAGCAGGAGGCCGGCGCGATGGAGGAGCTGTCGCAGAAGCTGCGCGCGGATGCGGACGTGACCGTCCACATCTAGGGCGCCCGCCGCGGTGAGGTCGCCGCCACGGTCACGGCGACTGCGCGGCGGTTCTGTCTATACGGTGACGTCGGTGTGCGGCAGCTGCTGCGCCACCCACGGGAACACGACCTCCATGAGCAGCAGGAACACGGCCGCCAGCAGGATGAGGACGAGCGCGACCCTGACCGGCCGCGGGCCGGGCAGGGATCGCCACAGGTAGGCGTACATCGGCTCACTCCTCCAGGGCGGCCGGGCGGCCGTCGGTCTTCGCGGTGGTCTCCACGAGGGCGGCGTGCACGATGAGCCGCTCGGCGTTGGAGTACATCGGGTGGCAGGTGGTCAGGGTGAGCAGGCGCTCGGGGGCCTCGGTCGCGTCGTCCGCGCCCGCCGCGCCCGCTGCGCCCGCTGCGCCCGCTGCGCCCGCCTCGCCCTCTGCGCCTGCCGCACCGGGCACCGGGGCGATCACCTCGACCGCGTCGGGGGTCGTGATGTGCCGGCCCGCGACGTGGGCGTAGTCGCCGACGGCGACGCGGTCGGTCTGCCGCGGGGTGAGGCACTCGCGGGCGGCCGCGAGCCGATCCGCGCCCCCGGGCTGCACCGGCAGGAGCCGGTAGGTCTGCCACTGCGTCTCGGTCTCGATGACGATCGCGTCGCACGAGTCCAGCCGGTCGAGGTGCTCGAAGACGGCGCCGGAGCCGTTGCGGTGGCCCGCGAGCGCGGCGTTGCCCGGTTCGCCGGGCAGCTGGGTCCCGGGGTAGTGGCCCGGCCCGGTGCGCAGGTCCTCGGCGCGCGTCCCCTCCACCACCGCGTAGACCGCGTCTGGGCCGAGCGTCGGCAGGTGGATCCGGGCGAAGGGGTCGCCGAGCGTCGGCACGGGCGGCGGGACCGGATCGCCGGCGGGCCGACCGGCCGCGTCGGGGCCACTCGCGTCGGGGACGGGGCCGTCGCTCCACTTCTCCTCGAGCCCGGCGGCGGCCTCGGCCTGCAGTCGCCCGGAGGCGAGGTTCGTCCAGAACGCCTCGTAGAACACGTACAGCAGCAGTACCACGCCCACGGTGAGCAGCAGTTCGCCGAGGATCTGGCCGACGCCCGGCGCGCGGCGGGGCTTGCCGGGCTCGCGGCGGGAGTCGCCGGCTGCGCTGCGGGCCGGTGTGCGCGACGGGGCGGGGGGTCGGCTCATCCGCTCGACCACCCCGGTGCAAGCCCGTGCCTCGGCGCCACGATGGAATGGTCTCACGACGGGATCCGGGGACACCGCAGCGCCGGCGGTGATGGAATCAACCCCATGCGCTCGATGAGACGGAAGCACCCGGCGGCCGCGGTCCGGGTTGCCCGGAGGGTCTCGGCCGCCCGGGCGGTCACGGCTGCGGCGTTGGTCGTCGGCCTCGGCACCGGCGCGGCCCTGCTGCC
Source organism: Dietzia sp. IN118 (assembly GCF_032905965.1). NCBI lineage: Bacteria > Bacillati > Actinomycetota > Actinomycetes > Mycobacteriales > Dietziaceae > Dietzia > Dietzia sp. IN118. The sequence continues at coordinate 2,878,032 of NZ_JAUMSR010000001.1, read as the reverse complement.
CGCCCCTGCCACCGCGCAAGCACCGTCGACGCTTGCCGTCGCCGCGCCGCAGGCGGCCTCCCCGCCCGGGCTCGGCCCCGCGGGCACGGCCACCGTCCACGGTGACGCGGCCTCGACCGACACCCTGCCCGGCCGCGGTCCCGGCACGAACCCGGCAGTCGCGTCAGCACTCACCGGAGCCACCTGCTCGACCGTCTTCGTCGGCACCGACGGCTTCCCGGTCGCCCTGTGCACCTCGTACGTCGGACTCGCCCCGCCCACCCCGCTCGCGCCGACGGTCAAGTTGTTCCATCCCGACACCGCGGCAGTGCTGGCGGAGGTGCAGTTGGCCAAGGGGGCGCTGCTCGGCGGGGTCTACGGATACCTCGACGAGCAGGACCGGGTGGTGGTCGCGGACGGCAACCGCAGGCTGTTGGCCGTCGGGCACGAACGCACCGACGCCGGCCCGTGGCGCATGACGGTCGACGTCCTGGCCGATCTCTCCCGGGCCGTCCCGGCCGGTGACGCGGTCACCGGCCTCATGCCCGCCTTCGACGGGCGGGTGTGGTTCGCCACCTCCGGCGGGGTGGTGGGGACCGTGCGGCCCGGGGGCCACGATGACAGTGATGACGACGACGAGCTCCGCAGTCTCGCCCTGCCGGCAGGGGAGAAGATCACCAACGGACTGACGGTCCGGCCCGGCGGCGCATCGGTGATCACCACCCGCGCCCTCTACGAGATCGACAGCTCCGAGGACGGGACCCCCAGCGTGCGCTGGCGGCGCGGCTACGCGGTGGGGCAGGCGCGGAAACCGGGCCTGCTCGCGCACGGGTCGGGGACCACGCCCACCTACTTCGGGCCCGGTGACTCGCTCGTGGCGATCACCGACGACGCCGAGCACCCCGAGCTGATCGTCCTGCGTCGCGACGACGGGTCGCAGGTGTGCCGGATGCCCGCGTTCGCCACGACCCTGCGGCCCGACTCGGCCGCCGCCGACGGGGTCCTCATCGACGGGCCCGCGGGCACCGAGAACTCGATCATCGCGACCGGAAACGCGCTGGTGCTGGTCAACACGTACGGGTTCGAATACCCGCCGTTCGCCGTCGACGGTCCCGCGGTGCCCTCGTCGGCTCCGTACACGGGTGGGATGACCCGAATCGACGTGCGGGCCGACGGGGCCGGGGGACCGGACGGCGTCAGCGTCGGCGTCGGCGCCGGAGACGACGCGTGCTCGCGTGCGTGGACCTCGCTGGCCCGGACGGCGTCCCTGCCCAAGCTCACCACCGGCGACGGGCAGATCCACGCGCTGGCCTACGGCCCGCCCCGCGTGCTGTCCGCGCCCGGCTCCGCGACCGACCCGGGGCTCGCCTCGGCGCTCGATCAGGGGCTCGCGCAGAAGTTCGGGCCCGTCGACGTGACCTCGACCGACGTGGAGACCGGCCGCGAGGTGGCCCGCAGCTTCCTCGGCCACGCCCCGCTGGACGAACCGATGGAGCTCACCGGCACCATCGCCTCCCGCGGCGACGCGCCCGGCGTGAAGTGGCAACCCACCCTCACGCGCATGCTCCGCATCGGCCCCGCCTGACGCCGATCGCGCGACCGCTGCAACGCACGCCCGCCCACCCGCGCCGAACTGTCTTCCCGCCCACCCGCGCACCCGCGCACCCGCCGACAAGCCGACCCTGCCGCCGACAAGCCGACCCTGCCGCCGACAAGCCGACCCTGCCGCCGACAAGAGGAAAACGCGCGGCCGCTCTCGGGCGATACACGCGAAATCCTCTTGTCGGCGGGTGGGGGCAGGCGGTGCGCGGGTCAGGCGCGCGGGTCAGGCGGTGCGTGGGTCAGGTGGTGGGTGGGGTCAGCCGGTGCGTGGGTCAGGCGCGCGAATCAGGCGGTGGGTGGGTCAGGCGGCGGGGGTCAGTCGGCGGGGCGGACGACCGCGACCGCGCACGGCGCTGTCTGGAGCAGGCGGCGGCTGACCGACCCGAGCAGCAATCCGGCGAATCCGCCGTGGCCACGCGAGCCGGTGACCAGCAGTGACGCCCCCGTGGCCTCGTCAGCGACCGTGACGGCGGGCTCGCCGACGACGAGGATGAGCTCGACGCTGACCTCCGGGTGGCGGGCCTCGTGCGGGGCGAGGGAGTCGAGGATGTCCTTCTCGTCCTCGGCGAGCACGCTCTCGGCCAGCTGATCGAGGTCGAACAGTGACGTGCCCGGCAATCTGGGCACCTCCACCGAGTGCACGGCGCGCAGGGTGACACCCCGGCGCTCGGCCTCGGCGAACGCGAACGCCACGGCGGGGTCACTCGCCGCCGAACCGTCGGCGGCCAGGACGACCGGGCCCCCGGTGGGGCTCTCGGGCGTCCGCGGGGTGATGACGAGGACCGGGCAGGTCGCGTGCTCGACGACGCCGGCGGAGGTCGACCCCATCGCGAAGTCCTCGCGCGCGGTGAGGCCGCGGCTGCCCACGACGATCGCCGAGGCGTCGCGGCCGACCCCGACCAGCGCGCTGACGGGACTGTCCGCGATCACCCGGTGGGTGGTCGGCACGTCGGCGGTGAGGTCGGCGAGCTGGTCGCGCATCGCGCCCTCGACGTTCGCGCGGGCGGTCTCGTCGAACGCCACGACGCGGCCCACCGCCCGGTCGGCGGAGATCACCTCGAGTGACGTGCCGTGGTCGCGGGCCCAGGCGGCCGCCCAGGCCACGGCTCTGCGGGCGTCACGCGAACCGTCGTACCCGCACACGACCGGTCCGGTGGTGGTCTCCGACATGGGTTCCTCCTGCAGGTTCGGGGGCACGCGGTCAGGGCCGCCGCGGTGCGGTGACGGCGATCCGGGGTCCGGGTCCAGCCTAGTCGCAGCCCGTTGACGGTCGCCCGTGCTCCGCGGACCCCGGACGCGTGCCGGGTCGGCCGATGGGATTCCTAGAACAGAGCCCCTCGTTTTCTGGACCTGTTCCAGAAAGTGGGCTAGGGTGATGCCCATGACGACAGCAACCGAGGACCAGGGGGCAGTGCTCCGCGATGCCGGGCTGAGGGTCACTTCGCCGCGGCTGGCGGTCCTCGCCGTCGTCGCCGGTCGTCCCCACATCGCGGCGGAGGACGTCGCGACTCTCGTCAGGGAACGGCTGGGCGCGGTGTCCACGCAGACCGTCTACGACGCGCTGCGCGTGTGCACCGACGTCGGCCTCATGCGCCGCATCGAACCCGCCGGCTCCCCGGCGCTGTACGAGCGTCGGACGGGGGACAACCACCACCACCTCGTGTGCCGGAAGTGTGGGCGCATCGAGGACGTCGAATGCGCGGTCGGACACGCCCCCTGCCTCACCGCCGACCGGGACCACGGCTTCGAGATCGATGAAGCAGAGGTCAACTACTGGGGAACTTGCCCCGAATGCCAGGCAGGGCAGGCCTCGCTTGTCTGATACTGAGGCCTGGACCACACCACTACTCCGCACCTTCTACTCCACACCCCATCTCGAGGAGCAACTGACGTGACCATTCATCCCGCAGACCGCGGCGTGCGCGACTTCCAGCCGAACTCCCACACCACCACCGACAGTGGCCAGCCCGTCCCGCACGACGAGTTCAGCGCCCAGGTCGGCCCGCAGGGTCCGCAGCCGATCCACGACTTCCACCTCATCGAGAAGCTCGCCCACTTCAACCGGGAGAACGTCCCGGAGCGCCTGCCCCACGCCAAGGGCTCGGGCGCGTTCGGCGAGTTCGAGACCACCGAGGACATCTCGGACATCACCTGCGCCGGCCTGTTCCAGAAGGGCGTCAAGACCCCGATGCTCGCCCGCTTCTCCACCGTCGCCGGTGAGAAGGGCAGCCCGGACACCTGGCGCGACCCGCGTGGCTTCGCCCTGAAGTTCTACACCGAAGAGGGCAACTACGACATGGTCGGCAACAACACGCCGATCTTCTTCATCCGCGATGCGATGAAGTTCCCGGACTTCATCCACTCGCAGCGCCGCAAGAACGCCTCCGGCCTGCGCAACCACGCCATGCAGTGGGACTTCTGGACCCTGAGCCCCGAGTCCACCCACCAGGTGACCTGGCTCATGGGCGACCGCGGCATCCCCAAGACCTGGCGCCACATGGACGGGTTCGGCTCGCACACCTACCAGTTCATCAACGCCGCCGGCGTCCGCCACTGGGTCAAGTTCCACTTCAAGACCAACCAGGGCATCGACTTCCTCACGCAGGCCGAGGCCGACAAGTTGGCCGGCGAGAACGCCGACTACCACCGTCAGGACCTGTTCGAGTCCATCAAGAACGGTGACTTCCCGTCCTGGGACCTTCACGTCCAGGTCATGCCGGTCGACGAGGCGGACGGGTACAAGTACAACCCCTTCGACCTCACCAAGACGTGGTCGCAGAAGGACTACCCGCTGCGCAAGGTCGGCACCATGACGCTGAACCGCAACCCGCAGAACCACCACGCGCAGATCGAGCAGGCCGCGTTCGCGCCGACCAACATCGTCAAGGGCATCGGCTTCTCGCCCGACAAGATGCTGCTCGGCCGCGTCTTCGCCTACCCGGACATCCAGCGCTACCGCATCGGCGCCAACTACCAGCAGGTGCCGGTCAACCGTCCGCTGTCTCCGGTGAACTCCTACTCCAAGGAGGGCGCCATGCAGTACGAGTACCCGCACCCCGCGCAGGCCGAGTACCACCCCAACTCGCTGGGTGGTCCGACCGCCGACGCGTCCAAGGCGTTCGACATCGGCGCCTGGGACACCAAGGGCTCGGACATCCACCGCGGCGACGTGAGCCCGCACGCCGAGGACACCGACTCGGTCCAGGCCTCAATCCTGTACCGCGAGGTCCTCGACGACGCCGCCCGCGAGCGGCTGGCGGCCAACATCGCCGGTCACGTCTCGGCGATCGACCCGTCGGAGACCGAGCTGCTCGACCGCGTCTATGCCTACTGGGCCGCCGTCGACCAGGGCCTCTGCGAGGCCGTCAAGGCAGGCGTCGAGGCGAGCCCCCGCGGCAACCACACGCTGCAGGAGTGACACCCCGGTAGCCGGCCAGTAGCAGGCCGACATCCGCTACTCCCCCTACGGATTCGCTACTCCGATTGGACTAGCGAATCCGGGGGCGGGGTAGCGGATTTCGTTGTGTCGTCGTCGGTCAACCGGCCCGGGCCATCGCCAGCGCGTCGTGATCCGCGATGGCGCGGCACGCCCGCCGCATCAGCAGGGCGAACATCTCGTCACCCCGATCCGTCCGGGTGCCGTACATCCAGCCGAAGATCCCCAGCACCGGCGTCTGCAGCAGGCCGTAGACGTAGTCGTCCCAACAGGCGTCGGCGGAATAGTCGGTGACACCGTGATCCAGCAGGGCCCGGTGGTAGTCCGCCACGATGTCGCGCTCGGCTGCCCGCCGGTCGTCCACGGTGAGGCTCGAACCGAGGAACCCGCCCAGGTCACGCCCGGGCAGGCCCACCGCGAGCGTCTGCCAGTCGCAGGCCAGCGAGGGACGGTTCCCGGCCGGGTCCACCAGCATGTTGTCGGCCCGGTAGTCGGCGTGCAGGAGCGCGAACCGCTCGGCCCGCCCGTTGGCCCACCGGGCGATCAGCGGGGCGATCTCCGCCATGATGCGGCGCTCGTCGTCGTCGAGTCTTCCCCCGAGTTCGGAGAGGAACGCCTCCAGCGCCGGCCCGCCGAGCTCCTGGAGAGTGACGTTGTCCTCGACCGTCGGCGCCGCGAGGCCCTCGATGCTCCGGAGCGTGGGGTCGCACCAGCGCGGTCCGTGGAGTCCTGCGAGGTTGACGGCGCAGTCGCGGGCCTGGTCGATCGTCAGCCCGGCGAGCTGGTCGCCCTGGACGAGCGGGGTGACGTCGTCGAGGATGAGCGTGAACTCGCCCTCCCGCTCGCCGAGTGCGGCGAACCGGACCCGCGGGACCCGCACGGCCACGGTCGGCGCGAGGTCACGATAGAACAGCACCTCGGTCCGGTACACGCCGTGCAACAGCGGCCGCATGCCCTCGTCGGGGTTCGGCAGTTTCACGAACAGCGTCGGCGGGAGCCCGTCGCCGTCGACGTGGGCGAGCAGGCCGCATCCGATCTGACCGGTGCCGACCAGCTCCGTCCGCACCGACCGGACCTCGGTGCCCAGGGCCTGCGACAGCCACGGCGCGGTGACCTCCTCCGGCGTACAGACCACCTGCGGGTTCGACGCGACACTAGTCATGACGGGAGATCCTTCCGGGATTGGGCTCGAGGTGGGCGAAGCGGTCGGGGTCCCGGCGCCCGCGCCACTCGGTGAGCACCGGGGCGAGCTCGTCGGGAGTGGCACCGTGCAGGACCACCGAGTCGGCGCCGAGCGCGAGCTGGCCCTCGATCCGGTCGGCGCACTGCGCGGCGCTGCCGACGGCGGCCGTGGCGAGCCACGCGTCGGGCAGGACCTCGCGGGCATGGCGCAGAAGGTCGAGATCGTCGGTGGCGTCGAGCGCGCCGGAATGGGAGGACAGTCGCTCGTCCGCGCGGAACGCCTCGAGCTCCGCCCGGTCCCACCCGTTCACCCGCACCAGGACATCGCCGTAGCCGGTGAGGTAGGTGGCCAATCGCCCGACGAGCTTGCGCAACCGGGCCGTCTCGTCGAGCGAGTCCTCGATGGTCGCCATCACCGACCAGATCCGCACGCCCGCGGGGTCGCGGCCGGCCTGCTCCGCGGACTCCCGGACCAGGCGGACGCAGCGCTGCACCGCCGCATCCGACATGAAGGTGTGGAGCACGACGCCGTCGGCGATCCGCCCGGCCAGCCGCAGCTGGTTGTCGCCCATCGCCATCATCAGCACCGGGATGTCCTCGTCGAACGACGCGTCCTGCATCAGGTACGGGTAGCTGCCGGCCGGGCCGTCGTGACCGACCACCGCCCCGCCGCCCCACAGCGTGCGGTAGATACCGATCGCGTCCTCGAGCTGCGCCGACGTCACGTGCGGCAGGCCCATGATGTCGAAGAGCAGGGAGATGCCCCGGCCCAGTCCGAAGGCGTAGCGCCCGCCGGACATCCGGTGCAGGGTCGTCGCCATGGTCGCGGTCACCAGCGGGTGGCGGGTGTTGTGGTTGGTCGCGGCGGTGCCCACTCCGATCCGGGAGGTCGCCGCTACCGCCGCGCCCGCCATCACCGCGGCGTCCTTGAGCGCGAACCTCTCGGACAGCAGGATGGATCCCAGGCCCAGCTCCTCGGCCCGCGCGGCTTCGGCGATGAGATCCGCCGGGGAGGCGCTGTGTCCGGCCAGCCCGTAGCAGGCGAGCTCGGGCATGAGGGCGGGGGGAGCGGCAGGCGGTCGGGCGGCGTCGTCGGCCATGGGCACCTTCGGGGCGAGGGACTCCGGACGAACCGGATGTGACATGTGTCACCCTAGCGCCACGTGGTGTCCGGCAGCGGCGGTTCCCGCGCTCCGTCGGCACGGTCGCCCTACGGTGTCGCGGGTCGAGCGTCGCACCGCAGCGCACCGCAGCGCACCGGGGAGTTCGGCCTACAGGCCCAGGACCGCCCGCGCGATGAGGAAGTAGACGATCAACCCGGTGGCGTCGACGAACGTCGTGATGAACGGGTTGGAGAAGACGGCGGGGTCGGCGCGGACGGCCTGCGCGAGGAGCGGCATCAGACCGCCCACGGTCGCCGCGACGGTGCACAACACCAGCAGCGTCAACCCGATCACGAGGCCCAGATCGGTGCCGTAGATCAGTCCCGCGGCCAGCGCCCCCACCGCGCCGAGGACCAGACCCAGCGTGAACCCGGTCCGCACCTCCTGGGCCAGTACGCGCAGCCCGTCGCGGGGACGCACGTCCCCCAGCGCGAGCGCACGGGTCACCGTGGTGGCCGCCTGGTTTCCGGTGTTGCCGCCGGTGCCGATGATGAGCGGCACGAACAGCGACAGTGCCACCACCTGCTCGATCGTCCCCTCGAACACCTCGAGCACCTGCACGGTCAGCGCGGCGCCCAGGGCGAGGACCAGTAGCCACACGACACGTGAGCGCACCAGGGATCGCACCGGGGTCGCCAGGTAGGGCGCGCGCAGCGGTTCCGAGCCACCGGCGCGCGCGGTGTCCTCGGTCTCGGCGTCCTCGAGGATCCGGAGGGCGTCGTCGAAGGTGAGGATCCCGACCAGCCGGCCCTCGTCGTCGACGACCGGCATCACGATGAGGCGCTCCTCCGCGGACCTGCGCGCGGCGGTCTCGGCGGACTCGCGCGCCCGCGCGGTGATCGCGTCGTTCATCAGGTCGCGCACCGCCGTCTCTGGGTCGGCACGCATGATCGCGCGCAGACCCACGATCCCCACCAGGCGACGCTGGTCGTCGGTGACGGGGATGCCGTAGATCGTCTCCGCCTCGTCGATCCGCTGGCGCACACGGTCGAGGGTCTCGCCGGCGGTGACGTCGGGGTGAGTGGAGATGAACTCCGGGCTCATCCGCCGACCGACCGAGCCGACCGGGTAGTCGAGCACCGCTGCGGTGAGGGCCTGCTCGTCGTGGTCGAGTTCCCGCATGAGCCGGGTGGCCACGCGCGCGGGAAGCTCGTCGATCAGCCCGGCCCGGTCGTCGGGGTCGAGGTCGGTGAAGATCTGGTTGACGCGGTCCGTGTGCAGCGCGCGGATCAGCTCGGACTGCAGCGGCGGGTCGAGGGCCTCGAAGACCACCAGCGCGGTGCCCTTGGACAGCAACCGGAACAGCACGGCCCGGTCCTTGGCGCCGCTGCGCTCGAGGACGTCGACGATCAGCCAGGGCGGCATCTCCTCGACCATGTCGGAGGCCGTGCGCAGGTCACCACTGTCGATCAGTGAGTCGATCCGTCGGGCGGCGTCGGCCGGATCACGCAGGGTCTGGTCCCGGCCGTCGCGTGCGTCACCCGGCCCGGTCATGTCCCGGTCTCCTCGGCGATGTCGTCGTAGGCCGTCAGCGGATCGAGTCTGCCGTCCGCCCGGTAGGCGGCGCGGGCCAGCGTCATGGAGGCGACCGTCGTCACCACCACCGTCGCTCCCAGGGCCACCAGCGCCATGAGCAGCTGCGCCCAGGAGAACCCGGATCTCAGCTCGTGCCCGTAGGCCGAGAAGATGAACAGCATCATCCCCAGGCCGGTCGCCACGGAAAGGATGTTGATCCGGGTCAGCGCGTCGCCGGCCCGGGACATGGTCACCGCGGCCACCAGGAAGCACAGCGACCCGAGCAGCGCCAGTACACCGATCACCAGGTCCGCGATCATCGAGCCCCCCATCCCCGTCACCGCTGTCCTCGGGAGAGCAACCGTGCGAGGGCGACGGTCGAGAGCACACCGATGAGCGATCCGAGCATCACCACGTCCAACGCCACCGCGGACCCCTGACGGATCACGAACAGCACGAACAGCGCCACCGCGCAGAAATAGCTGAGATCGGCCATGACGGCACGGTTGGCATCGCCCGGTCCGCGTACCGCGCGGACCGCCGCCACCACCATGCTCGCGACGACGATCACAGTCGACACGGCCAGCAGCACCGTCAACAGCGGGCTCATTCGTCTTCACCTCGCAGAACGGACAGCACCCGGTCCTCGGTCTGACCGAGCAACTCGATCATCTCCTGACGGGGCCCGCCGAGCACGACGTGGACCCACATCTCGTCGTCACCGATGACCGTCACCAGTGTTCCCGGCGTGACGGTGATCGCCCAGGCCAGGGCCGTGATCTCCACGTCGGTGCGGCAGTGCATGGGGTAGCGCACCAGCACCGGGGTGCCGATCGGACCGGGGGTGACGGCCTCCTTGGCCAGGGCCACCGACGACAGCACGACGTTCCACAGCAACCACCCCAGGACGACCGGGGCGCGGAGTACCCGACGGATCACGAGCGTCCCCCGATCGTCGAGTCCGTCATCGCATCGGGGCCGTCGAGCACGGCCGAGACGTAGGCGTCGGTATCGACGAGGCCGGCCACCGCCCGGTCCACCTCCGGGGCGATCGCCCCGTACCCCAGGAAGATGGCCACCGACAGGGCCGCGAGTACGCCCCCGGGCACGAGCAGGCGCGCCGGCACGCGCGGAGACGGGCGAACGTTGTCGTCGTCATCATCGTCACCGTCGTCGCCGTGCTCGTCAACCCCCTGCTGGCGCTCGTCGCTGTCACCGTCGTCATCGCCGGGACGGGGCGCGGGTCCGCCCCACATGATGCCGCGCCACAACCGGAGCATGGCCACGAGCCCGATGAGGGAGGAGACCAGGACGACGACGACGGTGGCGACTCCCCATGCGCCACCCGTCCCCAGGGCGGCGGTCACGACCTCGAGCTTGCCGGTCAGCCCCGAGGTGGGCGGCAGTCCGACGAGGGCCGCGATGGCGAGCACCAGCAGCACCCCCAGCGGACGTTCGCGGTACCAGAGGCCCGACAGCCCGCCCAGCTGCCCGCTGCGGTAGACGTGCTCGGCGGCACCGATCAGCATCACGAGCGCCCCGATGGTGACCATGTGGTGGATCATGTAGACGATCGCGCCGCCGGGAGCCTGCGCGACCGCCAGCGCGGCGAGGATGACGCCGACCCCGGAGACCATCTGCCAGGCGAGGATCTCGCGGGCACCGACGGGGGACGCCGAGGCGACGGCACCCCACAGCGCGGTCACCAGCGCCACGACCAACAGGACGCGGCCCCATGCCGGATCGAGGTCGAAGGCGGTGGCCCAGATCCGGATGACCGCGTAGAGAGCCACCTTGGTGTGCAGCGCGGAGAACAGCGCCATGACCCCGGCGGAGGTGCCGGGGTAGGCGCGGGGCAGCCACCCGTGGACGGGTACGGCGCCGGCCTTGATGCACAGGGCCATGAGCACCACGCCCAGGGCGGCGGCGACCCGGCCGTCCTCCTGTGCCGCTCCAGCGAGCACGGCGAGGTTGACGCTCCCGGCGGTGCCGTACACGAAGCCGACGCCCGCGAGCAGCAGCGTGGAGGTGAGGAGGTTGATCACGACGAACAACCGGCCCACGCCGAGGCGGCGCCACGTGCCCGTCATGGCGATGAGCGCGTACGAGGGCAGCAGCATGACCTCGACAAAGACGAAGAGGTTGAACAGGTCGCCGGTGAGCAGGGCGCCGTTGGCGCCGGCGAGCAGCAGCAGGGCCAGCGGGGCGAAGTAGCGGCTCCGGCCGAACTCGCCGGTCTGGTCACAGAACACCAGGGACATCAACGCCACCACACCGGTGGTGACCAGCATGAGCGCGGCGAACGAGTCGGAGACGAAGGGGATCGCGACGCCCGGCACGAAGCCGCCCATCGACGCGGCGATCACCGGTTCGGACCGGTGCAGTACGAGGAGCACTCCCCCGGCGACCGCGGTGGCCGCCGGGACCGCCAGCGCCACGAGACGGCCGGCCTGCCGGGACGGCAGGATCGCCGTGACGGCGGCCGCCATCACGGGAATGGCTGCCAGCAGGGGCAGGAGCAGGGCGGTCACGACGCGTACTCCTCACCGGTGGGCGGGACGTTGTGGGTGTCGTCGTCGCGGCTCACCACGGCGAGCGAGAGCATGAACACGGTCACCGCAAGCGTGATGACGATCGCGGTGAGGACGAACGCCTGGGGGAGCGGGTCGGCGGACACGTCGACTGCGTTGACGTCGGCGAGTGGCTCGGCCCGCCAGGCCGCCACGCCGGCGCTGAGCAACGTGAGGTTGACCGCGTGGCTGATGAGCGCGAGACCGAACACGACACGGACCATGCCGCGCTGCATCATCAGGTAGACGCCGCCCGCGGTGAGGACGCCGATCATGATCGCGATGGTCACCGGGCGACCTCCTCGTCGGTTCCGCGACGAGTCCCCGGGGTGCCCCCGGTTACGCCGGTGTCGGCCCCACCACCGGTTTTCCGCGGCGCTGACCTGCGTCGGCCGGTGTCCGGCGCGTCGGGGCCGGAGACGACCTCTGCGGGGGCGCGGCCCGCGCCGAGCGTGTTGAACGCGGTCATGACCAGTCCGAGGACGCCGGCGTAGACCCCGAGGTCGAAGATAAGGGCACTGGAGAAATGCTGGCCCAGGAAGTACCCGTGGGCGGGCTGGAGGAACTGCCCGAGCGCGTAGCCGCCGATCCCGGTGAGTCCGGCGACCACCAGCCCCCCGCCGATGAGCGCGACCGGGGTGGAGGGTCGGCTCACGGGGCGGTCCGACTCGCGGGCCAGGTAGACCAGCGCGAACGCGCACGCCGCCACCAGGGCGGCGATGAAACCGCCGCCGGGCTCGTTGTGGCCACGCCACAGCAGCATCACGGAGACCACGGCGAGGACCGGGGTCACGCCCCGTGCGAGAAGCTTCAACGGCACGGTGTTGCGGGTGGCGTCCTCCAGCGCCTCCGCGGCCGTGCCGGTGCTCTTCGCGGAACCGGGCAGGGTCTCGCGGACGGACCCGGGATCCATGGTCTGGGCGGTGGCCCGGACCGAGCCGAGGACGCCGAGGATCGCGATGCCGGCCACTCCGAGCACGGCCACCTCGCCGAAGGTGTCGAGAGCGCGGAACTCCACGAGGATCGTGTTGACGATGTTGCTCCCGCCGGTGATCTCGGGGCCGTTCTCGAGCAGGTACACGCCGATCGGGGAGCGTTCCCGGCGCCCGGTGAAGACCAGGACCCCGATGGTGGTCGTGATGCCGGTGAGGACGGCCAGCACGATGGCGGCGATGTTCCTCGGGCGCGAGGCGGCGATGAAGTCGCGGGGCAGGCGCCTCAGGACCAGCACGAACATGATGACCGTGAGCGCCTCGACCAGCAGCTGGGTCAGGCCGACGTCGGGCGCGCCGAGGCCGAAGATCTGGATGGTCACGGCGATCCCGACCGCACCCAGTAGAACCGCTGCGGACAGTCGCGAGTGCGTGACGCACAGTCCCAGCACGCCCACCGCGACCACGAGGAGCAACACGACGTCGATCGCGCTCTCGAGCCCGCCGACGCGCGGGGGGATCGAACTGCCCGTCGCCAGTGCCCAGCCGCCGATCCCGACCGCGTAGACGCTCAGGACCGCCAGCAGGGCGCCGGCGTGCCGGGCGGGGGAGTCCGACGCGGTGGGACGGACCAACGCACGGCCAGCGCGGGTGGCAGCCGATATCAGGCCCTCGAGGACGGAGGCGCCCGTGAAGGGCAGCAGCTCCCGGTCGAGCGCGCGGTCGATCGGCGTGCGCTTCCAGGCCAGCAGGGCACCGACGACGAGGATCAGGGCGGTGAGGCCGACCTCGAGGGTCAACCCGTGCCACAACACGAAGTGGGCCTCGTACGCCAGATCCGACTCGTCGGACCCGGGCGGGAGGGCGCGGTACTCCGCGAAGCCGCGTTGCACGGGCGCCCACCCGAACGGCCCGGCCGCGGCCTCGGCGACCGCGGACATCGGCACGTCGAAGACCCAGACCACGAGCGCCAGCGGCAACCCGATCGCGGCGGGCAGGGCCGCGGGCAGCCAGAGCCGGACCGGTGCCTCGTGGACCTCGCCGGGGTCGGTCGCCGGCCGGGACGGGTCGCGGTAGACGCCGAGGAAGCCGCCCAGCACGATCCGGGCGCAGTAGAGGAAGGTGAGGATCGCCCCGATCACGGCGGCGGTCAGCAGGGCGGTCACCGCCACCGTGTTCCCGCCGGCGACGTCGCCGAACGCGATGAGCATGGACTCCTTGGACACGAAGCCCAGGGTGGGCGGCACGGCGGCCATGGCGCCCGCGCCGAGCACGGTGGCGCCGAACGTCCACGGCATGCGGCGCCACAGCGGGCCGAGGTCGCGGATGTCGCGGGCCCCCGCCTCGTGGTCGACCACGCCGACCAGCATGAACAGTCCGGACTTGAACAGGGCGTGGGCGACGGTGTGCAGTGCGGCGGCGGCGAGCGCCTCCTGCGTCCCCACGCCGATCGCCGCGGTGATCCACCCCAGCTGGCTCACGGTGGAGTAGGCCATGAGCTGCTTGAGGTCGGTCTTCTGCAGGGCGAACACGGCCGCCATCACGGCGGTGCCCATGCCCACGGACACGAGCAGTGCGTTCCACACCGGCACGTCGTGGAAGGCCGGGGAGAACCGCATGAACAGGAAGATCCCGGCCTTGACCACGGCCGCGGCGTGCAGGTACGCGCTCACCGGGGTCGCCGCCGCCATCGCGTCCGGCAGCCAGAAGTGGAACGGGAACTGGGCGGACTTGGTGAACGCGGCCACCGCCACGGCGACCGCGATCGCTGCGGTGAAGCCGGGGTCGGTGGACCACACGTCGTGCGCGAGGGCCTCCGAGATGGAGGTGGTGTCGGTGCGCAACCACATGGCCACGAGCGCGCCCAGCAGCACGAGGCCACCGACGACGGTCACCGTGAGGGTGCGCAGCGCGGCGGCGTAGGCAGGGCGGCCCGAGTTGGCGATCAACGCGAACGACGCCAGCGACGTGAGCTCCCAGCACACGTACAGCAGCACCATCGAGTCCGTGAGGACGAGCCCCAGCATGGAGACCGTGAACAGGGTCATGAGCTGGTAGAAGCCGTAGTGCTGTGGGCGCCGCCCGCGACCGTGTCGGCGCCCGTGCCCGTGGTCACCGCCGCCGGAGAGATACGACGACGAATAGATCAACACGATCGCGCCGATCACCAACGCGAGCATCGCGAAGAGCAGGCCCGTGGGGTCCGCGAACAGGTCCAGGGTCCAGTCTCGGGCGGGCACCCAGGGGATGCGTACGACCTCGGTGGGCCTCCCCGACAGGGCCAGCGAGAGCGGCCCCAGCAGCGCGAACGCCCCCAGTAGGTAGAGCGCCGCGAGCGGCCATCCCGCGCCCCGGCCCAACCACCGTGTGAGCGGCCACGCGAGCAGGGTGGCCAGACCTGCAGCAGCGATCGCGAGGACGGGGCTCATGGCTCCTTCCTGCGCGGCAGCGGGTGGCGAGGGGTGCGAAGGTTTCCACGGAAGTTTATCAACAGCCACGGACACCGATGCGGGGGCATGCCGAGTGACCTGCGGGAACACCGGTTCCAGGGGGCTACGATCCGGCCATGACCTCCTCGGACGCCCCCTCTGAGACCTCGCCGGACACCGACATCCTGCCCGTCACCGACCCCGGCACCTCCCCTCGATCAGACCCCCCGGACGCGCCGGACGCCCCGGGCCACGAGGTCGGCGCCGCCCGCGGGGGACCCGCGCGGCGGCTGCTGGGCCTGGCGCTGATCGTCCTGCCCCTCGTCCTGGCCGCACTGTGGGCGGTGGTCGGGCCGACCCCCCAGCAGGAGGACGCCGCCCCCGGCGCCGGCGGGCCGCTGCGCTCGGCGCTGGCGGAGGCGTCGGCCAACTCGTCGTTCACGGTCGCCGGAGCGGAGCAGTTGCGCTCCGGGACGACCGAACTCTCCGACGGCGCCGGGCAGCTGCGAGACGGCTCCGCGGAGTTGGCCACCGGCATGGAGCAGTTGCAGGCGGGGATGGGGCAGGCCGGATCCGGAGCCGAGGAGGTCGCGGGCGGCGTCCGTCAGGTCGTGGGTGCGGTCCGCGGGGTCGCCGTGATCCAGGGGCAGGTCTCGACCGCGATCGAGGACGCGCTGTCGCGGCTGCAGGGCGACGCCCCGGAGGTCGTCCAGGCGCGCAACGCCCTGACCGGGCTCCGTGACCAGCTGGCCACCCAGGGCCTCGACCAGAACACTCTGAGCAACCTCGACCAGCTCGACTCCGGCGCGGCGGAACTCGCCCGTCAACTCTCCGCGCCGGGCGCCGAGCTGCGCGACGGCGTCTACTCCGCCACCCGTGGCGCCCGCGAACTCGCCGCCGGCGCGGGCGAGCTCGCCACGGGAGCCGACACGCTCCGCGACGGTGCGGCCAGCGTCGCCGACTCCGCCGGCCGCACCCAGGAGTCCATCGGCAAGACCGGGCGGGCCCTGGCCGTCGAGCAGGGCGACGCCGGGCTGGAGGCCGCCGCGGCCGCCGACGACTCCGAGCGCCGCACCTCCGCCGGAATCCTCGGCGTGGCCGCCGCAGCGATGCTCGGAGCACTGCTCGTCCAGCTCGTCCGCCGGCCCGGCTCGTCGATCGCCGAGTCGGTTCTCGCGCTGACCCTGCTCACCGCGAGCCTGTCCGCGTGGGCGCTGGCCACCGCCGACGGCCCTACCGCGGGCGGGGCGACTGCGGCCGTGGCTGTCGTCGCCCTCGTCGTCGTCGCCTCCTCCGCCCTGTGGCGCGCCCTCGTCGCGGTGCTCGGCCCGTGGCCCGGTCGGATCACGGCGGTGATCCTCGCCGCCGCGTCGGCCGGCGCGGCGTGGTGGGTGTGGGTCGCCGGCGGCGCGCCCTCGGCGATCGTCACCGTCACCTCGGCGACCACGACCGGGCAGGCCACCGCGGCGCTCGACGCCGTGCTCCTGTCCGGGCCCGCCTCCGTTGCTTGGACCGGTGCGGCGGTCCTGATCGCGGTCGCGGTGTTCTCGCTCCTGGCGGTGATCGTCGCCGGTCGGCCCCGCGCCCGCCGGTAGACGTCGCGCCGAGGCGGACCCGCTCCCGCCGCAACGAGAAGAGCATTCCGCACGCCTCCCTCTCGGGAAACGTGTGCGGAACGCTCTTCGCGATGAAGGGGTCGCGCGAGGTCAGTCGGCCAGCCCGACGACCTCGTGTTCGTCGGCGGGCTCGTCGGTGATCGTGTCCACGCCGCCGTCGGTGAGCATGGGGACGGTGAAGACGAACTCGGGGATCGCGAAGGCGTCGACCAGCGTGCGCGCCCGGCCGGCCAACTTGGTGCAGAGGCGGTTGCGGGCCGCGGTGGCCGCCTTCGTCCGCTCGGTCGTCAGGCGGTTGTGTTCGAGGAACCAGCCCTTGTCGCCGTCCACGATGTCGAGCACGTACAGGTCGCACAACATCCCGAGGACCTCCCTGGCCTCCGGATCCTCGCAGGCCTCCACGGCCTCGGCGAAGCGGGCGAACACCCAGCTGTCCATGTGGGCGCGACCGGCCTGCAGGAGATGGTCCTGCGCCGAGTTGAAGACCTTGAACGCCGCCGAACCGTCCTGGCCCTGAGCCTTGCGCAGCCGGCGCGCGACCGTCTCCAGCAGGTGCTCCTCGCGGTCGACGAGGAGCTGGAGCTGGTTGCCGCGGTCGAGCAGGTCGGTGTGCTCGCGGTCCGTCACGGCGTCGACGAGCTTCTGCCACAGGGTGGAGGCGCGGGCCTTCTCCTGCACCACGTCGACGGCCGTGCTCAGGGCGAACGCGACGGTCTCGCGCTGGTCCATGTCGCCGAAGTCCGCGGCATAGGAGCTCAGGAGCTCCTTGCCCACCAACTGGGTGAGCACCACGTTGTCGCCCTCGAAGGTCGAGAAGACGTCGCAGTCCTTGCGCATCTCCGTGAGCAGGTTCTCCGCCATGTAGCCGGCGCCCCCGCAGGCCAGGCGGGCCTCGATGATCGTGTCGTTGGCGAACGCCGTGACCGAGGCCTTGATACCCGCGGCGTGGGTCTCCATCTCGCGGCGACGGACCTCGTCGAAGGCCTCCGGGTTCTTCTCGAACTCGTCCAGTTCGAGGATGATCGCGTTCTGCGCGCACGCGAACGCGTACGCGCGGGCGACCCGCGGCATGAGCCGGCGCTGGTGCTCCCGGTACTCCAACAGCGGGATGCCCTTGCCGGTCTCCGGGTGGTCGAACTGCCGGCGGACCAGTGAGTACCGCACTGCCAGCGCCAGCGCGGTGCGCGCGGACGCGCCCGCCGCCGCTCCCACCGACACCCGACCGCGGATGAGCGTGCCGAGCATGGTGAAGAATCGGGCGCCCACCGAATCGATGGGGGAGGAGTACTCCCCGTCGGCGTCGACGGCGCCGAAGCGGTCGAGCAGCGCCTCCCGCGGGACCCGCACGTCGTCGAACCAGATCTTGCCGTTGTCCACGCCCGCGAGGCCGCCCTTGGGGCCGTGGTCGGTGGTGCGGACGCCCGGCAGGTCGTTTCCGGCCTCGTCGCGGATCGGCACGAGCAGGCAGTGGACGCCGTGGCGGAGTTCCCCGCCGTCGTCCGCGGTCGTGATCAGCTGGGCGAACACGGCGGCCATCCGGCCGTCGCGGGCGGCGTTGCCGATGTAGGCCTTCTCCGCGCTGGGCGTGGGGGTGTTGACGACGAACTCGCCGGTCTCACGATCGAACGTCGCGGTCGTCTCCAGGTTCTGCACATCCGAGCCGCCGCCGACCTCGGTCATAGCGAAGCAGCCGAGCAGGTCCAGGGACATGACGTCCGGCAGGTACTTCTTACGGGTCTCGGAGTCGCCGAGGTTGGCGATCGCGCCGCCGAACAGGCCCCACTGGACGCCGGCCTTGACCATGAGGGACAGGTCGAGGTGGCCGAGCATCTCGAAGGACGTCAGCGCCCCACCGGTGTCGCCGGTCCCACCGTCCTCCTCGCGGAACCCCAGCTTGGGCATCCCGGAGTCGGCCAGGCGCTGGAGCTGCGCCAGTACATGGTCGCGATGCTCCTCCATGCCCAGCCCGATCGGGTTGAGCATGTCCGGGGTCATGGCCTCGCGCGTGAACTCGCGGGCATCGGCCCAGGTCCCGTCGAGGACCTTCTGCAGCGAGGCCGCGAGGACCGCGTCCCCCGCCCCGGTGGTGGTGATGCGGCCGTAGTTCGGGTGCACGGCCGGGCCGGTCCCGGGTGCGCTGTCCCCTGCGGCGGCGGCGTTCTGGACGTCGGTCTCGGAGGTCATGACACGACTCTACGGAGAGTCCGCGCCGCTGTGCACCGGAAGAGCGGCCCCACGTCGGCGGCACCACGGCAGGGGGAACCCGAGGGCACGGCACGAAATGGCCGAGGGCCCGGATCACTGACGTGATCCGGGCCCTCGCATTGTCGGGGTGGCGGGATTTGAACCCACGGCCTCTTCGTCCCGAACGAAGCGCGCTACCAAGCTGCGCCACACCCCGGTCGACAACGAGGGATACTCTAGCGCCCCGCCGCCGGAATCGCGAAACCGGGTCAGACCGGCAGGGGCACCTTCACCCGTTGCGGGGTCACAGGGACCTCGGATCCCTCTCCGCCACCACCGGGGGCGGCGACCAGTTCCAGCAGGGTCGCCTCCGGGCGGCAGAACGTCCGAACCGGCACGTACGGAGAGGTGCCCAGGCCGGCGGAGACGTGCAACACCAGGTTCCGCCCCCACGCGGACAGGCCCTGGGCCCGCGAGCGGTCGATGCCGCAGTTGGTGACGATCGCGCCGGTGGGGAGGCAGAGCTGACCACCGTGGGTGTGCCCCGCGAGCGCGAGGTCGTACCCGTCGGCGTCGAACCGGTCCAGCACGCGTGGCTCCGGCGAGTGCAGCAACCCGATCCGCAGGTCGAAGGCGGGCCCGGCGGGTCCGGCGATCTCGTTGTAGTGGTCCCGTCCGATGTGGGGGTCGTCGACACCGGCGACCAGCACGCTACGGCCGTCGACCGCGATCTCGGCGCGCTGGTGGGTGGCGTCGACCCAGCCCCGCTCGTTGAAGGCGGCCCTGAGATCCCGCCACGGCAACGGGACGGCCGAGTGCTTCTGGCGGCCTATCCCGATGTACGGCAGCGGGCTCTTGGGGACCGGGGCGTAGTAGTCGTTGGAGCCGAACACGAACGCCCCGGGCCGGTCGAGCAGTGGCCCGAGGGCCTGGACCACGGAGGGCACCGCCCGGGCGTCGGAGAGGTTGTCACCGGTGTTGACGACCAGGTCGGGCTCCAACTCCGCCAGCGAGTTGACGAACTGCTGCTTGCGCTTCTGGCCGGGCATCATGTGCAGGTCCGAGACGTGGAGGATCGTCAGGGGCCGCGAGCCGGGCGCGAGCAGCGGCAGGGAGTGGCGGCGCAGCGTGAAGGCGTTGCGCTCCCAGCCCGTGGCGTACACGGTTCCCGCCACGACCGCCCCGGCGAGGACGGCCGCCGCGCGGGCGGGGGAGGTCGTCGAAACCCGGGTCTTGCGTGAAGGGCGTGACATCAGTCCAGACTACCGACGCCGGGCGGGGTCACCGCGGCGGCGAGATGGTGATGGGGGCCAGGCCCGGCACGTTGAGCACGATGGGTTCGTCCCCGACCGGCGCCCCCGGGCCGGAGGCGCCCTGCCCCTGCGCGCCGGTGCCCCCGCCCCCGCCGCCGCCCGATCCGTCGGAGACGCGGAGGGTGAGCTGGGACCCGGGGATGCCGGTGCTGCCGTCGACGCCGATGACGGTGCCGTACGGGCGGCCCGTGCCGGAGACGAACTGCGTGTTGACGACGAACCCGGCGTTGGTGAGCAGCGACGTCGCGGCGGACTGGCTCATGCCCGCGACGTCCGGGGCGGCGGCCCCGCTGGTCCCGGCCTGGTAGGCGGGATCGGGCGCGGGCAGTCGGAGCGGGCCGTAGATGTCGGCGATCGGGGAGAAGGCCGAGAACCAGGTCTGTGCCGGCTCGAGGCCACCGAAGAGGTTGCCGTACGAGCACTGGCGCAGGGGGCTGGTGCACAGCTCGGTGGTGGTGGTGCCGTCGTTGAACGCGTAGACGGCCGCCGCGTAGTTGTTGGTGAAGCCCAAGAACGCGGAGGACCTGTTGGCCTCGGATGTTCCCGTCTTGCCGGACATCGGCAGGCTCCACCCCGCGCCCGATGCGGCGCCGGCCGCCGTGCCGCCGCTCACGTGGTCCTTGGACATGGCGACGGCGAGGGTGTCGGCGAGCCCTTCCTCGACCACCTGCTCGCACTCCGGCTCGTTCAGCTCCACGGGTGCACCCGTGCGGTCGGTGATCGACTCGATGGGACTGGGGGGACACCAGACGCCGCCGGAGGCGATGGTGGCGCCGACGTTGGACAGTTCCAGCGCGTTGACGGCGGTGGGCCCGAGGGTGAACGAGCCGAGGTTGTTCTTCTTGACGAATTCGCTGATGGAGTCGCCTCCGGGAGCGGTGCCCTTGCGGTCGTAGGAACGCATGCCGAGGCGGACCGCCATGTCGACGGTGGGCGAGACGCCCACGTCCTTGATGAGATTCACGAACGTCGTGTTGGGCGACTGCGCGAGGGCGTCGGTCACGGACAGGGAGGAGGGGTACGAGCCGGCGTTCTCCACGCAGTACTGTGCGGGCGGGCACCCGGCGGCGCCACCGGCGCCGAGTCCGGAGACCTGGACACGACGCGGCACCGGGAGGCTCGTGTTGGTGCCCATGCCCTTCTCCATGGCGGCGGCGACGGTGAAGACCTTGAAGACCGAGCCCCCGCCGTCGCCGACCAGCGAGAACGGCTGCGGTTGCACGGTCTGGCTGTCACCCAGTTCGAGTCCGTACTGGCGGCTGGAGGCCATCGCGACGACCTTGTGGGCGTCCTTGCCGGGCCGGACGACGCTCATGACCTCTGCCACGCCCTGGGCGGTCGGGTTGCCGTACGTGTCGACCGAGCGCTGGACGTTCGACTGGACGGTCTCGTCAAGGGTGGTGCGGATCGTGTACCCGCCCTGCTCCACCATGTCCCGACTCAGGCCGTTCTCCTCGAGGTACTGGAGGACGTAGTCGCAGAAGAATCCGCTGTCACCGGCGGTGATGCACCCCCGGGGCAGCGGGTTCGGTCGCTCGAGCACACCCAGCGGTTCGGCCGCGTAGGACTCGCCCTCCGCCGGGGTGATGGCGCCGGTCTGGACCATCGTGTCGATGACGGTGTTGCGGCGCTGCGTGGTGCCCTCGGGGTTGGTGTACGGGTCGAACCGACTGGTGGACTGCACCATGCCCGCCAGCATCGCCGCCTGGGGGACGCTGAGGTCGCGGGCGTCGACGCCGAAGTAGGTCTGCGCGGCGGTCTGGACGCCGAACGTGCCGTTGCCGAACGAGATCAGGTTGAGGTACTTGGTGAGGATCTCGTCCTTGCTCAACTCCCCGTCGAGGGTGAGCGCCATCCGGATCTCTTTGATCTTGCGCGCGGGCGTGGTCTCGACCGCGGCGCGACGCTCCGCGTCGTTCTCGGCGGAGACGAGGAACTGGTAGTTCTTGACCAGCTGCTGGTCGATCGTCGACGCGCCCTGCTCGACCTCGCCCGAGGTGGCGTTGGTCAGGGCCGCGCGGACGGTGCCTCGCCAGTCGACACCGTTGTGGTCCGCGAACCGGCGGTCCTCGATGGCGATGATCGCCAGCTTCATCTGCTGCGAGATCTCCTCGCTGGGCACCGGCACGCGCTGCTGGTCGTACAGCCACGCGATGGGGGCGCCGGCCGAGTCGGTCACCGTGGAGATCGACGGCAGGTCACCCTTGATGAGGTCCGCGGACGTCCCGGCCAACGTGTCGGCCATCTTGTTGGATGCCAGCCCCGCTGCCCCCGCGATCGGGAACAGGGACCCCGCCGTGACCACCCCGGCGGCGACACACGTCGCGACCAGCTTTCCCAGCGAACTCATAGCCGACACACGCACAGGGTACGTGACCACCCCTCCGGGACCACCCGTCGCGCGGCGATCATGTGTCGACTCTTTACTTCTGTTGTGTGACTGCGGTAACAATATGGGGGAACGCGGGACGGATCGGACCGGAATGGGATCGCGATACACGAATCTCAGGTGCGAACGCCCGCCGACACAGTGAGTCCGCCGCGTCGGGCGGGCTCAGAAGGCCGGAGACGAGCGCGGTGAACCCGTCCACGACTCCACTCACGCTAGGGGTACTTCGATGACGTCCACCCTCCCCGGGACCACCCACTCCTCCGACCACGGGGTCCGCCCCGGTGCCGGCAACCCCCTCGGCTCCGAGGAGATCATCATCGGGGAGGGTCGCCAGGAATGGGTGGCCCAGGCCCGGTGCAAGGACATCGATCCGGACGAGCTGTTCGTCCGCGGCGCGGCGCAGCGTAAGGCCGCGTCCATCTGCCGGCACTGCCCGGTCCTGCTGCAGTGCCGGGCCGACGCACTCGACAACCGCGTCGAGTTCGGTGTCTGGGGCGGTATGACCGAGCGTCAGCGCCGCGCCCTGCTCAAGCAGCACCCCGAGGTCCGTTCCTGGGCAGACTTCTTCGCGCAGCAGATCGAGCGGCACACCGCGGTCTACTGAGTCCAGAGGTCTACTGAGTCCTGAGGTCCACCGAGTCCTGGCGAGTCGAGGCCCGGACACCTGGAGCGCGGCCCGCGGCACCCGCCGC
>NZ_JAUMSR010000001.1:2837808-2855017 GCF_032905965.1 Dietzia sp. IN118 | reverse complement strand
CGCGGCACCCGCCGCGGGCCGCGCTCGTATCCGTCAGCCGCAGAGTTGGTCGCCCACCGACCGCAGTGCCTCCAGGTTGGAGATCTCGAACGGCAGTGAGGGCACGCCGACGATCCGCACGTCCGGGTGGGTGTCGGTGAACGACTCGAGCAGTCGGACCTCCTGCTTGGCGGTGCCCGCC
This sequence comes from Dietzia sp. IN118, assembly GCF_032905965.1. NCBI lineage: Bacteria > Bacillati > Actinomycetota > Actinomycetes > Mycobacteriales > Dietziaceae > Dietzia > Dietzia sp. IN118. The sequence continues at coordinate 2,854,836 of NZ_JAUMSR010000001.1, read as the reverse complement.
CGGTCGGCGTGGATGCGCAGCACCGCCTCGGCCTCCGGGTTCTCCCCGGCCAGGCGGTCGGCGGCCGCGCAGGCCTGTTCGGCGCTCAGGTCGGTCAGTCGCGGATGGGTGCGGTTGACCACGACCCCCGCCAGCGGCATCTTCTCCTCGGACAGGCGCTCGGCGAAGAACGCGGCCTCGCGCAGGGCGGGCCGCTCCGCGGAGGAGACCACCAGGAACTCCGTGCCCTTGCGGCGCAGGATCGCCTGGGTCCGGGACGCGCGGGTGGAGAACCCGCCGAACGTGGAGTCCAGCGCCACCACCATCTCGGAGGCGTCCTTGAGCATCGAGGACCCCACCACCGTGGACACGCCGCGCATCGCGGTGCTCATCGCGCCGGTCACCAGGCGTCCGACCCCGCGGCCGGGCGTGGAGAGCAACCGCATGAGCCGACTGTCGAGGAACGCGCCGAGGCGGCGCGGTGCGTCGAGGAAGTCCAGTGCGTTGCGCGACGGGGGAGTGTCGACGACGACGAGGTCCCACGCGGAGTCGTCGAGGAGCTGCCCCAACTTCTCCATGGCCATGTACTCCTGGGTCCCCGCGAAGGAGGTGACCATCGTCTTGTAGAAGCGGTTGTCCAGGATGTCCCGGGCCTTGGCCTCCGTGGTGTTGGCCACCACCAGTTCGTCGAACGTACGGCGCATGTCCAGCATCATCGCGTGCAGTGACCCGCCGGCGGCGGATTTCTCCTGCCCGAGGTCCACGGGGGAGGGTTCGTTGGACAACTCGTCGATGCCGAGGGCCTGCGCGAGGCGACGGGCCGGGTCGATGGTCAACACGACCGTGTCGCGGCCCAGTTCGGCGGCCCGCAGGGCGACCGCCGCGGCGGTGGTCGTCTTGCCCACGCCGCCGGCGCCGGTGCACACCACCACCCGGGTGGCGGGGTCGGTGAGCATGGCGGTGATGTCGAGGCGACGTGTCATGTCAGTGGACTCCCTGGTCGACGAGGGCGGAGGCGAGGTCGTAGAGGTCCGCGACCTCCACCCCGTTGGGCAGCGCCGGCAGCACGAGGGTGGGGCAGGCGGCGGAGGTGAGCGTCTCGCCGGCGCGGAGTTGGCCGCGGGCCACGCGGGCGTGCTCGATGGCCTGGACCAGCAGCCCCTGCAGGCCCTCGTCGTCGACCTCCACGCCGGTCTTGTCGAGGCCGTCCGCGACCGCCTCGGCGTCGATGTCCTCCTCGGCGATCCGCTGGAGTGCCTCGTCTCCGAGGTGACGGGTCTCGGCGCGGTTGATGATCACCTGGCCGACCCGCAGTCCGTGGCTCTTGAGTTCGGCGATCGCCTCGATGGTCTCCTGCACCGGCAGTGACTCCAACAGCGTCACCAGGTGCACGACCGTGCGGGTGGAGTGGACCAGCTCGGCCACGGCCTCCGCCTGGCGACGGATGGGTCCGCCCCCGCCGGCGAGGTCGGCCATCGCGGTGGTGACGTCGAGGAACTTGCCGATCCGGCCCGTGGGCGGGGCGTCCACCACGACGGCGTCGTAGACGACTTCACGCTTGGCGTGCTCGCGCGCGACGACCTCGTAGATCTTGCCGGTGAGCAGGACGTCCTTGAGTCCGGGCGCGATGGTGGTCGCGAACTCGATGGCACCGACCGACTTCATCACCTTGCCCACCACCCCGAGGCGGTAGAAGGTGTCGAGGTAGTCGAGCATCGCGGCCTCGATGTCGATCGCCAGCGCGAACACCTTGCCGCCGCCGTCGACCCTGGCCACGAGTTCCTCGCGGTACGGCAGGGGGGCGCGGTCGAAGATCCGGGCGATGCCCTGGCGTTCCTCCACCTCCACCAGCAACACCCGCTTGCCGGTGGAGGCCAGCGCCAGCGCCAGGGAGGTGGCGACGGTCGTCTTGCCGGTTCCGCCCTTCCCCGAGACGTAGTGCAACTCGGCCCGTTCGGAGCTGTCGGACCACCCGGTGGACAGCTCGTCGGCGATGGTCGATCGTGTCGACCGCGTACCTGGACTCATCGTGGACGGCATGCGTTCCACACTAAGCGCTCACACCACCGCGCGCGGGGCGCTCGTGACTTACCTAGAGTGGGGCACATGAGCGAATCCACTGGAGCAGCCCGGTTCGAGTACGTGACGGTCCCGCTGCTGACGCACGCCACCAAGCAGATCCTCGACCAGTGGGGAGGCGACGGCTGGGAGCTGGTCTCCGTTCTGCCCGGCCCCACGGGTGAGCAGCACGTCGCCTACATGAAGCGACAGCTCTGATGCCCGAGACCGAGACCGCCGGCTACTGGACCCGCAAGCTCGACCAGCTGGGTCTGGAGCTGCCGACGGTCGTCCCGCCGGTCGCGAACTACGTCCCGGCGGTGCGCACCGGCGCGTTCGTCTACACCTCCGGGCAGCTGCCCATGGTCGACGGCGCCCTGGCGGCCACGGGCAAGGTGGGGGCCGAGGTCACCGCCGAGCAGGCCGCCGACCTGGCCCGCACCTGCGCACTCAACGCGCTGGCGGCCGTCGACGGGCTCGTCGGCATCGATTCGGTGGTGAAGGTCGTCAAGGTGGTCGGGTTCGTCGCCTCCGCGCCCGGCTTCAGCGGGCAGCCGGGTGTCCTCAACGGCGCCTCCGACGTGCTCGGTGAGATCTTCGGCGACGCCGGCGTCCACGCCCGGTCGGCGGTCGGCGTGTCCGAGCTGCCACTGAACGCGCCCGTCGAGGTCGAGCTCGTGGTCGAGGTCGAGGGATAGACGCGATGTCCGCAGGCCTGGCCCCGATCAGCTTCCCGGCGTACGAGACCCTCCGGCCCGTCACGGAGCTGTCCGGGGTCATCCTCTGCGACAACCCCTCCGAGATGACCTTCGAGGGGACCAACACCGTCATCCTGCGGGCCCCGGGGTCGCACACCTGCGTGGTGGTGGACCCCGGGCCCGACGACCTCGCGCACGCCGAGCGGATCGCGGCCATCGTGGGGGAGATCGAGCTCGTCGTCGTCACCCATCGTCACGGCGACCACACCGACGGCATCGATCACCTGCGCGGATTCACCTCCGCCCCCGTCAGGGCCGTGGAGAAGCGGTTCTGCCGCGACGCCGCGCCGTTGGTGACGGGCGGTGACGACGACGAGGTGATCCACGCCGCCGGACTGGACATCATCGTGCTGGCCACCCCGGGGCACACGGCCGATTCGATCAGTCTCGAGGTGCGGGCCGCGGGCACCGGGTTCACGGCTCGGCCGGACTGCGTGGTCCTCGGGGACACGATCCTCGGCCGGGATTCGACGGTGCTGGACTCGACCGACGGCGATCTCGGCGACTACCTCGGCAGCATGGATCTGCTCGCGGCGCGGGCCGACGGGGTGATCGGCATCCCGGGGCACGGGCCCGACGTGGAGAACACCGGCCGCGCGGCCCAGGTACTCGGTCGGCACCGGCGCGATCGACTCGACCAGATCATCGCCGCCCGGGCCGAGTTGGGGCGCGACGCCTCGGCCGAGGCGATCACGCAGCACATCTACCGCGACGTGACGCCGTTCCTGCTCAAGGTGGCCGAGCAGTCCACCAAGGTCGCGCTGCGCTACCTCGACCGCCTGGATACAGGGGGCACGGAGGGCACGGGTAGCGCGGCCAACGCCTGACCCGCCCGCGACCTGACCCGCCCGCCCCGCCCCGCCCGACCCGCCCGACCCGCCCGACCCGCCCGACCATTCGCGAAAATCGGCTAGTCCGAATGGGGATCGGCTAGTCGAATTGGAGTCGCCGATCCGGATTCCGGCTAGCGGATTTGGGTGGGGCGCGGGGATGCGGGGGAGATTGTCCACAGGGAGGATTTCTCCACAGGCGGCCTGCATATCGCGGGTTACAGCGGGAGTGCGCGTGTCGGCGTGGGCGAGACTGCCGAACATGGGTGCATCAAAGACAGACGACCACGACAGTCCCTTTCTCTCGACGTTCGCGCAGCTCGCCCGCAGCGGCCTGGACCACGATGAGATCAACAGGCGGATCGGCGCCGGAACGCTACGGCGGGTGCGGTCCGGCGTCTACGCCCACGAGCCGGAGGAGGCGCCCGCCGGGAGCGGGCCCGATTACGTCCGCAGGGAGCGGGAGTTCCTCGAACGAACTCGGGCGGCCGCGCTCGCGGTGGAACCCGGGACGGTGATGTCGCACGGTTCCGCCCTCGCGCTCTACGGGCTGCCGCTCCACGGGATCTCCTTGGACCGGCCCACCGCCACCCGGCCACGCGAGGGCGGCGGAACGCGGCGCAGTTCGGCGCTCGTGTGCTTCACCCTGCCCGTGGAGGGGGCGACCAGACTCGTCGACGGCATCCAGTTGACCTCTCCCGCCAGGACGATCATCGACGTCGCACGGACGGTGAGCCTGGAGAGCGGCGTGGCTGCTGCCGATCAGGCCATCCGCCGAGGCATGCTGTCGCGCCCAGAACTCCAGGACGAGGCGGGTCTGGCGAAGGGGCGCACGGGTGTCGGGCGCGCGCGGGCGCTGCCGGAGCTGACATGCGGGTTGGCGGAATCGGTTCTGGAATCGTTGATACGGCTGATCCTGGTGTTCGCGGGTCTCCCGCAGCCCGAGATGCAGGTGTGGCTGTCGGGCCGGAGCGGCAAGCGGTTCCGCGTGGACTTCTACTGGCGAGAATGGAGGCTCATCGGCGAGGCGGACGGCTTCGGCAAATACGGGAACAGCCCGCAGGAGATACGGGAAGCACTGAGCCGCGAACGCCACAGGCAGCGCGATCTGGAAGATGCCGGCTACGTGGTGATTCGCTGGGTATGGGATGACCTGCGGCGTCCGGACGTGATCGTCCGGCGGGTGAAGGACGCGATGCGTCGGCAGGAGCAACTCGGACTTGGCCGCGCGGCGTAAGAGCGTCGCCCGCCGGCAACCAAGAATCCGCTACTCGGAATAGGGATCGGCTGGTCGGATTGGACTAGCGGATCCCTATTACGGGTAGCGGATTTCGGGGCGGGGGCTGGGGCTGGGTCTGCAGCCGGGGCCGGGGCCGGGGCTGGGGCGTCAGCGGGCGCGGCGGGCCAGCCGCTCGGTGTCGGAGATGATGACGCTCTTGCCCTCGAGCCGCAGCCAGCCGCGGTGCGCGAACTCGGCCAGCGCCTTGTTCACCGTCTCGCGGGAGGCGCCGACGAGCTGGGCGATCTCCTCCTGCGTGAGGTCGTGCGTCACGCGGATGTTGCCGCCCTCCTGCGTGCCGAAGCGCTGCGCGAGCTGCAGCAGGGCCTTGGCCACGCGGCCGGGCACGTCGGTGAAGATGAGGTCGGCGAGGTTGTTGTTGGTGCGGCGCAGGCGGCGGGCCAGCACGCGCAGCAGCTGGTCGGAGATCTCCGGACGCTCGGCGATCCAGCGCTTGAGGGCCGAGCGGTCCATGGCCTGCACAGACACGTCGGTGACACACACGGCCGACGAGGTGCGCGGGCCGGGGTCGAAGATGGAGAGCTCGCCGAACATGTCGGACGGCCCGAGGATGGAGAGCAGGTTCTCGCGACCGTCGGGGGCCTTCCGGGAGAGCTTCACCTTGCCGGAGGTGACGATGTACAGGCTGTCGCCCTGCTCGCCCTCGCGGATGATCACGTCACCCTTCGAGTACTCCTCGCTGGTCAGGTCGGAACGCAGGGCGGAGACCGCCGCCGGCTCCACCCCCTGGAAGATTCCGGCTCTGGTGAGGACGTCGTCGGCAGACTGGTCCGTGCGGCGATCAATCGTCACAGTCTGTGACCCTCCGTTCGGGCGCGGACATGCGTGTCCGTGCCATGGCGTGCGTGTGGCGAAAACCACTGTAGTCGTAAGCGCGTCGGTGGTGGTGGCGACGCGCGATCAGCGGGATGGTTCAGACGTCGATCTGTTCGGGTTCGTCGAGGATCGCGTTCTCGAAACGGTCCATGAGTAGTGCGAATCCGGCGAGGAGGACCGGCACCAGGACGACGAGGATTCCCTGCATCTGTCCGATTATCCACCCCCGGACCGCGGGACGCACACGCACCCGGGGCGGCGGTTCCGCGCCGTCGGGGCGCCGAGCCGTAATGTGGACTCATGCCCGACCCAGCTCCAGCCGTGAAGCGCCGCAGACGAGGGGTGGCCGCGAGGGGGGTGGAGACCGACCTCGGGCGCACCCGGCGCGCGAGACGCATGCTCCGCGCCCTCGAGGAGGCGTTCCCGCACGTCTACTGCGAGCTCGACTTCACCAACCCGCTGGAACTGAGCGTGGCGACGATCCTGTCCGCCCAGTGCACGGACAAGCGGGTCAACGAGGTCACGCCGGCACTGTTCGCGCGCTACCGGACCGCCGCCGACTACGCGGGGGCGGACCGGGAGGAGCTGGAGGAGTTCATCCGGCCGACGGGCTTCTACCGCAACAAGGCGCGGAGCATCCAGGGCCTGGGCGCGGCGCTCGTGGAGAGGTACGACGGCGAGGTGCCGCAGCGGCTCGAGGACCTGGTCACCCTCCCGGGATTCGGACGGAAGACGGCCAACGTGGTGTTGGGCAACGCATTCGGGATCCCGGGTCTGCCGGTCGACACCCACTTCATCCGGTTGGTGAACCGCTGGAAGTGGACCGAGGCCACGGACGCCGTCCGCATCGAGCGCGAAGTGTCGCGCATGCTGCCGCGGGCCTCCTGGACCGACGCGAGCCACCGGATCATCTTCCACGGTCGCCGGGTGTGCCACGCCCGGACCGCGGCCTGTGGGGCGTGTGTGCTGGCCGACGACTGCCCGTCCGCGGGCGAGGCCGGCCCGCTCGAGCCGGTCGCCGCCGCCCGCCTCGTGGCGGGACCCGAGCGCGACCACCTGCTGGAACTGGTCGGACTGGGGGACCACGCGTGAGCGCCTCAGCCCGGTGGTCGCTGGTCGCTCTCGTGGCGATGATCGGCGTCGTCGTCGCACTTCTCTCCACGTTCGGTGATACCGACGACGGGTCCGGCGACCCGACCGCCGCCCCCACCGCACCTCCCGTGGGCGCCCCGCCCGCGGACGAGCCGCGCACCGTCGTGGACCCCGCGGTCCGCGCCGAGGCCGGGCTCCCCGCCTGCCGCGACAGCGCCGTGCCCGCCACCACCACCGGCCCCGTCGCCGGACTGATGGTGCGCTGCATGGACGACGGCTCCACCACCACGCTCGGCAAGATCCAGGCCGGCACGCCCATGGTGGTCAACATGTGGGCCTACTGGTGCGAACCGTGCCGCCGTGAGCTGCCCGCCATCCGTGACGCCCAGGCCACCCTCGGTGACGAGGTGCGGGTGGTGCTCTCGCACACGGACCCGTCCGAGACCAAGGGTTTCGACACCCTCGCCGCGCTGGGCATCGAGGAACTGATCTCGGTCTCCGACCAGGAGGAGGAGCTGCCGGCCGTGCTCGGCGCGCCACCCGTCCTGCCGCTGACGCTATTCGTCCGCGCCGACGGGACGATCGCGCACGTGCTGGTCGAGCCCATGGACAGCGAGCAGGACGTGCTGGACGCCGTCGCCGAACACCTGGGAGTGACCGCGTGAGCAACCCCGCGAACGGGCCCGCGCCCCGGCCCGGCGACGTCACCGGCGTCCCGCACCCCGCTTGGATGGACCCCCTCATGACGGCGTGCACCGACGGCAGCTTCGACGGGTTGCTGCCGAGACGGCGCCCGCCCGAGGACCGCGGTCCCAACGAGGTCGGCCGACCGCACCGCGACGCCGCCGTCCTGGTGCTGTTCTCCGGCTCGGAGGACGCGCCCGGCCCCCGGCCGCCCACCGATGCCCGCGTCCTGCTCACCCACCGGGCCCCCACGCTGCGCAACCACTCGGGTCAGATCTCGTTCCCCGGCGGCGGCGTCGACGACACGGACAGCGGCCCGGTGGAGGCCGCGCTGCGTGAGGCGTGGGAGGAGACCGGCCTCGACCCCCACGGGGTGGACGTGCTCGCGGTGCTCCCCGAGCTGTACATCCCGGTCTCGAACTACTCCGTCGCACCGGTGCTCGGATACTGGCGGGAGCCGATGGAGGTCGACGTCGTGGACCCGGGGGAGACCGCGCGCGTGATGACCGTGCCGGTCGACGAGCTGCTCGATCCCGCCAACCGATTCCTGCTCCGGCACACCACCGGGTGGACCGGCCCGGCGTTCCAGCACGACGACCTCGTCGTGTGGGGCTTCACCGCCGGCATCCTCGCCGCGATGTTCCACTCCGCCGGATGGGACCTGGACTGGGACACGTCCGACATCCGGGACCTCGAGAAGACCCTGGCCGCGTCCGCGAACGGGGAGCAGCACCGCATGTCGGCGGAGGAGGCCCGCCGCGAATCCGCGGACCCACTGGCCGATCGCACCGTCGCCGGCGTCCCCGGGCTGAGCGCGCGCGCCGCCGACGGCGCCGTCGCCGGTGGCACGGCCCCCGGCGGCGAGCTGGCCGGGGACGGCGAGCAGCCCGCCGACGGCGAGGAGTCGCTCGACCTGCCCGCGGACAATCCTCGGAGGGGGTACCGGTGACGGGCTCGCAATGGCTCGACCTGGCACTGTTCGCACTCGCCGCGGCCGCGGCGATCTCGGGCTGGATCAACGGGGCCGCCGCGTCGGGCTTCGCGTTGCTCGGAGTGGGCATCGGCGCGACCTCCGGACTGCTGGTGGCCCCGCACCTCGTGCGGGAGATCGACTCGCCGTTCGGCAGGCTGTCCGCGGGGCTGGCGATCATCGCGGTGATGGTGATCATCGGGCAGGTCGCCGGCGTCACGATCGGCCGCGCCGCCAGGCGCTACATCGCCGGATCCGGTGCACGACTCCTCGACAGCACGGTGGGCGCCGTCCTCCAGTCCGCTGCCATGCTGCTCGTGGCCTGGCTGGTCGCGGTGCCCATCGCCGCGCAGGAGGGACCCGGGCTGGGCAAGGCGGTGCGAGGGTCGTCCGTGCTGGCCAAGATCGACGACGTCGCCCCCGAACAGCTGCAACGGATCCCCGCGACGTTCACCTCGGTCCTCGGCACCACCGGTTTCCCGGACATCCTCGGCCCCTTCGGGACCACCCCGATGCAGGAGGTCCCACCGCCCGATCCGGTCCTCGCCGGCTCCGAGGTGGTGACCCGCGTACAGCCGTCCGTGCTGAAGATCCGCGGCCGGGCCGAGTCCTGCAGCCGCGCGCTGGAGGGGTCGGGGTTCGTGGCCGCACCGGGGCTCGTGATGACCAACGCGCACGTCGTGGCGGGCACCGGGTCGGTGACCGTGGTGTCCGGTGATGACGAGCTGGACGCCGAGGTGATGGTCTACGACCCCCGCGTGGATATCGCGGTCCTGCGCGTGGACGGGCTGGACGCGCCGGTACTGCCCTTCGCCGAGAACCGCGCCCGCACCGGCGATGACGCGATCGTCGTGGGCTACCCGGGCAACGGGCCCTACCGTCCGGACGCGGCGCGGATCCGTGAGCGTGTGACCCTGCGCGGCCCGGACATCTACCGCGAGCAGACCGTCGAGCGCGAGGTGTACATCCTGCGGGGCTCCGTGCGCGAGGGCAATTCCGGCGGACCGCTGGTCACCCCGGAGGGGCAGGTCGCCGGCGTGGTGTTCGGCGCCGCGATGGACGCCGCGGACACCGGGTACGCGCTGACCGTGGAGCAGGTGCTGCCGCAGCTCCAGCTCGCGGTCGCTGCGCAGGAGTCGGTCTCGACGGGGCGGTGCGTGGGGCTGCCCGGTTGATCACCGCGGGGCCCGGCCGGCGGGAGCGCGGTGGGCCGACCCCGCCGAGCCGGCGGGAGCCCGGTCGGAGGGGCGGAGTGCAGCCGGCTCAGAGCGGGGTGACGCGCCGCGCGAAGTCCACGATCAGCCGGGATGTGGCGTCCGGGGCCTCCATCGCGGGGTAGTGCCCGGCCCCCGGGACCAGTTCGGTGGTGAAGTCACGCGCCCAGGCCGAGGACGCACGGACGGTCGCCGGCAGGATGAACCGGTCCTCGGCGCCGCTGATCCCCAGCACGGGCTGCGGCAGGACACCGGAGACCGCGCGGCGGAAGTCGCGGCCGTCCGGACGGAACTGGCTCCGAACCATCCAGCGGCGGCTCTCCAATGTCAGGTGGGCGACCTTGGGGATGAGCATGGACCGCCTGAGCAGGTCGGCGGATTCGCGGAAATCCTCGGTGCCGGGCCACGTGGGCCCGGATCGACTGCGGAGCATCTCCTCGACCGCTGCGGCGCCGTCGCGGGTGAGGTGGCGTTCGGGCAATCGCGGCGCCTGGTCCGCGAGCAGGCGAGGCACCAAAGCGTGACGTTGGGAGCGGTCGAGCAGTGCCGCGCGCCGGGTGGCGACCGGGTGGGGGGAGCCGACGACGACGAGGCCCCGCACCGCGCGTGGCCGGCGGTAGGCGGCGGTCCATGCGATGAATCCGCCCTCGCCCTGGCCGACGACCACCGCCGAGGAGTGACCGAGGGCCCGGATGAGGTTGGTCATGTCCGCGGCCAGGGTCCACCCGTCGTAACCGCGCGGCGGCTTGTCGGAGTCGCCGTGGCCCCGGAGATCGACGGCGACGGCGTGGAATCCGGCATCGGCCAGCGCGAGCATGGGTGCGCGCATCGTCCACCAGATGCCACTGAGACCGTGGATCAGGAGGACCAGAGGGGGGAGCCGGCCCGGCGGGTTGTCGGCCGGCAGCGCCTCGGCGATGTGCAGTCGGATGCCGTTGGCCGAGACGTCACGATGCCGCCACGACCCGTCGATCCTGACGATCGACGGGTCGGGCGGCCGGTGAGCGGGAGTTCTCAGGATTTCGACGCGGGCAAGGGCGTCTCGGTGACACGCACCGTGCCGGGCCGGGGCTCGTTGCCTTTGGGCATGGCCAGCTTCAGGTCCGACACCGAGTCGATGGTGCGCTGCGGCTTCCGGATCTTCTTGACCTTGCGGTAGCCGAGTAGCCCGAACACCGCCGCGAGCAGGACCAGGACGACGAACACGATGAGGAAGCCCATCCAGTCCCAGGTCTTGGTGCCGAACCACATCGAGATGAGCTTGGCCCACATGAACACGAACGGGAAGAAGGACATCAGCAGCAGGACGAGGGCCGCGACGAAGAAGCCGGACCCGGTCGCCGCCTTCTTCACCTGCTCGGTGACCTCGGTCTTCGCCAGCTCGATCTCGGCACGGACCAGTGTCGACACCTGCGTCGTGGCGTTCTTGACCAGGGTGCCGATACTGGCGTCGCCACGGCCGATCGAGTCAGCGTCATGCAAGGGGATCGAGGCCTCGGTCGGCTTGTGCGTTCCCTGGGCGTGGCTCACGGTTGTTCCTCCATAGTCCGGCGACGGATGCACCGTCGTCCATCGTGCCACGTCACGTGGCGGTGTTCACCCGCTACCCGTCAGCCGCGCGTGCCCTTCTCGCGGATCTGGTCCATGATCGTCGGATCCGACAGGGTCGAGGTGTCGCCGCCGTCGCGGCCCTCGGCCATGTCCTTGAGCAGGCGACGCATGATCTTGCCGGACCGCGTCTTGGGCAGCTCGGGCACGATCGTGATGTCGCGGGGCTTGGCGATCGGGGAGATCTCCCGCGACACCTCGGCCCGCAGCTCGTCGATGAGCTTCTGACGATCCTCCTCGGCGTCCACGTTGCCCCGCAGGATCACGTACGCGACGATCGCCTGGCCGGTGGTCTCGTCGTTGGCGCCGACGACCGCGGCCTCGGCGACCGCGCGGTGACCGACGAGGGCCGATTCGACCTCGGAGGTCGAGATGCGGTGACCGGAGATGTTCATGACGTCGTCGACGCGACCGAGCACCCACAGTGCGCCGTCGGCGTCCCACTTGGCGCCGTCACCGGCGAAGTAGTAGCCCTCCTCGGCGAACCGGGACCAGTAGGTGTCGCGATAGCGCTCCATGTCGCCCCAGATGCCGCGGAGCATGGCCGGCCACGGCTCGGTGATCACGAGGAAGCCCTGCTCGTCCGTCGCGACCTCCTTGGCGTCGCCGTCCACGATGGCGACCTCGATACCGGGCAGCGGCCGCATGGCGGAACCGGGCTTGGTCTCGGTGACGCCCGGGAGCGGGGAGATCATGATCGCGCCGGTCTCGGTCTGCCACCAGGTGTCGACGATGGGAGCCTTGCCGCCGCCGATGTTCTCGCGGTACCAGCGCCACGCCTCCGGGTTGATCGGCTCGCCGACCGAACCGAGCAGGCGGATCGAGGACAGGTCGTGCGCGGCCGGGATCTCGTTGCCCCACTTCATGAACGTCCGGATCAGGGTCGGCGCGGAGTAGTAGATGGTGACGCCGTACTTCTCGATGATCTGGAAGTGACGGTGCTCGTCGGGCGAGTTCGGGGTTCCCTCGTAGACGATGCACTCGGCGCCGTTGGCCAGCGGGGCGTACACGCCGTAGGTGTGGCCCGTGACCCAGCCGACGTCCGCCGTGCACCAGTAGACGTCCTCGCCGGGCTTGTGGTCGAAGACGTTGTGGTGGGTGTACGCGGACTGGGTGAGGTACCCGCCCGAGGTGTGGACGATGCCCTTGGGCTTGCCGGTCGTGCCGGAGGTGTAGAGCAGGAACAGCGGGTGCTCCGAGTCGAAAGCCTCCGGCGTGTGCTCGGTGGACTGCTCGGACATCGCCTCGTCCCACCAGACGTCACGGCCGTCGGTCCAGTCCACGTCGAGACCGGTCCGGCGGACCACGAGCACGTTCTGCACGGACTCGGCGTCGCCGTCGGCATCGACGCCGTTTCCGGAGAGCGCGTCGTCGACCCCGGCCTTCAGCGGTGCGGGCTTACCGCGCCGGAACTGCCCGTCGGCGGTGATGACGAGCTTCGCCTCCGCGTCATCGATGCGGGAACGCAGCGCGTTCGGCGAGAAACCGGCGAACACCACGGAGTGGGTCAGGCCCAGGCGGGCACACGCGAGCATCGCGATGTAGACCTCGGGCAGCAGGGGCATGTAGATGGCCACGCGGTCACCGGCGACGAGGCCGAGCGAGCTGAGGTAGTTGGCCGCCCGGCTGACCTCGTCCTTGAGTTCGGCGTAGGTGATGTCGCGGGCGTCGTCGCCGGGCTCGCCGATCCAGTGGATGGCCACACGATCGCCGTTGCCGGCCTCCACGTGGCGGTCGACACAGTTGTAGGCCACGTTGAGCTTGCCACCCACGAACCACTTGGCGACCGGCGCGTCAGACCAGTCCAGGACCTCGGTCCACTCGGTGTCCCAGTCGAGTCGCCGAGCCTGCTCCTCCCAGAAGGCGAGACGGTCGCTCGACGCGCTGTCGTAGAGGTCGGCCTGCGCATTGGCCTGCGCGGCGAAGTCGGGGTCGGGAGCGAAGGACTGGTCGTGCTCGGGAGCGGTCATCAGCGGCTCTCTCTCGGGATCAGATTTCACGGACGGCCGGGATCGTCACGGCGGAAGCGACCGGACCGATGTATGTGAGCGTAGTCACATGCGGCGCACCGTGTTCGGGATCTGGCCCGGCGGGGGGAGGTCGGGGGAGGCCTGTCCGATTCCGTTCACTCGCGAGGGGGGTTCTCGCCCTTCGAGGAGCCGTCGTCGGACGGTGGCCCGGCGGGTGTGGCGGGCCCCGGGCCGGAGGACTTCGCGGGCTCCGGGGTGTCGGTCGACGAGGACGAGGCAGCGGAGTTCGTCGTCGTCGGCGGCTTGTTCCCGCCCCCCGACGTCGCGCCCTTCGGCGCCGTGGCCCCGGTCGATGCGGGTGGGGTAGCCGGACGGCGTGCTGCGCCGGTGCCAGGCGACGTGCTCGTTCCCTCTGCGCTGGCTCCGACCGCGGCCCCGCCCCCGCTCGCCGGCCTGCCGCTGGTCGTCCGGGCGCTGTCCGTCTTGCCCGCACCCGCCGGCGTGTCCGTCTTGTCGGCGACGGCTGTCTTGCCGGTGCCCTCGGCCTTCCCGGCGCTCGGCGCCTTCCCGGCGCCTGCCGTCTTGCCCGCGCTCGGCTCCGTTCCGCCGCTCGGCGCCGACTCCCCGGTCGCCGTCCCGGGCCCGGACGCGGAGGTTCCGCGAAGCCGCGTGAGGGTCTCGATGCCGTAGTACTCCAGCAACCTGGCCTCCTGCTCCGGCGTGAGGGCGTCCTCGGTGTTGTCGGGGCGCGGGGAGTCGCGGATGACGGCGCGGGTGTGGTCGACATGGAGTTCGTCATCGAGGAGTCGCGCGCCGTGGAGAGGGACGATCGCGTCGGCGGAGAAGATCCCGGTGGCGACGGTCGCGAACGTCGCCTTGCCACTGGCATCGTCAACGTAGATCTGGCGCACGGTGCCGACCTTGGCCCCGGTCGAGTCGAAGGCGGTCGCGTCGAGCAGCGCGTCGAGCTGGTCCTTGAGATTCACGAGGGCCTCCGGGATCGAGGTGTAGGGGCTGAGCCGGGCGCGTGCCCCGACGGATTGGGCTGATTACACCAGCTCGACACCGGTTGAGGCAGCTGAAAATCACCTGTGTCGGCCGATTCGCGCCGGGTCGGTAACCTCGACCCGTGACCTCCACCGCCCCCGACCCGCTCGCCCCGCTCCTCGCCCTGCCCGGTGTGGCCGAGGCCGCGGACGCCGCCCGGGCAGCCCTCGCCTCGGTGCACCGACACCCCGCCAACCGCCGCGGATGGCCCACCACCGCCGCCGAATCGGTGTTGCGCGGTGCCCGCGCATCGGCCGGCGTCGAAGGCGCGTCCGTCCGCCTGGACACCGACGGCGAGCAGGACGAGGTGCTCTCGGCAGCGCTGCGCGTGGCCGGGGAACTGACGGGCGAGTCGCTCGACCGCGCCGTGTCCGTGTGGACCCGCTCGCCCCTCCAGGAACTCGCCCATCTGCACCTCCTCGCGGCGTCCGGGCCCGGGGTGGACCCGCAGGGTCTCGGTCGGCCGCGCCCGGAGGAGGGAGTCGCCGAGCGTCTCCAGGGCCTCGCCGAGTTGGTCACCGGAGGCACCCGCGCGCCGGCGCCCGTCCTCGCCGCGGTCGTCCTCGGCGAACTCTTGGGCCTGCGACCGTTCGGGTCCGCGGACGGGATCGTAGCCCGGGCGGCGTTCCGCCTGGTCGGGGTGTCGACCGGGCTCGACCCCCACTGCCTGGGCGTGCCCGAGGTGACCTTCTATCGGGACCCGGAGGCGCACCGGGCCGCGATCGAGGGATACATGGGGGGAACCGGGGAGGGCGTGACCGAATGGCTCCTCCATTGCTGTAGAGCCCTCGAGGCCGGCGCGCGCGAGGCCACCTCGATCGCCGACGCAGCCGGGGGCTAAGCGGAGCGCGCCGGTGGCCGAACGGGCCGGGCGCGCGCGAATGGCGGGCCGACCGGAGTCGACCCGCCAATTCACTGCGGTCCATCGAGAGATCCGGGTACCAAGCGTCCTGTGGTCCGCCGTGTCGCCGGTCCGGGACAACCGTCGGTGACAGCTGGCGCGGACCCACGGCTGGTGTTGCCTCTCGGGCGTTATCCGTCGCGTGGGTTTCCGAATGTCGATGACGGTGAGGAGGGCGGGGGGCCGTGACTTCTCTTCCGTCCCGGTCCTGGCGTCTTCACCACCGTGCCCTGAGCATGCCGCCTGTGACCGGCCCGGGGCGATGGTGGGATCGCACAAGGAACACGGGAACTCGTGGGGGAGTCCGGCTATCGCCCGCGCCCGTCGCCGACGCCGATGATGAGGTGTTGCCGACGCACCGCACGGGCCCGCCCCGCCGCCGCGCGCACCCGATGGTCCGCGCTACCGCCCCGCGTGTCGCGCGGCCCGGACGAACGACACGGTGGCGGACCCCACGGCCAGGACGATGGCCGCGACCCCGACGATCGGCCCGGTCGCCCGTTCGAGCGTGGGCAGCAGCGGAGTGGGGTTCTCGAACGTCAGGATCGGCCAGCCCCGCTCCAGCGCCTCGCGCCGCAGTGCGCGGTCGGGGTTGATGACCGTCGGGTGGCCGACCATGTCGAGCATGGGCAGGTCGGTGGAGGAGTCCGAGTAGGCGTAGCTCGCCTCGAGGTCGTAGCCGTAGCGCTCCGCGAACGCGCTGATCGCCTCCGCCTTGCCGGGGCCCTGGCAGTAGAACTCGATCGATCCGCCGTAGCGACCGTCGGCGTCCCGGTTCATCCGCGTTCCGGCGTAGTGGTCCACCCCGAGCATCCGGGCGATCGGCGCCACCAACTCCTCGCCCGAGGCGGACACGATCACCAGGTCGTGGCCCAGTGCGCGGTGCTCGGCGAGCAACTCCTGGGCCTCGGCGTACACGGTCGGGGAGACGGTCTCCTTGAGTCCCTCGGTGACGATCCGCTCGACCTGCTCGGGAGACCACCCCTTGGTGGCGGTCGCCATGGCCTGACGCACCTTCTGCATCTGCTCGTCGTCGGCGTCGGACAGGCTGAACGCGAGCTGCGTGTAGGCCAGATCGATCACCGACCGTCGCGACAGCAGTCCCTCGCCGAGGAACGACTTGTTGAACGCGAACACCGAGGAGGTCGCGATGATCGTCTTGTCCAGGTCGAAGAACGCAGCGACCCGGCGAGGGCGGTGCGACATCCTGGGGCCCGGTGGGCGTGGGGCGGACACGCCCCAACGATACGGTTCTTGTGCTGGCGACGCAGATGGGCGATACTGACGGTGCCCGTGATGGGCATCCCCCTAAGCCTGGATCCACCGATGAGATGAACTTCTAGCGCGGTGTGGGAACGCGAGAATGCCCTTCTGAACTGGCAAGATACGACTTGCTTAAGGTCCGTATCGCCAATTCAAGAAGGGCATCCCGCAGATGCAACTATCTCACACTCTGCCCGTAAGCTTCGCGACGTTCGATGAGCCCAACCTCGTGTCGGGCGCCGGCCTCGTGCCGCTGATGAAACTCGCCGACCGGGCGGGCCTGCACCGGCTCGGTGACGAGCATCTGAGCGTGCCCACCGACAAGGGCTCCAACGGTGGAGTGAAACTGGCCTCGCTCGTGGCCGGGATGGCCGCAGGCGCGGATAGCATCGACGACATGGCCCTGCTGCGCCACGGGGCGATGGGCACACTCTTCGACCGCCCGTACGCCCCTTCGACGCTGGGATCGTTCCTGCGGCAGTTCACCTTCGGCCACGTCCGCCAAACCGATGCGATCGCCTCGCGGTTCGTGCGCGCA
>NZ_JAUMSR010000001.1:2633131-2835200 GCF_032905965.1 Dietzia sp. IN118 | reverse complement strand
GGCCCGGCTGCGGTACGCCCTCGCGCAGGTGCCGATCGGCGTGCTGTGGCCTGTCGCCGCGGGCACGGTCGCGCTCGTGGCGGCGGGCCCGATCCACGCCTGCGCGGCCGCCGTGCTGGGTGGCGCCGCGGCCGACCTGCGCGGGCGGGCCACCGAACGCCGACAGCGTCTCTCGCGACTGGGGGCGTGGGAGCGTGCGCTCGACGACACCTCCTCGGCCCTGCGTGCCGGCGCCGGGCCGGGAGGCGCCCTCGGGCAGGCCGCCGACGCCGCGGCCGCGCACGACCCGCGGGTGGCCGGGATCCTCGCCGCGGCGGGGTCACACGCCCGCCTGGGCGGCGACGTCGCGGCAGCCCTGCGACCCGCCGGAGGCGACGGCCCGGACGGGGACCGGGTCGCCGGGGAGCTCGCCGGCGCCTGGCTCCTCGCCACCCGACACGGGGTGGTGCTGGCCGACGTCGTGGACGGATTGCGGGCCGACGTGGCCTCGCGGCGGCAGCGGGCGCTGCGTGTGGACGCCACCCTCGCCGGACCCCGAGCCACCTCCGTCATCCTCACCGCGCTCCCCGGACTGGGCGTGCTCCTGGGGTCCGGCTTCGGCGCCGACCCGCTGGGGGTCCTGGGCAGCGGCGCGCTGGGCGGCGGGTTGTGTCTGGCCGGGTCGGTCCTGCTGTCCGCCGGACTGCTGTGGACCGACCGCATCGCGGGCGGTGCCGCCCGATGACCGCGGCCGTCCTCCTGCTCGCCGCCGCGCTGTGCGTGGCGCCGTGGCGCCCGCGGGCCGCCGACAGGGCGGACGCCCTCCCGGTGGGTGCCGAGGGATCGACACCCCGGGCGCGCGACAGCGATCGACCCGGCGGCAGGCTCCCCTCGAAGGTGGCCGCCCGCGCCCTGGCCACGATCACGCGCCGCGGCCCCACCAGCGCCGACACCGGAGCCCTGGCCCAGCTGGTGGACCTGCTGGCGGTTGCGTTGCAGTCCGGTCTGCCCGTGCCCGACGCACTGGCCGCGGTCGCCGACGCCGTCGATCACTCCGATCCCGCGTCGGCGCGTCCGTTGCGGGCGGCCGCGGCGCGGATGCGGCTGGGCGCCGCCCCGGCCGAGGCGTGGCGGGAGGTCCCGGACGCCGCCCGGCTGGCCCCGATCGCCCCGGTTCTGGCCCGCGCGACCGACGGCGGCGGGTCGGTACTGGCCGCGCTCGGACACGCCGCCGATCGGTTGCGCTCCGAGGCGGACGCCGTCGCCACCGCCCGGGCGGAGCGGGCCGCCGTCATGGTCGCCGGCCCGCTCGGCCTGTGCTTCCTCCCGGCGTTCGTCTGCCTGGGAGTCCTCCCCGTCGTCGTGGGCCTGGCCGACGGGATGCTGCCGGGAGTCCTGCCGTGAGCGGACCGGCCGGCCACACCGATTCCGGGACGGAGACGCCGCCCCGGTCACCGAAGAAGGAGAACCCAGATGAACATCCACTCCACCACCCACTCCACCGCCCGGAACGCCGCCCGGAACGCCGCCTGCACGCCAGCGGTCTCCGGCGCGCCGATAGCCCGGGCCCGTGCCGCCCTGGCCAGGCGGTTCAGTGCCGTGACCACCCCGGACGCCGGCATGTCGACGGTCGAGTACGCCGTCGGGACGATCGCCGCCGCCGCGTTCGGCGCGGTGCTCTACACCGTGGTCAGCGGCGACTCGATCCCCGACGCGCTCGGCGGGATCATCGAACAAGCCCTCAACACCTCGGTGTGATGGCGCTGCGGCGGCTCCGGACCGCGTCGGCCCGCGACGACGGGTCGGTGACCGTGGAGGCGGCCCTCGGCATCGCCTCCCTGGTGCTGGTGTTCGGCGTCGCCGCCGCCGGGGCCGGCGCGGCGCTCACGCAGATCCGGGTGGTCGACGCGGCGAGGGAGGCCGCCCGGGTGGCGGCGATGGCGAGCGCGGGCGACGGGGTCGCGGCGGGACGGGCGGTGGCTCCCGGTGCGGAAGTGTCCGTGGACGGCGGCGGGTCGTACGTCACGGCCGTGGTCGTGGCCCCGGCGCGGGGCCTGCCCGGTGTCGAGCTTCGCGGCCGGGCGGTCGCGCGGACCGAGCCGGGGGCGGTGGGATGACGCCCCCCGTACCTGACCGATCCGGTGCGGCCGCACCCCGTTCGCCGGGGTGGCGGCGGGTGGTCGACGACGACGAGGGCGCCATGACCGTCATGACCGCCTTCGCCGTCGCCGCGGTTCTGGCACTGACGGTGGCGGTTCTCCTGGTGGGACGGGCCGCGGTGGCCGCGCATGCGGCCCGGGCCGCCGCGGACCTGGCCGCGTTGGCCGGAGCGCACGCCCTGCGCGCGGGGCAGGACGCGTGTGCCGCGGCGGCCGGGATCGCGGCCTCCAACAGTGCGGAGTTGTCGGTCTGCCGGGTCGACGGCCACGACGTCGTGGCCCGCGCCGAGGTGCGCGTGGATCTCGGGGTGTTCGGCGTGCGGTCGGGCTCGGCGGTGGCCCGGGCGGGGCCGGCCTGACGGGTCAGCGGGGACCGGCGGCGGGCCCGGCCGGCGCGGGCTCCCCGACACCCACGCCGCCCAGCTGTCCCACCACCTCGGTGAGCAGCGCGATCGCGCCAGGCTTGGACAGTGGGTCGTTGCCGTTGCCGCACTTGGGGGACTGGATGCAGGACGGGCAGCCCGATTCGCATTCGCAGGAGCGGATCGCGGCCAGCGTCGCGCCGAGCCACGCGGTCGCGCGCCGAAACCCGCGTTCGGCGAAGCCCGCGCCGCCCGAGTAGCCGTCGTAGACGAACACCGTGGGCAACCCGGTGTCCGGGTGCAGGGCGGTCGACACGCCGCCGATGTCCCAGCGGTCGCACGTCGCGACCAGCGGCAGCAGCCCGATCGCCGCGTGCTCGGCCGCGTGCAGCGCCCCCGGCCAGTCCGCCTCCTCCAGCCCGGCGACCCGCAGCAACTGCGGGGTGAGCGTGTACACCACGGCCCGCGTGG
Source organism: Dietzia sp. IN118 (assembly GCF_032905965.1). Lineage (NCBI taxonomy): Bacteria > Bacillati > Actinomycetota > Actinomycetes > Mycobacteriales > Dietziaceae > Dietzia > Dietzia sp. IN118. Next base: position 2,832,229 of record NZ_JAUMSR010000001.1, on the reverse strand, counting down.
CCAGAGTGGTCTCGGGCAGATCGAGCGGGGTGACGTCGAGGATCTCGCCGCCACGCAGCCGCCGCTGGTAGCCGGTCACGCGGGTGGTCACCTCGACGTCGGCCAGCGAGAGGGTGACGGGACCGGCGGGTACCGACTCCAGGGTCTCGATCAGGTCGATCGACACCTGCTCACGTGCGCTGGTCGTCCAGTCCGGCACCTCGGGGTGGCACAGTGCCAGGCCGTCCTCCAGGTTCAGCTCGTCCACCACGAACGACTCACCCTGGTGCAGGTAGAGCGCCCCCGGGTGGACCTGGGAGCGGGCCCGAACGGAGTCGATCGTGCCGAGCATGCGGCCGTCGACCGCGTCCACGATCACCACCTCCGCCCCACCGGTGCCGCGGATGTCGACCTCGGCGTGCGGGGTGTGGTCGTCGGCGGCCGGGTACCAGCCGGCCGGTCGGCGCCGCACCAACCCGTCGGCGGCGAGCCGTTCCAGCACGTCGGTCGCACCCCACGCGCGGGCCTCGTCGTGCGGCATGGGCCGCTCGCTCACGGCGCACCTGAGCTGCCCGGCCAGCAGGACGGGGTTGCGCGGGTCGGTGACGGTGGCCTCGACCGGGCGGCCGAGCAGCGCGTCGGGGTGGTGGACGAGGTAGGTGTCGAGCGGGTCGTCGCGCGCGACCAGCATCACCAGGGCGCCCTGTCCTCGGCGTCCGGCGCGGCCGGCCTGCTGCCAGAACGAGGCGATCGTGCCCGGGAAGCCGGCGCTGACCACGGCGTCGAGCCCGGAGATGTCCACGCCCAGTTCGAGCGCCGAGGTCGAGGCCACGCCCACCAGCTCGCCCTCGGCGAGGCCGCGTTCGAGTTCGCGGCGGTCGTCGGCCAGGTAGCCGGCACGGTAGGCGGCGATCCGTCCGGCCAGCTCGCGGCCGCGTTCCCCGTGCTCGGAGGCGAGCCGCTCGCGGGCCCGCAACGCGGTCGACTCGGCACCGGCCCGCGACCGGACGAAGGTCAAGGTCCGCGCACCCTCCGCGACGAGGGAGGCCATGAGGGTCGAGGCCTCGACCGGGGCGGGCCGCCGGACCGGCGCGCCGTGCTCCCCGGACAGGCCCTCCATCAGCGGTGGCTCCCACAGTGCGACGGTCCGTCCGCCCTGCGGGGAGGCGTCCTCGGTGACCTCCACGCACTCGCGCCCGACCAGCGTGGTCGCGGCGACGCCGGCGTCGGAGGTGGTGGCGGAGGCCAGGACGTAGGTCGGTGCGGCGCCGAGCGCCCGCGCGAGACGGTCTAGCCGGCGCAGGACCAGGGCGACGTTGGAGCCGAACACCCCCCGGTAGGAGTGACACTCGTCGACGACGACGAAGCGGAGCCCCCGCAGGATCCGTGTCCACTGGCGGGCCCGGCCGAGAAGTGACAGGTGGAGCATGTCGGGATTGGTGACGATCCACCGGGAATTCTCCCGGATCCACGGCCGGGCGTCGGTCGGGGTGTCGCCGTCGTAGGACGCAGGTGCCACGTGGGAGAGCTCGGGCACGGCGTCCACCAGCGAGATGACGGACGACAGCTGGTCCTGCCCGAGTGCCTTGGTCGGGGCCAGGTAGAGCACGCAGGCGCCCGGGTCCGCGGCGAGCGCGCTGAGTGCGGGCAGCTGGTAGCCGAGGGACTTGCCGGACGCCGTCCCCGTCGCGACCACCACGTTCCGGCCCGCGTGCGCGTGCTCGGCGGTGGCCACCTGGTGGGCCCACGGGCGCTCGACCCCGCGGCCACGCAGCTCGTCCACCAGACCGGGGTGCGCCCAGGCCGGCCAGTCGGCGTGCCGGGCCTCGCGCGCCGGCAGGTCGACGGCGTGCGTGAGAGGCGACGCCCCGGCCGGCAGCTGCTCGAGCAGGTGGCCGAGGAGTTCGCGTCCGTAGGTCGTCACCCCTCGACCGTAGAGGGCTGATCACCCCGTGCGCCGGATCGGCCTACCCCGGATCTGTTCTCCTCGCGCCGCGGTCGTGATGTACTGGACCCGGTCGTCACCATCGTCCACGGGAACCCCGTGGTCGGGGGCGCCGGCCCGACACGCGTGGCCATCCCGCGAGTCGCACCTGGCAGTACGGAAAAGGAACACATCAAAATGGCACAGGGCACCGTCAAGTGGTTCAACGCGGAGAAGGGCTACGGTTTCATCGCCCCTGAGGACGGTTCGGCCGACCTCTTCGTCCACTACTCCTCCATCGAGGGCTCGGGCTTCAAGTCGCTCGAGGAGAACCAGCGCGTCGAGTTCGAGGTCGGCGAGGGCCAGAAGGGGCCGCAGGCCCAGGAGGTCCGCGCCATCTGAGGCGCTCCGCTCGATCACGGCGAGGCCCCCACCGCACGCGCGGTGGGGGCCTCGCGATGTGTCGGGGGTCGACCGTAGGCTCTGGTCCGTGACGCAGCTGTCGTTCTTCGCCGCGGACGACCACGTCCCCGAGCCCTCGGACCTGGAGGGGGCGCTGGCCGCCCGGGGTCAGTCCACCCTCGCCGGCGAGCTCGCGCAGGTCTCTGTGGCCCTCGACGCGGCCTGGCGGGCGGACGCGCTGGAGTCCCTCCTGGCGGAGGCGGGACTCGATCCGATCCGCTCGGAGGCGGGCCCGGACGGCCGCTGCACGGTGTCGACCGCGCGGACCCCGGCCCTGGTACCGGTGGTGCGCCGCTGGCGGCGGGGCGCGGTCACCGCGGTGCCCGAGGGGTGGACGCCCTCCGCCGGTGCGCTGCGCGTCTGGGTGCTCACCGCCGGCCACGTCACCGACGGGGGAGCGGTCGAGCTGGGCATCGACGCCGCGATGGAGCACCATGCGCCTCGACGGGACGCCCTGCGCGCGGCGCTGGACCGCGTCGGGATCCGGACCACCTACGTCGGCTCCAAGGGTGGCGGGCCGCTGCTGCGGCTCGGGACGGCCCGGGCCCGCGCGCGTCTGGCGCAGAGCATCGGGCCCGCGCCCGCCGGGGTCCCGCCGCAGCACTGGCCCGGCTAGCTGGGCATCACATCTGGCGCCGTCGCGCCGGACGTCGGCCCTGCGCTGCACCGGACGTCGGCCCTGCGCTGCACCGGACGTCGGCCCTGCGCTGCGCGGACGCCGCCCGAAGTACCGTGGGGGTATGTGCATGCTGGTCGTCGCCCGTCGGGTCCACCCTCACTACCCGCTGATCGTGGTGGCCAACCGGGACGAGGTCCTGAGCCGGCCCACCGAGCCGTTGCACGAGTGGACCGCCGACGCCGGTGGCGCCGAGGGCATCGTCGCCGGCCGGGACGTCACCGCGGGCGGGACCTGGCTCGCGGTGGCCCCGGGCGGACGGTTCTCGGCGGTGACCAACGTGCGCGAGCCCGGACCCGTGCTCCCCGCAGCCGCCTCCCGCGGCGAGCTGCCCATCGACGCGCTCACCGGGCCGGTGCCCGTCGCGGAGTTCGCCCACCACGTCGTCGACGACCTCGATCGCTACGGGGGCGTCAACCTCCTGGCCGGCGACCTCGACCGGATGTGGTGGGCGTCCAACCGCTCCACCCGCGGCCCGGTTGCGCTCGGCACCGGCGTCCACGGGCTGTCGAACGCCTCGTTGGACACCCCCTGGCCGAAGGTGGTGGGCGCGGTCCACGACGTCAGAGCGCTCATGGGCACCGACGTCATGACAGGCCCGGACTGGTCCGGGGCGCTGCTGGACGTGTTGGCCGATCGTCGCCCGGCGACACCGTGGACGATGCCGCGCACGGGCGTGCCGCTGACGCACGAGTGGCGACTGTCGTCGAGGTTCGTCCGCATCGGCCGGCGGTACGGCACCCGGTCGACCACCGCCGTGCGCGTCGACCAGCACGGCGTGGCCGACGTGGTCGAGCGCACGTGGGACGCCCGAGGACGCATCACGGGGACGGTCACCAGGCGCATCTGAGCCGGTGACCGCCCCCGCGGGCGGCTGGTTCCGACGCCGCTGACGCGGCGCGGGTGGTGCCTTCGGCCCTAGCCGACGGTCCAGGTGTTGCTGCCGTCGAGCAGCGCCTGCAGGTCCGTGGGTGAGGTCTCCTTGGCGGCGGCGACCTGGCCGCGGGCGAGGTCGTCGTAGGTGTCGCGGCGGACCTGCCGGATGATGCCGGTGACCGTGTACTCGAGGTCCTGGCTGGACAGGTTGGCCAGGGCGTGGGCGTAGGTCGGGTCGTCGGCGTGGGCGTCGTGGACGACGATGTCGGCCTCGTCCACGTCGGCGGTCGCGGCCACCGCGAGGGAGAAACCGCGGCGCACGACGCAGTGCTGGCCGTCGTCACCGAAGATGATCTTCTCGCCGTGGCGCACCGGGATCAGGTGGTCGCCGGCGTCCTCCTTGCGGAGCAGGTCGAAGGAACCGTCGTTGAAGATCGGGCAGTCCTGCAGGATCTCCACGAAGCTCGTGCCGCGGTGGCGTGCGGCCGCGTCGAGGACCTCGGTCAGGCCCTTGCGGTCGGAGTCCAGGGCGCGGGCGATGAAGGTGCCCTGGGCGCCGATCGCCAGCGACAGGGTGTTGAACGGGTGGTCCAGCGAGCCCATCGGGCTGGACTTGGTGACCTTGCCGGGCTCGGAGGTGGGCGAGTACTGGCCCTTGGTCAGCCCGTAGATCCGGTTGTTGAACATGAGGATGTTCAAGTTCACGTTGCGGCGCAGCGTGTGGATCAGGTGGTTGCCGCCGATGGACATGGCGTCGCCGTCACCGGTGACGACCCAGACCGACTGGTCGGGGCGTGCGGTGGCCAGGCCGGTCGCGATGGCCGGGGCACGGCCGTGGATCGAGTGCATCCCGTACGTCTCGAGGTAGTACGGGAAACGGCTCGAGCAGCCGATGCCGGAGATGAAGGTGATGTTCTCGCGCTTGAGCCCGAGCTTGGGCAACAGGGCGCGGATGGTGGCCAGGATGACGTAGTCGCCGCAGCCGGGGCACCAGCGCACCTCCTGGTCGGAGGTGTAGTCCTTGGGCTTCTGCGGAGCATCCGTCTTGGGCACGGACGCCAACGCGTCGAGCGGCAATGCGCTGCCGACGAGGCCGGATTCGGTGGTGGTCATGGGGTTCCTCTCCTCGCTCGCAGGTCAGCGGGTTCGGTTGGCGGTGGTGGTGCCGGTGGCGGTGTGCCCGATCCGCCGGTTGCGGGCCGCGGGCTCGCCGGTGGTGGTGATGACCCCGTCGAGCGCCAGGCGGTACTTGTCGTGCTCGGTGTGGGCGAGGCGGCCGGCGAACTCGGACTCGATGGCGGTCTGCAGCTCCTCGGCCGAGAACGCCATACCGTGCACCTTGGTGATGGGCTGGATGTCGGCGGGGAAGCGGGCCTTGAGCAGCATGGCGAGCTGTCCCAGGTTCATCTCCGGGACGAGGATCCGACGGTACTGCTCGAGCACCTCACCGATGTTGTGCGGCAGCGGGTTGAGGTGACGCACGTGGGCGCGGGCCACGCGGTGGCCGTTCGCGCGGGCGCGGCGTACGGCCTCGCCGATGGGCCCGTAGGACGAACCCCAGCCCACCACCAGCACGTCGGCCTCACCGGACGGGTCGTCGACCTCGAGATCGGGCACGTCGATGAGCGCGATCTTCAGGGCCCTGGTCCGGGTCATGAGGTCGTGGTTGTCGGCGGTGTAGGAGATGTTGCCGGTGCCGTTGGCCTTCTCCAGTCCGCCGATGCGGTGCTCGAGTCCGGGCTCGCCCGGGATGGCCCAGTCGCGCGCCAGCGTCTCCGGGTCACGGGCGTAGGGGAGGTACTCGGAGGCGGGCTTGCCGTCGTCGCCCTCGCCCTCGGCCTCGGGGGCCGTGGCGAAGTTCTTGTCGATCGCAGGCAGGGCGGCGACGTCGGGCAGCAGCCACGGCTCGGAGCCGTTGGCGATCGCGCCGTCGGACAGCACGATGACCGGGGTCCGGTAGGTGACCGCGATCCGGGCGGCCTCGCGGGCGATCTCGAAGCAGTCCGCGGGGGACTGCGGGGCGATCACCGCGACGGGGGACTCGCCGTTGCGCCCGAACAGGGCCTGCAACAGGTCGGACTGCTCGGTCTTGGTCGGCAGGCCCGTCGAGGGGCCGCCACGCTGGACGTCGATGACCACCAGCGGCAGCTCGGTCATCACGGCCAGGCCGATGGCCTCGGACTTGAGGGCCAGACCGGGACCGGAGGTGGACGTGACACCGAGGGTTCCTCCGTAGGAGGCGCCCAGTGCCGCGGCGACGCCGGCGATCTCGTCCTCGGCCTGGAAGGTCGTGACGTCGAACTGCTTGAGCTTGCTCAGCTCGTGCAGGATGTCCGAGGCCGGGGTGATGGGGTAGGTGCCCAGGAAGACGGGCATGTCGGCGGACCGGCCCGCGGTGACCAGGCCGTAGGCCATCGCCGTGTTGCCGGTGACCTGACGGTAGCGGCCCTCGGGCAGCTTGGCGGGGGCGATCTCGTACTCCGAGGCGAAGGCCTCGGTGGTCTCGCCGTAGTTCCAGCCCGCGTGCAGGGCGAGGATGTTGGCCTCAAGAATGGTCGGCTTCTTGCCGAACTTGTCCTTGAGGAAGTTCTCGATCGAGTCGACCGTGCGCCCGTACATCCACGTGAGCAGCCCCAGGGCGAACATGTTCTTGCAGCGCTCGGCGTCCTTCTTGCCGAGGTCGACCGACTCGACTGCACCGATCGTCAGGGTGCTCATCGCGACCTCGTGCACCTGGAACGCCTCGAAGGCCGGCGACCCCAGGGGGTTGGACTCGTACCCGACCTTGGTGAGGTTGCGCTTGGTGAACTCGTCGGAGTTGACGATGAGGATGCCGCCCGAGGGCAGGTCCTCGATATTGGCCTTGAGCGCCGCCGGATTCATCGCCACCAGCACGTCGGGACGGTCACCGGCGGTGAGGATGTCATAGTCCGCGATCTGGATCTGGAAGCTCGAGACCCCGTGGATCGTGCCCTGTGGGGCCCGGATCTCGGCGGGGTAGTTGGGCTGGGTCGCCAGGTCGTTGCCGAAGGCGGCGGCTTCGGAGGTGAACTGGTCACCGGCGAGCTGCATGCCGTCGCCCGAGTCACCCGCGATGCGGATGACCACCTTGTCCAGCTTGGTCTTGGACGAGTTGCCCACCGGTGCTGACCTCCAGAAAGTCGTGATGAATCGAGGCTTGTCGCGGCTCCCGTTCAGCCCTCGACGGTACGCCGATTCCGGCGCAGCCCGCGGCCACGACCGTGTGACCGGGACTGTAACAGGTTCCAGTTCGGCGACGTGGCTTCTTCCCTCACCCTAGACCGATCTGTCTATTGCTGCCAGTCGGGCGGTCCCCCCGCAGGAAAACCCCCCGGAACGCAGCGGAGATGAAAAACTCGTCATCATGCCCCACTTCTCACGACGCCTGGTCGCGTCCGCGACCGCAGCCCTCGTCGTCGTCGTACTACCACCCGTCGCCCCGGCCACGCCCGCACCCACCTCCACCCTGACCGGGGTTGACGTCGTGACCTGGACCCCGTGCCCCGCGGAGTCGGCGGCCGACGTCCTCCACCGCCTGCCCCGCCCCGACGTCCTGTGCGCCTCCGTCACGGTCCCCGTCGACCACGCCGACCCCGACGGTCGCACCGTGGGGATCGAGGTCCGCAGGATCACCGCCACGGGCGATCGTCAGGGGGCACTGTTCTCCAACCCCGGCGGGCCGGGAGGCGACGCCCGCACCCTCTGGTACACCGCACTCGACAGGGACGACGACTCCGCCGTCGACGAGATCCGTCGCACCCACGATCTGGTGATCGTGCAGCCCCGGGGCCTGGCGGGATCGGGCGCGCTCGAGTGTCTCCCCGGGCCGGAGGTGGAGGCCCCGGACCGTTCCGACCCCGACGACGACGACGACCTCAACGAGCAGGCCGCGCGGTGCATGGCCACCGACCCGGAGTTCGTGCGGTCCATCACCACGGAGAACATCGTGCGCGACCACGAGGTGGTCCGCGAACGCATGGGCCTGGAGCGCATCTCCTTCCTCGGGTACTCCTACGGCACCGCGATCGGGATGATGTACCAGACCCTGTTCCCGCAGAGCCTCGACCGGATGGTGCTGGACTCCTCGGTCGGACCGTCCGAGACGTGGTGGTACGAGTTCCACCAGCGGCAGGCGGAGAATCGGCACCGGGCGCGCGACTACGTCCTCGCGTGGATCGCCGAGTACGACGACGTCTACGCGTTGGGGGACACCGCCCTGAAGGTGTACCGGCGGATCCACGAGCTCGACCTGTCGGAGGGGGCGGCCGCGGGCCGGTTCCTTCCGCCCCCCGCCGTGCCGGGCGATGACGCCCCGGGGTCGGTTCCCACCGGATCGCTGGCGGCGGGCTCCCTCGACGCCCTCAACACCGGGTCGGTGCGGGCGGAGAACGCCGCCGTCGCGTCCACCGGCGGGTTCGACTCGACGCCGGACGACGCCGTGGGCTACTTCCGGGTCCTCGACTTCTACAGCCGGTCCCCCGACGCCTGGCCCGACATCGCCTGGGCGATCTCGGCGAAGGTGCACGGCACGGCGCCCGACGTCGAGACACCGGAGGAGCTGGACGAGCGGATCGAGGAGGAGGCCGAGGAGCGCACCGGCCGGCCCCCGGTGACGTCCGACCAGGCCACCTACCTGAAGATCATCAACTGCAACGAGACCGCGCCGCCCCGGACGAACCTGGCGGCCCCGGCCCTGATCGGCAGCAGCGACCCGGCGGGTAGCACCGGCGAGGACGTGTGGGCGTTGACCGAGCAGACCCGATACTGCCTCTACCCGCCCTCGGCGGTCCCGCCGCGCATCGAGGCACGCGAGATGGCCGCGCCGCCCCTGATCCTCCAGGCCGACCACGACCCCAACACTCCGGGCATGTTCGGTCCGGCCACCGCCGACGCGACGGGAGGCACACTCGTCCGGATCCGGGGCACCGTGCACTGCCATTTCGACACCGGCAACGAGGCGGTCGACGAGATCGTCCTGCGGTATCTCGAGACCGGTCAGGCGGAACCCGGGCAGTATCTGGACACCCCGCGCCCCGCGCCGGGAAGCCCACCGTGGGTGCCGGAGGGGTGACTCGACGGTTCTCGTGGAGGGCATCCCGCCTGGTATGAATTCCTATAGAAGGGCCCCGGCACGCGTACCGTAGCCGGGACCGGTGGTCGGTGAAGGGCGTCGACGACGGAATCAGCGCAGGTTGGGAGCACTCCAGTGGCGAGCAAGAAGGCAGCATCGGGCGGCAAGCGGAGCCTGGTGATCGTCGAGTCCGCCACCAAGGCACGCAAGATCCAGCCCTACCTGGGGTCCGACTACGTGGTCGAGGCGTCGGTCGGACACATCCGTGACCTGCCCAAGGGCGCGGCCGACATCCCGGCCAAGTACAAGAAGGAGCCGTGGGCGCGGCTCGGGGTGAACCCGGACGACGACTTCGAGCCCATCTACGTCGTCAGCGCCGACAAGAAGAAGAAGGTCGCCGAGCTCAAGAAGGAACTCGCCGGCGTGGACCAGCTCCTGCTGGCGACAGACCCCGACCGTGAGGGCGAGGCGATCGCCTGGCACCTGCTCGAGGTCCTCAAACCCAAGGTGCCGGTCAAGCGGATGGTGTTCCACGAGATCACCAAGCCCGCCATCCTCGCCGCCGCCGAGAACACGCGCGAGCTCGACACCGACCTCGTCGACGCCCAGGAGACCCGCCGGATCCTCGACCGTCTCTACGGCTACGAGGTCTCCCCGGTGCTGTGGAAGAAGGTCATGCCGCGACTGTCCGCTGGCCGCGTGCAGTCGGTGGCCACCCGCGTGATCGTCGAGCGTGAGCGCGAGCGCATGGCGTTCGTCGCCGCGGACTACTGGGACATCACCGCGACCCTGGCCACGAAGGGATCCGCCGGCGGGGACGCCGGTGAACCCCGCAGCTTCACCGCCCGCCTCTCCGCCGTCGACGGCGCCCGGGTCGCGCAGGGCCGCGACTTCGGCCAGGACGGGCGTCTGAAGTCCACCGGCGCGGCCAAGGACTCCGTCGTCCTCGCCGAACCGGCGGCCCGGGCGCTGGCCGACGCGCTGACCGGTGCCGACTTCGTCGTCGACTCCGTCGAGTCCAAGCCGTACACCCGGCGCCCCTACGCGCCGTTCATGACCTCCACCCTCCAGCAGGAGGCCGGCCGCAAGCTGCGGTACACGTCCGAGCGCACCATGCGGATCGCGCAGCGACTGTACGAGAACGGCTACATCACCTACATGCGTACCGACTCCACCACCCTGTCCGAGGGCGGCATCGCAGCCGCCCGCGCGCAGGCCACGGAGCTGTACGGCAGCGACTACGTCTCACCCACGCCGAGGCAGTACACCCGGAAGGTCAAGAACTCGCAGGAGGCCCACGAGGCCATCCGGCCCGCCGGCGAGACCTTCGCCACCCCCGGGCAGCTCCACAGTGCCCTCGACGCCGAGGAATACCGGCTCTACGAGCTCATCTGGCAGCGCACGGTCGCCTCCCAGATGGCCGACGCGCGCGGCACGACCGTCAGCATCCGCATCAGCGGTGACGCCGGCGACAACGCCTCCGGCTACGAGCGCGCCACCTTCGCCGCCTCGGGCCGCACCATCACGTTCCCCGGCTTCCTCAAGGCCTACGTCGAGGCGACCGATGACCCGGCCGAGGGCTCGGAGAAGCAGATGGCGGACGACGCCGAGCGGCGCCTGCCCCGCCTCGACGAGGGACAGCAGCTCACCGGTACCGACCTGGTCCCCGACGGGCACACCACCAGCCCGCCCGCCCGCTACACCGAGGCGAGCCTGGTCAAGGCGATGGAGGAGATGGGCATCGGCCGCCCGTCGACCTATGCCAGCATCATCCGCACCATCCAGGACCGGGGATACGTCTACGTCCGCGGCAACGCGCTTGTCCCCAGCTGGGTCGCCTTCGCCGTGGTCGGACTGCTCGAGCAGAACTTCGGCCGGCTCGTCGACTACGACTTCACCTCGCTGATGGAGGACGAACTCGACGCGATCGCCGAGGGCCGCGAGAACCGGGACGATTGGCTGCGGCGCTTCTACTTCGGTGCCACCGAGGGGTCCGGCGACGAGGACAAGGCCAACTACGCCGTGGGGCTGAAGAACCTCGTCGACGTCAACCTCGAGGCGATCGACGCCCGCAGCATCAACTCGATCCGGGTGTTCGACGACTCCGAGGGCCGCCCGGTGCACGTCCGGGTCGGTCGCTACGGTCCGTATCTCGAGCGCATGGTCGCCGGCGAGGACGGCGCCGAGGAGTCCCAGCGGGCCAACCTGCCCGAGGGGATGAGCCCGGACGAGCTCACACTCGAGGTGGCCGAGAAGCTCTTCTCGACCCCTCAGGACGGCCGCCCGCTGGGCGTGGACCCCGAGACCGGACACGAGATCGTCGTCAAGGACGGGCGCTACGGCCCCTACGTCACCGAGAAGCTCCCCGAGGCCACCGACGCCGAGAAGGCGGTCTGGGCCAAGAAGGTGCTCGCCGACGCGGATGCGGAGAAGAAGCGGATCGACGCCGAGCGCGACGCCGCGATCGCCGCCGCCAAGGACGACGACGCCAAGGCTGAGGCCAAGAAGGCCGCGACCAAGGCCAAGGCCGCCGTGACCCGCCGGGCGAAGAAGGAGGCCGACAGCCCCACCGGGCCGAAGCCCCGGACCGGGTCGTTGATGCAGTCCATGGAGCCCGCGACGGTGACGCTGGAGGACGCGCTCAAGCTCCTGTCGCTGCCGCGCGTGGTGGGCGTCGACCCCACCAGCGGCGAGGAGATCACCGCCCAGCTCGGTCGCTACGGGCCGTACCTCAAGAAGGGCACCGACTCCCGGACGCTCGACTCCGAGGACGCGGTGTTCACGGTGACGCTCGAGGACGCGGTGAAGATCTACTCCGAGCCCAAGCGTCGGGGCCGGCAGGCCGCCGCCCCCAAGGCGCTGCGTGAGATGGGGGTCGACGAGGTCTCCGGCAAGCAGATGTTGGTCAAGGACGGTCGCTTCGGCCCGTACGTGACCGACGGGGAGTCCAACGCCTCCCTGCGCAAGGGCGACACCGTGGAGAGCCTCACCGACGCCCGCGCCTCCGAGTTGCTCTCGGAGCGGCGCGCCAAGTCGCCGCCGAAGAAGGCGCCCGCGAAGAAGGCTCCGGCCCGCAAGTCGCCGGCGAAGAAGACGGCGGCGTCGCGCCGCTGAGGCCCGCGGTCAGCGCGCCGGGTCGTCGGCCGGGCGCAGCGCCACGGAGCCGGCCTGCCACCGGTCCGCGAGGGTGGGGCGCAGGGGTCGGGCGAGCTGGGTCATGATGCCCCGGCCGCGCAGTTCGACGCTGCGGCCCAGCACCCACCTGGCCGCCTCGGGGGCGTCGGCCCGGTGGATCGTGGCCGCCGAGGCGAGGACGTGCCCCTGCTCCATCTTGGCCAGCGTGGTGAGGCGGGCGGCCTCGTTGACCGGGTCGCCGATGACCGTGTACTCGAACCGCTTGGCGTGGCCGATGTGTCCGGCGATGACGGTGCCGTAGGAGACGCCGATCCCCGCCGTGAGCGGGGCCAGGTCGGCGAGTCGGCTCTGCAGTGCACGCGCGGCCCGCAGCGCACGGCCGGCCTCGTTGTCCACCTCCAGCGGCGCCCCGAAGACCGCGAGAAGGGCGTCACCCTGGAATTTGTTGATGTACCCGCCGTTGGTGTCGACGGACTCGACGGCGATCCGGAAGAACTCGTTGAGCACCCTCACGACCTCGGCGGGTTCGTGGGACGCGGCGAACTCGGTGGATCCGGTGAGATCGACGAACAACACCGCGACCTGGCGCTCCTGCCCGCCCAGTTCGGTGCCCCGCTCGAGGGCGTTGCGGGCCACATCCTCGCCGACGTAGCGGCCGAACAAGTCCTGGATGGCCTCCCGCTCCTGCAGCCCCGTCACCATCTCGTTGAACCCCTGGGCGAGTCGGCCGATCTCCGAGGAGTCGTAGATCGTCACGCGTGTCTCGAGGTCGCCCTGCTTGACGCGACTGACGCCCGCCTGCATCTCGCGGACCGGGTCCGCGATGGAGTCCGAGACCAACCCCATGCCGATCGCGCCGGCGATCACGGCGACGCTGGCCAACACCGCTAACGCGACCAGGATGAGGCCCGGATCGTCGCCGAAGAGGCCGAACCAGTGGCCGGTCAGGATGAGCAGGATGCCGGCGATCGGGATGACCGTGGTCAGTGACCAACCCAGGAAGATCCGACGGCGTACGCCGGGGACGTGCCGGTTCTCCGGGACCCCCTGCGACAGGGCCCGGACCGTGATCGGCCGCATGATCCGCTCGGCCTGCAGGTAGGAGATCAGGCACGTGGTGCTGCCGCCGAGCAGGCTGGTCACCGCCACGATGAGAGCCAACCTGGGGGAGTGGCCCACGTTGACGGCGACGAACAGCAGCGTCCCGATCACCCACGTGGCGCCCGAGATGAGCGCCTGGTGGAACGGCAGCCGCAGGGTACGGCGGCGGATGGCGCCGTCGAAGTCCGCCCCCGACCGGTCGACCCGCAATACGGGCAGGAGAAGCAGCGTCGAGGCGATGACGCCGCCGACGAAGGCCAGCACGAGATAGCCGATGAACAGGTACTGGTTGAGGAAGCGGAACTGGTCGAGGTCGAGGAACCGGTCCATCGGCAGGACGAAACGCAGGAACGAGAACACGAAGACCGCGCCGATGATGTTCGCCTGCACCATGGTCAGGGCATAGACGGGCCACGGGGTGGCCCACAGCCACCTGAACAACCTGACCCATCGTTCCATCGGCCCAAGCCTAGTTCGCACCTGTGATGCCGGGAGCGCAGGTATGTCGGTAGGCGGGGATAAGGTGGGGGCCATGCCCGGGGTGTTCGATCGGTTGGCCGGACAGGCCGACGCCGTGGCGGAGCTGACCGCTGCCGCCACGGCCGCTCGTGCCCGGGTGCCGGGACAGGGGTGGGACGAGTCGGATGCCCGGATGGTCCACGCATGGCTGTTCACCGGTCCACCGGGCAGCGGCCGCAGCGTGGCGGCCATGGCGTTCGCCGCCGCTCTGCAGTGCGAGCACCCGGACGTGGTGGGCTGCGGGGAGTGCCGCGCGTGCCACACGGTTCTGGCGGGCACCCACGCGGATGTGCACCTGCTCGCCCCGCAGGGCGTGAATATCCTGCTCAAGGACGTCAAGGAGACCATCCACCGCGCGGCCAGTCGCCCCGGCACCGGGCGCTGGCAGATCGTGGTGGTCGAGGAGGCGGACAGGCTCACCGAGCAGTCCGGAAACGCACTGCTCAAGGTCGTGGAGGAGCCGCCCAGCCGGACGGTGTTCCTCCTGTGCTCGCCGACCACCGACCCGATGGACATCATGGTGACCCTGCGGTCGCGCTCGCGGAACGTCGCACTGCGTCAGCCGGACGCGGCATCGGTCGAGCGTGCGCTGCTCGCTGGCGGGGACCCGATTGAACCCGATCTGGCGCGGTGGGCGGCGTCGGTGTCCTCGGGACACGTGGGTCGGGCTCGGTGGCTGGCGACCGACGAGGCGACCCGCGAGCGGCGGGACGTCGTCCTCCAGCTGCCTATGGTCATGCACAACCCCGGTCGGGCTTTCCCGCTCGCGGACCGGCTCGTCAGCGCCGCGGAGCAGGAGGCGGTGGCCCGCAACAGTGAGTCCGACGAGCGGGAGGTCGAGGAGCTGCGCACCGCGCTGGGGGCGGGCGGCACCGGCAAGGGCACCGCGTCGGCCGGGCGGGGTGCGACGGGGGCGGTCAAGGAACTCGAGAAGGCCCAGAAGTCGCGACGGACCCGCTCCACCCGCGACTCACTGGATCTCGCGCTGGTGGACCTGGCGGGGTTCTACCGCGATGCGCTCATGTCGGCGCTCGGCGCCCGTGAGGTCGACCCTGTCCATCCGGACAAGGCGGAGGAGGCCGCGAGGCTCGGCGGTCACTACCCGGCCGCGGCGATCCTCCGCGCGATCGAGGCGATCCAGGAGTGCCGGGCGGCGATCGAGGTCAACGTCAAACCCAAGTTCGCGGTCTCGGCCATGGTGGGCGCGATCCGCGCCGCGCTGGGCTGACGGCCGGGCGGGGGCGGGTCGTTTTTCGACGGCGGGGGTCGGTCGGATATAGTTGCTACGCCCCACAAGGGCTCGCCGCGTTAGCTCAGTCGGTAGAGCATTTCACTCGTAATGAAAAGGTCGTCGGTTCGATTCCGACACGCGGCTCCACCAGAAACTCCACGAACCCCCGTCCCCCCAGGCCGGGGTTCCGTCGTCTCACGGCCGCGGCGCCGAGCGGAGGGGCGCGGCGCCGAGCGGAGGGGACCCGCCGGCGAACGGTGACGGCGACCGGGGCCACTGGATACAGTCGGGTACCGACGAGGTGGTCCGACACTGGGCCCCCGGAACGACAACGCCGATCCCGCTACCCAGGAAGAAGCCCCATGGCCTCAACGCCCCTGCTCGTCGAGCGAGCCGACCACATCGAGACGTGGACGCTCAACCTGCCCGACGTCCGTAACCCCATCTCGGATCCGGCCATCGTCGACGCGATCTGTGAGCGGGTGGCGGTGGTCAACGCGGACCACGACGTGCGGGCGGTCGTGCTCACCGGGGCGGGATCGGCGTTCTCTGCGGGCGGCAACGTCAAGGACATGGTGGACCGGGCCGGCATGTTCGGCGGAAGCCCGTACGAGCTCCGCGACGGGTACCGCCAGGGCATCCAGCGGATCCCGCGCGCCCTGTACCACTGCGAGGTGCCGGTGGTGGCCGCGGTCAACGGCCCGGCGGTGGGCGCGGGGTGCGACCTCGCCGTGATGTGTGACCTGCGGGTCGCGTCCACCAAGGCGTGGTTCGCGGAGAGCTTCGTTCAGCTGGGCATCATCCCCGGCGACGGCGGTGCCTGGCTGCTTACCAAGGCGATCGGCCCGGCGAGAGCCGCGGAGATGGCCCTGACCGGGGACCGGGTCACGGCCGAGCAGGCCGCCGAGTGGGGCCTGGTCAACCGGGTGGTCGAGCACGACGCGCTGATGGACGCCGCCCGTGAGCTAGCGGCCCGGGTGGCCAAGAACCCGCCGCACGCGGTGCGGATGGCCAAGCGCCTCCTGCGCGAATCCCAGCACCAGTCGCTGGAGTCGCTGCTCGAGCTCTCGGCGACGATGCAGGCGCTCGCCCATCACACCGAGGATCACCGCGAGGCTCTCGCCGCGTTCGGGGAGAAGCGCGCCGGCACCTACACCGGTCGCTAGCGGGTCCGATGTCGTCACGAATCGCCCCACCGACCACCCTGGCGTCGGAGGAGATGACCACCCTGCGGGCCGAGGTGCGGGAATTCCTCGCCGACGAGATCGCCGCAGGCCGCCTCACCCCGTGGATCGACACGTGGCTGACGAGGTGGGATGAGGACTTCACCCGCCGGTTGGCCGAGCGCGGTTGGGTGGGGATGACGATCCCCACCGAGTACGGGGGGCGGGGGCGCACCTTCCTCGAACGTTTCGTCGTGACCGAGGAGCTGCTCTCCGTGGGCGCGCCCGTCGCGGCGCAGTGGGTCGCCGACCGCCAGATCGCCCCGTCGCTACTGCGGTACGGAACCGAGGAGCAGAAGCGCGAGTACCTGCCCAGGATCGCCGCGGGCGAGTGCTGCTTCGGCATCGGGATGAGCGAGCCGGACTCGGGATCCGACCTCGCGAGCGTGCGGACGAAGGGCGTTCGGGTCGATGGTGGCTGGTCGATCACCGGGACCAAGGTGTGGACGTCCGGGGCGCAGCACGCCGAGGCCTTCATCGCCCTGTGCCGCACCGAGCCCCTGGACACGTCGAACCGCCACGCGGGGCTCAGTCAGTTCATCGTCGACCTGCGCAGCGAGGGCGTCACCATCCGCCCGATCGTGTCGCTCTCGGGCGATCACCACTTCAACGAGGTCGTCCTCGACGAGGTGTTCGTGCCCGACTCGATGGTCTTCGGCACCCTCGGCCACGGTTGGGAGCAGGTCAACTCGGAGTTGGCTTTCGAGAGGAGTGGCCCCGAGCGGTTCCTGTCCTCCTTCCGGGTGTTCGCCGCCGAGATCGGGGCGGTCGCCGCGGGGGCACTGCCCCCGCGCGCCGACCTCGGTCGGTCCGTGGCCCGGATGGCCGGTCTGCACGCGCTCAGCCAGAACATCGCCGGGTCCCTCCAGCGGGGCGAGCCCGCGGACACCGCCGCCGCGCTGGTCAAGCTGCTGGGCACCACCACCGAGGGCGATCTCGTGGAGGCGGTCTCCACCGGCCTCGGCGACGAGTTCGCGCCCGGTGACGACCCGGCTGCGGCCGAACTGACGGACCTGCTGCGGGCGGGACTCCACCAACGCCCCGGTTTCACGCTCCGCGGCGGGACCAACGAGATCCTGCGCGGCGTGATCGCGCGAGGACTGGGGATGCGATGAGCGACGCCACCGACCAGCACGCCGCGTCTGCGGACCCGGCCGACCAGCACGCTGCGACCGCCGGCCCGGTCGTCGACGAGGACCTGCTCACGATGATGGGCGACGTCCTCTCCGCGCACAACGGCGCCGACGTGGAACCCGACCCGGCTGCGGTGTGGCAGAGCCTGGTCGAGGTGGGGCTCGCCCGGCTCACCGCCCCCGAGGCCGGCGGCGGGAGCGGCGCCGGCTGGACGGAGGCGGCTGCTCTGCTCCGCCTGTCCGCGGCCGCGGGGGTGGCCGTCCCCTACGCCGAGACCGACCTCGTCGTCGGGCCCCTTCGTCGCGCCGCGGCGCTCGATGACGCCACCACGGCGACGGCGACCCTCGCGGTGATCGGCCCCGACGGCCACGCGCGACGCGTGGCCTGGGCGGGTGGCACCGACACGGTCCTGTTCGTCCGACGGGCCGGAGGGGACGACGACGAGGTGGGCGGGCGCCCGGCCGGCGGGTACGAGCTCGCCGAGGTGCCGACAGTCCGAACCGGCGTCGAGGCCGTCCGCGGGGTGTCCGCGGTCCCGCTGGCCGACGTGAGCCCGCCGGAGGACGCGACGTGGACCGCGGTCGACACCGCCGCGGTCGAGGCCGCCGTCCTGCGGGGAGCACTGGCCAGGGCGGTGCAGTGCGTGGGTGCGGCCGAGGGGATGCTCGACTCGGCCGTCGCGCACACCACCCAGCGGAATCAGTTCGGCCGGCCACTGTCCCGGTTCCAGTCGGTGCAGAACCTCGTCGTCGACATCGCCGCGGAGACGGTTCTCGCGCGAGCGGCGGTCGACCAGGCCGTCGCGGACGCCCTCACCACCGACCTCGGCGGGCCGCTGTCCGGATTCCGGGTGGCCGCGGCGCGCAGCGTGGTCTCGCAGGCCCTGGCGGTGGCCGTCCGCAACGCCCACCAGGTCCACGGCGCGATGGGCACGACCCACGAGCACACCCTGCACCGCCTGACTCTGCCCGCCCTGCAGTGGCGCGGGGAGTTCGGCTCGGCCACGTTCTGGGAGTCCCTGCTCGCCGACGCGGCCGTGGACGGAGGGATGGACGGGGCGTGGCCGATGGTCGTCGAGGGCACCCCGATCGACGGTGCGGCGGTGGCGTGGCTCGACCGCGTGACCCGGGCGCACCCCGCGCCCTCGCGGGACCGCTGAGCCCCGGGCTGGGCCGCGCGCCACGGGCCGCGATCTCGGTACCCTCGACACCAGTACCGAGAAAGGTCGTGTTGTGGAATTCCTCCTCATCGCCGCAGTGATCGCGGTGGCCGTCGCTGTGGTCTCGCGCAGTCAGAACAAGGGCCAGACCCAGCTGGAGGCGCAGGACAATCACCACCTCGCCGACCACCGGGCCGAGGCGGCCCGGTGGGTCGAGCGGCTCGGGGGCCAGGTGTTCAACCTGGACGGCACCGACGAGGCGTCCAAGCAGGCCATGGCCGACGCGTCGGAGCGCTACACGGCGGCCGTGTCCGAGTTGGAGAACGCCCGCACCCCGGTGCAGGCGCAGCTGGCCAAGGACACCGCGCTGGAGGGGCTGTACTACGTGCGTGCCGCGCGCTCGGCGATGGGCCTGGACCCGGGCCCTGAGCTGCCCAAGACCCCCGGACAGGACCGCGCCGGCCGTGTGACGGAGGACCGCGAGGTCGACGTCGAGGGCCGGACCATGAAGGCCGCGACCGATCCGAGCGACGAGACCCCGCACTACTACCCGGGCGGTGTCGTGGCCGGTCGACCGGTCCCGGCCGGCTGGTACTCGGAGCCCTGGTGGGCGTCGGCCCTCACCACGGGCGTGTGGATGATGGGCTCGATGATGATGTTCAACATGATGTTCGCCGGCATGTCGGGCATCGGGTACTCCGGTGAGGACTTCGCGTCCGGGGTGGGCGAGGGCGGCGCCGACGTCAGTGACATGGGCGGCGGCGACGGCGGCGAGGGGTTCTTCGACGGCGGACTCATGGGTGGGGACGGCGGCGATGGCGGAGGCGACGGCGGAGGCTTCTTCGACGGCGGCCTGTTCGGCGGCGATGGCGGGGGAGACGGCGGCGGGGGCTTCTTCGACGGCGGCCTGTTCGGCGGCGACGGCGGCGGCTTCTTCGACTTCTGACCCGGCTGCGGTGCGCCCTGCCCGGCCGCGGTGCGCTGCGGCGGGTTCAGCAGCCGGCCAGGACCCGGTCCATCGCGTCGCGCTCGGCCTGCGTCACCCACAGTCCGTACCGGTCCTTGACCAGCACCTGGCGCGAGACGTACGAGCACCGGAACTCGCGACGCGGCGGGAGCCAGGTCGCGGTGTCGCCGTCGCCCTTCTGCTGATTCGCCCACCCGGCCACGGCCAGCAGGTTGAGCGGGTCGTTGGCGAAGTCACGCCGCTGCTCCTCGGTGAGCTGCTGTGCGCCCTTCTGCCACGCGTCCGACATCGCCACCACGTGGTCGATCTGAACCTCCGATGACGTGTCCTGCCCGCGGACGAAGTCGATCCGCTCCCCGGTGTACGGCCCTTCCAGGACGCCGGTGAGGACCACGCAGTTCCGCGTGCCGGGCCGGAAGGTGATGTCCCGGAGGTCGCGCTGGAGGATGTCGTTGCGGGTGTCGCAGCCGTTGCGGCCGAACTCCACGGACACGTCGTCGGTCCACGACTGCCCGAACAGGTCGCGGTCGTAGCCCGTCTTGGGCGCCCGGCCCTTGACCTCGAGCTGCGGCAGGGCCCCGCGGGCCGCCGCGACCAGGGGATCTCCGGGTGGGCCGGCGTCGGGGTCGACCGGGGGCGCGGGCTCGGCGGGGGGCGCCGGCTGCGCGTCGACGGGCGGGGGCTCCACCGGCGACGACGGCGAGGTGTTCCCCTCCGGGTCGACCGCCGACGTCGGGGGAGTGCCGACCGTGCCCGGGGCGCCGACCGTGCCCGGGGCGCCCTCCTCGGGTTCGGCGCACCAGCCGATCCCGGCCAGCACGGCCACCCCGAGGACGACGGCACCGATTGCACGAGGGGTTCCGGAACTCATGCGGGGCACCCTATCGAGGGCCTCCGACACCCCCGCCCGCGGCCGAGCATCGTCGCAGGCCGGAGCGCACCCACGGGCGCGACTGTGCCCATGATGGTCGTGGCGCCCGTACACCTGCATCGCAGCCGCTCCCCGGGGTGGCGTCTCGCACCCGCTTCGGGGCAGGCGAGACGCCATGTTGACGTGCGGCTGTCGCCCGGGCGTGCAGCCGCGCGAGCGAGACGCCAGGCGCGGGAGCGGATGCGTGGGGCGGGACCGGATGCGCGGCGATGCGGGTCTGCGGGGGCGCAGGCGTAGCGGCCATCGTTCCCGAGCGCCCTGACACTCAGGGGAGGGCACGTGCGCTCCCGCCGGGCCGACTAGCGTGGCCCGCGATGCCCCCCGCCACGTCCAGCCGCCGACCCACCCCGGGCACGCCCGACGACCGCACCCCGGGCACGCCCGACGTTCCCGCGCGGGCCCGGCCGACGGATCGCGGTCGGCTCGTCCTGGCGGCCTGCGCGCTGGTGGTGGCGGCCACGGCGGTGCGCACCTGGGTCGCCGCGGCGGGCTGGTTCTACTGGGACGATCTCCTCCTGCACGGCAGGGCGGCCGCGCAGGCGTTCCCGGATCCCGCGTTCCTGTTCGCGGACCACGACGGTCACCTCATGCCCGGCGCGATGGCCCTGACCTGGGTCGCGGCGCACGTCGCGCCGCTGGACTTCCGCGTGCCGCTGGTACAGATCGCGCTGCTCCAGCTGGTCGCGGGCGCCGCGCTCGCCCGGATGCTGTGGGTCCTGCTGGCCGGCCGGGCGATCCTGCTGGTCCCACTCGTGGCCACGCTCGCGATCCCGCTCGGCCTGCCGTCGGCCACGTGGTGGGCGGCCGCCCTCAACGCGCTGCCGCTCGCCGCCGCGATGGCGTGGACGGTGGCGTCGATAATCCTGCTCGCCCGCTCGGGTCGCCGACGCCATGCCGTGGGTGCCGCGGTGGCCACGGCTCTGGGGTTGCTGTTCGTCGAGAAGGCGCTCATCATCCCGGTGGTGGCCGCGGCGGTGCTGCTGGGGTCGTGGTGGACGGGCGGCGGAACACGCAGTGAGCTGCGGGCCCTGTGGCGTCGGACCCGCTGGGCCTGGTCGGCACTGGCCGCGATCGTCGTGGTGTGGGGGGCGGTGTTCCTCGTCGTCGTCGGCCGTCTCGGGGGAGGATCGTCGGGCGGGTTCCCGGCCGGGACCGAGGGCGGGGACGACACCGGCGGCACCGGCGCCGGGAGCCCGGGGCCCGGATTCGTCGACCTGGTGGACCACACCTACCGGCTGGCGGTGGTGCCGACGCTGGGCGGGGGACCGTGGAGCTGGGAGCGCTGGCACCCGGGACCCCCGATGGCAGACCCGTCGACGATGGCCGTCGTCGTGGGCGCCCTGGCGGTCGCGGCGGTCCTGGCGTGGTCCGTTTTCACCCGGCGGCGCACCGGTGCGATCTGGGTGGCCGCTGCGCTGTACCCGATGGTGACGGTGGTCCTGGTCGCGGTGGGGCGCACCGGCCCGGACACCGCGACGGAGATCGTGCAGACCCTCCGGTACCACTCCGAACTGCCGGTGGTGCTGGCTGCGGCCGCCGCTCTGGCGATCGCCGCACCGCGCCGGCAGGACGCCCGGCGCCGGCAGGACGCCCCGCGCCGGCAGGACGCCGCGCCCGGGGAGCGCGCCGCGCCCGAGGGGGACCCCGCCCCGCGGATCGGCCGCGCGGGGACCTGGTTGCCGATGGCGGGCGCGCTCGGCCTGGTCGCGCTGCTCGCCTCCTCCGCCGTCTCGACCGTCTCGTACCGCCAGGTGTGGTCGGAGCAGCCGTCCCGCGACTACACCGAGCCGCTGCTCGCGGCGCTGCGCGAGCGCACCGAGCCCCTGCTCGACAAGGAGGTCCCGCTCGAGGTGCTGCTCCCCCTGACGACGCCCGCCAACCGGCTGTCCGCGCTGCTCGCCGGGGTGCCGGGGGTCCCGGCGGTGGGGGCGTGGACCCGCGACCCGGTGGCGATCGACGCGCACGGGGCGCTGCATCCCGCCGACGTGGTCCCGGGCCGCACCATCCCGCAGGGGCCGGCGCCCGACTGCGGCCACCGGGTCGGCCCGGACGGCGCCCGGATCGCCCTGGACGGTCCGCTGCTCGGGCGCGACTGGGTGGTCCGGCTCCACCTCCTCGCTGACGCCGACGGTCACGTCGCGGTCCGTCTCGATGACGGCGACGAGGTGACGGCCCCCGTCCAGGCCGGGCCGGGGACGGTGTACGTCCGCCTCGAGGGCGGGGGGACGGGCCTGACCGTCTCCCCGGGCGGGGGCGCCTCCCAGCTGTGCGTGGGCAGCGGACCGGTCGGCGTACTCGTGCCGCGCTGAGGTTCCACGGCCCGGTGGACCATAATGGGCGGGTCGGACGGCGGGCCCACGGACGCCGAGAGGGACACGGACACGGACAGGGCCAGAACACGGACAGGTCCAGGAACGGAGGCGGGTCATCGACATCGCGTTGGTCATGATGACCCTCACCGCGCTCCTGGTGGTGCCCGGTGCGATCGTGGGCGCCGCCGCGCAACTGCCCCTGCGTCTCGCGCTGGGCACGTCGATCCCGGTCTCGTTCGGGATCGCCGCGATCGCCGGCTACGTCTACGGCCGGGTCGGGGTGCCGTGGTCGCTCGGCGCCTACGTGGTCGCCACGGCCGCGACCGCCGCGGTGGTCGGCGTGGTGGGGCTGCTGATCACCGGGGCGACATGGGTGTGGCGACGACGACGAGGCCGCGACGCCACGCCGGCGGACGGGCGACGCCGTCGCCGGCGCCGCCGAACCGGCCGGGTCGGCCGACTCCGCAGGGTTCGCGGAACCGCCGGGGTCGAGCGCCCCGGCGGGGTGGACGGTCGGCCCGGGCGGCGCTCGTGGTGGTGGCTGCTGCCGGGCGCGGCGATCCTGACGAGCGCCTGGCTGATCGGCCAGATGATCCTCACCGAACTCTCGGCGACCCCCGGCGGCACGGCGAACATCTTCCAGGGCTGGGACGCCCACTGGCACGCCAACTACATCCGCTTCATCCATGACCTCGGCGTGGCGTCGCCCGACCTCGCCGGGGAGCTGCGTTACCCGGAGAACGGCGCGACCCTCTACTACCCGAGCACGTGGCACTCGATCGCCGCCCTGGTCATGGGCCTGCGGGGGATCGGCGCCGTCGAGACGTACAACCTCGTGCAGATCGGCAGTGTCGCCCTCGTGTTCCCGCTGGGCGTGGCGGCCTTGGCGTGGCTGATCACCCACCGCCGGTTCTCCCGGCCCGTGGTGGCCACCTCGGCGGCCGTGGCCGCGATGGCCACCCCGCTGTTCCCGGGTCTGCCGTTCGTCGAGGTGATGGTGGCCGCCACCCCGTCGGCCGTGGCCAACGGCATGGCCGGCCTGGGGGCCGCGGTCGTGGTGGCGGCCCTGGCCGATCGGCGGCTCATTCCCGCCGCCGCGCTCGGGCTGGTCGGCATCGGCGGCGTCCATCCGTCGGCCATGGTCACCGCGGCCGTGTTCGTGCTGTTCTGGTGGCTGTTCGACGGGCTGTGGCGGCCGGTCCGCGGCCGTGTGCGCGACTTCGTGGTGTTGGCCGGCATCGGGCTCGCCGGGGTGCTCACGCTGTTGCCGCAGGTGCTCACGGTGTCCGAGGAGGCCGACGACATCTCGGCCTTCGAGTTCCAGATCGACGCCGACCGCGCCGCCACCTGGGGCAAGGCGGTAGCCCTGCAGGTGCGCCACGTCCAGGATTGGGGCGTGCGGTGGGTGCTGTTGTCCGTGGCCGCGCTGGGCCTGGTGGTGATGCTGCGCCGCAAGGTGTTCTGGCCGCTGCTGCTGTGGGGCGGGCTGTTGGTGGTGTGCGTCAACTCGATGAGCGTGTTCGGCAACTGGACCGGCGGTGTACTCCGCGGGATCGGCAGCATCTACTACAACGACCCCCGCCGGATCGGGGTGGTGCTGGCCGTGGTCGTGGCCGCGGCGGTGGGTGTGGGCGTCGGGGCGACCGTCCAGGCGCTGGCGGGATGGTTGGGCAGGCTGGTCGATCCCCTCACCGACCCGGACGGTGGCGGCGTCCGGCTCGCCCGGGTGGCCGTGGCGCTGGCCGCCCTGGTGGGGGTGGGGTCCTGGGTGGTGCAGGCCTCGCCCGAGTACGCGGTCGCGGCCGGGGTGAACCAGCGGTGGAACCGCATGGTCGACGAGCACGACCTGCGCGCCTTCCGCTGGCTGTCCGAGCAGCCGCAGGCCTACTCGGGTCTCATCTATACCAATCCCGACGAGGGCTCGGGCTGGATGTACGCCACCGACGGGTTGCCCTCGACCTCGCGGCACTACCTCCAACCCGGTTCCACGACCCCGCTGACCACCTATCTGTTCTCCCGGATGGACGAGGCCGGCGTGAACCCCCGCGTCGACCGCGCGTTGGCGGAGCTCGGTGTGACGTACGTGTACGTGAGCCCGCCCAACTACTGGGGGTTCCAGAAGCCCAACGAGCATCTGCTGCGCCTCGACGGCACGCCCGGCTTGGTCAAGGTGTACGCCGAGTCGCAGGTGCGGATCTACGCGGTGCGGGACGCGTTCACCGACGCCGAACTGGCGCAGATGGTGGAGGACTCCCCGTTCCCGCCCGAGCGGCGGTCCCCGCTCACCCGGGCGGCCGGGACATACGGGCCGGAGTGACCTCGCCACCGGTCCCACGGTCGTATCCTGTGCACGGGCCTGAAGGTGAGGGAGCCGCGGCGGTGTCGTCGCAGACGAGGGGATGGGCATCACATGCGCGCGTTGGTGACGGGAGGGGCCGGGTTCATCGGGTCGACCCTGGTGGACAGGCTGCTGGGTGAGGGCCATGACGTGACCGTGGTGGACAACCTGTCCCGGGGGCGGCTCGAGAACCTGGCGGCGGCCCGTGAGGCCGGTGACCGGTTCGAGTTCCGGGAGCTCGACCTGACCGACCCCGCCATCGAGGACGTGGTGGCCGCCGCCCGGCCCGAGGTCATCTTCCACCTGGCCGCGCAGATCGACGTGCGCCTGTCGGTGGAGGATCCGGTCCACGACGCCCAGGTCAACGTCGTCGGCACCGTCCGGCTGGCCGAGGCGGCCCGCAAGGTCGGGGTGCGCAGAATCGTCTTCACCTCCTCAGGCGGGTCCATCTACGGGCCCGTGACCGAGCTGCCCGTCGCCGAGACCCGACCGGTGGACCCGCTGAGCCCGTACGCCGCCGGCAAGGTGGCCGGTGAGATCTACCTGGAGATGTTCTCGCGCCTGTACGGGATCGAGTGGGCGGGCGTCGCGCCGGCCAACGTGTACGGGCCGCGGCAGGACCCGCACGGCGAGGCCGGGGTCGTGGCGATCTTCTCCCAGCGGTTGCTGGCCGGTCAGCCCACGCGCGTGTTCGGCGACGGCGGCAACACGCGCGACTATGTGTTCGTCGACGACGTGGTGGACGCCTTCGTCCGCGCCGCCGAGGTCCCGGCCGCGGCGGGGCTGCGCTTCAACGTGGGCACCGGCGTGGAGACCACCGACCGTGGGCTGCACACCCTGGTCGCCGAGGCCGCGGGGGCCGCTGACGATCCCGAGTACGCCCCCGCCCGCCTGGGGGATGTCGCTCGCTCGGCCCTCGATGCCGAGCGCGCTGCCGAGGTACTCGGCTGGACGCCGCGGGTGACGATCCGCGAGGGCGTCGCCCGGACGGTCGACTACTTCCGCGACTGACGTCCTTCCGCGACTGACGCGCTAGTTCTCGTCGGCGCCGGCGGTGCCGTCGGCGCGCGCGTCGCCGTCGGCGCGAGCAGTTCCGTCCTCACCCGCGTCGCCGTCGGCCTCGGCGGCGCCGGCGGTCCCGACCGCGTCGGCGCCCACGGCCGCGGCGCCGACGGTGTCCTGCTGCGGGGCGAAGTTCGGCCGGGGCAGGAACGGGCGGAGCAGGTCCGGGAATCCGGGCGCGGGCCGGGCGCCGTCGGGCGCGGTGACCTCGAGTTCTCCCTCGCCCTGACCGGCGTCGTCCGCGCCGCCCGTGGCGTCACCCGCGGTGCCGCCCTCGGCTCCGCCACCGGCGACACCGTCGCCCTCCGCGGGCGCCGCCGGCGCAGCGGGCGCCACCGGGGCGGGGGCCGCGGGCGCGACCGGGACAACCGGCGCCTGACGGACCGGCTGGACGGCGGCGGCCCGCGGAACCGGCGCGACGGTCGGCACGCTGGTCACGGGGGCCACCGGGGCGACCGCCTGTTCGGCCCGGTCGTCGGCGGGCTCGGTCTCCTCGGAGACCTCGGTCGACTCCTCGCTGGTGGGTTCCTCGGTGCTCGACTCGGTGCTGTTCTCCGAGGTGGTGCTCGCGATCGGCTCGGTGGTGGGCCCGGTGGTCTGCGCGGATTCGACCTGCGCGCGGGCCCGCTCGACGGCCTCGGCGCTGCGGTGGGAGTCGTACCAGAGGCCGGCGGAGATCAACCCGACCGACAGGACGCCCAGGGCGCCCATCCCCACGGTGGTGAGGGACGGTGGGGTGAACCGGGTGTCGAGCGAAGCCATGGGCCCCAGTATCAGACAGCGTCCGTGGGAACGCCAACCTCTTCCCTCGCCGCGCGCGTCGCCGGTGGAACCGTCGTCAGTCGCTCAGGCCCCTCCCAGAGCACGGCCGCCTCGCCGTAGGGGTCCTGATCGCGACGGAGCAACAGGCCCACGGCATGTCGGCGCAGGACGGGCAGGACCCGCCCCTCCTGACCGCGGTCCACGCCGGTGTGGCGCGCCCGGATCCGCCGTTCACGCCACAGGGGCACCTGCCCGCCGAGCATCACGGCGAGCATCGCCCGGAACGCCCCGCAGTCCCGGTCGAACACGCCGCCGTGACCGCGCGTGCCGTAGACGGGCGTGCCGTCGGCGAAGTAGCCGGTGTCGAGTCGGACGGCGCCGCCGCCCAGGTCGGAGTGCGACCCGCGCTGTCGTAGGCCGAACCGGATCTGCAGTAGTTCCACGGGGTCGCCCGGTGCGGTGAGGGAGTACCTGCGCACCGGTCCGGGGGCGCGCCAGTCCGACGGCCCGGCGACGCCCACCCCGAGATCGGGCGACTCGGCGTAGATCACCCGGTCGGCGCGCAGGCCGAGCCGTTCGGCGGTGCCCACGATCCGCCCGCCGTACGAGTGCCCCACCACGGTCAGCGCCGCGCCGGGGCACTCGATCTCCATGACCCTGTCCACCTCGCGACAGAAGCGGACCAGGCGCGGCGCCATGGCGTCGGCGAACCGGGGATCGCCGGCATCGGCCATGATGTCTTGCGGGAACTCGCCGTCGAGGAACGTCACCACGGCCAGTCGCCCGCCGCCCGCCTCGACGAGGTCCACCGCGACGTCGGTGTTGACGTGGGACATGTCCAGGTTGGTGCCGGTGCCGGGCACGTACACCGCCACCGCCTCGGTCTCCGGGCCGAGCTCGCCCACCCCCTCGATCATCCGCCCACCGCGGCGCGGTGAGAACGCCGGGAAGGAACGACGACGACGAGCATCACGCCGCGCCATCGTCTCCAGACGCCCGATGCGCGGACTCCACGGCGTACCCGCCAGCTGTTCGCGGTGGAGCGCGGCGCGCACGGCCACCGCGTTGGCGCGGGCCCGCACCGGCCAGGGCACGCCGTACGTCCCGCCCACGGCCTTCGGCTCGGCCAGCGCGAGGAGTCGACGGTCGGCGACGGGCATGTGCTCGACCGTCGCATACACATCGGCCGGGTCGGCAGGATCGGGTTCGGCCGGGTCCGGGTCCCAGGCGGCGACGGTCGCGGCGGTGTCGAGGCTGCCGGTTCCGCCCGGCCCACTCGCCACGCCCGGCCCACTCGGCCCGCTCGGCCCACCCGCCACGTCCGGCCCGACCGCCGCGACCCCGGCGAGCCTGGCCAGGTCGGCCAACGCGTTGTCCACCGCCCGGTCCAGCGTCGCCCTCAGGGCCGCGCGCCCGGGCTCGGGAAGCGGGTCCGGCCCGTCGAGGTCGTCCCAGGAGTCCTCGGCGAGCTCGACCAGCCGGTACACGCCCGCCAGGATCTCGGTCAGGCCGCGGGCCTCGCCGCCGACGGCGTCGGCCAGCGCGTCCAGGGCGGGGGAGCGGGTCGTGGAGGTGAGGAGCGCGTCGCGCGCGGTCGCCAGGGCATCCCGCGCCGAGACGAGGCCGGCGGCCAGGTCGAGTAACCGGATCACCCGGGCCGGCGGCGGGGTCTCCGGCAGTGCGCCGGTCACCGCGGCCGCCGGAACGGCTGGGTGTCGGCGACCGCCCGGGCCGCGTCGCCAGCCGACGCCTCGGACAGCGTGCCGTCCGCGAGGCCGTCGGTCAGCTCGAGCAGGCGCGCGATCCGATCGGCTGCGGGGCGCAGGAGGGCGCGGACCTCGTCGTCGTCGTCGATCCGGGCGAGACCCCCGCGCGCTGCGGAGTCCCCACCGGCGGCGTCTCCCACCCCGCCCGTTCCCGGGTCGCCAGCGGCCTGGAGGAGCGCGTCGAGTCGTCCGCGCGCCACCCCGAGGCGGCGTCGCAGGCGCGCGGCCTCGCCGCGGACGTCCTCGTTCGCGCCCCCGTCCACGGCTGCGGTCAGGACCGCATCGGGTCGTCGTCGTCCGGGGCCGGCTTCATGACCACCGCGTCGACCTTGTCATCGGGCCGCACCGCGTTCTGTAACGCGATCGTCCGCGCCAGGCGCGAGTACCGCAGTTCCTGCTCGCGGAAACGAACGTAGGTGGACACCGTCACGAACGCGAAGCCCATGACCAGCGCGTACAGCACCAGGTCGGTGCCGCGCTGGACCCCGAGCGCGTTGGCGACGACGGTGAGGTCGTCGGGCCGGATCACGGCGTAGACCATGAACACGACGAACAGCACGAACCCGATCTTCACCCCGGCCTTCGCACGCGCCTTGCGGCGGTTGGCCAGGAAGAACACGACCAGCGCGGCGCCGGCCAGCAGGAGCAGGACCTTGATCATCGGGGCAGCCTCTTTCCCACGAACCCGTCGGAGAGGATGTTGATGCCGTTGAGCAGCGACTGGCCCTTGGACATCGAGTACTCGGTGTAGAGGATGTCGACCGGCTGCTCGGCCACCCGCCAGCCGCGGCTGTCCATGAGCTCCACGAACTCGCTGGCGTGGCTCATCCCGTTCATCCGGAGGTTGAGGTCCTCCGCGACGCGTCGGTTGAACACGCGCAGACCGTTGTGGGCGTCGGTCAGACCCAGCCGCCGGGTGCGCGGGCTCAGCAGCACCACGGTCCGCAACACGAGACGCTTGATCAGCGGCACCTGGTCGTCGTCGCGGCGGGGGCGCCCGAAGCGCGTGCCCACGACGATGTCCACCGGCTCGGAGCGCACCCGCTCCACCATGGCCAGCACGTCCTTGACCTGGTGCTGCCCGTCGGCGTCGAAGGTGACGAAGTACCGGGCCCCCGGCTGGGCGCGGGCATACTCCACGCCGGTCTGGATGGCCGCGCCCTGGCCCAGGTTCACCGGGTGGCGGACCAGGTGCGCACCCGCGCGGTGGATCGCCGTCGCCGAGTTGTCCGCCGAACCGTCGTCCACCGCCACGATGTTGGGGAACGTCCCACGCGCCGAACGGAGCACCTCCTCGATCACGGTGCCCTCGTTGAAGCACGGGACGATCAGCCACACGTCGTGGTTTCGGACGTCCTCGTTCCGGCCCGCCGAGTCGCCGCCTGGGTGCTGCTCACTGTCACTGCTCATCGGAGGTCGATACTATGCGACCGGACGGACAATCCGGTGACGAGAAGGACGGCGGTTCCCCTGATGGCCATCGACGTGATGCTCCCCTACTACGGGGACGTCGACCACTTCAAGAAGGCCGTGGACAGTGTCCTGGCGCAGAGCTACCGCGATTTCCGGTTGGTCGTGGTGGACGACGGCTACCCGGATCCGGAGCCGGCCCGCTACATGGGCGAGATCACCGCGCGCGACGAGCGGGTGACCTACGAGAAGAACGAGACCAACCTCGGCGCGAACGGCAACTACCGCAAATGCGTGGACATGGTCACCGCGCCGACCGTGGTGATCATGGGCGCCGACGACATCATGCTGCCCAACTACCTGCAGGTCGTGGCAGACGGGTTCGCCGCCGTGCCGGATGCCGCCGTGATGGAGGTGGGGGTCAGCGTCATCGACGAGCACGGCGCGCCCGTCCGGGGGCTGTCCGACTCGGTGAAGGCGTTCACCCAGCCCAAGGCGCAGGGCCGCACCGTGCTGCACGGCGAGAAGCTCATGACCTCGCTCATGCACGGCAACTGGACCTACTTCCCGTCGCTGGCGTGGAACTCCGAGTGGGTCAAGCGGATCGGGTTCCGTGAGGGTCTGGACGTGGTGCAGGACCTCGCGCTGCTGGTTGACGTCATCACCGGGGGCGGCCACATGATCTACGACCCCACGCTGGCGTTCCTCTACCGCCGGCACTCGGCGTCGGACTCGTCGGTCCGCGCCCTCGACGGTCGGCGGTTCGACGAGGAGGCCCGCTTCTTCGCCGGTGAGGCCGACGCGTTCGCGGCCCGCGGCTGGAAGAGCGCCGAGCGGGCCGCGCGCCTGCACGTCACCTCGCGGCTCAACGCGCTGTCGCTGATCCCGACCGCGGCCAGGGCCGGCAAGCTGACCGAGGGCGGCAAGAAGCTGCTCGGGCACACGTTCCGCAAGTTCTGACACACGGGTGATCCCCGAGACGTGGATCCCGCACCGTCGCGACGACGGCGAGGTGGTCGGCTGGATCGACATGACGGTCGCCGAGCCGGCGCTCGTGCCGATCGACAGGCTGGGCCGGCCGATGGGCCCGGTCGACGACTGGCACGAGGCGGAGGCCGCGCTCGAGCGGGTCGGCCTCCGCTTCCTCATGGACCGCTACCTCGTCGATGAGGACGGGCGTGACACCGAGGTCCGCATCGCCCACGTCTACGACGACCGCATCGTGCTGACCACCGTGCTCACCGACGCGGTGGAGGACGTGGGCCGCGAGATCGTCGTGCCGTTCCCGGCGCAGGCATCGCTGCGGAGGGCATAGCGGGTCTCTGCTGCCGGGGCCCGGGTGGGCCCGTGCTCCCCGGCGCGCCCGCCGGGGCCTCAGCGTTGCACGATCACCATCCGCGACCCCACCTCTCGGACGTCGAAGCGGGCGGGATCGTCGAACTGCCGCGGCCGGAAGACGATCTCCTCGCGCGCGTTGTTCTGGACCCGGGGCATCTGGTTGACGATCGCGGGGAAAACCCAGCGGCGGGACCCCTCGCGGGTGAGGACCAGAACGTCGGGGCTGCGGAACTCACTCGAGTCCAGCGCGGCGGTCAGCTCTCCGGGGGTCTCGGTGTCCGCCCAGCTCCGGATCTCGTCGAGGCGCTCCTCGTACCGGCCGGCGGGCGTGGCGTACGCCTGGGCCGGCGCCTGGAACGAGAAGTACGGCCGGTAGGCGTAGAGGGTCGGATCCGAGGTCAGCAGGACGAGGTCCGAGGGTGCCCGGTCGCCGGTCATGTCGTCCACTGCGTCCAGCACGTCGCGGGGCACCGCGGGGAACCCGCGGGCTTCGGCGGCGAACTCCGCATCCTCCCCGGAGACGTGCTGCACCATCTGGACGGCAGCGAGGCCCGCGACCACCACCGCCGCGGCGGTGACGCGGCCACGGGACCGGTCGGGAGAGGTCCGCACGGCCCACCGGGCCAGCGTCAGCGCGCCGACCACGCCCGCCAGGGCGAGGACGAGGGTGATGATCGGGATCATCCGGAACGGCAGCAGCGTGCTGCCGGTGACCGCCCGCAGCCCCGAGAGCACGTACCACCCGAGGACGGTCACCGCCGTGAGGCCCAGGGCCTGTGCGAGGACGAGCCGTCGATCGGCCGGGGGGAGAGGGCCGTCGGCGTCGGTGTCGACGACGTGGTCCGTGTCGTGCTCGGTGCCGATCCGCGTTCGCAACGTCGCCGCCGCGTGCTCGGAGGCCCGGCCGGCTCCATCGGGCCAGACGGTGACGACCAGCCACACCACGCCGATCAGGCACAGTAGCCCGACGGCGGACACCTCGAGCATCGGCAGCGGCCACCGCGAGGCGATCTCGGGCGCGAAGTCGTTGGCCACCGAGGGTTCGGTGTCCGCGCCGCCGAGGGCGGCCAGCAGGAATCGGTGCCAGAACAACAGTGCGATCACCGCGGAGATCGCCGCCATGGCGGCCAGGCGGCCGAGCAGGGCGAGGACCACCGCACGATCGGCGCGGTACCGCCAGGAATGGATGACGACGACGAGGCCCACCATCAGCGCCGCGACACCCGCGATGAGGGTGTAGCCCAGCGCAGCCCAGCCGAGGTAGAGGCCGATCGTCGCGACCAGCGGCCACGTGGGTCCGCGGCTCGTCCGGGATCCGGCTGCGGCGGCCACCCGTGCGCAGAGGAGGAACGTCGCCACGACGACCTGCGGGAGCAGGCAGATGAGGATCCACGAGTAGGGCTCGTAGGCGTTGGTGTGCCCGCCGATGACCGAGGTGACGAGACCGAACACGACGGCAAGCCGCGCGGGGACGAGCCATCGCCAGGCCACGAACGCGATCGCGCCGGCGATGGCCATGGTGACGATGGCGTACGGCTTGTAGAACTCCCAGCCGTCGATGCCCGTGATCCGGGACAGCTGCCCGCCCACCCAGAACCACTGTGGCGGGTAGAAGGGCGCGGCGTCGGCGTAGAAGGGGTCGGCGAGGGCGGGGGAGTCGGCGAAGCGGGTGACGTAGGCGACGCGGTTGAGCTGGTCGCCGCCGAGGCCGAACAGGTAGTGCGGCGTGCCGTTCAGCAGCAGTCCGAGGTGGGAGGAGGCCAGGAAAGCCGGCCCGGCGGTTCCGAGCAGCCACAGGGCCCGGCCGCCAGTGGCCCTGCGCAGCAACAGCCACCCGGCGAGGATGACGACCCCCGCGGCGAGGGTCGCGCCGAAGGTCTCGGGCAGCCAGCTGGGTTCGACGAACGGCAGCGCGTCGACTCCAGCGAACGTGAGGGCACCGACCACGGCCGCGACCAGGAGGGCGGCGAGGAGTTCGCCGCCCCGGCGGGCGAGCAGACGGACGTCGGTCATGCGTCGGTTTCCGGGCGGCGCGCGGTCACGGCCAGGCCGGTGACGTGGACCGCGACCCCGATGCCGGGGCCGGCGAGGAGCGCGATCGCGGCGCGCACGTCGAGTGGTCCGGGCACGGCGACGAGGAGGGCCGCCGCGGCGACGACCGCGACCCACCACCCGGCGTTGTAGAGGAGGTGGCGGTCGAAGGCCAGCGCCGCGTTGCCTGTCACCATCAGGGCGGCGGTGCCCACCGACGCGGCGGTCAGGGCGGCCAGCACCGCACCGGGCAGTTCGAAGTCGCCGCCGAACAACACGCGGATCAGCCACGGGCCGACCAGCCACGCGGCCCCTGCTCCCACGATTCCCACCGCCGTCACCAGGCCGAGGGGGGCGGCCAGCGACCGCGGTCCGCGGGCGCGGCGCTGGACGAAGTAGACGATGATCGCGCTCTGGAAACTGGTGAGCGGCACGAGCAACGGCGCGCGGGTCAGGGTGATGGCGAGGATCACCGCGCCGACGAGTGGGGCCGGATCGTCCGCGCGGACGGTGGCGGTGACGAACAGCGGGAACCCGGTCACCAAGGCCGAGGTGCCGGCGGAGGCGAGCATGGCTGCCCCGGTGTTGCGCCAGAAGCGCCGGCGGCCGGCGTCGACGGCGGAGGCCAGCGCGTCGCGGGTGGCGGGGGACAGGGCGATGAGCAGCGCCCACGTGACGGCGCCTGCGACCGTGGCCACGGCGAATCCGAGACCGGCGTCGCCGAGCCACCACGCGACGCCCGCCACGGCCAGGCGCAGCGCCGCGTCGACGGTGAGCAGGACCGCGTACAGGCCCCAGCGTTCGGTTCCCGACAGGGCGCCCGCGGTGGCGGCCTGGAGGGTGAAGCCGAGGATGCCGAACGCCATGATGGCGACGCCGACGCCGGAGAACGTGGGCAGGCCCAGCGCGGGCCAGGCCGGTGCGCTCACGGCCACCGCGGCCGCAAGGACCAGGCCCAGCGTGAGCCCGGCCGACAGCAACCGGACGGCCGACCGCGGCGGCCGCGCGCCGACCGTGCCGGTCCCACCCCCGCGGGCCGAGCGGACGGCGCGGGTGACCTCCTGCATCAGCCCGTTGGCGACGCCGCCGAGGGCGAAGAACGCTCCCCAGTAGGTGGCGAACAACGGATAGTCTGCCGGGCCGAGTGCGCGGCCGGCCACCAGCATCACCAGGTACCCGGAGGCCGCGGCGAACACGGTCGCCAGCGTCAGTGCCCGCATCCCGCCCGCGGCCGACCGGCCGGTGGTGGGTGTCGGTTCAGTGGCTGCCGGTGGCGTCATCGGGCATACCGAGGGTCGGCGGCAGGGGCTCGGAGAACAGCCAGGCGTTCCACAGCGGCCGCAGGTCGACGGGGGAGTGGTCGGCGGCCAGGTGGAGGAAGTCGTCGGTGGTGACGGTCCTGCCGGAGTACGTCGCGACCCACGCGCGGAGGAGATCGAAGAAGCGGTCGTCGCCGATCGTCAGGCGCAGCGCGTGCAGGGTCAGGGCGCCGCGCTTGTAGACACGGTCGTCGAACATGTCCTCGGGTCCGGGGTCCGACAGGAGGAGGTCCTGCGGGGAGTTCTGCAGCTTGGAGTAGTAGCGCAGTGCGTGACTGCCGGCGTCGGCGCCGCCGGAGAATTCGGTCCACAGCCACTCGGCGTAGCAGGCGAACCCCTCGTGCAGCCAGATGTGCTTCCACTCGGCGATGGTGACGGCGTTGCCGAACCACTGGTGGGCCAGCTCGTGGGCGATGAGTCGCTCGTCCGAGTCCGGCCGGCCCGCGGCCTCACACGTGTTGCGTCCGAACGTCGACATGCCCATCGCCTCGAGCGGGATCTCGAGTTCGTCGTCGGTCACCACGACTTTGTAGCTGTCGAACGGGTACGGGCCGAAGAGATCGGAGAACACGGTGATCATCTCGAGTTGCCGGGCGAAGGCCTGCCGGAATCCCCGCTTGAGGTCGGCGGGGACGAAGGCGTGGAACGGCACCGGCCCGTCGGTGGACTCGAGGTGGTCGTACTGACCGAGGTTGACGGTGACCAGGTAAGGGGAGGTGGGGTGCGGGAGGTCGAAGTCCCATGCGGTCGTGCTGCCACTGCGCTTCTTGCCGACCAGCGTGCCGGTGACGACGGCGCGGTACGGCGAGTCGGTGGTGAGCCTGATGCGGAACGGGGCCTTCGCCGAGGGGTGGTCGTCGCAGGGGAACCAGCTGGCGGCGCCGTTGGGCTGGCCCGCGACCAGGACTCCGTCGGTCAGTTCCTCCCAGCCCACCTCGCCCCACGGCCCACGGATCGGCTTCGGGTTGCCGGAGTAGCGGATGGTCAGGGTGAACGCTGATCCGACGGCGAGCGGTTCGGCGGGGGTGATCGAGAGCTTGCCGCGGGGCCGGGTGAAGCGGGTGACGCGGCCCCCGTCGAGGAGCACCTTGGACACGGTCAGGTGTGGGGAGAGGTCGAGCCGGATCGTCTCCAGCGGCTCGGTGGCGGTCGCGGTGATCACCGCCTCGCCACGGAGGTTGTTGGGGCTCACCTTGTAGCTCAGGTCCAGCTCGTAGCGCGTGACGCGATATCCGTGGTTGCCCGCGCCGGGCAGGTAGGGGTCGACCGGATCGGCGCCCGACGGCGTGCGTGGGGACGCGATCCTGGCGACGAGGTCTGACTTCACTGCCTTCAATTCCATGACCTGCGCGAGTCTAGAGGACCCGCGTCCGGCGACGCCCTTCTCGACGCGAGACGTGGCCGATCCCGAGAAAGTAGTTGCCAAACTGGAAAGTACTTGCTTACTATCAAGACCACTCCGCGGCGGAAACTCCCCCGGGGCACCGACGGAAGGCAGACCCATGGACCCGCAGAACTCCAGCACCGGCGAGGTCGATCGAGCGGAGGCCGCCCGCATGCTCGCCGAGGCCGAGGGTCGCCCACCGGTCAGCTCCCGGCACGACGCCCGCCTGTTCGCGGCGTTCGCCGCGGCCATCTCGCTTCTGATGGGGATCGGGACAGTCGCGATCATGTTCTCCAACTGGGCGCTCGTGCCGTACGTGCTGTTGCTCTTCGTGGCGATCTTCTGGCAGCGACGCGCGATCAAGGCGGGCCCCCGCGGATCGGGACGGACCTACACGTGGGGCGTCGCGGGATCGGGCGTGATGATCCTCGTCGTCGTCACCGGCCTGAACGTCATCCGCACCACGATCGGGCTCACCGCCTGGTGGTACCTCCTCGGGGTTCTGTTGGTCGCCCTGCCCGGCCTGGTGGCCGCCGCGATCATCGACCGGCGGGGATCCGAGCGGTGAGCGGAGAGAAGATGGGCGGCGAGACGACGGGCGGTCATATGACGGGCGACGAGACGACGACGAGCACCCCGGCTGCATCGGGGGGCTCCGCCCCGGGGGCGGGCGGCGGATCGGGAGGGCACGCCCGCCACCGGTTGGACGAGGTCATCCACGCGCCCGTCCGCTTCTCCATCGTCGCGGCCCTGGCTGGCGTCGACTACGCGGATTTCGCCACCATCCGCGACGCGGTCGAGGTCACCGACTCGACACTGTCCAAGCAGGCATCGGTGCTGGAGAAGGCCGGATACGTCAAGGTCAGCAAGGGGTACGTCGGCAAGCGACCGCGGACGTGGTTGTCGCTCACCCGCGACGGACGCAAGGCCTACGCGTCCCACCTGGCGGCGCTGCGGGCCATCGCCGGCGGCTGACCCGCCCACCGGCTCAGCCCCGCCAGGGTGCGATCGGATTGCCCTGCCAGCGGGTGCCGGGCGGGATGCGGTCGCCGCGCATCACCAGTGAGGCCGGGCCGACGGTTGAGCCGTCACCGATCGACGACGCCGGCAGCGCGACGCAGTGGCACCCCAGCGTGGCGCCGGCCTCGATCGTCACCCGGTCGATCTGCATGATGCGGTCGTGGAACAGGTGGGTCTGGACCACGCACCCGCGGTTGATGGTGGCGCCGTCCCCGAGGGTGATCAGGTCCGCCTCGGGCAGCCAGTACGACTCGCACCACACGCCACGGCCGATCCGTGAGCCCAGCAGGCGCAGCATCGCGTTCATCACCGGGGTGCCCGACGCGGGCCGGGCCATCCACGGCGCGGCGAGCAACTCGATGAACGAGTCGGCGACTTCGTTGCGCCACACGAACGACGACCACAGCGGCTGCTCGCCCGCGCGGATCCGGCCCACGAGGATCCACTTGGCCAGGGCGGCGACCACCAGGGCGACCAGGCCCGCGTAGGCGAGCGTCAGCCCGGAGGTCAGTGCCGCCACGCCGAAGCCCCACTCCAGGTGGATCTCCTGCATCACCACCAGGACGCTCACCAGCAGCAGGAACGACATCCAGACGGGGACCAGTCGCAGGGTCTCCCACGCCGCCCGGGCGACCTTGAGGCGTCGCGGCGGCTGGTAGGTGCGGACGTCGTCGGTGTCGGCGACGGCGCGAGGGAGTTTCTGCGGCGGCGACCCCAGCCACGAGGTGCCCTTCTTGGCCTTCTGCGGGGCGGACGAGAGCACGGCGACCAGGCCGCGCGCGGGCACCTTCCGCCCGGCGGAGGCGATCCCGGAGTTGCCGAGGAAGGCGCGCTTGCCGACCTGGGCGTGCTCCAGACGCATCCATCCGGAGCCCAGTTCGTACGGCGCGACCATGGTGTCGTCGGCGAGGAACGCCCCGTCGCGGACGGTGGTGAGCGCGGGGATGAGCAGCACGGTCGAGGCCTCGACGTCCTTGCCGATCCTGGCTCCCAGCATGCGCAGCCAGACCGGGGTGAGCATGGAGGCGTAGAGCGGGTAGAGCCAGTTCCGGGCGGCGTCCATGAGGCGTTCGCTGCACCAGGCCTGCCAGGCGATCCGCGAGTGGACCGGGTGGAAGCCGGGGTCCAGGCCGATCGACAGCAGCCTCACCGCCCCGAGGGTGGCCGCGGCGAAGAGTGCGAGCGCGAGGAGGGTGGCGGGGACCGACCACAGTGCGGCGAGTAGGACCATCTCGCTCGGGCTGCCCGCGCCGCGGGCTCCCCAGGCCACCAGCGCGAGGCCGGCGAGCAGGGCCGCCAGCGGCATCGCACCGAGCGCGACGGCGGAGAACTGGTAGACCAGGCTCCAGAGCCGGTTGTGGGGCGCGGGCTCGGCCGGCCAACTCGATCCACGCTTGCCGCGCTTGAGCGCGGGCGAGCCTGCGTAGCGCTTACCGGCCTTGACCGTGCCGACCACCGCGGACCCGATCTCCACGTGGGCCCCGCGGCCCACCACCGCGCCGGGCAGCAGGGTGGACCGGGCGCCCACCACCGCGTTCTCGCCGATCTCCACGGAGCCCACGTGCACGAGGTCGCCGTCGATCCAGTACCCGGCCAGGTCCACCTCGGGTTCGATCGAGGCCCCGTCGCCCACCCGGAGCAGGCCGGTGACCGGTGGGAGGGTGTGCATGTCCACACCGTGTCCGATCTGCGCCCCCAGCAACCGGGCGAAGGGGGTGAGCCACCCGGCACCCTCGAGGTTGGCGGCCCCGGAGACCTCGACCAACCGCTCGGCGGCCCAGATCCGCAGGTGCACCGACCCCGCCCGTGGGTACGTCCCCGGCGCCACGCCGGCGGTGAGCACCCGGCACAGGCCGGCGGTGACCAGCATGCGGCCGGCGGGCAGCAGGAGCAGAGCCACCATGATCCCGAGCACCCACCACGACACCGGCCGCGCCCAGGGCAGCCCGAGGCCGACGGCGACGTTGTTGGCGATACCCACCCAGGTGAGCCACTGCAAGCCGGTCAGGGTGAGCAGCGGGATCGTGGCGAGCATCTGCAGGAGCTGCGCGCCGCGGCCGACGGGTCGGACGTGTCGCGGTTCGACCTCGGCCTCGGGCTCGAGCTCGTCCAGGAACCCGGCGAAGTCGCCCAGGCGTGAGCGGTCGTAGATGTCGCCGACGGTTACCGCGGGGAAGCGCTCCCGGACGCGGGCCACCACGTGCGCGGCGGCGAGCGAGCCGCCCCCGAGGGCGAAGAAGTCCTCGTCGACCCCGGAGACGTCGGCTCCGAGGGCGGCCGACCACAGTTCGGCGACCCACGCCTCGATACCGTCGAGTTCGGACTCGGCGGCCGACGTCTGGGCCAGCGGCCACGGCAGGGCGGCGCGGTCGACCTTGCCGGAGGTGCGGGTCGGCAGCTCGTCGACCAGGGCCAGGCGCGGGACCACGCCGGCGGGCAGGTGCTCGCGCAGGCGCCCGGCCGCGTCGGCGAGGTCGAAGCGGCCGGGGTCCTCGGCGACGAGGTAGGCCACGAGCACGGGCTGGCCGGCGTCGGTCTTCTTCACCGCGGCGGCGCCGGCGCTGACCCCGGGCAGGGCGGACACGGCGGTGTCGACCTCCCCCAGCTCGAGGCGGCGGCCGCCGATCTTGACCTGGTCGTCGACGCGGCCGTTGAAGTACAGGCCGTCGGCCTCGAGTCGGACCACGTCGCCGGAGCGGTACGCGCGCTCCCAGCCCAGGGTCTGCATGGGCGCGTACTTCTCGGCGTCCTTCTCGGGGTCCAGGTACCGCGCCAGGCCGACCCCGCCGATCACCAGCTCGCCGGACTCCCCGTAGCCCACCGGATCGCCCGCCGCATCGACCACCGCGAGGTCCCAGCCGTCCAGCGGCAGCCCGATCGACACCTCACCGACGCCGTCCAGCCGGACCGCGCAGGCGACGACGGTCGCCTCGGTGGGGCCGTAGGTGTTCCACACCTCGCGACCGTCACCGACCAGGCGTTCGGCCAGTTCCGGAGGGCAGGCCTCGCCGCCGAGGATCACCATCCGGATACCGGCGAGCATCGAATCGGGCCACATCGAGGCGAGGGTCGGCACCGTGGAGATGACGGTGATCCGCCGATCCCGCAACCACGGGCCGAGGTCGAGGCCCGACTTGACGACCGAGCGCGGCGCGGGCACGAGGCATGCCCCGTGGGCCCAGGCGAGCCACATCTCCTCGCAGGAGGCGTCGAACGCCACGGACAGCCCCGCCAGCACGCGGTCGCCGGGGCCCAGCGGCGCGCCGGTGAGGAAGAGCCGGGACTCGGCGTCGACGAACGCCGCCGCGCTGCGGTGCGTCACGGCCACACCCTTGGGCAGGCCCGTGGTCCCGGAGGTGAAGATGATCCAGCAGTCGTCGTCCACCGTCGGGCCGCGGTGTCGCGAGGGTGAGGTGGTCCGGTCGGGGTCGGTGACGAGCATGCCGTCGGCGGTGTAGACGGCCGCGACCTGCGCCTGACCGAACACCAGCTCGGCGCGCTCGGCGGGGTCGTCCACGTCGACGGGAACGTACGCGGCGCCGGCGGCGAGGGTGCTGAGGATGGCCAGGTAGAGGTCCGCCGAGCCCGAGGGCATGTGGATGCCGACCCGGTCGCCGGCGACGACGCCCTGGTCGTGCATCCATCGGGCGGAGGCGTGGATCGTCCGCGCCACCTCGTCGTAGGTCAGGACCCGGGTGCCGTCGTCGATGCACGGCGCGTCCGGGTGGCGGGTCGCCGCGGCGTCGAACACGTCGAGGAGTGTCCGGGGTTCCGCGGCGTGTGAACTGCGAAGATACTGCGCGGGAATGGTGGCCACCCGCGGATCGTATCCCGCGTAGGTGAACTGCCCGCCGCGGTCACCCGGGGCTGGTTAAGTGAGGCGGATGACAGAGAACCTCAGCAACAAGACCATCGTGATCGTGGGAGCGGGTCCGGGATTCGGCCGCACGCTCGCCCTGCAGGCCGCCGCACAGGGGGCGACGGTGGTCGTCGCCGCCCGCACGGAGTCGCGGGTCGTCGAGATCGCCGAGGAGGTCCGGGCGGGCGGAGGGAACGCGATCGCGGCGGCCGTGGACGCCACCGACCCGGAGTCGGTGCGCGCACTGCGGGAGACGGTGGAGGGTCACACCGATGCGGTGCACGGTCTGGTCTACAGCGCGTTCGCGGTGCCCAGCATGAAGCCGCTCGCGCAGACCGACCACGACCAGATCTCCCGCGGGATCGATCTGTCGGTGCTCGGCGCCCTGCGCACCACGCAGGAGTTCACCGCGCTGCTCGAGGCCGGCGCCGCTCCCGCCACCGGCACCGCAGCCGCCGCCGCCGACTCCGCCGCCGACTCCGCCACAGACCCGGCCCCCGCCAGCGCGTCCGTCGTCATGATGGCCTCCGCGGTGATCCACCACTCCCGCGAGCGCTACGCGGGTTACAAGATCGCCAAGACCGCCCTCGTCGCGCTGGGCCATTCTCTGGCCACCGAGCTCGGCTCGCGGGGCATCCGCGTCAACACCGTGGCGCCCGGGTACATCTACGGCGAGACCCTCAAGGCGTACTTCGAGCACCTGGCCACCAAGTACGGCGGCACGGTCGACGACGTCTACGCCCACACCGCCGAGAAGATGGATCTGCGGCGCCTGCCCTCCGAGCGCGAGATCGTCGACCCGGTGCTGTTCCTGCTCTCCGACGCCGCCTCCGCGGTCACGGGCCAGACCCTCACGGTGGACTGCGGCGAGTTCCACACCTGAACCGGGCGGACCGCACCCCGACGCCGGATCAGGGTCTCAGAATCGGGTCTTTCCCCGATGTGGAGCGGGTGCTCGGGGAGGAGAGTGGAGGTCACCGGGGAGAGGTCCCCGATCCCCCTTTCCCGACGACGACGAGGTGTGACGTCATGACCTATTCCCCAGATTCCGGGCCCAAGCGACTGATGCGGTCGGAGGACCGCTGGATCGGCGGCGTGTGCGGTGGGCTCGCCGACTACTTCGGGCTGGACCCGGCGTTGGTCCGCCTCCTGTTCGTTGCCTCGATCCTGCTGCCGGGTCCGCAGCTGCTCATCTACGTGATCCTGTGGTTCGTCATGCCCGATTCCCGTGCCTCGCGAGTCCGCGCCTGAGGGGCCCGTGGCAGGCTGGGGCCATGAGCACTCCAGACACCTCAGCCGCTCCCGGCGAGTACGCCTCCGTCCGTATCGAGAAGGGTGCCCGTCACCCGCACGTCGCCCAGGTGACGCTGATCGGCCCGGGGCGCAACAACGCGATGGGCCCGGACTTCTGGGCCGAGATGCCCCGCGTGATGGCCGAGCTCGACGCCGACCCCGGGGTCCGCGCCGTCGTGCTCGCCGGCGAGGGCCGCAACTTCACGTACGGCCTGGACCTGATGGCGATGATGCCGCAGTTCATGGAGTTCCTGCCCGAGGACACGACCCCGGACGCCTCGCGTAACGAGCGCATCCTGGACTTCGTGGAGAACATGCGCCGCGCCGTCGACGCCGTCGCGTCGGCCAGGACGCCCACCGTCGCCGCGATCCAGGGCCGCTGCATCGGCGGCGGCATGGACCTCATCTCGGCCTGCGACGTCCGCCACGGTTCGGCGGACTCGAGCTACTCGGTCCGCGAGGTCAAGGTGGGCATCGTCGCCGACATGGGCTCGCTCGGGCGCCTGCCGTACATCATCGGCTCCGGGCTGACCCGCGAGCTGGCGCTGACCGGGCGCGACATCGACGCGGAGACCGCGCTGCGCTACGGCCTGGTCACGCACGTCGCCGACGACGCCGCCGGGGTGCTGGACTCGGCCCACGCCACGGCCGCCGAGATCGCGGACAACCCGCCACTGGTGGTCCGCGGTACCCGCGAGGTCCTCAACCGGGCGATCGAGGGGCCGATCTACGAGTCCAACCGTTACGTCGCGACGTGGAACGCCGGCTTCCTGGCCTCGGCGGACATGATGGAGGCCATCGGCTCGACGC
Source organism: Dietzia sp. IN118 (assembly GCF_032905965.1). Lineage (NCBI taxonomy): Bacteria > Bacillati > Actinomycetota > Actinomycetes > Mycobacteriales > Dietziaceae > Dietzia > Dietzia sp. IN118. The sequence goes on along the minus strand of NZ_JAUMSR010000001.1, from coordinate 2,789,116 downwards.
TGGAGAAGCGCGAGGCGCGGTACACCGGCCGCTGACCGCGCCCCACAGAGGAGCGCCCCACAAAGGAGCGCCCCACAGAGGAGCCAGCCCCGCCGAGAAGAGTGTTTCGCACATCGCTACTCGGGCGACACGAGCGAAATGCTCTTCTCGGCGTCCCGGCACGGCACGGCACGGCACGGCACGGCACGGCACGGCACGGCACGGCACGGCACGGCCCGGCACGGCCCGGCACGCGTCCGGTGCCGGGCCAGACGGCGTCAGCCGCGGAAGGGCTCGGCCTTCTCCTCGGGGTGCTCGGTGAAGTTCTCGAGGCCCTCGGCGATGAGCTTCTCGCCATGGGCCTTGTCCCGCCACTCGCCCGGGGTGACGTGCTTGCCCGGCTCGAGGTCCTTGTAGTGCAGGAAGAAGTGCTCGATCGCCTTGAGCTCGAAGTCCGGGACATCGTCGACGTCCTGGATGTGCTCCCAGCGCGGATCCAGGGCGGGGACGCACAGCAGCTTGTCGTCGCCACCGGCCTCGTCGGACATGGTGTAGACGCCCACGACGCGCGACTTGACGATCACGCCGGGGAAGACGGACTCGTCGAGCAGGACCAGGGCGTCACAGGGGTCACCGTCGTCGGCGAGGGTCTTGTCGATGTAGCCGTAGTCGGCCGGGTAGCCCATCGAGGTGAAGAGGAAACGGTCGAGATAGATCTTGCCGGTCTCGTGGTGGATCTCGTACTTGTTACGCGAACCCTTGGGGATCTCGATGGTCACTTCGACGGTCACGGGCTACCTCACAAATCGTCATTCTCCGGACCCGGGACGGCTCTCCCGGACAATCCGGGCCGATTCTAGTAGGCGGCCCCGGCGCCGGGGGTGGCCGCCGTCACGCGGGCCGCTAGCGTGGGTCCGACGCACGGCAGGCGAGGGTAGCGTCGGCAGCCGCCGGTGGCGACCGGTGGCGGTGACAGTGGAGGCGACAGCGTCCGGGAGGGTGGGCACGAGTGACCGAGCGCGGAGTGTGGCGCGGGCGTGGGCTCGTGTGGCGGGCGGGGGTCGTGTTCGTCGTCGTCGTACTCCTGGTCGCCGGGCTCGTCGCGGCGGCGCTGTTCACCGACGTGGAGGACGACGTCCGCGCGGTCGTCGGCGCCCCCGCGCAGACCACGGCGGAGCTGAACCCCGGACTGCACGCGGCGGACGACTCGGCGCCCCTGCCGGACCCCGCCGCCCTCGAGGAGATCCTCGGCCCCCTCGCGGCGTCCCCGGCGGTCGGCGACCTCACCGCCAGCGTGGTCGACGACGCGACCGGACAGGTCCTGTGGGAGCGCCGCCCTCGCGACGCCAAGGTCCCCGCGTCCACGACCAAGCTGCTCACCGCGGTCGCCGCGCTGAGCAGACTGCCCGGCGACACCCGCGTCGACACGGTCCTCGCCCGCGGCGCCGAACCGGACACGCTCGTCGTGGTCCCCGGCGGCGACCCCACCATGTCCGGCGGCGCCGAGCCCGGTCCGCTCTTCCCCGGCGCGGCCACGCTCACACAGGCCGCCGACGTCGTCCGCGACGCCGGGCTCGCCCCGGCGCGCATCGTCGTGGACCCGGGCCCGTACACCGGGCCGCGGCTGGGCCCCGGCTGGCCCCCGTCGGAGATCCCGGCCGGCAACATCGCGCCCATCGAGGCGTGGATGCTCGACTCCGGCCGCCTCGATCCGGCCGACGAGTACTCGCCCCGCACGACCGAACCCGCCCTCGCGGCCGGGAGGGCCCTGGCCCGCGAACTGGGCGTGGACCCGGAGCGCGTGCGGGTCGCCTCCGACCCGGTGGAGACGACCGATGAGCTGGGCAGGGTGTCGTCGGCGGAGCTCACCGATCGCCTCCGCTCGATGCTCGTGCACTCCGACAACGTGCTGGCCGAGGCGATCTGCCGCGAGGTGGCGCTGGACCGCGACCCGGACGATCCGGTCGACTTCGCCGCCGGGACCGCCGCCGTGCTCGACACGCTCACCGACCGTGGCCTCGACATGTCCGGGGTGCGCCTGGACGACTGCTCCGGCATGAGCAACGGCAACCGCATCTCGGCGGCCGTGCTCACCGACGTCCTGCGCACCGCCTCCGCACCCGACGCGACCCGCGAGATGCGCGACCTGCTCGACACCCTGCCCGTGGCCGCCGGGTCGGGGACGCTGGTCGACCGGTTCACCGGCCCCGCCGCCGCCGGCGCCGGCTGGGTGCGCGCCAAGACCGGCACCCTCGCCGGGACGAGCACCCTGGCGGGCTCGGTGACCAGCACCGACGGCCGCACCATGAGCTTCGCCCTGCTGTCCTCCGGCACCGACCCCGCCGTCGCGCGCCCGGTCCTCGACCGGATCGCCGCCGAGATCAGCGCCTGTGGCTGCCGCTGACCCCGCTCGCCGGCACCCCGCCCGGACCGGTGGGGACCGGCCCGGCCCGGCCTGGACCGGCCCGGCCTGGACCGTGCGCGCGGCGCTGCGGGCGTTCCGCCGCGCCCACCCCGAGCTCGGTGACGAGGTGTGCGTCGGACTGTCCGGGGGAGCGGACTCGCTGGCGCTGACCGCCGCGGCCGCCGTCGAGTTCGTCGCCGTGACCGCCCTCGTGGTGGACCACGGTCTGCAGGAGGGGTCGGATCAGGTGGCCCGGGACGCGGCCGCCGCGGCCCGCGGGCTCGGCGCAGAGGCGGAGGTCCTCGTCGTCGTCGTGGATCAGAGGGGTTCCGGCCCCGAGGCCGCCGCCCGCGCGGCGCGCTACACCGCGCTCGACACCGCGCGCCGCGGACGGCCCGTGCTGCTCGCCCACACCCTCGACGACCAGGCCGAGACCGTCCTGCTGGGGCTGGGCCGCGGCTCCGGCGCCCGCTCGCTGCGCGGGATGGCGCCGTGGGACGCACCGTGGGGGCGCCCGCTGCTGGGGGTCCGCGCCGCCGACACCCGCGCCGCGTGCCGCGACCTCGGCCTGGGGTTCTGGGAGGACCCGCACAACACCGACCCGGCGTTCACCCGGGTGCGCCTGCGGCACGAGGTCCTGCCGCTGCTCGAGGACGTGCTGGGTGGCGGTGTCGCGGAGGGGTTGGCGCGCACCGCGTCACTGCTGGGGGTCGACGACGACGAGCTGGAGCGTCTCGCGGCGGCCGTGCCCGTCGGCGACGACGGCGCCCTGGAGGTGAGCCGGCTGGAACCCCTGTCGACGGCCGTGCTGACCCGGGTCCTGCGCCGCTGGCTGCTGGCGCGGGGAGTCACCTCACCCGCGTACGCGCACCTGACGGCGGTGGCCGCGCTCGTCACCGACTGGCGCGGGCAGGGCGGGGTGGCGGTCGGTGGCACCGGGCCCGCGGGCGCGGGTGGGGCGGGGCCCTCGGCCAGGTTGGTCGCCCGGCGCCGACGTGGAAAGGTGGTCCTGGAGAACGACCGGGCGAGCGGAGCGGGGACGTAGATGACCACGGACAAGTACGCGGACGAGATCGAATCGGTCCTGCTCGACGAGGAGTCGATCCGCGAGCGGATCGCCGAGATGGCCGCCACCGTCGGCGAGCGCTACGCGGACGTCGAGAAGGAGGTCGTGCTGGTCGCCGTCCTCAAGGGCGCCGCGATCTTCGTCTCCGACTTCGCCCGGGCCCTGCCCATCCCGTCCGAGATGGAGTTCATGGCCGTCAGCTCGTACGGCTCCTCCACCAGTTCCTCCGGTGTGGTGCGGATCCTCAAGGACCTCGACCGCGACATCGCCGACCGTGACGTGATCATCGTCGAGGACATCATCGACTCCGGGCTGACCCTGTCCTGGCTCATGCGCAACCTGCGCACCCGCAACCCGCGGTCGCTGGAGATCGTCACCCTGCTGCGCAAGCCCGACGCGGTGAAGGCGGACCTGGACATCCTGGAGATCGGGTTCGACATCCCCAACGAGTTCGTGGTGGGTTACGGCCTGGACTTCGCCGAGCGCTACCGCGATCTGCCGTACATCGGCAGGCTGCACCCGCGCATGTACTCCTGACGCGACGACTGCTGGACACGTATCTGTCTGATTCGTGATCCAGATCACGTTCAGCGGTTAGTCTGGCAGCATGTTTCCAGGAACCTTCGCCGCCACCACTCCCGACAAACCCGCGGCCATCCGCCCGGCGACGGGTGAGCAGATCACGTACGCCGAGCTCGAGGCCCGTTCCGCGCAGCTCGCGCATCTCCTGACCGACGACTGGGGGCTGCGTCCCGGTGACACGATCGCCGTGATCTCGGACAACACTCTGGAGATGCTGGAGATCTACTGGGCCGCCCTGCGCTGCGGCCTGTACATCGCGGCCATCAATCACCACCTCACGGCGGACGAGTCGTCGTACATCATCGGCGACTGCGGGGCCCGGGCGCTGTTCGTCTCCGCGCCGGTCGCCGACCACGTCGACGTCTCCCCGGATGCTCATCCGGGCGTGGAGCACCGCGTGGTGTTCGGCGGTGCGCTGGAGGGGTTCGAGGACTACCGGGCGCTGCTCGAGGACAAGTCGACCGAGCCGCCCGCCGACCAACCCCGAGGCCACGACTTCCTCTACTCCTCCGGTACGACCGGCCGGCCGAAGGGTGTGCGCGTCGACCCGCCGGAGGGGCAGATCGACGAGGTTCCGGACAGTTACACGCCGGTGTTCAGCTTCCTGTACGCCTTCGACGCCGACAGCATCTACCTGTGCCCGGCGCCGCTGTACCACGCGGCCCCGCTGCGGTTCTGCGGCGTGGTCAACTCCGTCGGCGGGACCGTGATCCTCATGGACCGCTTCGACGCCGAGGAGGCGCTGCGACTCATCCAGGAGTACCGGGTGACGCACTCCCAGTGGGTGCCGACGATGTTCGTGCGCATGCTCAAGCTGCCGGAGGAGACGCGGGCGCGCTACGACGTGTCCAGCATGACCCACGCGATCCACGCCGCCGCGCCGTGCCCGCCCGAGGTCAAGCGGCGGATGATCGAGTGGTGGGGCCCGGTGATCCACGAGTACTATTCGGCCACCGAGGGCATGGGAATCACGTTCATCAACTCACAGGAGGCGCTCGAACGTCCCGGGTCGGTGGGCCGCGACGGGCTCAAGGGCATCGCGCACATCTGCGACGAGGAGGGCAACGAGGTGCCCACCGGCGAGATCGGCACCATCTACTGGCAGCAGGACGAGGGCACCTTCTCGTACCACGGCGACCCGGAGAAGACGGCGTCCGTCTTCCACCCCGAACACCCCAACTGGTCCACTTTCGGCGACGTGGGCTACCTGGACGAGGACCGCTTCCTCTACCTCACGGACCGCAAGGCGTTCACCATCATCTCGGGCGGGGTGAACATCTACCCGCAGGAGATCGAGAACGCTCTGGTCCTGCACCCGGCGGTCGAGGACGTCGCCGTGATCGGGATCCCGGACGAGGAGATGGGGGAGAGGGTCCACGCCGTGGTGGTGCCGGCCGCCGACCGCGCGGGCGAGCCCGGTCTCGCCGACGAGATCCTCGGCGCCCTACGCGGGAAGATCTCCGACTTCAAGATCCCACGAGGCCTGGACTTCGTGGACGAACTGCCCCGCACCCCCACCGGCAAACTGGTCAAGCGTCGGATCGTGCAGCAGTACACGAGCGCCTAGCGAGGGGTATGGACCGCACCTCCGAATTCGAGAGTGAACGCCCCCGGCTCGTCCGGATCGCCGCGCGCGTGCTCGGCGACCCGGCGGAGGCCGAGGACGTGGTGCAGCAGGCGTGGCTCCGGCTGGCGCGGGCCGACACGCGGGCGGTCGACTCACTCCCGGCCTGGCTCACCACCGTGGTGACCCGCCTCTGCCTGGACCGGCTCAAGGCCGTCGTCCCGCCCCCGACGGAGCCCGTCGACAGGCCGGCGCCGGAGCCGGGCCCGTCCGAGGAGGTGCTCCTCGCGGATTCCATGGGCGCGGCGCTGCACGTCGTGCTCGACCGACTCGCCCCGGCCGAGCGGGTGGTGTTCGTGCTGCACGACTCGTTCTCGGTCGACTTCGCCACGATCGCCGACGTGCTGGACTGCTCACCGGCCGCGGCCCGCAAACAGGCGTCGAGGGCGCGCGCGAAGCTCGCGGGAGCGGGTCCCGGCGCCCGGAAGGCGGACTGGGTCGTCGTCGACGCCTTCCTCGACGCCGCGCGCAACGGCGAGTTCACCCGGCTGCTCGGTCTCCTCGCGCCGGACGTGGTGGTGGTCGGTGATCCGATCGCCGTCAGTCTCGGTACCCCGGTCGGCATCGAGGGCCGCGACGCGGTGGCGGAGTTCTTCGACGGGGCAGCCGCCGCGGCGTTGCCGGTGTTCGTCCACGGGCGGCCGGGCGCGGCGTGGTTCGATCGCGGCGTGGCCCGGGTGGCGTTCGACTTCCGGATCGCCGGCGGCGTGGTCAGGCGCATCGACTTCCGTGCGGACCCGGACGTGCTCGCCGCGATCCGCCGCCGCAGCGACGGCGAGCCGAGATGAGCGGGGCGGTCACAGTTCCGGCCGCCCGCTCGTCATCAGGGTGAGGCGACGCGCTCCGGCGTCGCCCGGACAGGGAGGATCGACCCCATGAAGACCATGACCTGCAAGGACCTGGGTGGCCCCTGCGATCTGCCGCACCGCGGTGACACCGCGGACGACGTGATCAACGCCCAGGACGCCCACCTCAAGGAGCGCGTCGGGGCCGGCGACGACGCCCACGTGCCGGCGCGCGAGGACATGAAGACCCGGTGGCGGCGGCCGCGGCAGTCACTCGGGTGGTACCGGGACGTCAAGAAGAGGTTCGCCGACCTGCCGGAGGACTGACGCCACGCGGCCCGCCGACCCGCCCCTGCCGGCCGGTGTCAGCGACCGCCGCTCTCGATCACCGCCGCCAGCGCGAGCAGCGTCGCCTCCGAACCGGGCCGCCCGACGAGCTGGACCGAGGTGGGCAGGACCCGGCCGAGGGGGGTGTGGGTGGTGCCGCACGGGACGGACACGGCGGGCCAACCGAGCACGTTGGCCAGCGGGGTGAACGGGGAGAACCTCATCGACGCCCACAATGACCGGCCCCAGGAGCGTCGGTGCCAGTCGGTCGCCTCGGGTGGCACGTCCGCCAGCGACGGGGTGAGCCACACGTCGATCCCCGCCGAGTCCATCGCCCGTTCGACCTCCGCGCGGAGCGTCTCCACGCCACGGTTCCAGCGGGTGTCCCCGTCTCCCGCGCCGCCGCGACGGAAGACCGTCCGGCCGAGCAGTGCGTGGTGCCGGGTGCGTCGCTCCATCGCGGACAGGGGCAGGTTCTCGTCCTCCGCCGCCCGTGCGACGCCGGTGGTCCAGCGCGCAAGATAGAGCACGGGGTCGGTGGGGGAGGGCAGGGTGGTGTCGACGACGACGAGGTCGGCCCCCCGCAGCACCTCCGCGGCCTCCCGGGCCGCGCGCGTCCAGGGCGCGTGGATGCGCACCAGATCGCGGCCCAGCCGGATCGGGCTGGCCACGGACATGCCGATACGCGTCCCGCCGGGGACGGGTCCGACGTCCGCGAGTTCCGGACGACCGGCCATCACCGACAGGGCCAGCGCGACGTCGCCGACGGTCCTGGCCAGCGGACCGGATTCGGCCAGGCCGCCCCAGTTGTCGCCGGCCAGGCGGGTGGGGACGACACCGGGCCCCGGCTTGATGGTGACGATCCCGCACGCCGCGGCGGGGATGCGCAGGGACCCCATCCCGTCGTCGCCCACCGCGAGCGGGACCATGCCCGAGGCCACCGCCGCCGCGGACCCCCCGGAGGACCCGCCGGCGGACAGGGCGAGGTCGCGCGGGTTGCGGGTGATCCCGTGGGCGTCGGAGTCGGTCATCCCCCAGGCGCACAGCTGGGGCGCCGCGGTGATGCCCACCGGCACCGCGCCCGCGGCCAGCAGGGGGGCGACGACCGGGTTGTCCAGGGTGACGGTGCTCTTGACGGCCAGCGATACCCCGGCCAGGGGCAGTGCCGCACGGTCGGCCGGGCTCGCGGCGTCGACGGCGGCCCCGGCCGCGCGGCCGTCCGCCCGCAGCAGGGAGGTGAAGGCGTGCAGCGAGGGGTCGAGGTCGCCCACCCGGTCGAAAGCCGCGTCGAGGGTGGCCAGCGCGCCGACGGCACCGGTGCGTACGGCCTCGGCGGTCTCGGCGGCGGAGAGGGGGTCGGTGGTCACGGCCATGATCGTACGACCCCGGCGGTGTCCGCCCATGGCGATCATCACGGTGGGAGGCCCCGCTCGGCGGGTAGCCTGGGGCGATACCGACGAAGTCGGATGCACGACCGGGCCCGTCGACCGGCTGGGCCGTCCTTCCACACGAGGACCGAATGGAACGCAAGAGCAATACCGTCTTCCGCAACGTCGCGATCGCGGGCGTGATCATCCTGGCGATCGTCGGCTTCTCGTTCTTCACAGGAGATGACCGTGACTACGCCGAGGTCGACACGTCGGTGGCGTTGGCGCAGGTCGACGCGGGGAACGTGAAAGAGGCGCTGATCGAGGACCGGGAGCAGCAGCTCCGGCTCACGCTCGAGACCCCGATCGCCCCGGAGGACGGAGCGGACGAGACCGACAAGCTCCTCGCCAAGTACCCGGAGCGGGCGGCGGACCAGGTCTTCGACCGGGTGGCCGCGGCGGAGCCGGAGAAGTACGACACCGCGGTCAACCAGCAGGGTTTCCTGTCGCAGATGCTCTCGTTCCTGCTGCCGATGCTCATCCTGTTCGGGTTGCTGTTCTACTTCATGTCCCGCATGCAGGGCGGCAAGGGCGGACTGTTCGGCGTGGGCAAGTCGCGCGCCGTGGAGTTCACCAAGGACATGCCCCAGACCACGTTCACCGACGTCGCGGGCGAGGACGAGGCGGTCGAGGAACTCAACGAGATCAAGGACTTCCTCCAGAACCCGGCGCGCTACGAGCGTCTCGGCGCCAAGATCCCGCGCGGTGTGCTGCTCTACGGCCCGCCCGGAACGGGCAAGACCCTGCTGGCCCGCGCGGTCGCGGGTGAGGCCGGGGTGCCGTTCTACTCGATCTCGGGTTCGGATTTCGTCGAGATGTTCGTCGGTGTCGGCGCCTCGCGGGTGCGCGACCTGTTCGAGAAGGCCAAGCAGAACGCGCCCTGCATCGTGTTCGTCGACGAGATCGACGCGGTGGGTCGGCACCGTGGCTCGGGCACCGGCGGCGGCCACGACGAGCGTGAGCAGACGCTCAACCAGCTGCTGGTCGAGATGGACGGGTTCAGCGACCGCGAGACCGTCATCATGATCGCCGCGACCAACCGTCCGGACGTCCTCGACCCGGCGTTGCTACGGCCGGGGCGTTTCGACCGCCAGGTCCCGGTGACCAATCCCGACCTCAAGGGTCGCGAGGCGATCCTCGCCGTCCACTCCGCGGGCAAGCCGCTGGCCGAGAACGTCAACATGACCTCGCTTGCCAGGCGCACGATCGGGATGTCGGGCGCGGACCTGGCCAACGTGCTCAACGAGGGCGCCCTGCTCGCGGCCCGGCTGGGTCGCGACGAGATCGACATCGACATCCTCGAGGAGGCCACCGACCGGGTGGTGGGCGGACCCCGCCGCAAGCACCGTGTGATCAGCGAGCACGAGAAGAAGGTCACCGCGTACCACGAGTCCGGCCACGCGCTGGCGGCGTGGGCGATGGAGGACCTCGAGCCCGTCCACAAGGTCACCATCCTCGCGCGTGGGCGCACCGGTGGTCACGCACTGGTGGTCCCCGAGGACGACAAGTCCTTGATGACCCGGGCGGACATGATCGCCCGCGTCGTCATGGCGATGGGTGGCCGCGCTGCCGAGGAGTACGTCTTCGGCGAGCCCACCTCGGGCGCCAGCTCGGATATCGAGCAGGCCACCCGGATCGCGCGGACGATGGTCGCCGAGTACGGCATGAGCGCGAAGCTCGGTGCGGTGAAGTACGGCGGCGAGGGCGGGGACCCGTTCCTCGGCCGCGGCGGTTCCGCGGCGGGGGAGTACTCGCCCGAGGTCGCCAAGATCATCGACGACGAGGTGCGCCGCATCATCGACTCCGCCCACACCGAGGCCTGGCAGGTCCTCGAGTCCAACCGCGACATCCTCGACGCGGTCGCGGGCGAGCTCCTCGAGAAGGAGACCCTGCGGCAGGACGACCTCGAGAGGCTGTTCGCCGACGTGGTCAAGCGGCCGCGGATCACCGAGTTCGACGACTTCGGTGGACGCATCCCGTCGGCCCGTCCGCCCATCAAGACCCCGGGGGAACTGGCCAGGGAGCGTGGCGAGCCGTGGCCCCCGCCGGTGACCGATCCGTTCGCCATGCCGGTCCTCCCGGCCGGCCGCGACGCCGAGGACGACCGTGATCCGGGCGAGGCGGACGGCCCCGGCGACCACGGGGGTGACCGCAACGGCGTGGGCGCCCCTGTGGGGATGCCCGGTGGCGGTTCGGGCCGCGGCGCGACCGCCGGCGGCGGGCAACGTCCGACCGGTATCCCGGCCTACGGCACGCCGCCGCCCCCGGGCTGGTCGGCGCCGGGCTGGCCCCCGCGTCAGCCCGCGCACCACGGTGACCGGGGGCCGAGCGGGGCCGAGACCACCCGCCTGCCGGCCGTGCCCGAGGGCCTGCAGAGGAACGACGGCTCCGGGAGCACCAACGGAACCGGGGGCACGGACGGATCCGGGAGCGCTGACGGTCCGGAACGGGCCGGTCGGAGCGAGGGGCCGTCCGAGGCCCCGACCCGGGCGTGGTCGGCGGTGGGCGACGGCGGTGACGGCGACGAGTCCGGCGGGTCGATCCCGGGCGTCGTGGACCGCGGTTCGCACCGCCGTGAGGACAAGGACGCCGACTGGCGTGCGCCGTGGGAACGTGAGGACTGACCGCACGGTCGACTCCGTGCGAGAAGAGGAATGAATGACGACGCCTGACCACATACCCGCCGCCGATGCCCGGTCGCTCCCCACGGGGCGGGTCTTCGATGCCGAGCGCGCCGAGGCCGCGGTCCGCGAGCTGTTGATCGCCGTGGGCGAGGACCCGGAGCGCGAGGGGCTGCAGGACACACCCGCGCGGGTGGCCAGGGCCTACCGCGAGGTCTTCTCCGGGCTGTACACAGACCCGTCGGAGGTGCTGTCCAGGACCTTCGACGAGGACCACCGCGAGCTCGTGTTGGTGCGGGACATCCCCATCTACTCGACCTGCGAACACCACCTGGTGCCCTTCCACGGCGTCGCCCACATCGGCTACATCCCGGGACAGTCCGGGGCGGTCACCGGTCTGAGCAAGCTCGCCAGACTGGTGGATCTCTACGCCAAGCGGCCCCAGGTCCAGGAACGGCTCACCAGTCAGGTCGCCGACGCGCTGGTCGACAGGCTCGCGCCCTCGGGCGTGCTCGTGGTGATCGAGTGCGAGCACCTGTGCATGTCGATGCGGGGGATCCGGAAGGCGGGGGCGGTCACCACCACCTCGGCCGTCCGCGGCAACATGCGGACCAACGCTTCCACCAGGGCGGAGGCGCTCGGCCTCCTGCGCGGGACGTGAGCGCGCCCGGTCTGCTGCCCCGCCCGGACCGGTGCGCGGTGATGGGCGTCCTCAACGTCACGGCCGATTCCTTCTCCGACGGTGGGCGCCACCTCGCGCATCACGATGCCGTCGCGCACGCCCGACGCATGGTCTCCGACGGCGCCGACCTCATCGACATCGGTGGGGAGTCCACCCGGCCCGGCGCCCTCCGCGTCGAGGAGTCGGACGAGGAGCAGCGGGTCGTCCCGCTGGTTCGTGCGGTGTCCGGCCTCGCGCCGGTCTCGGTTGACACGATGCGCGCCGGGGTGGCGTCGCGTGCCCTCGAGGAGGGCGCCGCGATCGTCAACGACGTCTCGGGCGGGCTCGCCGACCCCGACATGTTGAGGGTCGTGGCCGAGCACCGAGCGTCCGTCATCCTCATGCACTGGGTGTCTCCGGACGAGTACCGCGCCGGCGCGGGAGGCCGATCCGACTACGGCGGGGACGTCGTGGGTGCGGTGCGCGACCACCTGGCCCGCCGCGCCGACGCCGCGATCGCCGCGGGGGTCGACGCCGCCGGCATCGTGCTCGACCCGGGCCTCGGCTTCGCCAAGGACGCCGACGACAACTGGGCGCTGCTGCACGGGCTGGACCGACTGATCGAGCTGGGGTTCCCGGTACTCGTCGCCGCGTCCCGCAAACGGTTCCTCGGGTCGCTGCTGCCCGGATCGGACGCCCGACCGCGCGAGGTGGCGGGCCGCGATCCGGCGACGGCCGCGATCACGTCGCTCTCCGCCGCCGCCGGCGCGTGGGCGGTCCGGGTCCATGACGTGGGCCCCAGTGCGGACGCGGTGAGGGTGGCCGCCGCGTGGGCGGCCGGACGGGCGGGGGTGAACTGATGGCGGATCGCAGCGAACTCGACCGGATCGAACTGCGGGGCCTGAAGGTGCGCGGCACGCACGGGGTCTTCGAGCACGAGAAGCGGGACGGCCAGGACTTCCTGGTCGACCTCGTCCTGTGGACCGACTTCACGGCCGCCGCCGCGTCCGACGACCTGGCCGACACCGTCGACTACGGGGCGCTGGCCCTGTTCGCCCGTGATGTGGTGGCCGGACCATCGCTCGACCTCATCGAGACCGTCGCCTCGAGGATCGCCGACGGGATCATGGAGATGGCCCCTGGTGCGGACGCGGTGGAGGTGACCCTGCACAAGCCCCAGGCGCCGATCCCGGCGGAGTTCGCCGACGTCGCCGTCGTGGCCCACCGCTCGCGCGCGGGCGGGAGCGCCGCGGGGGGAGCGCGGTGAGCTGCCGGGCGGTGCTGTCGATCGGCGGCAACCAGGGGGACGCTCTCTCGCTGCTGCGGGGGGTCGTCGACGCCGCGGCCGCGGACGGCATCCTGCGCGCGGTCTCGTCGGTGTACGCCACCCCGCCGTGGGGCGGCGTCGAGCAGGACGACTTCCTCAACGCCGTCCTCGTCGTCGACCATCCCGGTTCCCCGACCGACGTCCTCGAGTGGGGTTTCGCCCGCGAGAGGGCCGCAGGCCGGACCCGCGAGGTGCGCTGGGGTCCGCGCACCCTCGACGTGGACGTGGTGACCGCCGAGCTGGGCGGTGAGCCGGTGGCGTCCGACGACCCGAGGCTCACGCTGCCGCACCCCCGCGCGGCCGAGCGGGCCTTCGTGATGGTCCCGTGGCTGGAGATCGACCCGGCCGCCCGGCTGGACGGGGTGCCGGTCCGGGAGTGTCTCGACGCGCTCGATCCCGGGGACGTCGCCGCGGTGCGCCGGCTGCCCGATCCGTTGGCGCCCCGCGGCCCGGGGGGAGTGACATGACGCGTGTCGCGAAGTCCACCCTCGTCCTGGTGGCGCTCGTCGCGGCGGTGGCCGCCTACGTTCTCACCGGGTCCTACCTCGGCGCTGTGACCCCGATCGGCTTCGGCTGGGTGACCCTCGTGGCGATCGCGGTGGTCGACGTGCTGCTGTCCCTGCGGATCCGCGCCGCGATCTCCGACGGCGGCGTCGGGCAGGACCGCAGCCAGATGCACCCGCTCACCATCGCCCGCAGCGCCGCTCTCGGACAGGCCTCCGCCGTGCTCGGCGCAGCGGGCGCCGGGGCAGGGGCCGGGCTGACGCTGTACTTCCTGTCACGGCTCGGCGACCTCGCGGTGGCGGGCGCGGAGCTGCCCGCATCAGTCGCTGTCCTGGTGTCCGGCGCGGTGTTGGTGGCGGCGGGACTCTTCCTCGAATCGGCGTGTGAGACGCCCCCCGACGACGACGAGAACGGCGGCCTCGCCGACCCCGCCTGAGGGGCCCGAGCCGGACCGGTCCTCTCATGCCCGCCCCCGTTACTGCAGACACGCGCTGGTTACCCGTGTGACCCGTGATTCTCCGCGTATCATGCGGGGCATGAGTTCCGACGGCGCGATGGACAAGCCCCGGTCAGCTCGCCCCGGGCGAGGCGACGATCGTGGACTGGCGAACATCGCCCTGGGGGTGCTGCTCCTCCTGGCGATCATCGCCACGGTCGTGATGGTTTTCTCCGACAACCCGGTCTGGATGCGCATCGGGACACTCTCCGCACTGTGGGCCGCGTTCATCGGCGCGTTCCTCGTCGCCCGGTACCGGCGGCAGGCCGCCACCGAGGCCGCCCGGGTCCGCGACCTGCACACCGTCTACGAACTGCAGCTCGAGAGGGAGATCTCCGCCCGCCGGGAGCACGAGCTCGTCGTGGAGCGGGACCTGCGGGCCTCGGTGCGCGCCGAGACCAGTGACTCGATCGTCGCACTGAGGCAAGAGATCGCGGCGCTGCGCGAGCAGCTCGGCGCACTGGGCGTCAGTCTCCCCGAGGACCGCTTCGCGGTCGGTGGGCTCGGTCCCGCCGGGCAGCTGGGTGCGGGATCGTCGCTGCCGTCCGTCCCGTCCGAGCGGGTGGCGCCCCGTCGGCGTGCCCCGGGATCGGACTCCGGCCCGGTCGCGGGTCCCCGTTCCGCTTCCGGCGCGACGCGGTCCCCCGCATCATCGGCCTCCGGCGTCGGTCCGGACGTCACCCCGAGCACCGAGCGCACCGAGCGACTGACCCCGGTCTCCGATCGGGAGTCCCGGTCCGACACGCCGGCGGGGGACCCCCGTCGCCCGGCGGTGCGCCCCACGTCCGGCGCGCGCGATGCGCGTTCCGCTGCCGGCAGCAGCGCCGGCAGCAGCTCCGGCTTCGGCTCCGGCGCCACCTCGCGACCGCAGGCACGGCCCGAGCCCGCCAGCTCGCCCGAGCCCGCGCGTACGCCCGCGAATACGAGCACGAGCACGAGCTCCCGGCCCGCGGCGTCGGCCGTCGAGGGCGCCACGTCGGACAAGACCGCCGCGTCGGGATCCCCGGTGGCGTCCGGGGGCGCGGCCGCGTCCGGCTCCTCGGAGAAGGCAGGCAAGCACGAGTCGTCCCCCTCCGAGAAGGCCGGCACACACGAGTCGCCCGCCACGGCCGGCGAGACGGCCACGCAGCCGCGGTCGCAGTCGACGCAGGCCCCGGCCACCGAGTCGGCTTCGCCGAGTCGCCACGGCGAGGGCTCGGGTCTGTCGGTGGCAGAACTCATGGCGCGGCTGGGGGAGGGGTCCGAATCCACATCGGGCCGCCGCCGCCGTCGCGCGGAGGACTGAGCCGCGCCGACGGTGGCGCCGCCCCTCGCATCGGTTGTGTGAAGTACGACACTTGATGCTGCTCGTGGCCGCAGCCGCGACTACTCTCGCCTGCGAGATGTCCGGGACCCACCATCAGTGAGTGGGCCTGGAACGGATCGAGCACTGGAGCACCCTGAGATGTCCGACCACGGCGTCACCGGAACACCCCCTGCCCGCCTGTCCATCGGCCTCGTGTCCGCGGGTCGCGTGGGCACCGCTGTGGGCGCCGCGCTCGAGCGGCGGGGACACGTCGTCTCCGCCCTCGTCGCACGCTCGTCGCAGTCGCGGGACCTCGCTGCCCGCCGCCTCCCCGAGGCCCGCATCACCGATCCCGCCGGCGCGGCGGCGGCGGGCGAACTCCTCATCCTCGCGGTGCCGGACTCGGCCCTGCCCGGGGTCGTGGCCGAGCTCGCCGACGTGAACGCCTTCCGTCCGGGCCACATCGTCGTCCACGTGGCCGGCGCAGTGGGCGCGGAAGTCCTGCGCCCCGCCGCCGACGCCGGTGCCGTGGTCGTCGCCGCGCACCCGGCCATGACCTTCACCGGGGGAGCGGCCGATATCGACCGCATGGAGGGGTGCTCGTGGGCGCTCACCTCCCCGGACGAGATCGGACTGGTCGTCGGCCAGATGCTGGTCATGGAGACCGGTGGCCTGCCCGTCACCGTCGCCGAATCCCATCGGGCCCTCTACCACGCGGCCCTCGCGCACGGCGCCAACCACCTCGTCACCCTCGTCAACGACGCCGCCGAGGCGCTCGCCGCGTCGTTCGCCGTCCTGCCCGGGGGCGGAGTCGAGGGCGATCCCGACGGCATGCTCGGGCAGGACGCGGAGGCGCTCGCGCGCCGCACCCTGGAGCCGCTCCTGCGGGCCGCCCTCGACAACGTCCTGGCCTCCGGGGACTCGGCCCTGACCGGTCCGGTGATGCGCGGTGACGCCGTCACGGTCTCCCGCCACCTCGATGCCCTCGAGGACGTCGACGGGGGAATCGCCGCCGGCTACCGGGCGCTCGCGTTGCGCACCGCCGACCGCGTCGGGGCCGGAGCCGACGTGACCGACCTCTTGGCCCCCGACCTCACGGAGCAGCTTCGATGACCCCCGCCACCTTCGCGGTCCGGACCGCGGTCCCCGGTCGCCCGAACACCGGATACAACCGGGGTGAGCTGACCATCCACCACGACCCGTCCTCGCTGCGCGCGGTCACCGAGTCGCTGCGCAAGGTCGGCAAGCAGATCACGTTCGTCCCCACCATGGGCGCCCTCCACGAGGGGCATCTCGCGCTGGTCGAGGCGGCCCGCCGCACGCCGGGGTCGGTCGTGGTGGTGTCGATCTTCGTCAACCCGCTGCAGTTCGGGCCCGGCGAGGACCTCGATGCCTACCCACGCACCCTCGACGAGGACGTGGCCCGGCTCGCCGACGCCGGCGTGGAACTCGTCTTCGCGCCCAGCGCGGCCACAATGTACCCGGACGGCCCCCGCACGACGGTGCAGCCCGGCCCGACCGGTGAGATCCTCGACGGGGCCGCGCGACCCGGCCACTTCGCCGGGATGCTCACCGTGGTGAACAAGTTGTTCAACATCGTCTCCCCCCACCAGGCGTTCTTCGGGGAGAAGGACTACCAGCAGTTGGTGCTCATCCGCCAGATGGTGGCGGACCTGGACATGGACGTGCGTGTGGTCGGCGTCCCGACCATCCGGGAGTCGGACGGGCTGGCGATGAGCTCCCGCAACCGCTACCTGTCCGCCGAGGAGCGGGAACTGGCCACCGTCCTCAACGCCGCCCTCGTGGCGGGGACGTTCGCCGCGAAGGGCGGGCGCCGGGCCGTCGTCGACGCCGCCCGCGCGGTCCTGGACGAGCGGCCGCAGATCACGATCGACTACCTCGAGCTGCGCGCCGGGGACCTCGGGGAACCGCCGGAGGAGGGTCCCGGCAGGCTCCTCGTCGCGGCCCGCATCGGGACCACCAGACTCATCGACAACGTCGGCGTGGCGATCGGCACCGGCTTCGTCGCCGCCGCCGAGGCCACCGTCGCCGCCCAACAGGCCGAGATGGCCCGAGACCTCGAGGAAGGCCAGTAGATGCAGCGCACCATGCTCCACTCCAAGATCCACCGTGCCACCGTCACCCAGGCTGACCTGCACTACGTCGGCTCCTGCACGATCGACGCCGACCTCATGGATGCCGCCGACCTGCTCGAGGGCCAGCAGATCGACATCGTCGACATCGACAACGGCGCCCGCCTGACCACCTACGCCATCACCGGCGAGCGCGGCTCCGGCGTGATCAGCATCAACGGCGCCGCCGCCCACCTCGTGCACCCCGGCGACCTGGTCATCATCATCGCCTACGCCCAGATGTCCGACGCCGAGGCGCGGGCCTACTCCCCCCGCGTGGTGTTCGTCGACGGCGACAACCGCATGCTCACCGAGGGCACCGACCCCGCGGACGTGCCCGAGGGTTCGGGTCTGAAGAACCCCCGCGTGCCGGAGCCCGCCGCCGTCTAGGCAGCGCGGACAGAAGATGCTGCTCACCGTCGACGTCGGCAACACCCACATCCGGCTCGGCATCTTCCCCCCGGGCGGCGGGCCGCTCGTGCGCACCTGGAGTATGCGCACGTCACCGGCGGTGACCTCGGACGAACTCGCCCTGACCATCCGCGGCCTGCTGGGGGACTGCGCGCAGCAGCTCACCGGAATCTCCGCGATGTCCGTGGTCCCGTCTGTCACCGGGGAACTGCGCCGGATGGCCGCCGACTACTGGCCGGGACTTCCGGCCGTCGTCGTCGCGCCCGGGGTGAAGACCGGGGTGCCGCTCAAGGTCGACAACCCGCGGGAGGTGGGCTCGGACCGCGTGGTCAACGCGTTGGCCGCCCACACGCTGTTCGAGGGGCCCGTCGTCGTCGTCGACGTCGACACGGCGACCACCGTCGACGCCGTCTCCGCCCGCGGCGAGCTGCTCGGTGGGGCGATCGCGCCCGGCATCGACATCTCCGTCGACGCCCTCGCCGAGCGCGCCGCCGCCCTGCGCAAGATCGAGGTCGTGCGGCCGAAGGGAGCCCTGGGCAAGAACACCGTCGCGGCACTTCAGGCCGGCATCGTGATCGGGTTCGCCGGCCAGATCGACGCACTCGTGGACCGGCTGCGCACCGACGTCCCCGAGCTCGCCGACGCCTCCGTCGTCCTCACGGGGCTGCGCGCGGACGTCGTGGCGGAGGAATCCCGGACCATCACCGACGTCGAGCCCGAACTGGCGCTGGAGGGTCTGCGGTTGGTGTTCGAGCGCAATTCCTGAGCTGAGCAGCTCGCCGAGGTTCTCCCTCACACGCAGGGGCTCCCGCGCATGGACTCCCGCTCGCGCCCCTGTCCGCCGGAAACGCAGCCGCCCGCAGCGATGGCGTCTGGCCTGCACCGCGGGGCGCGCGAGACGCCGTCGAGAGAGGCGACTGTCGGGGGCGAGCAGGCGGACGAGCGGATGCCGGGGCCGTGGCTCAGGCCCGCCCGGCCGCCGGACGCGGGAGGGTGGCCGGGCCCGGGGCTCCGGGCTCAGGCCGCCGAGCGGTAGCTGGTCATGGAGACCGAACCCCAGGCGTAGCCCCTGGTGAACGCGTCGAGCGTCTCGCTGGAGCCCGCCGCCATTCCCGCCGTGTACAGCAGCGGCAGGAAGTGGTCCGCCGTGGGCACGGCCAGCCGGGCGTCCGGGTGCTCGGTCAGCGCGAGGGCGTCCTCGGGGCGCGTGGTGAGCAGTTCCCGTGCGTGGTCGTCGAACCGGTGGGCCCAGTCGGTGCCCGCGTCGCCGAGCGACGGGTCCACCGCCGCGAGGTTGTGCACCACGTTGCCGCTGGCCAGCACGAGGACGCCCGAATCCCGCAGGGCGGCCAGCCGGGTGCCCAGGTCGAAGTGGTAACCCGCCGGCTTGGACGCGTCCACCGACAACTGCGCCACCGGCACGTCGGCGTCGGGGAACACGTGCGTGAGGACGGACCACGTCCCGTGGTCGAGGCCCCAGGAGTCCTGGTCGGCGCCGACCCAGGTGGGCTTGACGGCCTCGGCCACCTCGGCCGCGAGCTCCGGGGCGCCCGCGGCGGGGTACTCGAACTCGTTGAGCTCGCGGGGGAAGCCGTAGAAGTCGTGGATGGTGCGCGGCGCCGACATCGCGGTGACCGCCGTGGCGCCTACGTACCAGTGCGCCGACACGGCCAGTACGGCCCGCGGCCGCTCGGGCAGGGATGCGCCGAGGGCGGCCCACTGGCGGGTCCACTCGTTCTCCTCGAGGGCGTTGAGGGGAACGCCGTGGCCGATGAAGACGGCGGGTTGACGGGCGGTCGAGGGGGGCGAGGCGGTCATGGTTCTCCTTCTCTCACATACATGATGCATCAACTACCCGGCCGGGCGCCAGTGTCGACCGCCACGCCGGCCCCGTGCGCCGGCCCCGTGCGCCCACCCCGTGCGCCGGCCCCGCGCGCGCGGGCGGCCCTTGCGGTAGATAGACCGGTCTGTCTACTATGGCCGCATGACAACGCGACGAATGCCCCCAGCCGGTCCGGTGGCCTCCGCGCGCGTCCAGCACAGGTGTCCCCGACCGGCAGGCCCCCGCCACGCCCCAGCCGCCTTCACCTCTTCCGGGAGCACCGGCATGACCACCAGCTTCAGCACCACCTCCGCCACTGCGGGAACCCCCGCCACGGCGACGTCGTCCAGCACGGGCGTCTCGACCACCCTCGCCGCCGGCGACTACCCCGCGGCGGTCCGTGCGGGCGCCCTCGTCGTCGACATCCGGTCCCGGGCCCAGCGTGAGCGCCAGGGGGTGCTCGCGGGCGCCGTCGCCGTGGAGGCCCGGCCCGTCGTCGATCTGCTCGACCCCCGATCGGCCGCGCCGCTCTCCGCCGTCACCGACGGCAGGGCGGTCGTCCTCGTCAGCGACGACGGCCTCGACGCCGAACTGTTCGCCCTGGAGCTCCATTCGCGTGGCGTCCGCGGTGTCCGCGCGGTGGACGGCGGCCACGACGCACTCCGGGCCGCCCGGGCGCTGGCCCTGCTCTCCGGGGCCGACCACCTGCTGCGGGAGCGCTCGGCCATTTCGGCACACTGAGCTTGGTCGACCGGGGGCGTCGGCACGCCGGCGCCGGTACGGTCGCACCATGACGGACATCTCCGCAGACCTGCTGGCCGAGATCCTCGACGAGGTCCGGGAGGACGTCTCCGGCGACGTCGTCCCCCACCTCGGCGACTACGAGCACCCCCACCCCGACGCCCTCGCGCTGGCGGTCTGCGACCTGGACGGCCACGTCGTCTCGGCCGGCGATGACGAGACGCTCTTCGACCTGCAGTCCGCCTCCAAACCGTTCGTCTACGCGCTCGCGCTGGACCAGAAGGGCGTCGACGTGGTCGCGAAGCGGATCGGGGTGGAACCCTCCGGGGACCCGTTCAACGAGATCTCCCTCGAGGCCGGCACCGGCCGCGCCCCCAACGCCCTCGTCAACGCCGGCGCGCTGGCCGCGCACGCGCTGGTGGGGGAGGAGGACGACGACGAGGACACCCGTTTCGAACAGATCCGCGTGATGTTCTCCCGCCTCGTGGGCCGGGAGGTCGAGGTCGACCAGCAGATCATCGACATCGAGTCCCGGAGCGCCCACCGGAACCAGGCGCTCGCGCATCTGCTGGCGGAGGAGGGCACCCTGGCCGACGACCCCCACCAGGTGGTGTCCGGGTACGGCCGGCAGTGCGCGATCCGGGTGGACACCCGCGAGCTGGCGCACATGGCCGCGATGTTCGCGGGCGGCGGGCGGCTGCCGGGTGACGGCGAGCAGGTCCTGGGTCGACGGGCGGTGCGCTACGCCAACAGTGTGATGTTCACGTGCGGCATGTACGACGCGGCCGGGGACTGGGTCTACCAGGTGGGTCTGCCCGCCAAGAGCGGCGTCTCGGGGTGCCTGTTCGCGGTGGTGCCCGGCCGGCTCGGGGTGGCCGCGTACTCGCCCCGGTTGGACGAGCACGGCAACAGTGTGCGCGCCGCCGCCGCGATCGAGGCGCTGTCCGACCGACTGGAGCTGCACGTCCTCGACATGGCCTGAGGCCGACGGGTCGCAGCCCACGGGTTCGGTCCCCGGGCCGGTCACGACTATCCTCGACAGTCGTGACCGATTCGACTCCCGCCGCGCCCGGGGCCGCCACCGGTGAGCCCGCCGACGACACCCCTGAGCAGCTGCGCATCCGCCGCGACAAGCGGCAGCGCATCCTCGACTCCGGGGCGCAGGCCTACCCGGTGGAGGTCCCCCGTACCCACGGGCTCGCCGAGATCACCTCGGACCCCCGCTTCCTCGCGCTGGAGCCGGGTGAGGAGACCGACGCCCGAGTCTCGGTGGCGGGCCGGGTCCTGTTCATCCGCAACACGGGCAAGCTGTGCTTCGTGCGCCTGCAGGACGGTCTCGACCCGTCGGCGGACCTGTCCGCCCCGGCGGCGGAGGGGGAGGTGGGACCGCTCACCCCGCAGCTGCAGGTGATGCTCTCGCTGGCAGCCGTCGGCCAGGAGCGTCTCGACGCGTGGAAGCAGGACGTCGACCTCGGTGACCATGTCTCGGTGACCGGCCGGGTGGTCCGGTCCAAGCGCGGTGAGCTGTCCGTCATGGCCGATTCCTGGGTGCTGGCGGCCAAGTCGCTGCGCCCGCTGCCGGTGGCGCACAAGGAGCTGAGCGAGGACACCCGCGTCCGCCAGCGCTACACCGACCTGATCATGCGGGACGCCGCCCGCCGCAATGCCATCACCCGCATCAAGGTGGTCCGCGCCCTGCGTGACGCCCTGGAGAAGCGCGGCTTCCTCGAGGTGGAGACGCCGATGCTGCAGACGCTGCACGGCGGCGCGGCGGCACGGCCGTTCATCACGCATTCCAACGCGCTCGATCTGGACCTCTACCTGCGCATCGCCCCCGAGCTGTTCCTCAAGCGGTGCGTGGTGGGCGGGATCGAGCGGGTCTTCGAGATCAACCGCAACTTCCGCAACGAGGGCGTGGACTCCTCGCACAGTCCCGAGTTCGCGATGCTCGAGACCTATCAGGCCTACGGCGACTACGACACCTCGGCCACGATGATCCGCGAGGTCATCCAGGAGGTCGCGCACGCGGTGTTCGGCTCCACGACGGTCACGCTCGCCGACGGCACCGAGTACGACCTCGGCGGGCAGTGGCGCGAGATGCGGATGTACCCGTCCCTCAACGAGGCGCTGCGCGCCAAGCACCCCGGGGTGGTGGGGGACGACGACGAGGACCCCGTCACGGTCGACTCGACGGTCGACGAGCTCACCGAACTGGCGGGGAAGGTCGGTCTCGAGGTCCCCAGTGGCCAGGGGTGGCTGCACGGCAAGCTCGTCGAGGAGCTCTGGGAGCACCTGTGCGGCGATCAGCTCGACGGACCGGTCTTCGTGCGGGACTTCCCCGTGGAGACCTCGCCGTTGACCCGCGATCACCGCACCGACCGCGGGGTCACGGAGAAGTGGGACCTGTACGTCCGCGGATTCGAGCTGGCGACCGGCTACTCGGAGCTCGTCGATCCCGTCATCCAGCGTCAGCGCTTCGAGGACCAGGCACGGCTCGCGGCGGCGGGTGACGACGAGGCGATGGTGCTCGACGAGGAGTTCCTCGCCGCGATGGAGCAGGGCATGCCGCCGACCACCGGGCTCGGGATGGGGATCGACCGACTGCTCATGGCGTTGACCGGCCTGGGCATCCGCGAGACCATCCTGTTCCCGATGGTCAAGCCGCTGCCGCGCGACTGACGGCGGCGGCCGGGTGGGGCTGCGGCCCGGCCGGCGCTCGGGTCGCCGGTCAAGGCGCCCCCGCGCCGGCCGCCCGCCGGCCCCACGCGGACTCGACCATGTCGCGCAGCGCGCGGACGTCGATCCGGTCGAGCCTGGTCACGTAGAGGCAGCCCTTTCCGCTCTTGTGGGGGCCGAGTCGGGCCAGTTGCTCCTCCTCGTCCGGCCCGCCCAGGAGCCCGTAGAGGGATGTCGCCGACGACCTCGGGCTGAAGCCCACCACGAAGGTGTCGCCCTCCCGGCCGCTGTCGTAGACGGAGTGGCTGTGTCCGTATCCGACGATCGAACCGGCCCACATCGAGGCCGGCTCCCCGGTGATCTCGTCGAACATCGCGAGCAGTCGCAGGCCGTCGTCGACGCGCCGAGCGGTGGGAAGGCCCTCGATCCATTGCCTCGGCGGCGCCCCGGTGGGTAGTAGCGCGGTGTTGTCGTTGCGGCCGGTGGCCGCGGGCCGGGACACGGGGGCGGAGAAGGCGAGCCCGGCGGCGGTCAGCGCCTCGCGCAGGACGCCGAGCTGGGACGGTCCCACCCCGTGGAGCGCGAGGACGTCTTTCTCCGGGGTGCCGTCGAGGTGCCGCAGGTCGGTGATTCCCGCGGTGGCCAGGGCGCGCGTCGCCGGGGCCGAGAGCCGTGGCAGCGGCAGCGGGGGACCTGTCATGCCCACGACGCTAGACCGACACGCACGGCCGGGCCAGGCTCAGGTGCACAACGATCGCCCCGCCCCGTGGTCAGAATGCGACGATCTCGTCTCCGACCCTCAGTTGCTCGAAGAAGTGTGCGGCCGCCTGCTGGCCCAGGTGGACGCACCCGTGGGACGGTTCGTCCAGCCGACCCTGGTGGAATGCCATGCCGTCCACGGTGAAGTAGGTCGAGTACGGCATCGGGGAGTCGAAGACCCGGCTGTGGTCGTGGCGCACGTGCCGCAGGATCCGGTGCGCGCCCCGCGCGGTCTCGTAGCCGGGCATGCCGGTGGTCACGGGGACGGGACCGTAGGTGATCTCCCCGTCGTCGACCATCCAGGCCCGCTTGCCGTCGACGTCGACGCACGCCCGGGCGGTCGGTGGGCACCGGGATGGCGCGGGTTCGCCGACGGTGTCCGGGGCGCCGGGACCGTTCCCGAGCAGGGTCTGACGCGTCAGTTCGTCCACCTCTCCGGCCTCGACGGGGCCGCCGGCCAGCACGTCGCGGGCGACGAGGTCCACGTCGGTCAGGTGGGCCGGCCGCCCCTGTTCCTCCAGGACCCGGTGGGCGACCGAGCGGACCATCTGCTCGTCGACGGCCACCGGCTGCGGGGGCGCATCGGTCACGATCCGGGTGTCCGTCTCCGTGACACCGGCGGCGTCGGCGGGCGGGGTGGCCGAGGGCGACACCCCGGACGCGGTCCCGGCGGCGGAGGCGCCGAGCAGCGCGGCGGCGCCGAGTGCCAGCAGGCGAACCCGGCCGGTGGTACTACTCCGAGAGGCCATGCCGCGACCCTATCCATTCCCCGCCCGCGGGTCAGCCGGCCCGCGAACTCCCGGGCCCCGCTCGGCACCCTCCCGCCGCGGGTCCGTCCGTGGGGACGAGACCGGAACGTGATTGCGAGTCGCACGTCCGGGCGATCCGGGTGGGCGATAATCCGGGGATGGACACACTCTTATCGCGCGCGGGAGCGGTGGTGGCCGCCGCGCTGATCGCCGTCGGAGGGGCGGCCCCGGTGGCGTCCGCGCAGTTACCGGTCGGCCTCCCGGCAGAGGTGCAGCAGGTGGTGGACCAGGCACAGGCGGGCTCGGCGCAGGCGGAGGAGCAGGTGCGGACCTCGGTGGGCGGCTCGCTCGCCGCCGCCGGCATCGCCCCGCCACCCGGCCTCGCCCCGTCCCAGGCCCGCTCACCGCAGCCCGCCCCGCCTCCGCCTCCGGACCCGACCCCGCAGAGCCCGTGCCCGCGTACCGCGGCTGCGTGTGTGGACCTGGACGGGAACCGGGCGTGGCTGCAGTCCGGGGAGCGTCTGAGCTACGGGCCGGTGCGGATGTCCCACGGCATGGCCGGTTGGGAGACCCCCAGGGGGACCTATCAGGTCACGCGAAAGGTGCGGCACGAGGTGAGCCGGTTGTTCGACAACGCGCCCATGCCCTACGCGGTGTACTTCGTCGGGGGGATCGCGTTCCACGAGGGCGACCCCACGGTCGAGTCGCACGGCTGCATCCGCCTGGACCAGCCCGCGGCCGCCACCTTCTTCGATCGGCTGCAGGTCGGCGACACGGTGGTGGTCTTCTAGATCACCCGTACTAGATCACCCGCGCGTCCATCGTCCGGTGGCCCGAACCGGGGTCGGGGTGGACGTACTCGGCGGTGAAGGCGGCCCACGCCGACACCGCCGCCACCGTGACGAAGCCCAGGGCCGCCACGTAGGGCCCGAAGGTGACCGACGCGTCCGCCGGCAGGCCGGACAGCATGGGTTCCGCCTCCCCCGTGGAGGCGATGAGGATCCACACGAACGCGAGGTGTCCGACCAGGGCGCCCGCCGCCACCACCGCGGCGGCCAGTGCGAACGCGCCCAGTCGCGTCACCGCGGTCGCCGCCACCAACAGGAGCATTCCCACCAGGCCCAGGTAGAGCACGGGTGCCACGCTGCGGACGTCGATGAGGTCGGTGATCCCCAGCGCGGTGATCTGCTCGCCCCGCCCGGTGCTCAACCAGGGCAGGTAGAGGCTGAGCAGGGCGACGGCCAGGCCTCCGACCTCCACCAGTGCGCAGAGTCGACTCCGTCCGCGGGATATGACCTTGGTCCGGGTGGGGGTCCTCGTGGGGAGGGGGATCCGGTGGGGTGGGGGAGGTGTGTACGCGGCCATGAGGATCGCCTTTCGGCGACGCCGGGCCGCCTGTGTGGTCCTGACCTGATGATATGCCCGAACCGTCAGTGCATCCACCCGATGCGGCGGGCCCGCGTCGGCCGGTGTCGCTCAGTCGCGGAGGTGTCGCCCCGCCTCGACGTCCGGGAAGAGGTAGTCGGCGGCGCGGGCCGCCCATACGGACCCGGCGAACACGAGGACGAACCCCAGCGCGGCCACGTAGGGGCCGAACGTCACGGATGCGTCGGACGGCAGCCCCGCCAGGATCGGGTCCGCGCTGCCGGTGGAGGAGCCGAGCGTCCACACGAATGCGAGGTGGGCGGCGAGCACGGCCAGCGCCACGATCGCGCTCGCGTAGGCGAAGGCGCCGAGTCGGGTCACCGTGGTCACCGCCACCAGGAAGGACATCAGGACCAGCCCGAGGAAGAGGACCGGAGCGACGCCGCGGACGTCGATGATCTCGGTGATGCCGATCGCCGTGATCTGTCCGCCCCCGTCGGTGGAGAGCCACGGGAGGTAGAGGCTGAGCAGTGCCGCTCCGAGGCCCGCCACCGCGATGAGGGCACCGATCCGGTTCCGCACGTGCGGGATGAGCCCGTCGCGGGAGGGGGACGTCTCGGAGCGGTCCTCGCGGTGGGGCGCGCGAGGCGTGTACGCGGTCATGTCGATCACCCTTCCGGCACGAATGTGCGCTTGTGGTTTACGTCACATCTTAGTCCTGGGTCGCCCGGGGATCCACCGCCGATCACCACCGCCGGTCATCGCCGGCGGTTCGTCCGGCGTGTCGGCTCGGCGGACATGGGATCCTCCGGCCACGGGTGTCTGGGGTACCGCCCCCGCATCTCCGCGCGCACCCCGGGATAGGCCTCGCGCCAGAAGAACGCCAGGTCCCGTGTCACCGCGAGCGGCCGGCCGGCGGGCGAGAGCAGGTGGACGGTCACGGGCACCCGGCCGTCGCAGACGCGGGGGGAGGTGGTCCAGCCGAAGCACTCCTGCAACTTCACCGCCAGCACCGGCGGGTCATCGGAGCCGACCTCGGGGTAATCGACGCGGTACGACGACGAGGAGGGCACCTGCAGGCGGTCGGGCACCAGCTCATCGAACCGACCGGCCTCGGGCCAGGGCAGCAGTCGGCGCAGCGCCGGGCCGAGGTCTCGTCCCGCCAGCCGGGAACCGTGGGCGAGGGCGTCGATCTCTGGGCCGAGCCAGTCGTCCAGCCGCTCCGCCAGCCCGTCGGCGGACACGTCCGGCCACGGCGGGCCGAGCTCCCGGTGCGCGAGCCCGAGACGGCGCCACAGCCGGACCGCGTCGTCGTCGGGACCCAGCGCGGCGAGTCCGCCGGCCCGGACCGCCGCCGCCACCGCCCGCCCGGCGGCCGCGGGCGAGGTCCGGACCGGTGTGGAGGAGAGCTCGATCGCGCCGAGCCGCCGGATGCGCCGCCCCGCCACCGAACCACGGTCGAAGACGGCCGTCTCGTCGTCGTCGAGGAGGTGTGACGCCGCACGTTCCGCAGCCGGTCGGTCCACGGCGGCGCCCGCGCGGATCACCGCGCCGGCCTCTCCCGCCGCACGCCCGGAGGCACGCCCGACCTCGGCGACCGCGAGCCACTCGTGGCCCGCCAGTGCGGAACCCGGCGGCACCACCGCGCCGGTCCCGGAGGCGAAGGTGTACTGGTCGCCGCGTCGGCGCGCGACGCGGTCCGGGTGGGCGAGCGCCACGACCGTCCCGACGGCGTCCGCCAGCGGGATCCCTCCTCCCGGCTGGCCGCTCCTGCCGTTCCCGCGCCCGCCGTTCCCGCCCCGGCCGTCGGCCCGGCTGGCACCGCGGTCGCCCCGCACGATCCGCTCGAGGCGGCGGACCTCCCGCTCCCACGACGAGGCGTCCGGCGCGCGTCCCGACCGCAGTGCCCGCAGGTCCGCGACCAGGTCACCGCCGGGCGAGCGCCGACCCGAGGCCAGCATCGCGACCACCTCGGCGGCCGTCGTCGCCCCGACGAGCCCCGCGCCGTCGAGCAGCGCCCGGGCGTGACGCGGATCGGCCGGCACCCGTGCCAGGTCGCGCCCGCGGTCGGTCACGCGGCCGTCGTCGTCGACCCCGCCCAGGCCGTGCAGCACCGCCTCGGCGCGGGCGATCTCCCCCGACGGCGGCGGATCGGGCAGCGCCAGCCCCTCGCCGCGGGGAGCACCCCAGCAGGCCACATCGAGCGCGAACGTCGTCAGGTCGGACGTCGCGATCGCCGGGGTGCGGTGGTCGGGCAGGTGCGAGTACTCCTGCTCCGTCAGGCAGCGCACCGCCACGCCGGGGCCGAGCCGGGCGGCCCGTCCGGAGCGCTGGACGCACGAGTCCCGCGACGCCGAGACCGTCACCAGCCCGGTCATGTCCCGCGCGGTGTCCCGGCGCGGTTCGCGGCTGAGGCACGCGTCCACCACCAGTCGTACCCCGGGCACCGTCAGCGAGGACTCCGCCAGGTCGGTCGACACCACGATCCGCGGCAGCACCGCGTCGCCCGGCCCGGTCCGTCTCCCGGAACCCGAGACCGCCCGGTCCTGCGCAGCGGCGTCCAGCCCGCCGTGCAGCGGCAGGACCTCGACCGCGTCGCCCGACCTCCCCGACAGCGCGCGCACGACCCGCTCGATCTCGCGCACACCCGGCAGGAACACCAGTGCGTCGACGCCACTCGCGGCGACCTCGCGCGCCGTCACCGCGGCCACATGGTCCAGGAAGGCGTCGGTGACCCCGCGGGCGTCCAGGCGGGCCGCCGGCGGCGGGGCGTACCGGATCTCCAGTGGGTGCAGTTCCGCAGGGACGTCGACGACCGGCGCCGCGGTGTCCCCGGCCGCGGTCCCGCCGCCGAGCAGCCGGGCGAAGCGCCCTGCCTCCACCGTCGCGGACATCGCCACCACCGGCAGATCGTCGCGCAGCTGCCGCACCTCACACAGCAGTGCGAAGGCCAGGTCGGACTCGACGTCGCGTTCGTGGACCTCGTCGAGCACCACGGCCCCGACACCGGGCAGGTCGGGATCGGCGAGCAGTCGGCGCACCAGCACCCCCGGCGTCACGAACTCGACGAGGGTGTCCCTGCCGACACGCGAGTCCCCACGGACCGTGTAGCCCGCCACGTCACCGGTCCCGGTCCCCGTGAGCGCGGCCAGCCGCCGGGCGGCCGAACGGGCGGCGACCCGTCGGGGCTGGGTGACGACGACCCGCCCCGACACCGCGTCGGCGACCGCGGGCGGGACGAGTGTCGTCTTGCCGGTGCCGGGTGGTGCCTGGACCACCGCGGTGCCCGACGTGGCGAGGGCGTCCCGCAGGGCGGGCAGGGCCCGGGCGAACGGCAGCCCGCGGCCGATGCGGTCGAGATCGAACGCGCTCACGGCGCCCGGCCGCCGATCGCGTAGCTCATGGCGACGACCCTAGTGGCCGGGGATCCGGCCCGTTGCGGGGCGTTCGCTGACGGCGTACACGATCGTGCAATCGATCCCCGACCTGCCACGTTGAACACTGGTGACGGGCCTCGTGCTGCTCCTGCGGTGCAGAGCGTCAGAACCGGCCACTACAGTGGTGAAAAACCGAGGAATGTGAGGTAGCACGATGTTCGAACGGTTTACCGACCGCGCGCGTCGCGTCGTCGTCCTGGCCCAGGAAGAGGCCAGGATGCTCAACCACAATTACATCGGCACCGAGCACATCCTGCTGGGTCTCATCCATGAGGGCGAGGGAGTGGCCGCCAAGGCCCTCGAGTCCCTCGGGATCTCGCTGGAAGCGGTGCGGAGTCAGGTCGAGGAGATCATCGGCCAGGGCCAGCAGGCGCCCAGCGGGCACATCCCGTTCACGCCGCGGGCCAAGAAGGTCCTGGAGCTGAGCCTGCGCGAGGCGCTGCAGCTCGGCCACAACTACATCGGCACAGAGCACATCCTGCTCGGCCTCATCCGTGAGGGCGAGGGCGTCGCCGCCCAGGTGCTGGTCAAGCTCGGCGCGGACCTCACACGGGTGCGCCAGCAGGTCATCCAGCTGCTGTCCGGGTACCAGGGCAAGGAGGCCGAGGCCTCGGGCACGCCCGCCGGCTCCGGTGGCCGCGAGGCCGGGACCCCGTCGTCGTCGACGGTCCTGGACCAGTTCGGTCGCAACCTCACCCAGGCCGCCATGGAGGGCAAGCTCGACCCGGTCGTCGGTCGCGCCAAGGAGGTGGAGCGCATCATGCAGGTGCTCTCCCGGCGCACCAAGAACAACCCGGTGCTCATCGGTGAGCCCGGCGTGGGCAAGACCGCCGTCGTCGAGGGCCTGGCGCAGGCTATCGTCAACAACGAGGTCCCCGAGACCCTCAAGGACAAGCAGCTGTACTCGCTTGACCTGGGCTCGCTCGTGGCCGGGTCCCGTTACCGCGGTGACTTCGAGGAACGCCTGAAGAAGGTCCTCAAGGAGATCAACCAGCGCGGCGACATCATCCTGTTCATCGACGAGATCCACACCCTCGTCGGGGCCGGTGCCGCCGAGGGCGCGATCGACGCGGCGTCGATCCTCAAGCCCAAGCTGGCCCGCGGTGAGCTGCAGACCATCGGTGCCACCACGCTCGAGGAGTACCGCAAGCACATCGAGAAGGACGCGGCGCTCGAGCGTCGTTTCCAGCCGGTGCAGGTGCCCGAGCCGAGCGTCGAGCTGTCCATCGAGATCCTCAAGGGGCTCCGGGACCGCTACGAGGCCCACCACCGGGTCACCATCACCGATTCGGCCCTGGCCGCGGCGGCCCAGCTGGCGGATCGCTACATCAACGACCGGTTCCTGCCGGACAAGGCCATCGACCTCATCGACGAGGCCGGCGCCCGCATGCGCATCAAGCGGATGACCGCTCCGCCGGACCTGCGCGAGTTCGACGAGAAGATCGCCGACGCGCGCCGTGAGAAGGAGTCCGCGATCGACGCGCAGGACTTCGAGAAGGCCGCCGGACTGCGGGACACGGAGAAGAAGCTCATCGCCGAGCGTGCCGAGCGCGAGAAGCAGTGGCGCGCGGGCGACATGGACGTGGCCGCCGTGGTCGACGAGGAGCAGATCGCCGAGATCCTGGGCAACTGGACCGGTATCCCCGTCTTCAAGCTCACCGAGGAGGAGACCACCCGTCTGCTCCGCATGGAGGACGAGCTGCACAAGCGGATCATCGGCCAGGAGGACGCCATCAAGGCGGTCTCGCGGGCGATCCGCCGCACGCGTGCGGGGCTCAAGGACCCCAAGCGTCCCTCGGGCTCGTTCATCTTCGCCGGCCCGTCCGGTGTCGGTAAGACGGAGCTGTCCAAGGCCCTGGCCAACTTCCTGTTCGGCGAGGACGACGCGCTCATCCAGATCGACATGGGTGAGTACCACGACCGCTTCACCGCCTCGCGGCTCTTCGGCGCGCCCCCCGGGTACGTCGGCTACGAGGAGGGTGGCCAGCTCACGGAGAAGGTGCGGCGCAAGCCGTTCTCGGTGGTCCTGTTCGACGAGATCGAGAAGGCCCACTCCGAGATCTACAACACCCTCCTCCAGGTGCTGGAGGACGGCCGTCTCACCGACGGTCAGGGACGCATGGTGGACTTCAAGAACACCGTGCTGATCTTCACCTCGAACCTCGGGACCAGGGACATCTCCAAGGCCGTCGGGATGGGCTTCCAGTCCTCCGACAACACCGAGGACGCCTACGAGCGGATGAAGCAGAAGGTCAACGACGAGCTGAAGAAGCACTTCCGCCCGGAGTTCCTCAACCGTATCGACGAGATCGTCGTGTTCCACCAGCTCACGCAGGAGCAGATCGTCCAGATGGTCGACCTCATGGTCAGCCGTGTGGGCGTGGCGCTCAAGGCCAAGGACATGACCATCGAGGTCACCGACCGGGCCAAGCAGCTGCTGGCCAAGCGGGGCTTCGACCCGGTCCTGGGTGCGCGGCCGCTGCGTCGCACCATCCAGCGGGAGATCGAGGACACGCTCTCGGAGAAGATCCTCTTCGGCGAGGTCGCGGCCGGCGAGCTGGTCACGGTCGACGTCGAGGGCTGGGACGGTGAGTCCGACAAGACCGAGGACGCGAAGTTCACCTTCTCGGGCGCCCCGCGTCCCGACGCCCCCGCGGACCGCGAGGGCGAGGAGATCACGGCGAGTGTCGCGCCCACCGGCGAGGCCGGCCCGGGTGACTCGCTGCCGCCGACCTCCGGTGGCTTCGGTGGCGGCTCCACCGGCGGGCCCTCGGGTTCCGGCGGCGGGGCGGCTCCCGCCACCACCTGATCCGGTGCCGGTCCGCCCCGAGCGGCTGACGCAGAGCCCGAGCGGCTGACGCAGAGAACGACCCCCGCCACGAGGCGGGGGTCGTTCTCGTTCTCCCCGCTCGGGAACGGGGCGGCTGTGTCAGGCGGAGGGGGTCAGGCGGAGGGTGTCAGGCGGAGGGTGTCAGGCGGAGGGCTTGACGTCCATCACGACGTCGAACTCCAGCAGGTTCGCGCCCTCGGCGACGGGCTTGCCGTGCTCGCCGGCGTGGGCGGCCCGGGCGTCCCCGTCGCGCCACGCGGCAAAGGACTCCTCGTCCTCCCAGGTGGTCACCACGAAGTAGCGGGTCTCGCCGCCGGTGGGGCGCAGCAGCTGGAAACCGAGGAATCCGGGCGAGTTCTCGACGGTGTGCGCCCGCTCGGAGAAGCGGCGCTCGAGCTCGGCGCCGGCCTGCGGCGGGACGTTCAGGGCATTGATCTTCACGACGGCCATGGGCCGAGCCTACCCAGGCGGGCCTACGCGGGAAGTGAGTAGTGCTCGCCGACGCGGACGACGAGCCCGTCGCCGAGCAGCGAGTCCAGTGCCCGGTCGCGCTGGGTCGCGTCGGGCCACACCGCGTCCAGGGCGCTGCGGGCGGCGGTACCGTCGCCGTCGCGCAGGACGTCCAGCAGCAGCCCCCGCACCTGCCGGTCGGTGCCGGCGAACGTCTGCACCTTGCGCCGCGGGCCGTCCCACTCGGGTCGGCCCGCGGCCAGCCACGCGCAGGTGGGGGCGAGGGGGCAGTCGTCGCAGCGGGGGGCCCGGGCCGTGCACACCAGCGCACCGAGCTCCATGACGGCCACGGAGAACGCCACGGCTCGCTCGCGGTCGTCCGGCAGCAGCGCCTCGACGGCGGCCAGGTCGCGTCGCGTCGACGGGGGCCCCGCCTCCGCGACGCCGCGCACGGCGCGTGCGACGACCCGGCGGACGTTGGTGTCGACCACGGGGACTCGCCGCCCGTAGGCGAAGCAGGCGACCGCGCGCGCGGTGTAGTCGCCGACGCCCGGCAGCGCGAGCAACTGGTCGACGTCGTGGGGGACCCGGCCGTCGTGGAGGTCGACGACGGCGAGGGCGCACTCGCGGAGCCGCAACGCGCGGCGTGGATAGCCGAGTTTGCCCCACATGCGGATCACGTCGGCCGGGGCGGCGGCGGCGAGTTCGGCGGGGCCGGGCCAGCGGTCGAGCCAGGCCCGCCAGACGGGCTCGACCCGGGCAACGGGGGTCTGCTGGCTCATGACCTCGCAGAGCAGGATCTCCCATGCGCCGACCCCGTCACCGCGCCACGGCAGCGGGCGGCCGACGCGGTCGAACCAGGAGAGGAGCGCGGGTGTGTCGAGGGAGGTCAACGTCCGTCTTTCGGGGTCGGCGGTGCACAATATGAGCCATGCCTCATACCAACCCGATCAGCGCATGGGCCTCGCTCCGCGACGGCAACCACCGCTTCGTCGATTGCGAGATGCGTCATCCCAGCCAGAATACCCAGCGACGTGAGCAGCTCGTCGCCGCGCAGCACCCCAAGGCGGTCCTGTTCGGGTGCTCGGACTCCCGGGTGGCGGCCGAGATCATCTTCGATCAGGGGCTCGGTGACCTGTTCGTCATCCGCACGGCCGGTCACATCATCGACACCGCCGTGCTGGGGTCGATCGAGTACGCCGTCCACGTGCTGGACACGCCGCTGATCGTGGTCCTCGGGCACGACAGCTGCGGCGCGGTCAAGGCGACCGTGGACGCGCTCGCGACCGGTGAGATCCCGCCGGGCTTCCTGCGCGACGTGGTGGAGAAGGTGTCGCCGTCGATCCTCAACGGGCGTCGCGAGGGGCTCAGCAGTATCGACGACTTCGAGGCGCGCCACGTGCTCGAGACGGGTGAGCTGCTCGAGCAGCGTTCCAAGATCATCAGCGAGCGGATCGACAACGGCGAACTCGCGATCGTCGGCGTGACCTACAAGCTCTCCGACGGCCGCGCCTACCTGCGCAGCGTCCTGGGCGAGGTCGAGGACGTCCCCCACGGCCCCGGTGAGGAGATGGTCGCCATCTGACGCCCTCCGGCGGCCCGGCGGCCCGGCGGCCACCCGGTCTGAGGGACACGCCGCGCCGACGGGCAGGTGGGGCACCCGCGCGGCTCTAGAGTTGGACCCGTGCAGGAACCCCAGGGCCCCCTACCGCGCGAAGTCTATGTGCGTCGCCGCGTCGCCGCGGTCGTCGTCGCCGTCATCGCCGTGGTCGTGGTGGTGCTCGCGCTGTTCCTCGCCTCCCGCGACAGCGGGACCGACACCCAGGAGACCGCCGCGGGCGGGGAGAACGGCACGACCGGGGCCGTCGAGACCTCGGAGACGTCCACCTCCGCGACCACCGAGCGGGACGACGACGGAGGCGCCTCGCGGGGCCGGTGCGCGGACGAGGATCTCCGTCTGGACGTGTGGCCGGCCGAGCCCAACGTGCCCGTGGGCTCCGACGTGCGCTTCTTCGTCAACATCGTCAACGTCTCGGACACCACGTGCGACCGGGACCTGTCGGAGGCGCCGCTGTCGTTCGAGGTCTACCGGCTCGACGACAACTCCAAGGTGTGGTCGAGCATCGACTGCACCACGCCGCGCGAGGAGGACCAGGTCGAGCTGCGCCCCGATGAGCCGGAGCCGCGTCAGATCGACTGGACCGGCCGGCGGTCCGCCGAGGGCGCGTGTTCCGAGTCGGACCGGACGCCAGTCGAGGTCGGCGCCTACCAGGTGTACGCACTGGTCGGGAACGTCTTCAGCCCGGCCTCCACCTTCAACGTGGTCGAGGCCCCCGAGTCCTGACCGGGTCCTGACCGGGCCCGCGCCGAGCGATGGGGCGCCGCGGTGGTCGTCAGCCGGTGCCCAGGCCGGTGAGGCGCTGCCGGACGTGGCGGGCCCACAGCGCGCCGACGCCCTCGACGTCGGCGAAGTCCGACTGCTCGGCCGCCAGCAGTGCGGGCACCGATCCGAAACGTTCGACCAGCGCCGTGATCTGCACCGGCCGCAGGCGAGGGATGTGCGCGAGCATGCGGTGTCCGCGGGCGGTGACGTGCTCGTCCAGGTCCTCGGGCTCGGCCGGTAGCCCCAGGCAGCGGGCGACGGGCGCGGGCAGGAGCAGGTCGGCGTCGGTCAACGCGGCCAGTCGCTCGAGCCCGGCGGTGACCTGCTCCGGTGTCGGTATCGGGCGTGCATCGCCGTCGACGGCCTCCACGCGGAGGTGGTCCGCGACCAGGCCCCACAGTTCATCGGGGGTGTCGGAGAGCAGCTCCTCGAGCTGCAGGGTTGTCTGGCGCCCGTATTCGCCCATCTCCACCGTGAGCTCGGCGAGTTCGGCGCCCAGGCGTTCGAGCCTGAGCAGGCGCTGGGCCATGGTCACGACGTCGCGCACCGAGGCGTAGTCGCCCATCTCCGCCCGGTCGAGCCGGGCGCGGGCACGGGCGGTGCGGGCGCCGTGCCGCTCCATCGTGGCGACCGTCTGGTCGGCCCGGGCCAGCAGGACCACCGGGTCGGCCAGCACCCGGGCCAGTCCGCCGGCGTAGACGGTCACCGTGGTCATCGACGCCGACACGGCCACCGTGGGGACGCCGGTGTGCAGCGCCGTGCGCTCGGCGGCGCGATGACGGGTGCCCGTCTCGACGGCCGGCAGTGACGGGTCGGGGACCAGGTGGACGTTGGCGCGGGTGATCCGGGAGCCATCGGTGGACAGCACCACGGCGCCGTCCATCTTGCTCAGTTCCCGCAGTCGGGCGGGCGCGAACTCGACGTCGAGGTCGACGCCGCCGTCGCAGATGGTCCGGACGGCGGGATCGTCACCGAGCACCACGAGCCCCCCGGTGCCGCTACGGCGGATCCGGTCGAGTGCGTCACGCAGCGGGGTGCCCGGGGCGAGTCGCCGCAGGACGGCCCGCATGTCGGGGTCGACCGGTGAACCGTCGGCCGAGCGGGCGGAGAGGGCGGACGTGTCAGTGCTCCTCGGACTCGCCGGCGTACTCCGTCGGACGGGTGTACTCGCCGGCCTCGACGAGCTCGCCCACGACGGCGGCCTCGGTCTCGATCCGGTCGCCGTTGGAGAAGCTCACGGTGGCGGGCACGGAGACCCCGACGTCGAGGTCGTCGGCCGAGGGGAGGGTCGCGGTGGTCTGCTCGACGCAGACGCCCTCCGGTGCGGGGGCGGGCTCTGCGCCTTCGGTCGCGTCGACGACGATCGTGCAGCCACGCTGCAGCGGCCGGGTCTCGCCGAGCTGGACCGGGGTGCCGTCGATCTCGACCTGATCGAGGGAGACGGCCTCGCCGAGGCCGTAGCCGGTGAACGAGGCGACGAATCCGACGCGGGCCTCGCCACCGTTCTCGGGGACGACCACCTGCAGGTCGTTGACGTGCAGGTCGCCCGCGGAACCCCGTCCACCGTCGACCGCAGCGACCTGGTTGGCGGTCTGGGAGACCTGGCCGGCGCTGCAGGCCGACGCCCCGAGGGCGGCGCCCACGGCCAGGACTACGAGCGCGGTGCGGCGCAGGCCGGTGTTCGGTGAAGTCACGTCAGGCTCCTCGGGGATGGTCGTCTCTCAGGCCGGTCTCATCGTAGTCCACGGCCCGTCCAGACCGGCGTCAGAGTGGCCCCCTCACACCCGTGGGATTCCCTCGTCAGCCTGTACACGTTGCTGACCTGCGCAAACGGAAAACGCCTGCACTGAGGGCGTGCTAAGATAGGGCGGTCGAAAGGGGAAAGCCACTCATGGAGTTCAAGGTCGGCGACACCGTCGTCTACCCGCATCACGGCGCCGCCACCATCCAGGCGATCGAGATGCGGACGGTCAAGGGCACCGAGAAGGAATACCTCGTCCTCAAGGTTTCACAGGGCGACCTCACGGTGAAGGTACCGGCCGAGAACGCCGAGTACGTGGGCGTTCGCGACGTGGTGGACCAGGCGGGCCTGGACAAGGTCTTCGAGGTCCTGCGCACCGAGCACGCGGAGGAGCCCACCAACTGGTCGCGTCGTTACAAGGCCAACGGCGAGAAACTCGCCTCCGGTGACGTCAACAAGGTCGCCGAGGTCGTGCGCGACCTCTGGCGCCGCGATCTCGATCGTGGCCTGTCCGCGGGCGAGAAGCGCATGCTCGCCAAGGCGCGCCAGGTGCTCGTCGGCGAGCTCGCGCTCGCCGAGCGCTCGGACGAGGAACGCGCTGACGCCCTCCTCGGTGAGGTCCTCGGCTCCGCCGCACCGGCGTGACGCGACCGTCGGAGTGATCGGACACGGTCCGGACGGCCACCCCGCCCCCACGGGCAGGGTGGCCGCCGTCGTTCCCGCGGCCGGTTCCGGGCTCCGGCTCGGCGCGGGACTGCCCAAGGCCTTCGTCGAACTCCACGGCCGGACGATGCTGGAGCGGGCCGTCGCCGGCCTGCTGGACTCGGGGGCCGTCGACGATGTGGTGGTGGTGGTCCCGTCGGACCGCGTCCGGGAAGCCGAGTCGATGCTCGCCCGACTCCGGAACGATGACCACCTCGTCGTCGTCGCCACCGGCGGCGCGGAGCGCACCGACTCCGTGCGCAACGGGCTCGCGGCGCTGACCGCCACCCACGGTGATGCCGGCGCGGCGGTGTACGACGTCCTGCTGGTGCACGACGCGGCGCGGTGCCTCACCCCTGCCGCACCGACGCGGCGCGTCGTCGAGGCCGTGCGCTCCGGCGAGGTCGCCGTGGTTCCGGTGCTCCCGGTCGTCGACACCGTCAAACAGGTCGACGACGACGGCTACGTCGTGGGCACCCCCGACCGTTCCGGGCTGCGCGCCGTCCAGACACCCCAGGGGTTCGCCCCCGACGTCCTGCTCGCCGCCTATGACGCGGCCGGGGACATCGCCACCGACGACGCCGGCCTGGTCGAACGGATCGGGCAACGGGTCGCGACCGTCGAGGGAGACGCGCTCGCGTTCAAGATCACCACCGCCACCGACCATGCCCGCGCGCTGACGGAACTCGCCGGATCCCGTCCCGGCTCGGCGCCCCCCGTCCCCGCGGGCCGAATCCAGGAGGACCCGTGACCGGACCCGTCATCCCCCGCGTGGGGATCGGCACCGACGCCCACCGCGTGGAGCCCGGAAAGCGCTGCATGATGGCGTGTCTGCACTTCCCCGAGGACAACGGGTGCGAGGGGCACTCCGACGGGGACGTGGTCGCCCACTCCCTGGTCGACGCCCTGCTCTCGGCGGCGGGCCTCGGCGACCTCGGCGCGCTGGTGGGCACCGGACGACCCGAGTACGACGACGTCTCGGGCGAGCGCCTGCTGCGGGAAGCGGTGGCCGAGCTGGACGAGCACGGGTGGGTGATCGGCAACGCCGCCGTGCAGATGGTGGGCAACCGGCCCAAGATGGGGCCGCGCCGTACCGAGGCCGAGCAGCGATTGTCCGAGATCATCGGCGCCCCGGTCTCCGTCTCCGCCACCACCACCGACGGCATGGGCTTCACCGGCCGCGGTGAGGGGGTCTCCGCCGTGGCCACGGCACTGGTGTACCGGGCCTGACGGCCCGACACCGGTAGACTCGGCACCCGTGACGCTCCATCTGTACGACACCGCCGCCCGCTCCCTGAGGGAGTTCACCCCCGTCCGGGAAGGGCACGCGTCCGTCTACCTCTGTGGAGCCACCCCCCAGTCGGTCCCGCACATCGGCCACGTCCGCTCCGGCGTCGCGTTCGACATCCTGCGCCGCTGGCTCCTCGGATGCGGCTACGACGTGGCGTTCGTGCGCAACGTCACCGACATCGACGACAAGATCCTCACCAAGGCCGCCGAGAACGGGCGCCCGTGGTGGGAATGGGCGGCCACCCACGAGCGCGAGTTCACCCGCGCCTACGACGCGCTCGGCGTGCTGCCGCCGTCCACCGAGCCACGCGCGACCGGGCACGTGACCCAGATGATCGACTACATGGAGAGGCTCATCGAGCGGGGTTTCGCGTATCCGGCCGAGGGCAGCGTCTACTTCGACGTCGCCGCCTGGTCGGCCGCGCCCGAGGGCGACTACGGGCACCTGTCCGGACACCGACTCGACGAGGTCGACCAGGGCGAGTCCGCCGACCTGCGCGGTAAGCGCGACACGCGGGACTTCGCCCTGTGGAAGGCCGCCAAGCCCGGCGAGCCCGCCTGGCCCACCCCGTGGGGCGACGGCAGGCCCGGGTGGCACCTCGAGTGCTCGGCCATGGCCACCTGGTACCTCGGTCACACCTTCGACATCCACGGCGGTGGGCTGGACCTGCAGTTCCCGCACCACGAGAACGAGGCGGCCCAGTCCCACGCCGCCGGCGACGGGTTCGCCCGCTTCTGGCTGCACAACGGCTGGGTGACGATGGCCGGCGAGAAGATGAGCAAGTCACTGGGCAACGTGCTCAGCGTGCCCAACATCCTCACCGCCGTCCGCCCCGTGGAACTGCGCTATTACCTCGGAAGTGCGCATTACCGGTCGATGCTGGAATACTCTCCCGAGGCACTGCAGGAGGCGGCCGCGGCCTATCGCCGGATCGAGGCGCTCGTGCACCGGGTGAACGAGGCCATCGGGTCGGGAACGGCACCGGGGGGCGACGTCCCGGTCGGCGAGTGGACCGACGCGTTCGCCGCCGCGATGGACGACGATCTCGGGGTCCCCGCCGCGCTGGCGGAGATCCACGGCCGGGTCCGCGCCGGCAACACCGCGTTGTCGTCGGGGGATCTCGACGCGGCGCTCGCGGCGGCGTCGTCCGTCCGGGCGATGGCCGCGGTGCTGGGCGTCGACCCGCTGGACCCGCAGTGGACCTCCGCCGGGGGTGGGGAGGACGCGGCGTTGACAGCACTCGATCTCCTTGTGCGCGCAGAACTCGAGGCCCGCGCCGACGCGCGGGCGAACAAGGACTTCGCCACCGCCGACGCCATCCGTGACCGACTGGTCGCGGCGGGTATCGAGGTGGCCGACACCGCGGACGGCCAGAAGTGGTCGCTCGCCAACCGGAAGGACTGACATGGCGGGCAATTCGAGCCGGCGCGGAGCGATCCGCAAATCCGGCACCAAGAAGGGACAGGTCGTCGGCTCCGGCGGCCAGCGCCGTCGCGGGCTCGAGGCGCGCGGCGCCACCCCCAAGGCCGAGGACCGGACCTACCACCCGGCGCACCGCAAGGCCAAGGCCGCGTCGCGCAAGTCGGACGGTGCCCAGCAGCGCCGCCAGTACGCCCAGAAGAAGGCCGACGGGCCCGAACTCGTGGTGGGCCGCAACCCGGTCGTGGAGTGCCTGCGCGCCGGAGTCCCGGCGACGGCGTTGTTCGTGGCGGTGGGGGCCGACAACGACGAGCGGCTCACCGAGGCCGTGCGGTTCGCCGCCGACAAGGGGATCTCGATCCTCGAGGTGCCCCGCCACGATCTCGACCGGATGACCTCCAATGGCATGCACCAGGGGATCGGTCTCCAGGTACCACCCTACGAGTACGCCGACCCGGACGACCTCATCCAGAGCGCCATGCACTCCTCGAAGCCGGCCCTGCTGGTGGCACTGGACAACATCACCGACACGCGCAACCTCGGCGCCGTCATCCGCTCGGTCGCGGCCTTCGGTGGGCACGGCGTGCTGATCCCCGAGCGGCGCAGCGCGTCCATCACCGCGGTGGCCTGGCGCACCTCGGCCGGCGCCGCGGCCCGCCTACCCGTGGCCAAGGCGACCAACCTCAACCGGACGCTGCTCGACTGGGCCAAGCAGGGCGCGCAGCTCGTCGGCCTGGACGCCGGGGGCGACGTCTCGCTGGACGACTACGACGGCACCGGCCCCACGGTCATCGTCGTGGGCTCCGAGGGCAAGGGCCTGTCCCGCCTCGTCCGCGAGAACTGCGACTCGATCCTGTCCATCCCGATCGCGTCCGAGGTCGAGAGCCTCAACGCCTCGGTGGCGGCGGGCGTGGTGCTCTCGGAGTTCGCGCGGCAGCGGCGCGTCAAGCGCTGACCCGCCGAGGCGGGTCAGGCCCGCCCGGACCGCTGGCCCGCTGGTCCGCTGGTCCGCCCGGCCCGCCAGCGCGCTGGTCCGCGGCATCCGCTACCGCGCCTGGCGTCTCGCACACGCGCCTGAACGTTCGCTCGCCGGCATGGCGTCTGGCCTGCCCCGATGCGCGCGCGAGACGCCATGCCGACGAGCGGCTGTGGGCTGGCCGAGCAGGCGCGTGAGCGAGACGCCAGGCGCGGGAGCGGCTGTAGATGCGGGCGCAGGTCGGGCGCAGGGACCGTCCCGCGGAGGGTGTCAGGCCCGCGGCCGGCGCGGGGAGCGGCACCGGTCGAACGCCGACCGGGCGTGCTCCCAGGACTCCACCCCGTAGTACAGGTGGCCGGCGATCATGTAGAGCGCGGCGAACCGCTGGTAGGTCCACGCCCGGTCGAGGAAGGTCTCGTCGGCCCGCCCGGTGTAGTGGGCCAGCACGTCCTCGACGAAGCGCGGGCCGTATTCGTACAGCTCGGCGAAGTCGACGGCCGGGTCGCCCAGGCACATGTCGGTGAAGTCGATGAGGCCGAGCCTGCCGGGTCCGCCGAGCCTGCCGGGTCCGCCGAGCCTGCCGGGCCCACTGACCCCACCGGCCCTGCCGAGCCCGCCGGCCGCTTGCCCGGCCGCCTGACCGCGGTCCCAGTACAGGTGTCGGACGTAGACGTCGTTGTGCAGCAGCACCCGCGGTAGGAGGGTGGACTGCAGCGCCCCGACCTCGTCGCAGATCTCCCTGGCCGTGGCCATCTCGGCGTCGGTGAACACCGCCGGCAGGTTGTTGTGCACGATCCCGCGGACGAAGTCCAGGTTCTCCGGCTGGTAGGAGTGGGGCACCCGGTCGATCGGGGGCGCCGAGGTGTCCTGGATGTGCAGCGCGGCCAGCAGCGCGCCGAGTTGGGCGGCGAGTGTCGTTCTCTCGGTGGCGGGCAGGCTGTCGAACAGCTCCGGGGTGAGGCGCTGCCCGCGCACCAGCGGGTACCCGGCGAAGCGGCCGTGCGCGGGTACGTGAGAGTAGTGGGGGAGGGCGGCGTCGACGCGTCCCGCCAGGTGATCGAGGACCGCGATCTCGGTCGGCAGCTGCGCGAGGGCCTGGTCGTCGGCGGGGAACCGGAACACCAGTTCGCGGTGGCCGTGCGCATCCGCCCCGGAGCACCCGCGGCAGATCATCACGACGTGGTCCCAGCCCTCGTCGATCCGCTCGGCGGAGTCCCAGGTCAGGGTGGGGTAGGTGGCCCGGATGGCCTCGAGTTCGGCGGCATCGTCGTGCCCTCCGGCAGCACCGTCCGGCCCAGCACCGTCCGCCCCGGCACCCCCGGCACCCCCGGCACCCCCGGTCATCGCCGCACCGCCGCGAGACCGCGGCACGCCAGGTAGATGACGAACGAGATGGTGGTGACGAACACCGAGACCGGCACGCCCGGCGCGAGGGAGAGCAGCATCCCCCCGACGGCCGCGATCTCGGCGAACAGGATCGTCAGCCCGATCGCCCGCAACGGGCTGGAGGTGACGGCGGCTGCGGCGGCGGCGGGCGTGATGAGCAGGGACAGGACCAACAGTGCGCCGACGACCTGCACGGCCTGCGCGGCGGCCAGCCCCACGAGCACGGCGAAGACCATGTTGATGGCCCGCACCGGGACGCCCCGCGCCTCGGCGACCTCGGGGTCGGCCGACGAGAACACCAGTGGCCGGTACAGCACGATCAGCGCGCCCACGATGATGGCCGCGACCACCGCCATCTGCACCAGCCCGTGCTCGGACACTCCCACGATCTGCCCGGTGAGCAGGGAGAAGCTCGTCCCCGAGCGGCCGGGGTAGAGATGGATGAACAACACGGCCAGGCCGAGTCCGAACGCCATGACCACGCCGATCGAACTGTCGCGCTGGGACGCCCGGGAGCCCATCAGACCGAACATCAGTGCAGCGATCACCGACCCCAGGACGGCGCCCAGCCCCAGGTTGAGCCCGAACAGCAGCGCGGCGGCTGCGCCGGTGAGGGCGAGCTCGCTGGCGCCGTGCACGGAGAACGACATCTGCCGCATCACGATGAACGGCCCGATCGCACCGGAGAGCAGGCCGAGCAGTGCGATCGCGGCAAGGCCGTAGAGCACGAAGTCCTGCTCCAGCAGGTACGCGGTGGTCTCGGTGTCGGCGATGGACCCGAGGATCTCGAGCAGTCGGTCCATCAGTGCGCTCCATGTCCGTGGTCGTGGCCGCCTGCGGCGTCGTCATCGTGGTGGTGGTGCCCGCTCGACCAGGGTTCTGCGACGAGGTGCTGGGTGTCGCCCACCACGATGATCTGTCCGCGCACGCGCAGGACCTCGACGGGGGAGGAGTACAGCTCGGACATGACCTCGGTGGTGAAGACCTCGTCCGGGGTGCCGATGCGGTGCCGGCCGTCGACCAGGTAGACGATCCGGTCGACCATCGGCAGCACCGGGTTGATCTCGTGGGTGACGAACACGACCGCGGTGTCGTGCTCGCGGCGTCGGTGGTCGAGTACGGAGGCGACGGTGCGTTGACCGGTGAGGTCGAGGCTGAGCAGCGGTTCGTCACAGAGCATGACGCACGGGTCGCACGCGATGGCCTGGGCGACCCGCACGCGTTGTTGCTCGCCGCCGGACATCCGGCCGAGTGGCTTGTCGGCGAGCTTTCCGGCCGCGAGCCTGGTGAGGGCGTCGTCGACGATGCGCCGCTTTCCGGCGCGCCGTGACGGCCAACCGGGGCCCCAGCGGGTGCCGTCGATCCCGAGGGACACGAGGTCGCGTCCGCGCAGGGTGATGCCGGGGTCGAAGGCGCGCTGTTGCGGTACGTAGCCGAGGTGGGTGCCGCGGTCGCCGGGGGCGCGACCGTCGACGAGGACGGTGCCGGAGTCGGGCCGGTGTTCGCCGAGCAGCACCTTGAGCAGGGTGGTCTTGCCGGCGCCGTTGGGTCCGAGGACGGCCACGAACTCGCCGGGGGCGATCTCCAGGTCGAGGTCGCGGATGAGGGTGCGGCCGCCGCGGGAGACCGTCACGCCCTGCAGCGCGACGACCGGTCCGGGGCCGGGGGCGCCGCGGGCGTGGCCCGACCCGGGTTCAGTGGCCACCGTCGCCCACCGGGGTCGCGTCGGCCAGTGCGCCGGAGAGGTCGTCGACGATCCCCGTCATCCAGCCGATGTAGTCGGCGCCCTCGGGGAGGGTCTCGGTGAGGTCGACGACGACGAGGTCGGCGTCCTC
Source organism: Dietzia sp. IN118 (assembly GCF_032905965.1). Taxonomy (NCBI): domain Bacteria; kingdom Bacillati; phylum Actinomycetota; class Actinomycetes; order Mycobacteriales; family Dietziaceae; genus Dietzia; species Dietzia sp. IN118. Next base: position 2,744,923 of record NZ_JAUMSR010000001.1, on the reverse strand, counting down.
GGCCGCGTCGCGGACGCGGGCGGTCACGGAGGTCTCGGTCTGGGTGTTGAAGGCCAGGAACGCGACCCGTCGCTCGGCCAGCAGGTCGAGCATGGCGGCGAGGTCGGCGGCGGACGGGTCGGTGTCGTCCTCGACGGAGGCGAGGAACCCGCGCGGCGTCAGGTCGGTCAGGTGCGCGGCCTCGAACAGGTGCGCGCCGACCCGCTCGGTCTGGGCGTAGGGGAAGTGGCCGCGGTCGTGGATCTCGTCGAGCCGCGCCTCGAGCGGGGTCAGGGCGTCGGCGAAGGCGCGGGCGTTGTCGCGGTACTGCTCGGCGTTGCCGGAGTCGATCGCGGCGAGTTCCTCGGCCACCCGCTCGGCCACGGCGGCGGCGGTGGGCAGGCTGAACCACACGTGCTCGTTGGCACCGTCCTCGTGTGCGTGCCCGCTGTGGTCGCCGGCGGGCCCCTCGTCGGCGTGAGCGTCCTCGTCGTGGCCGTCCTCGCCGTGGCCCTCGTCACCGTGATCGTCCTCGGCCACGGAGGCACCGGTGACCCGCTCGAACTCGTCGACCCCCCGCACGACGGGCACATCCCCGGCGTTGTCCAGCGCCATGTCCACGAACGCGTCGTAACCGGCGCCGTTGTAGACGACCAGGTCGGCGCCCGCGACCGCGGCGGCATCGGCAGGGCTGGCCTCGTAGGAGTGCGGGTCGGCGGCCGGGTCGGAGATCACCGACTCCACCGAGGCGTTGTCGCCGGCGACCTGCTCGGCGATGTCCGCGTAGACGGTCGTCGAGGCGACGACGGTCGGCCCGTCGTCGCCCGTGCCGGCGTCGCCGTCGGTGCCGCAGGCGGTGAGCACGCCCCCGCCCAGGAGGGCGGCCGCGGCGAGGGCCAGCGCGCGGGGCGTGCGGGCGGGGGAGGTGCGGGCGGGTGAGGAGGACGACATCGCGTGGACCACTCTCGTAGTAATGGGAACCGTTGTCGTTAAGTGTAGATCCGCGACGCGGCGAGCGTGTACATCCGGGGGTGTCAGCCCCGCAGATCGGCGAGAGTGTCGAGCAGCTCCACGACGGCGGGGATGTCCGCGACGCGGTGCGCGGCCGCCGTCTCGCCCTCGCCGACCTTGACGCCGACGTCCTGCGGTCGCAGGCGCGCGAAGCCGCGCTCATCGGTGACGTCGTCGCCGATGAACAGCGCCACCTCCGCTCCGGTTTGCTCGACCATCGTCTCGATGGCCGCGCCCTTGCTCGCCTCCCGCACGGCGATCTCCACGACGTTCTTGCCCTCGGTGACGAACACCCCGTCGAGTGCGGCCGGCCCGGCCATCGCCTCGGCCTGCGCGCGGTCCCGCTCCGCGGGATCGGCCACCGGGCGGACGTGCAGGACGGCGGCCGTCGGCTTGGTCTCGACGTGCGCCCCGGGGGTGCGGGAGACGATCTCCTCGAGGGCGGACCGCACCCGGGACAGCAGCGCCACCTCGTCGTCGTCGAGGGGGGAGTCGAAACCACCCTCCCACTCCGACCCGTGGCTGCCCACCAGGACCACCGGGGCGTCGGCGCCGCTCACCTCCGCCAGCGCCGCGCGGTTACGGCCGGACAGCAGGGCGACGGTGGTCCGGGGCAGCCCCGCCAGTCTCGCCAGGGCGTCCGCGGCACCGGGGGCGGGCACGGCCTTTGTGGGGTCGTCGACGAACGGGGCGAGCGTGCCGTCGTAGTCGCACGCCACCACGAGGGTGGGGGCGTCGGCGGCGCGGCGCAGCGCCTCGTCCAGGGTCTCGGCGGTGGTCATGGACGTCAGGATAGGCGCGCCGCCCGGACCCGGGCACCGCGAAAGCGCCCGGCACGCCATGTGACGCGTGTTACGTTAAGGAGACTCAAAGGCTGAAGTCGGGCGTCGGAAGGACGTACCGGTGAGCGCAGAGGATCGGGCACCGGGTGCGCCCAGTGTCCGACCGCGACCGGAAGGTGAGAAGACCATGGCACCATCAGTGCTTAGGACATCCGTACGCCGTCGTCCGATGAGCGTGATCGCCGCCGCCGCGGTGATCGGCCTGGGGCTCACGGGCTGTACCTCGACGAATTCCGACGACGACTCGAGTCTGCTGGAGACCCTGCAGGACCGCGGCAGCGTGACGGTCGGCTTCGCCGGCGAGGCGCCCTACTCGTTCCAGGAGAACGGCGAGCTCACCGGCGCCACGGTCGCCCTCCACCGCGAGATCTTCGGGAATCTGGGCATCGACACCGTCGAGGGCGTGAACGCGGACTTCGGTGCCCTCATCCCCGGTCTCCAGGCCAACCGCTTCGATGTGGTGAGCGCGGGCATGTCGATCCTCCCGGAGCGCTGCGAGCAGGCCGCGTTCAGCGAGCCCGAGTTCAACTACACCACCGCCCTCATGGTCGAGGAGGGCAACCCGATGAACCTCACGGACATGCAGTCCGTCGCCGAGAGCGGTGCGCGGCTCGCGACGATGACGGGCGCGATCGAGTCCGACTACGCCTCCGAGCTGGGTATCGACAGCATGCAGGTCGCCACCCCCCAGGACGGGATGGACGCCGTCACCTCCGGGCGCGCCGACGTCTTCGCCCTGACCGGCATCTCGCTGAACTGGATGAAGAACAACAACCCCGACGCCCCCGTCGAGGTGACCGAGTCGTTCGTCGCGGAGATCAACGGCGAGCCGCAGGTCGGCGCGGGCGGTACCGTGTTCCGCACCGACGACCAGGAGCTCCTCGACGCCTACAACGAGGAACTGGCCAAGATCACCTCCGATCCGGAGAAGTACCTCTCCATCGTGGGTGAGTTCGGGTTCACCGAGGGGGAGCTCCCCGACCCCGCGCTGACGACCGCCGACCTCTGCGCCGGCGAGTGACGGTGCACGGAGTCCGGTGACGAACGACCGTGGAAAGTAACATCGAGGCCTTCCTGGAGGCGTGGCCCCGCTTCCAGGAAGGCATCGTCACCACCATCTATCTGACACTGGGCGGTGCGGCGCTGGGCTTCGCCATGGCGCTGGTCCTCGGCGTGGCGGCCGGGTCCCGCCTCATGGTGATCCGCGGGGTGTCGAGGACGATCGTCGAGTTCTTCCGGGGCACCTCGTTGCTGGTGCAGCTGTTCTGGCTGTTCTTCGTGCTGCCGCTGCTCGGCTACGAACTCGATCCGCTCTTCTGCGGAATCCTGGCGCTGGGACTCAACTACGGCGCGTACGCCGCCGAGGTGGTCCGTGGTTCGCTGGCCGCCGTCCCGACCCCGCAGAAGGAGGCCGCGGTCGCCCTCAACTTCTCGCCCTGGCATCGCATGTCCAAGGTCGTCTTCCCGCAGGCGTGGGTGCAGATGATCCCGCCGCTGAACAACCTCCTGGTCCAGCTCCTCAAGGGGAGTGCCCTGGCCAGCTTCATCCTGCTGCAGGACCTGACCTTCCACATCGGGGAGCTGCGCCGGGTGACCGGCGATACGGTGTTCGCCTTCGGCGTTGGGCTGATCCTCTACTTCGTCATCGCGTACGTCCTCACCCTGTTCATGAATCTCCTCGAGGTCCGGGCGAAGTCCCGACTGGGGGCGGGGCCGTCGCTCCGTGAGGTGCTCAGCCTGCGACCCGAACGGGTCAACGAGGCAGTGGGGGTGGGCCGATGAGCGTCGATTGGAGCTGGGAACGCGCCATCGAGAGCATCCCGATCCTGCTGGAGGGGTTCCGGATCACCCTGCTGGCCACCGTCGTCGGCTTCCTCATCGCCGCGGTGCTGGGACTGGTCGTCGCGATGGTGCGTCGCGCCGCGCCCGCCGTGATCACCGTGCCCCTGCGCCTGGTCACCGAGTTCATCCGCCTGACCCCGCTCGTCGTCCAACTGTTGTTCGCGTACTTCCTGCTCCCGCAGTTCACCGCGCTGCAGATCGGCATCGCCGTGATCGGCGTGCACTACGCGACCTATATGGCGGAGGTGTACCGCGCGGGCATCGACGCGGTCCCGACCGGGCAGTGGGAGGCCGCCCGGGCACTGTCACTCCCCGCGGGGCGCACCTGGCGTGCCGTCGTCCTGCCCCAGGCGATCCGCAACACGGTCCCGGCGCTCGGCAACTACGCGATCTCCCTGTTCAAGGACACCCCGTTCCTGTTCGCGATCACGGTGGTGGAGATGGTGACCGCCGCGCAGCAGTACGGCGCCCGCAACTTCCAGTACCTCGAGCCCATCACCCTCGCCGGGGTGATCTTCCTGCTCGCGAGCTACCCGACCTCGATCCTCATCCGGAGACTGGAGAAGTCCCTTGTCTACTGACCCCAGCACGCCGACGCGGCCGAGCACGCCGACAGGCGGCGAGTCGCCGATGGTGGTGTTCGAGAAGGTGGTCAAGCAGTTCGGCGACCACGTGGTCCTGGACCACCTCGACTTCACCGTGCGGCGGGGCGAGCGGGTCGCGCTGATCGGCCCCAGCGGGTCGGGCAAGACGACGATCCTGCGCCTGCTGATGACCCTCGAGGAGGCGAACGACGGCGTGATCTGGGTGGAGGGCGAACCCCTGACCCACCAGTTCAAGGGCGACACGCTGGTCAAGGCCTCCCAGAAGCACCTGCGCGCCGTCCGCTCGAAGATCGGGATGGTGTTCCAGCAGTTCAACCTGTTCCCCAACATGACGGTGCTCGAGAACATCACCGAGGCGCAGATCCACGTCCTGGGGCGGTCCAAGGGGGAGGCGGTGGAGCGGGCACGTGAGCTCCTCGACACGGTCGGTCTCGCGGACAAGGAGAACGCCCACCCGACCACGCTGTCGGGCGGGCAGCAGCAGCGGGTCGCCATCGCCCGGGCGCTGGCGATGGATCCCGATATCCTGCTCCTCGACGAGGTCACCTCGGCTCTCGATCCCGAGCTTGTCGCCGACGTGCTCGGGGTGCTGCGGATGATCGCCGAGTCCACCGACATCACGATGCTCATCGTGACCCACGAGATGGGGTTCGCCCGCGACGTGGCCGACCGCGTGCTGGTGTTCGATCAGGGCAAGATCGTGGAGGAGGGCACCCCCGAGGCCATCTTCACCGATCCCAAGCAGGACCGGACACGCACGTTCCTCAAGGCCGTCCTCGAACGGTGACCCGCCCCGTGTGGCGTGACGCTTGACCGTGACCCGGCCGCCTGTAGGATTGTCGACAATCAGACGGTTCCATGGAAGGCGCGCCGATGACCCTGTCGCACACGGCCCTCGAACTGGCCGACGGCTACCGCCGGGGCGAACTCTCCCCGGTCGATGCCGCCGAGGAGGTGCTCACCGCGATCGATCGGGTCGACGGCGAGATCAACGCCTTCTGTCACGTCGATCGTGACGCGACGCTGACGGCCGCGCGGTCGTCCGAGGAGCGGTACCACCGTGGTGAACCGCTGAGCCCGCTCGACGGCGTCCCCACCACGATCAAGGACATCTTCTACACCCGCGGCGTCCCGACGCTCCGGGGTTCCCGCCTCCTGGCCGACAAGCCCGGTGCGTCCGATCCCGCCTCGTGGCCCGACGACGCCCCCGTCACATCGGCGGTCGGTGAGGCCGGGTGCGTGGTGATCGGCAAGACCACCACCCCGGAGTTCGCGTGGAAGGGGGTCACGGACAACACGCTCACCGGGATCACCCGTAATCCGCACGACCCGGGCCTCACCCCGGGCGGATCCAGCGGCGGGGCGGCGGCCGCGGTCGCCGCCGGGCTCGGCCAGCTCGCGCTGGGCACCGACGGTGGCGGGTCGGTGCGCATCCCCGCCGCGTTCTGCGGGATCGTGGCGCTCAAGCCCACCTACGGCGTGATCCCTATGTTCCCGTCCAGCCCGTTCGGCACGCTCGCGCACGCCGGGCCGATGACCCGCACGGTCGCCGACACGGCGGCGTTCATGGACACCCTGCTGCGTCCGGACCCCCGCGACTGGTCGGCGGTGCCGGCGCGCGCGACGACCCCCGGTCCGGGCGGGTACCTCGCTGCGGCCGTCGACGGCTCACGCGGGGACCGCCCACTTGAGGGACTGCGCGTCGCGTACAGTCCCGACCTCGGTTTCGGCACCACCGACCCGGAGGTCGAGCGGGAGGTCGGACGCGCGGTCGCCGTACTGGAATCGCTGGGAGCGCGGGTCGAGACGGTCGACCCCGGGATCACCGACCCGGTCGACGCGTTCCACGTCCTGTGGTTCGCCGGACTCGCCGCGGTCCTCGCGCCCCACGGACCGGGCGCCGTCGACCACGTCGACCCGTCGATGCGCGAGGCGCTGGGGCGGTACCACGACTACTCCGCCGCCGACTATCTCGACGCCGTCGCGGTGCGGATGGCCCTGGGCGCGCGGATGGCCGACTTCCACCAAGCCCACGACATCCTCATCACGCCCACCACGCCGATCGCCGCCTTCGCGGCGGGATCGGACGTGCCGCCGGGCTGGCACAGTCCCGACTGGACGTCGTGGACGCCGTACACCTATCCGTTCAACATGACCCAGCAGCCGGCGCTGAGCGTCCCCTGCGGGACGACCGACGCGGGCCTCCCGGTGGGGCTGCAGGTGGTGGGTGCGCGGTTCGAGGACCGACTGGTGGTCCGGGTCGGTGCCGCACTCGAAGCCGCGCTCGGTCAGGTCGTGCCCACCCCGCGGGTCCACGCGGCGGAGCGGCCGGGGGACGGTCGGCCGTGATCGACTCGACCGCGGGACTGGAACCCGTCGTCCAGGAGTCGACGCCGTCCCTCATCGCGCGCGCTCTGCGGAGGGGCATCGCGGACGGCTCGCTGGCCCCCGGGACACAACTGGGCGAGGCCGCTCTCGCACGCTCGCTCGGCGTGAGTCGCGGCCCGCTGCGCGAGGCGATGCAGCGGCTCACCCAGGAGGGGTTGCTCGTCTCGCACCGCAATCGCGGACTGTTCGTCGCCGACCTGACGCCCGACGCCGTCGAGGACATGTACCTGCTGCGGACGACCATCGAGACCGGTGCTCTGGAGCGGGTGCTCGATCTGGGTCTGGGGGAGGCCACTGCCGACGCCCTCGACGCGGCCGTCGACGCCATGGCGGCGCTGGCCGACGAACCCCGGTCTGCGGCCATGGTGGCGGCGGATCTGGACTTCCACCACGCGCTGGTGGAGGCCGCGCGGAGCCCGCGGTTGTCGCGGGTGCACGAGACCGTGGTGGTGGAGACGAGTATGTGCCTCCACGCGATGCGCAGCACCTATACCGACGCCGCGTCCAGGCTCACGGAGCACCGCGCGATCGCGGACGCGGTGCGCTCGGGCGACCGACTCCGGGCCCGGACGTTGCTCGTCGACCACATGCGGGACGGGCTGGCCAGGGTCAGCGAGGGCGCGTAGCTCGGGGGACGGCGGTCAGGGCACGGAGCTCAGTTTCTCGACCCGAGGCCGTTCCGCAGTGCCCACGCCACGGCCTGCGGCCGGGTCGTCACCCCGATCTTGCGGTAGGCGTCCCGGATGTAGGACTTCACGGTGTTGATCGACAGGTAGCAGGCCGCGGTGATCTCCTCGTTCGACCGGCCCTGGGTGATGAGCGCCAACATCTCCGCCTCCCGGGGGGTCAGGCCCACACCGCCAGTGGGCCACGGCGCGGCCGGCCCGGAGTCCTCCCGGTCGATCACCGTGACGCGCTCACCGGCAGCGATGCGTTCGATACCGCTGACCAGCTCGTCCCCGATCAGGGACTTGGCGAGAAAACCCCGGGCCCCGGCCGCCAGCGCCTCGTCGACGGCCTTCGGATCGGTGATGAACGAGTAGACCGCCACCGCGCCGATCTGCGGGTCACGGGCGAGTTCGGCGCACCGCTGCTGCCACCCGGGGCCGGAGCCGAAGGTGTCGAACAGGGCGACGTCGACCGGCGTGGCGACGTCGGTCGCGTGATGGGTCGGCACCACGTGCACCCGGTCGGCGTACGGACCCAGCAGGGCCTCCACGCCGGCGACGACCAGCGAGTAGTCGTTGACCACCGAGACCCGGACCTTCATGAAGGGACATTAGCAGTTGTGACCCATCCCACCCCTGGGGGTGTGCCGAATCCCCCGGGGACATCGGAAGCTGGACCGGACGGCGAGGGGAACCATGATGCAGACAGCGATGACCAGACTCGACGATCGGTGGGCGTGGGCCGACTCCGGGATGTGCCGCGAGATCCCGGACCTCTTCTACAACTCGGAGGACGAGGCCAAGTCGACGCGGCGCCGCAAGGAGGCCGCCGCCAAGAAGCTCTGCGGGCAGTGTCCGGTCATCGACGCGTGCCGCCAGCACGCGATGGCCCAGCGTGAGCTGTACGGCGTCTGGGGCGGGATGACCGAGGCCGAGCGTCACCGCCGAGCCGGCCGCGTGCGCACCGGCTAGGGGAGCCAGCGGGTCGGCTCGGTTCGGGTCGGCTCAGCGCACGGGGATCGCGACCAACTTGGTCTCGACGAACTCTTCGATCCCGCTGAGCCCGCCCTCGCGCCCCAGCCCGGACTGCTTGATGCCGCCGAACGGGGCGGCCGGGTTGGACACCACGCCGACGTTGATGCCGACCATGCCGGCCTGGAGCCGCTCGGACATGGTCATGGCGCGGTCGAGGTTCTCGGTCATGACGTAGGAGACCAGGCCGAACTCGGTGTCGTTGGCCAGTGTCACGGCCTCGTCGTCGGTGTCGAACGGTACGAGGGCGGCGACGGGGCCGAAGATCTCGGTCGACATCAGCTCGGCGTCCGGGGTGACACCGGTGAGCACGGTGGGCGGGTAGAAGTAGCCGGGGCCCTCCAGGCGCGAACCGCCGGTCAGCACCTCGGCCCCGCGCTCGACGGCGTCGTCGACCAGGTCCACGACCTTGGTGACGGCCTTCTCCTCGACCAGCGGGCCCACGTCGGTGCCCTCGGTGGTGCCGTCACCCACGGTCAGGGCGGACATCTTCTCGGTCAGGCGCCGACCGAACTCGTCGAGGACCGAGCGGTGCACGAGGATCCGGTTGGCCGACGTGCAGGCCTCGCCCATGTTGCGCATCTTGGCGGCCATCGCGGCGGCCACGGCGGTGTCCATGTCCGCGTCCTCGCAGACCACGAACGGCGCGTTGCCGCCGAGCTCCATGGAGGTGCGCAGCACCCCGCGCGCGCACTGCTCGAGGAGCGTGCGGCCGACGGGCGTGGATCCGGTGAAGGACAGCTTGCGGGCGATGCCGGAGTCGATCCACGGCTCCACCACGCCGCCGGCGTCGGTCGTGCACACCACGTTGAGGACGCCGTCGGGCAGCCCCGCCTCGCGCAGGAGGTCCACCACGTACAGCGAGGTCAGTGGCGTGAGGTTGGCGGGCTTGAAGACCATGGTGCAGCCGGCGGCGATGGCGGGTCCGATCTTGCGGGTGGCCATGGCCAGGGGGAAGTTCCACGGGGTGATGAGGATGCACGGTCCCACGGGCTCGTGGGTGACCATGAGCCGGGTCTTGCCGTCGGGGGAACGGCGGGCGTCGCCGCGGATGCGGCAGGCTTCTTCGGAGAACCAGCGGAAGAACTCGGCGCCGTAGGTCACCTCGCCCTTCGCCTCGGCCAGTGGCTTGCCCATCTCTGTGGTCATGAGCAGCGCCAGCTCGTCGGCGCGCTCGACGATTAGCTCATAGGCCCGGCGCAGGATCTCGGCCCGCTCGCGGGCGGGGACCGCCGCCCACGACGGCTGGGCGCGACCGGCGGCCTCGATCGCGGCGGCGGCATCACCGGCCCCGCCGTCGGCGATGGTCGCGATCGCCTCACCGGTCGCGGGGTTGACCACGTCGAACGTCGCGCTGGAGGCGGCGTCGCGCCAGGCCCCGTCGACGTGGATGCCGGTCCCGAGGGCACTGATGATGTCGGCTGCGGAGCGGGTCATGTGGGCCTCCTGGTGGGTGCGGGGCTGGGGTCGGGACGGGGGTCGGGGTCGAGCAGTTCGAACAGGTGACGGCCGGTGCGGCCTGGTCCCGTGGTGGGGTCGCCGGCGCCGAGGTGGTCGACCTGGGTGGCGCACGAGAACCCGTCGGTGAGGACGGGGGCGTCGGTGTCGGCGCGCAGGGCGGGGGCGAGGGCTAGTTCGGCGACGGCCGCGGTGACGGTCTCGTGGCCGGCGGTGAAGCCGAAGTCGCCGGCGACGCCGCAGCAGCCGGTCGCCTCGCGGACCGAGCCCACGCCGAGGGCGGTGAGCATGGCGCGTTGGACGCGGTTGCCGAAGGTCGCGTACTCGTGACAGTGGGTCTGGACGGTGACGCGGTCCGGGGGCGCGCCGCCGGGCCACGCGGGGGCGCGGCCCTCGGCGGCGAGTCGGCCGAGGTGGTCGGCGGAGGAGCGGACACGGGCGGCCACGCGGCGTGCGGCGTCCGCGTGGGGGGTGTCGGCGAGCAGGCGGGGGAGGTCCTCGCGGAGGGTGGCGGCGCAGGAGGGTTCGACGACGACGACGGGGACCTCCTCCCCGCCCGGCCCGCGGATCGCGTCGAGGCGGCGCGCGGTCGAGGTCATGGTGCGGCGTGCGGCGTCGAGTCGGCCGGTGGTGACGTGGGTCAACCCGCAGCACTGGTCGGCTGTGCAGGCGACGGAGGTGTGCGTGCCGCCCAGCACGCGGGCGGCGGCGCCGGCGGCCGCGGGGCGCAGTCCGCGGGTGAACGAGTCGAGGAACAGCACGACCTCTGCGGAGGTGCGCCCCGGTGCCGGTTCGCGGACGGTCCACACGCTCTCCGGTACCCGGGCGAGCTCGTCGCGCAGCTGCCGGGCGGACGCGAAGCGGGGCAGGGTGCGCTCGGTGTTCAGGCCCCCGATCCGCGCCGCGGCGCGGCCGGCGCGGGTTCCCAGCAGGGCGTTGATCGGCCCGGCCGCGCGGACGGTGCCGCGCAGCCACAGCGGGAGCAGGCCCAGCGAGTAGTGGGCCGTCGGCCGGATTCGACGCCTGTAGCGACGGTGGAGGGCCTCGGACTTGAAGGTGGCCATGTCGACGCCGGTCGGGCAGTCCGAGGAGCACGCCTTGCACGCGAGGCACAGTTCGAGCGACTCCTCGACGGCCGGGTCGTCGATCGGCAGGGTGCCGCGGACCACCTCCTGCAGGACGCGGGCCCGACCGCGGGTGGAGTCCTTCTCGTCCCCGGTGGCCCGGAAGGACGGGCACATCACGCCACCGGAGGTGGTGCGGCAGCGGCCCACGCCGATGCAGGCCTGGACCGGGTGGGCGCCGTCCGGCGAGGTGAGCAGGCCCAGGTCGCGCCGGCCCACCCCGGCCAGGGCCAGGTCGGCGTCGAGGGGCCGGGTGGCGGTCAGGCCGCCCGGGGCGAGGATCCCCGCCGGGTCCCAGACCCCGGCGAAGCGGGCGAAGGCGTCCAGCATCTCGGGCGAGTACATCACCGGCAGCAGTTCGGAGCGGGCACGGCCGTCGCCGTGCTCCCCGGACAGCGACCCGCCGTGCCGCACGACGAGGTGGGCGGCGTCGGTGCAGAACGCGCGCATGACGGCCCGGCCCGCGTCCGAGCGCAGGTCGAAGCTGATGCGGATGTGCATACATCCCGCCCCGAAGTGCCCGTACATGACGCCCGTGAGCTCGTGCCGGGCAAGCAGGTCGCGGAAGTCGGCGAGGTAGTCGGCCAGCCGCTCGGGGGCGACGGCGGAGTCCTCCCAGCCGGGCCAGGACTCGATGGTCGCGCCCGTCGCCGGATCGGTCAGTCTCGAGCTCAGCCCGGCGCCGTCCTCACGCACGCGCCACAGGTCCGCGCGGGCCACGGGATCGGTCACGACGAGGACCTCGAGAGCGTGGCCGTCCCGCGTCAGCTCGTCGGCCAGTTCGGCCACCCGGGCGTCGAGCCCACGACCGCCGGCGCCGGCCTCGTCGTCGTCACCCCCGTCGTCGTCGCCCCCGTCGTCGTCACTCCCGTCGTCATCGAGTTCCACGAACAGCCACGCGTGGCCGCGCGGCAGCTCGGCGACCGAGTCGGCGCCGCGGCGCTGCCGCATCGTCGCGACGATCACCTCGTCGATACCCTCTACAGCTGTGGGGCGGTGTCGCAGGATGGCTGGCACGTCCCGCGCAGCGTCCACCACGTCGGCGTACCCCACGACCGCCAGCCCGGTGCGCGCGGAACGGGGGACGGCCCGCACGGTCGCGGCGGTGACGATCGCGCACGTGCCCTCGGAGCCCACGAGGGACCGCGCCACGTCGAAGCCCTCCTCGGGCAGCAGGTGACGCAGGTGGTAGCCGGACACCTGGCGGGGGAGGCGGCCGAGTTCGGTGCGGATGGCGGCCAGGTGGTCGGCGGTCAGGTCCTGCAACCGTGTGGTGAGGTGCTCGGCGCGGGCGGCGGCGGGCGCGTCGGCCGGATCGGTGGCCTCGACGCCGCTGCGGGTGGCGGTGAGGCGCAGTCCGTCGGCGGTGACGATCCGCAGCGCCTCGACGTGGTCGGCGGTCCGGCCGTGGCGCACGGAGTGGTTGCCGCACGCGTCGTTGCCGATCGCGCCGCCCAGGCAGGCGCGGGACTGGCTCGAGGGGTCCGGGGCGAAGGTCAGGCGGTCGCCCGTGGCGGCGTGGACGGCCTCGCGCAGGGCCGTGAGCACGGTGCCGGCCTCGGCGGTGACGGTCCCCGCCGCCTCGTCCACCTCGAGGACCCGGTTCATGTGCCGGGACAGGTCCAGGACCAGGCCGGTGCCGATCGCGTTCCCGGCCATCGACGTGCCGCCGCCGCGTGCGGTCGCGGGCACCCCGAGCCGGTGACACACGGCCAGGGCGGCGGCGACCTCGCTCTCCGACCGCGGGAACAGGACGGCCGCCGGCACGACCCGGTAGTTCGAGGCGTCGTAGGAGTACTCCGCGATCCGGCGGGGGTCGGACTCGGGCGCCAGGCCCGCGTCCACGAGCGCGCGAACGAGCGCCCGCCCGGGGGCGTCCGGTGCGACGCGGGAGGTCACGCCGCCCCGTTGCACACCCGGTGCACGGCGCGGGTGAAGCGCTCGACACCGGCGTCCACCTCGTCGGCGGTCACCACCAGCGCGGGAATGAGGCGCACGACCGAACCGGTCGGGCCGCAGGTCAGGGTGAGCAGGTCCTCGTCGATGCACGCCTGCTGCACCGCCGCGGCCAGGCGGGCGGCCTCGAGCGCACCGGAGCTGCCGGCGGGCGCGCCTGCGTCGCCGAACTCGACGCCCAGCATGAGCCCGGTCCCGCGGATGTCGCAGATCTCGCCCACGTCGCCGAGGGTACGCCGGAGCCCGTCGAGAAGCTGGGTCCCGCGGGCGGCGGCGTTGTCCACGAGACCTTCGCGCTCGACCACGCCGAGGGTGGCGACCCCGGCCGCCGCGGCGACCGCGTTTCCGCCGTAGGTCCCGCCCTGGGATCCGGGCCAGGCCTTGGCCATGAGGGCGGAGGGTGCGGCGATCGCGGAGATGGGGAAGCCCGACGCGATGCCCTTGGCGGTGATGATGATGTCCGGCACGAGCCCGTCGGTGTGCTGGTGCCCCCAGAACCGGCCGGTGCGCCCGATGCCGGCCTGGACCTCGTCGAGCACCAGCAGCGCGCCGATCCGGTCGGCGCGCTCGCGCAGCCCCTGCAGGTAGCGCGGGGGAGTGGCCATGTACCCGCCGTCGCCCAGCACGGGTTCGATGAGGAAGGCCGCGATCTCGCGGGAGTCGACGCGGGTGGCCATGAGGTAGTCGAGTTCGGCCAGCGCGAAGTCGATCGCGTCGTCCTCCGTCCACCCGTGGCGCAGGGCGTGCGGGAACGGGGTCATCACCACGCCGCCCATGAGCGGGGAGAACCCGGCGGAGAAGCGGGTGCCGGCGGTGGTGAGGCTGGCGGCGGCGACGGTGCGCCCGTGGAAGCCGCCCTGGACGGTGACGATGTTGGGCCGGCCGGTGGCCATGCGGGCCAGCCGGACCGCGGCCTCGACCGCCTCGGACCCGGAGTTGGCGTAGAAGACCGAGTCGATCCCCCCGGGCAGGTGCTCGCCCAGTTTCTCGGTGAGCTCCAGCAGCGGCTGGTGCATGACGGTGGTGTACTGCGCGTGGATGATCTTCCCGCACTGCTCGCGGGCCGCCGCGACCACGTCGGGGTGGCAGTGGCCGGTGCTGGTCACGCCGATGCCGGTTGTGAAGTCCAGGTAGTCGCGGCCGTCGGTGCCGTGGATCCACGAGCCGAGGGCGTGGTCCACCACGACGGGCGTGGCCTGCTTGAGATGGGGCGACAGGTGCGCGGTCATGGGTGCCAGTGTGTGGCGCGTCATGGTCGATTGTCAACAATCCGACGATCCTGGTTTCCGGCAGGGTCGGCGCGTTACGGTGGGGCCATGACGCAGCCGCACCATGACCCGGGCAACCGCGACCTGGGCCACCACGACCCGGGCAACCATGACCCGGGCACCCGGCCGACCGTCGTCGTCCTCACCGCGGACGGTGTCGAGCCCCCCACCACCCTCGCGCTCATCCGCGAGCTCGCCGACGTGCGCGAGTGCACGGCCGACACCCTCGTGCTGGCTCTGCCCGGGGCCGAGATCCTGCTGGTGTGGGACATCTTCTCCGACGCCCTGGCCTCCGCCTGGCACGCCGCCGACGCGCTGCGGTGGGTCCACGTGGCCGCCGCCGGGGTGGACAAGCTCCTGTTCGACGAGCTGCGCGACTCCGACGTGCTGGTCACCAACGCCCGCGGGGTCTTCGACGGGCCGATCGCCGAGTACGTCCTGGCCTGCGTCCTGGCCCACGACAAACGGCTCCACGAGACCGAGGCCCTGCAGCGCGCGGGTCGGTGGCGCCACCGCGAGACCACGCGGGTGGCCGGTCGGCGCGCCCTGGTGGTGGGCACCGGCGGCATCGGACGGGCCACCGCGCGCCTACTGCGGGCGGTCGGGCTCGACGTCAGCGGGGCCGGACGTCGACCGCGCGACGACGACGAGGACTTCGGCCGCGTCCTGGATTCCGCGCACCTGTCCGAGCATCTCGGCGAGGTCGACCATCTCGTCATGGTGGCGCCCCTGACCGACGCGACGCGGGGGATGCTCGGCCCCGCGGAACTGGCCGCCCTGCCCGACGGCGCCCACGTGGTGAACGTCGGTCGCGGAGAGTTGGTCGATCAGGACGCCCTCACGCGCGAGATCGGGACGGGCAGGCTCTCGGCGCACCTGGACGTCCTCGTCGTCGAACCCCTCCCCGGGGGCGACCCGCTCTGGACCCTAGACGGCGCGCACATCAGTCCCCACATGTCCGGCGACGTCGTGGGGTGGCGGGACACCCTCTCCGGGCAGTTCCTCGACCACCTGCGCACGTGGACCGGCGGCGGGACTCCCGGCCCACCGGTGGACAAGGGTCGAGGATACGTCAGCGGCTGAGCGGTTGTCCGGGGGAATCTCCCCGGATACGGTCTCCTCCGCGAGGGGCGGCACCCCTCGCTTTTCCCGAGTCAGCCGGGGTTTTCAGGCTGAGGAGAGAAAGGAGTCGTAGGTGACCATTGCCATAGATGACTACCAGTCCCGCGTGAGCGGGCGGCCGGAGATCGTCGAGCGCCGGGACCCCGTCCTGTGGGGACGCAGTGAGGATCCCGAGGTCCTCCAATTCGGCGAGCGCGGCTACATCCAGCGCGAGGGCGCACTCGACCGGCAGCGGATCGACGGCTGCCTGGCCGAGATCGACCGCATCGGATCGGATCCGCGGATGGCCGGCGATCCCCGGATCATCCGCGAGGCCGGCAGCGAGGCCGTCCGTTCGATCTTCGACGTCCACGACCTGAGTGAGGTCGTGTGGGAGGCGGTCGAGCGATCCGGCGCGATCGACCTGGCCCGGCAGATCCTGGGCTCGGACGTCTACGTCCACCAGAGCCGGCTCAACTACAAGCCCGGTTTCGCCGGAGGCGCCTTCTACTGGCACTCGGACTTCGAGACCTGGCACGCCGAGGACGGGATGCCGCGGCCGCGTGCGTGCAGCGCCTCTTTGGCGTTGACGCCCAACGAGACCTACAACGGTCCCCTGATGATCATGCCGGGCACGCACAAGTACTACGTGCAGTGCGCTGGGGAGACGCCGGAGGACTACTACAAGGAATCGCTCGTCTCGACGTCGCCGAAGATCGGCGTCCCGTCCGAGGAGCACATCTCCGAGATGTACGAGCGCCACGGTCTCGACGTGCTCACGGGCGGGGCGGGATCGATGACGATGTTCGACTGCAACGCCCTGCACGCCTCGGGCGGCAACATCACGCCGCTGCCCCGGGCGAATGTGTTCATCGTGTTCAACAGTGTCGAGAACGAGTTGACCGAGCCGTTCGCGGGTACCCCGCCGCGGCCGGACTTCCTCGCGCGCCGGCCCTGAGCCGGGCACTGATGCCGGGCCCCGCGGGTGCGGGACCCGGCATCAGTGCCCCGGAGTCAGGCGGGGTCCAGGCCGACCTCGCGGGCGCCGTCGGTGAACGCCTCGACGAACGCCTGCAGCGGTCGCCGCCGGGCGTCCCGCCGGCGATAGGTGATCGACACCGTCCTGGTGAGCTCGTCCGTCAGGGGGATCACCTCCACGTCCGCGCCGAAGGTGCTCAGCCCGAGGTCGGAGGCCAGGGTGACCCCGAGGCCCGCGGCGACCAGGGACAGCGCCGTGGACTGCTCGCCCGCCTCGTGCCGCACGTCGGGTTCGAACCCCGCCTCGCGACAGGCGATCCGCACCGCGCGACCGAAGTGCGACCGCGGGTGCGCGACGACCCACGGCGCGTCGGCGAGGTCGGCCAGCGACAGTCGGGTCGAGTCCACGAAGCCGCGGGGGACGACCGCGTGCAGTGACTCCCTCGCGATGGGCACCCGCACCAGGTCGGTCACGTCCGCCATCACGTAGCTGGAGTAGTCCAGCACGAACGACAGATCGAGCGAGCCGTCCCGGACCGCGCCGGTGGTGTCCTCCGGGGCGAGCTCCCGGGTCCGCACCACGATGCCCGGGTGGTCACGGGCCAGGATCCGCATCCCGGCGGGCAGCAGCGTGACGGCCACCGACGCCCACACCCCGGCGGTGAGGTTCGTGCCGACGCCCGCACGGGCCGATTCCATGGCGTGACCGGCGTCCTCCACGGCGGACAGGATCGTCCGCGCGTGCCCGGCCAGTATGAGCCCCGCCTCGGTCAGCGCGAGCCCGCGACCCCGCTTCTCGAACAGCGGGGTCCCCGCCTCCCGCTCGAGCAACGAGAGTTGCTGCGACACGGCCGAGACGGTGTATCCCAGCGCGGCCGCGACCGCGGTGACGGTGCTGCGGCGCTCCAACTCGGCGAGCAGCCGTAGCCGGTGCAGTGACGGCTCCATTCCCCGAGCGTAGGAGCGCGCGGACGCATCGTGCAGGAAAAGTGAACGGTCCGGTCCACGAAGTCTCGCTGGACCCCCGGGACGCATGCTCCCATGCTGGAGACATCCCCGCCGGACCAGCCGGCGGACGAGGTCGCCGAGGAGGCGAGCACCATGACGTCCATCGAGATCCCGGGCACCACCGGTCATACCGGATCAGCCCCGCAGACCGTGCCTGCCGGGCACTGCGCCCCCGCACAGGTCGCCCCCCCGGCTCCGGAGAGCGCCGGCCGGTCGAGCCGTGAGCCCTACCTGCGGCTGCACTGGAAGGACGACGAGACCGGGGCCCGGGGTTACCTCGTGGTCGACACCCTCGTCGGCGGTCTGGCCACCGGCGGGACCCGCATGCGCGCCGGGTGCACCCTCCGCGAGGTCGAGGACCTGGCCCGCGGCATGACCCGCAAGACAGCGGCGTTCGACCTGCCCATCGGCGGGGCCAAGGGCGGCATCGACTTCGACCCCAAGGACCCCCGCGCCATCGACGTGCTGGGCCGGTTCTGCGAGGCCATGCGGCCGTTCCTCGACCGGCACTGGGTCACCGCCGAGGATCTGGGTGTGCCGCAGCACCTTATCGACGAGGTGTTCGCCGGGCTGGGGATGCGGCAGTCCTACCACGCGGCGATCGAGCGGTCGGCCGATCCCGCCGCCACCGCCGAGCGGATCTTCCGCGGGCTGGGCGCCGAGGTTCCGGGCGGGCTGCTCGGCGACGTGATCGGCGGCTACGGGGTCGCGCAGGCGTGCCTCGCGGCGGCGTACGTCCGGGGCTGGGACATCGAGCGCACCTCGGTGGCCGTCCAGGGCGTGGGCACGATGGGTGGCGGCGCCGCCTGGTACCTTCACGAGGCCGGGATGCGAGTCGTCGCACTGGCCGACGCCGTCGGAACCCTCTACGACCCGGCGGGACTCGACGTCCCGGCGCTCCTGGCGACCCGCGACCGCTTCGGGGAGATCGACCGTTCGGCCGTCCCCGCCCGGGTGCAGCGGCTGGACCGCGACCGGATCCTCGGCATGGACGTGGACGTGCTCGTGCCTGCCGCCGTCTCGTACGCCATCACCGCCGACAACTGCCCCGAGGTCACCGCACCGATCGTGGTCGAGGCGGCCAATGCCGCCACCACGGCCGACGCGGAACTCGACCTCACGGCCCGCGGGATCGCGGTGCTGCCGGACTTCGTCGCCAACGCCGGGGCCGTGGCCTGGGCGTGGTGGCTGATCCTCGGGGAGGTCGACGACCAGCCCGAGAGTTCGTTCCTCCGCCTGAGCCGCGAGATGACCGCCAAGGTCGCTGACCTGCTCACCAGATGGGATCCGAGCCGGGGCCCGCTGCGGTGGATCGCCGACGTCTCCGGCTCGGTCCGGACGGTGCCGCCGGTCGTCGTGCCCTGACTCCGCCTTCGCGCTCGGCTCGTTCGGGCGCGGTCGGGATACCGAGCCGAAGTCAGCCGGCGGCGGGAGCGGCGGACGGAGCGTCGTCGGTCTGGCCGGTGTCGTGGCCGTTGCCGATCGCCGAGTGCATCCGGGCCCGGCGGGGAGAGTCGTCGCTGCCCAGCAGCAGATCGATGGTGAGTCCGAGCCTGGTGGCGACCTCAGCGGCCGACGACCTGCGGGTCAGCCACGACACGAGGTTGGACATCCACACGTCGGAGACGACCCGGGCGATCGAGAGCTGCACCTCGTCCGGGGTGTCCTGGGCCATCGCGCGGGCGAGGATCCGGTCCATGTAGAAGCCGACCTCCTCGACCTCGTTGGCCACGGAGGCGTCGGCGAACATGAAGGCGCGCGTCATCGCCTCGGTGAGGTTCGGGTCGCGCTGCATGGACTTGGTGATCATCTCCACCACGACCTTCATTCGCTCCTGCGCGGTGTCGCCGGGCGGGGCGGAACGCTCGGTGCGCTGGTCGAGCCGACGGAACTCACGGGCGAGCGCCGAGACCAGCAGGTGCACCTTGGACGGGAAGTACCGGTAGAGGGTGCCCACCGCGACCTCCGCCTTCTCGGCGACGGCACGCATCTGCACGGCCTCGTAGCCGCCCTTGGCGGCCAGGGCGAGGGTCGCGTCCAGGATCCGCCGACGGCGCTCGCGTTGCGACGACGTGGTGGGCTCGTCACTCCGGGGGGCGGGATCCGACGCGGCCGCGGCGGAACCGGTCTCGGCTGAGCTCTTGGTCATGGAAGCGGTACCTTCTGCGCTGGGCGGATCGGGTCGGGTCGGCGGAGCATTCCGGCGGTCTGGGGCGGGACCCGGGTGTGCGTCGAGGACCCCGCGGGTGCATTCTAGAACACGTTACTGTGAACGCGTTCTGTGATGGCGTGCAGTTCGCGGGTCAGCGGGCCCGCGACGAGCGGGCAGAATCTCCGGCGACCACGTTGTTCTCGGCCGGGAAGCCCGTCTCCAGCAACCACTCCCACCCGGCGATGGTGTCCTCGGTGGCCGCGGGGTGCGGGTGCTCCGGGGCGAGTCGGTAGTCCGACAGGAACACGGGAGGCCGGGACCGGCCCGTCCCCGGACCAGTCCTTGGTGGGCGCCGGGCGGACGAACATCCGCAGCCCTCCCGCGAGCCCGCGGGACCGCAGAGTGCCCTGCTCGGTCGGTCTCCCGCGCCGACGAGCGATGGCCATGCTGCGGCACGTCCCCCGACCCCGTCGAACGCGGCAGCCGGAGACCGCCGTCGTACGGCGGGCCGGGATTACTGGTCCGTGACCCGCTCATGCTCGCCGCAGCAGGTCGCGGACAACGTCTCGCCCGAGGGCAACTTCAAGATCGTCATCTCAGCACCGCTCATGTACGGCGCCAGCCTGTTCACCCTGCTGGCCCACGTCAACCTGGGCGGTCAGCTCGTCATGTTCCGCGTCTTCGACGCCGAGGTGATCGTGGACGCGTCCGCCGGGTACGACTTCCGTGACGACTTCGGCGCGTCCGAGACCGGCAACGACGGCGAGATGAACCTCAACGGGCAGGGTGGGATGCTGGTGGCACCCCCGCGCCTCGGTGTGATCGCCGAGTCGATCCGTCCGATCACGCAGGGTAGGACGAGGTCGCGTACATCGTCCTACGCGGCCACGGCGAGAAGGTGTTCCCGGAGGAGGTTGAGCAGGCGCTCAAGGCTCGTCCGGCGGTCCACGACGCGCTGGTCGCCGGCGCTCCCGACGAGCGGTACGGCCAAGAGGTCGCCGCGGTGGTGTCGTTCGGCGACGGCGTGTCGGCCGCAGGAGGAGCTCTCGGCGTTCCTGCGCGAGTCTCTCGCGGACTACAAGGTCCCCAAGGTGATCGTCGACGTCCCCGAGATCCGTCGCCCGCCCGCGGGCAAGGTCGTCCTCCCGCCCGGCCGCGGTGCGTTCAGCCCGCGGTGAGGATGCGTTCGACCGCTCCCATCGGCACCGCGACCCAGCCGGGCCGGTTTCGCGTCTCGTAGACGACCTCGTACAGCGCCTTGTCGAGCGTGTAGGCCCGCAGCAGTGCACCGGTCTCGCGCGGGTCGGAGGCCCTGACCTCGGCATACCCTGTGCAGAAGGCGTCGACGTTGCGGTCACGCCATTCGCGGGCCCGGAAGCGCAGTTGCCGGTCCTCGACACCGACCAGGGTGTGCTGCGCCGCGTAGTCGAGACTGCGCAGAATGCCGGCCACGTCGCGGGCGGGGGCGTCTGCCACCCGCCGCTCGGCGAGGGGCGCGGCCGGTTCGCCCTCGAAGTCGATGACGATCCACCGGTCCGGGACCCGCAGCGTCTGCCCGAGGTGCAGGTCGCCGTGGATGCGGTGCACCCGCACCGGGCCGGATCCCGCCACCTCGTCGAACACCGTCCGGGCCGCGTCGGCGAACCCCGCCAGCTCCGGCACCTCCGCCACTGCCGCGTCCAGGCGGGCCCGCATCGACGCCACCAGGTCGGTGCCGTCCCGGGTGCCGACCCCGGTCGCCGCCGCCAGGTCTTCGTGCACCTGCGCGACGGCGGCGCCCAGCCGGAAGCTCTCGTCGGCGAAGTCCGTGCCGACCTCCTCGGCGAGCAGGTCGGCCTCGGCGAACAGGTCGCGCACGCTCGCCGTGGCCATCGCCCACCCGTCCGCCGCCCCGGCCATGAACTCCTGGGCCATGGCGAGCGTGGTGGGCCCGGCTCCGGTGTCGCCGACAGTGTCGTCGTCCAACTCCACCCATCCCCGCAGCGCAGCCACCGCCGGGCATTCCCGCTCCGCCAGCGCGGCGTGGAGCTCCACGTCCGGGTTCACACCCGGCTGGACCAGTCGGAACACCTTGACCATGAGGTCGTCTCCGAACACCAGCGACGAGTTGGACTGCTCGCCCTCCAGCAGCCGCCCCCACGTGGGCCCGGGCAGGGTTGCACCGGGGACCAGTCGGAACCTCAGTCCGCCGACCTCGTCCTGCCCGGCCAGGTGGCGGAGCAGCGACTCGGTGCTGCGGGGGTCACGCAGCCCGTCGTAGACCACGGGGGAGGCGCCCTCCGGGGTCAACGGGAACGTCCGTCGGTCCCCGGGTAGCTCGGCCGCGGTCGCGATCGGCACCTGGTAGCGCTGGGGCCGACCGTCCACCTCGACGTCCACCAGCAGGTGCTCGACCAGCACCTCGGGATCGTCCAGGAACACCTCGCGCCTGGAGATCCGCACGCCGGCCAGCTCCAGCCCCTTGCCGGCGAACCACCGCTGCTCGGGCAGCCAGTCGGTGAGCAGTCGGGCGAGCGTGTCGTCGTCGACGGCGGGGATCGACGTCCTGGGTCCGGTCATCTCGGTCCTTCCTCCGGGCTGCGCAGTTCGAGCCAGTAGAAGCCGTACCCGGGCAGCGTGAGCTGGTAAGGGTCGGCGTCGATCTCGGGGAACGGCACCCCGCCGGTGAGCTCGACGGGCTGGCAGCCGGCGTACTCCGCCAGATCCAGACGAACCGCCTGCGGGAAGCGCGACAGGTTGTTGACGCAGAGGATGACGTCACTGCCCCCGGCGGCGGGGGAGTGGAGGGTGCGCAGGTAGGACAGGATCGACGGGTTGGACCCGCCGAGGTCGGTGAACTCGCCCAAGCCGAACGCCGGGTGGCTCTTGCGGACGTGGATCATGCGCCGCGTCCAGTGCAGCAGGCTGGCGGTGGAATTCATCTGCGCCTCCACGTTGACGCCCTGGTAGCCGTACTGTGGGTCCATGATCGCGGGCAGGTACAGTCGGCCCGGGTCGCAGCGGGAGAAGCCGGCGTTGCGGTCGGGGCTCCACTGCATCGGGGTACGGACGGCGTCACGGTCGCCGAGCCAGATGTTGTCGCCCATGCCGATCTCGTCGCCGTAGTACAGCATCGGCGACCCGGGCAGGCTCAGCAGCAGCGCGGTGAACAGCTCGAGCTGGTTGGTGTCGCCGTCGAGCAGCGGGGCAAGGCGTCGGCGGATGCCGATGTTGGCCTTCATCCGCGGGTCCTTGGCGTACTCGGCGTACATGTAGTCGCGTTCCTCGTCGGTGACCATCTCGAGCGTCAGCTCGTCGTGGTTGCGCAGGAAGATCGCCCACTGGGCCGATGACGGGATGTCCGGGGTGTGCGCGAGGATCTCGGTGACGGGGAAGCGGGACTGCCGCCGCACCGCCATGAAGATCCGCGGCATCAGCGGGAAGTGGAACGCCATGTGGCACTCGTCGCCCACCGCGGACTCGCCGAAGTAATCCACGACGTCGTCGGGCCACTGGTTGGCCTCGGCCAGCAGCACGCGCCCCGGGAACTCCTCCTCGACCACGGACCGGCAGTTTCGCAGGAAATCGTGTGTCTCGGACAGGTTCTCGCAGTTGGTGCCGTCGCGCTCGAACAGGTACGGCACTGCGTCCAGGCGGAACCCGTCGATCCCCAGGTCCAGCCAGAAGCGCAGGACGTCGATCATCGCCTCCTGGACCTCGGGGTTGTCGTAGTTGAGGTCGGGCTGGTGGGAGAAGAAGCGGTGCCAGTAGAACTGCCCGCGGACCGGGTCGTAGGTCCAGTTGGACGACTCGGTGTCGACGAAGATGATGCGGGCCTCCGGGTACCGCGTGTCGTCGTCCGACCACACGTAGAAGTCGCCGTACGGCCCGGTCGGGTCGGCGCGGGACTCCTGGAACCACGCGTGGGTGTCGGAGGTGTGGTTCATGACCAGGTCGGTGATCACCCGGATGCCGCGGCTGTGGGCCTGTTCGAGGAGCTCCACGAAGTCCTCGACGGTGCCGAACTCCGGCAGCACGGTGCGGAAGTCGCGGATGTCGTAGCCGCCGTCGCGCAGCGGCGAGTCGTAGAACGGTGGCAGCCACAGGCAGTCCACGCCGAGCCATTCGAGGTAGTCGAGCTTCTCGATGAGCCCGCGCAGGTCGCCGGTGCCGTTGCCGTCGGAATCGTAGAAGGCCCGTACCAGGACTTCGTAGAACACAGCGGACTTGTACCAGTCGTGGTTGATCTCGAGTTCGGTGGCGTGACGGTAGTCGTCCGCGCTGGGCTCGACGACGTGCCCGTCGTCCGTGAGCTCCGGATCGGCGGGGTGTGACTCGGGCTGAAGGCTGGGCTTCGGTGCCATGGGGGCGAGCCTACGGCCCCGTACGATCCGTTGCATGCGGAAAATTGACCCGGTGCGGTCGTATCGGGACCGGCACGGTCGGCGCGCCCGTGCGCTGGCGGCGCGGTTCGACGGCGACGACGAGGTGGTCGTCCGCCCCTGGGAGTTACGGCTTCCCCGGTCGGTCATCTACGCGGCGGCCCGGGCCAGGGGCCTGGAACCGGTGGGGGGCACGCGGGCGCTCGTGCAACGGGGCCCGTGGCTCGAACCGATGCGTTTCACCCGCCCGGCCGCGGCCGGATCCGTCCGGGCGGCGACCCGATGAGCCTCGGCTGGGGGCTCACACTCGTAGCGCTGCTCCCGCTCGCCGCGTGGGGGATCGCGCTCACCGTGGTCGCGGTGCGCCGGTGGCTGCGGCGCCGTGGGGACGAACCGACACGCCGGTTGAGACTGGCCCGGTTGTTCGGTAACGCCGACCTCGCCGTCGTCCCCACCTCCGATGTCGATCTGCCCGAGCACACGGTCCTGGAGGTGGCCTCCGACGCGGGGATGCGGCTGGTGGGTTATGAGCGCACCGATACGCCGCTGCGTCGCCGGGTCGGGGTCTTCGTGCGGATCGGCAGCGAGCTCGACGCGGTGATCCGGGATGACCGGACCCCCCGGTAGCGTTGCGCGTATGCGCATCGGAATGGCTCTCAACTACAGCGGCGGGTTCGCCGAGACGGCCGCGGAGGCCGCCGACCTCGAGCGGGCGGGACTGGACATCGCGTTCGTCCCCGAGGCCTATTCGTTCGACGCGGTCAGCCAGCTCGGCTACCTCGCGGCCAAGACGTCCACCATGGGGCTGGCCTCGGGCATCCTGCAGATCTACACCCGCACGCCCACGCTCACCGCGATGACCGCGGCGGGGCTGGACTACGTCTCCGACGGCCGGTTCACCCTCGGCCTGGGCGCCTCCGGCCCGCAGGTCGTCGAGGGTTTCCACGGTGTGAAGTACGACGCGCCGCTGGCCCGGACGCGCGAGATCATCGAGATCTGCCGGAAGGTGTGGCGCCGCGAGAAGGTCGTCCACGACGGGAAGAAGTACCAGATCCCCCTACCCGCCGATCAGGGCACGGGCCTGGGCAAGCCGCTCAAGCTCATCAACCACCCGGTGCGCGAGGACATCCCGATCATCCTCGCCGCCCTGGGCCCGAAGAACGTCGAGCTCGCGGCCGAGGTCGCGAACGGCTGGCAGCCGCTGTTCTTCCACCCGGAGAAGGCGGACGTGGCGTGGGGTGACGCGCTGGCCAGGGGCCGGGAGAAGCGCGATCCGTCGCTGGGCGAGCTCGAGGTCTACGCGGGACCCGCGCTGGCGATCTGCGAGGAGGACGAGGTCCCCGGTTACCTGGACTTCGTGCGCCCGCACCTGGCCCTCTATATCGGCGGCATGGGTGCCCGCGGCAAGAACTTCTACAACGAGCTCGCCTGCCGCTACGGCTACGAGGCCGAGGCCGCCCGCATCCAGGACCTCTACCTGGACGGCAAGAAGGAGGAGGCCGCCGCAGCCGTGCCCGACGAGCTGGTCCGTTCGGTCTCTCTCATCGGCCCGGCGGGGTATGTGGCCGAGCGCGTCGCGGCGTTCCGCGAGGCCGGCGCCACCACGCTCACCGTCACTCCGATGGCGCTGGACGCCCCGGGTCGCCTCCGGCTGGTGGAGCAGTTCCGCGAGCTCTGCTGATCGGGCGTCGGGTGCTCTCGAATGCCGCCCGGGAGGCGACCAGCGCCGGTCAGGCGAGATCGACCACCACGTTCTTCAGCACGGGGGCGTCGTCGCGCTCCACGACGGTCGCCGCCACGAGCAGTCGCGAGCCCTCCTCCCACACGCGGATGCGCATGGTCTCGCCCGGGAAGAAGATGCCGCCGAAGGTGACTCCGTAGCTGCCGACGCGCGCCACGTCGCCGCCGAGTACCTGATCCACGACCGCCCGCAGGACCAGGCCGTACGAGCACAGTCCGTGGAGGATCGGGCGCGGGAACCCGGCCGCCTCGGCGAACGCGGGATCGGAGTGCAGCGGGTTGCGGTCGCCGCAGAGACGGTAGAACAGCGCCTGCTGGGGGAGCGTGGCCACCTCGATGGTGTGGTCGGCCTCCCGCTCGGGGTACTCGACCGTCCCGGAGATACCGCGATTGCCGCCGAAGCCGCCCTCGTTGCGGGCGAAGATGCCCGAGCGCGAGGTCCACAGCTTCTCACCGTCGGCGGAGACCGTCTCGGACTCCTGGATGATGACCGCGGCCGAGCCCTTGTCCTGGATCTCGGCGATCCTCGTGGTGGTGGTGGCGGTGCCCGAGGCGGGGATCGCCCGGTGCAGCATGACGGACTGACTGCCGTGGACGACCTTGGCGAGGTCGATCTCCACGCCCGGGAAGGACACGCGGGGAGCCTCGGTGACGTTCAGCGTCGCGGCAACGGTGGCGAACGACGGCAGGACCTTGGGCGCCGTGTCGTGGACGTACTCCAGACCGGTGGTGTCCATCGGGTCGGCGGCCGCGCCCACCGATAGGGCGTACAGGGCCACGTCGGAAGCGGTCCAGGAGAACTCCTGCGAGGGGAGCTCGGCCCCGAGGGCCTTGTCGAGGTCGATCGGCACGTCAGACTCCCGTCTTCTCGGTGGTGGGGGCGCAAGCCAGCAGGTTCTCCACGGCGAGGTAGCCGAAGACCATCGCCGGGCCGATGGTAGCGCCCGGGCCCGCGTGGGTGTGGCCCATGACCGGTGAGGAGGCGTTGCCCGCGGCGTAGAGGCCTTGGATCACCGAGCCGTCCTCACGCAGGACCCGGCCGTGGACGTCGGTGTTCGCGCCGCCCTTGGTGCCGAGGTCGCCGGGCACCATCTTGGCGGCGTAGAACGGCGCCTTGCGGACCGGGCCGAGGCTCGGGTTGGGCTTGTTGGTCGGGTCGCCGTAGTAGTGGTCGTAGCCCGACTCGCCGCGGCTGAAGTCCTCGTCGACGCCCTTGGCGGCGAAGCCGTTGAACTTCTCGGTGGTCCGCTCCAGCGCCTCCGCCGGCACGCCGATGAGGTCGGCGAGCTCGGCGAGGGTGTCCGCCTGGTGGAAGTTCTCGGTCTCGAGCCACTTCCTGGGCAGCGGTTGCTTGGCCTGCAGGCCGGCGAAGAGGTATCTGTTCTTGTACTCCTGGTCGAAGATGATCCAGGCCGGGACGTTCTCGCCGGGGGTCCCTTCCTGCCCGGCGGGTGCCTGTCCGAACTCGCCGTCGTACATCTTGTGGCCGGCCTCGACGTAGGGCAGCGACTCGTTCATGAACCGCTCGCCGCGGGAGTTGATCATGAAGGAACACGGCAGCGACCGCTCGGCCAGCGCGAACCAGGGGCCGCGTGGCAGCAGGATCGACGGGCCCCACCAGGAGTCCTCCATGAACGACAGCGAGGCGCCGGCCTTCTCCATGTACTCGATGCCCTCACCGGTGTTGGCGGCGGCGCCGACGGTCCACGAGGTGTGGATGGGCTGACGCTGGTACCTGTCGCGCATCTCCTGATTGTGCTCGAAGCCACCGGACCCGATCACCACGCCGAGCCGCGCGCGGAGGGTCACCTCCTCGCCATCGCGGGTGGCGGTGATGCCGACCACGTGCGCGTGCCTCCCCGAGCCCTCGGTCACGAGACCGGTCATCGGCGTGGAGAGCCACACCGGCACACCGGCGTCGAGCACGCCCTTGCGCATCGCGGCGATGAGCGCGCGACCCATCCCCACCGAGTTCTGCCCGCGCGCCTTGGCGAGGAACATTCGGAGGGTGACCCGGATCGAGCGCCTCATGCCCTTGGTGTGCGGACGCTGGAGGAGGTTGAGCCAGCGGTAGTCGGACTGCATCACCACCATGTTGACCGGCGCCTTGGCGTAGCTCGGCTCCAGCTTGTCGGCCTCGGACCCGAGCTGGCGGAGGTCGAACGGCTTGGGCTCGACGGACCGGCCGCCGAGACGTCCGCCGGGGGCCTCGGGGTAGTAGTCGGAGTAGTCCTTGACCCACTCCAGCCGCAGGGGGCTGTTGGCGAGGACGAAGTCCAGGACCTCGGGCCCGCGGTCGAGGTAGGTGTCGATCTTCTCGGGCTCCACCGCGTCGCCGATGATCGAGCGGAGGTACGTGCGGGCCGCCTCCGGCGTGTCCAGGACGCCGTCGCGCCGGAGCACGGAGTTGTTGGGGATCCACACGCCGCCGCCGGAGCGGGCGGTGGAGCCTCCGTAGTGCGGGGCCTTCTCCACGAGAACCACGCTGAGGCCTTTCTTTGCTGCCGCGAGGGCGGCCGTCATGCCTGCTCCACCGCTGCCGACGACGACGACGTCGAACTCCTGGTCCGCCATGTAGAACACGTTATAGAACCGATCGCCGTGGCGCCAGACGGCCCAGGTGGCTTCTCCCTCGTGCTCAACGAGGAGACCCGCGCCACGCCAGCCCGGCGACTCCGTGACGCCGAGTCCGACGTCTTGCCGATCGTGCCACTGACCGACGATCCTCCGGACATGGCCCCGGACGACGCCTTCGAGATCCAGCTGGTCGACAACCGCCGCAGGCTCGTCGCCGGCGTAGTGGTGACCGGCCACAAGGCTGGCCTGGTGTCCAAGGCGATGCAGGAGATGATGGGCGTCGACGAGCCCGATTACGGGCATCTGATCGACACGATCGCGGACAACGCCTCGTCGTGTGACTACGTGGTGGGCGAGCAGCGGGTCCAACTCGTGCACCAACGGCCCCAGCCGGTAGCGCTGCCCGATCCGTTCGACCGCGTCGTTCCGCTCGAGTGCGGCCAGTAGGCGCAGCGCCGTGGGCCTGGACAGCCCGGTCGCGCGCGCGACCTCGCTGGCGGGGGCTCGGCCATGCGGCCGAGTGTAGCGCGCGGGTCGGACACGGGGTCGCCACCGCAGTCGAACCCTTGCGCGAATGAGAACGGTGCCGTAGTTTCGAACAAGAGTACTATTACGGGCACGGCAGGGGTGGGGAAGTGACGACAACGACGAGGACACTGTTCGCGGTCCCGGAATCCCTGGGAGGGCTCGACACGACGGCGGTGAGCGAGGCGGCACGAGCCGCGACCCTGGCGCAGAACCGGGCAGGTGCCACCCGGCTGGAAGCGGCAGCGGCCCTGGTCGAGCAGATGGCGCGGGCGGATGAGGCCGACAAGTGTGCCGATGGGGTCGCGGGGAGCGGGGGTCGTGCACGTCCGGCGTACGCACGGTTGGACTCGCAGGCCAGGGCTCGTGATCATCTCGTGGCGGCCTGTCAGCTCACATGCTGGCACGCCACACGCCTGGTCACCGCAGGGGTCCAGATCCACTCTCGGCTCGTGCGACTGCGGGCCTCAGTGGAGCGCGGGGTCCTTCCCGAGCAGCTCGCCATCGACATCGCCTGCAAGCTGGCTGAGGTACCCGACTCGATCGTCTCGGACGTGGAGGACGAGGTAATGGCGGGCATCGTCGACGACCTGGACGGTGGTGACCGGCCGAGTCGCAATTCGGTGGACGGCCGGATCGATGAGGCCGTCGGCCGGCTCGACCCAGAGGGCGCCGAGGATGCTTGCGCCCGGGCGGCGCTGACGCGCACGGTCCGGTTCCGGTCGGGCCGGGACGGGATGGCCTCGATGTGGGCGAAGTTGCCGCTAGCCGATGCGGAACTGCTGCGGGGACGCGTCGAGACCGACGCCCGCGCAACCTTCAGAGACGGGATGCCCGGCACGTTGGATCAGCTGCGTGCCGACGCTCTCGCCTCCCTTGCGGTGCACGCCCCGACCCCGACCCAAGCGCCCGCCGACGCTGGCGGGACGGACTCCGATCCGGAGGATGACGGATCGATCGAGCTGGGCGAGGTCACGGTGGGCGCGGACCTGCCCAGGCCATCGTTCGGTAACGCCGCCGCAGCAGGTCGGCCGATGGTCAAGCCCCTAGAAGTGGTGTAACTGAATTGTGATCCTTCGTTGGTGATCAGGCGGGTAGTTGCATCAGTGCATCAGTGGTCACCTCCGTCTGCGAGCTGGTGTCGGTGTCGGTGGTCAGGGTGAGTCGGCAGCGGCCCAGGACTTCGAGTCCGAGGTATCGGCGTCCTTCGGCCCATTCGTCGGTCTGCTCGGCAAGGACGGCGCCGATGAGGCGGACGATGGCATCTCGGTTGGGGAAGATGCCCACGACGTCGGTGCGGCGGCGGATCTCTCGGTTGAGCCGCTCGGTGGGGTTGTTGGACCAGATCTGTCGCCACACGTCGTCGGGGAACACGGTGAAGGCGAGCAGGTCCTCGCGGGCGTCGCCGAGGTGCTCAGCCACGTCGGGCAGTCTGCCTTCGGTGTACTCGAGGAGCCGGTCGAACTGCTCGTGCACCGCGGTGTCGTTGGGCTGGTCGTACACGCTGTGCAGCATCGCCTTCACGGCCGGCCACATGGACTTGGGGCACACCGCCATGAGGTTCGCCGAGTAGTGGGTGCGGCAGCGTTGCCACGCGGCTCCCGGCAGGTTCGCCGCAATCGCCCCGACCAGCCCGGCGTGGGCATCGGAGGTCACCAGCCGCACCCCGCCCAGGCCGCGGGCAACCAGGTCGGCGAAGAAGGTGTTCCACGAGGCCGTGGTCTCACTGGTGGCGACCTGTATGCCCAGTACCTCGCGGTGGCCGTCGCCGTTGACGCCGGTGGCCAGCAGCACGGAAGCCTTGACGACCTGCTTGTTCTCGCGGACCTTGATCGTCAACGCGTCGGCGGTGACGAAGGTGAACGGCCCGGCCTCGTCCAGGCGGCGGTGCCGGAACGCCGCGACCTGCTCGTCCAGGTCCTGGGCCATGCGTGAGACCTGCGACTTGGACAGCGAGTCGATACCCAGGGTCTTGACCAGCTTGTCCATCCGGCGGGTAGACACCCCGGCCAGATAGCAGTCGGCTACGACGGTGATCAGCGCGGACTCGGCCCGCTTGCGGCGCTCGAGCAGCCACTCGGGGAAGTAGCTGCCCGAGCGCAACTTCGGGACGGCGACGTCGACGGTGCCGACCCGCGTATCCAGGGGCCGGTGGCGGTAGCCATTGCGGTGGTTGGTGCGCTCAGCCGAGCGGGCGTTCCACTCGGCGCCGCACACAGCGTCGGCATCGGCGGAGAGCAGTGCGTTGATCATGGTCTGCAGCAGCTCGCGCATCAGATCCGGCGACGCGTCAGATAGGGCTTGGCCAAGCAGGCCTGCAGGGTCGACAATATGGGGTGCGGTCATCGCGATGACTCCTCGAGGATTCTTTAGACGGTTGACTCGAAAGATCACGCGGTGGCCGCTCTACATCCGTCAACGACACGGATGTCGGAGACGATCTCGGCCACCGAGTTACACCACTCTATGGGGCACTACTCGGCCGATCCGGGTGAGTGTGATCGCCGCGGCCGCGCAGGGGCTGCCCAACCGCGTGGAGTTCGTGCACGGGGCGTACAGCAGTTTCAACTGGTTGTGCCAGCAGTTGTTGGAGGGCGAGGACGCGAGCGTGCGGTTCGAGCTCATCGACCCTGCCCCCGGCGTGCTCGACTCCCCCGAACACGCCCTGCGCTACGTGATCACCCCGGCGATGGCCGAGCGCATCCGCCTACGTGACGGCACCTGCCGGCACCCGGGGTGCTCGGTTCCCGCCAAGGACTGTGACGTGGACCATGTGATCGCCTTCAACAAGAAGGACCCCGAACTCGGCGGGCCGACCACCGAGTGGAACCTCGTCTGCCTGTGTCGGAAACACCACCGGGAGAAGACGTTCGGGACCAACGCCTACCGGCCCGGGCCGTTGGGTGAACTCGTCATCATCACCGACACCGGACACGAACACCGCACCAGGCCCAAGGGCCCCTTGGCCCGTGCGCGCGACGCCATACGAGAACGCGAGTGGACCGCCTTCGCCGACCGGCTCATCAGTGCCGACGGCTACGTCATGAATCGTCCGGGCGCGGCTCGGGCACGCGGACGACCGGCTTGAATGACGGCGTGCACCGTCCTGGAGTGCCGCAATTCCACTGCGATCGTGGGGTCCGGCAACATCGGTACCGACCTCATGTACAAAATTCAGCACAGCGAGTTCATCGAGCCGAAGTGATCGGCATCGGCGCCGAGTCCGAGGGGATGAAGCGCGCCGCCCAGGAGGGCCTGTTCTGTATGGCCGGCGGTGCCGACGAGCTCCTACCTCGATCGAGGTCGGGGGCGAGAAGCCGGACCTCCTCTTCGAGGCGACGAGCGCCCAAGTACGAAGCCGCCGGCATCGTCGCGATCGACCTGACCCCCGCAGCGGTGGGGCCGATGGTGATCCCGCCGGCCAACCTGCGCGACTACCTCGACTCACCAAACACCAACATGGTGACGTGTGGCGGGAAGGCCACCATCCCGATGGTCCACGCCGTCTCCTCGGTCGTGTCGGTCGACTACGTGAACATCGACGAGTCCACGCTCACCACCAAGATGGCCATCGAGAAGGTGGGGCGGCGGATGCTGGGGCGAGGTCGGCGAGCTCGACGGCGGGCGTACCGAGTCGTCTGCCTGGGGCGGTGGCGTATCGCCGGGTGTGCCTAGCATCCGACTCACTCGGAGTACGACACCTCGACACGGTCGGACTTGGGCAGGAGCTGGCAGCTCAGGACGTATCCCTCTTCCTCTTCCTCGGGGTCGAGGATCCCGTTGTGCATCATCTCGACCTCACCGGACTTGAGGATGCAGGCGCACGCCGAGCACTCGCCCTTCCGACAGGAAAACGGTGCCTTGATCCCCTTGGAGAGCAGGACGTCGAGGAGCGGGGTCTTGCGGGGCCAGGAGACCTCGTGTACCTCGTCGTCGAGCTCGACGATCGCGGTCGCCGGGCCTGCGCCGTCCTCGTCGGCCGAATCGTCGATGACGATCTCGGCGAACGGGTCGCCCTCGATAGAGGAGAACACCTCGGTGTGGATGAGGTGCATGTCGGCGCCCGAGCGGCGGAGCCCGTCCTTGACGGTCTCCATGAACGGGGCCGGTCCGCAGATGTAGGAGTGCCGTTTGGTCGCGACGGGATGGAGGAGGTTGCCGATCATCTCTGCGGTGGGGATACCGGAGACCGACTCGAGCCAGTGCACGACGGTGAGGCGGTCGGGATTCTCCCGCTGGAGCCTCTGCAGCTCGTCCTTGAAGATGACCGACTTCTCGTCGCGGTTCGCATAGACCATGACGATGTGGCCGGTGCCCTGGGCGAGAGCAGACTTGAGGATCGACATCACGGGGGTGACGCCCGAACCCGCGGCCAGGAGGATGAAGTCCTGGTCGAGATTCTTGGGCGTGAAGATGCCGGACGGCGCGAGCACGTGCATTTTCATGCCGACCTCGGCGTTGTCGCACAGCCAGTTGGACCCGTAACCGTCGATCGTGCGCTTGACGGTCACCTTGAGCCGGGCGTCCTCGGTGGGTGAGCTCGACAGGGAGTAACAGCGCGCGACGGATCCGGTCCGCTCACTGGGGACTCGCAGGGTGAGGAACTGTCCGGGGGAGTACCGGAAGTCGTCCTCGCAGCCGGCGGGGATGTCGAAGACGATCGACTTGGCGTCGGCGGTCTCCTCGATCACCTCGGCGATCGTGAGCTCGCGCACGAAAGAGCCGAGCGGGGGGGTTTCGGTCATGGATCGGGAGCCTACCGCTTGGTTTCGCGCGGACGGATTTCTGCGCACTGTTCGAGACGGCGGCGACCTCCTCCCGTTTTTCTCACCTCGGGGTAGTCGCCGGCCGTCGGGGTGTTACTCGGGGGCGTAGAGCGGTTTCACCATGTGCTCGTCTTCGCCCGGGTCGACGCCCTCGGCGATGGTCAGCAGCCCCTCGGCGTAGGCGTGGCGGAAGCTCGCGACCATCCGGGGGGCACGGAAGTGGGTGGCGCGTGAGTCGACGGCCGTGAACCTGCGGGGCCGCGAGTTCTCCGTCGGACTCCGATAGCCGCCTAGGCTGGGCCCGCAGACCAGTTCACGACCACAAGTCCAGGGAGGACGACTCACATGAGCAGCACCGACGAGGGCCCGGAGGGCCAGTCCTTCAGCAGCCGTGAACTGCGCGACGTAGTGGGCCAGTTCTGTACGGGGATCACCGTCATCACCGCTGTCGAGGACGACAAGCCGGTCGGTTTCGCCTGCCAGTCGTTCTCGGCACTGTCGCTCGAGCCGCCGTTGGTGCTGTTCTGCCCGATGAAGACCTCGGCTTCGTGGAAGGGCATCGAGAAGGCGGGACGGTTCGCGGTGAACATCCTGTCCGAGGAACAGGAGGATGTCTCCTCGATGTTCGGCCGACACGGCGACGACAAGTTCGCGCAGATCGACTGGTCGCCCAGCCCGCTGGGCTCGCCGGTGATCGACGGCGTCATGGCGTGGCTGGACTGCGAGATCGACCAGGTACTCGACGGTGGCGATCACTGGATCGTGCTGGGACGGGTTGACAACCTCGGCCCGACCAAGCGTGACATCCGCCCCTTACTGTTCTACCGCGGTGCCTACCTCAGCATCGAGGAGGACGTGGTCGACCCGACGCCCGAGCAGGAGGAGCTGGAGAACTTCATCACCTCCGCCGACTCCTACACGTGGTTGTGAGCGGGCCCGGGGGATACGACGGGACGGCTGGCAGGAGCGCTGGCGGAGGAGATCATCCGCTCGGCGCCGCATGTCCGCACCGAGGATGACGTCGCGGAGGGACTCGACTCTTGCTCGGGACCGTCCGGGGGGCCATCGAGACCGGCCGGCACCGCGAGAGCGTACGCACTCGCAGCTGTTCCAGGTCACGGGCCCGTACACCAAGATGGGCCTGGAACCCGGACACCTGTACTCGTCGCACGCGGCGTTCGACGACCGTGCGCTGGAGATCGACGCCAATGGCTGGTACTCGTTCCGGTTGGGACCGGCGAGGTACGACGACGAGGTCGACGCCGGCTACGTGGTGCTCCACACGGGGGCGTCCATGATCGCGGTCCGCGAGGTGTACTCCGACTGGAGCTGTGAGGAGGCCGGGTCGGCCATCATCCACAGACTCGACACGGTCGGCACCGCGCCGGAGCCGGCGACGCTCGCCGGGCAGCAGGTGGTACGGCCCGCTGGAGTACGTGCACCACCAGACCAGTCTCACCTCCGATCAGGCGCACGTCACCTCCGACGGGCTGATCCATCTGGTGGTCTCCGAGCGCGACCCGGGGCCGGCCAACTGGGATGAGACGCAGGGCCGCCGCGAGGGCGCCATGCAGTTCCGCTGGCCGCGGGTGGGCGAGCCCTTCACACCGGAACTGGGCCCCTCGGTGAAGGTGGTGCCGTTCGAGCGGCTCGCCGGCTACCGCGTCCCGGAGCGCTAGAGGTACGTGCGGACCACGTCGATAATCGTTTCGGCCACGTCCTGTGTGCACACCAGCAGATCCGGGAACTCGATCTGCTCGGTGTTGTACACGAGCTCGGACCCGTCGAGGCTGCTCGCATGCAGTCCGCGCTGGGTCACCACGCCGACGGTCGCGGCGGAGTCCCACTGGTGGTGGCCGCTGGTGTGGATGTACGCGTCGCACTCGCCCTCGAGCACGGTGGCGGTCTTGCCGCCACCGGAGCCGAGACGGACCAGGGAGGCGTCGAGTTCCCCGGCGAGTTCCTCGGCGAACGCGGGCGGCTCGGCCTCGGAGACGGCGATGCGCAGGCGCTCGTCCTCGCGGGGCGGCACCAGCGGTCCGGGCCGGGGGCCGCGGATGATCGACGTGGGCTGATAGGTGGTGGCGCCGCGTCCGGTGAGGACCCGGCCGTAGGCGGGCATCGCGATCGCGCACGCGGTGATACCCCCGACCTCCCCGGGGTACTTCTCCCACAGCGCCACATGGACGGCCCAGTCGGGACGGCCCTCGGTCACGTAGGAGCGCTCCCCGTCGAGGGGATCGACGAACCACACGCGGTCGGCTTCCAACCGGGCGCGGGAGTCGGGGTCCCACTCGCCGAAGACGAGGTCGTCGGGCCTGGCCACGGCCAGCCGGTCGATGATGACGGACTGCGCCTCGGCCTCCGCGAACGCACCGAGATCCTCCGGCGCCACACGTGAGACCCGCAGGTCGGTGAGCAGGCGACCGGCCTGGGCCGCGAGGTCCTCGGCCGCCCGCTGGTCGTTGGTCCGTCCGTGCGCGGGGAAGGGGTTCATGTGGGTGATTCTAGTGGCCCTGGCTGCAGTCCCGCCTCGACCTCCAGGGCGGCGAGGAGTTGGTGCGGTTGTCCGAGCAGTTGCGCTGCCGCGTGTGCCCGCTTGAAGTACAGGTGGGAGTAATACTCCCGGTTGACGCCGACGCCCCGTGGAGCTGGATCGACTTCCCGGCGATCCACTGCGGGGCCTGGGAACAGTAGACCTTGGCCACGGCGGCCTCGGTCTCTGCGGCGTAGGCCGCATCGTCGGTGACGGAGGCGGCGGAGTAGGACAGCGACCAGGCGGTGTCGACCTTGATGTACATGTCGGCCATCCCGTGCTTGAGCGCCTGGAACGCCCCGATGACCCGGGGCCGAGCTGAGTGCGCTCCTGCGTGTACTGCACGGTGGCGTCCAGCACGGTGCGGCCGGTACCGACCTGCTCGGCCGACAGTGCGGCCACGCGGCGGCGCGCGGGTGGGGAAGGAAGCTCGGACGGGTGGCGATCGCGCCGAACACGTGGTGAGCGGTGCCGGTGGGTGGCGGCGTCGCCGGGCAGCACGGCCTGGGCGGCGAGGACGGTCTAGCCGAGCATCGGGGAGGGCGTGAGCCGCCGGCCCAGCTCCTCGCACACCAGGTGGGTCTCGACCCGGGTCGCCCCGGCGCCGTCGGGTTCCTCGGGGATCGACAGTGCGGCGGCCCAGATCTGGTCGACCAGCCTCGCCCACAGCGCGGGGTCGTACCCGATCGCGGTGGTGGCTCTGCGTGCCCCACGCCGTCTGCGGGCGCGGGTCTTGGTCAGCCACAGGCCCGGGTCGTGCTCGAGCGTGTACCCGATGGCCCCGTGCATCTGCAGGGCCGGCGGGCCGAGAGGTAGGCGGTGTCCGCCACGGCCACGCGGGCGGCGGAGACGTCGTGGACGGCCGGCGCGAGATCGTCGGGGTGCTCGGCGACCGCCAGGGCAACGGCCCACAGTAGTGGCCGTGCCATCTCGAGCGCGATCGCGAGTTCGGCGAGCGAGCCCCCCGGTCGACCGTGAGCTGGGCGCCGGAGATCGACCGCGACCCGTCGCCGGCGAGGTGGGAGACCGCCTCGGAGACCTCCTCGGGATCGATCATCGGCATGTCCACCGAGTATGGATGGATCGAGTTGACGCGAATGTTGAACTCGCCCACCTCGAGTGCGAGGGCGGTGGTCAGTGCCACGAGGCCGGACTTCGATGCGCAGTAGTGCTCGTTGCCGGGCGTGGCCTTGAGTCCCGCAGGCGAGCTGACGATGATGTCGACCGCCGTTGCCCGCCTCGATCATCGCCGGCACCGCCGCAGGGATCGTCCGCCACGTGCCGCTGAGGTTGACGCCGATGAACTCGTCCCAGTCGTCCTCCGGCATCTCCCACCCTGACGGGCGGCCGGCGGCATCAGGCGGTCCGGACCTTCTCCGCCTGCGCTGCGAAGAGTTCGACTGCGGTGTCCCGGGCCTCGTCGGACACCGGCCCGTCGGTGCCGGACGCCGTGACGGAGACGCCGAGCCCGCGGACGACGCCCGTGATCATCACGTTCGAGGTCCGAATGGTCTGACCCATCATGTTCATCGAGTTGTCCTGGATCACGGCAGCGAAGTCCTCGACCCCCTCCGGGGCGTCGATGTCCAGCAGCGAGTTCCGCGCCTCGGTGATCATCTCCTCGCCCCGGAGCGGGAACGCGACCGTCATGACCGGGCAGTCCTCGATCTGCTGCGCACGCGCGGCCATGCCGTCGGTCACCCGGGTCACGGCCACCGCGAACGAGGTGCCCCCGACCTGGCCGGCCTGGATCGCCATCGCGTCCGGCTCCGCCTGCGCACCCAGCCCGTCCTTACTGATATCCGCGCACTGCTCCGGCTCGACGCGGACATCGGAGGTGAACGCGCCGAGCGCATCCATCCCGCCGGCGATCTCATCCGCGGGGACGGGTTGGAGTCCCACCTGCGGGGCGTCCTCGGCGGAGAGGACGAGCTGCTCGACCTTCCCGGGCGGAGGTGTCGACCCCGGGTCGGCCGGCTCCGACGGCTCTGCCGACCCCGCCGGTTCGGCCGGCTCGGCCGCCGCGGTGGCGGGGGCGGTGCCGCCCTCGTCGTCGTTCCCCTCCCCGGACGCGCACGCGCCCAGCCCCAGCGTCAGGCCGAGTACCGCCGACGCCGCGAGGACACGGGTGCGAAAGGGGCGGGAGGTCAGTGATGAGGTGGGCCGCATGCGCCGGAGTCTAGTGGCGAGGTGGGCGCGGCGGCGGCGCTCGTGCGCCGCGCCCGGTGCCTGCGCGGCAATGCGGGGACTGTCACGCGGACCGACGGGGCCTCACTAAGCTGAGTGTCGTCAACCCCTCGACCATCGGATATGAAGACTGATTGACATCAGCGGCGTGCTCGGACGGCTCGCCGACGACCTGTGGGGGTCCGTGGACGGCATCGTCCCGGCCGGATCGGCCGGCAACGTGATCGGTTGGCAGATAGGGCTTGTCGGTACCGCGGGTCCGGCGAGTTGGTGTGTTATCTCGCAACATCGTGGACACCGGATCTCGACTCTTCGGTGACAGCCGATCTCACGACTTCGTGTGTCCTGTCTCATCACTTCGAGGACACACGATCTCATGACATCGTGGACACGCTGTCTCACCACATCGTGCACAGGAATCGGCGTGGGCTGGGCGAGTGTGGCGGTCATGTCCAATTCACTGTCGCCGCGCACGCGGGCCTCGATCATCAACTACGACCCGACCCAACCGCACGCCTTGTCCGTGACCGAGTTCTGCCGGTCCTTGAAGATCTCGCGCAGCGTGTTCTACAAGGTGCGCACCCGCGCGGCCCAGGAGTCGACGGCGGCGTTGCATCCTCGCTCTCGAGCGCCACGGTCACCGGCTCGGCGGTACGGCCCAGACGTGGTCAACGAGATCGTCGGGATCCGCAAGCGTCTCAAGAAGGATGGATGGGATTACGGCCCACGCTCGATCCACTACGAGGCCGCGATGCAAGACGCCTTCCCCGGGGACTTCATTCCGTCGGTGGCGACCATCGGCCGGTTGCTGTCCGCAGTCGGGCAAGTCGACCCGGCCCCGAAGAAGCGACCGAAGTCGTCTTACATCCCGTTCGTCCGCGCCACAGCGATGGCGCTGTGGCAGCTGGACGCGTTCGAGTATCGCCTCGCTGACGGCACAACTGCGACCGTCTATCAGGTGCTCGACGACGCGACCCGCTACGACGTCGGATCGTGGGCCCATAGCCGGCACGAGAACAGCATCGACGCTAAACGTGTACTCGAGGACGCGATTGAGCGGCACGGCGCTCCTCAGGAGTTGCTGTCAGACAACTCGTCTGCGTTCAACCAGCTACGCGGTGGCAGGATCGGCAACGTGGAGGTGTTCCTCGCCTCGAGAGGCACCATGCCCATCACGGGCCTGCCGGGAAGGCCCACCACGCAGGGCAAGAATGAACGCTCACACCAGACGATGACCCGGTTTCTCAATGCGAACCGTCCAGGCACGCTGGAGCAGTTGCGCGAGCGGATCACCAGGTTCCGCGAGCACTACAACCACCGCCGCCCGCACCAGGCTCTGGACCAGGCCACGCCACGGACTGCGTGGGATCTACTCGACCACACCCCTGCGGTCGAACCGATTCGCATGGAGGTGCTCCAAGCAAAGGCCTCCCAGTATCGGCAGGCTCGACGCTTGAGCCAACGACAGATCGGGCGTGCAACGGTAACGGTCTCCAAGTCAGGGCAAGTGCTGCCTGAACCGCCCAGCGTCGACGCGATGGAGCAGGCCGCAGACCAAACGGTCGTTGAGGTCACGGCAGCGAACCGGCAGGTCTACTACCACGGGTACGCCGTGCGTCTTCCGACCACGTTCGGCGGACGCGAGTTCTACCGGACCATCACCGACGACGAATTTCTCCTGTCCGACATCACCACCGGCGAGGTCGTCATGTCTTTCCCGCTGCCAATGGTGGCGCTGCGGGTCCGCGGCCGGCACGTCGCCTCCTACGCCATCCGAGGCGTTCACGTGGCCAACCCGACCGCACAGTGGGCGCGGAAGATTGCCGAACATGAAGCAGAGTTCGCTCGGCGTCAGGAGGCTGTCCCCGAAGTCTTTGGGGACGGTCGATGACACCGGCCACCAACTCCAACGGGGCAACGCGCGATGCCTGGTAGACGTGCACGAAGTCGTGAGATCGGCTGTCACCGAAGAGTCGAGATCCGGTGTCCACGATGTTGCGAGATAACACACCGGATCGCCGGACTAGGCGTACCCACTGGCCCTATCTGCCAATCGGTGGCGTGCTCAGGCTGTCCGCAGCCCTGCTCTACGGCTCGGCGTACCTCTTCTGGGGCTTCGGCTCCCACGGCCACGCCTGATCCGACCGAACGGACCCTCCCCGCCCGCCGGCTCCCTCGGCGACGTCTTCCACGGGGTTCTCAACATCCCCGGGACACTCATAGCGAGCCTGGAGTACGTCTTCCTAGGCTTCGGTTCCTGACCCGACCGCGCGACAGTCACCCGGCCCCCAAGGGGTCCGCTCCCGGGGGCCCGGGGACGCGAGGGAGGGCCGAACCTCCACCCAGCAAATGCTTGGTTGGTTCCCTCCGGGTGGGACCAGCACGACCAGACGTGAGGAGCTCCTGTCGATCTCGGCAGGACTCTTCGCCGAACGCGGATTGCGTGTGATCACCGTCCGCGACATCGCCGGCGCCGCAGGCATCCTCTGAGGGAGCCTCTACCACCACTTCTTGTCCAAAGAGGCGATCCTCGACGAGATCCTGCGCGGATTCCTCGACGCGCTACCCTCGAGAAGATGACCCCGCTGCCGCTGCTGGCCTCCGCCAACGTCACGATCATCGAGCGCCTGGACGCCTGACGGCAACGACCCCGACGACGGGACGGGCCCCGCACCACCCGGTCGTGCCGCCGCCCTGGATGGGGGCCATGCCGGCGGCGGCGAGCCCGGCAGCGGCCTTCTTGGCGATGGTCATGAACGCTCCATCGTGAGGTGATCGACGTGGAGTGCTCGATCACGCTGTCGTTCAGGAGAAGCTCAGGGTTACATACCGCGCGAAATGACCGGTGCCCGGTCCGCTCGAGCGGACCGGGCACCGGTGATCAACCGAGGCGTGGTGAGGGATCAGTTCTCGGTATCGGTCTCGCCGAGCGCGGAGGACAGGACGGCCAGGTCGAGCTCGCCCTCCGCCTCGCCGCCGAGCGCGGACGAGAGGGTGTCGAGGCCGAGGCCGCCGCCGGCCTCGCCGCCCTGGAGCATGGCGGAGCCGGTCTCCAGCAGGCCATCGGAGCTCAGGCCGCTGATCGCGTCGAGGGGGCTGCCGACCGTGATCACCGAGATGTCCGGGTCGGACATCGTCGTCAGGCACACCGTCACCAGGCCGTAGAAGCCGGACTTGACCTCGGAGGCGCTGACGGTGTCGGTCGGGGTTTCCGGGGACATCTCGACGAACGGTGAAGATCCGTTCTTGAGCACCTGAACTCCCTCGAGGTCGTCGAGGATGGTGAGGAGCCCTGAAACGCCCTCGGTCGTGTCGAGGTTGTTGAGGATCGTCAGTCCGGCGGTGGGCGGGACGAGCGCGGCGCCGCAGGTATCGCCGTCCTCACCCGACTCGAGCGTGAACTCGACGGAGACCGTGTTGCCGTCGACGGACGAGTCGGCGGTGGTCGCGGCCGCGACACCGGCGCCGGCGATGGTCAGTGCGGTGGCCGCGCCGAGGGCGGCGGCGGTGCGGAGAGCAGTACGGGGCATGAGGGGTTACTCCAGAGGGGATGGGACGGGCCGAGCCCGCCTGTCATGTGAACGGTCTAAGGATAAGTCAAGAGTTCGCCACACGTGGTGATTGTCGAATACGGACGCCCCCACCCGTGGTGAGCACAGGGCGGGGGCGTTCGTAGAGACGCGTGTCAGCCGAGTTAGTGGAGCGCGTCCAGCCGTTCGTGGGCTTGGGTCATGATCCGCTGGGTCAGTTCGTCACAGCTCGGCAGGTCGTCGCTCATGCCCACGACCTGCCCGGAGGCGATGGACCCCGGCCCCGGTGTTGCCCTCGACCAGTCGGGCCTTGAGCAGCATCGGGCTGTTGGCGGCCATGACGATCTGCTGCCACGTCCGGTCGGACGCCTTCTTCATGTTGAGGCCGTCCTTGGCCAGCTGCTGCCACTTCATGCCGGTCATGGACTTGAACTTATCGGCGTTCTGGACGGCGGCGGACATGCCCTTGAGGGGGCTGCCCGATCCGAGGGCGTTGACCATGCCGGTGCGCAGGACACGGTGCGACATCCCGTCGGCGCGGGCGGAGACGACGGTGTCCTGGAGCCCACGCTCGAAGTACTGCTTCTTCACCACGTCGGGCACCCGGGAGTCGCTGGTGAGGAGGAAGAGGAGCAGGGTGGTGGCGACCTGGCCGGTGTGTCTTGCGGCGCCGATGGAGGGGACGACGACGAGACCGTTCTCTTCGAGTCTGGCGATCAACTCCGGCTTGGGCGCGAGGATCGCCGCCTCAGCCGAGGGGAATGAGCCCCTGGTTTTGGTGATCTTCCGGAGTTGATAGTTGATCGACTCGATTTGATTCGTCGTGTAAATGACCTTGCGGATCTCCGGCGTGAACGCCAGGAACGGAGTGAAGTCCTCCCACGCATTGCGCCACGCCAACACCGCCCCTGGGGCCTTGGTGCCCCAGGTCTCGGCGAAGGTCTCCATCGCCATCTCGGCGGCCTGCACGGTGGCCGCTGTGTAGATCGGCTTCATGTCCTTGGCCATGGTCTTGCGGTCGGTGTAGGAGGCGTACTTCATGGCCGATCGCAGCAGGTGCACCACGCAGGTCTGGAGTGTTCCCGCTAAAGTGGCCACTGCAATTAAGCGGCGAGTTCGTATATGTCTCTGAATCCTAGTTCAAACTCGGCTGGTGTCAAATGGCCCAGTGTGGAATGTCGTCGCGTCCTGTTGTAGTACTCCTCGATCCAGATGAATGTGCTCTTTTTGAGTGATTTGAGAGTGGGCCATGGGCGCGTGTGAATGAGTTCCTTCTTGTAGCTCGCGAAGAATGATTCTGCGACCGCGTTGTCGAAACAAATGCCAGTTCGCCCCAATGATCGTCTGATATTGTTTTCACTGCAGTATTTGTCGAAGTCGGTGGACGTGTATTGAGTTCCGCGATCGCTGTGGAATATGACTTCTCCGGATGGTCGACGGCGAGCGATGGCCATGTCCAGTGCGTCGGTGACCAGCTCGGTGCGCATGTGGTCGGCCACGGCCCATCCGACGACCATCCTGGAGTGCAGATCGATGACCGTGGCCACGTACGCCCAGCCGTTCCAGGTCCGCACGTAGGTGATATCGCCGCACCACTTGGTGTTCGCCTCTGCCGCCGTGAAGTCGCGGCCGATGAGGTCAGGTGCGGCGACGGGGCTGTCTCCGGCGACGGTGGTGCGCTTCCACGCCTTCGGGTGGCGGCCTTCCAGGCCTGCGGCCTTCATGAGCCGCCACACCCGCTTGTGCGAGGCCCGGTGGCCGCCGGCGGCGAGCTCGGCGCGCATGCGTCGAACGCCGGGACGGCCGTTGAGGTGCTCGTAGTGGTGCTCGATCAGCGCTGTTAACTCGTCGTCTCGGAGGTCTCGAGCTGAGCGGGACGTGCCGCGCCACTTGTAGTAGCCAGAAGTCGAGACGCCGAGTTGAGCACACATGAACGTGACCGGGTAGGAGTTGGATTCAGCCCAGTCCGCGATAGCCGCGAATTTCACCGCGGGTCT
The DNA here is from genome assembly GCF_032905965.1 of Dietzia sp. IN118. Classification (NCBI taxonomy): domain Bacteria; kingdom Bacillati; phylum Actinomycetota; class Actinomycetes; order Mycobacteriales; family Dietziaceae; genus Dietzia; species Dietzia sp. IN118. Next base: position 2,701,292 of record NZ_JAUMSR010000001.1, on the reverse strand, counting down.
TTCGCGAACCAGGTCGCTACTTTTTTTGCGAACTCCGCCTCCATCCGGGCGTGCTTCACTTCTTCGCGGAGGCGCTCGAGTTCTGCCCGCTCGTCCTCATTCAACGGGCGGTCAGAATCGCCGTTTCCCTCGTCTCGAGTCTTCTTCACCCATTTCCCCAGTGTCATCTCGTGAACGCCGATACTGCGTGCAACTTCGGCGATCGTACGGCCATCGTCGATGACCAAACTTACCGCGTTGGCCTTGTACTCGGCAGTGAAGCTCCGACGAGTCGATCCCATAATCCGCTCCCTCTATCTTGGGGGAACTCACCGCTCATCTCCGGGTGTCCACCAGAACGGGAACGGTCCAGTCTGCACCACGGTCTCGGGGTAGACGCTGTTGACCGCGGCCGGCAGCCCGGTCAGCCCGTCGCAGCACAGGATCAAGATGTCCTTGGCTCCGCGATTGCGGATTTCCGTCAGCACGTTGGCCCAGAACTTGGCCCCCTCGGTGGCGCCGAGCCATAGGCCCAGCACCTGCTTACGGCCCTCCAGATCGACGCCTACGGCCACGTGGCAGGCTTTGTTGGACACGACTCCACCGTCGCGGATCTTCAACCAGATCGCATCGATGTAGACGATCGGATACACCGTCTCCAGCGGCCGGGACTGCCAGAGGGCGATCTCGTCTGTCACCACGTCGGTGACCCTGGAGATGGTCGCGGCGGAAACCTTGGAGCCGTAGATCTCCTCGATGTGTGAGCCGATATCCCGTGTCGTCATTCCACGGGCGTAGAGGGACAGGATCATGTCCTCGACCTTGCCCAGCCGGCGGGCCCTCTTGGGAACGATTACCGGCTCAAACGAGCTATTGCGGTCCCGCGGCACGGTCAGCTCCACAGGGCCCTGGAGGGTCTGGACGCTCTTGGTGGTCTTGCCGTTGCGGGAGTTGCCGCTCCCATGGCCGGCGGGGTCTCCGGCCTCGTAGCCCAGGTGGTCGCTGAGTTCGGCTTCCATGGCCCGCTCCAGCACGGCCTTGGTCATCCGCGTCAGCAGCTCCTCGACCCCATGGCGGCCCTCACCGAGCTCCTCGGCGGCGGTCACCATCGCGTCGATCTGATTGGCGTTGAGAACCCCAGCGAGGGGGTTCTGCGCACCAGCAATTTCGGTCATTCGGTCGGTCCTTCCAAGAGGTGAAACCCGTAGGTCACACCTCGGTTCGAGACCGGACCCTTACACACTCAATGAAACACCCTCCGCACCGCTCGGCGGCGTCCTCGACAACGCCGGGGGCGCACCGTTCGCCCTCGGGGCGGAGGCAAACGCGCACTTCCACGCCAAGATCGTCGCCCTCACCTGCTGTCGTCCGTCTCGGGACATCGGCCTTCACCGGGCACGGCGTCGTACGGGGCGGCCAAGGCGGGCGTCGACTCGCTCACGCAATCGCTCGCGGGGGAGTGGTCGCCCGCGGTCCGGATCAATTCCGTCGTGTTAGGGGCTGGTCGAGACCGAACCGGCCCACCGCCGACACCAAGCACTGACCACCCAGCAGCAAGGCGAACAACTATGGGAATCTGCGACGCACGCGTCGTCATCGTCACCGGCGCCGGCGCCGGCCGCGGGACCGGCCGCGAACACGCGCTGGCCTTCGCCGAGGGTGCCAAGGTCGTGGTCAAAGCCGCCGGTGGCGACGCCATGGCCGACGGGAACGACATCTGCTCGTGGGAGGGGCCCGCGAGCTCGTCCAGCAGGCGAGCGACACCGCGGGTGGCAGCGCACCGCACCCGAGGACAAGGGAGCTCGGTGGGAGCCCGCGGAGGCAGAGCGTCTCCCGGCACGACGACAGGAGCCCCGCGCCAGACTGGTGCGGGGCTCCTTCGTCTTGACCGTCAGTCTTAACCTCAATTCACCGATGAAGTAGCCGGGGCGGTCGCTGGCATGGTCGTGGGTCGTGACCGTATGGAGGGCGTGTGAGGTCCGCCGGTCTGCCCGGCTTTCCACTTTGGTTCCTGGTCGTAGGTGCTGGAGTTGGGAGTCAGATCGGCACGTTGGGCCGGCGCGGGGAGAAGACGGTGTCGTAGAGCGCCTGCCAGGCTGTTTGCCATGGCCAGCTTTCGGGTAGATGGAGTCGGAGCCGCCGGGCTGAGGAGGCGATCCGGGCCGGGATGTTGATGAGTTTGCGGCGGATCGTCGCGGTCGTCGCGCGTGCCAGGCTCGAGCTTGTGGTCAGGGTGGCGGCGGCGCGGGTGAGGTTGAACGCCATGACGGCGCAGGTCAGCCAGGCGGCGTTGGCGTTGAACACGCCCGAGGGCAGGTGCGCCAGCGCGGAGGCTTTCAGGTCAGCGTGGACGTTCTCGATGATCGCGTGTGCGCGGTGGGTCTTGTCGGCCGCCACTGTGTCGTACTGCTCTACGGATGTAGTGGTGAAGAACGCATGGAACCGCCAGGTATCGAACAGGCTCGCCTGCCCACTTGCAGCCTTGGGATTCAGGTCGGGGATACGGCGCACCACGAGCCGACCCGGCACCTGGTCGTTCTTGGGCTTCGAGGTGAATGCGGTGAAGTCGACCTCGGCGACTTCGGCGCGGGAGATCCAACGGTTGGTGTGTTCGTCGAAGATCGCGTCGGTGTAGTTGATCGTGGTCCACGCGTCGTCGTCGATGGTGGCGATGGCACGTTTGACCGCCGGGTCCATGCGTACGGTGACCGAGACCTCGGCTCCGGCGGCCAGGCAGGCGGGGACCATGCTGTGGGAGTAGCACCCCGAATCGCCTCGGACCAGCACGTCACGGCCGTGAAGGTGGGTGCGGCGGATCAGTGCCAGCGTGTCGGTGGCCAGCCGGGCAGCCCCTCGCGGGGACCCGGCAGAGCCCTTGCGCAGCCGTTGAGCGGCGATCACCGGAGCAGCCTGCTCGGTGGAGACCGTGGCCAGCAGCGCGTTCAGGCCACGTACCCCGGAGTAGCCGAACGAGGCGCCCTGCTTGGCGTGTCCGTAGACCTCCACGATCGTGTCGTCGATATCGACCATCACCGTCCCGGTGTCCGACTCATGACCGAGCAGTCCGGTGTGTTCGGCCAGTGCGCGCACGAACCGCGAGGCGATCGCATCGGTTTGGCGGACGTGGCCGAAGGTGAACTGCCGCAGGAACGATCCCAGCGTCGAAGGGGCGTACGGGCGGTCGAAGAGTGTGCCCATCGCCCCGTGGCGCAGCAGGGCCATGTCGTCGATGCTATCCGCGCCTGCGGCCATCCCGGCCACGAGCGAGGCCAGTTTCACTCCACCGTTGGAGCCCTTGTCGGTGGGCACGCTCAGATGCTCGTCACCGAGCCGGTGCAGGCCCGCCCGGTCGGCGAGTTTCATCAGCGGCACGAGGCCGGCGCCCGACACGAGGTTGGGCTCATCGAACGTCGCGAAGCTTACGGGCAGAGTGTGAGATAGTTGCATCTGCGGGATGCCCTTCTTGAATTGGCGATACGGACCTTAAGCAAGTCGTATCTTGCCAGTTCAGAAGGGCATTCTCGCGTTCCCACACCGCGCTAGAAGTTCATCTCATCGGTGGATCCAGGCTTAACGGTCAGTCATCGACGATCAGTTGCCCTCGTTCTCAGGGTGCGTGCAGTCGACGGCGATCGCCGAGCCGGCGTCAGCCAGTTGGTCGACCATGTCGTGCGGTAGGTCGCAGATGCCCGGGACGTGGACGCCTGGGAGTGCGGGCAGTGCCGGGAGCTGAACGTCGTCGGCAACGGTTGCACCGATGGCGGCGCCACCGAGGGCAACAGCCCCGCCCAGGGACAGGATCGGAAGTAGGCCGCCGCCGACACTGGACTCGATACTGGTGATGCTCTCGAGTGACGTGGCGGTGCCCACGCCGGACGCCGTGTCGGTGGACGCCGTGGCACGCAGCGAGCCGTTGTCCGCGGAGGCTGTGCCCTGCAGCGAACCGTTCTCCAGCGAGCCGGTGAACGCGGTGAGCGAGCCGTTCACTCCGGTCAGCTCTTCAGCGGAGCCGACGCCGACGTACGCGCTGTCGCTGGAGATGTTGGTGATCGCGTCGGAACTCTGCCCCGTCGAACCCCCGGTTCCGGTGAGTGAGCCGAGCAGTCCGGTGTCCGGACCGGCGACCGAGTTTGAAAGCATGCCGAGCGAGCCGGCCAGATTCTCCGTGATCAGACCGCCGGTGACCGAGCCGAGCAGTCCTGTGTCCGGATCCGACAGGGAGCCCGAGGTGTTGGCGATCGAGCCCTCGGTAGCCGCGAGGATGCCCTCGAGTGAGCCGCCGTCGTCAATGGAACCGGCGATCGCTCCGGTGACGCCCTCGAGTGAGCCGCCGTCGTCGACAGAACCTGACATTGCGAGGCCGAGGTTGCCAAGCGATCCGCCGATGCCGGAGGTGATGTCACCGGCAGAGCCGCCGTCACCCAAGGAGCCGGTGATGCCCGACGCGATGTCGGTGAGGGAGCCGGCGACGCCGGTGGTGATGTCGCCGGCGGACCCTCCGTCACCGAGGGAGCCCTCGAAACCCGCGAGCACGCCCTCAAGCGAGCCTCCGGTGTCGAGTGAAGTCGCGAAGCCGTCGAGGATCGTGGTGAGGGAGCCTCCCGTTATGGAACCCTGAACGCCGTCCAGCACGCCTTCAAGGGAGCCGCCCTCGGAGATGGAGCCGGTCAGAGCGGTGGCGAAGTCGCCAAGCGATCCGCTGGCACCCGTGGTCGACCCCGTGATGCTGTCAAGGGAGCCTGCAGCCTCCTCGAGGATGCCAGTGACGGAACCACCCTCAAGTGAGCCGGCGATCCCATCAGAGATGATGCCTCCGGAGCCGGTGAAATCGGCGGAGCCGCCCAGGTTTTCAGAACCTGTTCCGATGCCGTCCGTGGAACCGTTGGGGATCACGCCGGCGGAGCCGGGAATCAGGTCCATAGAGCCCAGGTCCGTGGAGCCCATGTCAGGGAAGTCCACATCCGACGACGCCAGGCCCTGAAGGATGTCGAAATTAAGGGTTCCGGACTGTGCGTTGGCCACACCGGTGGCGCCCGATACGGCGAGCGCAGCGGCAGCAGCTACGGCTGCGGTCCTGGTCATGTACTTCATTAATAGCCCTTTCCTGAGAGCGATCCCCCTGGATCACTACGTTGCCGCATCGCCACTGGTAGGGAAGGCGGCTAGTCATTAGAATCCGCTAAGGAGGCGCAGGTGTCAACTGAATTCACAGGAAACGGTACGGAAGTGGCGGAAGGTTCCAGTGGCGCGGCCTCAGCCGGTCGCGGTGGTCAGTTCCGCGGTTCGCAGATGATGATCGGGATGATCCGGCTGCTGTTGGCCTGGTAGTCGGCGAAGTCCGCGTAGCGCTGGACGAGCCTGGGCCACAATTCCGCGCTCGGTCGGGGGTGCGTCCCTCGCCGTCATCGCGCGATGACGGCGACTCACCTGGACGGCGACGTTCGGGTCGGCCAGCACGTTGTAATACCACTGGGGATGCTTGGGGAGTCCGCCCTGGGAGGCGACGAGCAGGACCCGGTCCCGTCCGGGAGGTGGTGCAGCGGTACGGTCCGCGGTTCGCCGGACTTGCGGCCGGTCGTCGTCACGAGGCACACGGGCACCGGGGCCCGCAGCGCGGAACCCACCCGCCAGGATCCGCCGACCCGTCCGCCGGACACCCGGTACGCCCACCTGTTGACCCGCGACATCACCTTGATGACGCCCACGACCCACGGCGCGCCCCGCCTCGGGTCGTCGACGCCGGCCTCGGGTGTGGAGCCGGCTCCGCTCACCGGCTACCGGCTGGCCATCGGTGCGCGGACGATCAGGTGCTTGCCGGGGAAGAACGCGGCGAGTTCGCGGCGGCTCTCCTTGAGTGACCGGAGCCCGAAGCCCTTCTTGCGCTCCTCGGGGCGGATCCAGATGGCCACATCAACGTCACCGTTGTCGATCTGCTCGCCGAAGACGAGCCCGATAGGCGCGTCTCGGTCGGTGTCGACCGCCACGAACCACATCGCCGACTCCGCCTCGATGCGGTCCAGTCCGTTCCGCAGCTCCTGCTCTGTCTTCTCCCGGTCCCACGTTCCGCCGGTCGCGGACGTCTCGTCGGACGAGCGCGCGCGATAGAGGGACGTGTGTTCCTCGGACTCCGTGAACGGCCGCAGGGTGAAGCCCTGTCCGGCGTCTCCGGCGGTGGGGCCGGCGAACGTCTCGAGTGGAGCCCGCAGGACCTCGCCCGCCTCGTCGGGGGACACCGATAGCAGGCTGGCGATGGCGCGGACCGCGTCCTCGGGTCCGTCGGCCGACGACACGGCGGCGAAGACCTCCCGCCGGCGGTTCGCAGCCGTTTCGATGGCGTTGCTCATGTCAGATCCTCTCGATGATGCTCGCCGAGGCCTGGGCGCCGCCCGCGCACATCGTGATGAGGGCGCGTTCGCCGTCCGTGCGCTCGAGCTCGTGCAGGGCGGTGGTGATGAGCCGCGACCCGGTACTGCCGACGGGGTGGCCGATCGCGATGGTCCCTCCGTTGACCTTGTCCATGTCGGGCCCGTGCACCTGCGCCCAGCTTAGGAGAACGGAGGGCAACGCCTCGTTGCATTCCAAGAGATCGAAGTCCGAGATCGACATGCCGGAGTGGCCGAGTACCCGCTGGGTGGCAGGGACCGGGCCGTCGGACATCTGGCTGGTGGTGCCGGCGGCGTGCAATCCGCCCTCGATGACGGGCTTGAGGGACGCCAGTACCTCCGCGGTGGTGTGGCGCAGCCCCTGGTCGCGGCTGACGGTCCCGTCTCGCCGGTGTAGGTGCCGTCCTTGAGGCACTCGGGGGCGTCGACGGTGAAGGTCTCGCGATCGAAGCGGCCCTCCGCCCAGGCGCGCTTCGCGGTGGACTGGCCCGGCAGGTTGAAGTCCCAAGCGTCCGGGCGGGCATCCCGTTGGAACCATCGCCGACGGCGGCGCGCAGTGCGATCCAGCTCAACGACTCGCCGCCGCACGCGACCCCGACGTCCATCGCCCACGTGTGGATGTGCCCGCCCGCGATCCGAGGGCCCGTCTCCTCCTCCGAGGGGCGGGCCCCTCGTCGTCGTCACCGTCGTTCTCGTCACGGACGGCGTGCCGGAACGCCGACGCGCCTGGAGAACGCGTTCTACCCTGGGCGCATGACCAGCACCCACACCGCGCGCGAGCTCACGCTCGCGCAGATCCTCGAACGGCAACAACAGGCGTTTCTCGCCGACCCCCAGCCGGGCGTCAAGGTCCGCCGCGACCGGATCCTGCGACTCAAGCAGCTCGTCCTGGACAACGCCGCCGAGCTGACCGAGGCGATCCGTGAGGACTACGGTTCACGACCGGAGACGTTCTCCACCATCACCGACATCGCCTCGTCCATCCCGGACCTGGACCACCAGCGCGGCAACATCAAGAAGTGGATGAAGCCCACACGGATCTCCAGGGTCCTGGACGCGGTCGGGTTCTCGCAGCAGGTCCGCCACGACCCCAAGGGCGTCGTGGGGATCATCGGGCCCTGGAACTTCCCGCTCTACCTCACCATCGTCCCGGCGGGATCCGCCCTCGGCGCAGGTAACAGGGTGATGATCCGGCCGTCGTCGGTCACGGCGAACACCACCGAGGTGCTGTGCCGGCGGGCGCCCGAGTACTTCGCCGTGGACGAGCTGGCGATCGCCGGCCCCGAGCACGGTCGGGGTTCCGACTTCTCCGTCCTCCCGTTCGATCACCTGTTCTTCACCGGTTCGCCCGGGGTCGGCAAGTCCGTCGCCAAGGACGCCGCGGACAACCTCACACCGGTCACGCTGGAGCTGGGCGGCAAGAATCCGGTCCTCGTCGACACCAGTGCCGACATCGATCGGGCCGGGCGCAGCATCGCGTCCTCCCGCCTCGTCAACGGCGGTCAGGTGTGCATGTGCCCGGATTACGTGTTCGTCCCCGAGGACCGACTGGACGCGTTCTGCGACACCGTGCTGGACCAGTGGCGCACCACCCTCCCGGCCATCGTCGGCAACCCCGAGTACACGGCGACCGTCAACACCTCGAATTACGAGCGGATCGTCGGGTTGATCGACGACGCCGTGGCGAAGGGTGCAGTCAAGCGCGACGCTGCGCCAGCCGGCGAACGGCTGCCCGACCCGGTCGTCCGCAAGATCGCGCCCACCCTGCTCACCGGTGTGTCCCCAGACATGGAGATCGACTCCGACGAGGTGTTCGGCCCCGTCCTCGCGGTATTCGGCTACAAGGGCCTCGACGAGGCGATCCGCTACGTCAACGACCGGCCCAGCCCGCTCGTCCTGTACTGGTACGGGGACAGGAACGACCGCTTCGAGACCGTCGCCGACCGCACCCGCTCCGGCAACATCTACGGCAACGACTTCGGGATCGGCATGGCCTCGTCCGCCATCCCGTTCGGCGGCGTCGGCAACTCGGGGATGGGCGGATACCACGGCCACTACGGTTTCCGCACGTTCACCCACGAGCGGGCGGTGGCGCACCACTCGTTCGACTTCAATGCCTCGCAGCTCATGGTTCCGCCGTTCACCAGCGGCAAGAAGCGGATCGCCTCGGCGTACCTGGGGGTGATGCAGGTACGGACACGCCTCAAGCTGTAAGCGGGACGCCTGGCCATCAGGTCCTCAGGTCGTCAGCTGGCCAGGACGAACAGCAGCATCGCGGACCAGTGGCAGGCGAACGCGATCACGGTGCACGTGTGGAACACCTCGTGGAAGCCGAAGACGCTGGGTGCCGGGTCGGGTCGCTTGAGACCGTAGACCACCGCGCCGCCGGTGTACGCGACGCCACCGACCAGCACGAGGATGACGGCGGCGAGGTTGGCATTGATGAGGTCGCCGGCGAACCATACCGCGGTCCAGCCCAGGCCGATGTACAGGACGACGTACAGCCAGCGCGGCGCGGACAACCAGAAGAGGCGGAACAGGATTCCCAGCAGAGCCCCCGACCACACGAGCGTCAACAGGATCTGGGTGGTCGGGGGCTCCAGTGCCGCCACCGTCATGGGGGTGTACGTCCCGGCGATGAGCAGGAAGATGTTGGAGTGGTCCAGACGGCGCATCAGGGCTGTGGCGCGTGGCCCCCAGTTCACTCGGTGATACAGAGCCGAGATCCCGAACAGTAGAGTTGAGGTCGCCAGGAACACGGCGCAGGCCCAGGTCAGCGCGGTCCCCTCGGCGAGCACGGTGAGCACGACGCCCAGCGCGATCGCCACGGGCAGGGTGCTGGCGTGGATCCATCCCCGCAGCAGCGGCTTGGGCGGGACGGGGGCGGAGATGCCGAAGTCGTCATCGGCGGGATGCTGGAGGTCGGTGTTCGCGGCGTCGTCCACACCCTGAAACTTACCGGCGACCTGACCCCGGGGGTGAAGGCCCTGCACCGTCGGCGCGGACCCAGACCCTGTCCCCGGCCGATTCGGCGCCCCGCGAGCTGAGGTCGCGGGCCCGGAACTTGAAGCTGGCCTTCCGTGGCAGCGCGGCGGTCATCCGTAGCAGCGACGGCCACTGTTCGGGCCCCAGGTCGGGTTGGGCGGCGAGGAAATCGCCGAACCCGTCGGCCAGAGGCGACCGGGCCGCGCACCGTCTCCGCCGGCACGGCGTACACGCCGACCTCGGCCACGTCGGGGGTGGCGCCGCAGTACGCGTTCGAGCGGTGCCCCCGCCAGGTTCTCCCCGTCCACGCGCATCCGACCCGTCGGCGACCATCTCACCCACGGACTCGTCGGCGTTGCGCAGGACGTCGGCGCCGTCGAACCGGGCGCGGGGTCGGGCGTCGTCGAGCCAGTTGCCGGCGGAGAAGCGACGCCGCAGGGCGATCGAGCACCCGGAGTGCAGGGCGATCGGCCACGCCACCATCACGGCGTTGGAGTGGACCAGCGGTATCGCGCTGTGGACGCAGTCGTCCGGGCCGATCCCGAACTTCTCGGCGAGCATACGGCCGCGCACGGAGATCTCTGCCTGATCCGGGCGACCTTGGGGTCGCCGCTCGTGCTCGAGGTGAACACCAGCGCGACGGGGTCGTCGGGGCCGACGAGCACGCCGGGATCGAGCCCGTCGAGCAGTGCGGCGTTGTCGGTGTCCGTGAGGATGAGCGCGCAGTCGGGGAGGGCCGCGTCGCGGATAAGAGCCTCGCCGCGCCCCTCGCCGCGATCCGTACGAGGACATCGTCAAGACCACCAATGTCGCCGCCGACGGTGTGGTGTCCGCCGCCGTCGAGCACTCCCACCACGACCGGGCCGAGGTGATCAGGGCTATCGACCCGACCATCGGCAACCCGAAGTCCGATGAGGACCAGGCCCGCCGGTACCGGGTGCGTGTGACCGTGAACCGATACGACGACGGCGAGATGAAGGTCACGGGGTGGACTTCACCCATGACCGCTCCCGACTCCGACCTCGGCGCCACCCGCGAGATCACCGCCTAGATGTCCACCTACGACCACCGGACGGTGGACGCGGCTCGGAGCGGTCCGGGACGGGCTCGCCGACCCGGCACTGTCGGAGTCCGTCGAGCTCAGCGCGCTGGAACCCGGTCCGCCGCCATCTAATCGTCCGCCGTGGCGTCGAGTGTGTTGAAGAACCGGCGGGCCCACGCGTGGACGTCGTTGCCCAACACCTGACGACGCAGCGACCGCATACGGCGCCGCCGATCCTCGGGGGAGTCGTCGACCGCGGCCATGATGGCGTCCTTGACCCCGTCGAGATCGTGCGGGTTGCACAGGTACGCCTGGCGTAGTTCCGCGGCGGCGCCGGCGAATTCGCTGAGCACCAGGGCGCCGTCGCCGTCGGTGCACGAGGCCACATATTCCTTGGCCACCAGGTTCATGCCGTCCCGCACGGGCGTCACCAGCATGACGTCGGCAGCGGTGTAGAACGCCACCAGTTCCGTCTTCGGGACGGGCCGGTGGATGTAGGTCACCACGGGGTGCCCGATCTCGCCGAACGTGCCGTTGATGCGGCCCACCGACTCCTCGATCCGCGACCGCATGATCTGGTACTGCTCGACCCGCTCGCGGCTCGGCGTGGCCAGCTGGAGGAGGGTCACGTCGGCGGGCTCCAGACGCCCCTCCTCGAACAGCTCCTCCAGCGCGCGCAGGCGGACGTCGATGCCCTTGGTGTAGTCCAGACGGTCCACGCCCAGCAGGAGGACCCGCGGCGAACCCAACTCCTCGCGCAGGCGGGCGGCGCGGGCCTGGGTCTCGCGCGTGCGGGCCGTGGCGTCCACGGCCGCGGAGTCGATGGAGATGGGGAACGCGCCGACACGCACCATGCGGTCGTCCACCCGGATCTCGGAGGCGCGGCCCCGCGTCGAGCGCAGTCGGACGGACGGGTAGCCGCGCAGGCGGTTGGCGAGGATCCGGAAGTTGTCCGCCCCGCCGGGCAGGTGGAAACCCACCAGGTCGGCGCCGAGCATGCCCTCGACCAGCTCGGTGCGCCACGGTAGCTGCATGAACAGTTCGACGGGCGGGAACGGGATGTGGAGGAAGAACCCGATGGTCAGGTCGGGGCGCAGCTCACGCAGCAGACAGGGCACCAGCAACAACTGGTAGTCCTGCACCCAGACGGTGGCACCCTCGGCGGCGGCCTCCGCGGTGGCCTCGGCGAAACGGGTGTTGATCTCGCGGTACGCGTTCCACCATTCGCGGTGGTACTCGGCCGGCACCACCACGTCGTGGAACAGCGGCCAGAGGGTGGCGTTGGAGAAACCCTCGTAGTAGAGCACGACGTCCTGGGCAGACAGGGTGACCGAGTGGAGGCGGATGCCGTCCGTGTCGAACGGTTCGGGGGCGGCGTCGGGGACGCCGGGCCACCCCACCCAGGCGCCGTCGTTGGCCTTGAGGATGGACTCCAGCGCCGTCACGAGACCGCCGGGGCTGGCCTTCCAGTGTTCGGTGCCGTCCCGGTCGATGACGAGGTCCACGGGGAGACGATTGGCGACGACGACGAAGTCGGCACCTGCTCCGGTGGACGTCTGCCCGGTACCGCTCGTCATCGGTTGTCCCCTCGCGTGGATCGCTGTGGTCTGGTTACTCGGCGTCCGCCGTCACCTGCGGCTCCGGACCGATCCCCAGCATGTCGAGGAGCATCCGGCACTCGTCGGCGTCGGCCGAGTACGAGGCCACGACCTTGCGGGCCATGTCGGCGGTCTCGTCCGCGACCGGCTCCAGGTCGTCGAGCTCGGGTTCTTTGCTGGCGGCGGCGGATGCCATCGGTGTCCTCCTGTGATCGGTGGGGGGCGCGCGCCCTGTTCGGGCGACATCGTCCGCTGCCGATCCTACGTCACCCGTCCGCGGCCGCCGACCGGCGCAGATTGCGGGTCACCCACTCACCGAACACGATCCCGGCGGCCAGTGCCACCGCGATCGCCAACGCCTGGAACATCAGGCCCAGACCGATACCCGTCTGGTCGCTCGTCAGCGCCGACAGGCCGCGGTACACCGACAGGCCCGGCAGGAACGGCGTGATCCCGGCGATGGTGACCACCAGCGGCGGGACGGTGGCGATACGGGCGAGGATGCCGCCGATCAGGCCCATCGTGCAGGCCGCGAGGGCGGACCCCACCACCACGCCCAGCCCGGTGGCCATGACCGCCTGGAAGATGAGCATCCCGATCGCGCCGACGGCCGCGGCGAGCCAGGTCGCCCGCACCGTCGCATAGCTCGCCACGGCGAACCCGGCGGCGCCCACGCCCGCGGCGAACACCGCGATGTGCACCGCGGCGTTGCCGGCGATGGCCGGGTCGATCGGGGGTGGGGACATGCCGAGGCGTTCGAACGCGGCGAGCGCGATCGTGATCCCGCCCAGCACACCGCCGGTCATGACCATCGTCTCGACCCCTCGCCCGGCAGAGGTCACGGGGAACCCGGTGATGGCGTCCTCGATGGCGCCGACGAGGGTGAGCCCGGCGAGCAGCACGATGATCCCGGCCGCGACCAGCTGGGACGGTTGGACCTCGATGAAGTTGTTGCTCACGGCCACGTATGCGGCGAGGGCCCACGCGGCCGCGATGAACCCGCCCACGACCTGCTGAAAGAAGCTCGGGAGTCGGTGGCGGTCCAGGTAGCGGTTGGCGTACATCAGGGCGAACGTCGAGACCATGGAGATGAGGCCGGCCAGCGGGCTACCCCCGAGCTGGATGACGACCGCGCACCCCAGCATCGCCCACCCCAGGACCGCGACGCGGAAGGAGTGCGGGTGCGGGGAGGCCACGATCCTCTCGACCTCGGCCGTGGCCTGGTCGACGGTGAGCTGACGGCGCACGATGAGGTCGATGAGACGGGACACGCGGGTCACCCGTGTCATGTCGACGGTGCGGTAGTTGACCACCCGGATGACCGAGATCGGCGGTCGGCCGCGACGTCGGTTGACCCCGATGGTCAGCGACGTGAAGGTGACCTCGACGGTCGCGCCCGGCAGGCCGAACGCCGCCGCCACGGACTCGGCCTGGGCGACGGTGTCCGCGGCGCCCTCGCCGGAGGACAGCAGGATCCCGCCGATCTCGAGGGCGAGGTTGAGGACGTCGGTGACGGCGCCGTCGTCGTCGAGGTCGACCGGCGCCATGGGGGACAGCGGGGGCTCGACCGCCAGGTCCATGGCGGACTTGCGCAGTCCCATCCACGCCAGTGGTCGGGTGAGCGGTGCCGGTGCGTCGCGGGTCTCCACGGTGCACACCGTAGTCAAGAGCCCCGACGGTGGCCGGGTTAGGATGACTGGCGGGCCGCGGCGGTGTCGCCGCCCGTGCTGGAGTGGCGCAATTGGTAGCGCACCCGACTTGTAATCGGGCGGTTGCGAGTTCAAGTCTCGTCTCCAGCTCTCGAGTGGCGTCGGCGTTCGAGCCGGAAGCTGAGGGCACGCCAAGTGTCGGGCCGTCGGTGGTGGCCGCGGGATGCGGCCCCGAGCGGGACCCCCAGTTCAGTGATCATTGTTAGCTTCCGTCTACTGATGAGTAGAATGTTCTCAACATTCCCGTCGCCAGAAGGGCGCCGCCGAGATGACGCAGTCCGCAACAGAGATCGCCACTGCGTGGATGGCCGCCCTCGCCTCGGGCGACGCCGAGCGGACCATCGCACTGTCTTCTCCGTCGATCGTCTATACGACAGGCCAGGTCAGGCGCTACGAGGGGCACGATGGTGTCCGCGACATCGTGTCCGACCTCTCCCGACTGGCCGGTTTCCTCACCATCGGGGTGGAGGGGGAGATCCTGGAATCCGAGGGGGTCGTCGCGCTGCGCCGCCTCGAGCGGTACACCCTGCCCAGCGGCGGGATCGAGATCCGCGGTTGTTCCTTCGTGGAAGTGGCGGACGGGGTGGTCACGCGGTGGGCAGACTACAAGAGCATGCACGCGATCGACGAGATCGTCGGCTAACGGGGAGGCGGATGCCGTGAGCGAACGCGGAGCCGGGGAGGTGGATCCCCGGGAAGTGGTCAGGGCGCTGGTCGAGGCGGCGTTCGCGGGGGACGTCGAGACCGCGCAGTCATGGTGCACGCCGGACGTCGTTCTCACGATCGAGGGCACGCAGACCGTCCGGGGACACGAGGGCCTGCGCCATGTGATCGAGTTCAACCAGGATGTCTCGACCGACGTCAGCGTGGACATCCACCACGTACTGGGCTCGGGCGATGTGGCGGCGCTCAACCGGACCACACACCTCACCATCGGTGGGGTCGCCCTGAAGGTGGAGGTCGGCTCGTTCTTCGCGCTCCGCGACGGTCTCGTCGCGGCGTGGACCGACTATCAGGACATGCAGGACGTCGCCCGGGCGCTCGGACACTGACGATCGGGCAGGGCCCGGCGCCGGCGGCCGACCGCCGACCCGGGGCGGACGGCCCCGGGTTCAGGCCTCCGGGACGAACTCCCCGTAGCCCAGTTCCCGCAACGACCGCCGGATGGTCTCGGCCGCCGCGTCGGACTCCTCGGCGGGCGCGTCGGGGTCCGCCAGCGACAGGTCGAATCCGGACATGTCGTCGGCGGGGAAGATGTGGATGTGGGTGTGCGGCACCTCGAAGCCGGCGATGAGATACCCGGCGCGCGCCGCACCGAGGCCTCCCACGACCGCCTTGCCGACGGCCTGTGCGACCTCGTTGAGCCGGGTCAGCAGCGCGGGCTCGAGATCGGTCCACCGATCGACCTCCGCGCGCGGGACGACCAGCGTGTGGCCGGGCGCGACCGGTGCGATGGTGAGGAAGGCGACCACCTCGGGGTCCTTCCAGACGAACCGGCCCGGCAGTTCACCGGCGATGATCTTGCTGAAAACGGTCGACATGGACCCCAGCCTACGTATCGGGGGCGATGGCCTCAGGTGGCAGACTGGCGAAAAGTGGTCTAATGGATGTATCCGCTACCCGCCGGGTGGCCCCCGTCCTCTCTACACACGCGAAGGAGCATCGACATGGTCGAGGCAGGTATTGCGACGGCAGAGGGCGCGGTGAAGAAGAAGGCCTACCACCACGGCGATCTGCGCAACGCCATCATCCAGGAGGCCACCGCTCGCGCGAGGGTCTCGGGGGAGAAGGCGATCATCCTCCGCGAGATCGCCCCGCACATCGGGGTGTCCGCCACCGCGGCGTACCGCCATTTCGCGAATCGGCAGCAGCTCGTCGAGGAGGTCGCGGCCCGCGGGTTCGTCGAGCTGGTCGGTCGCGTGGCGGCCGCGGCCGTCGGCGGTGCGGTGTCCGATCCGGTCCTCGCCGCCTACCGCGAGCTGCGCGAAGCGGCTCTCGCCGTGGTGGAGTTCTCGATCGACGAGCCTGCGTGGGCCCGCACGATGATGGAGAACCTGGGCCCGTCGGAGACCGTCGCCGCGCACGCCGATGCCATCAATGTGGAATTGCAGGCGATCGTCGAGCGCGGGATCGAGGCGGGGGCGTTCCGGCCCGAGGTCGTCATGAACGACGAGCTGCCGCTGTGGGCGGCGATCGACGGCCTCAGCGCCCAGGCGATGTTCGGGATCCGCCCGATGCGGACCCCGGACGCCGCACGGTCGACCGCACGGACCATTGATCTGTGTATGACGGACCTGCTCACCGACGAGGCGCTGCGGGCCCGCGACGCGGCGTTCCCCGCCGCCGACATCACCGCCGACGCAGGGGTCTAGGGCCCGTTCGTTCCGGGCCGGGCCAACCCGGCGCGGCGGCCGGGCTACTGTGGTCGTCGTGCGCATTCTCGTGATCGGTTCCGGTGCCCGTGAGCACGCCCTCCTCGTCGCCCTCGCCGCGGATCCCGCGGTGACGGAGTTGCACGCGGCGCCGGGCAACCCCGGCATGGTGCAGGCGCAGTGCCACGAACTCGCGGTGACCGATCCGGCGGCCGTGACGGCCCTGGCCCGTAGGCTCGACGCCGGACTGGTCGTCATCGGTCCCGAGGTGCCCCTGGTCGCGGGCGTCGCCGACGCCCTGCGCGAGGCCGGGATCCCGGTGTTCGGCCCGTCCGCCGAGGCCGCCCGCATCGAGGGGTCCAAGGCGTTCGCCAAGGACGTCATGGCGGCTGCGGGTGTGAAGACCGCGCGCGCCGAGATCGTGGACTCGCCCGCCGACCTCGACGACGCACTCGACCGGTTCGGACCGACCTGGGTGGTCAAGGACGACGGGTTGGCCGCCGGCAAGGGGGTCGTCGTGACACCCGATCGCAACGCGGCCCGGGCGCACGCTCTCGCCTGTCTCGACGACGGGCACCCGGTGCTGTTGGAGTCGTTCCTCGATGGCCCGGAGGTCTCCCTGTTCTGCCTGGTCGACGGCGAGACCGTCGTGCCGTTGCTGCCCGCCCAGGACCACAAGCGGGTCGGCGAGGGCGATCGCGGTCCCAACACCGGCGGGATGGGCGCCTACACGCCGCTGCCGTGGTTGCCGCAGGGAATGGTCGACCGGATCGTCACGGAGGTGTGCGAGCCGGTGGCCCGCGAGATGGTCGCCCGTGGCTGCGGCTTCTCAGGCCTGCTGTACGCGGGGCTGGCGATCACCTCGTCCGGGCCCGAGGTCGTGGAGTTCAACTGCCGCTTCGGCGACCCGGAGACACAGGCCGTGCTGGCGCTGCTCGAGTCGCCGCTGGGCGAGACCCTGCACTCCGTGGCCACCGGCCGACTGGCCGACCTACCGCCGCTGGTGTGGCGTGACGGCGCCGCCGTGACCGTGGTCCTGGCAGCCGAGCACTACCCGGCGACGCCGCGGCGCGGTGACCTCATCGAAGGCGCCGAACAGCCGGGCGTGCTCCACGCCGGCACGGCCCGCGACGCGGAGGGCCGGCTCGTCTCCGCCGGGGGCCGGGTCCTGTCGGTCGTGGGCACGGGGGCGGACCTGACAGCGGCCCGGGCCGAGGCCTACCGGATCCTCGACGGCATCGAGCTCGGCGGCGGGCATTTCCGCCGGGACATCGGCCAGGCCGCCGAGGAGGGGCGCATCAGCCTCCCCGGCTGACGCGCCCCGCGCGATCAGCGCGAGTAGAGCTCCATCCGGGGCACCTGCGCGACCAACCACGGGCTGAAGGCGAACGGGGTGGCGTCGACCGAGGTGCGGACATCCGCCGGACGGGCCCAGTGGTGCGCGCACACCTCGTCGGCCCGCGGGTTCACCTCGGCGCGGATGCGGGCGGTGAACACCGGACAGATCTCGTTCTCGACGATTCCCGAGTCGTCGACGGCCCGATAGCGGAAGTCCGGTACCGCGGGTTCGATCGAGTCCACTCGGGTTCCGAGCTCCTGCTCGGCCCGCCGGACTATCGCCTCGACCGGATCCTCGCCCGGACCGGGGTGGCCGCAGAACGAGTTCGTCCAGATACCGGGCCAGGTCCGCTTGTCCAGAGCTCTCCGGGTGAGGAGCACGTGCCCCTCGTCGTCGACGACATGGCACGAGAACGCCAGGTGCAGCAGCGTATCCGTGGTGTGGACCGTGGCCTTGTCGGCGGTACCGATCGGGTTGGCGTCGTCGTCGAGGAGGACGACGAGCTCGGTCGGCATGGACGGCGACCCGGCGGCGCGGGACCCGGCGGTGGCGGGGGGCTCGGAAGGGGAGGACATGCCGCCCAGCCTAGGCATTTCCGGCGGGCCCGGCCGCCGCGCGCAGCCGGAGGGCCGCCGCGCGGGGCGCCGCCGGCAGTCGATCAGCCCGCGAGGCTGCGGGCGATCACCAGCCGCTGGATCTGGTTGGTGCCCTCGAAGATCTGGGTGATCTTGGCCTCGCGCATGTACCGCTCGACCGGGAACTCGCGGGTGTAACCCACACCGCCCAGGACCTGCACCGCGTCGGTCGTCACCTTCATGGCGGCGTCGGTGGCGGTGAGCTTGGCGATCGAGGCCTCCCGCGAGTACGGGCGGCCGGCGTCCTTGCGGCGGGCGGCGTCGAGGTAGGAGGCGCGGGCCGAGGCCACCGCGGCGGCCATGTCGGCGAGGAGGAAGCCCAGCCCCTGGTGGCCGATGATCGTCTTGCCGAACGCCTCGCGCTCGCGGGCATAGGCGACCGCGTCGTCGAGGGCGCGCTGGGCGATGCCGGTGGCCACCGCGGCGATCCCGAGGCGGCCGGAGTCCAGGGCCGAGAACGCGATGCGCAGGCCGTCGCCCTCCGCGCCGAGCAGGCGGTCCGCGTCGACCCGGGCGCCCTCGTACGAGGCGGTGGTGGTGGGGACGCCGTTGAGGCCCATCTTGTCCTCGGGCTTGCCGAAGTGCAGGCCCTCGGTCTCGCGCGGAATGAGCAGGCACGAGATCCCACGGGAGCCCTCGCTGGTGCGGACGAAGGTGTTGTAGACGTCCGCGATCCCGCCGTGGGTGATCCACGACTTGGTGCCGTTGACGACGAACACGGAGCCCGGGCCGTCGCCCTCCCGCTCCGCGCGGCACCGCAGGGCGGCGGCGTCCGACCCGGCCTGCGGCTCGGACAGCGAGTACGCGCCGATCTGCTCGCCGGCGA
Organism: Dietzia sp. IN118; assembly: GCF_032905965.1. NCBI lineage: Bacteria > Bacillati > Actinomycetota > Actinomycetes > Mycobacteriales > Dietziaceae > Dietzia > Dietzia sp. IN118. The sequence goes on along the minus strand of NZ_JAUMSR010000001.1, from coordinate 2,682,424 downwards.
GCATTCCCGGCAACCACTCGGCCTTCTGCTCGTCGGTCCCGGCGGTGGCGAGCGGGAAGCAGGACAGGCCGTGCACGCTGGTCGCCACGGCGACGGCCGCCCAGCGGGCGCCGAGCTCCTCCAACACCTGGAGGTACACCTCGTAGGGCTGGTCGCCGCCGCCGAACTCCTCCGGGTAGGGCAGGCCCAGCAGCCCGACCTCGCCGAGCTGGGCGAACAGGCCCTGGGGGTAGGTGTGGTTCCGCTCGTGCTCGGCGGCGATCGGCTCGAGGAGTTTATCCGCGACGGAACGCGTCATCTCGAGCAGTTCGTACGCCTCGTCGCTGGGGAGCAGGCGGTCCACGGCCATGGGGGTCCTCCGGGTGCGGGTGGGGGACCGTGCGGTCCCCGGGGTCGGTCGGCTCCCATTAGAGTGCACCGCCGGGACGCGGCACGCCCAGCCCCGATAGTGGGGGTGCCCGTTGGTGGGTGCTGCTGGTGCGTCGTGGTTCACGTGCGCCACAATCTGGCGGTATGACCGAGAACACCGCGTCCACGCCCCTGTCGCCGGAGCAGTTGCTGGAAATCTACGACGTCCCCGGTGCGAGCGCCGCGGAGTTCCTGTGCGACCGCCACGCCCCCGAGGCGGTCGCCTTCACCGTCATCGACGCCGACCTGTCCGGGCGGGACATCACCTACGGCGAGCTGCGGACCGAGAGCGAGAAGGTCGCCGCGGCGCTGGCCGAGCTCGGCGTGGGCGAGGGCGACCGGGTGGCCACGCTGATGTCCAAGTCCGCGGACCTGGTGTTCACCCTCATGGGGATCTGGCGACTCGGTGCCGTCCACATGCCGCTGTTCACCGCGTTCGCGTGGCCGGCCATCGAGATGCGTCTCACAGGTGGCGACGCCAAGGTGGTCGTCTCCGACGCGGACCAGCGCGGAAAGCTCGAGAGCGTCGCCGTCCCGGTGGTCGTCGCCGGCCTGGCGGACTGCCCCGAGGCCCGAGACGGCGACCTCGACCTGGCCACGATCACCGCCGCCCAGCAGCCCTGCCTCGCCGCGGCGGTCACCGGTCCGGACGCCGGCCTGGTCATGCTGTTCACCTCCGGCACCACCGGCACCCCGAAGGGCGTCGTCGTGCCGGTGCGCGCCCTGGCCGCGTTCCACCAGTACATCGAGACGGGCCTGGACGTGCGGGCCGACGACGTGTTCTGGAACGGTGCCGACCCGGGCTGGGCGTACGGCCTCTACTACGGCATCCTCGGCCCGCTGGCGGTCGGCCGTCGGAGCCTGCTGCTGCACGCCCGCTACAGCCCGGAGCTGGCGTTCGCGGTCCTGCAGTACTTCCACGTCACCAACTTCGCGGCCGCGCCGACCGTGTACCGCACCATGCGGGCCAAGCGGGACATCGCGCCGGCCGACGTCACGCTCCGCCGAGCCTCGGCCGCCGGTGAGCCGCTCACCCCCGAGGTGATCGAGTGGTCGACCGAGCAGTTCGGCGTCGAGGTGCGCGACCAGTACGGCCAGACCGAGCACGGGATGTTCATCATCAACCCGTGGCACGACTCGCTGCGTGAGGACGTGCGCCCGGGCTCCATGGGCGTGCCGCTGCCGGGCTGGTCGTGCACCGTGCTCGCCGCGGACTACGACGAGCCCGCCCCCGTGGGCGAGCTGGGCCGCGTGGCGATCGACGTCCCCGCCAGCCCCCTGATGTGGTTCACCGGCTACCACCAGGCCCCGGAGAAGACCGCCGAGCGCTTCAGCGCGGACGGGCGCTGGTACTACACCGGCGACGCCGCCAAGCTCGACGCGGACGGCCACTTCTACTTCTCGAGCCGCGACGACGACGTGATCATCATGTCCGGGTACCGCATCGGCCCGTTCGACGTGGAGTCCGTCCTGGCCAAGCACCCGGACGTGCTCGAGTCGGCGGTCATCGGCGTCCCCGACGACCTGGCCGGGGAGGTCCTCGAGGCGTACGTGGTCCTGCGCGACGGCGTGGAGGGTGGCCCGGAGGCCGAGTCCGGCCTACAGAAGTGGGTCAAGACGGAGTTCGCCGCCCACGCCTTCCCGCGCCGGATCCACTTCGTCCGCGAGCTGCCCAAGACCCCGTCGGGCAAGATCCAGCGGTTCCTGCTGCGCAAGGAGCGCGCCGGACAGGCCTGAGCGCGCCGGACTGAGGCGGCCCGCGCCGCACGCTGCCACCGCCGGATCCGCCCCGGCCGAACGCGGTGAACGGGGTTCACACACCCCGTGGCGGGTCTACCCTCAGCACATGAAACCGGCCGCGGCTGCCCGTGCTCTCGTGTCCGCGGCGCTCGTCGTCGTCGTCCCTCTCGCCTCGGCGACCACCGCGGCGACGGCGGCGGCCAACCCGGTGATCTCCTCGGTCGCCCCCGACCCCTCCGTGCAGCGCGGCGCCGACGGGGCGTTCCACGTCCACGCGACCTCGGACGACTGGGGCGACGGCGCCGGGTCCCGCCTCATCCCGCACTTCCGGTCCTTCGACCTGGTGGAGTGGGAGTACGTGGGCGACGCGTTCGCCGCCCGGCCCGCGTGGGCCCCGCCCGGTTCGTTCCTGTGGGCGCCCGACGTCCACATCACCGCGACGGGCGCCGTCATGTACTACACGACCGGGGGCGCAGCACCCTGTATCGGCCGGGCCACCGCGCCGGGCGTCGACGGCCCGTGGACGCACGATCCGGCGCCGATCGTCTGCCACGGCGCCCCGGAGCCGTATCAGGACCTGGATCCCATGGACCCCGAGGTAGTGGTCACCGACGCGGGCCCGGTCATGCTCATGGGGAACTTCGAGGGCATCCACGCGGTGCCGATGAACGCCACCGGCACGGTGCTGGACGGCGACCCCGTGCTCGTCGCCGGCACCGGCGTGGAGGCCCCGGCCGTGGTCACCCGTCAGGGGCGCACGCACCTGTTCACCAGCGCCGGGCTGTGCTGCGACGGGGAGGCCTCGCAGTACCGCGTGCTGGGCGGCCGCGCCGACGGGCTGTTCGGGCCGTACGAGGACAGGACCGGGCGCCCGTTGGTGCAGGCGCCGGGCGAGCCCCTTCCCGGTGACGTCATCCTGCGCGGCGACACCGACTGGGTGGGCCCGGGGCACGTGGACGTGGCCACCGACGACGCCGGCGGGGACTGGATGCTCTACCACGCCGCGCCCCGCGGCAACGCGGTGCTGCCCAGCGGCGTGCAGCGGCGCTACCTCATGCTCGACCGTCTGGACTGGGTGGGCGGCTGGCCGGTCGTCGGGGACGGCACGCCGTCGGAGGCGCGGCCCGCCGATCCGGTGGTCGCGCTCCCCGTCCGACTCACCGCGGTGGGGCAGGCCGCACTGCGACCGGGCGACGACGACACCGCCGACGGCGACGAGGTGATCGACCTGTCGGTACGGGTCGCCTCCACCGGCACGGCGTATTCCGGCGAGGTCCGGGCCACCATCACCGGCCCGGACAAGCGACGGCTCGCATTGCCGATCGTGACCGGCACCGGGGACCTGCCGGCCGTGCCAGTGAGCGTGGGCGCCGGGGCGTCGGTGGACCGCCCGCTGACGCTGCGGCCGGCCGCACCGCTCGCCCCGGGCCGCCACGAGCTGGTGATCTCGATCGGTGCCGCGGACGGCGGCGCGGCGCAGGAACTGGCGGTGTTCGGCCTCGAGGTCGCCCCGGACGGCACCCTGTCACTCGGATCGGGCGCACTCGGATCCGCCCCGATCGGATCGACCGGCTCCTGATCGGATGTGAGGCCGCCGTCCCGGGGTTACCGTGATCGCCAGAGCACCCCGCTGGTAGGCGCCGGGGTGACCGGCGGAGGGAGCGGGCCATGACCGGCGGGGGAACGGGCGCGGGCGGCACCGACGACCGCAGGATCGTGATGGCACCACACCTGAGGGGTCTGGAGCCGGACCCCGACCGCGGGATGGAGATCGACCAGAAGTCGCCCGGCGAGCTCGAACCCGCGGTGCCGCGGGGTGAGTTCGTCCGCAGCGTGATCGGCACCGTCGCCGGGCTGGCGGCGGCCGTGATCGTGTACCTGGTCATGCCGGGCGATCTCGAACACAACGCGCGCCTCACCGCGGCGGTGGCGGTCCTGCTCGGCATCTGGTGGATGACCGAGTGCATCCCCATCCCGGCCACCGCGCTGGTGCCGCTCATCGTCTTCCCCGTCCTGGGTCAGGACGTCTCGGTCAACGACGTGGGCGCCGAGTACGGCAACAACATCATCTTCCTGTTCATGGGCGGCTTCCTCATCGCGATCGCCATGCAGCGCTGGAACCTGCACCGGCGGATCGCCCTGCTCACCGTGCGCGCGATGGGTACCCGGTCGACCCGGGTGGTCGCCGGGTTCATGATCGCCACCGCGTTCCTGAGCATGTGGGTGTCCAACACGGCCACGGCGGTGATGATGCTCCCGATCGGGGTGTCGGTGCTGATGCTCGCCTCCGAGCTCGGTGGGAAGGACCGTGCCGGTGGGAACGGCAGCGCCGGTGGGAACGACGACGAGGACGCGATCCCCCGGATGGACTCCTCGTCCGATCCGCGTTCCGAACAGGTGAAGCAGGCCGTGATCCGGTCGAACTTCGGCACCGCGCTGATGCTGGGCATCGCCTACGCGGCGTCGGTCGGCTCGCTGGCGACCATCATCGGCACCCCGCCCAACACCCTCCTCGCCGGCTACCTGGAGGGCGAGCACGACATCGTCCTGGGCTTCGGACGCTGGATGCTGGTCGGACTCCCGCTGGCGGTGGTCATGCTCGTGATCACGTGGTTCCTCCTCACCAAGGTGCTGTTCCGTCCCGAGATCGAGCGGATCCCCGGCGGTCGGGCACTGTTCGACGACGAACTGCGCAGGCTCGGCCCGACCTCGTCGGGCGAACGGCGCGTCCTGGCGGTGTTCGTCGCGGCGGCCGTGGCCTGGGTGGCCGTGCCGCTGGTGTGGGAGGACCCGCCGATCTCGGACGCCGGGATCGCGCTCACTGCCGGACTGCTGCTGTTCCTGCTGCCGGCCGGCACCGAGCGCGGGGTGCGGCTGCTCACCTGGGACGCCGCGCTGGGCCTGCCGTGGGGCGTGCTGCTGCTGTTCGGCGGCGGACTGGCACTGTCCGCACAGTTCTCCGGTTCCGGGCTCACCGGGTGGATCGGCGAGCAGGCGTCGGCGCTCGACGCGCTGCCGACCGTCGCGCTGGTGCTCGTCGCGGCCGCCGGGGTCCTGTTCCTCACCGAGCTGACGAGCAACACCGCCACCGCCGCCACGTTCCTGCCGGTGGCCGGCGGCGTCGCCCTCGGCCTGGACCTGGACCCGATGTTCCTGGCCGTCCCGGTCGCGCTCGCCGCCACCTGCGCCTTCATGCTCCCGGTGGCGACCCCGCCCAACGCGATCGCCTACGGCTCGGGATACGTGACCATCGGGCAGATGATCCGCGGCGGGATCTGGCTCAACCTGATCGGGCTGATCGCCATCACCGCGGTCACCATGACGCTGTTGGTGTGGGTGTTCGGGCTGACCGGCTGATCGTCTGACCGGCGCGCTAGCGTCGGGGGCATGCCCGTCGCACGCGAACCCTCCCGCCGCTCGGCCGTCGAGCCCTTCCACGTCATGAGCGTCCTCGCCGCCGCCGCCCGCCGGCAGGAGACCCACGGCGACGTCATCTCGCTGTGCGCGGGCCAGCCCTCGACCCCGGCCCCCGGCCCGGTACTCGCCGCCGCCCGCCACGCCCTGGACACCGAGATCCTCGGCTACACCGAGGCGCTGGGCATCCGGCCGCTCCGCGAGGCGATCGCGGGGTACCACCGGCGGCGGGACGGGGTGGACGTGACGGCCGACGACGTCGTCGTCACCACCGGGTCCTCCGGAGGCTTCACCGTGCTGTTCCTCGCCGCGTTCGACCCCGGCGACACCGTCGTCATGGCACGCCCCGGCTACCCCGCCTACCGCAACACCCTCCAGGCCCTGGGCTGCCGGGTCCACGAGATCGCCTGCGGCCACGAGACCCGGTACCAACCCACGGTCGCGCAGCTCGAGGCGGTCACGGCGGAACTGGGCCACGCGCCCGCCGGCCTCATCGTGGCGAGCCCGGCGAACCCCACCGGCACGATCATCGACGCGGGCGAACTCGAGGCTCTCGCGCGCTGGTGCGAGGCCCACGGCACGCTGCTCGTCAGCGACGAGATCTACCACGGCGTCACCTACGGCCGCCGGTGCGCGAGCGCGTGGCAGACCAGCCGCGAGGCCGTGGTCATGGGCTCGGTGTCCAAATACTTCTCGATGACCGGCTGGCGGATCGGCTGGATGCTGCTCCCGCAGTACCTGCGTGACCCCGTGGACCGCCTGATCGGCAACCTCACCATCTGTCCGCCCGCCGACGCCCAGTTCGCCGCCGTCGCTGCGTTCACCGAGACCGCCGCCGCGGAGCTGGACGGTCACGTCGAGCGGTACGCCCGCAACCGCGACCTGGTCCTGCGCCGGCTGGGCGAGCTGGGCGTCGGGGAGATCGCCCCTCCGGACGGCGCCTTCTACGCGTACTTCGACGTCTCACGCTGGACCGACGACTCGGTGGCGTGGTGCGCGGAGGTCCTCGAGCGAACCGGGGTCGCGCTGACGCCGGGCGTCGACTTCGACACCGTCGACGGTGGCCACACCGTCCGGCTGAGTTTCGCCGGCGGCACCGAGGAGATCTCCCAGGCCATGGACCGGCTGGAGGCCGTGCTCACCCCGTAGGTACCGGCCCCGTGGGCGGCTGTGATGTACGGCCCCCGCCGGCGGCCGGGGAACGCTACCGTCGGCGCATGGGTTCCGCCGAGATCATCACCGCCCTCGTCTACGTCACCCGGCCGTGGCTGCTGGCGCAGGCTCCGCTCACGGTGGAGCAGGTCTACCTCAACGCCCGGGAGATCCTGGCCGGGTCCACCGGCGGCTCGATGATCTCCTGACCGGGCTGCGATACTGGGGGGCGTGACCGCCCAGAGCAGCAAGCCCCGCATCTCCAACGTCCTCGCCTCGCGCTACGCGAGCGCCGACCTGGCCACGCTGTGGTCCGCCGAGCACAAGATCGTGCTCGAGCGGCAGCTGTGGATCGCGGTGCTGCGCGCACAACGCGACCTGGGCATCGACGTCCCCGACGGGGTGATCGAGGCCTACGAAGCCGTGATCGACCGCGTCGACCTCGGCTCGATCGCCGAGCGCGAGCGCGTCACCCGGCACGACGTCAAGGCCCGCATCGAGGAGTTCAACGCCCTCGCCGGCCACGAGCACATCCACAAGGGCATGACGAGCCGGGACCTCACCGAGAACGTCGAGCAGCTCCAGGTGGTGCGGTCACTCGAGCTCGTCCGCGACCGGGGCGTCGCCGCGGTCCGGCGTCTGGCCGAGCACGCCGTCGCCCACCGCGACACCGTGATGGCCGGGCGCAGCCACAACGTCGCCGCGCAGGCCACCACGCTGGGCAAGCGTTTCGCCTCCGCGGCCGACGAACTGCTGGTGGCGTTGGAGCGCGTGGAGTCGTTGCTCGAGCGGTACCCCCTGCGCGGCATCAAGGGCCCGATGGGCACGGCGCAGGACATGCTCGACCTCCTCGGTGGCGACGCCGCCAAGATGACCGAGCTCGAGGGGCGGATCGCCGAGCATCTCGGCTTCGCCCGCACCTTCGACTCGGTGGGCCAGGTCTACCCGCGGTCGTTGGACCACGAGGTCGTCTCGGCGCTCGTCCAGCTCGGCGCAGGCCCATCGTCGTTGGCCCAGACCATCCGGCTCATGGCCGGGCACGAGCTGGTCACCGAGGGCTTCCAGCCCGGCCAGGTCGGCTCGTCCGCGATGCCGCACAAGATGAACACCCGCTCCTGCGAGCGCGTGAACGGTCTGCAGGTCGTGCTCCGCGGTTACGGCTCCATGGCCGCCGAACTCGCGGGCGCGCAGTGGAACGAGGGCGACGTCTTCTGCTCCGTGGTGCGTCGTGTCGCGCTGCCGGATGCGTTCTTCGCCCTGGACGGCATGTTCGAGACGTTCCTCACCGTGCTCGACGAGTTCGGCGCCTACCCGGCCGTGATCGACAAGGAGCTCCAGCGCTACCTGCCGTTCCTCGCCACCACGAAGGTCCTCATGGCCGCGGTGCGCGCCGGGGTCGGCCGCGAGGTCGCCCACGAGGCGATCAAGTCCAACGCGGTGGCGGTGGCGCTGGCCATGCGCGAGGAGGGCCGCGAACCCGATCTGCTGGACCGGCTCGCCGCCGACGACCGGCTGCCGCTGGATCGCGCCGCGCTCGAGGAGGCGCTCGCGGATCGTGCCGCGTTCGTCGGCGCTGCCGGCGACCAGGTCGACGCGGTCGCCGCCCGCGTCGAGGCGCTCGTGGCCCGCCACCCGGAGGCGGCCGGCTACGCGCCGGGTTCGATCCTCTGACAGCCTGTCCGTAACTCGCCGGGCCCCCCGCCCGATAAGTCCTGTACACCGACGGAGGCGGGGCCCTCCCGTCGCCGAGTGACAGGGAAGGACCACAGCATGGTCACGAGGCCCAGCGGCTCCCTCGGGGGCGCACTGTACGACGTGTTCGGGATGATCCAGGCCGGGTTCGCCACCGCCAGTTCGGCCGTCGGGATCGACCCGGGGGCGTTCATGCAGCAGTTCTACGTTCCGATCGCGTTCTCTCTGATGCCGCTCGGCGCCGGCAGCCTCATCTTGGACCAGCTCGGGATCTGAGGCCTTTGCCCGATCGGCCCCAGGCGATCGGCCTCGGCCCCGGGCGGGCTGGCACTAGTCTGTGCAGCATGCGCCAGACCCCCATCCCCGTCCCCGGCACCTCCGGCCTGCAGGCGACCCTGCACCACGCTGACCAGCCCCGGGCGTTGCTGCTGCTCGTGCACGGCTTCGCCGAGCACTCCGGCCGGTACGGGCGGACGATCCGCTTCCTCACCGACCGGGGGATCAGTGTTGCCTCCTACGATCTGCGCGGCCACGGCACGGCTCCCGGGCCCCGCGCCAAGGTGTCGATAGAGACGCACATCCGCGACAACCTCGCGGTGCGTGACGCGGTGGTGGAGTGGAGCCGGTCCGCCGAGGGCGGCGGGGCCGAGTCCCTGCCCCGGCTGCTGATGGGGCATTCGATGGGCGGGTTGATCGCGGGGGAGTCCGCGCTCCGGCGGCCGTGGGACCTCAAGGGCCTCATCCTCTCCTCGCCCGGGCTCGTCGTGGGCGAGGGGACACCGGCACCGCTGCGCGTGGCGGCGCCCGTGATCGCTCGTCTCCTGCCGTTCCTGCCGGTGGAGAAGCTCGACCCGCACGACATCTCCCGAGTGCCCGAGTACGTCGAGGACTACACCTCGGATCCGCTGGTCCACCACAAGGGCGTGCCCGCGGTGACGGCGGGGACGATGCTCGCCGGCGGCCTCAAGTTCATCGAGCGGTCGCCGGCACTGCGGTTGCCGACGCTGATCCTCAACGGCTCGGCCGACACCATCACCTACCCGTCGGGCGCGCGGCGCTTCGCGCAGATCGCCGGTTCGGACCACGACCCGCGCCCGGAGATCACCTACCGGGAGTTCGAGGGCGGCCTCCACGAGCTGTTCAACGACCTGTGCGCCGAGGACGCGTACGCGGCGTTGGGGGAGTGGCTCGAGGCCCGACTGGGCTGAGTCCGACCAACCACGGGTGGGGGCCGACGGTCTCGACTCGGGACGTGGGCGTCCGGCTACGCTGGCCGTCATGCGACCCGATCTCTCCTCTTACCGCCATCTCGTCTCCGGAAAGGTCCGCGAGCTGTACGAGATCGACGGTGAGACGCTCCTCCTGGTGGCCACCGACCGCATCTCCGCCTACGACCACGTCCTCGGCACGCCCATCCCGGACAAGGGCCGCGTGCTCACCGCGATGAGCGCCTACTTCTTCGACGCCCTCGACGTGCCCAACCACCTGGACGGGACGCTGGACGACGAGCGCATCCCGCTCGAGGTGCTCGGCCGCGCGATGGTGGTCCGTCGACTCGACATGGTTCCGGCCGAGTGTGTGGCCCGCGGTTACCTGACCGGGTCGGGGATGACCGAGTACCGGGAGTCGGGGACCGTGTGTGGCATCGAGCTGCCCGGGGGCCTGGTCGAGGCCAGCCGACTGCCCGAGCCGATCTTCACCCCGGCCACCAAGGCGGCGGTGGGGGATCACGACGAGAACATCTCGTTCGATCAGCTCACCGGGATCGTCGGGGCCGAGCTGGCCGAGCAGCTGCGTACGGCGACGCTGGACGTCTACGCGCGGGCCGCGGAGATGGCGGCCGAGCGCGGAGTGCTGCTGGCCGACACCAAGTTCGAGTTCGGCCTGGTCGACGGGGAGCTGATCCTGGCCGACGAGGTGCTCACCCCGGACTCATCGCGCTACTGGCCCGCTGACGAGTATTCGCCGGGCCGTGTGCAACCGAGCTTCGACAAGCAGTACGTGCGGAACTGGTTGACGGGCCCGGAGGCGGGCTGGAACTCCGATGCCGACACCCCGCCACCGGCTCTGCCGCAGGAGGTCGTGGACGCGACCCGGGCGCGCTACATCGAGGCCTACGAGCGCATCTCGGGCCGCTCGTTCGCCGACTGGATCGGGGGCGACGCAGCGTGAGCTCCACCGAGACGACCGACACCGACACCGCAGCCACCGACACCGCCGCCGCCGCGACCGCCACCACAGCCACCACCACGGGGCAGACGCCCACGCCGCCGCAGGCCGAGCGCCGTCCTTTCCGTCGCGAGCACCACGGCCGCGTCTTCGTCGACGACTACGAGTGGTTGCGCGACAAGGACGCTCCCGCGACCCGTGCCTACCTCGAGGCGGAGAACGCCTACACCGATGCGATGACCGCCGACCTCAAACCCCTGGAGGACGAGGTCTACGAGGAGATCCGCTCCCGCGTCAAGGAGACCGACATGTCGGTTCCGGTGCGCGCCAGCGGCTGGTGGTACTTCTCGCGCACCGAGGAGGGCCGCTCGTACGCCAGGCACTGTCGGGTCCCGGTCCCGCAGCAGTTCGTCGACGACCCGTCGGACCCTGCGGGCTGGGTTCCGCCCGAGGTCTCCCCGGGCGTGGAGTTGCCGGGTGAGCAGTTGCTCCTCGACGGAAACGCCGAGGCGGAGGGTCACGACTACTTCGCGCTGGGCGCGTTCTCGGTCAGCCACGACGGCCGCGCACTGGCGTGGGCCACCGATACCGAGGGCGACGAGCGGTACACGCTGCGCTTCCGCTCGCTCGACCCGGACTACACGGCCCCGGACGAGGAGATCTCCGGGATCGCCGCCGGCGTGACCTGGTCCCGCGATGGCCGGTACGTCTTCTACGTCACCGTCGATGACGCCTGGCGACCGGACACGGTGTGGCGTCACCGGCTGGGCACGACGAGGGACGACGACGACAAGGTCTTCCACGAGCCCGACGAGTCCTACTGGATCGGGGTCGGCGAGACACGCAGCGAGAAGTTCCTGCAGATAGCGGCGGGGTCCAAGATCACCACCGAGGTGTGGTGCCTGGACTCGAACGATCCCGCCGGCGAGTTCTGGTGCGTCCGGCCGCGGCAGGAGGGCGTCGAGTACGACGTCGAGCACGCGGTCGTCGGTGGCGAGGACCGGTTCATCATCACCCACAACGACGGCGCCCCGAACTACGAGGTGGTCGAGGCGCCTGTCGGTCCGATCGAGGGCGAGCTGCGGGATCTGCGCACGCTGGTGGCCCACCGCGACGACGTCCGGGTGGAGGGCGTGGACGCCTTCGCGCGCGTGCTGGTGCTGGGGTACCGCGAAGCGGCGCTGCCGCGGTTCGCGCTGATGCCGCTCGAGCAGGGGTCCACGGCGGGAGTCGAGGCGTACGGGCGGTTCGAGCCCGTCGAGTTCGACGAGGAGCTGTACACCTCCGGTCCGGGGTCCAACCCGGAGTGGGACTCGCCGGTCCTGCGGTTCGGCTTCGGTTCGTTCGTCACGCCGGGCCGGGTCTACTCGCTCGACCTCGCCTCGGGGGAGCGGACGCTGCTGCGTGAGCAGGAGGTGCTCGGCGGGTACGACCCGAGCGGCTACGTCCAGCGACGCGACTGGGCGACGGCCGCGGACGGCACCCGGGTGCCGATCTCGCTGGTGATGTCCACTGGCACCGCCGCCCGCGTCGATGCCGGCGAGCAGGTGCCGACGCTGCTGTACGGCTACGGCTCGTACGAGACCAGTATCGATCCCGCGTTCTCGGTGGCGAGGCTCTCGCTGCTCGACCGGGGGATGGCCTTCGCCGTGGCGCACGTGCGGGGCGGCGGTGAGATGGGTCGGCTCTGGTACGAGAACGGCAAGACGCACACGAAGCGCAACACCTTTACCGACTTCGTCGACTGTGCGCGACACCTGGTCGACTCCGGGCTCACCTCCCCGGACCGGCTGGTCGCCGAGGGCGGCAGTGCCGGTGGACTACTGATGGGGGCGGTCGCGAACCTGGCCCCCGAGTTGTTCGTGGGCATCCAGGCCGTGGTGCCGTTCGTCGACCCGCTCACCTCGATCCTCATGCCGGAGCTGCCGCTGACGGTGATCGAGTGGGACGAGTGGGGCGATCCGCTGCACTCCGAGGAGGTCTACGACTACATGGCCTCGTACGCCCCGTACGAGAACATCGAGGCCAAGGACTATCCGGCCATCCTCGCGGTGACCTCGCTCAACGACACCCGGGTGCTGTACGTGGAGCCCGCCAAGTGGGTGGCCAGGCTGCGGGCGGTGTCCCCGTCGGCCAACTCGGCGGACCGGCCGGTGCTGCTGCGCTGCGAGATGAGCGCGGGTCACGGGGGAGTGTCCGGGCGCTACGAGCGGTGGCGTCAGACCGCGTTCGAGTACGCGTGGACCCTCCGCACGGCGGGCGCAGGCTAGACCCGCCCGGCCCGCCCGGCCCGCCCGCTAGACCCGCCCGGCGCCCACCCGGAGGCGCGCCCACCCCACCCAGCGCCCACCCCGCTCAGCGCCCACCCCACCCCGAGGATCCGCTACTCCAATTCGGGATCCGCTGGTCCCATCGGGGTAGCGGATCCGGAATCGGGGTAGCGGATCTCCTGGGGATCAGGCGGTGTGGTCGGCGGCGGCGGGCGCGAAGTCGTCCGCGCTCTCGGGGGGCATGGTGCGGGTCATCGCGGCTGCGGGAATGACCGCCCCGGCCAGGAACGTGAGGATGCCGAGGCCTCCCATCACGTAGGCGAGCCGGTGTCCGTCGCCGATCTCGAAGCTCGAACCGAAGATCAGCACCATCGAGATCACGAACAGTCCGCCCGTGACCAGCGAGAGCGACTGAGAGCGGGCCTGCAGGAGCGTCGCCAGCTCGAACTCGTCCAGGTATCGGGCGGGGGCGGTGTCCTTGGAGTCGATGGTGATGCGCAGCATCGTCCAGACCACGCAGATCACCACGGTCATGGGGAGCCAGGCCAGGATGATCGGGAACCAGAAGTAACCCGCCACCGCGATCGCGGCCATGATCGCCAGGCTCGCCCAGTTCAGGCGGACGAGCAGTCGGCGACGTCCCGGGGTACGCCACGACGGGAGTCTGCCCTCCGTCCGGGTCTGCATCTTCTCGAATCGCTGCTCGGATCGGGTGAGGGTGTCGACGCGGTTGGAGGTCATGATCGGTCCTCTCGGGTGGGGCGGTAGATCTCGGCGGACATCGGTCGGAACTCCTCGCGGGAGAACACGGCCTCGACCGGCAGGTCGAAGACCGCGCAGATCCGGAAGGCCAGATCCAGGCTCGGGTAGTGGTCGCCTCTCTCGAGCGCCCCCACGGTCTGGGGGTTGACCTCGATCTGCTCGGCGAGCGCCGCACGGCTCAGGCGGCGCTCGGCCCGCAACACGGCGATCCGGTTGTGAATGGGGAGCTTTTCTCCCCGTCGGACTGGGCTCATGTATCTAAGTGTTGGGAAAACCCAACGATTTGTCAATGGTCCGTTGTGGGTAGGCTGGATCACATGAGTAGCGGAAGCATTCACGACATCTCGTTCACCACCATCGACGGCGAGCAGGCCAGCATGGGCGACTACGCGGGCCACGCGGTCCTCGTGGTCAACGTCGCCAGCGAGTGCGGGCTCACCCCGCAGTACGAGGGGCTGCAGGAGTTGGCGGACGACTACCGCGACCGCGGCCTCTTCGTGATCGGGTTCCCCTGCAACCAGTTCATGGGCCAGGAGCCGGGTGACGAGGACGCCATCAAGGAGTTCACCTCCGGCAAGTACGGGATCACCTTCCCGCTCGCGGCCAAGGTCGACGTCAACGGGCCCGACCGACACCCGCTCTACGTCGAGCTCACCAAGGTGGCCGACTCCGACGGTGAGGCGGGGGACGTGCAGTGGAACTTCGAGAAGTTCCTGCTCTCGCCCGAGGGGGAGGTCGTCGGACGGTTCCGTCCCAAGGTCGAGCCCGGAGCCCCCGAACTGGTGGACGCGCTCGAGGAGACACTTCCGATCTGACCGCGCCGGCGGGGATATCGGTCTCGGCACTGTGTCGGGTCGGCACTATGTCGGTCTCGGTACTGTGTCGGGCTCGGCAATCTGGAGTACACCTCGCCGTCGTCACCGCGTCATCACTCCCTGACACGATCCCCCCATGACCCCGCGCCTCATCGTCTCGGTCTCGGGACTCCGCGACACCACCCTCGACCACGCCGTCGACCTGGTCGGCGACCTCGAACGTCGATCCGTGCCGGTCTCGCTGCTCGTCGCCCCGCGGCGGGGGCGCGAGTACCGACTCGCCGACGACGACGGCACCCAGGAGTGGCTGCGGCATCGCCGGCGGCGGGGCGACGCCATCGTGCTGGGCGGTTACGACGACGCGGCGACCAGGCCCCGCAGGCCCGAGTTCGCCTCGATCGGACCCGCCGAGGCCGCCGTGCGTCTCACCGCCGCCGACCGGCTCATGGCGGAGATGGGCCTGCGGACCCGGGTGTTCGCCCCGCCGCGCTGGAACGCCTCCCCGGGATGCCTCCGGGCACTCCCCGGAGCGGGCTTCCACATCTGCGCCGCGCTGACCGGGATCCACGACCTCCCGCGCGGCACCACCGAGCGGGGTCGGGCGCTCTCGATCGGCGAGGGGTTCGTCGCCGACGCCTGGTGGTGCCGGGCCCTCGTCGCCGCGGCAGGGCGCACCGCCGAGGCCGGCGGGACGGTCCGGCTCAACGTCGCGGCCGGGCAACTCTCGCGCCGGGCACCCCGGTCGGCGCTGCTCGACGCGGTCGACGCGGTCGTCGGCGAGCACGGTGCGCGGCCCGCCCGCTACGAGTGGTCACCGGTCGCGCTTGTGGGTGCCGCGTGAGCTTTCGGTCCGGCGACCAGCGGCGGGTAGGATCGACCAGTGAGTCCCGGCCGGTCCGGGATCATTCCGCGTAGCCGTCCGATCGAGGAGTTCCCACCGTGGCCCGAGTCGTCGTCGAAGTCATGCCCAAGGCCGAGATCCTCGATCCGCAGGGTCAGGCCATCCACCGAGCCCTCGGCCGTCTGGGCCACGGCGGCGTCACCGACGTACGGCAGGGCAAGCGGTTCGAACTCGAGATCGCCGACGGTGTGACGGAGGCCGAGCTCGAGGAGATCGCTTCGTCCCTCCTGGCCAACACCGTGATCGAGGACTGGAAGGTCGTCCGCGTGGACACCGCGGAGGCGGCCTCGTGACCGCACGGATCGGCGTCATCACCTTCCCCGGCACGCTCGACGACATCGACGCCTCCCGTGCCGTCACCCGGGCCGGGGCCGAGGCGGTTTCGCTGTGGCACGCCGACGCCGACCTCAAGGGCGTCGACGCCGTGGTGGTCCCCGGCGGCTTCTCCTACGGCGACTACCTGCGGTGCGGTGCCATCGCTTCGATGGCCCCCGTCATGGGTGAGGTCATCTCGGCCGCGAAGGGCGGCATGCCCGTGCTGGGGATCTGCAACGGTTTCCAGATCCTGTGCGAGGCCGGGCTGCTGCCCGGCGCCATGGGTCGCAATCGCGACATGCACTTCATCTGCCGCGACGAGTGGCTGCGGGTGGAGAACAACGGCACGGCCTGGACCTCACGGTTCGAGCAGGATGCCGAGATCCTCATCCCGCTCAAGTCCGGCGAGGGCCGCTACATGGCCACGCCCGAGACCATCGAGAAGCTCGAGGCCGAGGGGCGCGTGGTCTTCCGCTTCGCCGGTGACGCCCCCAACGGTTCCACCAACAACATCGCCGGCATCAGCTCCGCCGACGGTCGCGTGGTGGGTCTCATGCCGCACCCCGAGCACGCGATCGACCCGCTGACCGGCCCGTCCGACGACGGGCTGGGCCTGTTCCTGTCCGCGCTGGACTCGATCGTCAGGGTCTGATCAGCACGCTGCGCTCAGAGCGAAGGGCCCGCCGGGATTGCTCCCGGCGGGCCCTTCGGTGTTGCAGGGGTGGATCAGCCGAGCGGGCTGCCGAGGGTGCTGCCCAGGTCGCCACCGATGCCGGCGACGAGGCCGAGGATCGTCAGGGGCAGCTCAAGGACGAAGCCGAGGATGGTGTCCACGGCGGAGGAGCCGACGCCGTCGAAGCTGCCGAAGGTCTCGATGCTGAAGGGAACGGTGGCGTCGGCGATCGAACCGGTGAGGTCCATGGGGTCTCCTTAAGAGGTACGCCCCGGAATGACCGGGGCGAGATGCGGCGCCCCGGGTGGTCGCGCGCGCGAGATGATTTTGCCCTTATCTGGTGGACAATGGTTCAACTTTCTTCACATTAGTGACAGAGGTCACTCGCGCCACTCGTGGCCGGCTGCGCCCCGTGCGTCGCCCGCCGACCGCGGTCGATGCGGTAGAACCGTGGGATGAGCGAAACCAGTAACCAGCCCGTCTCCGCCTCCGACAAGGCCGACCGGCCGTTCGACATCGTCCTCTACGGTGCGACCGGGTTCACCGGGGGACTGGTGGCCGAGTACCTGCTGCGGCACATGCCCGAGGGTGGTTCCTGGGCGGTGGCGGGTCGGAACCGGACCAAGCTGGACGCGATCGTCGCCCGACTGGCCACCGAGATGCCGGACGTCCCCGCGCCCGGGGTCGTCGTCGCGGACACCGACGACGCGCGATCGTTGGCGGAGATGGCGCGGTCCGCTCGCGTCATCATCACCACGGTCGGCCCGTACCTCGAGTACGGCGAGCCCCTGGTGGCCGCCTGCGCCGAGGCCGGAACCGACTACGTGGACCTGACCGGGGAGCCCGAGTTCGTGGACCGCATGTACCTCGAGTATCACGACGCGGCCGTGGCCTCCGGCGCACGGATCGTCCACGCCTGCGGCTTCGACTCGATCCCCCACGACCTGGGCGTGTTCTACACCATGAAGCAGGTGCCCGAGGGTGTGCCGGCGGTGGTGTACGGGGCCGTCCACGCGGACGCCCAGTTCTCCGGCGGAACCTTCCACTCGGCCATCGGCCAGTTCGCGCGCCTGCGGGACGCGGCGAAGACCGCCAAGCTGCGGCGCCAGAAGGAGGGCAGGGTCGCCGACCGGCGGATCAAGTCGGTCCAGGGCAAGCCGCACCGGGACAGCGTGCTGGGCCGCTGGCTCGTGCCGCTGCCGACCATCGACCCGCAGATCGTCCTGCGGTCGGCCGCAGCCCTCGAGAGCTACGGGCCGGACTTCACCTACTCGCACTACGCCTCGGTCGGCTCGCCCGTCACCGCCACGGCCGGCATGGTCGGTGTCGGCGCGCTCGCGCTCGGCTCGCAGGTCGGCCCCATCCGGTCGCAGATCCTCAAGCGGATCGACCGCGGGGCCGGGCCGAGCGAGTCCCGCCGGGCCCGGTCATCGTTCGACGTCACGTTCGTCGCGCTCGCCGGCGGACGTCGGATCGTCACCCGGGTCTCGGGGGGCGACCCGGGGTACACCGAGACGTCGATGATGCTCGCCGAGTCGGGTCTGAGCCTGGCGTTCGACGACCTGCCCGCGCTCTCGGGTCAGCTCACCACGGCCCAGGCCATGGGTGACGCTCTGCTGGACCGGGTCCAGCGCGGCGGCCTGACGTTCGAGGTCCTGTCGACGTAGGTCGGACCCCGGGCGACCCCGCACGAGGTGGGGCCGAAGGCGTCGATTCGCCACCCGGACGGGGCCGACTAGACTCGGCCCCGTGACCTCTCACGTGGACTCCATCTCGCACGCCTCCGACACCCCCGAGCTCGCCCAGCCGTGGGCGGAACTCGGACTCAAGGAGGACGAGTACGCCCGCATCCGGGAGATCCTGGGGCGCCGCCCCACGGACGCCGAGCTGGCCATGTACTCCGTCATGTGGTCGGAGCACTGCTCCTACAAGTCGTCCAAGGTGCACCTGAAGTACTTCGGGGAGACCACCACCGACGAGATGCGCTCGTCCATGCTCGCCGGCATCGGTGAGAACGCCGGCGTCGTGGACATCGGCGGCGGCTGGGCCGTGACGTTCAAGGTGGAGTCCCACAACCACCCCTCGTACATCGAGCCCTATCAGGGCGCCGCGACCGGTGTCGGCGGGATCATCCGCGACATCATGGCGATGGGTGCGCGGCCGGTGGCCGTCATGGACCAGCTGCGCTTCGGCCCCGCCGACGCCGACGACACGCACCGCGTGCTCCCCGGCGTCGTGGCGGGCGTCGGCGGCTACGGCAACTGCCTGGGCCTGCCCAACATCGGTGGCGAGACCGTGTTCGACGAGTCCTACGCCGCCAACCCTCTGGTCAACGCCCTCGGCGCGGGCGTCATGCGCGTCGAGGACCTGCACCTGGCGTTCGCGTCCGGCACGGGCAACCGGATCATCCTGTTCGGTGCCCGCACCGGCCTCGACGGGATCGGTGGCGTGTCGGTGCTCGCCTCCGAGACCTTCGACGTGGATGAACACGGCGCGCCGGTCAAGCCCCGCAAGCTCCCGGCCGTCCAGGTGGGAGACCCGTTCATGGAGAAGGTCCTCATCGAGTGCTGCCTCGACCTGTACCGCGAGGAACTGGTCGTGGGCATCCAGGACCTCGGCGGAGCCGGCCTGGCGTGCGCCACCTCCGAACTGGCTGCGGCCGGCGACGGCGGCATGCACATCGTGCTCGACAACGTCCCGCTGCGTGCGGAGGGCATGACCGCCGCGGAGATCCTCTCCAGTGAGTCGCAGGAGCGCATGTGCGCCGTGGTGACGCCGGAGAACGTCGAGGCCTTCATGGAGGTGTGCCGCCGCTGGGACGTGCTGGCCGCCGACATCGGCGAGGTCACCGACGGCGACCGGCTCACCATCGAGTTCCGCGGCGAGACCGTCGTGGACGCCCCGCCGGAGTCGCTGGCCGACGAGGGACCGGTCTACGAGCGCCCCGTCGAGCGCCCCGCCGACCAGGACGCCCTGCAGGCAGACACCACCGCGAACCTGGCCCGCCCGGCCACCGGTGACGAGCTGCGTCAGACCCTTCTGGACATGATCTCCAGCCCGGCGCTGTGCTCGCGCAAATTCATCACCGAGCAGTACGACCGGTACGTCCGCGGAAACACGATCCTCGCGGAGGCCGCCGACGGCGGCGTCCTGCGCATCGACGAGGAGTCCGGTCGCGGCATCGCGCTGTCCACCGACGCCTCCGGTCGCTACACCAAGCTCGACCCGTACACCGGTGCCCGGCTGGCCCTGGCGGAGGCGTACCGCAATGTCGCCGTCACCGGCGCCACCCCGGTCGCGGTGACCAACTGCCTGAACTTCGGCTCCCCCGAGGACCCGGGCGTGATGTGGCAGTTCCGCGAGGCCGTCCACGGCCTGGCCGACGGGTGTGCCGAGCTCGGCATCCCCGTCACCGGCGGCAACGTCTCGTTCTACAACCAGACCGGCTCCACGCCGATCCTGCCGACGCCCGTCGTGGGCGTGCTCGGCGTGCTCGACGACGTCGCCCGCCGCACGCCCACCGCGTTCGGTGACACCCCCGGTGAGAGCATCTACCTCCTCGGCGAGACCCGGGACGAGCTCGACGGGTCCATCTGGGCCCAGGTCGCCCACGACCACCTCGGCGGACTGCCGCCCACGGTGGATCTGAAGTGGGAGGCCACCCTGGCCCGCATCATGGCGACCAGCTCGAAGGACGGCCTCATCACCGGCGCCCACGATCTGTCCGAGGGCGGCCTCGCGCAGGCTCTCGTGGAGTCGGCGCTGGCGGGCGAGTGCGGCATCCGCGTCGTGCTGCCCGAGGGCGCCGACCCGTTCGTCTGGCTGTTCTCCGAGTCCGCCGGCCGCGTGATCGTCTCCGTGCCGCGCGGCGAGGAGATCCGCTTCCAGCAGATGCTCACCGCGCAGAACATCCCGCACGCGCGGGTCGGCGTGACCGACCCCGACTCGGGCACGTTCGAGGTGCAGGGCCAGTTCACCCTCACCACCGACGAGTTGCGCGCCGCCCACGAGGGGACGCTGCCGGCGCTGTTCGGCGTCGACCCCGTCTGAGTCGTCGGGGAGGACGGCCGGACCGGGGACAGGCGGGCGGATGCGCGACCTGCGCGGGCGTGAGCGGGTCCTCGCGGTGGTGCTCGCCGCCACCGCGGGGTTCGTCGACGCCGTCGGCTTCCTCGTGGTGGGCGGCTACTTCGTGTCCTTCATGAGCGGGAACTCCACCCGCATGGTCGTCGATCTCTCGGGCGGTGACCTCGCAGGTGCCGCCATCGCCGCCGTCGTGCTGGTCTCCTTCTTCCTGGGGGCGGTCGGGGGCGCGGTGGTGACCCGACGTCGCAACCTCGACGACCGACCGGCGGTCCTGTCCCTCGTGGCGTTCCTGCTCCTGCTCTCGCTCGTCCTGCACTGGGCCACCACGGCCACGGTGCTCGGGACGCCGGTGTCCGTCGCGGCGGCGGCGGCATCGATGGGGGCCATGAACTCCGTCTTCCACTCCCGTGGCGAGGTCTCGCTCGGCGTGACGTACATGACGGGCGCCGTGGTGAAGTCGGCCCACCGCCTGGTCGACGCGCTGGCCGGGGGGTCGTGGGCCCCGTACCGCCATCAGGTGGCCCTGTGGTCCGCGCTCGTGCTCGGCGGTGTCGCCGGCGCGGTGCTGCACCTGGCCATGGGCGCCACCGCGCTGGCGCTGGCGGCGGCCGTCGTGATCGGCGCGGCGGTCGTGACCGTCCTGCTGCGCGCCCGGGACTACCGCACCCCCTGACGGCCCGTCAGGGCCCCGGGCCTACGGCAGCCCTCGTCGTCGTGCCCCCAGGTAGGCCTCCCGCGCCGCGAGGCCACGGACCACCTCGTCGAGCATAGGACGTACGAACCGTTCCTTGTGCGCGGTGTCGGAGGCCGCCGCGGCGGCCAGGTTGAGCGCGGAGAACGTCGCCAGCATCAGCGACACGCGCACGAGGGTGACGCTGACCGGGAGACCGAACAGCAGCCCGCCGGGCTCGTCGGGAGGGCGCAGCGTCCACCGTGTCTCGGTGATCTCGGGGACGGCGATCCACCCGAGGGTCACGAAGAACAGGAACACGAGCGTGGCGAACAGCGCCGCCTGGATCAGGGTCGCCAGCACGGGCACCAGCACCAGGTTCACCCGCTCGCCCGGACGCAGCGGATGTTCCGGCGCGCGCCCACCCAGGTCCTGGAGGATGTCGTCGCGGGTGGAGATGCCCACCAGTAGCACGGTGAGCGCTACCATGACGCCCAGCACGGCGAACGTCCGCGGCCAGGACAGTTCCACCATGACCTGCCAGATCTCCACGCTGAAGAACAGGAACAGCACCGCCAGCATGAGGATCGGCAGCACCCTCGCCACCATCGGCCCCATGGTGGCCAGTTCCCGCCGCACGCGCCGCGCCGACCAGCGCACCAGCGAGCCCAGCCCCGTGTAGGTGCCCACCAGGACGCCCACCGCGAGCAGGACGGTGGTGCGGTACGAGGGGCCGTCGTGGGGGTCGAACACGACGTGGGGGACGACGACGAGGGCGATCAGTGCCCCGAGACCGACCGCCGAGCCGACCACCGGGCGCGCGCGACGGGCCGCCGTCGACACCAGCCATCCCACGAGTGGGGCGGCGACCCAGAGCGCGACCGCCAGCAGGAGGAGTTCGGCGATCGGCTCCGGGGCGTCGAGCAGATCCGGCTCCGCCCCCGGCCCGGCCCGCTCGAGCAGCGCGATCATGTAGTCGTTCGACCGGTCCACGGCGGCGATCCCGGTGGCGGCCACCGCGAGCCCGGCGCCGAGGCCGGCGGAGCGGGGGAGCACCTCGCGGCGCCGGGTGGCCGGGGCGATCACGAGCGGCAACCCCAGGGCGCGCAGGTGGTCCTCGTGGACGGTCAGGCTGCTCGCGGGGGTGGGGTCGGGCGTGGGCACGCACATATTCTCGCAGTGATCGGGCTCCGCACGGGACGGACCGGCGGCTATCGTCGATCCATGTCCACCAGCGAGCGCACGACGCCCGTCGCGGGCGGCGGCGCCGACCCGGCGGCTCCGGCCGTGACGGGAGTCCCCGTCGAGCCCGGCCGCCCGACCGAACCGCCCGTCTACGTCAGCCCGCCGACCAAGGTCCGCGACGACACGGTGCGGCCACCCCTGCCGGGACTCGCGGTGGACACCGTGTTCTTCGCTGTCGCCACCCTGTCGGCGGGCTGGCTGGGCTGGCGGTTGCTGGGCGACGTCTGGCACCACACCTGGTGGCATCTGTTCCTGCTGATCCCGTTCTGGGCGCTGGTCGCCTACCTGGTGCTGCCCCGCCTGCAGACACTCGTCACGTCGGTGTACGTGCCCGGGTACTTCATCGCCCGCACCCGCACCTCCGACGGTCTGCTGGGGGATCCGGTCAACCTCGCCGTCGACGGCACGGCCCGCCAGATCCACGAGGCGATGACCGCCTGCGGCTGGGTGCTGGCCGACGACATCACGGTCCGCTCCTCGTGGGGGATCGTCATGTCCTCGGTCCTGCGTCGGTCCTACCCGTCGGCGCCGGTCAGTCCGTTGCGGCTCTTCGGTCGCCGGCAGTGCCTGGCGTATCAGCAGGAGGTCGAGGGCAACGCCGCGCAGCGCCACCACGTGCGCTTCTGGCGGTGCCCGGACGGGTGGCTGCTGCCCGGCGGGCACCGCGTGCAGTGGCTCGGCGCCGGCACCTACGACCGTGCGGTGGGCCTGTCGCTGTTCACCCTCCAGGTGACCCACAAGATCGACGCGGACATCGACGTCGAGCGCGACTACATCGTCGACTCGATCCGGTACCACGTCCCCGGTGTGGGGGTCCGGGTGCTGGAGAACTTCTCGACCGGCTACCACTCCCGCAACGGCGGCGGTGACGCGATCCGCACCGACGGGGACCTGCCCGTGCTGGACCTGCGCACCGTGCCGGTGCCCGAGGCGTCGGCGGCCGACCTGCCGCCGGGCGTGGTGCGCGCGGCCCGCGGGTTCGACGACCCGGTCGCCGAGGGCGGCGTCGCCTCGGGGGATCCGGACCGTCCGGCCGACGACGTCGCGCCCGACCCCGGCCACCTGCCGCGGCCGGCGGCGCTCACCGCGGGGTGCGCCCTCGTCGCCGTCAGCGTCCTCGTGTTGACCGTGCTGGCGTTGCGCGACCTGCTGGGCGGGACGGACCTGGAGGAGTTCGCGGGGCTCGAGCAGTCCGAGGTGGTGCCCGCGGTCGTGGTGCTCGCGTTGTTCATCGGCGCGACCTACGGCGCGATGGGGGTTCTGGCACTGCTCACCTACCTGGGGTATGCCAGGCCGCGCGTGTGGTTGCTGACACTGACCGTGGTGAGCACCGTCTCCACCGAGTACGGGCGCGTGTCCACAGATGCCGAGCAGGACACGTTCCTCGGCGGGTACCCCGTCCTGGCGGTCAACGTCCTCATCATGCTGTTGCTCACGAGCCTGGCCGCGCGGACGTGGAGTCGGCGCACCGCCCAGGACCGTCGCGACCGCCGTCGGGGCGTGCGCACGGGCGCGCGGGGACTGCCGGCTGCCGAGGGCCCGGTCACCGTGGCGGCGGGGGATCCGACGTGAGCCGCGTCCCCGACGCCGCGGCGGTGCGCGCGGCCGTCGAGGCGGTGACACCGTGGCTCGACGACGACGACGAGGCGACCGCCAGACCTGGTCGGTCCGCGTTGGCGGCGGCGGTCCGCGGCACCGTGGAGATCCTCGCGGCGGAGCTGCCGGGACGGTCGGTCGAGGTCCGGGTGCCGCCGTTCGCCGCGGCGCAGTGCGTGGAGGGGCCCCGGCACACCCGCGGCAGCCCCCCGAACGTCGTCGAGACGGACCCCCGCACCTGGCTGGAGTTGGCGACGGGCCGGCTCGACTGGGACTCGGCGATCTCCGAGGGCCGGGTGCGCGCCTCGGGGACCCGGGCGGCGGCGGTCGCCGCGGGGCTGCCGGTCGTCCGGCCGGGGTGAGGGGCCCGACCGGGTGCGGGGCTCAGCCGGGGGGTGGGGCCCGGCCGGGTGCCTCGTGACGGGGCGGGCGCGGACGCCCGGCGGAGGGGGGCTGCGCGCCGGACTTTGGGGCCGCGGGGGTCGGTGACCGTAGACTTGCAGGCGCACCGCCGGGGTCCGTCCGGGCGGACCGCCCCGAAAGTCGCGAGGGAGCACCAGCAGGTGGAGAGTACGTCGTCACGACCGGCACCGTCCGGGTCACTCCGCCGTCCCGGTGGCAGCTCCGCCGTCGGGCTCGGGCTGCCCGATCCGTCAGCCCCCGGCCCCGCAGGCCTGCCCGTCGACGCCGAGCGCATCGGCCCGGTCGAGGAATGCGGCGTCTTCGGCGTGTGGGCCCCCGGCGAGGACGTCGCCAAGCTCACCTACTACGGCCTGTACGCACTCCAGCACCGTGGCCAGGAGGCCGCCGGGATCGCCGTGGCGGACGGTGAGCAGGTCCTGGTCTACAAGGATCTCGGCCTGGTCAGTCAGGTCTTCGACGAGCAGACCCTCGAGTCGATGCACGGTCACGTGGCGATCGGCCACTGCCGCTACTCCACCACCGGCGCGGCGAGCTGGGACAACGCCCAGCCGATGTTCAGGCCGATCATCGACGGCGGTTCCGTCGTCCTCGGCCACAACGGCAACCTCGTCAACACGCAGGAACTCAAACGGCACGCGACGGACCTGGGGATCGGCGGGTACTCGGAGGAGAGCACCCACTCGGACTCCGACATCGTCTCGACCCTGCTGGCCCACGAGGCGCGCGACGGGGGACTCGAGGAGGCCGCGGCCCGTCTGCTGCCCCGGCTGCGCGGTGCCTACTGTCTCACCTTCTCCGACGAGAACACGCTCTACGCGGCCCGAGACCCGCACGGTGTCCGCCCGCTGGCGCTCGGCCGCCTCGAGCGCGGCTGGGTCGTCTCGTCGGAGACGTCGGCCCTGGACATCGTCGGCGCCTCGTTCGTCCGCGACATCGAGCCCGGCGAACTCATCGCGATCGACGCCGACGGCGTACGGTCCCGCAAGCTCTCGCCCCCGACCCCCAAGACGTGCGTGTTCGAGTACGTCTACCTCGCCCGTCCCGACTCGGTGATCAACCAGCGCCTGGTCAACTCCGCGAGGGTGGAGATCGGGCGCCGCCTGGCCCGCGAGCATCCCGCCGAGGGCGATCTGGTGATCCCGGTACCCGAGTCCGGCACCCCGGCCGCCGTCGGTTACGCGCAGGAGTCCGGGATCCCGTTCGCGCAGGGGCTGACGAAGAACGCCTACGTGGGCCGTACGTTCATCCAACCCAGCCAGACCATCAGGCAACTGGGGATCCGGCTCAAGCTCAACCCGCTGCGTGAGGTGATCCGCGGGCAGCGGCTCGTGGTGGTGGACGACTCGATCGTTCGGGGCAACACCCAGCGCGCCCTGGTCCGCATGTTGTACGAGGCCGGAGCCCGTGAGGTGCACGTCCGGATCGCCTCGCCGCCGGTGCGCTGGCCGTGCTTCTACGGGATCGACTTCGCCAGTCCCGCCGAGCTCATCGCCAACGGCGTCGATGCCTCGGACGGGATGCTCGAGGGGGTGCGCCGCGCCATCGGTGCGGACAGCCTCGGTTACGTCTCCGTCGAGGGGATGATCGAGGCCAGCGGCCAACGCGGCGACGAACTGTGCGCAGCGTGCTTCGACGGGCACTATCCCATCGAGCTTCCCGACGACTCGCCCATGAGCGCGGCCGTGCGCGCGCTGGCAGCCGAGGTCGACGGCCTCGAGGCCGATCGCTTCCCGGTCCGCAGTGACATCGCGGACCCCGTCCGCCGACCCTGAACGGGCGCCCGACCAGGGGCGCCGACGAGGAGAGACCACATGACCGACAACTCACACCCCCCGACCGGCGCCTCGTATGCCGCCGCGGGCGTCGACATCGACGCCGGCGAGCGCGCGGTGGAGCTGTTCGCCCCCCACGCCAAGCGGGCGACCCGGCCGGAGGTGATGGGAGGCCTCGGTGGATTCGCCGGCCTGTTCTCGCTGAAGAACACCTACCGGCAACCGCTCCTCGCGTCGTCCACGGACGGCGTCGGGACCAAGATCGCCGTCGCGCAGGCGATGGACGTCCACAACACGGTCGGTATCGATCTCGTCGCCATGGTCGTCGACGACCTCGTGGTGTGCGGTGCCGAGCCGCTGTTCCTGCAGGACTACATCGCCATCGGCAAGGTCGTCCCCGAGCACGTCGCGGACATCGTCGAGGGGATCGCGGAGGGCTGCGTCCGGGCCGGGTGCGCGCTGCTGGGCGGGGAGACGGCCGAGCACCCCGGTCTCATGGCCCCGGGGGAGTACGACATCTCCGCCACCGGTGTGGGGATCGTCGAGGCCGACGAGATCCTCCAGGCCGAGAAGGTCCGCCCCGGCGACGTGATCATCGGCATGGCCTCCTCGGGGCTGCACTCCAACGGGTACTCGTTGGCCCGGCACGTCCTCCTCGAGCTCGCCCGACTTCCGCTCGAGGGGCACGTCGAGGAGTTCGGACGGACCCTGGGTGAGGAGCTGCTCGAGCCGACGCGTATCTATGCGCTCGACTGCCTGAGCCTCATCGCGGAGACCGACGTCCGGGTCTTCAGCCACGTCACCGGCGGCGGGCTCGCCGAGAACCTCGCCCGGGTGATGCCCCGCGGCCTGGTCGCGCGCCTCGACCGGGGGCGCTGGCCCGTTCCCGCCGTCTTCGGCACCATCGCCCACCACGGCCGCGTCGAACAGGCCGAGATGGAGCGCACGTTCAACATGGGGGTCGGGATGGTCGCCGTCCTGCCCGAGGAGGACGTGGACCGGGCCCAGGCCGTCCTCACCGCACGCCACGTCGAGAACTGGGTGATCGGGCGCGTGGAGAAGGCCGGCGAGGACGCCGACGCCCCCCGCGTGACACTCGAGGGTTCACACGCCCGGTTCTGACCGCTCGCAGACGACAGCGACCCGGCCGGGGCAGTTCCGGCCGGGTCGCTGTGTCGTGGTGCGGTGTCCCGGCCAGTGTGACACGCGTGAGCCGGGCATCCTCGGGGATGCCCGGCCCACGTGGGTCTACCGGGAACGGGGGATGATCAGTACCTGGTGTCGCCGTCGGACCATGACCCGTAGGGGTCATCGTCCTCATCGGTGCTGAGCCGCGTCGGCGACCCTCCACCCGACAACTCCTGCTGGAGACGTTCTAGGTCCGTCTGCGGAGTGTTGTACTTGAGTTCGCGAGCGACCTTGGTCTGCTTCGCCTTCGCGCGGCCTCGGCCCATTGACCTGACCCCCTCGGAAACGGTGCTGGGCCACCTCGGGGGTGCCCATTGCAAGTGTGAGTATCTGCCTGTCCACAGGATAGCGTGCCCGGCGCGGAATGTCCGCCCGGGTGTCGAGGGAGTCGTCTCCGGCAGTGACCCGCGGGGGTGATCCGACCCCCGCGGGGGTGTCAGGCCTGGCCGCGGAGTCGGCGGATGGCCTCTCGTCCGGCCTGGGTCCCGGTGTCCTCCGGGGCGCTGTCCGGGTCGACGGCGGCGACGACCCCGTCGATCTCGAGGGCGGCGTCGGCGGCCACGGACCGCTTGAGCAGGGCGAGGGCCACCGGTCCGTCCTCGTGGTGCTGGACCACGGTCCCGACGCGTCCGACGGGGCGGCCGGCGGCGCGGACCTCGGCGCCCGGCACGGGCAGTTCGTCGCTGGCGGATCCATCCAGCTGGAGTCGGACCAGGACCCGGGGCGACCGTCCGAGGTTGTGGACCCTGGAGACGGTCTCCTGGCCGCGGTAGCACCCCTTGTCCAGGTGCACGGCGCCGCGCTGCGCCACATCGCCGATCCAGGTGGGGAGCTCGTGGGGGATGGTCTTCTCGTCGGTGTCCACCCCGAGGCGGCCGCGTGGCGGGGTCGTCCCCGCCGCCCGTAGGGCCTCGAACGCCCACGAACCCGCCGGACGCGCTCCCGCGGCGACCGCCGCGTCGAACCACGCGCTCAGTTCGGAGCGCGGGACCAGCAGGTCGATCGATCCGGTCAGGGGCCAGGGCATCCGCCGGGCCACACCGCCGCCCGGCAGCGGGATGCCGGCGTAGTCCCCGACCGGCAGGGTCACCTCGGTGCCGTCCGGGGCCTCGAGGGTGGCGGGGAGGGCGGCGCCGGTGAGGGTGAGGACGGCGAGGTCCGCGGTCTCCGGTGTCGCGTCGGCCCAGAACACCATCTTGGTGAGGAACTGCAGCAGGTCCGCTCCCCGGCCGGGTTCGGTGTCCACGACGAGCGTGCCGGCGACGTCGGCGAGGACCGCGTGGTGTTCCACCCGCCCGTTCGCGTCCAGCACCAGCGTCTCGGCGCCGCCACCGTCCGGGATCTCGGACACGTGCTGGGAGACGAAGCCCTCCAGCCAGGTCAGCCGCTCGCCGCCACCGATGGTCAGGACGTCCCGGTGGGAGCGGTCGACGACCACCGGCGCGGAGTCGGCCGCGCGCTGCTCCCCGAACGGGTCGCCGTAGTGGTACGGCACCCCGA
Source organism: Dietzia sp. IN118 (assembly GCF_032905965.1). Taxonomy (NCBI): domain Bacteria; kingdom Bacillati; phylum Actinomycetota; class Actinomycetes; order Mycobacteriales; family Dietziaceae; genus Dietzia; species Dietzia sp. IN118. The sequence goes on along the minus strand of NZ_JAUMSR010000001.1, from coordinate 2,653,633 downwards.
CGTCGGGGGAGGTGTCGGCCTGGTTCACTGCTCCGGGGCGGTTCAGGATCGGGCTGCGGTAGCCGCTGTCGGTCCGCTCGGGCACAACTGGGTCGGTCACGATCGCGAGTCTACGTACCCCGCCGTAGTGTTGGGCGGCATGGGCACAGCAGCGGAAACGGGTACCGACCGGACTGACGACGCACGGGTGGTCGTCCTCGTCGCGGGCGGTCCGGAGGGGCCGCGTCCCCGGGTCCACCCGTCCGATCAGCCACTGTTGTTGGCCGACGACCTGGCCGCCGTCCGTGGCGACGGTTGCTTCGAGACACTCCTCGTCGTCGGTGGCCGCCCCGCCAAGCCGGAACGTCACCTGGCGCGACTCGCCAGATCAGCGGCCTCGCTGGGGCTGACCGGGCCGTCCCCGGAGCAGTGGCTGGCGGGCATCGACCTGGCCGCGCGCCGGTGGGGGCCGGACTCGGAGGCGATGCTGCGGTTGGTGCTGTCCCGCGGGCCCGAGCGCGGCGGGCGGGAGACGGCCTACATCACCGTCGCGCCCGTGAGCGGGGTGGCCCTGCGGGCACGGGCCGACGGAATCGCGGTGACGGCCCTCGGTCGGGGGTATGCGTCGGACGTCGCCGCGTCCGCCCCGTGGCTGCTGCTCGGATCCAAGACGCTGTCGTATGCGGCCAACATGGCGGCGCTGCGGCACGCCGCCGCGGCCGGGTTCGACGACGTGATCTACCTGTCCTCCGACGGCGAGGTGCTGGAGGGCCCCCGTTCCACCGTGGTGATCGCCCGCGGCGGTGAGCTGGTGAGCCCTCCGGCGGAGGTGGGGATCCTCGAGGGCACCACCCTGGCGGCCATGGCGGAGATCGCCGGGGCCGAGGGTGTGCGCGTGCGGCGGGAGCGGCTGCTGCTGACCGACCTGTTGGCCGCGGACGCGGTGTGGCTGTTGTCCTCGGTGACCCTGTGTGCGCGGGTCCGCAGGGTCGACGATGTGACGCTGTCGACCGGGGACCCCGGGATCGATGTCGTCGGCATGGTCGACCGCGCGGTCGGCCGCGGGTGACGGGCCCCGCCACCCGGGCGGGGAACCGCTAGCCGGCTATCCGACGCAGTCGCGCGGACATGTGGGGCACCAGGCCCCGCTCCGGGTGGACGCGCTCCTCGACCCAGCCCAGGTCGCCACCCTCGACGATCCCGTAGATGCGCTTGGCGCCGCCACGCTTGGGTCCGGTGGGGGACGCGAGGACCACGTCGGTGGTCATCTCCCAGGCCGACTGGCTGATCGGTGCGCCGTAGTACATCTCGATCACGCCGGACGCGTGGGCCACGAGGAACTCGAGCTGGTCATCCGCGGAGATCCGCCAGAATCCCGTCTCCCGGTAGGCCGCATCGTCCACGGCGCCACCGGCGTCGAAGGTCCAGGCGCGGGAGGTCCAGGTCAGATAGTTCTCGCCGTCGTGGGCGACGATGAGTTGTTGGCCGAACCGGTGCTGGCCGCGGTCCTCGGTGTCGGCCTCGCCCTCACCCTCCCAGACGCCCACGAGGGGCAGCAGGGCCAGCAGGCCCGGGTGCAGGTCGGGGCCGAACCGCAGGTTGGCGGTGTCCTCGGGGACCGGGAGCTCGGAGAACGGGGCGATGTTGCGGCGGGCGGTCTGCTCCGATTGCTCCGCCGCCGCGTCGACGGCCGCGTTTCCGGACCCGCGCACGACCGAACCGCCGCCTCCCCCGGGAGGGGTGGGCGGCGTGGGGTCACCGGTGTTCGGCTGGTCGCGTTCCGTCACGACTCGTCGGTGACCGTGCGGTACACGATGTAGCAGGTGGCCCACAGGATGGCCAGCGTGCAGAGGACCAGGAGGATCTCGAAGAAGAGCACCATGGCCCAATCCTAACCCCGAGCCTCTCAGCCGAGTGAGACGCGGGCCTCGATCGAGTGGATGAGGCAGTCCTCGGGGGGCACGACGAAGTCCTCGCTGACCCGCGCGGTGGCGCCCACGACGGTCGCCAGGGTGAAGTCCGCGTGCACGACGCCCTCGCGCCCCGGGGGGTCGACGGTGATGACGATGTCGCGGACCTCGCGGATCACCGAGTACTGCAGGTGCAGGTGGAGGTCCCACCGGAGCTGGTCCGCCCCGAACCCGGTCTTCAGGCCGTTCTCGCGACGGACACAGTCCTTCGCGAACGGCACACGGAACGCCGCGGCCGGGACCGTGAGCGCGGTGAGGTACATCCGAACGGCTGCCTCCCGCTCCTCGGGGGAGTAGGGGCCGGGGTGATCGGGCACGGCCGGGGTCGCCCCACGGCGTTGATCGATTCCCACGAGGACGGTGGAAGCGACCGCGGCGCCGACGGCGACGACGGAGGCTCGCCCGGCCATACCGAGCGCACGCGACAGGAGAGACATGGGATCGAGATTAGCCAGTCCCGCCGGCCGCCGGGGTGAACACGCGGCTCACCGCTCGACGGGGACCCCGATGAGGGAGCCGTACTCCACCCAGCTGCCGTCGTAGTTGACGACGTTCGGTTGATCGAGGAGCTCGTGGAGGACGAACCAGGTGTGGCTGGACCGCTCGCCGATCCGGCAGTACGTGACGACGCGCTGCCCGGGGGTGCCGAGAAGATCGGCGTAGATCTCGCGGAGCTCGGCGTCGGGCCGGAACGTACCGTCGCGGGTGACGGCTCGGTTCCACGGAATGCTCACCGCGCCGGGGATGTGCCCGCGCTGTCGGCCGCCCTCCTGGGGCAGGCCGGCCGGTGCGGCGAGCCGGCCGGTGAACTCGTCGACCGATCGCACGTCGACGAGCGCGTCACTGCCGAGGCCCGAGAGCACGTCCTCGCGGAACGCCCGGATCGACAGGTCCTGGGGCTCGGCGACGTACTCGGTCGCCGGGCGCTGCGGCAGCTCGGTCTCCAGTGGCAGGCCGTCCCGTTCCCAGCGCATACGGCCACCGTCGAGGAGGCGGACGTCGGGGTGCCCGTACAGCCGGAGGTACCAGTAGGCGTAGGCGGCGAACCAGTTGTGGTTACCGCCGTAGACCACCACGGTGTGCTCGCGGGTGATGCCCCGAACGGACAGGAGTTCGCCGAACCGCTCACGGTCGACGAGATCGCGCGTGTACTCCTGCTGGAGTTCGGTTCGCCAGTTCAGCGCGACGGCACCGGGGATGTGCCCGTCGGAGTGGTAGGCCGTCACGTCCTCGTCGACCTCGAGGAAGACCACCGAGTCGTCGGCCAGGCGCGAGGAGGCCCAGCGGGTGCTGACCAGTACGTCGTCGCGACTCATGGGCCCGAGTCTAGAGGTCCGTCCGTGCGAGGCCGTCGAGCGGCGCGGTGCCGGGCCCGCCGTCACCGGCGGCGGTGATGGTGCCGCCCGTGATGCTGAGGGTCTCGACCGCCACGCCCAGCGGGAGGACGTCCGGTTCCAACGTCAGTGCCGTGCGGCGCAGGGCCAGCTCGCCGTCGCCGTCGGGGAACCCCGCCGGCCCGGTCGCGGGTGCCACGGGGACGAGCCGTGCGCCGAGGTCGTCGACGACGAGGTCGACGAACGCCGAGACGCGGACGTCGGATCCCTCGAGTGTCCCGGTGACCCGGGCCCGGGTCTCGGTACCCCCGGCGAGGCTCGGGTCGTCGGCCGCGCCGACCAGCACGTCCCGCATCCCCAGGGCCGGGCCGAGCGAGGCCCCGGTGATCTGTACCGAGACCGTCACCGCCCCGGCGGTCAGCGGACCGGTCGGGTCCTCCGGCACGGAGACGTCGGTGGCCACGGCCTCCACCGCGACCGGCCCGAGCCCGGGCCGGTCGACCCCTTCGACCCGGATCGTCGCCGAGACGAGGGTGTCCGGGCCGGACCACCGCGACCCCGGCGCGCCGCCGATCGTCACCGAGGGGGGCCCGGCACCAGTGTTCCCCGGGTCGATCCGACCGGACAGGTCGGCCTCGATCCGTGAGGCGGACACCGTCTCCACGGTGAAGGCGCTGCCGGCCACGACGGCCACGGCGACAGCCGCGATGACGACGGGGCGGGGGAGTCTCATGGCATTCAGGTGTACTCCAATCCCCGTTTCGGGGGTGCGGGTCGCTAGTATCGTCTCGGCCCCCGGACGGAGAGGAAGCGACATGGACGTAGTGCTCCTCGCCGCTGAAGCAGACCCGGAGGCGGTCATCCCCGCGCTGCCTCTCCTCCCGCACTCGGTGCGTGTACTCCCGCCGCTGGCGTCCTCGCTGGGGGATCTCTCCGGTGCGGCACTCGCCCTGGTCGACGCGCGGAGTGATCTCGCGGCGTCGCGGGCACTGTGCAGACTGCTGTCCGGTGGCGGGGACCTCGCCGTCATCGCCGTCGTCTCCGAGGGGGGACTGATCGCCGTCAGCGGGGACTGGGGCCTCGACGACATCCTCCTGCCGACCACCGGGCCGGCGGAGGTGGACGCCCGGTTCCGCCTCGCCGCCGCGCGGCACTCGTCCCAGGGCGAGGCGGACGGTGGCCTCCTCACGGTCGGCGAGCTGGTCATCGACGAGGAGACCTACGTCGCCCGCGTCAAGGGGCGCCCCCTGGATCTGACCTACAAGGAGTTCGAGCTCCTCAAGCACCTGTGCCAGCATCCCGGCCGGGTCTTCTCCCGCGCGCAGCTGCTCCAGGAGGTGTGGGGTTACGACTTCTTCGGTGGAACCCGGACCGTCGACGTCCACGTCCGGCGACTGCGCGCCAAGCTCGGTCCCGATCACGAGTCGCTGATCGGCACCGTCCGTAACGTCGGGTACAAAGCGGTCCGGCCGTCGGATCGCAGGGAGGACGGAGGCGACGCATGACAGTCACCGAACGCGCACCGGACGCCGGTGCCGCCGACCGCATCGAGGCGATGGCACGGCAGGCGGGATCGGTCGACGGGGTCGCACCCCTCGGTGAGCAACCCCTCCGGGCCCTCCGCGGGCCGGCCGGCGGGGCGCGTCACTTCCTCGCGACCGACCCCGATGAGCCCGGTGCCGCCGCGGGCGGGGGTTCCGTTGACCCCGCGATCGTCGGCTACGCCCAGCTCGTCGGCGCCGGGGACGAGGCCTCGGCGGAACTGGTCGTGGACCCCTCGCACCGGCGCCGGGGGCACGGGAGCGCCCTCGTCCGCGCGGTCCTCGAAGCCGAGCCCGGCGCCGCGATGTGGGCGCACGGTGACATGCCGTCCGCGCGGGCCCTGGCAGAGGGCCTCGGGCTGGCGCGGACACGCGAACTGCTGAAGATGCGCCGGCGCGCCGCCGGCGGGCCCGCGCTTCCGGATCCGCACCCGCCCGGGGGGATCGAGACCGGAACCCTCGCCGAGGCCGCGTCGGAGGGCGGGTCGCGGTGGCCGGGGATGGACACCCGGGAGGAGTTCCTCCGCGTGAACAACGCCGCGTTCTCGTGGCATCCGGAACAGGGGGGCTGGACGCGAGAGCAGCTCGACGACCGGCTCGGCGTCGACTGGGTGGATCCCGGCGCGGTCTTCCTCGCCGTGGATGCCGCGGGCGAGACGCCGCGGCTGGCCGGGTTCCACTGGACGAAGACCGTCGCCGAGCCCGGGAAGCCGGTCGAGGGCGAGGTCTACGTGGTCGCCGTGGACCCGTCTGACCAGGGCAGGGGCCTGGGCGGTCTGCTCACCGCCGTCGGGGTCGAGCACCTCGAGGGCCGGGCCGGGGCGGAATCGGTCGTCCTCTACGTGGAGGGCGACAACCTCCCGGCCATCCGCACCTACGAGAGGCTCGGTTTCGCCGTCGAGCACCGAGACGTGACGTACGCCTCACGCTGAATTCCGCGGCGGTCCGGAGACGAGATCTCAGGATCACCCCAGGTGGGGTACCGCGGGGGGGAGGGACGGCTGTCCGGGTGAACAGCCCATGACCAGGGAGTTCATCTCGGGTTCACCTACGTCCTCGGCGTTGTTCACGTCCGCACCCTAGGTTCTCTCCACGTCGGATCGGCGTGTCCCGGTCCGGCCCTGCGACCCAGTCGCCGACAACGTGACCCGGTGGAGGTCTCCACCGGATGAACCAAGGAGATTTTGTGGACCTCAAGCGCACCGGTGCCCTGCTCGGGCTGGCCGCCCTGACGACGGCCGGACTGGCCGCCTGCTCCGACGACAACGCGGGGACCAACGACACCGCCCAGAACGTCGCGGGCGTCGAGTGCGAGGGGAAGCCCAACCTCAATGCCTCGGGATCCTCGGCGCAGAACAACGCCATGACGATCTTCGCCAACTCCTACGCCACGAGTTGTGAGGGACAGACCATCGACTACAACTCCAACGGCTCCGGCGCCGGCGTGAAGGAGTTCATCGGTGGACAGACCGACTTCGGCGGTTCCGACTCGGCGCTGAAGGAGGACGAGTACCCCCAGGCCGAGCAGCGCTGTGAGAGCCCCGCGTGGAACCTTCCGGCGGTCTTCGGTCCGATCGCGGTGGCCTACAACCTCGACGGGGTCGAGCTCAGCCTGTCGGGCTCCACCATCGCCCAGATCTTCAACGGCGAGATCACCACGTGGAACGACCCGGCCATCGCCGCGGAGAACGAGGGAGTGGAGCTCCCCGAGCAGGACATCACCGTGATCTTCCGCTCCGACGAGTCGGGTACGACCGACAACTTCCAGAAGTACCTCGTGGCCGCGTCCGACGGCGCGTGGACCCAGGAGGCCGGCAAGACGTTCAACGGCGGCGTCGGCGAGGGCGCCAAGGGCAACGAGGGCGTCTCGGCCGCGATCGGCCAGACCCCGGGGACCATCACCTACACCGAGTGGTCCTACGCCAAGAACCAGGGCCTGTCGATGGCCAAGGTCATCACGCCGGCGGACGCCGAGGGCGTGGAGCTCAACGCCGAGACCGCGGGCACGACCATCGACTCCGCCAAGCTGCAGAACGAGGGGACCAACGACCTGGTGATCGACACCTCGTCCTTCTACGTCCCGGAGGCCGCGGGGGCCTACCCGATCCTCATGCCGACCTACGAGATCGTCTGCTCCGAGTACCCCGACGCCGAGACCGCTGCTGCGGTCAAGGCCTTCCTGAACGTCGCCGTCTCCGAGTCCGTGCAGGGTGAGCTCGAGGGCGAGGGTTACATTCCGGTTCCCGACGCCTTCCGTGGCAAGCTGACTGACGCGATCGACGCGATCAAGTGATAGCCCGGTCGCTGTCCCCGTCCGCGGACGGGGACAGCGACCGACCTCATACAGACCCCCGGAAGACTGAAGGTCCCATGACTGTGCACGACTCCGTCGAACGAGACGTCGACAAGACCGCCGGCCGCCGCGGTGAATGGTCGGAGGACGACCACCCGGGGGCCGGGGGCCGGGGAGACGGCCCACGGGGCCTGCTCACCAACGGGTCGTCCCGGAATATCGACTCCGTCTTCCGGTCGGTCACGGTCGCGGCGGGCGCGATCATCGTCGGGCTCATCGCGCTGATCGGCATCGTGCTGGTCCTCCAGGCGGTGCCCTCCATCCTCCAGGACCAGGTCAACTTCTTCACCAGTTCCGAGTGGAACACGACCGATCCCGACAACCTGAGGTTCGGCATCCTCGACCTGTTGAAGGTCACGGTCCTGAGCTCGGTCTTCGCACTGCTGCTCGCGGTGCCCGTCGCGATCGGGATCGCGACGTTCCTCGTCCAGTACGCGCCACCCCGGATCTCCCGGGCGCTGTCGGCGATGATCGACCTGCTGGCGGCCGTCCCGTCGATCGTGTACGGGATGTGGGGACTCATCGTCCTCGGCCCGTGGATCACCCCCTTCGCCACCTGGCTCAACGAGAACCTGGGGTGGTTCTTCCTCTTCGCCGACGGGAACGTCTCGATCGCCGGAGGCGGGACCATCTTCACCGCGGGCATCGTGCTCGCGATCATGATCCTCCCGATCATCACCTCGATGTCCCGCGAGACGATCCGTCAGACCCCGTCGTTGCACCAGGAGGCCGCTCTGGCACTCGGCGCGACGAAGTGGGAGAAGATCCGGATGACGTGCTTCCCCTACGCCAAATCGGGCATGATCGCCGGGTCGATGCTCGCCCTCGGCAGAGCGCTCGGTGAGACGGTGGCGGTGCTCATCATCCTCCGTGCCTCGAGCTCGGCCAGCGGCCTCTCCCTGTTCGACGGGGGCTTCACGTTCGCGTCCAAGATCGCTTCCGGGTCCGCGGAGTTCAACAACCCGATGTCGACCGGGGCCTACATCGCCGCCGGGCTCGTGCTCTTCCTCCTCACGTTCATCGTCAATCTCATCGCGCGCTCGGTGTCCGGTGGAAAGGTCAACGGCTGATGTCCCAGGTAACCCCCGACCTCGCACGACCGGCCAAGCCGTCCGAGACCTTCCTCCCCGTCTCCGGTGGGCGGAAGGCGAAGAACTCCGTGGCGACGGTCGTGTTCACCCTGTCGTTCATCGTCGCGGTGATCCCGTTGATCGCGCTGCTCTACAAGGTGGTCTCCGCGGGGGCCGAGGCGATCATCAACCCGAACTGGTGGACGAACTCGCTCTTCCTGGTATCGCCGTCGTCGCTCGCCGGCGGCGTCGGTCACGCCATCTACGGCAGCCTCGTCCAGGCGCTCATCGCGGCCGTCATCTCGATCCCACTGGGTATCGCCGCCGGCATCATGCTCGTGGAGTATCCCGACTCCACGCTGGCGCGACCCACCACCCTCATGGTCGACGTCCTCGCCGGCGTCCCCTCGGTGGTCGCGGCGATCTTCATCTTCGGCATCTGGATCACGATGCTGCAGTTCGAATTGAGCGCCTTCGCTGTGGGACTCGCGTTGGTCCTGCTCATGATCCCGCTGATCGTCCGCTCCACCGAGGAGATGCTCAAGCTCGTCCCGGATGAGTTGCGTGAAGCCTCGTACGCGTTGGGGGTGCCCAAGTGGAAGACCATCACCAGCGTGGTCATCCCCACCGCGCTGTCGGGGATGATCTCGGGCATCTTCCTGGCGCTCGCCCGGGTGATGGGGGAGACCGCGCCCGTGCTGATCCTGGTGGGGTACACCGCGAGCTACAACTACGACCTCTTCCAGGGCAACATGGCCTCGCTGCCACTGCTGATCTACAACCAGCTGTCCAACCCCAACGACGCCGGTCAGTACCGCATCTGGGGCGCGGCCCTCACGCTCATCCTCATCATCGCGCTCGCGAACGTTCTCGCGGCGTTCGCTTCCAAGGCGCTCGCGCCGAAGACCAAGTAAGGACACATCGGTTCAGATGGCAAAGCGACTCGACCTCGAGAACGTCGATATCTTCTACGGTGACTTCCACGCGGTGAAGGACGTCGACCTCCACGTCCCGCCCCGGTCCGTGACCGCGTTCATCGGCCCTTCCGGATGTGGCAAGTCCACCGTCCTGCGCTCCCTCAACCGGATGCACGAGGAGATCGCCGGGGCCTACGTCAAGGGCTCCATCAAGCTCGACGGTGTGGACATCTACGACAAGAAGATCGACCCCGTCGCCGTCCGGCGGACCATCGGGATGGTCTTCCAGCGCCCCAACCCGTTCCCCACGATGTCGATCAAGGAGAACGTGGTCGCGGGGCTCAGGCTCCAGGGCGTCAAGAACAAGAAGACCCTCGACGAGGTCGCCGAGAAGTCGCTGCGCGGTGCGAATCTCTGGAACGAGGTGAAGGACCGCCTCGACAAGCCCGGTGGTGGGCTCTCCGGCGGCCAGCAGCAGCGTCTGTGCATCGCCCGCGCGATCGCCATCGAGCCGCAGGTACTCCTGATGGATGAACCCTGTTCCGCGCTCGACCCGATCTCGACACTGGCCGTGGAGGACCTCATCGCCGAGCTCAAGAACGAGTTCACGATCGTGATCGTCACCCACAACATGCAGCAGGCCGCCCGCGTGTCCGATCAGACCGCGTTCTTCTCCCTCGAGGCCACCGGCATGCCGGGTCAACTGGTCGAGGTCAACTCCACGGAGAAGATCTTCTCCAACCCGGACAACAAGCAGACCGAGGACTACGTGTCCGGCCGTTTCGGCTGACCCGTCCCGGCGCTCACACGGACGTCACTGCCCCGGTACAGGCCTCGAGGCCGGCACCGGGGCAGTGACGTTCCCCCACGTCAGGTCGCGGTGTGTCAAGAGTCCCCGGCGGTGCCGTCCCGGCCCGTGGCCTCGTGGCGGGCGATGCGCTCCTTGAAGGTCCGGTCCGTCTCGTTGAACTGGCGCACCAGTTCCTCGCTGGAGGGGGACGGGCGCTCGGGGTCGTCCTCGGGGACGGTGGCGTACTCGCCGGTCGCCAGGAAGATCACGCGCTGGGCGACCTCTACGGCGTGGTCGGCGAAGCGCTCGTAGTACCTGCCCAGGAGGGTGACGTCGACCGCGCAGGCGACGCCCCACTTCCACTCCCGGACGGTGAGCAGGGTGAACAGATGGCGCCGGAGGTCGTCGACGGCATCATCCTGCCGTGCCAGCGTGGCCGCCTGCTCGGCATCACGGTTGAGGAGGACCTCGGTGGCGGAGCGCCCCAGTGAGACCGCCACCCGGCCCATCTCGGCGAGGTAGCCGTTGACGGGCTCCGGCAGGACCGGCTCGGGATGGCGACGGCGGACGATCTTGGCGACGTGTCCGGCGAGGGTGCCCATCCGGACGAGGTCCTGCACGAGCTGGATCGACGTGACCACCTGTCGCAGGTCCCGCGCGACGGGCGCCTGGAGGGCGAGCAGGGCGAAACCCCGCTCCTCGTTCTCGGTCGCCAGCCTGGACATCTCCGTCGCGGACTCCAGGACCTTCTCCGCGGCGACGAGGTCGACCTGGAGCAGGGCGTGGGTCGCCAGCTCCATGTCATCGGTCGCGAGGGAGCACATCCGGGCCATGGACGTGGCCAGGCCCGCGAGTTCTTCGGAGTAGACAAGACGCATGTTGCCAGAATACGCGCATGTCAGGGCGGTCACCGCCGGTGCGGTGAACGACCGGTGAACATTCGTCCGCGGTGGGCTCAGCCGCCCGAGTTCTCGGCGTCCGCGCCCTCGAGCGCGGTGGCGTCGTCTTCCGGGTCATCGAGCCAGCCCTCGGGCAGCAGCACCTTGGAGGGGGAGCCCTGACGCCCCCGCGGTCCGTACCCGTCGGCAGGGAAGGGCTCGTCGGCGGGAAGGTCCGCGAGCAGCTCGGCCAGGTCGTCCAGGGTGCGGACGGCGGACAGGCCGACCCGCTTCTCCGATCCGGCCGGGAAGCCCCGGAGGTACCACGCGACGTGCTTGCGGATGTCGCGCATCCCCTTGTCCTCGCCGTGGTGCTGCGCGAGGAGTTCGCCGTGGCGGTACATGATGCGCGCGACCTCGCCCAGCGCGGGCGGGGTCGGCGCCTCGCGACCGTCCAACCGTGCGGCCAGTTCGGAGAAGAGCCACGGACGGCCGAGGCAACCGCGGCCGATCACCACGCCCGCGCAGCCGGTCTGTTCACGCATCCGCACGGCGTCCTCGGCGGAGAAGATGTCGCCGTTCCCCAGCACCGGCACATCCGAGACCGCCCCGACGTGCTCGACGAGCCGGGAGATCTGCGACCAGTCCGCCTCCCCGGAGTACCGCTGGGCGGCCGTCCGCGCGTGGAGCGCGACGGCCTGCGCGCCCTCCTCGACGGCGATGCGGCCGGCGTCGAGATGGGTGTGGTGGGCGTCGTCGATGCCGACGCGCATCTTCACCGTCACCGGGATGTCGGTGCCCTCGGTGGCGCGGACCGCCGCGGCGACGATCGAGCGGAACAACCGGCGCTTGTAGGGGATGGCGGACCCGCCACCGCGTCTGGTGACCTTGGGCACGGGGCACCCGAAGTTGATGTCGATGTGATCGGCCAGGTCCTCGTCGACGATCATCTTGGCGGCCGCGTAGGTGTACTCGGCGTCGACCGTGTACAGCTGCAGACTGCGCGGCGACTCGTCCGGGGCGAAGGTGGCCATGTGCAGCGTCCCGGGCTGGCGTTCCACCAGGGCGCGGGCGGTGACCATCTCGCAGACGTACAGGCCGGACACCGAGCCCTGCTGGTCACGCTCGATCTCGCGGCAGAGCGTGCGGAACGCGACGTTGGTGACCCCGGCCATCGGCGCCAGGACGACGGGGGACGCGAGCTCCAGGGGGCCGATGCGCAGTGCGGGGGCCGCGGCGGCGGTGGGTGCGGACATGACCCCGATTCTCCCAGCGGGGCGCGAGCAGGTCCAATGGGCCCGCGCGCCGGGCGGTACATGGTGCCCCCAGTCGGGTTCGAACCGACGACCTGCGGATTAAAAGTCCGTAGCTCTACCAACTGAGCTATAGGGGCGACGGTCACGATACCGTCCTCGTGTGCGGTTGGTTTATCCGCCCGGTGGGCGGTGCCCTACACTGGACCCCGCTGCGGACCGGGGCACCCGGACGTGGCGTAGGCCCCCTTCGTTTAGCGGCCTAGGACACCGGCCTTTCACGCCGGCAGCGCGGGTTCGAATCCCGTAGGGGGTACACATGGTCGAGGTCCCGGTCACCGTCAGGTGGCCGGGACCTCGTGCATTCACGGCCCGCGTGCCTCTGTCGCGCCGCTGACGTGCTCGGATACTGCTGGCAGGGGGCCGATTTGCGCAAAGGTCGGGCGGTCCACTAATGTTCTTTCTCGTGCGAAGAGCACGGCCCTGTGGCGCAGTTGGTTAGCGCGCCGCCCTGTCACGGCGGAGGTCGCGGGTTCGAGTCCCGTCAGGGTCGCCAGAGACATACCGGCGCATTCGGTGTTCACCGGGTGCGCCGGTGGTCTTAGGGCCAGGTAGCTCAGTTGGTACGAGCGTCCGCCTGAAAAGCGGAAGGTCGTCGGTTCGATCCCGACTCTGGCCACAACACCGACGAACGCGTCGGAGGGAACCCCCTCCGGCGCGTTCGTCGTTTCGGGGAACGTCCTCCCCTCGTTATAGCGTGGACGCCATGCCATCGACTGCCGCCGAGGTCCCTGACGTGCCGGAAAAGTCCCGTAGGGGACCTCGGTGGGGGATCGTCGCCGCCGTCAGCGGGCTCGTCGGCATCCTGCTCGCGATCATCGTGCCGCTGCTGCCGGTCACGCAGACCACCTCCACCGTCAGCTGGCCCGAGGCGGGCACCCTCGAGCCGGTCACCGCGCCGCTCGTCGCGTACTACCCACTCGACCTCACCGTCGAGGTGCCGTGCACGGCCGTCGGGCAGTTGCCCGACGGCCGCGAGGACGGCGTGCTGGTCTCGACCGCGCCCCGCGAGGCGGGGGAGAACGCGGCGGCCCGCGCGCTCATGGTGTCCGTGGCCGGCCCCGACGTGGAGGTCCGCAGCCGCAACGCGCTCGTCGCTTCCGCGCCCACCGACGCGGTCGCCGCGCCCGGCGCGTGCTCCACGATCCGCGTCACGGCCGACTCCGGCTCGATCGGTGCCGAGTTCGTCGGCCTGGAGATCGACGGGCAGGGCGTCGGGGGCCGGATCGACGCGGACCTCCGTCCACAGGTGGTCGGGGTGTTCACCGACCTGGAGGGCGCGGCACCGGAGGGCATGGCCGTCGACATCACGGTCGACTCGCGCTACACCACGCAGGCGACCGCCATCAAGCAGATCGCGATCGTCGTGGGCATCCTCGCGATCCTCGTGGCACTCGTCGCGTTGCACCGGCTCGACCTGCGGGACGGGCGGATCGCGCGCCGCATCCTCCCGCCGGGCTGGTGGAAGCCGCGACCGTTGGACCTGCTGGTCGTGGCGACGCTGCTCGTGTGGCACGTCATCGGGGCCAACACCGCCGACGACGGCTACATCCTCACCGAGGCGCGCGCTGCCGTCTCCAGCGGCTACATGCCCGAGGTGTTCCGCTACTACGGGGCCCCGTACGCGCCGTTCGGCATGCCGTACTACCTCTACACAGCGATGAGCGCCATCTCGCTGGGCAGCGTCTGGCTCCGACTGCCCGCGCTGTTGCTGGGCATCGCCTCGTGGATCCTGCTGTCCCGGGAGGTCATCCCGAGGCTAGGCATCGCCGCCCGCCGCGCCGCGGCCGTGCGGTGGAGCACCGCCGCGGTCTTCCTCGCGTTCTGGCTCACCTACAACAACGGCCTCCGGCCCGAACCGATCATCGCCTTCGGTGTCCTGGCCACCTGGGTCTCGCTCGAGCGGGCACTCGCGACGGGACGGCTGCTACCCGCGGCGACCGGGTTCATCATCGGTGGGCTCACCCTGTCCGCAGCGCCCACGGGAACGTTCTGCATCGCGGTCATCATCGCCGCGTCCAGGCCACTACTGCTGCTCGTCATCCGGCGCGCGAAGCGCGACGGCTGGGTACCGACCGTCGCGCCGCTGCTGGCCGCCGGACTGGGCGTGCTGCACCTGATCTTCCTCGACCAGCCGCTGGTCACCACGCTGCAGTCGTCGGCGCTGCTCGGGGATGTCGGCCCCTCGGGCAGCTGGTACGAGGAGGTGTGGCGCTACGAATGGCTGATGAACCCCACCCCGGACGGCTCGCTGGCCCGCCGTTTCGGTGTACTCGCCATGCTCCTGTCCCTCATCACCTGCGCGGCGATCCTGTTCCGTAAGGGCCGGATCCCCGGGGTGTCCGTGGGCCCCGCCCGCCGCATCGTGGGATTGGCGGCCATCTCGATCGCGTTCATGGCGCTCAACCCCACCAAGTGGACCCACCACTTCGGCGCCTTCGCCACCATCGGCGCGGCGCTGGCGGCACTGGTGACCATGGCGGTCCTCCCGGCGGCGACCAGGTCACTGCGCAACCGCATGCTCTTCCTCGCCGGTGTCCTGTTCGTGCTGGCGCTGAGTTTCACCTCCACCAACGGCTGGTGGTACATCTCCATCTACGGCATCCCGTGGGGCGGCACCCAGCCGACCATCGCCGGGATCACCCTGTACTCCGTGTTCCTCGGGCTGATGCTCGTGGCACTCCTCGCCGCCCTGGTCCTGCACTACCGGGAGCCGTTCATGACGCGCACCGGGCAGGAGCGGGACGGTGGCGACCGCGGACCCCTGCTCCGGTTCGCCCGTGAGGTCTCCCACGCCCCACTCGGGCTGGCCGCGGCCCTCGTCGTCGTCGTCATCGTCGCCTCCATGGCCGCAGCGGTCCGCAACCAGTACCCCGCGTACTCGGTGGGTCTGCAGAACCTCCGCGCGCTCTCCGGCGAGCCGTGCGGCATCGCCGATGTCGTGCTCGCCGAGCCCGACGCCAACGCCGGCCTGCTCGCCCCCGTCGGCGAGCCCCGGGACCAACTCGAGGCCGGCGGCGAGGCGGTCGTGTTCGACCCCGACGGGATCCCGACCGACCTCACCGCCACGCAGGCGGCCGATACCGACACCCCCGGCACCGGCGAGGGCTCCGACACCACGTCGACCACCGCCGGCACCGAGGGCGGCGTGCGCATCGGGGAGGGCATCAACGGCAGCCACGCAGTCCTGCCGTTCGGACTCGACCCCGCCCGCGTGCCGGTCCTCGGCAGCCACCAGTCGGGTGCGCAGTTCAACGCGGAGACGACCACCAACTGGTACCGGCTCCCCGAGGGGGAGGGGGAGAACGGCCAGAAGAGGGAGGACCCGCTCGTCACGATCGGCGTGGCCGGGTCCTTCGCTCCCGACGCGGTGCTCGTCGAGTATTCCACCGGCGGCGGGGAGTTCGAGGTGGCGGGCTCGGTCCTGCCGATCGACATCGGGCCGGCTCCGTCCTGGCGCAACCTGCGCGTACCGACGGACACCCTGCCCGCCGACGCCTCGGCCATCCGGTTGGTCGTGCGCGACCTCGACCCGGACCCGTCGCGGTGGATCGCGTTCACCCCGCCGCGCATGCCGGAGCTGGTCACCATGCAGCAACTGGTCGGCGACTCGAGGCCGGTGCTGCCGGACTGGGCGGTCGCGTTCCACACCCCGTGCCTGCGCCCGTTCGACGAGTACGCCGGCGTCCACGAACTGCCCGAGTACCGCGTCCTGCCCGATCGGGGACTGGCCGTGAGCTCCACCAACACGTGGCAGGCGTGGGACGGCGGTGGCCCCATCGGGTTCATCGAGTTGCTGCTCGAGGGCGAGACGGTGCCGACCTACCTCGAACACGACTGGGACCGCGACTGGGGATCGCTCGTGCGGTACACCCCGCTCGTGCCCGAGGCGCGCGAGGCGACCGTCACCCACGACCAGGCCGTACGGTCGGGACTGTGGAACGGTGGGCCGCTCGCGCGGTGACCGGCTAGCATCGGCCCCGGAGCTATTACAAGGACTTCCAAGTAATGGCGCACAGGCACCTGACGACGACAGACTGGAGACACGCATGTCCGTGACGGAGAAGCAGTTCGAGAACATCCTGGTCGAGCAGACCGACCGGGTCGCGACCATCACGCTCAACCGCCCCAAGGCGCTCAACGCGCTGTCCAGCGGCATGGAGAAGGAGGTCGTCGAGGCCGTCGAGGCGTTGGACGGCGATCCCGGGGTCGGGTGCATCGTCATCACCGGGTCGGAGAAGGCCTTCGCGGCCGGCGCCGACATCAAGGAAATGAAGGACAAGAACTACCCGGGCATCTACCTCGAGCGGTTCTTCCACGACTGGAAGCGCCTCACCGCCGCGCGCACGCCGATCATCGCCGCCGTGTCCGGTTTCGCCCTGGGCGGCGGCTGCGAGCTGGCGATGATGTGCGACATGATCATCGCCGGCGACAACGCCAAGTTCGGCCAGCCCGAGATCACCCTCGGCGTCATCCCCGGCATGGGCGGTTCGCAGCGCCTCACCCGTGCGGTGGGCAAGGCCAAGGCCATGGACCTGTGCCTGACCGGCCGCCAGATGGACGCCGACGAGGCCGAGCGCTCCGGCCTGGTCGCGCGCGTCGTCCCCGCGGCCGAGCTGCTCGACGAGACCATGAAGGTCGCCACCACGATCGCCTCCATGAGCAAGACCACGGCCATCGTCGCGAAGCAGGCGGTCAACCGCTCCTTCGAGACCACTCTCGAGGAGGGCCTGCTCGCCGAGCAGAACGCCTTCTACGCGCTGTTCGCCACGGAGGACCAGACCGAGGGCATGTCCGCGTTCGCGGAGAAGCGGAAGCCCGAGTGGCGTCGCTGAACGACGGACTGAGGCACGGGCACCTCGCCGGGGGCGGTGGGCGCGATGACGCGCACCGCGCCCCCGGCGAGCCCCTGCCCGTCCTGGTCTTGACCGGCTACCTGGGCGCCGGCAAGACCACGCTGCTCAACCACCTGCTGTCCGGCACACCGGGGCTGCGCATCGCCGCGATCGTCAACGACTTCGGCGAGATCGACGTGGACGCCACCGCCGTCGCCGGGCGGGTGGACTCCATGGTCTCGCTCGCCAACGGCTGCGTGTGCTGCGAGGTCGACGCCGGTGAGCTCGGCGAGACCCTCACCCGGCTCGCGGGTCCCGAGCTGGGCCTGGATTTCGCGGTCATCGAGGCCAGTGGCCTGGCCGAGCCGCCCGTCCTGTCGCGGATGGTCCACGACGTGCCGCGGCACGTGGCGCGCCATGCGGGGATGGTCCAGGTCGTCGACGCCGAGGGCCTCGATGACGCCATGACGCGACATCCGCGACTCGCGGCGCACCTGGCGGAGGCCGACCTCGTCGTCGTCAACAAGTGCGACCTCATCACCCGCGAGCGGTTCGGCGAGCTCCGGGCGACGATCCGCACCCACGCCCCGCGCGTGGCCGTGCTCCCGGCGGTCCGCGCCGCGGTCCCGGCCGGGTTGCTCCTGGACATGGCCCCCGACGGCGCACCGACCGCCGCGCCCGCCGCGACGTCCGGCGGCAGCCACCGGAACGGCGAGCACGGACGCCACGAGCACGGACACGGCGGGCACGGACACCACGAGCACGGACACCTGCATGACGGCTACACGGCCGTCACCGTGACGCCGGCCGGTCCCCTGCACCCGCGCCGCTTCCTCACCGCGGTCTCGGCGCCGCCGGCCGGCGCCTACCGCGCCAAGGGCACGTTGACCCTGGCAGGCGCGGACGGCCCCCGCCGCTACGAGGTGGCTCTGGTGGGTCGCCGGTTGGAGCTGCGCGCCGGGGGAGAGGGGCCGGAGGGTCTGGTGGTGATCGGCGTGGAGATGGACGACGACGAGGTGGTCCGCTTCCTCGACGAGACCGTGCTGGACACCGGGGAGACGGTTGGCGCCTCGGCCATGCTGGGCCTGCACCCGTACCTCGTCGGCGACCCGGACTCCAGCGACGTCGAGGAATGGATCTACGACGAACAGCGCGCGGCGCCCGTCACCGGGGTCGCCGCGATGTTGGCCGACCCCGAGGATCCGGAGGCATTCGATCCAGCTTTCACCCCCTGACCGCGGTGCGGGGACGAAGCTGCGGCCGGTACCCCCGACGACCTGACGCCTCTCTCATGTTCTGGTTCGGCGTCACCCCGACCACGTGCGTATAGTGGCGCTGACGACGCCGAAGTGTCGCACCGGCAGGGGGGCCAACCCGCCCGCGGCGGGGGTGCTGCACGGACGAGGGAGGAGACCTCGTGGACGAGGACAACACCGGCCACGGCCCGAGCGGCGCCGGGGACGCCCAGCGACGCAAGCGTGACCTCGCCTCGGTGCGTAGCGCGATCGCGGCGCTGCGGGAGGCCACGGGGATCCCCGTGACGATCGGTGGTGTCGTCGGGGAGGGCCACACGTTGGTCCTGTCCGAGTCCCTCGGGATGCGGACCTCGGCGATGAAGGACCTCAAGGTCCACTACGGGGCGGGCGTGGGCGGTCGGGTCATGGCCACCGGCAAGCCGGTCGGCGTGGCGGACTACCCGCGGGCCGGGGTCATCACCCACGAGTACGACCTGCCGGTGCTCTCCGAGGGGCTGCGGTCGATGGCCGCGATCCCCGTCGTGGTGGGCAAGGACGTACGCGCGGTGATCTACGCCGGTGTCCACTCCTCGGTCAGGTTCGGCGAGAAGGTCCTCAACCAGATGGCGGCCACCGCCCGTGCCCTGGAACAGGAGATCGCGGTCAACGACGCACTGGCGGCCCGCGGCGCCGCCCCGGTCGGGCCCGGCTCCGGCGAGGGCCGGTGGGACGACGTGCTGTCCAACGAGCGGATGCGCGAGACCCACGCCCGCCTGCGGATGCTCGCCTCACGCACCGAGGACCCGGACGTCCGCGCGGAGCTCGAACGCATCTGTGCCGAGATGGTCTCCCCGCCGCCCGAGATGCCCACCGCGCGGTTGTCCCGCCGCGAACTCGACGTGCTGGCGTGCGTAGCCCAGGGCAAGACCAACATCGAGACCGCCGTCGACATGGGCATCGGTGCCGAGACGGTGAAGAGCTACCTGCGGTCGGTGATGCGGAAACTCGACGCGCACACCCGGTTCGAGGCGGTCAACGCAGCACGCCGCATGGGCGCGCTGCCCTGACCCGCACCGCTCCGGCCGGTCGCGGTCCGGTCAGCCGCGCTCCGTCCGCTGAGCTCCGGTCAGCCGCGCTCCCCCGCCGGGCACCCACAGGACGTCGCCCTCCGGGTTCGCGACCCGGCCCAGGACGAACAGCAAATCCGACAGCCGGTTCAGGTACTTCGCCGGCAGGACCGAGGTCGTCTCCGGATGGGCCTCGACGGCCGCCCATGCCGAACGCTCCGCCCGTCGGGTGACGGTACGGGCGACGTGCAGGTACGCACCCCCCGGGGTCCCGCCCGGCAAAATGAACGACGTCAGGTCCGGCACCTCGGCGTTGAACTGGTCGATCCAGCTCTCGAGGCGATCGATATAGGGCTGCTCGATGCGCAGCGGCGGGTACTTGGGGTCCTCGACCTCCGGCGTCGACAGGTCCGCGCCGGCGTCGAAGAGGTCGTTCTGCACGGTCCGCAGTACCGCGACGACACGGTCGTCCAGGCCTCCGAGCGTCACGGCCACGCCGATCGCCGCGTTGGCCTCGTCGCAGTCCGCGTACGCCACCAGTCGGGGATCGTTCTTGCTCACGCGCGAGAAATCGGAGAGGCCCGTGGACCCGTCGTCGCCGGTCCGGGTATAGATCTTGGTCAGGTGAACAGCCATGTCGGCCAACCTACGCTGCCGCGGGGCCGCGGCTGGAGCGGATCCCTCCCTCCTCTCGCCTAGGGTGGAACCGTGAGCGCTAATCCCACGTCCCGCGAGGAGAGCTTCCTCGTCCGCGGCGGTACCCGACTGTCCGGCGAGATCTCCGTATCAGGCGCCAAGAACAGCGTGCTCAAGCTGATGGCGGTGGCGCTCATGGCCGAGGGGCGGACGACGCTGACCAATTGCCCGACGATCTCCGACGTCCCCGCGATGGCCGATGTGCTGCGCCACCTCGGGTGCACGGTCGAGGTCTCCGGCGACACCGTCGTGATCGACACCCCGGCTGAGTTGGGGCACGTGGCCGATGACAAAGCGGCCCAGCGCCTGCGCGCATCGGTGTGCATCCTGGGACCACTGGTCGGCCGCCATCATCGCGCCGTGATCGCGATGCCCGGCGGAGACGCGATCGGAAGCCGTCCCCTCAACTGGCACCAGAACGGACTCAACCGGCTCGGCGCCCGCACCCGCATGGACCACGGCCGACTCGTCGCCGACGCGACCGAGCTCCGGGGCGCGGACTACGAGTTGAGCTTCCCGTCCGT
>NZ_JAUMSR010000001.1:2620631-2628131 GCF_032905965.1 Dietzia sp. IN118 | reverse complement strand
GATCCTTGCGATCTGAGCTGGGGGTGGTCGCAGAGACCAGAGAGAAGCGACTGTTTACTAAAAACACAGGTCCGTGCGAAGACGTAAGTCGATGTATACGGACTGACGCCTGCCCGGTGCTGGAAGGTTAAGAGGACCGGTTAGCCGCAAGGCGAAGCTGAGAATTTAAGCCCCAGTAAACGGCGGTGGTAACTATAACCATCCTAAGGTAGCGAAATTCCTTGTCGGGTAAGTTCCGACCTGCACGAATGGCGTAACGACTTCTCTGCTGTCTCGACCACAGACTCGGCGAAATTGCACTACGAGTAAAGATGCTCGTTACGCGCGGCAGGACGAAAAGACCCCGGGACCTTTACTATAGCTTGGTATTGGCGTTCGATTCGGTTTGTGTAGGATAGGTGGGAGACTGTGAAGCATGCACGCCAGTGTGTGTGGAGTCGTTGTTGAAATACCACTCTGATCGTATTGGACGTCTAACCTCGGCCCATGATCTGGGTTAGGGACAGTGCCTGGTGGGTAGTTTAACTGGGGCGGTTGCCTCCTAAAGAGTAACGGAGGCGCCCAAAGGTTCCCTCAGCCTGGATGGCAATCAGGTGTTGAGTGCAAGTGCACAAGGGAGCTTGACTGTGAGACTGACACGTCGAGCAGGGACGAAAGTCGGGACTAGTGATCCGGCACCGGCAAGTGGAAGCGGTGTCGCTCAACGGATAAAAGGTACCCCGGGGATAACAGGCTGATCTTCCCCAAGAGTCCATATCGACGGGATGGTTTGGCACCTCGATGTCGGCTCGTCGCATCCTGGGGCTGGAGTAGGTCCCAAGGGTTGGGCTGTTCGCCCATTAAAGCGGCACGCGAGCTGGGTTTAGAACGTCGTGAGACAGTTCGGTCTCTATCCGCCGCGCGCGTAAGAAACTTGAGGAAGGCTGTCCCTAGTACGAGAGGACCGGGACGGACGAACCTCTGGTGTGCCAGTTGTTCCACCAGGAGCATCGCTGGTTAGCTACGTTCGGAAGGGATAACCGCTGAAAGCATCTAAGCGGGAAGCCTGTTCCAAGATGAGGTTTCTCACCACCTTCGCGTGGTTAAGGCCCCCCACAGACCATGGGGTTGATAGGCCGGAACTGGAAGCGCAGCAATGCGTGCAGGTGACCGGTACTAATCGGCCGAGGGCTTACACACAAACAGCCCCTAAAGAATCGCAACGCGTCCACTGTGCAGTATCTGAAACAACACACCCACGCAAAAACACGTGGGCCTTGTTTCACAGAGTTACGGCGGCCATAGCGGCAGGGAAACGCCCGGTCCCATTCCGAACCCGGAAGCTAAGCCTGCCAGCGCCGATGGTACTGCACTCGTGAGGGTGTGGGAGAGTAGGTCACCGCCGAACACAACTTCACACGAGAGCCCCGAATCACCCTCACCGGTGACTCGGGGCTCTCGTCATTCCACCCACAACACCCCGACCACCAGCCCGGCCCTCACCCCACCCGACCGCCGGCAGCACCCATCACCCGACGCGCCAACAACGAACCCCGCAACTGCTCCACACCCACCACCTCACCACCGGGACCCGACAACGGCACCCGCCAATTCGGATACTCATCCGACGTCCCCGGAACATTCACCGGCCGCCACTAATCGCCGGATGCAGGGGTTCGTCTCCAACTGGCGGTGCGGTCGAAGAACGGACACTGTCCTGGCCTCCGAGCGACGCCTCAGAGATCGTGTTCATTTCCCGCGGTTGCTCTACTACCGGAGGCGTCTGAACGACTATCCGTGCTTGATGTCCGCCAAGGCTGGGCGCTTTGCGGTTCGTCGCACCGTCGCCTGGCGAGGATCCGGCAGTAGGCAGTTGTTCCATGCAGGGATGGCCCGGGGCACCAGAGGGCGTCGGCGAGGTCGCTACTTATCGATCGAGCGTGGCACCTCGCCGAACCGGGGGGAGTAGTGCCCCATAGAGTGGTGTAACTCGGTGGCCGAGATCGTCTCCGACATCCGTGTCGTTGACGGATGTAGAGCGGCCACCGCGTGATCTTTCGAGTCAACCGTCTAAAGAATCCTCGAGGAGTCATCGCGATGACCGCACCCCATATTGTCGACCCTGCAGGCCTGCTTGGCCAAGCCCTATCTGACGCGTCGCCGGATCTGATGCGCGAGCTGCTGCAGACCATGATCAACGCACTGCTCTCCGCCGATGCCGACGCTGTGTGCGGCGCCGAGTGGAACGCCCGCTCGGCTGAGCGCACCAACCACCGCAATGGCTACCGCCACCGGCCCCTGGATACGCGGGTCGGCACCGTCGACGTCGCCGTCCCGAAGTTGCGCTCGGGCAGCTACTTCCCCGAGTGGCTGCTCGAGCGCCGCAAGCGGGCCGAGTCCGCGCTGATCACCGTCGTAGCCGACTGCTATCTGGCCGGGGTGTCTACCCGCCGGATGGACAAGCTGGTCAAGACCCTGGGTATCGACTCGCTGTCCAAGTCGCAGGTCTCACGCATGGCCCAGGACCTGGACGAGCAGGTCGCGGCGTTCCGGCACCGCCGCCTGGACGAGGCCGGGCCGTTCACCTTCGTCACCGCCGATGCGTTGACGATCAAGGTCCGCGAGAACAAGCAGGTCGTCAAGGCTTCCGTGCTGCTGGCCACCGGCGTCAACGGCGACGGCCACCGCGAGGTACTGGGCATACAGGTCGCCACCAGTGAGACCACGGCCTCGTGGAACACCTTCTTCGCCGACCTGGTTGCCCGCGGCCTGGGCGGGGTGCGGCTGGTGACCTCCGATGCCCACGCCGGGCTGGTCGGGGCGATTGCGGCGAACCTGCCGGGAGCCGCGTGGCAACGCTGCCGCACCCACTACTCGGCGAACCTCATGGCGGTGTGCCCCAAGTCCATGTGGCCGGCCGTGAAGGCGATGCTGCACAGCGTGTACGACCAGCCCAACGACACCGCGGTGCACGAGCAGTTCGACCGGCTCCTCGAGTACACCGAAGGCAGACTGCCCGACGTGGCTGAGCACCTCGGCGATGCCCGCGAGGACCTGCTCGCCTTCACCGTGTTCCCCGACGACGTGTGGCGACAGATCTGGTCCAACAACCCCACCGAGCGGCTCAACCGAGAGATCCGCCGCCGCACCGACGTCGTGGGCATCTTCCGCGGGCCGCGATGCCATCGTCCGCCTCATCGGCGCCGTCCTTGCCGAGCAGACCGACGAATGGGCCGAAGGACGCCGATACCTCGGACTCGAAGTCCTGGGCCGCTGCCGACTCACCCTGACCACCGACACCGACACCAGCTCGCAGACGGAGGTGACCACTGATGCACTGATGCAACTACCCGC
The DNA here is from genome assembly GCF_032905965.1 of Dietzia sp. IN118. Classification (NCBI taxonomy): domain Bacteria; kingdom Bacillati; phylum Actinomycetota; class Actinomycetes; order Mycobacteriales; family Dietziaceae; genus Dietzia; species Dietzia sp. IN118. The sequence goes on along the minus strand of NZ_JAUMSR010000001.1, from coordinate 2,624,798 downwards.
CTGATCACCAACGAAGGATCACAATTCAGTTACACCACTTCTAGGGGCTTGACCCCGGGGGGCCCTGACGACACTTGACCTGCCGCGTCGATTTCGGACAGCGGAGTTGATGGTTTCTCTACGCTGCCGTTGCCGGCTGGAGGTCAGCGTAGTGCACCTCGTTCGGGCGCTTGTAGCCGAGCGCTGAATGGCGCCGTCGGGTGTTGTAGAACCCCTCGATGTAGCTGATGACGTCGCGCCTGGCCTGCCGCTTCGTGGCGTAGGCGGTTCGGTGGACACGCTCGTTCTTCAGCGCCGAGAAGAACGACTCGGCCATCGCGTTATCCCAGCACACGCCCGTTCTGCCCATCGACGACCGCATCCCCAGGTCCTTGACCAGCTTGCGGTAGTCGCCCGAGGTGTAGACGCTGCCGCGGTCGGAATGGAAGATCGCCCGCGGTTCGATCACCGTCGTCGCGGCGGCGTTCTTCAAAGCGGTCTCGACCAGTTCGGTGCGCATGTGGTCGGCGATCGACCAGCCCACGACTTTCTTGGAGTAGCAGTCGATCACCGTCGCCAGGTACACGAACCCCTGCCAGGTGTGGATGTAGGTGATGTCGCCGACGAACTTGACCCCAGGTCGTTCGGCGGTGAAATCGCGTTCGAGCAGGTCAGGCATGTCGGCTGCAGCAGCGTCGTCGGCTTCGGTGGTCACCCGAAATGGTCTCGGCTGGCAGGCCACCAGGCCCTCGGAGCGCATGATCTGACGCACCAACTCCTGGGAGCACTGGGTGCCCTCGTCGACCAGGTCGGCGTGAATCCGCCGATACCCGTACGTGCCGTCAGTGGCGGCGAAGAAGTGCCTCACCCTGGCCGTGAGCGCCTGTCTGCGGGCAGCTGTGGCCGAGGTCGGGCGCGAGAGCCAGTTGTAGAACCCGGAGGTCGAGACGGCCAGCCAGGCGCACATCTTGTAGAGCGGGTTGGTCTCGGACGGGTCGTTCCTGCAGGAGTCGATGTACTCGTATCGGCTCACGGTCGCTGCTCCCGCGCGAAGTAAGCCGCCTTGGATTCAAATCGTCAATGCAACAGGGCGGCGTAGCGTTCGGCGGGAGTGTCGTAGTCGAGGGTTTTCCGGGGCCGGTTGTTCAATCTCTCCGCGATTCGGTGCAAGTCAGCCTGGGAGTAGCCGTTCATGCTTGTCTTCTTCGGAAAATACTGACGAAGCCAGCGATTGGTGTTCTCGTTGGTGCCGCGCTGCCAGGGCGAGTGTGGGTCGGCGAAGTACACGCTGATCCCGGTGCCGGCGGCGACGTCTTTGTGTCCGGCCAGCTCCATGCCGCGGTCCCACGTCAGGGAGCGAGACATCGTCTCCGGGAGCGCCGACAGCTCCCGGCACAGTCCTTCAGTAACAGAGGACGCATGGCGTGAGTCGACCTGGACTAAGCAGGTGTAGCGGCTGGAGCGTTCCACGACCGTGGCGATCTGGGACTGCTCCGATCCGATCATCAAATCGCCTTCCCAGTGACCTGGAACAGCGCGGTCCGCGACGTCGTCTGGACGGGCATCAATCGACACGGCGTCTTTGATCTGCGAGCGCCACTGGCCGGAGGTGGTGTTGCTGACCGCGCGACGAATCGGTCTGCCGGTGCGCAACTGCTTCTGTAACGACTTGTCCAGCACATTCCAGGATTGGATGTACAGCGACCGATAGATCGCCTCGTGCGAGATCAGCATCCGCGACCCGGCTGGGTACTGCTTCTTCAGCCGACCAGCGATCTGTTCCGGAGACCATTCCTCTTTCAGTCGTGCAGCGACGTAGCCTCGCAGTACAGGGTTCGTGGCCAGCTTGGGCTTCTGAGGACGCCGGGCCCGGCGCCAGGCGCGGTCGTCTGCGTCGATGGCGCGATAGCGCTCCCTACCCTCGTTCTGCCCGACTTCTCGGCAGATCGTTGACGCAGGCCGTCCCAGCTGGCGACCGATCTGGCGGTACGAGTCGCCCGCCGCCAGACCGCGGGAGATCTCCTCCCGATCGGACAGACTCAATGTCCCCGCCCGGCGCTTCTGCGGCGACTGATAGATCCCGCCCTTGGGCCGCAGGATCGAAAACACCGAACCCGGCGGCGAGTCGACCGATCGCGAGATCTCACTGATCGACGACCCCGCCTTCCACATATCCCAGACCCGCTGCCGTTCCTCCGGCGGCAGTCCGGGCCGGCCAATCTTAGCCATCGTCCACCTCCACCATAGATTGCTTGGTGTTGCGTTGACGGTTTGAGTCTAAGGCTGCTTTTTTCAGGAACGCCGTTTCGGCGCGGAGTTCGGAGTTCTCCCGCTCCAGCTCCTTGAGTCGTGCCCGTTCATCGAGCGTCACCTCGGTCTCGGTACCGCCGTGGGCCTGCCGGTACTTGTTCAACCAGTTCCGCAACGTCTCGGGGCCCACGCCGTAGGCCACCGCGACGTCCTTGATCGTCTTCGAAGTCGTGATGACCTCCTGGCACAGCTCATCCTTGAACTCCTGGCTGAACCGCCTGCGTGATGCACTCACTGCTGGATCTCATTTCGGTAGGCCCCTCACTTAAGAGGGTCCACCGTCCGAGATCACCGCAGCAGGCCAACTCCCTCGTAAACCCCGATCGGGGAGATTTGCTCAGAGAACCATGGATCGGAAGCGTCCGCGACTCCGAGATCGAGGGGATCCGATCGGCGCGGAGGGACAACGGTGTTCCTTTTCCCGAACGGCCCACTGGACATGGGATGGGGAAGTCGGCGGACAGTGGTGCGTTGCTCGAGCCCCTGCTCGATGCCGGGCTGGACGGGAGCGCAGGGACCGCTTTTGTGGATGTAGATTCCGCCGGGACTGATGTTGGCGCCGCCTCTATCCTCGACTCCCTCTCCGCCACCAGAAGGGCGCCCGCCGAGCCGATCTCGGGCGGCAGCGTGACGGTGCCCTCGCCCTCGGCGCAGAACGCGGACTCATGATCAGCGGTCGGTGACGGCGGGCTGAACCCCCGGGACGCGCGTGGGATCGTCATTGCAGGATCGGACGAAGGCAGTCGCCGGTCCACATTTCAGCACCGAGGACGGCGAGCTCACCGGGCTAGCAATCGCATCGCACGGGGGCTGTCTCGGCCGAATCGAGGTCCAGTTCGAGGGCCATGGCGATGGTACGTGCGTATCAGCCGTGTTCCTGAGAATGACAAGGGTCAAGCCCAATTGGCCCCGCTGTGCTGTTTTGATTTGGCCCCACCCTCGTGATGGGTTGGGGGTGGGTGTGCCGGTGGTCGGCGTCCCGGTCGCGGCTCCCATTCGGATCGGGGGACTACGGGGCCGACGAGACGGGTGACCCGGATCCCGGTGACCGCGGATCGTTCTCGCCCGACGGCATCATCGGCGCCAGCGTCATGAATGAGCGCAGCGCGGTCCATGATCACGACCGGTCGGATGAACGGTCGCAGTGCAGACCACCTCGCGGTGCAACCGACACCGCGGAGAATGCTGGTTTCTCTCAGATCTCTACGTCTATCGTCGTGGCAAGTGATCGGACGAATGCCTGCACGCTCTCGAGTCGGGTCTCCCAGGAGTCGTCGAGTGCGGCTTCCAGGGCGGGCACGCCCGGTCTCCAGATCGGCAGACCTCGGTGTTCCGAAACCGTCTCTGGCCTCCCCCGGCATTTGGTGTGTCGTCGGTCGCGATGTGTCAGACGTACTTGTCACGGAAGATCGTCCGCGGTCGATCAGTGTGGTTGGGCCCAGCATGTCTGTGGTCGGCGCGCGGGAGACGCGTACAACTCAGACCGACGAGCAGATTCGCGCGCGGGACATCCCTCACGCGGTACCAGCCGATGCCGCGGAACGGGTCGCAGACGGCCGACCAGCTCTGCTTCAAGCGAGACGCCGGCACCCCGATCGAGTACCTCCCGCATGCCCGACCAGGTCGGCCGCATGGCTACAGCCCGGAAGGCTGAGATCCTCTGTCCCGAGAACTCACGAATGCACCGGTTCTTCGATTGCGGTCCGGTGCCGGTGGACCCCGGATCGTGTCGACTGCTCTCCCAGGTCGGTTACGCCGCCGGCGTGCCCAAGTGCTAGCGGCCAAGCCAATCTCCCTGTAGGCGGACACGTAATTCCCTGCTGACGGGCAGTTGATCTCCCTGTCCGTGGCCAAGGGATCGGGCCGAGTCGCCACCGT
>NZ_JAUMSR010000001.1:2591383-2615621 GCF_032905965.1 Dietzia sp. IN118 | reverse complement strand
CCAGTCAGTGGTTGTACTGGTGTAAGAGTGTAGGCCGTGACATAGGCAAATCCGTGTCACATCAAGGCTGAGACTTGATGCATACCCGTTGTGGGGAATTCAGTGATCCTATGCTGCCGAGAAAAGCCTCTAGTGAGTTCATACACGGCCCGTACCCCAAACCGACACAGGTGATCAGGTAGAGAATACCAAGGCGATCGAGAGAACTGTGGTTAAGGAACTCGGCAAAATGCCCCCGTAACTTCGGGAGAAGGGGGACCACGCCCGGTGACGATCCTTGCGATCTGAGCTGGGGGTGGTCGCAGAGACCAGAGAGAAGCGACTGTTTACTAAAAACACAGGTCCGTGCGAAGACGTAAGTCGATGTATACGGACTGACGCCTGCCCGGTGCTGGAAGGTTAAGAGGACCGGTTAGCCGCAAGGCGAAGCTGAGAATTTAAGCCCCAGTAAACGGCGGTGGTAACTATAACCATCCTAAGGTAGCGAAATTCCTTGTCGGGTAAGTTCCGACCTGCACGAATGGCGTAACGACTTCTCTGCTGTCTCGACCACAGACTCGGCGAAATTGCACTACGAGTAAAGATGCTCGTTACGCGCGGCAGGACGAAAAGACCCCGGGACCTTTACTATAGCTTGGTATTGGCGTTCGATTCGGTTTGTGTAGGATAGGTGGGAGACTGTGAAGCATGCACGCCAGTGTGTGTGGAGTCGTTGTTGAAATACCACTCTGATCGTATTGGACGTCTAACCTCGGCCCATGATCTGGGTTAGGGACAGTGCCTGGTGGGTAGTTTAACTGGGGCGGTTGCCTCCTAAAGAGTAACGGAGGCGCCCAAAGGTTCCCTCAGCCTGGATGGCAATCAGGTGTTGAGTGCAAGTGCACAAGGGAGCTTGACTGTGAGACTGACACGTCGAGCAGGGACGAAAGTCGGGACTAGTGATCCGGCACCGGCAAGTGGAAGCGGTGTCGCTCAACGGATAAAAGGTACCCCGGGGATAACAGGCTGATCTTCCCCAAGAGTCCATATCGACGGGATGGTTTGGCACCTCGATGTCGGCTCGTCGCATCCTGGGGCTGGAGTAGGTCCCAAGGGTTGGGCTGTTCGCCCATTAAAGCGGCACGCGAGCTGGGTTTAGAACGTCGTGAGACAGTTCGGTCTCTATCCGCCGCGCGCGTAAGAAACTTGAGGAAGGCTGTCCCTAGTACGAGAGGACCGGGACGGACGAACCTCTGGTGTGCCAGTTGTTCCACCAGGAGCATCGCTGGTTAGCTACGTTCGGAAGGGATAACCGCTGAAAGCATCTAAGCGGGAAGCCTGTTCCAAGATGAGGTTTCTCACCACCTTCGCGTGGTTAAGGCCCCCCACAGACCATGGGGTTGATAGGCCGGAACTGGAAGCGCAGCAATGCGTGCAGGTGACCGGTACTAATCGGCCGAGGGCTTACACACAAACAGCCCCTAAAGAATCGCAACGCGTCCACTGTGCAGTATCTGAAACAACACACCCACGCAAAAACACGTGGGCCTTGTTTCACAGAGTTACGGCGGCCATAGCGGCAGGGAAACGCCCGGTCCCATTCCGAACCCGGAAGCTAAGCCTGCCAGCGCCGATGGTACTGCACTCGTGAGGGTGTGGGAGAGTAGGTCACCGCCGAACACAACTTCACACGAGAGCCCCGAACCACCCACACAGGTGACTCGGGGCTCTCGTCATTCCACCCACAACACCCCGACCACCAGCCCGGCCCTCACCCCACCCGACCGCCGGCAGCACCCATCACCCGACGCGCCAACAACGAACCCCGCAACTGCTCCACACCCACCACCTCACCACCGGGACCCGACAACGGCACCCGCCAATTCGGATACTCATCCGACGTCCCCGGAACATTCACCGCACGGCGATCACCCACGAGATCCGCCACCGACACGGCGAACAACAGCGACGGCGACTCGGCCACGAATCGATGCAGTGCCACGACCAGATCATCGGGGGAGTCCCCGTCGAGCAGGCCACGCTCCCGCACGACAGCAGTGAAGGCCGAGATCTCGGCCTCGGCACCACGACGTTCCTCGGCGCTGTCGCCCGTCAACTGTCCCAACTCCTCGCGGATATCCACATGGACGAGGTCGGCGTAGCCGGCGGTCGGCGGGAGATCATGGGTCGTCACCGACGCCATACACAGCCGTCGATAGTCCTCAGGCGGGATCGGGGCGTCCTCGTCCTGCTCGAACCACATCACGGACGTGCCCAGGATCCCGAGCTCGGACAGCGTCTCGCGGACCCCCGGGGCCACCGTTCCCAGGTCCTCGCCCACCACGACCGCGCCGGCCCGTGACGCCTCGAGTGCGAGAACTCCGAGCATCGCCTCGTGGTCATAGTGGACATATGTGCCCTCGGTCGGAGCCGCGCCCCGGGGAATCCACCACAGCCGGAACAGGCCGAGGATGTGATCGATCCGGACGCCGCCTGAATCCCGCAATGCCGCGCGGACGATGTCGCGGAAGGGACGGTAGCCCTCCTCGGCGAGGGCGTCCGGACGGAGCGGCGGCTGCGACCAGTCCTGACCGCGTTGGTTATAGGCGTCCGGGGGAGCACCCACCGAGACCCCACGGGCCAGTGAATGGTGGAGCGACCACGCATCGGCGCCCGTGGGATGGACCCCCACCGCCAGATCGTGCAGGACCCCGAGACGCATCCCCGCGGCAAGGGCCTCGCGCTGGGCGTGCGCCCGCTGCTCCGCGACCAACCACTGCAACCACAGGTGGAAACGGATCTCTTCCGGATTCTCGTCGGCGTAACCCGCGACGGCCTCCGAGCCCGGATCCCGGAGTTCCTCCGGCCAGGTGGACCAGTCGGGGCCGTGGTCACCGGCCAGCGCGGACCACGTGGCGAAGCCCAGAATCCCGGGCTGCTCATCGACGAACCGGTCGAACGAGTCGGCCCGGGCGCGAGCCAGCGGGACCATGAACAGGATGCGCAACGCCTCGAGCTTCGCGGTCCACGAACTGTCGCGATCGATCGTGTCCACAGTGTTGGTCGCAGCCGCGGTGCGGGCCAGGTCATCCACGCGACGGCGGTCGGCGACTGACAGGGCGGAGTACTCCGGCACGAGCTCGGGGCGCAGGTACAGGGGGGAGGCGAACCGGCGGGTCGTCGGGAGATAGGGCGACGGACCGACCGGCACGAACGGCTCACCCGCATGCATGGGGTTGACCAGGACGAAGTCCGCGCCGAAGTCGCGGCTCGCCCACCCGGCGAGGTCCCCGAGGTCGGCCAGATCGCCGACGCCCCAGGATTGTTCCGACCGGACCTGATAGATCTGTGCCGCCAACCCGACTGCACGGTGCTCCTCGAGTCCGGCGGGCACGGGGATCGCGCGGGGATGGACTAGCAGGGTGCACTCACTGGAGTGGCGGGTGCCGTCCGGGGCTCGGACCACTGCGGTGACGCGATGCCATCCGACGGGCAGATCATCGGGGACCGCCAGAGTGACCCGCTCCATCGCCACCCCGTCGACATCCCGGGCGATCCGGGGTTCGTCGAGGGGGAGCAACGTCGACGGCACGTCGGCGTCCTCGAGAAGGACCTCGACATTCACGATCGCGCCGCGCGGGACGTGGACCGGGCACCCGATGGCGGTGCCCTCACGCGCCACCAGCGTCGGTGGCAGCACACGTCGCCAGGGGCGCAGACGAACAGCACCGAGTGCCTCACGTTCGGAGACGCCGCCCTCGTCGTCGTCGTCGTCGCCGCCGACCTCGACGCCCATCGCGGCGAGCACCGCGCGCAGGGTCGAGGCCGGGACCTCGCGACGGACGCCGTCGGCGTCCTCGTAACTCGATGCGACGCCGCAGACATCGGCGAGCTCGGCCAGGGCAGGGGATACGGCGTGGTTCTCGGTCACGGGACCCACTGTGCCACCGGAGCGAGCCCAGTGAGTCTCGTGCAGAAACGGACCGCAGTCCGAACCGTCCGGTGGGCACAGCGTAGTGTGAAGCGGAACACGTATCAGCTCGCCCAGAGAAAGGCCGTGGACCACCCATGACCGAGGCATTCATCTACGACGCCATCCGGACTCCGCGAGGCAAGGGCAAGCCTGGCGGCGCCCTGCACGGGGTCAAGCCGATCGACCTGGTCGTCGGCCTCATCGAGGAGATGCGGCGTCGCTTCCCCGATCTCGACGAGAACCGGATCTCCGACATCATCTACGGGATCGTCACCCCGACGGGGGATCAGGGCATGGACCTGCCGCGGATCGCCGCGCTGGCCGCCAAGATGCCCGACACCGTCGCGGGTGTGCAGATCAACCGTTTCTGTGCCTCCGGTCTGACCACGATCAACATGGCAGCGCAGAAGATCCGTTCCGGGTGGGACGAGGTCGTCCTCGCCGGTGGTGTCGAGTCGATGTCCCGGGCGCCGATGGGCTCCGACGGCGGCGCCTGGGCTCTGGACCCGGCCACCAACTACGACACCTACTTCTCCCCGCAGGGGATCGGCGCCGACCTCATCGCCACCCTCGAGGGGTTCACCCGCGAGGACGTGGACCGCTACGCCGAGCGCTCGCAGCGCCTGGCCGCCCGCGCATGGGAAGAGGGGCGCTTCGCCAAGTCCGTCGTGCCCGTCAAGGACATCAACGGCGTCACCATCCTCGACCATGATGAGCACATGCGCCCGGGCACCACCGTCGAGGCCCTGGCCAAGCTCAAGCCGTCCTTCGCCATGGTCGGCGACATGGGCGGATTCGACGCGGTGGCACTGCAGAAGTACCACTGGGTCGAGGAGATCAACCACGTCCACCACGGTGGCAACTCGTCCGGCATCGTCGACGGCGCCGCACTCGTGGTCGTCGGATCGGAGAAGGCCGGGCAGGAGATGGGCATGACCCCGCGCGCCCGCGTCGTCGCCGCGGCCACCTCCGGTGCCGACACCACCATCATGCTGACCGGGCCCACCCCGGCGGCCAAGAAGGCGCTCGCCACCGCCGGCCTGACCCCCGACGACATCGACCTGTGGGAGCTCAACGAGGCCTTCGCCTCCGTCGTGCTGCGCTTCCAGAAGGACATGAACATCCCCGACGAGAAGCTCAACGTCAACGGCGGCGCCATCGCCATGGGGCACCCGCTCGGCGCGACCGGCGCGATGATCACCGGCACGGTGCTCGACGAGCTCGAGCGCACCGGCGGCAAACGAGCCCTCATCACCCTCTGCGTGGGTGGCGGCATGGGCGTGGCCACCATCATCGAACGCGTCTGACCCGCACCGACACCACAGGCATAGGAGTAGAAAACCAGTGAGCGAAAACATGTTCCGGTGGGAGCAGGACGGCGACGGCATCGTCACCCTCACCATGGACGACCCCGACCACGGCGCCAACACGATGAACGCCCGGTTCATCGACGACTTCTCCGCCACCGTCGACCGCATCGAGGCCGAGAAGGAGTCCATCAAGGGCGTTGTGCTGACGTCCGCCAAGAAGAGCTTCTTCGGCGGCGGCGACCTCAAGTCCATGATCAAGGCCGGTCCCGACCAGGCCGACGAGCTCTTCGAGCGGTCCATGAGCATCAAGGGCCGCATGCGCGCTCTTGAAACCTGCGGCGTTCCGGTCGTGGCCGCCCTCAACGGCGCGGCCCTGGGCGGTGGCCTCGAGCTCGCGCTCGCCTGCCACCACCGCGTCATGGCCGACGCCCGCGGCGCCAAGGTCGGCCTGCCCGAGGTCACCCTCGGGCTGCTGCCGGGCGGCGGCGGCATCGTCCGCACCGTCCGCATGTTCGGCCTCGCGCAGGCCGTGCCCAACATTCTCATGTCCGGCCGGTCCTTCGCCCCGGACAAGGCTCTCAAGGCCGGCCTGGTCGACGAGGTCGTCGAGCCCGAGAAGCTCCTCGACGCAGCCAAGGCCTGGATCAAGACCGACCCCGAGGCGAGCCAGCCGTGGGACCGCAAGGGCTGGACCCTGCCCGGCGGCACCATCAGTGACCCGGCGCTGGCCGGCGTCCTGCCGTCGTTCCCGGCGAACATGCGCAAGCAGACCAAGGGCGCACCCTCCCCGGCACCGCGCGCCATCATGGCCGCCGCCGTAGAGGGCTCGCAGGTCGACTTCGCCACCGCCGAGAAGATCGAAGCACGCTACTTCGTGTCCCTCGTCACCGGCCCCATCGCGAAGAACATGATCCAGGCGTTCTTCTTCGACATGCAGCACTGCTCCTCGGGCGGGGCCCGGCCCAAGGCCGCCGACGGCTCGGAGATCCCGCGCACCCAGTTCACGAAGGTCGGTGTCCTCGGCGCCGGCATGATGGGCGCCGGCATCGCGTACGTGTGCGCGAAGGCCGGCATCGAGGTCGTGCTCAAGGACGTCGAGCAGGCCTCCGCCGACAAGGGCAAGGCGTACTCGGAGAGCATCGAGGCCAAGGCCCTCGAGCGCGGTCGCACCACGCAGGAGAAGTCCGACGCCCTGCTCGCCCGCATCACCCCCACGACAGACCCGCAGGCCCTGGCGGGGTGCGACCTCGTGATCGAGGCCGTCTTCGAGTCGCCCGAGCTGAAGAAGAAGGTGTTCCAGGAGATCGAGGACATCGTCGCCCCCGACGCGCTGCTCGGCTCCAACACCTCGACCCTGCCGATCACCGACCTCGCCACGGGCGTCAAGCGGCCCGAGGACTTCATCGGCCTGCACTTCTTCTCGCCCGTCGACAAGATGCAGCTGGTCGAGATCATCAAGGGTGACAAGACCACCCCGGAGACGCTGGCCAAGGCGATCGACCTCACGCTGGCCATTCGCAAGATCCCGATCGTGGTCAACGACTCGCGTGGCTTCTACACCTCACGGGTCATCGGCACGTTCGTCAACGAGGCGATCGGGATGCTGGCCGAGGGCATCGAGCCCGCCACCATCGAGCAGGCCGGCCGCATCGCCGGCTACCCGGCGGCCCCGCTGCAGCTGTCCGACGAGCTGAACCTCAACCTCATGGTCAAGATCCGTCAGGCGACCCGCGACGCCGCAGAGGCCGCTGGTGAGGAGTTCGTCCCCGACGCCGTCGACCAGGTGATCCTCAAGATGGTCGAAGAGCTCGAGCGTTCCGGCCGCGCCGCCGGCGCCGGGTTCTACGAGTACGCCGACGGCAAGCGCGCCGGATTGTGGTCGGGTCTCCGCGAGGCGTTCAACACCTCCCCGGACAACGCACCCCCGCTCCAGGATCTCATCGATCGCATGATCTTCGCAGAGGTCCTCGAGACGCAGAAGTGCGTCGACGAGGGCGTGATCGTCGACGACGCGGACGCCAATATCGGCTCCATAATCGGCATCGGATTCCCGGCGTGGACCGGCGGCACCCGCCAGTACGCCAAGAACTACTCCGAGCCGGGGGCCAAGATCGCCACCGGGTACAAGGGTTTCGTCACCCGTGCCGACGAGCTGGCCGCCAAGTACGGTGAGCGCTTCTCGCCCACCGAGTCGCTGAAGAAGCTGGCAGCCGAGCAGGGCTGACCTCCTCCCACACGGCCCGTACGGCGGTCGTCCCGGGGATACCGGGGCGGCCGCCGTACGAGCATCCCGGCGCGTGCGAACGCCTCTCGGTGTCGCGGAACGTGTGCACCACCTCGCGCGGGAGGGCGTTCGTGGCCGTTGTCCCCATGGCCGATTCGCAGAAAGGGAACGCGAGATGTCTGGGCTGATCACAGCGGACGATCTGCACAGTGGATATCGGATCCGACTCGGGGAGATGACCCTCTCGGAGGAGGAGATCGTCGACTTCGCGTCCGAGTGGGATCCCCAGTGGTTCCACACGGACCCGGCCGCCGCTGCGACCGGGCACCACGGAGGCGTGATCGCCAGCGGCATCCACACCCTGGCGATCCTCCAGAAGCTCAGCGTGGAGGCGTTCTACTCACGGTCGGCCGTGATCGCCGGGCGCGGATTCGACCGCCTGCGCTTCACCGCCCCGGTGCGTCCGGGCGCCACGCTGAGTGGCACGGCCACCGTGACCGAGGTGAGCCTCGACGAGGCGAGGGGGCGGGTTGGGATGGACATCGAGATGCACGATCAGGACGCGCGGACCGTCCTCACCGCCACGATGACGGTGTTCCTGTGGCGCCGCGGCCACGGTGGCGCCGCCGGCGGGTGACGGCGGGGCCGGACCCGAACCCGATCCGCGCGAGCGCGTGGAATCCGGCGTCAGCCGCGCTCTGCGGCGACCCGGCCCATCCGCACGAACGCCTCGGTGAGCAGCTCTGCGGAGCAGGCGAAGTTCGCCCGGGCGAAGCCCTCGCCCTCCGTGCCGAACGCCGGCCCGGGGCTCAGCGCCACCCGGCCCTCGTCGAGGAACGCCGCGGCCGGGTCGTCGCCCAGACCCGGGTAGCCGCGCAGGTCGATCCACGCCACGAACCCGGCGTCGGGCCGACGCCACCGCGCGCGGGGAAGGTGCTCGGCCAGCAGCTGCTCCATCAGATCGAGGTTCGACGCGAGCGCGGCACGCAGCTCATCGAGCCACTCCAGTGACCCGGTCAACGCGGCCTCCGCGGCCAGTGCCCCGAAGTGCCCCACGGCGCCCGACAGCGCCGAGCGCCGGACGTGGAACCGCTCCGGGTTGCCGTTGATCACGAACGCGCACTTGAGTCCGGCGAGGTTGAACGCCTTGGACGCCGACGAGATGGCCAGCCCCACCTCGCGCGCGGTGTCGGAGGCGGCCAGGAACGAGTGGAACTCCACGCCCGGCATGGCCAGGGGCGCCCAGATCTCGTCGGAGACCACCACGGCGTCATGCCGCGCGGCCAGGTCGGCGAGCTCGGCCAACTCTGCCTGGCCGTGAAGGACGCCCGTGGGGTTGTGCGGGTGACTGAGCAGCACGGCCCGGGCCCCATCGGCCAACGCCTGCTCGATGCCCGCCAGGTCCAGGCGCGGGTCCTCGCCGTCGTGGTCGACCAGGGGCACCGCGACCGGCGTCATCCCCACGCGCCGGATCCACGGTCCGAACGGCATGTACACCGGCGGCGTGTACACCACGCCGCTCCCGGCCGGGACGGTGCGGGCGAGGGACTCCCGCACGCCCACGCCGACGTCATTGACCGGCACCACCGAGTCCTCCGGCACGTCGTACCCGAAGCGCGAGTAGTACCGTGCGCACACCTCGGACAGGCGCTCGATCTCGGCGAAGTAGCCGGTGTCGCCGTCCGCCACCGCGGCGGCGAGGCGCTCCCGGATCGCCGGGGCGAGCAGGACGTCGGTCTCGGCCACGAACAGGGGAAGGACGTCCTCGGGATAGGCCACCCACTTCTGGCTCCGCCGTCTACGCAGCTCGGACTCGGGGACATCCAGGGGGAACGGCACGGCGGCGGATCCTTTCGCAGCGGGTTCGACCGTCCCAGGTTACTCAGCTGCCGGGCACGAACCCCGGGTGCACCCACACGTCGAAGTCCCGGGAGTCGGCGCCGAACGGGGAGAGCGGCATCAGCGAGACCCACGTGGTGGTGGTCGAGCCGGGGATGGTGCCGGCGGGGACTCCGATACCACCCGACGTGGTGGGCCATCCTCGCTCGTAGGCCAGGTCGTAGGCGCCCCGGACGCTCCCGTCGGCCGCGGACCCCGTCGATCCGGTGATCACGTCCGAGAGCACCGTGATGCGGTGGAGCCGGTGCGGCGTCCCCGAGGGGTCGCGTTGCCAACAGTCCGATCCCTGGGACACGTAGTTCGAGCACCAGATCTCCGTGTCCGTGCCGAACGGGGAGAGCACGCGCATGGGTGCTCCGTTCGGGGCCCAGAACTGCGGATCCGACGGCGCGACGGCGTAGGGCCAGTACGAGAGCTCGGCCCATCCGAACGGGCCGTCGGTGGCGGGTGGGAACGGGCGGTCGGCGGGCCAGGCGGGATCATCGAGTGACTGGGCGAGGGCGGCGGGCGCGGTCGCGAGGGGGCCGAGCAGCGGCGTGGCCAGGAGGACCGCGGCGAGAGCGACGCGGCGGAGTTGTGTGACGGTGCGTGACATGGACCCAGTCGACCACGCGAGCGGCACCCTCACAGGCCGAACCGCCAGACGTGAGTACACCGTGACGGGACCGTCACGACGGGTAGCGCAGGGGAAACAGCGGATTCCTACCGTTGCGTGGCACAGGGCGCCGGCGGGGCGCCCGCTACCGGGGAGAGGTGAAGCGATGACGCGCTCGCACGTGATCGAGGACTGGGATCCGGAGGACACGGCCCAGTGGGAGTCCGGAGGCCGGCGCACCGCGATGCGCAATCTGTACTGGTCGGTGTTCGCCGAGCACGTGGGGTTCTCGGTGTGGACCCTGTTCGCGGTGATGGTGCTGTTCATGCCTGCGGACGTCTACGGCCTGGACGCGCCGGACAAGTTCCTCGTCTCCGCGGTGGTGACCCTCACCGGCGCGTTCCTGCGCATCCCCTACACGCTGGCCACCGCGACGTTCGGCGGCCGCAACTGGACCATGTTCTCCGCGTTCGTGCTGCTCATCCCGGCGGGGGCGATGCTGTGGATCATGGCCAATCCCGGGCAGCCGCTGTGGCTGTACCTGGTGGTGGGCGCCCTCGCGGGCCTGGGCGGCGCCAACTTCGCCTCGTCCATGACCAACATCAACGCCTTCTTCCCGCAGCGCATGAAGGGCTGGGCGCTGGGCCTCAACGCGGGCGGCGGCAACCTGGGCGTGGCCACCATCCAGGTGGTGGGGCTCGTGGTGATCGCCGCGGCCGGAAACCGCTCGCCGCACTGGGTGATCGCGGTGTACCTGGTCCTGCTGGTGGTCGCGGGCATCGGCGCGGCATGCAAGATGGACAACCTCGAACACCACACCGTGGACGTGACGAGCATGCGCGACGTGGCAGGCGACCGCGACGGCTGGGTGCTGTCCCTGCTCTACATCGGTACCTTCGGCTCGTTCATCGGGTTCAGCTTCGCCTTCGGGCAGATGCTCACCATGACCTTCACCGGTAACGGGCAGTCCCCGGCCGACGCCGCTCTCCACGCCGCGCAGATCACGTTCCTCGGCCCGCTGCTGGGCTCGTTGACCCGCATGCTGGGCGGCCGCCTGTCCGACCGCTTCGGCGGTGCCCGGGTCACCCTGGTGACCTTCCTCGGCATGGCCGCGACGACGGTGGCGCTGATCGTCACCTCGAGCATGCAGGCGGCCGACGGCGGCCGACTGTCGGGCGGCGCGCTGGTGTTGTTCTTCGCGGCGTTCCTCACCCTGTTCGCGCTCACCGGAATGGGCAACGCCTCGGTCTACAAGATGATCCCCACCGTCTACGAGGCCCGTAGCCGCGGCCTGGACCTGCCGGAGGCCGCCCGGGCGGCGTGGTCGCGCGCGCATTCGGGCGCCCTCATCGGGGTCGCCGGCGCGGTCGGCGCGTTCGGCGGGTTCCTCATCAACATGACCCTGCGCAGCTCCTACCAGTCATCGGGGTCCGCGACCTGGGCGTTCGTGGCGTTCACGGTCTTCTACGTGGTGGCGGCGCTCGTCACGCGGGCGGTGTACCTCCGGCGTCCGACCGCCGCGCCGACGGGGGCCGGGGCCGCGGCATCCCGCACCGCGTCGGAACAGGGCCGGGCCGCACGTCCGGTGCCGGCCGCGCGCTGACCGACGGGGACGAGGGGACGACGACGACGAGGAGAGCACCATGACGACCGTTCGCAGCAGCCCTGAGGTGCCGAACCTGACGACGGTGCCCGAGCCCGTTGAGGCGGGCCCCGGCGGGGACCGGCCCACCCACACGCACTGCCCGTACTGCGCCCTGCAGTGCGCGATGACGGTGACGCCGGCGGCGGACCCGGCCGAGGCGGTCGAGGTGGCGCCCGCGTGGTTCCCCACCAACCGTGGCGGGCTGTGCCGTAAGGGGTGGACGTCGGGAGAGCTGCTCGATCACCCGGGCCGACTCACCACCCCGCTCATCCGTCACGACGGGCGATTGGAGCCGTGCGACTGGGACACCGCCCTGGACCGCGTGACCGAGGGGATCCGCCGTGCGCAGGCCGCGGGCGGGCCCGACGGTGTGGCCGTGTTCGGCGGGGGCGGCCTGACCAACGAGAAGGCCTACCAGCTGGGCAAGTTCACCCGGCTCGCGCTGGGCAGCCGGCTCATCGACTACAACGGCCGCTGGTGCATGTCCAGCGCCGCGGCGGCCGCGAACCGCAGCTTCGGCCTCGACCGCGGACTGCCGTTCCCCGTCACCGACCTCGCCGACGCCCGGGCCGTGATGCTCATCGGTGCCAACCCCGCCGACACCATGCCTCCGTTCCTCCAGCACCTCGACACGGCAGCACGCGCCGGCGGGCTCGTGGTGGCCGACCCCCGGCTCACCGCGACCGCGCGGCGCGCCCTCGACGGGGGCGGTGTGCACCTGCGACTGCGCCCCGGCACGGACGCGGCACTCGCGCTGGGACTGCTGCACCTCGTCGTCGTCACCGGCGCGGTCGACACGCGGTACATCGCCGAGCGCACCAGCGGGTTCTCCGACGCGTGGGCGCACGCCGCCGCCTGGCTCCCCGACCGCACCGAGCGCGTCACCGGCGTCTCGGTCGCCCACCTCGAGCGGGCGGTCGCCCTGCTCGCCCGCGCGCGTGACGCCGGGGCGGGGTCGTACATCCTCACCGCCCGGGGCGCCGAGCAGCACGCCGACGGCACCGCCGTGGTGGGCGCCGCCATCGCGCTCGCCCTGGCGCTGGGACTGCCGGGACGTCCGGGGAGCGGCTACGGCACCCTCACCGGGCAGGGCAACGGGCAGGGCGGCCGCGAGCACGGGCAGAAGGCCGACCAGCTGCCCGGGTACCGGATGATCACCGACCCCGCCGCCCGCGCGCACGTCGCCGGGGTGTGGGGAGTGGACCCGGAGCAGATCCCCGGGCCGGGTCTGTCGGCGTTCGAACTACTCGACTCGCTCGGCGGGCCGGGCGGGCCCACCGCGATGCTGCTCCACGCTTCCAACCCGGTGGTCTCCGCGCCCGACGCCGACCGGGTGGCCGAGCGGCTACGCGCGCTGGACACGCTGGTCGTGGCCGACTTCGTCCTCTCGGAGACCGCCGCGCTGGCCGACGTCGTCCTGCCCGTGCCCCAGTGGGCGGAGGAGGAGGGCACGCTCACCAGTCTCGAGGGCCGGGTGTTGCGGCGACGCCTGTCCGTCACCCCGCCCGCCGGCGTGCGCGACGAACTGTGGATCTGGCACGAACTCGCCCGCCGCCTGGACCGCGGACCCGAGCGGTTCCCGCCCGACGCGCGAGCGGTGTTCGGCGAGCTCGCCCGCGCCTCCGCCGGCGGCAAGGCCGACTACTCGGCGATCGACTGGGACCGACTCGACGCCGGCGAGGCACTCCACTGGCCGTGCGGCGCCGACTCGCCGGACGGCACGCCCCGCCTGTTCCTCGACCGCTTCGCCACGCCCGACGGCCGCGCCCGGTTCGTCGTGGACGAACCGCGCGCACCCGCCGAACCACCCGACGCCCAGTTCCCGCTGCTCGGCACCACCGGCCGCCTGCTCGCGCACTACCAGTCGGGCGCCCAGACCCGGCGGGTCGCCGAGCTCGCCGGCGCCGAACCGGACATGTGGGTGCAGGTCCACCCCGTCGTGGCACGCGCGGCCGGCCTGGTCGACGGCGAAGCGGCGCGCGTCGTGTCGCGGCGGGGCGCGGTCGAGGCCGTGATCCGCTGCGACGAGGACATGCGCACCGACACCGTATTCCTGCCGTTCCACTTCCCGGGCGACGGCCGGGCCAACCTGCTCACCCTGCCGGAGCTCGACCCGCACAGTCGGATGCCCGAGTTCAAGGTGTGCGCGGTCCGGCTGGAGGCGGCATGAGCGCGCGCCGCGTCGTCGTGGTGGGCGCCGGGATGGCCGCAGCCCGACTCGCGGAGGAACTGCGCGTCGGCGAGCCGGACCCGGAGCGGTTGTCGGTGACCGTGCTGGGCGCGGAACCGGAGGAACCGTACAACCGGATCATGCTGTCCCACGCCGTCGCGGCCCGGCCGGTCGCCGCCCCCGACGCGCCTGCAGCGGCCCCGCCGGTCGTCGCGCCTGCGGCGGCCCCCGCAGCCCCCGCCGCCGTCGCGCCCGCGCCGGTTTCCCGACTCAAACCCGTCGGGTGGTGGGAGCGTCACCACATCACGGTCCGGACTTCTACACCTGTCGCGGCGATCGACCGCGCCTGCCGCGAGGTGGAGCTCGCCGACGGCGAACGCATCGGCTACGACCACCTGGTCCTGGCCACGGGAGCCGCACCCCGCATCCCGCCCGTCGACGGCATCCGCGGCCCGGGCCGTGGTCTGGCGCCCGGCGCGTTCACCCTCCGGGATGCCGCGGGTCAACGAGAACTGACCGCTCATCTCGCCGCACACCCCGGCCCGGTCGCGGTCGTCGGTGCGGGCTTCATCGGCCTGGAGATCGCCTGCGCACTCGCCGGGGCGGGGCACGACGTCGTCGTCGTCCACCCCCGCGACCGGCCCATGAACGGGTGCCTCGACGCCGGCGCCGGCGCCGTACTGGTCCGCGCCCTCGCCGCGCTCGGGGTGCGGGTGCTCACCGGCGTACGCGCCACGAGGTGGGACGGCGTCACCCTGACGCTCGACGACGGCGAGGTGCGCTGCCGGACCGTCGTACTCACCGCCGGGTCCGCGCCCCGGACAGACCTCGCACGCGACGCCGGGCTGGAGGTGGGCCACGGCGTGGTCGTCGACGACGAGCTGACCACCAGCGATCCCGCCATCTCCGCGATCGGCGACTGCGCGCAGCACCGGGGCGTCGTCAGCGGACTGGTCGCACCCGCCTGGGACCAGGCCGTGGCGCTGGCCGCCCGGCTCAGCGGCGCGGACCCGCAGGCGAGATACCTCGGGGGCGCGGAAGTGACCAGGCTCAAGGCCCACGGGCTCGACGTGGTCGCCCTGGGCTCCCTCGCGGCCGACGTCTACGGATCACGGTGCCCCGACACCGGTGCGCCCATCGAGGTCACGACCCTGAGCGAACCCGCCCGCGGCCGGTATGCGCGCGTCGACGTGGCGGGGGGCCGCGTGGTGGGAGCCGCGCTGATCGGACACCCGGAGCCGGTCGGGATGCTCACGCAGCTGTTCGAGAACGCTCTTCCCGTGCCGGACGACGTCGTGTCGGTGGTGCTGGGACGTGCCGAGGCGGTGGCCGCACAGACCCCGTCGACGATGCCGGCCGCGGCGGTGGTCTGCCGCTGCAACGGTGTGAGCAAGGGGGACCTGGTCGCGGCCTGGGCCGACGGGGCACGCGACAACGATGCCCTGGCGCAGCGGACCCGCGCCGGGACGGGCTGCGGTGGGTGCTCGTCGGCGGTCGACGGGATATGTGGATGGCTACAGGAGGCGGGATGACGGGGGACGCGCGGGCACGGGACGCGGCGGCGGGGGCGTGCGGTGCTGCGGCGGGGGCGGACGAGGCGGTGGAGGGAAACCTGCCGGACACACGCCTCGTTCATGATGGGGGAGTGACCGATTCCGACGTGACCACCTCCGAACCCGATCTCCCGCTGCTCGGACGCACTGTCGCCGTCACCGCCGCCCGGCGGGCCTCCGAACAACGGACCCTCCTCGAGCGGCGCGGGGCCACCGTCCTGCACGCCCCGGCGATGCACATGATCCCCATCGCCGAGGACACGGTGGTGCGCGAGGCCACCGGGCGCCTGCTCGACGCGCCCGCCGACCTCATGGTGCTCACGACCGCGGCCGGCGTGCGCTGGTGGATGCAGGTGTGCGAGGAATGGGGCCTGGCCGACGACCTGCTCGAGCTGATGGGCGCGGTCCCGCTGTACTCCCGCGGACCCAAGACCACCGGCGCGATCCGTGCCGCCGGCCTGCGCGAGCACGCCTCGGCCAAGAGCGAGGCCAGCCCGGAGCTGCTGGAGATGCTGCTCGAGCGCGGCGTCGAGGGCCTGACGATCGGCGTCCAGATCCAGGGCGCCGGCTCCGGGTGGAACCCGATGTCCGTGCTGCTCGACGGTCTGCGCGAGGCGGGTGCCGACGTGATCGAGGTGCCCGTCTACCGCTGGGAGCTGCCCGACGATCTCGCGGCACTCGACGATCTGGTGCGGACCATCGCGGCGCAGGGCGTCGACGGCGTGACCTTCACCGCGGCCCCGGCGGTGGTGGCGGTGCTCAAGCGTGCCGAGGCACTGGGCGTGTTCGACGACCTGCTCGAGGCGCTGGACGGGCCCGTCGCCGCGCTGTGCGTGGGGCCGGTGACCGCGGCGCCGCTGGCCGAGCTCGGTGTGCCGTTCACCAGCCCGGACCGGATGCGGCTGGGGTCACTCATGCGGCACACCACCGACGAGCTCGCCGCCCGGACCGCGCCGATCGAGGTCGCCGGGCACGAGCTCACCGTGTGTGCGGCGGCCGCACTGGTCGACGGCAAACCGGTGGAACTCACCCCGGCCCAGCTCGCGCTGCTGCGGGCCCTCGCCCGGCGCCCCGGGGCCTGCGTGAGCCGCGATGACCTGCTCGCGGCTCTCCCCGGAGACGGCACCGACCTGCACGCCGTCGAGACCGCGATGGGTCGCCTGCGGCGCGCGCTCGGCGTTCCCGACCTCGTCACGACCGTCGTCAAGCGCGGGTACCGACTCAGCATCTAAAGGCGCCGCCGGCCCTGCGAACTCCTCGACCTATGCGCCCTGAATGGTCCGAACCCGCAGCGTAACCCGCCTGTGAATGTGCATTCTGCCATCGCACGCCAGCGGGGCGGGGCACGCAGACGGGGCAGCGCACGCAGAAGGGGCAGCGCACGCAGAAGGGGCAGCGCACCCGCGAGTGGGTGCGCTGCCCCTGGTTCGGGCCGGGCCGGGCCGGCGGCGCGCAGGGCCTGGGGACTACGCCGCGATCACGCGGGCATGCCGGACGGCGGGCTGGGTAGCCACGAACACCGTGCCATCGGCGGCGACCCGGGCGGGGAACACCGAGAGTCCGTGCGAGGGGTCGTCGAGGCCGCGACCGTCGGCGAGCGCATAGGCCTGCTTGCCGATCGGTGAGATCACCGCGGGTTCGCCGGCGCGGTCGCCCACCAGGCCGCGGCTCATCACGGCGGCCCGGGCGACGGGGTCGATGTTGCAGAGGGCGCGGACCTCGTCGTCGTCGATCTTGTAGACCGCCACCTGGCGGCCGTCGGGCAGCAGGGCGGCGACCCCACGCCCCGGGATGAGGCGGCCGACCGGGCAGACGGCGATCTCGGCGGGGCGCGCGGCGCCCGATGCGGGAGCGGGGCGGGTGGCGGTGAACAGCTGGGTGGTGGTCATGACGGATCTCCTCCTGGTGGGCGGAACTGGTGAGCGGAAGTCGTGGGCGGAAGTAGTGGGCGGAGCTGGTGAGCAGGAGTCGTGGGCGGGGTGGCCGGCAGAGCTGGCCGGTGTCCGGCGCGGGACCGTCAGACGCGGGCCGGCATGGACGGCGAACCGAGCAGGACCGGCACCTTGCGGCCGTCGCGCTCCTCGAACTGCACGGTGGGGTCGGGCGCCTCGGGGGCGTTGATGAAGGAGACGAACCGGCCGAGCTTGTCGGGGTCGTCCAGGACGGCCGCCCACTCGTCCACGTACCCCTCGACATGCGATTCCATCCGGCCCTCGAGCTCGGCCGCGAGCCCCAGTGAGTCGGAGCAGACGACCTCACGAAGGTGGTCGATGCCGCCTTCGAGCGACTCCAGCCACGGTGCGATCCGCTGCAGGCGCTCGGCGGTGCGGACGTAGAACATCACCGTGCGGTCGATGTAGCGGATGAGCTGGTCGTCGGTGAGATCCCCGGCCAGCAGCTGGGCATGCCGCGGGGTCGCGCCACCATTGCCACCGACGTAGAGGTTCCAGCCGGTCTCGGTGGCGATCACCCCGACGTCCTTGCCGCGCGCCTCGGCGCACTCGCGGGCACAGCCGGAGACGCCCATCTTGATCTTGTGCGGCGCCCGCAACCCGCGGAACCGGGTCTCGAGCAGGACCGCCATCCCCACGGAGTCCTGCTGACCATAGCGGCACCACGAGGTACCCACGCAGCTTTTCACCGTGCGCAGCGACTTGCCGTAGGCGTGACCGGACTCCATGCCCGCGTCGACCAGGCGTCGCCAGATCTGCGGCAACTCCTCCACACGCGCGCCGAAGAGATCGATCCGTTGGCCGCCGGTGACCTTGACGTACAGGTCGTGGTCGCGTGCGATCTCGCCGATCACGATGAGCTGATCGGCCGTGACCTCCCCGCCGGGCATCCGCGGGACCACCGAATAGGTGCCGTTCTTCTGGATGTTGGCCAGGAAGTGGTCGTTGGTGTCCTGCAGCGAGGCCTGCTCGCCGTCGAGAACATGGTCGGAGCTGGTCGAGGCGAGGATCGAGGCGACGGTGGGCTTGCAGATGTCGCAGCCGGAGCCGCGGCCGAAGCGCCCGATCAGGCCGGAGAAGGTCCGGATCCCGGTGACGGTGACGATCTCGAACAGCTCCGAGCGGGACTGGTCGAAGTGCTCGCACAGTGCCGTGGACTGCTCGACGCCCTCGGCCTCGAGCACCTGACGCATGAGCGGCAGGCACGACCCACACGAGGTGCCGGCGCGGGTGCACGCCTTGAGTGCCGGGACGTCGCACGCCCCGCCGCAGATCGCGTCGCGCAGCGTGCCCTTGGTGACGGCGTTGCAGGAACAGATCTGGGCGTCGTCGGGCAGCGACTCGACGCCGACACCCCCGCCGTCCGCCGCGGCGCCGGGAGTGATGAGGGACAGGGGATTGGACGACGGCAAGGTGCGCCCGAGCAGCGGCTTGAGCAGCTGGTACGGGCCCGCGTCCCCGACGAACACCCCGCCGAGCAGGGTCAGGGCGTCGTCGCTGAGGACGAGTTTGGAGTAGGTGCGCGTGACGGGGTCGTCCACCACCAACTCGAGGCAGCCGGGCGTGCGCCCGTGGGCGTCGCCGAAGCTGGCCACGTCGACCCCCATGAGCTTGAGTTTGGTGGCGAGGTCGGCGCCGGTGAACTCGGCGTCGGCGCCCGGACCGTCGCCCAGCCGGGCGGCGACCACCTCGGCGGAGGCGTACCCGGGTCCGACCAGGCCGTAGCAGGTGCCCTCGATGGCCGCGCACTCGCCGATCGCGAACACGTGCGGGTCCGAGGTGCGGCACGCCCGGTCGGTCAGCACGCCGCCCCGCTCGGCCAGCGCCAACCCGGCCCCGCGGGCGAGCTCGTCACGGGGGCGCACACCGACGGAGAACACCACGACCGCTGCCTCGACCGCGGTCGTCTCGCCGTCGTCGCCGGTCAGGGTCACCCGGACCCCGCCGTCACCGTCCGCACCGTCGCGCGGTTCGATCACCGTGTCGGTCACGCTCAGGTGCACCTCGATGCCACGGTCGCGGATGAGGTCGCCCAGCAGCGCGCCGCCCCGACCGTCGACCTGGACGGGCATGAGCCGGTCGTTGCGCTCCACGACGTGCGGGGTCAGCCCGATCAGGCTCAACGCATTGGCGGCCTCGATGCCGA
Source organism: Dietzia sp. IN118 (assembly GCF_032905965.1). NCBI lineage: Bacteria > Bacillati > Actinomycetota > Actinomycetes > Mycobacteriales > Dietziaceae > Dietzia > Dietzia sp. IN118. The sequence goes on along the minus strand of NZ_JAUMSR010000001.1, from coordinate 2,596,175 downwards.
GCAGCCCGCCGCCGATCACGACGCCGTGCGCGCCGGGCCCTGCGGTCTCGGCGGCCGCGCGGATCGCGTCGAGGTCGTCGAGGGTGCGGTAGACATGGCAGCCGGGCAGGTCGTGACCGGGCACGGGCGGGACGAACGCGCGTGAGCCGGTGGCCAGGACCAGCGTGTCGTAGGAGATGAACTCGCCGGAGTCGAGTTCGACCTGCCGCGCGGATCGGTCGATCGCCGTGACGAGGTGTCCCGAGCGGACGGTGACCCTCGGGTCGGCGGAGTGGCGGGCGTCCTCGAGGTGCAGGGCCGCACGTTCCCAGGCGCCGACATAGGCCGAGAGGCCCACGCGGTCGTACGCGGGGTCGGGTTCCTCGCCGATCACCGTGACGGCCAGGTCGGTGTCGGCGTACCGCGAGCCGAGGGTGGAGACGAATCGGTGGGAGACCATCCCGTGCCCGACGACGACGATGTGCTCAGTCATTCCTGGACCTCCTTCGAGCCTGTACCGATCAGGCTAGGAAGGCGGTGTTGCGGAACTGTGGCGTCGGATCACGGTCCCGTGACGCTTAGTTCACAGGGGGCCCGGCGGCGGGTGAGGCCGCGGACGGGCTACGGGTCCGGGCGTGCCGAGGGCGCGCGGATGCCGGGAACCGGGTGAGGGCGGTCGCTTGCGCAGATGCCGGGGGAGGGGGGGCCGCTCAGTCGAGGGGGAGCAGGCTCGTCGGCGTGGCCGAGACCTCGTCCACCCGGTCGAGGTTCTGGCGCACCCGCTCCCACTCGCCGGAGGGGATCTCCTTCTCGAGTCGGCGCAGGACGGCCTTGTCGGAGGTCGCCCATGCGACGGGCATGGGTGAGATGAACTGGTACAGGTTGTCGCCGCCGCGGGCGCTGCGGTTGCCGACCACGGCCACGCACGGCACGCGCTCGCCCACGCGAACGTCGTGACCCGGGAGCTTCTCGCAGCTGCGGACGGCCAGCGCGGGGAGCTTTCCGGCGGAGCGGTCGACGGCACGGTCGACCAGCGCCAGGAGGGTCAGCCCGCGGGGGCGCACCTCGGCGATGATGGCCGGGACGAGTTCCGAGGTGGCGTAGGTGCGCTGCATCGAGCCCATTTTGCGCGGGATGTACCCGATCATCGCCAGGCATCCGAGAGCGAAGACCCCGGCCAGCGCGGCGACGATCCAGGCCCAGGCCTCGAAGCCGGAGTAGATGAGCAGGCCCACGGCCGCGGCCAGGACGAGCACACCGAGGATGCCCGCGGACCACTGCAGCCGCCGCACCTCGGCGAGGCTCTCGTTGTGCTTGCGGACCCAGGCGTCGTCGACGGGGATGTCGGCGAGGCGGTACTGCTCGTGCGGGGCGCGGGGGGTGCGATCGGCGGCCATGGGTCCAGTATCCCAGGAACCGTCCGGACCGGACCCGCGGGTGGCCGCCGGCGTCAGCCGACCTCGGGGATCGGCGGCCCCAGCAGGTCGTCGGCGTCGATGATCCGGTAGGCGTACCCCTGCTCGGCGAGGAACCGCTGCCGGTGCGCGGCGTACTCGGCGTCGAGGGTGTCGCGCGAGACCACCGAGTAGAAGTGTGCCTGGCCACCGTCGTGCTTGGGCCGCAGCAGCCGGCCCAGCCGCTGCGCCTCCTCCTGCCGGGAGCCGAACGTCCCCGACACCTGCACGGCCACACTGGCCTCGGGCAGGTCGATCGAGAAGTTGGCGACCTTGGACACCACGAGCGTGGAGATCTCCCCGGCGCGGAACGCGTTGAAGAGCTTCTCACGCTCTTTGTTGGAGGTGGAGCCCTGGATGACCGGGGCGTCGAGCTCGTCGCCGAGCTCCTCGAGTTGGTCGAGGTAGGCACCGATCACCAGGGTCGGGGCGCCGGCGTGCTTGGCGAGGATGCTCTTGACCACAGGGATCTTGGTCCGTGCGGTCGAGCACAGCTTGTACTTGTCCTCCGCCTCGGCGGTGGCGTAGAGCATCCGTTCGTTCTCCGTGAGCGTCACCCGTACCTCGACGCAGTCGGCCGGGGCGATCCAGCCCTGCGCCTCGATGTCCTTCCACGGGGCGTCGTACCGCTTGGGTCCGATGAGGGAGAAGACGTCACCCTCTCGGCCGTCCTCGCGCACCAGGGTGGCGGTGAGCCCGAGCCGGCGCCGGGACTGCAGGTCCGCGGTCATCCGGAACACCGGCGCGGGCAGCAGGTGCACCTCGTCGTAGATCATCAACCCCCAGTCGCGGGAGTCGAACAGCTCCAACGCCCGGTGGACGCCCTTGGTCTTGCGGGTGACCACCTGGTACGTGGCGATGGTGACCGGGCGGATCTCCTTGCGCTCGCCGGAGTACTCGCCGATCTCGTCCTCGGTCAGCGTGGTGCGGGCCAACAGCTCCCGCTTCCACTGCCGACCGGCGACGGTGTTGGTCACCAGGATGAGCGTGGTGGCCTTGGCCTTGGCCATCGCGGCCGCCCCGACCATCGTCTTGCCCGCGCCGCAGGGCAGCACGACGACACCCGAGCCGCCCGCCCAGAACGAGTCGGCGGCCATCTGCTGGTAGTCGCGCAGCTCCCAGGGCTCGGTCTCGGTGGACAGGTCGATGTCGTGGGCCTCGCCGTCGACGTACCCGGCCAGATCGTCGGCGGGCCAGCCCACCTTGAGCAGCTCCTGCTTGAGGCGGCCGCGCTCGGACGGGTGCACCACGACGGTGTCGGTGTCGATGTCGGCGCCGAGCATCGGGGCGATCTTCTTGTGGCGTTTGACCTCGGCGAGCACTGCGGAGTCCAGGGAGACCAGGGTCAGTCCGTGGACCGGGCTCTTGACCAACTGGAGCCGGCCGTAGCGGGCCATGGTCTCGGCGATGTCCACCAGCAGCGGCTGCGGGACGGGGAAGCGGGAGAAGTTGACCAGCACGTCGACCACCTGCTCGGCGTCGTGGCCGGCGGCCCGGGCGTTCCACAGCGCCAGCGGCGTGATCCGGTAGGTGTGGACGTGCTCGGGGGCGCGCTCCAGCTCGGCGAACGGGGCCAGCGCCTGGCGCGCGTCGTTCGCCTGATCGTGGTCGATCTCCAGCAGCACGGTCTTGTCCGACTGGACGATCAGCGGTCCACCACTCACTCCGGCCCTCCTCGGGGTCTCACCGGACCCGCGTGGGTCCGACCCTTCATTGTCCAGGAATCCGGGTCAGCGGGTCGGGTCGACGTCGGAGACGGAGATCACGCGGTGCAGCGGCAGGGTGACGGGCTCGGCGGAATCGGGCTCGATCCCCTCGATCCGACCCCCGCCGACGGAGGCCGGCACGAGCAGTCGCGCGGTGGACCGGCCCTGGGCGTCGACGACCGAGACGGTGACGGCGGTGCCCGTGCTCGCCGCGTCGTGCAGGCGGGCGATGGCGGCCTCGCCGGTGTACGCGCCCCCTGAAGTACCCCGCGCCGAGCGCACCCGGTCGGCCGAGCGCATCGCCGCGACGGCCGCCCGCAGTTCGGAGGGGGTGGCCGTGCGCGTGGGGAAGCGGGGCGCGCGGGTGATGCGGCTCTCCCGGACACGGGCCACCGGCCGGGTCAGGGCGACGACGGCGCCGGTCGTGTCCTCGACGACGGGGGAGAACCCGTGCTCGCGCAGGGCCTCCACCAGGTCCAACGGCCGGGCCTGGGAGATGAGGACGGTCGGCGCGACGGTCCGCAGTGCGCAGTTCTCGGCCACCGGGGAGCTGAGGACCTGGGCGACCAGCGACGGGTCGTCGCACCGGACGAAGGACAGGGCGGTACCCACCCGCAGCCGACCGTGACGACGGGCCACGTCCTCGATGAGGTAGTCCAGCGACTGCGGGACGGGGGTGACGGAGGTCCGGGCGAGCAGGTCCCGGATCCCCGCCGCCGTGCGCCCGGCGTCGAGTGCGCGACGCACGGAGGTCTCGGTGACGCGGTAGGTGGTGGCGGCGCCGGCCGACTCGACGTCGGCCAGGAGCGCGAACTCCGCGGCGAGCTCGGGCACGAGCGGGCCGGGGGCGAGGATCGTCAGGTCGGCCTGGACGATGACCTCCGAGACCGGGTCTGGCAGGGCGGCGACGAGGACCGGTTCGAGGTCCTCGACGCCGGGGGCGGGGGTGCCGTCATGGGTGGTGGCGGTGTGGGTGGCGGCTCCGGCGACGGGTGCGTGGGTGTCGCCGGCGAGGGCCCTGGCCGCGCTGGTGGCGGTGGTCCCGACGACGAGTCCCATCAGACGCGCCTCCGCCACGGTCTCGGCCACGGGCCGGGAACCCGCACGCGAGAACCACACCGGCGAGGACCAGCGCACCACCTCCGTCAGCAGAGTGGCGTCGGGCTCCGCTGCGGGGTCCAGGGCGGCCAGCGCCTTCAGGACCCGGATCCGTTCGGTGGGTCCGGGCGGGCCGATGGGCTCACCCAATGCGGGCACGGTGCCGCCGCCCTCGATCTCGGACCCGACCCGCCACGGCGTCCGCGGCATGGACCACCACGCGAGGACGAGCTCGGCCCAGCGGCGTGCGGGTTCGCGGGCCGACCACACGTCGGCGGCCTCGGTGGGCGCCCACACCGAGTCGAAGGCCACGTCGCCGACGTCGGCGTCGCCGACCGCGATGAGTCCCGCGGCCGCGAGGACCTCGAGCAGCAGGGGGAGCTCGCGCTCGACGAGGCCGGAGGCGCGGGCCACCCGCCGCAGTTCGCGCACCCCGACACCGCCGGCCTTGAGGGTGGCGGCCGGGGCGGTCGACAGGGCGGAGAGGACCGAGTCGCAGCGGTGCAGCAGCTCGAGGGCCGCGACGCCGCCGGAGGCGTCGACCCGGCCCGCCCC
>NZ_JAUMSR010000001.1:2496479-2591373 GCF_032905965.1 Dietzia sp. IN118 | reverse complement strand
AACCCCGCCACTGACCGGAGGAGGCCTCGCGCCCGCCCGCGGCCGCCCCGGCCCTCGGCGCGGCCCACGCAGGGGCGTGGAGCAGCGACGATCCCTCGTCGCGGGCGCCGTGGCGGGCCCGGTCCAGCGCGTGGGCACGCGGGACGACCACCTCGCCGTCGTCCCCACCGGTCACCTCCGCGAGCCCCGAGCCCGCCAGCTCTGTCGCGGCGGCACGCACCGGCTCCGACGCCCCGGCGCCGAGAGCCCCGACGGGGGTGCGCCCGCGGGCGATCGCCTCGAGCACCCCGACCGCCGGAGCGGACAGGCCGCCCCAGGCGACGTCGAGGTCGGCGCCCGCGGGCTCGCCGGGGTGCGGCGCCACCACCGGGGCCGACCGGACGGCCACCGCCGTGACGGGCGCCATCCGGACATGGTCCCCTCCGCCCCAGAGCAGGGTGAGGTCGCGGAGACGGGCGAGGGCGGCGTGGAAGACGGGCTCGTCGTCGTCGACACCCAACCGGCCCGACACCGCACCCAGCGGCACCGCCCCGGAATCGGCTCCCACCGCTGCGGCGGTGGCCAGGACCACGAGCTCCGGCCACGTCAGGGTCCCCAGCGCGCGGGCGGTGGACGCCGGCAACCGCAGCCTCGACGCGAGCACGTCGACCGAGGCCGGGGGAGGGGTGGCCACATCCGGACGCGACTCGCACACGCGGACGAGCGCGTCATCGGACAGTCCGGCCAGCCACGCGGGGAAGTCCGGCTCGTCGCCGGCGGCACCGGGGGAACCAGCACGGCGGGGGGCGACACGGCGGGAGGAGGCTCGGGAACTCGGCATGATCCGTCCCAGCCTAGTGAGATCGCGGCGGCGGTGAGGACCGTCCGGGTCCGATACGACCCGGATGCTGACGGGACGCCCGCGAGGTGAGACACTGGACACGTGGCTGCCAAGAAGAATCTGACCCATGACAACCCGGGATGGCCCGACGCCTCGTTCGGCGAGCACCCGGTGACCGAACTCGCCGCGCTGGTCGCGGGAGGCCTGTCCCCTTTCGGGCAGGAGACCTTCCCGCTGCCGCAGCATCGGCTGGGCTACCTCCACCCGGAGACGGTGGTCAACAGGACCGTCCGCACCCGCTGAGCGCGACGCACTCACACACGAGGAAGGGCCGCCACTCCCTGCAGGGGGTGGCGGCCCTTCCTCGTGGTCCGTGGACCGGGGCTGCGCGGGTGACGCGTCAGTTGGCCAGGTAGGTGGCGAAGAAGCCGTCCACCAGGTCCTGGTTGCCGGCGTAGGCGGCGTCGACGGCGTCCCGGTTGGCCTCGTAGGTGTCGGCGATCGGCAGCACGATGCCGCGGCCCTCGGCGAAGGAGGACAGGGTCGCCACGTGATCGGCGGCGGTGACCGCCTCCGGGGCGGCGGGCGCGGCCGGGGCGTGGGCACGCGGGGCCGGCGCGGGCGCCGGGTTGGACAGGTCGCGCGGGGTCGGCGCGGAGTTCAGGCCCAGCTTGGCCGAGCAGGCGGGCCAGGCGCCCCAGCCCTGACCGGCGAGGGTCTTCTCGGCGATCGCGATCTGCTGCTCGCGCGTGGCCTGGTTGGCCGTCGGGGCGTACTGCGTACCGCCGTAGGCGGCCCAGGTGCTCGGCGAGAACTGCAGGCCGCCCTGGTACCCGTTCCCGGTGTTGATGCCCCAGTTGCCGCCGGACTCACACTGGGCCAGGCGGTCCCAGTCGGAGTCGGGGGCGGCGTTGGCGGCCGGCGCGAGGGCCAGGCCGGCGGCGGAGAACGCGGTGCCTGCGAGGACAACCTTCACAGCGTTCCTGGGCGCTGAGGAGGCGGCGGCGGCACGGTGGCGTCCGGTGTAAGAGGTCATGTCGTCAGTCCTTTTCACTCTGTGCCTACGGGGTGAGCTGTCGGGTTCGGACGAGTGCGTCCGGCCGCCGGTGGCGGCTTCACCCCAAGGCGACCATCGGTCGCCGGGCCCGTGGTGGGCCCTGTCGGGTCCCCCGTCCCCGCCCGGGTAATGGTCACTGTGGCATCGGCCGCTGGGCGGGGTTCGGTAGGTGCGTCCGATGCCGACTCGCTGACGAGTCTGCTACGAAACTGTAGCGGTCCGATGCCGGATCGTCACCATTCTGAAATAAACCGAGGCAGTGTGGGTCTGACGTGCGCGCCGTTATCGGCTCGTTACCAGCGACGTTCGCGGACGGGTGTGGTTGGTCACACCGACGGCGGCCGCGAGCCGAGGATGGCGTACAGCAGTCCCAGCAGGAACCCCACCGGGGTGAACGACATCGCCCCGAGATAGAGGAGAGTCGGCGCGTCGCGGCCGAGCACGAACGGGGTCAGCGCCGCCGCGACGGTGAACAGCACCCCGATCGTGAAGATGACGAGCGCCGTCACGAACAGGCCCCGGCGTCGTGGCCGCACGGGGTCGGCTGCCCGCGCGGACGCGGCGGCGTCAGGTGTCCAGGGGTCGTCGGCAGGGCGTCGATCGTCGGCGGTCACACGGGGAGGTTACCGCTCGCCTCGCGGTGGGCACCAACGCGCACGAGGGTAGTCTCGGGGCATCAGTCATGGTTGTCGGTCGCGTATCCCGCGTCCGGTCGGAAGGTGGTTCGCGGTGCCCAGCGGCAAGGTCAAGTGGTACGACGCGGAGAAGGGCTTCGGTTTCCTGTCCCAGGAGGGCGGAGAGGACGTCTACGTGCGCTCCGAGGCGCTCCCCGCAGGGCTCGAGACGCTGCGTCCGCGCCAGCGCGTGGAGTTCGACATGGTCTCCGGGCGCCGCGGCCCCCAGGCGTTGCGCGTGGTGGTCCACGACGAGCCGACGGTCGCGGAGGAGCGGGCCCCGAGGAGCGGGCCCCGACGTTCGGCGGACGAGCTGCACGGGATGGTCGAGGACATGATCAAGGTGCTCGAGTCGACCGTCCAGCCCGAGTTGCGCCGTGGTCACCGGCCGGAGGCCAAGGTCTCGGGCCGGGTGGCGTCGGTGCTCCGCGCGGTCGCGCGCGAGCTGGACGCCTGACCCACGGATCAGTCGGCGTAGGTGAAGCGCACCGACCACTCGCCGTTGAGGATCGACTCCGACCCGTCAGCGGCATAGACGATCGCGACCGCACGGATGGCGAGGCCCTCGATCCGGCCCTCCTCCGGGGTGGTCACGGGCACCAGCAGCTGGCCCGGCCCGCCGGCCTCGACGGTGTAGTCGCGGGAGCCGTCGGCGCGGATCTCATAGACGTCCATCGTCGACGCACGCAGCTCTCCGGGCAGCCGGACGGTGAGGACGTCCTCATCCTGCACCCGGAACTCGCCGACCGGATTGGTGAAGGTGTTCCCGTCCAGGTCGGTCGCGGTGAACGGCAGCACGGTCACCTGGCCGCGATCGCTCGCGACGGTCACCTCGGGTAGTGCACCGTACCGGGCCTCCGAACCCTGCCAGGCGCCGACGATCGCGGCGATCATGATGATCATCCACGCCGCGATCGCCCAGGTGATGGGACGGATACGGGAGCCGGTCGACGGGGTCTCGTTGCGGGAACTCACTCCCTCATTCTGCCGAGGGGCCGGGTGTCGGCCACACCCGGGTCGCGCGGCGGGCCCGGGAAGCGCGGCCTGTTGCCGCCGAGGCCGGGGACGAGGGTCGACCCGCGGCCGGTCAGGTGCGACTGCGCGAACATCAGGGCGCCGACCACGGCGATCACCGAGAACCCCACGGTGAAGTCGGTCGGCAGGAGGACGCCCAGTGCTCCGCCGAGGACCCACGCCACCTGCAGGGCGGTCTCGGAGCGACCGAAGGCCGAGGAGCGTGCGGCGTCCGGGATGTCCGTCTGGACCGACGCGTCGAGGGCGACCTTGCCCAGGGCGCTGCACACCGCCGCGACGAGCGCGAGGACGGCCGCGGCCCAGATGGTCCCGAGGAACGCGGCGACGACGGCCGTCGCCAGGGCCGCCCCCGCGGCCGTGCCGGCGATCCGTTCGGGCCGTCCCAGCGGGAGCCGCGCACCGACGGCGTTGCCGGTGAAGGTACCCAGCCCGCCGGCGGCGCCCGCCATCGCCAGGAGGCCGGCCTGCTCGATCGCGGTGGCGTCCTCCTGGGCCTTGGCCATGAACGCCAGGAACAGGGTGAGGAAGCCGGTCATGAAACGCAGGAGCGACACCGCCCACAGGTTCGCCAGGACGTTCCTGCCCAGCGGCCGCGTGAGGACCGCCCGGAGGTCACCGGTCAGACTCGGGCCCCGCTCCATCCGCAGGGTGGCGGACTCCTCGTCCCGGGACGCCTCGGCGTGCGCGGGGATGGTCACGGCGACGTAGGCCGCGACGAGGGCGACCGCTGCGAGCAACCACAGGGCGGCGTCGGAGTCCCACAGCCACGCCACGGCGCCGGCTGTGGCCCCTGCGATGAGGCTGCCGCAGACGTGCCCCAGCACGGTCAGGCGGGAGTTGGTGCGGACCAGGTCCAGGGTCGGGGGCAGCACGTGGGGGGTGATGGACGCCTTGACGACGCCGAACGTCTTGGACAACACGAGCATGCCCAGCGCGAGGGGGTACAGGAGCCAGGAGTCGAAGTTCAGCGCGAGGACCACCGCCAGCACCGCACGCAGGGTGAACGTCAGTGAGACGGTGAGACGTCGGCCCCGGTGCAGGCGATCCAGCGCAGGGCCGATGACCGGCGCGATCAGTGCGAACGGCGCGACCGTGACCAGGAGATACAGCGCCACGCTGGCGCGGGACTCCGCGGTCGCGGCGGAGAAGAACAGGGTGTTCGCCAGGGCCACGGCGAGGATCGCGTCGCAGGCGAAGTTGGCGACCGTGACGTAGCTGAGCGGAGCGAGCCCCGAGCGGTCCGCGCCGTCGGCGTGGAAGACCCGGCGCACGCCCCGTCCGGCGGAGGAGACGGCGCGGCGCGCGGGTCCGGTGTGACGCTCACCCAACGAGGCGCACCTCGTACATGGTCGGCCACAGCTTGCCGGTGAGCAGGACGTTCCCGGAGTCCGGCAGCGCCGCGATGCCGTTGAGCACCGCATCCGGGTCGGCCGGCCGCGGTTGCTGGAGCTGCCCGGCGTCGTAGATCGCGGTGACCTGCCCCGTCGCGGGATCGATCCGCACGATCTCGTCGGTCATCCACACGTTCGCGAGGACCGAGCCGTCCGCACACTCCAGCTCGTTGAGCCGGGTGACCGGCGTGCCCCCGGACGTCACCGACACGCGTCCGGTCGGCTCGAAGGTCGTCGGGTCGCGGAAGGTCAGGGTGTCGGAGCCGTCGCTCATCACCAGCGCCGTGCCGTCGGAGCACAGGCCCCAGCCCTCGCCCTCGTACGGGACCTCGGAGCGCACCTCGAGGGTCTGCGGGTCGCGGTTGTGGGCGATGCCCTTCTGCCAGGTGAGGGTCCACAGGGTGTCGGGGGTGACGGCCAGGCCCTCGCCGAACTCGTCCCCCGCCATGGCGACGGTCACCGCGGGCTCGCCACCCCCCAGCGGTCGACGCTGGACCACGGAACTGCCGACCCGCCCCGTCGACTCGTAGATCTCGTCGCCCACCACCTGTAGCCCCTGGGTGAACAAGGACGGGTCGTGCTCGAGCGTGCGCACGACCTCCACCGAGCCGCGCGCGGGTTGCGGGTCCGACGGCCCGACCGGCACCCGGGGGGCCGCCGAACTCCCGGCGGCCGAGCCGGCGGGGACGCTCGACGAGGCCAGGGAAGCGCCGGCGGAGGTGGTGGCGGGCGGTGCTCCTCCGTCGTCCGAGGAACACGCCGTGAGTGCGGCGACGAGGCTCAGGGACACGACGAGGGGGCCGACCGGGCCGAGGGCGCTGCGCATGCCCCCCAGGATGCCGCACGACGGGCCGGGCCGTGACCTCCACGCGGAGATGCGCATAATGGGAGGGGTGAACACCGGGGTAGGCACGGATCAGGGGTCGGATTTCGACGGCGCGCTGCGTGAGCGGCTGGCCTCCGGCGTCGACGTGGCCCGGTCGGCGGTCGAGGAGTTCGCCGCGGAGGGTGTGGGGGAGCACCTCGGCAGCACCGTCGAGGCGGAGTTCACAACCACGCACCGGTTCGCCTCCGAGCTGCCCGGGTACCGAGGTTGGTACTGGGCCTGCGTCCTCGCGCTCGTGCCCGGTGGTGACCTGACCGTCGACGAGATCGCGCTCCTCCCGGGAGCGGACGCGCTGGTCGCCCCCGAGTGGGTGCCGTGGGATCGGCGCATCCGGCCCGGGGACCTCGGCGCCGGGGATCTGCTCCCGCCGCCCGAGGACGACGACCGGCTCGTCCCCGGCTACACGCTGAACGGCGACGACGAGCTGGACGACGCCGCGGGGCCGATCGGTCTCGGCCGACCGCATCGCCTGAGCTGGGAGGGGCGGGCCGCCGCCGCCGACCGGTGGACGGTCGAGCGCGGACCGGACACCGAGATCGCCCGGGCCGCCAAGCACCACTGTGGGACCTGTGGGTTCCTGGTGCCCGTGGCCGGGTCCCTGGGCGCCCTGTTCGGCGTCTGCGCCAACGAGTTCTCCGCCGACGGGCAGGTCGTCCACCTCGAGTACGGCTGCGGCGCCCACAGCGAGGTCGAGATCCCCTCCGACACCGGGCCGGCTGTTGCCTACGCGTACGACGACGCCGCCGTCGACGTGGTGGTCCTGCCCCAGCAGCTCGCCGCGACCGCACGTGCCCGCTCCGCCGCCGATGACCGCACGGACGATCAGGCCGCGTCCGGCCACCCCGCGTCCGGTGCGGCCGCCCCCCACGAGGGTGGGGACGCCGAGACGTCTGTCGACGAGCCCACGTCCGCGGACTGACCCGCTCAGTCCAGGTCGTAGTCCAGGCCCTGTTGGGCACCCGCGCTGCCGCGTAGTACGGCCCGGCGCTGCAGTGCGTAGACGATCGTGCCGACCGCCCCGACGCCGACGCCGACCGCGCCCAGGATGACCGAACGCATGTCGACCTCCTCCATGAGCATGTGGGCCAGGAGGGCCAACGTCCACGCCAGGGTGCCGATGATGACGACGGGTCGGGGGTCCAGCAGGTAGGCGGGAATCCGGGGGACCCCCGGGTCTGTCGACTCGTCCGTCATGACCGCGACGCTACCGCAGGCGGCGGGGCGGTTACTCTATGACGGTTCCTCACCCACAGCTCAGGAAGGTCACCAGATGTCGCAGAGCACCGGGGCCCCGTCGCAGCCCCCCACCAAGGTCGGGGCGCTCGATCGCTACTTCAAGATCAGCGAGCGCGGCTCGACGGTGTCCCGCGAGGTCCGCGGCGGGCTCGTCAGCTTCTTCGCGATGGCCTACATCATCATCCTCAACCCGCTGATCCTCGGCTCGGGCACCGACGTCGAGGGCAACCAGCTGTCGATCGTCGAGATCGCCGCGGTCACCGCCTTCACGGCGGGCGTGATGACCATCGCGTTCGGTGCGATCGCGCGGTACCCCTTCGCATTCGCCACGGGCCTGGGGATCAACTCGCTCGTCGCCGTCACCATCGCGCAGCAGGTGACCTGGGCCGAGGCCATGGGCCTGGTGGTCATCGAGGGCATCATCATCGTGATCCTCGCCGTCACCGGGTTCCGCACCGCCGTGTTCAACGCGGTGCCCGGCGAGCTCAAGGCGGCCATCGCCGTCGGCATCGGCCTGTTCATCGCGATGGTCGGTGTCGTCGACTCCGGTTTCGTCCGCCGCCTCCCGGACGCGGCCGGCACCACCGTCCCGGTGGGGCTCGGCATCAACGGGTCGATCGCCTCGTGGCCCACCTTCGTCTTCGTCGTCGGTCTCCTGCTCTGCGGAATCCTCGTCGCACGCCAGATCCGCGGCGGCCTGTTCATCGGCATCGTCGTCACCGCGGTCTTCGCGGTGATCGTCGAGGCCCTAGCGGACGCGGGCCCGTCCTTCGTCGACGGTGAGCCCAATCCGACCGGCTGGGGCCTCGCGGTCCCCGGCATCCCCGATTCTCTCGGGGGCATCCCGAACCTGTCGCTGATCGGCCAGGTGGACCTCATCGGCGCGTTCGTCCGCATCGGGCCGCTGGCCGCGGGCCTGTTCGTCTTCACCCTGCTGCTCGCCAACTTCTTCGATGCCATGGGCACTTTCACCGGCCTCGGCAAGGAAGCCGAGCTCATGGACGACAAGGGCAACCTGCCCAACATGAAGGCCGCGCTGGTCGTCGAGGGATTCGGTGCCGTCGCCGGCGGTCTGACCTCGTCGTCGTCGAACACGGTGTTCCTCGAGTCCGCCTCCGGCATCGCCGAGGGAGCCCGGACGGGCCTGGCGAACGTCGTCACGGGCGGGTTGTTCCTGCTGGCGATGTTCTTCACCCCGCTGTACGAGGTCGTCCCGGTCGAGGCCGCCGCGCCCGCGCTGGTGATCGTGGGTGCGCTGATGATCTCGCAGATCAAGGCGATCGACCTGACCAACTTCGCGGTCGCGCTACCGGCGTTCCTCACGATCGTGGCGATGCCGTTCACGTACTCCATCGCCAACGGCATCGGGATCGGTTTCATCGCCTGGGTCGTCATGGCAACGGCCACCGGCAAGGGCCGCACCGTGCACCCGATCCTCTGGATCGTCGCGGTCGCGTTCGTCGTGTACTTCGCGATCGGTCCCATCACCGACGCGCTGGCCTGACCGGCCGGCGGGAGGAGCGACCGAACCGTGCACGTCGTCGACGTCTCCGACCCCGCCGACCCCAGGCTGGACGACCTCCGCGACCTCAACAACTCCGACCGGCGGCCCGACCTGCCCGGCGGGCGGGGACTGGTGATCGCCGAGGGCACGTACGTCGTGGGCCGCATGCTGCTCTCGCGCTTCCGGCCACACGTCCTCCTGGGTACCGACGCGCGGTTGCACCAGTTGCGCAGGGAGGCCGCCGCCGAGGGGTGGGACGCCGACGAGCGCGCGGGCGACGCGGTGTATCTGCGCACCACCAAGGACGTCCTCAGCGAGGTGATCGGCTTCCGGTCCAGCCGCGACATCCTCGCCGCCGCGGACCGGCCCGCACCACTGCCGGTCGAGGAGGTGCTGGACGGCGCGCGGACGCTCGTCGTGCTCGAGGGCGTCAACGACCCCGAGAACCTCGGCGCGATCTTCCGCAACTGCGCTGCCCTCGGGGTCGACGGCGTGCTGTTCGGGGCGGCGGCCGGGGACCCGCTCTACCGGCGGGTCGTGCGGGTGTCGATGGGACACGTGCTCCGCCTGCCGTTCGCCCACCTGCCCGGCACGCCCACCACCTGGCAGCGTTCGCTCGAGGGCCTGCGGGAGCGGGGCTTCCGGACCGTCGCCCTGACGCCGTCCGCCGACACCCCGCTGTCCCGGGCCGTCGACGCCGACAGGGTGGCGTTCGTGCTCGGCGCGGAGGGCCCGGGGCTCACCGAGCACGCGATGCGTGCCTGCGATGTGCGGGCCGCGATCCCCATGACCGACGGCACGGATTCGCTCAACGTCGCCACCGCCGCGGCGGTCGCGTTCTACGAGCGGTCCCGCCGGGACTGACCCGCTCGCGACGGGCCGCGTCGACCCGCTAGCGGGATCCGCCGTCGCGACGGCGGCGGGACACCGAGTCCGCGCCCCGGCGCACGGCGTCACCGACGAGGCCGGCGATGCTCCGTATCCGGCCGCCGCGCGCACCCCCGCCCGGCCCGCGGGATCCGGAGGGGAGCCGCTCGTAGTCGTCGTCGGCGTAGGGGGAGGGCCCGCCGGCGGCGCTGTCGCCATCGGCGTCCGTGTCGGACCCGACGCCGGCGGCACGCCTCGCGGCCGCGTGGAGCTCGGCGCGGCCCGGCATCCCCACGACGTGCAGTGCCGGCCCGGAGAGCGGGGTGTGCTGGCGTACCTCGCGGCGACCGTCGGTGGCGAACCCGTGGACCGGCACGTCGAGCCCCCCCGGCTCCAGGTCGAAGCCGAGCCAGTCGCGGTGGGCGGCGTGGAGGAGTGACGATGGCGAGAACGGCAACGCCAGGGGGGTGTCGGTCGCCGTGTCGAGCGGGAACTCGCCGGCCCAGTAGGGCCTCTCGAACGGCAGGGGCATGCCCTCGTCCTCGACGATCCGGTCGTCGGCCCCAGCGAACGCCCGCACGAGCCGCCCCGACTCCCACCGGGCGAATCCGCTCACCCCGTCCTCGGCATCCTGGGCGAACAGCAGGATGGTGGGCGCCTCCACCAGTTTCAGCCACGACTCCGGGGTGGCGGACGGCGTGATGGGCCCCTCCATCGGGGTCTGGACGACGGTGAGTCCCGGGAACGAGCCCACGTAGATCTCCCCCGGCCCGGCCGAGGCCGAGCGGTTGAGCGGGAACGCGCCCAGGGACGCCACCGTGACCGTGGGGAACAGCCGCGACAGCAGACGTCGCGCGAAACCGGGGTCGGACGGTTGTCCCGCCCGGATCGGTGCGGCGGGATCGTCCGTGGCGAGATACCAGAAGGTTGCGACGTGGTGTCCCATGACCGGACTCAGTCGTCCTTACCGCGGACCCCGAGCAGGACGTCCTCCCACGAGGGCATCGTGGGATGACGGCGCGAGGGGCGTCGTTCGGGTTCGGTGGGCGTGGGCTGGAGGAAGTCCTCGTTGTCGGTGTTGTCGTCGTCGTCGTTGTCGTTCCCGCCTCGCACCCCCGCGGGGCGCGAGGCGCCGGACGTCGGCTCCGACCGCCCGGACGCCACCGGTCCCGTCCCCGCGGGAGGGGCGGATGCGGCGGGGGTGGACGGTCCGGCTGGTGTCGACGATCCGGCTGGGGTGGCCGGCGCGGCGGACGGCGCGGGGACCGCGCGGATCGGCGGCGGGCCCGGCGGCAGCGGGGGAGGAGACGAGACCGAGCGCAGCGCCGTCGCGCGCGAGGGGTCGAGGATGTTCTCCGCCTCGTCGTCGAGGGCCCGGGCCGAACCGCCGTGCGAGTCGGGGACGAACGACCACGTCGCACTGGCGTCGTCGGACAGGCCCGCCGGCCAGGAGGTACGGACGACCCACCCACCGGACCGGTCACGCCAGGCGTCCCAGACGACCAGGTCCGGGTCCACGCCACGGCGGTCGAGGGCGGCACCCACCCGGTCGGCGAGCGTGTTGAGGGCCGGGCCGTCCGGCAGCACCGGATGGGCGCCCTTGGCCATGTCGGCGGCGTTGGCGCGTTCCAACAACACCGGCACGGCGAACCCCTGGATCCGCGACAGTGACACGCCGGCGTCGGCGGCGACCTCCTCCGGGGAGGCGCCGTGCCGGATGCGGTCCTGGATCTCGCGGGGGCGCAGCGTACCGGTCACGGGAGCCCGACCGGACCCACCACCGGGCACGAACTCACCACGGGCGGCCGCCCGCAGACGATCATCGAGTGGGAGGGAGAGTTTCTCGCCGGAGTCCGGGACCTCGCATTCGACGACCGACGACTCGGTGTCCACACCGACGATCCTCAGCTTCCGCATGCCGCCTCCTCGACTCCTCGCGGTCCCGTGGGCGGCTCGAGGGGTCGAGTGGCGCGCACCCGGGTCCTGGGCGTTGATCCACATGGTAGGTCAGCACAGCCCACCCGGCGCGCGGACGGGCCGGGTGGGCTGCGGAAAACTGCAGACGATGCTGCGCGGGTGGCCCCGGAGGACGCCGATCAGGCGAGCTGGCCGACCACGTGGTCGATGCAGCGGGTCAGCTGCGTGACGTCCTCCGGCTCGATCGCCGGGAACATGCCGATGCGCAGCTGGTTGCGGCCCAGCTTGCGGTACGGCTCGGTGTCGAGGATGCCGTTGGCGCGCAGCGTCTTGGCGACCTTCGCGGCGTCGATCTTCTCGTCGAGGTCGATGGTGCCCACGACCTGCGAGCGGTGGGCCGCCTCGGTGACGAACGGGGTGGCGTAGTCGCTGGCCACGGCCCAGTCGTAGAGGCGCGAGGACGAGTCCTTGGTGCGCGCGACGCACCAGTCCAGACCGCCCTGGGAGTTCATCCACTCGATCTGCTCGGCGAACATGATCAGCGTGGCCACGGCCGGGGTGTTGTACGTCTGGTTCTTGCGCGAGTTGTCCACCGCGGTCGGCAGGGACAGGAAGTCCGGGCACCAGCGGTCGGTGGCGGCGATCTCGTCGACCCGCGCGAGCGCGGCCGGGCTCATGATCGACACCCACAGGCCACCGTCCGAGGCGAACGACTTCTGCGGGGCGAAGTAGTAGACGTCGGTGTCGGCGATGTCGACGGGCAGTCCGCCGGCGCCGGAGGTGGCGTCGATCGCCACCAGCGCGTTGTCCGAGCCGGCCGGGCGGCTCACGGGGAGCATGACGCCGGTCGAGGTCTCGTTGTGGGCCCAGCCGATGAGGTCGACCGACGGGTCCGAGGTCGGCTCGGGGGCCGAACCGGGCTCGGCGGAGATGACGATCGGGTCGGCCAGGAACGGCGCACCGCCGGTGACCTTCGCGAACTTCGACGAGAACTCACCGTAGGTCAGGTGCAGCGACTTCTCGCGGACCAGGCCGAAGGCGGCGGCGTCCCAGAACGCGGTGGTGCCGCCGTTGCCCAACACGACCTCGTACCCCTCGGGCAGGGAGAACAACGAGGACAGGCCGTCGCGCACGCGGCCCACGACATCCTTGACCGGGGCCTGCCGGTGACTGGTGCCCATCACGGTGGTGGCGGCGTCGGACACGGCCGCGATCTGCTCGGGACGGACCTTGGACGGGCCGCAGCCGAAGCGGCCGTCGGCGGGCTTGAGGTCGGCGGGGATGGTGGGCAGCTGATCGCTCATGCTCTTGGGGTGCCGTTCGGTCGGGGTGTGGGACGTGGTCCATCGTAGTCCGGCCCGTCCGTGGCCCGGAGTACCGTCTGGGTCATGGAGGAACCCGCCCTGGAACCGGCCGATTTCGACGTGATGCGGGTCGGGTACGGCCTGCATCCGCGCTTGGACGTCGCCGACCTGGACGACGGGTGGCTGCCGCTGTTCACCGCGTGGTTGGAGGAGGCGGGTCGCCGAGGTGTCCGTGAGCCCAACGCGATGGTGCTCGGCACCGTCGGTGCCGACGGCCGGCCCTCGACCCGGACGGTGCTGTGCAAGGGCGCCGACGAGCGGGGGGTGACGTTCTTCACGACGACGACGTCCCGCAAGGGCACGCAGTTGGCGGAGACCGGGTACGCGTCGGTGACCTTCCCGTGGTTGGTCGCCGAGCGTCAGGTCCACATCGAGGGCCCGTGCCATCCGGTCGACCGGGCGGACAGCCTCGACTACTGGCGCACGCGGCCCCGGGGGTCGCAGGTCTCGGCGTGGGCCTCGGAGCAGTCCCGACCTGCCGAATCCGTGGAGGAGCTGGAGTCGCTGTACGCGACCGCGGAGCAGCGACTGGCGGGCGTGGACGAGATCCCCATGCCGGACAGGTGGGGCGGGTTCCGGCTGGTGCCCGAACGGGTCGAGTTCTGGCAGGGCGGTCCGGACCGCTTCCACGATCGGGTCGAGTGCCTCCTGGCGGGGGAGACGTGGACCGCCCGCAGGCTCCAGCCCTGACCACCCGCGTCCAGACACGCTGTGGGGCCGTGGGGGGAGCGTCTGAGAACTCCCTTCGAACCGTGCTCCGCCCTCACGGTAGGGTGTGGCACAGCACATTCGTGGCGGGATTCAGGCCGCCGGGACCAGTCGTCGGAGAGGGAATCGCGTGACCGCAGGCTCGAACGGTTCGGACCGCAATGCAACACTGTCCTACCCCGGCGGTGAGCTCGAACTCGATGTGGTGGAAGCGACCTGCGGAAGCGACGCGGTGCAGCTGGGTTCCCTGCTGGCCAAGACGGGGATGACGACCCTGGACGTCGGGTTCGTCAACACCTCCGCGTGCACCTCCTCGATCACCTACATCGACGGCAACGAGGGCATCCTCCGCCACCGCGGGTACCCGATCGACCAGCTCGCCGACAACGCGTCCTTCCTCGAGGTCTCCTACCTGCTCATCTACGGTGAGGACCCCACGGAGGCCCAGCTCGCCGAGTTCACCGAGAAGGTGCTCGCCGAGACGACGCTGCCCGGCCAGATGATGCCGCTGCTGCAGGCCTTCCCCCGGGACACCCACCCGATGCCCGTCCTGTCGGCCGGCGTGAGCCTCTTCGGGACCCACGGTGACGACCTGGACATCGACGACCCCAAGGCCGTCGACCTGGCCACCGCCCGACTCCTCGGTCGCGGCCCGACCCTGGCCGCCGCGATCGAGCGCATCCGGGGCGGAAAGGACGCCATCGACCCGGACCCGTCGCTCGGGTACGTCCGCAACTTCCTGCGGATGACGTTCGGTCCGGACTACGAGGTCACCGACGAGGTCGCCGACGCCCTCGACATGCTCCTCGTGCTGCACGCCGATCACGAGCAGAACTGCTCCACCTCCACCGTCCGCATGGTCGGCTCGTCCGAGGCCCCGCTCTACGCCTCGATCACCGGTGGCATCAACGCGCTGTACGGTCCGCTGCACGGTGGCGCCAACCAGGCGGTGCTGGAGATGCTCGAGCGGATCGACTCGGAGGGCGGCGACGCCACCGACTACATGGACCGGGTCAAGAACAAGGTCGACGGCGTCAAGCTGATGGGCTTCGGCCACCGCGTCTACAAGAGCTACGATCCGCGCGCGCAGATCGCCAAGAAGCACGCGCACGCGCTGCTGTCGCAGAGCAACGACCCGCTGCTCGAGATCGCGCTCAAGCTCGAGGAGACGGCGCTCGCCGACGACTACTTCGTCGAGCGCAAGCTCTACCCGAACGTGGACTTCTACACCGGCCTGATCTACCGCGCGATGGGCTTCCCGACGGAGATGTTCACCGTGCTGTTCGCGCTCGGCCGTATGCCCGGGTGGATCGCGCACTGGCGCGAGATGCGCGAGGATCCGTCCACCAAGATCAACCGCCCGCGTCAGGTCTATACCGGCCCGGCCGAGCGGAGTTTCACCCCGATCAGCCAGCGCTGAACCCGGGAACCTGACTCCAGGAGGAGACACCATGGACAAGCCCGAGATCGACATGCCGACGGGCCCCGCGCCCACCGACCTCGTCGCCGAGGACATCACGGTGGGGGACGGTGCCGAGGCGGTCGCCGGCGGCAACGTCACCGTCCACTACGTGGGGGTCGACTACGAGACCGGTGAGCAGTTCGACTCCTCCTGGGACCGCGGCGAGTCCATCACCTTCCCGCTCAACGGCCTGATCCAGGGTTGGCAGGAGGGGATCCCGGGGATGAAGGTCGGCGGTCGCCGCCAGCTGGTGATCCCGCCGGACAAGGCCTACGGCACCTCCGCGGCGCTGCACCCGCTCGGCGGCAAGACCCTGGTGTTCGTCATCGACCTGCTCAACGCCTGAGCCCTCCTCCCGTAGCCGGGAGACCCGATCGCCCCGTCCTCCCCACGGAGGGCGGGGCGATCGGCGTCGGTAGGGGGGCCGGCAGGGCGGAGATGGCGGGGCGGACGTCGCACGCCTCGCCCGGGCTGACGCGCACCGTGGGGAGCCCGGGGTGTGTGCCCGTTCTGCCCGCATAGACGGGGGCTACGCGCCCGGACTGGTCCCCGGCGGACGCGCACCCCCGCGCAGCCGTGCAGAACCGGCGCGTAGGTCCGGGTTACTTCCTCGGTCGCAGGAAAGGCGCCAGCGCGTCCAACACGGCCGGGTCCTCGATCGTCGAGGGCACCACCACGTCCTGCTGGCCGTCGGCGATCTGCCGCATGGTCTTGCGCAGGATCTTGCCCGACCGGGTCTTGGGCAGCCCCTGGACCACCGTGCAGTCCCGGAACGTGGCCACCGCCCCGATCTCGTCACGCACCATCGCCACCAGCTCGGCCCGCAGCTCCTCGGGGTCCCGGACCTGGCCGGACTTGAGGACCACGTACCCGACGGGCCGCTGGCCCTTCAGCTCGTCCCTGACCCCGATCACGGCGGCCTCCGCCACGGCGGGGTGGGTCGCGATGACGGCCTCCATCGACCCGGTCGACAGGCGGTGGCCGGCCACGTTGATCACGTCGTCGGTCCGGCCCATCACGTAGACGTAGCCGTCGGAGTCGATGTACCCGCCGTCCCCGGTCGAGTAGTACCCGTCGAAGACCGACATGTACGAGGAGACGAACCGTTCGTCGTCCTCCCACAGCCCCGCCAGCGTCCCCGGTGCCATGGGCAGCTTGATCGCGAGATTGCCTTCCTCGCCCGCGGGCAGCGGGTTGCCCTCGCCGTCGAGGACGTGCAGGTCGTACCCGGGCACGGCGACGGTGGGCGAGCCCGCCTTGATCGGCATCGGCTCCAGACCGCGCAGGTTGGACGCGATCGGCCACCCTGTCTCGGTCTGCCACCAGTTGTCCACCACCGGCGTGCCGAGCTTGTCGGTGGCCCACTGGTAGGTGTCGGGGTCCAGGCGCTCACCCGCGCAGAACAGCGTGCGCAGGGAGGACAGGTCGTACTTGTCGACCTCGGCGCCCTCCGGATCCTCCCTGCGCACCGCGCGGACGGCGGTCGGGGCGGTGAAGAGCGCGGTGGCACGGTGCTCGGAGATGACCCGCCAGAAGGCACCGGCATCCGGCGTGCCGACCGGCTTGCCCTCGTAGATGATGGACGTCGCACCGATCAACAGCGGTGCGTAGACGATGTACGAGTGGCCGACCACCCAGCCCACGTCCGAGGCGGTCCACCACACCTCACCCGGCCGGACCCCGTAGACGTTCCACATCGACCACGCGAGCGCGACCGCATGGCCACCGTTGTCCCGCACGACGCCCTTGGGCAGGCCCGTGGTACCGGAGGTGTAGAGGATGTACAGGGGGTCGGTGGCCTTGACGGGCACCGGGGCCGCCCGCTCGGACGCGGCAACGGCGTCATCCCAGTAGCTCCAGGTGGTGCCCGGCGTCTCCGGGAAGGCCTCGTCGGGGAACTGCTCGTAACGCGGGGCCACGATCACGGCGCCGGGGGTGTGCCGGGTGAGTTCGAGAGCCTTGGTCACCATGGGGAAGTACGGCACCTTGCGGGTCGGCTCGATCCCGCCGTGGGAGGTGACGATGACCTTCGGGCGCGCGTCGTCGATACGAATCGCCAACTCCGGGGCGGCGAAGCCCCCGAAGACGACGGAGTGCACCGCACCGAGCCGGGCACACGCGAGCATCGCGACGGCCGCGCGGGGAACCATGGGCATGTAGATGACGACCCTGTCGCCCCGCCCGACGCCCTCGGCGGCCAGCGCTCCGGCGAACTCCTCGACCCGGTCCAGCAGCTGGGCGTAGGTGATGGTCTCCTTCACCCCGGTCACGGCGGAGTCGTAGATGAACGCGGCCTGGTCCCCCCGGCCCGCCTCGACGTGGCGGTCCACGCAGTTGTAGGAGGTGTTCAGCTCCCCGTCCGGGAACCAGCGGTAGAACGGCGGGCGAGAGCGGTCGACCGCCGTGGTCGGAGGCGTGGTCCAGTCGATATCCGCCGCGACGTCGAGCCAGAACGCGTCGGGATCGCTGATCGAGAGCCGGTGGGCGGCGGCATAGGACGAGGCGGTGGAGTCCGACATCGGGAGTTCCCCTCACAGGTGGCAGCGTGCCCGCCGGCCGGGCCGACGGGCTGTGACAGGACTCACTCTAGTGGCAGGCCGAGCTCCCGATACCTCATCATCCGCTCGGCATACCTCCGCTCAGGGGGGCGCCTGCGGACCTCGAGGAGGGCCGCGGCGACGGCATCGGCCATCCGGTCGCAGAAGGAATCCGGTTCGTCGGCGGCGTCGGGCCTCTCCGGGACCACCACGTCCACGATCCCGGCTCCCAGCAGGTCGGCGGAGGTGATCCCCTGCGATCGGGCGACCTCCGGCGCCCGGGAGGTCTCGTGGTGGAGGATGGCGCTGGCGCCCTCGGGCGGGAGCGGTGCGAGCCACCCGTGCCGTGCACACAGGACCCGGTCGGCCGGGAGCAGCGCGAGGGCGGCCCCGCCGGTGCCCTGGCCGAGTATCACCGAGACGGTCGGGCTGGACAGCGTGACCAGGTCCGCGAGGCTCCGGGCGATCTCGCCCGCGAGGCCGCCCTCTTCCGCCTCCCGGGACAGCGCGGCCCCCCGGGTATCGATGAGCAACACCAGCGGAACGCCCATCTCCGCCGCGATCCGCATCCCACGGCGGGCCGACCGCAACGCGGACGGACCGAGCGGGCTCGTCTCGTTCTCCGCATCGCGGTCCTGGGCCAGGACGACCGCGGACTGGCCCCGGAAGCGCGCCAGGGAGAGCAGGAGGGACCCACTGTCCTCTCCCTGCCCCGTCCCCGACAGCGGGACGCGGGTGGGTGCGACCCGGTCGAGGAAGGCGCGGGCGCCCGGGCGGTCGTGCCGGCGGGACCGGGTGATGGCGTCCCAGGCGTCGGGTGGGGTGCCGTCGTCGGGCTCCGGCTCGGGTACGGGGCCGGGCGGTGGGGCCGGCTCGTCGTGGGAGGGCGGGTCCTGGCACAGCACCCGCAACGCCCGCGCGGTGAGGTCCCGCAGGCCCTCGGGAGGGAGGACACCGTCGATCATCCCGCGGCGTGCGAGGTTCTCCGAGACCTGGACGCCGTCGGGGAAGGGGGCGTCGTAGAGGGCCTCGTACACGCGGGGTCCGAGGAACCCGATGAGTGCTCCGGGTTCCGCGACGGACACGTGCCCCAGTGAGCCCCAGGACGCGAACACGCCGCCGGTGGTGGGGTGCCGCAGATAGACGAGGTAGGGCAGGCCAGCGGTCTTGTGTCCCGCCACCGCGGCCGAGATCTTGACCATCTGCAGGAATGCGATCGTGCCCTCCTGCATCCGGGTACCACCGGAGGTGGGGGAGGCGAGGATGGGCAGGCCCTCGGCGGTCGCCCGTTCGATCGCCGAGACGATCCTCTCGGCGGCGGCGATCCCGATGGAGCCGGCGAGGAAATCGAACTCGCATGCGATGAGCACCACGCGTCGACCCAGCAGGGTTCCTTCGCCGGTGATGACGGACTCGTCCACTCCCGATTTCTCCGCCGCCCGCCGCAGGGAGTCCTCGTACCCGGGCACCGAGTCCACGTGGGGCGGGCGTACCGGAGCGCCGTCCCACGGTCGGAACGAACCGTCATCGAGGACCAGGTCGAGGATCTGCAGTGCTCCCGTTCGCGCCATGACCGCATCGTACGGTGGGGGCGACTACCAGCCGGTATCCTCGGCGCAGGGGTGCGCCGCCGCACCCCCCGTCCCGCAGAGGAGGCCCCGTCGCCATGATCGTCACCCGCAGGGACGGCGCAGTCGTCGTCGTCACCATCGACCGTCACGAGACCCGCAACGCCCTGGACGCCGAGGTGTGTACCGCGCTGCGGGAGGCCGTCGAGGCCGCCGGGGTTGAGGCCGAGTCCGAGGATCCGGTCCGGGCGATCGTCATCACGGGCGCGGGAACCGCGTTCTGCGCCGGGGCCGACCTGTCCGGCGGGGTGTACAACTCGAACTTCTACGACTGCCACGCCGGGATGCTCCGGGCCGTCGAATCGGCTCCCGTGCCGGTCATCGCAGCCGTCAACGGACCGGCCGTGGGCGCCGGTGTGCAGCTCGCGCTGGCCGCGGATCTCCGGGTGGTGGCACCGGGCGCGGTCTTCGCCGTCCCGGTCGTCAAGGTGGGGCTGGCGCTCGACAACTGGACGATCAAGCGGCTCGCCAACGTCGTCGGCGGCGGGCACGCCCGCTCGGTCCTCATGACCGCGCGCCCCGTCGGCGCGGAGGAGGCGGCCCGGATCGGCCTGGCGAACGAGATCGGTGACATGGATTCGGCGATGGAGCTCGCGGCGGAGCTCGCCCGCTCGGCGCCGCTGAGCCTGCGGCACATCAAGACCGTCATCAACGACGACGACGCCCGGCTGCTCCCGCGGGACGAGCACACCGAGCTCCAGCTCCGGGCCTGGGGCAGTGAGGACATGGCCGAGGCCCGGGCCGCGCGCGCCGAGAAGAGGCCCCCCGTCTTCCGCGGACGCTGACGCGCCACACCAGCGGTGGGGCGCGCCGCGGCGGCTCCCACGTGTCGGCCCCACGTGGACCCCGGCCCGGGTACGATTCCAGCGCCCGACCCGGATCCGCCTGACGTGGGCGTCTGGCACGGCCCCGGGTAAATGACATCCAGGGGGAACGCCAGCGATGGCCAGGCACAGTGCGTCGCCGCAGAGTGGGAATCCGACGGCCCGCAGGGTCGTCCTCGTGGGAGCCGCGCTCCTCGCGGTCGTGCTCGTCGCGGTACTGGTGCTCGCCGGGCTCTCCCGGGCCGGTGTCGGTGGATTCTGTGGAGACGACCTCCGGATCAGTGTCGCCGCCGAGCCCGAGATCGCCGACCACGTGGATGCCCTGGCCGAGGATGCCGACGGGTGCTATTCCTTCGAGGTCGCCCCTGTCTCGTCGGCTGACCTCGCCGGGCGTGTCGCCTCCCGTGAGGCGCTCCCCGACATCTGGGTCCCGGACTCGGCGGTGCGGCTCGCGCAACTGTCGCGGGACGTGCAGATCCCCTTCGACACGGTGGTGAACTCGCTCGCGTCCACCCCGGTGGTCATCGCGTCCCGCGACACCCCGGTCGACATGTCGACGTGGACCTCCGCCCTGGCGACCCCGGGACTGATGATGGGCGATCCCGTCCGGTCCGGGATCGCGGACGCGCCGATCCTCGCCGCCGCGTCCGAGGTGGAGATCATGCGGTCGACCGCGGACGCACTGGGCGCGTCCATGGCGATCCTGGCGCAGGGGCAGATGAGCCGCATGGAGGTTCCCCCGACATCGCGCGAGATGCTGGACAGGGTGGTCTCCGGGGGCGGCGCGACGATCGTGACGGAGCGTGAGGCGGTGCTCGCCCGGCGTGAGGCCCCGCACGCGGGACTCCAGATCGCCGCTCCCGCCACCGGGGCGGTGTTCCTCGGGTACCCGCTGGCGGTGACCACCCAGGACCCGACC
Organism: Dietzia sp. IN118; assembly: GCF_032905965.1. NCBI lineage: Bacteria > Bacillati > Actinomycetota > Actinomycetes > Mycobacteriales > Dietziaceae > Dietzia > Dietzia sp. IN118. The sequence goes on along the minus strand of NZ_JAUMSR010000001.1, from coordinate 2,570,544 downwards.
CGGCGAGCCGAGGTCGCCGGTGCCGCCGAAGCACTCCGCGACGCCACGGCCTCGCCCGCCCACCGCGACGGCCTCTCGGCGGACGGTTTCCGGAAAGCGGACCGCGCGCCCCTCGCGGACGGGTCAGGGGTGGGCGAGATCGAGATGCTCGTCGTCCGCGACCCCGACCGCCTCCACGGCGTCCTCCGACGGTGGCGGGTGTTGGCGATGCCCGGGCGGTCCCTCGTCCTGGTGGACACCTCGGGATCGATGGGATTCGGGATACCGGGTACGGACCGGACCCGGATCGAGGCACTGGTCGCCACGGCGGGCGCCGGCCTCGGGCAGTTCCCCGACGACGCGGCTCTCGGGCTGTGGGCGTTCGGCGGGGCCGCCGGCCGGGATGGCAGGCCCTACGCGGAGGTCGCGCCACTCCGACGACTCGACGAGGCCGGCGCCGACGGTTCGCACCGGGAGGCCCTCGGCGGCGCGCTGGCGGCCCTGCCCGGTCTGGTGGGCGGCGGAACCGACCTCTACCGGTCCGTACTCGACGCCTACGCCCAGGTGCGCTCCGGCTACGACCCCAACATGGTCAATTCGATCATCGTGATCTCCGACGGGGCCGACGACGCCACCTCGGACCTCGACGAAGGGGAGTTCCTCGCCCGACTACGCGACATGGTCACCCCGTCGCGCCCGGTGATCGTCGTGACGATCAGTCTGCTCGACGACGCCGCGTCGGGCACCCTGGCGGAGATCTCCCGGGTGACCGGCGGCAGCAGCCACGTCGCGCGGACGCCCGACGAGATCGTGCGGGTGTTCGCCGACGCGGTGGGCCGTCGCGGAGCGGCGCCCGGCGCCTGACTCGCTTAACCCCGGATAGAGGTAGCTGCCCCCTCGGATGGGGGTGCGGCATCCTCCGGTTTCCAGGGAATCGACCGCGTTGCCTGAGAGTCTCCGCCGAGAACTTGTGTTACGTGTCACACTTCCTCCGTCACTATCTGTGAGGCGCATCACTACAGGGGTGCGCTGATGAGAACCCGAAACGGAGGACCTCCGTGTCCCAACCAACTGATCCGCCGACGGGGGGCGCATCGCGGCGAACCCCGGGAACGGCGGAGTTCACGGCGATGCAGTCCAGCCCCGCCTTCCAGGAGTTGCGCAGCAAGTTCCGGGCGTTCGTCTTCCCCATGACCGTCGCCTTCCTCATCTGGTACTTCCTCTATGTCATCCTCGCCGTCTACGCCACGGACTTCATGGCCACGAAGGTCTTCGGGAACATCACCTGGGGGCTGATCATCGGGCTGGGGCAGTTCGTGACCACCTTCCTCATCACGTTCCTCTACATCCGGTTCGCCAACCGCGTGATCGACCCCCGTGCGGAATCCATCCGCCTCGAGCTGGAAGGTGAGGCTGTCTGATGGATTGGCTACTCAACATCAATGAACTCACGCCGGGTGAGCAGGTGGGCAGCACGCTGCTCAACATGGTCGTGTTCGGGATCTTCATCGTCATCACGATGACGCTCGTCCTGAGGGCGTCCAAGTCCACGAAGTCGACGAAGGACTTCTACACCGGTGGGTCGAGCTTCACCGGTCCGCAGAACGGGTTCGCGATCGCCGGTGACTATCTGTCGGCGGCATCCTTCCTCGGCATCGCCGGCGCCATCGCGATCAACGGCTACGACGGCTTCCTCTACTCGATCGGATTCCTCGTCGCCTGGCTCGTCGCCCTGATGCTCGTCGCCGAGCTGATGCGCAACACCGGCCGGTTCACCATGGCCGACGTGCTCAGCTTCCGCCTCAACCAGCGGCCCGTCCGGATGGCGGCGGCCCTGGCCACCCTCGCGGTGTGCCTGTTCTATCTCATCGCCCAGATGGCGGGCGCGGGTGGCCTCGTCGCCCTCCTGCTGAACATCAACGACTCCACGGGGCAGGCGATCGTCGTCGCGGCCGTGGGGCTGCTGATGATCGTCTACGTGCTGGTCGGCGGCATGAAGGGCACGACCTACGTCCAGATGGTCAAGGCCGTCCTGCTGGTCAGTGGCGTCCTCATCATGTGCCTCATGGTTCTCGTGGCCGCCCGCGGCAACTTCTCCGCGCTCCTGGGTGAAGCCGTCGCGAACTCGGGCAAGGATCTGCTGCAGCCCGGTCTGCAGTACGGCGCCACCGAGACCAGCAAGCTGGACTTCGTCTCGCTGTCGATCGCGCTCGTCTTCGGTACCGCCGGCCTGCCCCACGTGCTCATGCGCTTCTACACGGTCCCCACCGCCAAGGAGGCCCGCCGGTCCGTCACCTGGGCCATCGCCCTCATCGGCGGGTTCTACCTGTTCACCCTCGTGCTCGGCTTCGGTGCCGCGGCGATGGTCGGACCGGAGGTCATCGAGGCCGCGCCCGGTGGCGTGAACTCGGCGGCACCACTGCTCGCGTTCGCCCTCGGCGGTGAGATCTTCCTCGGCATCATCTCCGCGGTCGCCTTCGCGACGATCCTGGCGGTGGTGGCGGGGCTGGCGATCACGGCGTCCGCATCGTTCGCCCACGACATCTACAACGGCGTCATCAAGCACGGAAAGGCCACCGAGAAGTCGCAGCTCCGGGTCTCGCGGATCACGGTCGTCGTGATCGGGCTCGTGTCGATCGTCATGGGTATCGGCGCCATGGGGCAGAACATCGCCTTCCTCGTCGCCCTGGCCTTCGCGATCGCCGCGTCGGCGAACCTGCCGACGATCCTGTACTCGCTGTTCTGGAAGCGGTTCAACACCACCGGCGCCCTGTTCTCGATGTACGGCGGGCTCATCAGCACCCTGGTGCTGATCGCGCTCTCGCCGGCGGTCTCCGGTGGCGAGAAGTCGATGATCACGGGCGTCGACTTCTCCCTGTTCCCGCTCTCGAACCCGGGCATCGTGTCGATCCCGCTGGCGTTCCTGCTGGGCATCGTCGGCACGTTCATCGGGAAGAAGGACGAGTTCCCGGAGAAGCGGGTGGAGATGGAGGTCCGTTCCCTCACCGGTGTCGGTGTGGAGAAGACCATCGCTCACTGACGTCTCCTCGGCGGGCCCACCACCACAGGCCCCCGCCGGGTCCGCCCGGTCGTCCTCGGACGACCGGGCGGACCTCGTCGTGGGCCGGGAGGGACTACCCTCAGTGGGCACCACACCGATTCGGAGGCGGTAGAGATGTATCCCGGACAGGACGACCAGACCCGACGCATGGGGCAGCAGCCCGACTCGCGTGCCTACTCGCGGATGGGCGACGACCAGGCCTACGACCCCGCCTATGACGACGGCTACGGAGCCGACGGGGGATACGCCGCCGCGCCCGCGGCGAAGCGCCGTGGCCCCGCCCTCGATGTGGGCAAGTTCGCCGGCAGCGTGGTCGCGACCGCCCTTGTGGCGGCCATCGCCGGATGGCTGATCGCATGGATCGTGGAAGCGGTGTTCGCGCGTTTCGGCCACCAGTGGGCCAACGGCGGGAACACGCCCACGATGTACGCGGTCTACGGGGCCGTCGCCGCGCTCCTCGCCGGGCTGCTCTGGTACCTGCTGCTCGTCGGCACGGCCAACCCCCAGCAGTTCTACTCCTGGACCGTCGGGCTGCTCATCGTCGCCGCCGTGGCGCTGCCGCTGCTGGTCACGGTGCCGTTCCTCGACGGCCTGGCCGCCGCGATCGTCCACCTGTTCATCGGGTTGCCGATCCTGGCGCTGACCAGCGCATTCTCCGCCACTCTCCGGCGATGACGCGCCTGCGGCGGCCGTGACGGCCGGCCGCTGTGGGTGGTGCCCCCGAGAGGAATCGAACCTCCGACACCGGCTTTAGGAGAGCCGTGCTCTATCCACTGAGCTACGAGGGCGGGAACCGGGGAGAGTCTAACCGATGGGCAGGGGATCGTGATCGCCGACTTGGAGAGAGTGGTCCCGGCCGGTAGTCTTGACCGTCGGCGTCCATGTCGTCCCCTGGTGGGGCGGTGGACCACCTCGCGCGGGTCACCACCGGCCGCCGTTCGAGGGGGAGGGCGCCCGCCCGGCCGGCAGCCCACTAGACAGACAGAGGTATCGCCTGTGTCCACGTACACCCCCAAGCCCGGGGACGTGACGCGCGCCTGGTACGTCATCGACGCCACTGATGTGGTTCTCGGTCGACTCGCCGTCCAGGTCGCCAACATCCTCCGTGGCAAGCACAAGCCGCAGTTCGCCCCGAACGCCGACACCGGCGACTTCGTCATCATCATCAACGCCGACAAGGTCGCGATCTCGTCCAACAAGCGTGACCGCGTGGTGCAGCACCGCCACTCCGGTTTCCCGGGCGGCCTGAAGTCGCAGACCCTGGGCAAGGCCATGGACACCCGTCCCGACCGCGTCGTCGAGAAGGCCGTCAAGGGCATGCTGCCGAGCAACAAGCTCGGCCGTGCCGTCGCCTCCAAGCTCAAGGTGTACGCGGGTCCCGATCACCCGCACGCCGCCCAGCAGCCCGTGCCCTTCGAGATCAAGCAGGTGGCCCAGTGACCGACGAGAACATCACCCCCGAGGCCGAGGTCGCCGACGACGTGGTGGCGGACCTCGCCGCCGAGGTCGCCGAGGACTACAGCGAGGCCGACTACGCCGGTGGCACCGACTTCGTCGCCGACGCCGACGCCCAGCTGGGGTCGACCGTCACCTCCGGTCCGGCCCAGGCCGTCGGACGTCGCAAGGAAGCCGTCGCCCGCGTGCGCCTGCTCCCCGGTTCCGGCCAGTTCACCCTGAACGGCCGCACCCTCGAGGAGTACTTCCCGAACAAGGTGCACCAGCAGCTCGTCAAGTCGCCGCTGGTCCTCGTCGAGCGCGACGAGCAGTTCGACATCGTGGCACTGCTCCACGGTGGCGGCCCCTCGGGTCAGGCCGGCGCGCTGCGTCTGGCCATCGCCCGCGCGCTCATCCAGTACTCGCCGGACGACCGCCCGGCGCTCAAGAAGGCGGGCTTCCTCACGCGCGACGCCCGTGCCGTCGAGCGCAAGAAGGCCGGCCTCAAGAAGGCCCGTAAGGCCCCGCAGTACTCGAAGCGCTGATCCACCCGGGTCGCGTCACCGGAGCAGGCCCCTGCGTATGCGGGGCCTGCTCCGGTCCATTTGCCCACTGCACTGTCGGTCGGGGTTATCCTGACCCGGCCATTCACGCCCACCGTCCGCGGCGGGGCGAACCACCACCCCCGGAGGACCACACGATATGACGCGACTGTTCGGCACCGACGGGGTCCGCGGACTCGCCAACCGGACCCTCACCGTCGACCTGGCCGTGCGCCTGGGGGCGGCCGCCGCGGCGGTCCTGGCGACCGAGGTCGAGCCGTCGCCCCGCCGGGCCGAATCCCGGCCCGTCGCCGTCGTCGGCCGTGACCCCCGTGTCTCCGGGGAGATGCTCGAGGCCGCCCTGGCCGCCGGCCTGGCGAGTCAGGGCGTCGATGTCCTGCTCGTGGGCGAGTTGCCGACCCCGGCCGTCGCCCACCTCACGGCCCAGCACGAGGCCGAGCTGGGTGCCGTGATCTCCGCCTCGCACAACGCGATGCCGGACAACGGCATCAAGTTCTTCGCCGCCGGGGGCCACAAGCTGGCCGACGAGGTGGAGGACCGTGTCGAGGCCGCCCTCACCGACGGTGCCATCACCGGACCGACCGGCTCAGCGATCGGCCGTATCTCGCGGGCGACGCAGGAGGACGCCCTGGACGGCTATGTCCGGCACCTGCTCGATGCCACGCCGGGCCGGTTGGACGGGCTCGTCGTCGTCGTCGACTGCGCCAACGGCGCCGCCAGCGCGGCGGCCCCGCGTGCCTACCGCGAGGCCGGCGCCACGGTGATCGAGATCCACGCCAGCCCCGACGGCTACAACATCAACGACAACTGCGGTTCCACCCACCTCGACGACGTCCGCGCCGCGGTGCGCGCGCACGGCGCCGACCTGGGCCTGGCGCACGACGGCGACGCGGACCGGTGTCTGGCCATCGACGCCTCCGGCGAGGTTGTCGACGGCGACCAGATCATGGCGATCCTGGCCCTGGCGATGCGCGACTCCGGGGAGCTCGTCGGCAACACACTGGTGGCCACCATCATGAGCAACCTGGGGCTCAAGGTCGCCATGCGGGAGGCCGGGATCGAGATCACCGAGACCAAGGTGGGCGACCGCTACGTTCTCGAGCGTCTGCGCGAGGGTGGGTACAGCCTCGGCGGCGAACAATCCGGGCACCTCGTGCTGCCCGCCCACGCCACCACCGGTGACGGCGTGCTCACCGGGTTGCGCCTCATGGCCCGCATGGCGGAGACCGGCAAGTCGCTGGCCGAGCTCGCCGGGGTCATGACCGTGCTGCCGCAGGTCCTCGTCAACGTGCCGGTCGAGGACAAGGCCGCAGTCGTGGCATCCGGGGCGGTCTGTGACGCCGTGGTGGGGGAGGAGCGCAGGCTCGGCTCCACAGGCCGCGTGCTTCTGCGTCCCTCCGGCACCGAGCAGCTCGTCCGCGTGATGGTCGAGGCGGAGGACGCGAACCTGGCCGGCGAGGTCGCCGAGCGCCTGGCGGGCGTGGTCGCCGCCGTGTGACCGTCCGGGCCCGTGCGCTCTCCGGCGCCGGGCCCCGGCGACCGGGCCCCGGCGACCGGGCACCGGAGGGCGATCAGCCGCCCGTGAAGGACTTGACCAGCTTGAGCATCGGCGGGGCGCTGGCGAGCAGGTCGTCGGCCTCCTCGTCGAGCATCTCGTGGGTGACCGTGACGGTGCCCTTGAACTCCGCCTCCGGATCGGCGAACGCGGCATAGGTGTCGTCGTCGGTCAGGGTGGCCAGCAGGTACCCCGCCAGCAGCGGGCGCACGGCCCGATGGGTGCGGAGGTCGGGGTCCGCCAGCCCGACCCGCTCGAGAAGCGGGTTGCGCTCAACCAGACCCGTCTCGATCGCCTTCTCCAGGCGTCGGTGTACCAGGTCGCCGCGCCACAGGCGCTGCAGTTCGCGGGCGTCCTCGGAGTGGACCCCGCCCGCACCCGAGAGCAGCAGGGCGGGGGCGTCGACGGTCATCGCCCGATCGGCGGCCGAGGGCACGGTCTCGGTGGGGAAGACCATGACCACCCCGTCGATGTCGGTGCGCTGGGAGGCCAGCAGCGCGGCGACCCCGCCGCCGAGACCGTGCCCGGCCACGGCGATCCGGTGTGGATCGGCCCGGACGGCCCCGCGGCCCAGGGTGGCCTGGAGGACGTCCTCCAGCGCGGCCGACAGGTGATCCGCGTAGTGCTGGTGGTTCGGCCTCAGGCCGCGGTCCGAGGCGGGCGCCACCACCACGAACCCCCACGACGCGAGATGCTTGAGGGTGTCGACGTAGTGCTCGGGCCCCCTGGTCCAGTCGTGGGCCCAACCCACGAGCGGGGCCGGCGACGGAGCGCCGCGGGGGACGAACACGACCCCCGGCGTCCCGGTGAAACCGAGGTCGCCCCTGTCGACACCGTAGGGGCCGCGTCGGGACACCCGGGCGAGCAGTTCCTTCGTCTTCTTGGCCACGATGGCCACAGTATCGCCTCGGGGGCGACGAAGGGGCGAGGGTCCCCGGACTGCGTGGCTACACTTAGCGGCCATGTGCGGAATCGTCGGATATGTCGGGCACAGGCCCGCCCTCCCTGTCGTCGTCGAGGCCCTGCGGCGGATGGAGTACCGCGGCTACGACTCGGCTGGTGTCGCCGTCCTCGACGGCGCGGGCACCTCCCGGGTCGAGAAGAAGGAGGGCAAGCTCGCCAACCTCGAGGCGGAGCTCACGGCGGCGGGCGGGGGCGGGTTCCCGGGTACCACCGGCATCGGCCACACCCGCTGGGCCACCCACGGTCGCCCGAGCGACCGGAACGCCCACCCGCACGTCTCGGGCGACGTCGCGATCGTGCACAACGGCATCATCGAGAACTTCGCCCCGCTGCGCGCGGAGCTCGAGGCCGCCGGGGTCGATCTGGAGTCCGACACCGACTCGGAGGTGGCCGCCCACCTGGTGCGGTGCGAGATGGAGTCGGGCCGCAGCGGCGGCGACTTTGTCGCCGCGTGCCGCACCGTGCTCCGCCGCCTCGAGGGCGCGTTCACCCTCGTCTTCAGTCACGCGGCCCACCCGGACGTCCTGGTGGCCGCGCGCCGCTCGACCCCGCTGGTGCTGGGCGTCGGCGAAGGCGAGATGTTTCTCGGTTCCGACGTCGCGGCGTTCATCGAGCACACCCGCGAGGCGGTCGAGCTCGGCCAGGACAACGTCGTGGTGTTGCGGGCCGACTCCTACGAGATCACCGACTTCGCCGGTGAGCCCAGCGAGGGGCGCCCCTTCCACATCGACTGGGATCTCGCCGCCGCCGAGAAGGGCGGTTACGACTACTTCATGCTCAAGGAGATCGCCGAGCAGCCGCAGGCGGTCGCCGACACGCTGCTGGGCCATTTCCAGAACGGCCGCATCGTGTTGGACGAGCAGCGGATGACCGACCAGGACCTGAGGGACATCGACAAGGTGTTCATCGTCGCCTGCGGCAGCGCCTATCACTCCGGCATGGTCGCCAAGTACGCGATCGAGCACTGGACGCGCCTGCCATGCGAGGTCGAGATCGCCTCGGAGTTCCGTTATCGCGACCCGGTCCTGGACCGTTCCACGCTGGTGGTGGCCATCTCCCAGTCCGGCGAGACCGCGGACACCCTCGAGGCGGTCCGCCACGCCAAGTCCCAGAAGGCGCGCGTCCTGGCCGTGTGCAACACCAACGGCTCGCAGATCCCGCGCGAGGCCGACGCCGTCCTGTACACGCACGCCGGTCCCGAGATCGGTGTGGCGTCGACGAAGGCGTACCTGGCGCAGATCACCGCCAACTACCTCGTGGGCCTCGCGCTCGCGCAGGCCCGCGGCACCAAGTACCCGGACGAGGTCGCCGCCGAGTTCCGTCAACTCGAGCAGATGCCGCACGAGATCCAGAAGGTCGTGGACTCCCTCGACCCGGTCCGCGGGATCGCCCGCGAGCTCGCCGGCGCCAAGTCGGTGCTGTTCCTGGGGCGCCACGTCGGCTACCCGACGGCCCTCGAGGGCGCGCTCAAGCTCAAGGAGCTCGCGTACATGCACGCCGAGGGCTTCCCGGCGGGCGAGCTCAAGCACGGGCCCATCGCGCTCATCGAGGAGGGCCTGCCGGTCTTCATCGTGATGCCGCCGGTTGAGGGCCGCGGGGTGCTGCACTCGAAGCTGGTGAGCAACATCCAGGAGATCAGGGCCCGCGGCGCGCGGACCATCGTGATCGCCGAGGAGGGTGACGACGTCGTCCGGCCGCTGTCGGACTACTTCATCCCGATCCCGGCGTCGACCACTCTCCTGCAGCCGCTGCTGGCCACCATCCCGTACCAGGCGTTCGCGGCCGAGGTCGCGGCCGCGCGGGGGTACGACGTGGACAAGCCGCGGAACCTCGCCAAGTCCGTCACGGTCGAGTAGGCCGGCGGGGGCCACGGCAATGAGGCGCGCTCACCCGGTCGGGCAGATCAGGGATGCCGAGCGCCCGCTCATCGCCGCCGCCGCAGCCTCCGGGGACCCGGATGCGGTGATGCGCCGTGCCGCGGCCGGGGTGGCCCACCACACCGCCGTCCTACTGAGGGAGCGCACCGGGGGCCTCTATGGCCGGACGGTGCAGCTGCTGGTCGGTGCCGGCGACAACGGGGGCGACGCGCTCTACGCCGGCGCGATGCTTCGGGCCCGTGGCTGTCGCGTCGACGCCGTGATGCTCGACCCGGACCGCGCACACGCTCGCGGTCTGGTCGCCCTGCGCCGTGTCGGCGGGCGGATCCACGACACGGAGTCGGTGGGCTCTCGTCTTCCGGTCCCGGATGTCGCCGTCGACGGCGTGGTGGGCCTGGGCGGACGCGGACCGCTGCGCCAGCCGGCCGACCGGATCGTCAACGGCCTGGCCGCGGCCGGGGTTCCGTGGGTGGCAGTGGATCTGCCCAGCGGGGTCGACGCCGACACCGGCACCGTCCACGACGCCCACGTTCCCGCCACCCTCACCGTGACGTTCGGGCTGCTGCGGCGGGCCCACTTGCTGGCTTCGCCGGTGTGCGGCCGCGTCGAGGTGGTGGATATCGGCCTCATCGATCCCACGGATCCCGTGCAGGCGCGTCGTCTGCAGATGCAGGAGCGCGTGCCGGACTATCTGAGCGCCGGTCCGAACACTGTCGTCGCCCACTCCCGCGCCGAGGTGGGGCGCACGTGGCCGGTGCCCGGCCCGGCCGACGACAAGTACACCCAGGGCGTCGTGGCCGTGCGCGCTGGATCCGACCGGTATCCGGGGGCAGCGGTGCTGTGTGCGTCCGCCGCCGTGGCGGCGACGTCGGGGATGGTGAGGTACGTCGGATCCGGCGCGGGGGCGGTGCTCGCGGCCCGACCGGAGGTGGTGTGCCACCCGACGGTGGCCGAGGCCGGCACCGCCCAGGCGTGGGTGGTGGGGCCGGGCGGCGGGACGGGGACCGACGCGGTGGCCGACATCGACGCGGTCCTGTCGACGGGACGGCCCACCGTCCTCGACGCCGACGCCCTCACCTGCATCGCCACCCACCCCGTGCTGCTGCGCAGCGCCACCGCGCCCGTACTGCTCACCCCGCATGCCGGCGAGTTCGACCGCCTCACCGGTGGATGGGACCGCGGGGACCGCCCCGGCGCGCTGCGCCGCTTCGTCGCGGGTCTGCGCGAGCGCGGGATCGGGGCGACGGTGCTGCTCAAGGGGCGGGTCACCCTGATAGACGACGGCGAGACGACGTTCGCCGTGGATGTCGGTTCCTCGTGGGCCGCGACAGCGGGTTCGGGCGATGTCCTGGCCGGGATGGCGGGCGCGCTGCTGGCGAGCGGCATGGGTGTCGGTGGCATGGGTGTCGGTGACCGGGCTGTCGGCGACCGGGGCGTGGGCGGTTCCGTTCCCGGGGAGTCGTTGGCGTGGCCGGCGGTCGCGGCCGCGACGGCGCACGGGGAGGCCGCGCGGCGGGCCGCGCACCGCCAGGGAGTGGCGGGTGCGCCGATCGGGGCCTCCGATCTACTGGCAGCAGTGCCGGGAGCGATCTCCGCCCTGCGGGGGGCGTGAATCGCCCACCGGTGATGGTTTTTGGCAGTATTGACGAAATGGGTCCAGTTGTCCCCCCGGCGCCGTGCCGCATCGAGATCGATCTGGACGCGATCGAGCACAACAGTCGCGTCCTGGTCCGAGCTGCGCGCGGGGCGCGGGTCATGGCCGTGGTCAAGGCGGACGCCTATGGTCACGGGGCCGTCCCGGTCTCACTGGCCGCGCTGCGCGGTGGGGCGCACGCACTCGGCGTGACGACGATCGCGGAGGCGACGCAGCTGCGGTCGGCGGGGATCGGGGCCGAGATCCTGGCGTGGCTCTACTCGGCGTCCGATGACGTCCGGTCGGCCCTGGAGGCCGACATCGACCTCGCCGTCCCGAGCCCGGGCCACCTCGACACCGTGCTCGAGGCCGCCCGACGTACCGGCCGCCGCGCGCGGATCACCCCCAAGATCGACACGGGTCTCGCCCGGTCGGGCATCGCGTTGGAGGACTGGCCGGCCGTGCTCGAGCGGCTGGTCGCGGCGACCGCCGGCGGTCTCGTCGAGGTGACGGGGTTGATGGCGCACTTCGCCCACGCCGATGATCCGGGCAACCCGGTGATCGACCTGCAGGTGGCCCGGCTGCACGAGTGCGTGTCCCTCGCGCGTGCCCGGGGGCTGGAGTGCCCGGTCAACCACCACGCCAATTCGGCGGCGACCCTGACCCGCCCCGAGGACGGCTTCGAGATGGTCCGGCCGGGGATCGCGCTCTACGGTCTCAACCCGGTCGAAGGCCTGGAGGCCGACCTGGTCCCGGCCATGACGTTCTCGGCGGAGGTCCTCCTGGTGAGGCGCGTGGCCGCCGGTCAGGGCGTGAGCTACGGGCACACGTGGCACGCCCCGCACGACACCACCGTTGCCCTGATCGCTGCCGGTTACGCCGACGGGGTGTGGCGGCTGCTGTCGGGCCGGATGGACGTCACGATCGGCGGACGCCGGTATCCGAACGTCGGCCGCGTCTGCATGGACCAGTTCGTCGTCGACCTCGGCCCGGAGCCCGCGACGCCGGTCCGGGTGGGGGACACCGCGGTGCTGTTCGGGAACGGGGCCGACGGCGGCCCGACGGCCGCCGAGTGGGCCAGGACGGTCGGCACCATCCACTACGAGGTGGTCACCGCCGTGCGGGGGCGTGCCGAGAGGCACCACGTCCTTCGTGCGTCACACGGTGCCGACCGGGGGCGGGAGGCTGCGATATGAGCGAGGACGACGACGGCGAGGTGACCGGTCGCAGCGGAAGGCCCCGGATCCGTCTGCCCAGACGCCCGGCCCGGTCCGCGGCCGAGGAGCCGGTGGAGATCCGACCACCCGAGGTCGTGGGGGGCGCGCCCGGGGATCTCGAGGCGATCAGGGAGCATATCCGGACCCCGGGAGGGCTGCGTGCGGGCCTGGGAGCCCTCGGTGCGGCCACGCTCGGTTCGGTGGTCACCCTGCTGCCCGGTCGACGCGCCAACGACCCGTGGGCGGGCGAAGACATGTGGGAACTCGGAGTGGACCGTGGCTCCATGGTCGCGGCCTCCGACGGCGTACCGCTCGCGGTGCGGGAGGCCGGGCCCACCGATGCGCCGATGACCGTCGTGTTCGCCCACGGCTACACCCTGTCGATGGACAGCTGGCACTTCCAGCGGCGGCATCTCGCGGACCGGTTCGGCTCGGAGATCCGGATGGTGTTCTACGACCAGCGTGGACACGGGCTGAGCGGGATGAGTTCGCGGAAGAACTCCACCATCGACCAGCTGTCCCGGGACCTCGACACCGTCATCTCGGCGACGGCACCCACCGGTCCGGTGGTGGTGATCGGGCATTCCATGGGCGGGATGACGGTCATGGGATATGCCGCGCGCCACCCGGAGACCGTGCGGGAGCGCGTCCTGGGGGCCGGGCTGGTCTCCACCGCCATGGCCGAGCTCTCCGAGGCGGGGCTCGGCGCGGTGCTCGACAACAAATCCGTCGCGCGGCTCGCCGGTCTCGCAGGCCGGAGTCCCGGGGTGTTCACCAACGGTCGGCGGGCCCTCGGGGCGCTCATCTCGCCGTTCATCTACGGCGGCTCGTTCGGTGACCCCGCCGCGATGAGCCCGACCGTCGCCCGGTTCGTGGACAAACTCATCGGCTCGACCGACGTGCTGACCATCGCCAACTTCTTCGAGACCCTCACCCAGCACGACGAGTCGGCCGCCGTGCCCGTCCTGCGGGACGTCCGCACGACCGTCCTGTGCGGTGACCGCGACCTGCTCACCCCGCTCGACCGGTCGGTCGACATCGTCGAGGAACTGCCGGACGCCGAGTTCGTGGTGGTCCCGGGTGCCGGGCACATGGTGATGCTGGAGGAGCCCGCCCACGTGTCCGAGGTGCTGGGGGACCTGGTGGCCGACGCGATCATCGAATGGCGGGAGCGGGAGCGTCGCGCCGACGGCGTGGGCCGCGCCGCCATGCCCCCGCCGGACCGGGGCGCCGGTGGGGAGACGGCCCCGTCCACCGACCACGACCGGGCCTCGTGACGATCCGCGTCCCCGGGCAGCGCGACCTGCCGACGGCGGAGGACACCCGGGCACTGGGCGCCGAGCTCGCCGGCCTCCTGCGGGCCGGCGACGTGGTGATCCTCGACGGCCCCCTCGGCGCCGGCAAGACCGCGCTGACCACCGGGATCGCCGCCGGCCTGGGGGTACGCGGGCGCATCACCTCGCCGACCTTCGTCATCGCCCGTCGCCACGCCCCGGCGACGCCCGGCCGTCCGGGGCTGGTCCACGTCGACGCCTACCGACTGCTCGGCGGCCAGGACCCGGACGGTCCGCAACCGACCAGGGCCGACCTGGCCGACGAACTGGAATCGCTCGATCTCGACACGGCACTCGACAGCGACGTGGTGGTCGTCGAGTGGGGCGCCGGATTCGTCGACTCCCTCGTCGAGGCGCCACTGGTCGTCACCCTGCGTCGGCCCGACGGCACCGACGGCACCGACGTCCGGACGGCGAGCTGGCGCCGGGACGCCTCGGACGGTCCCGCACCCGGCCCGGCGGTACCCTGACCCCGTGCTCGTCCTCGCCGTAGACACCTCCACGCCCTTCGTCACCGCAGGGGTGTGCCGACTCGTGCCCAGCGACCGGGACCCGCAGGTGGATGCACTGGCCACGCGGGTCACCGAGGACGCCCGCGCCCACGCGGAGCTGCTCACCCCGCACATCCTCGAGTGCCTCACCGCCGCGGGCCTCACGCCGCGCGAGCTCGACGCCGTGGTCGTGGGCATCGGTCCGGGACCGTTCACCGGCCTGCGCGTCGGGATGGCGACCGCAGCCGCATTCGCCGACGCCATCTCCAGGCCGGTCCACGGGGTGTGTTCGCTGGACGGGCTCGCGGCCACCGCGCGCGCCGCCGGGGCGACCGGAGACCTCGTCGTCGTCACCGACGCCCGCCGCCGGGAGGCCTACCACGCCCGCTACTCCGCGGACGGCGCACGGACCTCGGGCCCCATGGTGGGCCCCGCCGCCGGGATCGACGCGGACGGCGTCGACCACCTGGTCGGCGACCCCGTACGCCTGGGAGAGGTCACCGCCGCCGGCCACGCCGCCGCGGGGATCCTCGAGGCGGTCACCGCGCCCGACCCCGCCGGCCTCGTCACCGTCGCGGCCCCCGACCTCCTCGCGGGCACGGCCCCGGCGCCGCTGGAACCGCTCTACCTGCGTCGGCCCGACGCCGTCCCGCCCCGGCGCGCCGCACCCTCGACCGCGCTGCGGGGGGTCCGGCGGTGACCGGGACGCCGCCGGACGCGATCGTGCACGACCATCTGGTCGCCGACGACGCCATGCGCTGCGCCGACCTCGAGAGGGTGCTGTTCCCCGCCGACGGTCCGTGGTCGGCCGCCGCGTTCCTGTCGGAGATCGGCTCCCGGCACGCCCACAGCTTCGCGGCGCGGGCGGACGGGGTCCTCGTCGGTTACGCCGTGCTGGCCGTGCTCGGGCCCGAGGGGGATCGTGAGTACGAGGTGCACACCATCGGGGTCGATCCGGCCCACCAGGGGCGGGGGATCGGGCGCACGCTGCTGCGCCGCATGCTCGACGTGGCGGACGCGGACGCGGCGCCGGTGGTGCTGGACGTGCGGACCGACAACGTCCCGGCCCGCACCCTGTACGAGGCCCACGGGTTCGAGGTGGTGGGGCTGCGTCCCCGGTACTACCGGCCCAGCAGGGCCGACGCGCACCTCATGGTGCGGCCGGCGGGAGCGCGAGGACAGAACGACGGAGGGAAGGTGAGCGACCGGTGAGAACCGTCATGGGGATCGAGAGCTCGTGCGACGAGACGGGGGTCGCCGTCGCGCGCGTGCACGACGACGGCCGCGCCGAGTTGCTGTCCGACGTGGTCGCCTCGTCGATGTCCGAGCACGCCCGGTTCGGCGGGGTCGTCCCGGAGATCGCCTCCCGCGCCCACCTCGAGGCGCTCGTGCCGACCGTTCGCGCCGCCCTCGCCGAGGCGGGGCTGGAGCGGCCGGACGCCGTCGCCGCCACCATCGGACCCGGCCTGTCCGGGGCGCTGCTCGTGGGGTCGTCCGCCGCCAAGGCCTATGCGGCCGCGTGGGGGGCCCCGTTCTACGCCGTCAACCACCTCGTCGGCCACGTCGCCGTCGCGGGCTTCGACGGTGACCCGCTTCCCGAGTGCGTGGCCCTGCTGGTCTCCGGTGGGCACACCCAGCTGCTGCACGTCCGCTCGCTCACCGAGCCGGTCGTCGAACTCGGGTCGACCGTCGACGACGCGGCCGGGGAGGCCTACGACAAGGTGGCCCGGCTGCTCGGCCTGGGGTACCCGGGCGGGCCCGTGATCGATCGGCTCGCGGGCACCGGTGACCCCACGGCGATCGCGTTCCCGCGCGGGATGACCGGACCACGCGACGCCCGGCACGACTTCTCCTTCTCCGGGCTCAAGACCTCGGTCGCCCGACGCATCGAGGCCGCCGAACGCGACGGCGAGCAGCTCGACGTGGCGGACGTCGCGGCCTCGTTCCAGGAGGCGGTGGCCGACGTGCTCACCATGAAGGCTGTCCGGGCCTGCACCGACCTGGGCGTGGACACCCTGCTCGTGGGTGGCGGGGTCGCCGCCAACTCGAGGTTGCGTGACCTCGCCGCGAGCAGGTGTGCCGACGCGGGCCTGACCCTGCGCGTCCCGCGGCCGCGGTTGTGCACCGACAACGGCGCGATGGTGGTGGGGGTCGCCTCCGCGCTCCTCGCCGCGGACGCGGACCCCAGCCCCCTGACCGTGGCGGCCGACCCCGGGCTGCCGGTCGAGGTCACCCAGATCGCCTAGTAGCCGAGGAGTGCCATCCCCACGGTGGTGAACGTGAACGCCATCAGCAGGAACGCGGCGACCGCGGCCAGGCAGAGGTAGCCGATCACGAGGGCGGACACGGCCATCTCCCTTCCGGCCTCGCCGCTGCGGGTGATCTGCCTGAGGGACGTGTGTCCGATCGCGACCACGACGACCGCGACGGCGGCCGGGACCAGCGGCACGAACAGGCCGAGGAACGAGCCGAACACCACGTTCGCGACGGCGATCACGAGGGCGACGACGGCCAGTGTGTTGGTCCCGGGAGGGTGGAACGATCCCGGCGTGCCGTCGGACCCGGTTCGGCGGCGCGGCCCGTCGGGCCGATCCCCTGGCTTCTCGGGTGGGTGCATACGAGGAGGTCACTCCTGGGGTGGGTGGGTGTGGCCCGCCGGTGCCCCGGGGGAGCGGTCGACCCGCGTCCGTTGCGCGAAGTACAGTCCCAACCCCGCGAGGGTGATCCCGCCGATGAAGTTACCGACATGCACCGGGATCTGGTTCCACAGCAGCCAGTCGGCGATGCTCACATCGGCCCCGAGCATCATGCCCGCGGGGATCGTGAAGTGGTTGACGACCGCGTGCTCGTAACCGAGCGCGAAGAACGTGAGGATCGGCAGCCAGATGGCGAGGATCTTGCCCGAGGTGCTCGTGGAGGAGAGCGACATGATCACGCCGAGCGCGACCAGCCAGTTGCACAGCACGGCGCTCAACGTCACCCAACCGAGTCCGGTGACGACGCCGGCCTCCTTGTAGGCCACCGTCTTCTCCACTGCGAGGTCCACCAGGCCCTGGGCCCCGGTGGCGTCGGGTTCGGTCCCCATCCCGGTGAGCACGGAGGTCAGCATCCACGCCGCCGCGAGCCCGCCGACAGTGTGCCCGAGGATCGTCCAGCCGAAGATCCGTAGGCAGTCGCGCGCCCGGATGCGGCCCTCCATCGCGGCCAGCGGGACCAGCCCGTAGGCGCCGGTGACGAGTTCCCAGCCGAGCAGGACGACCATGGTGAGGCCCAGTGGGAAGAGCACGGCGCCGAGGATCGCCACTCCGGTCGCCTCGGTGGCCACGACGGCCAGAAGGGTGGCCGCGCCGAGCAGGTAGACGGCGAGGAAGCCGCGGAGGGCCGGTTGCCACCCCGGGGCGTCGGCTTTCGCCTCCCCGCCCTCGCCTGCGGCGGTGACGATGTCCGGGGGCGCGACTGTGGTCATTTCTGGGCCTCGCTGTACTCGATCGGGATCGGGTCGGGCAGAGGGGGTGGTCCGGTTGATGTCCGTGCGGTGCGGGTGAGCCTACCCGCGGCGCAGGCCCGCGCCGAGCGTTCTCCGATCCCCGTCGGACCCCGATGGCGGCGAACCCGCACGCGGTTTCCTTGAGTGCTGGCACTCGCCTGTGTAGAGTGCCAATAGACACGGAGCTCCGAGGGCGCCACCCGCGACGGTGCACGCGGCAGCCCGGGTCGTACATAAACCACGGGCCGCCTTCCGGCGTCCCGATCTGTCCAACCACACTCCGAGTCGCCCGGCATCCGGGCGGCCACACCCCATACGGGAGGATCATCGTGGCGATCAAGCCGCTTGAGGACAAGATTCTCGTCCAGGCCCTCGAGGCCGAGACCACCACGGCGTCGGGTCTCGTCATCCCGGACACCGCCAAGGAGAAGCCCCAGGAGGGCACCGTCGTCGCGGTCGGCAAGGGCCGCTTCGACGAGGACGGCGACCGCATCCCCATGGACATCAAGGAGGGGGACAAGGTCATCTACTCGAAGTACGGCGGCACCGAGATCAAGTACGAGGGCAAGGAGTACCTGATCCTCTCCTCGCGTGACGTCCTCGCGGTCATCGACTGACGTGAGCTGTTGACCCCCGCCCCGGCGGCGCCGGCCAGAGCCAGGCACCACCGGGGCGGAGGTGTCTCACCCCGCGGTACCCGCCCGTCACGACCACCCACTTCCCTCCAGGAGTTCCATCGATGTCCAAATTGATCGCGTTCGACGAGGAGGCCCGCAAGGGCATGCTCGCCGGTGTCGACGAGCTCGCCGACACCGTCAAGGTCACGCTCGGCCCGAAGGGCCGTCACGTCGTGCTCGCCAAGGCCTTCGGCGGGCCCACCGTCACCAATGACGGTGTCTCCATCGCCCGCGAGATCGAGCTCTCCGAGCCGTTCGCGAACCTCGGCGCACAGCTGGTCAAGAGTGTCGCCACCAAGACCAACGACGTCGCGGGCGACGGCACCACCACCGCCACCGTGCTCGCCCAGGCACTCATCCGCCAGGGGCTGCGCAACGTGGCCGCCGGCTCCAACCCGATGGCGATGGGCAAGGGCATCGAGAAGGCCTCCGCCGCCGTCGTGGAGTTCCTCCGCGCGGCAGCGACACCGGTCTCCGGCTCGGACGCCGTCTCGCAGGTGGCGACCGTCTCGTCGCGTGACCCCGAGATCGGTCGCATGGTCGCCGAGGCCATGGACGCCGTCGGAGTCAACGGCGTCGTGTCCGTCGAGGAGTCCCAGGGGCTGCACACCGAGGTGTCGGTCACCGAGGGCATCGCCTTCGACAAGGGCTTCCTCTCGCCGTACTTCGTCACCGACCCCGACGAGCAGAAGGCCATCCACGAGGACGTGCTGATCCTGATCCACCGGGAGAAGATCAGCTCCCTGCCGGATCTGCTGCCGCTGCTGGAGAAGGTCGCCGAGACCGGCAAGCCGCTGCTCATCATCGCGGAGGACGTCGACGGCGAGGCGCTGTCGACCCTCGTGGTCAACTCGATCCGCAAGACCCTCAAGGTCGTCGCGATCAAGGCGCCGTTCTTCGGCGACCGGCGCAAGGCCTTCCAGGAGGATCTGGCGATCGTCACCAAGGGGCAGGTCATCAGCCCCGACCTGGGCATGAAGCTGTCGGAGTGCGGCCTGGACGTGCTCGGTCAGGCCCGGCGGGTGACCGTGTCCAAGGACAACACGATCATCGTGGACGGTGCCGGCGACCAGGCGGACGTCGACGCCCGCGTCGCGCAGCTGCGCCGCGAGGCCGAGGCCACCGACTCCGACTGGGACCGCGAGAAGCTCGAGGAGCGCGTCGCGAAGCTCGCCGGCGGTGTCGCCGTGATCCGCGTGGGTGCGGCCACCGAGACCGAGTTGACCGAACGCAAGCTCCGCGTCGAGGACGCCGTCAACTCGGCCAAGGCGGCCGTGGAAGAGGGCGTCATCGCCGGCGGTGGCTCCGTGTTGGTCCAGGCGGCCGCGGCACTCGAGCGGCTGGCCGCCGACACCGCCGACGCCGACGAGGCGGTCGGGGTGAACGTGGTCCGCAAGGCGCTGTCCGCCCCGCTGTTCTGGATCGCCGCCAATGCCGGCGAGGACGGCTCCGTCGTGGTGAGCAAGGTCTCCGAGATGGGCCCGCGCGACGGCTTCAACGCCGCCGTGGGGGCGTACGGTGACCTGGTCTCCGCCGGGATCATCGACCCGGTGAAGGTCACCTCCTCCGCCGTGGTCAACGCCTGCTCGGTCGCCCGTATGGTCCTCACGACCGAGACGGCGATCGTCGAGAAGCCCGAGGAGAAGGGCGCCGGCGGCCACTCGCACGCCGGTCACTCGCACTGATCGCGTCCGGCCTCCCGGGCCCCGCTCTCCGCGCCGCGGGGGACGGGGCCCGGCCCCGTTCCGGGCCGGTCACGTGGTCCCGCACGCCCCCCAGCGGTTACGCTTGGCGCTCAGCAGTGGTCCCACGACCCAGGGGTCACACGCCTGTTCTGAGCCCGAGCCGCATCGGCCGCTGACGGGCCGGGACGTGGGATCCGTCGTGACGTGCGTCGCGACCCGAGAGAAAGGCCGTGCCCCGTAACACATCCGTGTAACACGGGGCCCCCGTAATCCGATGACAGGTACAGCAGACGAGTTGGAACTCGCCGTAGCCGAGGCGGTCAAGGGTGACCGCATCGCTGCCACGCGGGTGCTGGAGCTCGTGCGGCCCGGTGTGGTGCGGTATTGCCGTTCCCGCGTCGGCGGCTCGGAGAGGGTCAACCTGTCTGCTGACGATGTCGCCCAGGAGGTTCTGATCGCGGTTCTCTCGGCTCTGCCGGGGTACCGGGACCAGGGACGTCCCTTCATGGCCTTCGTGTACGGGATCGCGGCCCACAAGGTCGCGGACGCCCATCGTGGCGCCGCGCGGAACAAGTCCGACCCCGTGGAGTACCTCCCCGAGGTGCTCTCGACCGACACGGGGCCGGAGGACCACGTCCTCGACGGCGAGGTGTCGAGAGCGGTGAGCCGCCTCCTCGAGACCCTGCCCGAGAAGCAGAGGGAGATCATCCGGCTACGTGTGGTGGTCGGACTCTCCGCGGAGGAGACCGCGGAGATCGTCGACAGTACGGCCGGGGCCGTGCGCGTCGCCCAACACCGGGCGATGAAGCAGCTCCGGGCGAGGATCGAGCAGGACGGAGAGGAGCGATGGCGATGAACGACGAAGTCGATCCCGGCACCCGGGACGATGACGCCTCGCTCCACGTGCATGACGTGGACGGCCACGACGAGGACCGGGTCGACGAGGACCGGGTCGAGGTGGATCGCGACGACGAGCTCCTCGACGCGCTCGGACGCGGCGATCGTCCCGAGGGGGATGAGCCTCTCGTCGCGCTGCTCGCGGACTGGCGCGCCGAGGTGGACTCGGCCGGACTGCCGGAGCTGCCCAGCGACGAGCAGATCGAGGTGGCCCTCGCCCCGAACGTCTCCCGGCTGTGGCCGCGCCGCGGGTGGGTGCGCTCGGGCGAGCACCACCACGGCCAGCGTCCGGCCCTGTGGCAGGCGGTGACCGGCGCTGCCGCAGTGGCGGCCGTGATCGTCGGCGGCCTGTCCGTGGCCGCGCACAGCGCGATGCCGGGCGACCCGCTCTGGGGCGTGTCCAAGACGATGTTCTCCGACCGTGCCGGGAACGTAGAGCTCGTGAGCGATCTCAGCGAGGACCTCGCCGCCGCGGACCTCGCCGCCCGAGAGGGGGACCGGAACGAGGCCGAGCGGCTGCTCGATGAGGTGAGCGCGCGGCTCGACGAGGTCTCCGACGCCTCCGAACGTGTCGAGCTTATGAAGCGTCGGGACGCCATCAAGCGCGATCTCAGTCGGGTCACCCCGAGCGTCGTCCCGTCGCCCGCCCCGGCACCCGCGCCGGCCCCGTCGCCCCCGCCCGCTCCGGGTGTGGCGACTCTCGTTCCCGGCCTCCCCGTGCCGTTGCCGTCCAACCTGGTCCCCCCGCCGCCTCCGGGGATGCCGGTCATCCCGCTCCCGCTCGACGGGCTGCGGATCTCGACCACGCTGCAGATCCCGATCGACACCCAGCGGATCCAGGATTTCCTGTCACCGACGACCGGACGACAGGGTGACGAGGCGGACGATGACCGGGTGGTGCCGGCGCCGACACCGAGCCGCACCACCGTGACCCAGGTCCCGACTCCCACGCAGCCGGCGCCGACCGACTCACAACAGACCTCGCAGTCGGTCCGTCCGACGAACTGACCCCGCGAAACGACTCGATCCCCGCCCCTCTCGGAGGGACGGGGATCGAGTCGTCCGGGCCGGGCCGGGCCGGGCCGAACGGGCGGCACCCGCGCACGGCGACCGCCTCCGTTCAGCGGCGCCAGTTGAGGCGACGGGGGCGCAGGGCGCGGGCGGCGTCCGCGTAACCGCGGCAGTACTCCCAGGTCACGTAGTCGTCCGGGATCGGGTCGAAGGCCGGCTCGTGGGGGAGCAGGGAGCCGTCCTCGAGGAGCTGCATGAGGTTGGCGCGGAGCATGTCCCACTCGTGGTAGTGCTCCTCGGCGCAGTCGTCACACTGGACCGCGACCCCCTTCACCCCGATCGGGGCCAGCAACCGACGGAACTCCGCGAGATCCGCGAGGTCCTCCTCGATCGCGCGCCGCTCGTCCGCGTCGAGCGGGCCCGTGGGCATGTCGTCATCGACGGGGTCGAGCTCGGCCAGCTCCGCGGCCGGATCATCCGGATCGCCGGCGAACGGGTCGGGCGGCATTCCGTGCCGTAGGGGATCGTCCACGACCTCCACCGTACCCGTGACCACGGTCTCACGTGGTCGACGGTTCGAGCCGCGGACCCCGGAACCACTATCCTCGAAAGACAGCACCTAGACGACCCCCCAGGAGGACGGCAGATGAGCGAGTCGAATGGCCCCGTGCGTACCGGCGGCGACGACCCGACCAAGGTCGCGATGGTGGGCCTGACGTTCGACGACGTGCTCCTCCTCCCGGCAGCCTCGGAGGTGGTCCCCAGTGAGGTCGACACCAGTACCCGCCTGACACGGGACATCACCCTGCGGGTGCCGCTGATCTCGTCGGCGATGGACACCGTGACCGAGGCCCGCATGGCCATCGCCATGGCACGGCAGGGCGGGATCGGCGTCCTGCACCGCAACCTCTCCGTGGGGGACCAGGCCGCCCAGGTCGAGACGGTGAAGCGGTCCGAGGCCGGGATGGTGACCGACCCGGTGACCTGCGCGCCCAGCGACACGTTGGCGGAGGTCGACGAGAAGTGCGCCCGCTACCGCATCTCCGGACTGCCGGTGACCGACGAGCGCGGTGAGCTGGTCGGCATCATCACCAACCGCGACATGCGGTTCGAGATGGACAAGTCCCGACGGGTCGACGAGGTCATGACCCGGGCGCCCCTGGTGGTCGCGCGGGAGGGCGTCACCGCGGAGGCGGCGCTCGGCCTGCTGCGCCGACACAAGATCGAGAAGCTGCCGATCGTCGACGGTGACGGGCGACTGACCGGACTCATCACGGTGAAGGACTTCGTCAAGACGGAGAAGCACCCCGACGCCACCAAGGACTCGGACGGCCGGCTGCGCGTGGCCGCCGCCATCGGCACCGGGGAGGACGCCTGGCAGCGTGCCGGGGCCCTCACCGACGCCGGGGTGGACGCCCTGGTGGTCGACACCGCCCACGCCCACAACCGCAACGCCCTCGACATGGTCGCCCGGGTCAAGCGGGAACTCGGCGACCGTGTGCAGGTGATCGGGGGCAACCTCGCCACCCGCGGGGCCGCCCAGGCGATGATCGACGCGGGCGCGGACGCCATCAAGGTGGGCATCGGCCCCGGGTCCATCTGCACCACCCGGGTGGTCGCGGGCGTGGGTGCCCCCCAGATCACCGCGATCCTCGAGGCCTCGGTCGCCGCGCACGCCGCGGGCATCCCCGTCATCGCCGACGGCGGTATGCAGTACTCCGGTGACGTGGCCAAGTCGATCGCCGCCGGCGCCTCGGCCTGCATGTTCGGGTCCCTGCTCGCGGGGTGCACCGAATCGCCGGGTGAGCTGATCTTCGTGGACGGCAAGCAGTACAAGGTCTACCGCGGCATGGGTTCGCTGGGCGCGATGCGTGGGCGCGGCAAGCCCGGGCAGGAGAAGTCGTTCTCCAAGGACCGGTACTTCCAGGACGATGTGCTGTCCGAGGAGAAGCTGGTGCCCGAGGGCATCGAGGGGCGGGTCCCGTATCGGGGAGACGTCGGTCAGGTACTCCACCAGCTCGCCGGCGGGCTGCGCGCAGGCATGGGCTACACCGGAGCCGCCACCATCCCGGAGATGCACCGTGCCCAGTTCGTCCAGATCACGGCCGCGGGGCTCAGGGAGAGCCATCCGCACGCGATCCAGATGACGGTCGAGGCCCCCAACTACAACGTCAAGGACTGAAGTCGCGTGCGCAATGTCGTGGAGATCGGCCTGGGTCGCGAGGCCCGTCGGATGTTCGGGCTGGGCGAGGTCGACATCGTCCCCTCCCGCCGGACCCGCAGCTCCAAGGAGGTGTCCACCTCCTGGCAGATCGACGCCTACCAGATGGACATCCCGGTGATGACACACCCGACCGACGCGGTGGTCTCCCCGGACTCGGCGGTGGAGTTCTCCAAGCTCGGTGGTCTGGCCGTGCTCAACGGAGAGGGACTGTGGGCCCGTCACGCCGATCCCGGTGCCGTGATCGCCGAGCTGCGGGAGCTCGCGCTGGATGACGTGACCGGACACCGGGCCGTGGCGCGACTGCAGAAGCTGCACCGTGCCCCGATCGACCGCGAGCTCCTCGCCGCCGCGGTTCACCGCATCCGCGACGAGGGCGCGACCGTGGCGGTGCGGGTCTCACCGCAGCACGCGCGCGAGCTCACCCCGGGGCTCGTCGCGGCGGGGATCGACCTGCTGGTGGTGCAGGGCACGATCATCTCGGCGGAGCACGTCAGCGGTGAGGACGCCCCGCTCGACCTCAAGGAGTTCATCGGTGGCCTCGATGTCCCGGTGATCGCCGGCGGCGTCGTCGACTACAAGACCGCCCTGCACCTCATGCGCACGGGCGCCGCCGGTGTGATCGTGGGATACGGCGGGGTCGACGGCATCACCACCACCGGCCAGGTGCTGGGTATGGAGGTCCACATGGCCACCGCGATCGCCGACGCGGCCGCAGCCCGGCGGGACTACCTCGACGAGACCGGAGGCCGCTACGTGCACGTGCTGGCCGACGGCGACATCTACACCTCCGGTGACATCGCCCGCGCCGTGGCGTGCGGCGCCGACGCGGTGGTCCTGGGTCCGCTGCTCGCCGGCTCGCTGGAGTCCCCGGGCCGCGGTGTCTACTGGGACGCGGTGTCCGCCCACCCCAAGGTGCCGCGCGGGCATGTGTCCGAGGTGGAGGACGAGACGGCCCTGGCGCCACTGGAAGAGGTCCTCGAGGGGCCCACCAGCGTCCCCGACGGCACCCGCAACCTCATGGGCGGACTGCGTCGCGCGATGGCGAAGTGCGGCTACTCCGATGTCAAGGGTTTCCAGAAGGTGGACCTGTCCGTCCGGCCCTGACCGCCCGACCATGGGTCGGACGCATCCACACTCTGGACAAACCGGGGCCTACTGTCCGGTAGGTTCGAGGGTGCTCGGGTACTGTGATGCCCACCATCGACCACTCCTGGGAGTTGCACCATGACGCCGCACACACCGTCGACCCCGACCGACGCCCCCACCACGCCGACGGACACGGATGTCGTCGTCATCGGATCCGGTTTCGGTGGCAGCGTCACGGCCCTGCGGTTGTCGGAGAAGGGGTACCGCGTCACGGTCATCGAGGCGGGTCGCCGCTTCGAGGACGCGGACCTGCCCAAGACGTCCTGGCGACTCCACCGGTACGTGTGGGCGCCCAAGCTCAAGCTGTTCGGGATCCAGCGCGTCCACATGATGCGTGACGTGATGATCCTCGCCGGCGCGGGCGTGGGCGGGGGATCGCTCAACTACGCCAACACGCTGTACAAGCCCACGAGCCAGTTCTTCAAGGACCGGCAGTGGGGTCACATCACGGACTGGGAGTCCGAACTCTCCCCGTTCTACGACCAGGGCCGCCGCATGCTGGGCGTGGTCACCAATCCCACGCACACCCACTCGGACGAGGTCATGAAGAAGGTGGCCCGCGACATGGGCGCCGAGGACACCTTCGTCTACACCCCGGTCGGCGTGTTCTTCGGCGAGAAGACCGGCGGTCAGGGCAAGCCCGGCGAGCTCGTCCCCGATCCGTACTTCGGCGGGGTGGGGCCGGACCGCAACGCGTGCATCGAGTGCGGCGAGTGCATGACCGGCTGCCGGCACAACGCCAAGAACACGCTGATGAAGAACTACCTCGCCCTCGCCGAGCGCGCGGGCGCCCGCATCCTGGACCGGACCACGGTCAGCGACCTGCGCGAGCGCGGCGACGGCACGTGGGAGATCACCCTCGAGCGGACGGGCGCCTGGACGCGTCGCGGCAAGCGCACCACCACGGTGACCGCCGGTCAGGTCGTCGTGGCGGCCGGCACCTGGGGAACCCAGCACCTGCTCCACTACGCCAAGGACTCCGGGTCCCTTCCCAAGCTGTCGGATGCGATCGGTCGGCTCACCCGCACCAATTCCGAGGCGATCCTCGGGGCGATGCGACCGAACTACAAGCCGGAGCAGGACTTCTCCGAGGGAGTGGCCATCACGTCGTCGTTCCATCCCCGGTCGGACACCCACATCGAACCGGTCCGGTACGGCAAGGGCTCCAACGCCATCGCCATCCTGCAGACCCTGCTCACGGACGGTGACGGGCCGCTCCCGCGGTGGCGCACCCTGCTGGGCGAGGTCCGCCGCAACCCGGCCATGTTCATGCAGCTGTTCTATCTGCGCCGCTGGAGCCAGCGTTCGGTGATCGCGCTCGTGATGCAGAACCTGGACAACTCGCTGCAGACCTACGTCAAGCGCTTCGGTCCGTTCAGGTACGTCACCAGCAAGCAGGGTCACGGGGAGCCCAACCCCACCTGGATCCCCGCCGGAAACGAGGCCACCCGGAAGATCGCCGAGGAGATCGGCGGCCTGCCCGGGGGCACGTGGGGCGAGATCGCCAACATCCCGCTCACCGCCCACTTCCTGGGCGGCTGCGTGATCTCGGATTCGCCCGAGACCGGGGTCGTGGACCCGTACCACCGCGTGTGGAACTACCCGACGATGCACATCGTGGACGGCTCGGCGATCTCCGCGAACCTCGGTGTCAACCCGGCGCTCAGCATCACCGCCCAGGCCGAGCGGGCCATGTCGCTGTGGCCCAACAAGGGTGAGGCCGACCAGCGCCCGGCCCAGGGCGAGGACTACCGGCGCCTGTCGCCGGTCCCGCCCGTGTCGCCGATGGTCCCGGAGGCCGCGCCGGGAGCCCTGCGGCTGCCGATCGTCCAGGTCAGCTGAGGGTCGACCCCCGTGGTCAGGACGTGGTGAGCCGGGTCAGGAGGCGGTGAGCTCGAGCAACTCGTCGAGCGCCGCCGTGATCCCGCGGGCCACCGCGTCCGGGTCCGGCACCAGGTGTTCGCACGAGATCACCCCCAGGTCGAGCCGCCCGTCGGTCGACAGGCTGGTCACGGAGAGCCCCGCACCGTGGAGCAGCGGGCCGAAGGGGTGCATGTGGGTGATCCGCGCGCCGAGGAAGTAGAGGGCGTGACGGGGGCCGGGCACGTTCGAGACGATGAGGTTGTAGATCACCGGGTGGACGTCGGCCAGTCTCAGCGCCTCGTACGCCCGCATGCCCATGTCGAGTAGCCGACGGGGGCCCATGCGGGCCCAGTTGTCCAGGAGCGCCGGGCGGATGCTCGCGGCCTGGCGCTTCGTGGTCTCCGCTGCGGCGGAGATCCGCTCGTACCGTTCGACCGGGTCGGCTACATCCGTGGCCAGGGAGGCGAACATGGCCGACACCTGGTTGGCGCCGCCGGTGGCCAGATCGTCTCGGGTGGACATGGGGACGATCGCCACCATGGAGGAGGTGGGAGAGTCTCCGTGGGCCTCGAGGTAGGACCTGACAGCGCCGCCGACCACGGTGAGGAGGACGTCGTTGACGGTGCCGCCGAGGCGGGCGGTGACGAGCTTGACGGACGCCAGGTCGAGGGACACGGTGGCCACGGCGCGGTGCGGGGTGAGCGAGTGGTTGAAGAGGGTCCGCGGCGCCGTGAACGGGGCCGGCATGGATTCCCCGTGGCCCGCCCGGCCGCGCGCGCGTCTCATGGCCGCGGGGACCGACAGCGTCTCGGGGAGCAGTCGGAGGAGGGCCAGGGGCCGGCCCAGCACGTCGCGGGCGCCACCGGCGATCAGTTGCAGGGTGTTGGCCCGTCCGACGTGCGTGCGCGCGAGCGCGGGATCCTGGTCGGGCGTGGTGGCGTCCGTCGCGGCGAGGGCGGAGAGCAACTCGGCGCCCAGCATCCCGTCGATCACCGAGTGGTGGACCCGGCAGAACGCGCTGACGGTCGGCGCGTGCGGGTCACCCCGCTCGAGGATCCAGATCTGCCACAGCGGGTGGGCGCGGTCCAGCGGGGTGGAGGCGAGCCGACCGCACGTCTCCAGCAGCTCGTCCTCGGTGCCGGCCGGCCCGAGTTCGATCCGGCGTAGGTGGTGGGTGATGTCGAAGTCGAAGTCCTCGACCCACGCCGGGTGGCCGGGGTTCCACGGTGAGTCGTGGACCTTGCGGCGGAACGGGGGGACGGCTTTGACCCGGCGGGCGAGCCCGGATCGGAGGCGTTCGAACGAGTAGCCCTCCTCGATGGTGGTCACGTCGAGGTGGACCAGGCCGTTGATCACCATCATCTGCTCGGGGGTCTCGAGGTAGAGGAAGCTCGCGTCGAGCCCGGTCATCCGTTCCACGTGTCAGCGCTCCCCGGCGGCCGCCGACCGCGCCGCCTCCCGGGTGAGTTCCAGCAGTCGGGCCATCGCCTCCCGGATCCCGGTGGCGAGCAGGTCGGGGTCGGGGGCGAGGTGCTCGCAGGCGTTGATCCCCACGTCGAGTCGACCGCCCATGGACATGGCGGTGACCGAGAGTCCGGAACCGTGCATGAGGGGCCCGAGCGGGTAGACGTGGGTCACCCGGCATCCGAGGAAGTCCAGTCCCTGACGGGGCCCGGGGATGTTCGACACGACGAGGTTGTGCACGACGGGATGCAGGTCCGCCAGGTGGAAGTCGCCGTAGATCCGCATCAGCATCTGCAGGGTCCGGGCGGGGGCGAGCGTGGCGATGTCCTGGATGAGGTCCGGCCGCATGCCGTTCTTCGACTGCTTCTTGCCCCGGCTGGTGCGGGCGGCGATGGCGCGCAGGCGCTCGAGCGGGTCGGCGATGTCGGTCCCGAGGGACGCGAACAGGACCGTCACGCGGTTGTTGCCCCGGGCGTCCTCGGCGTCGCGGGTGGAGACGGGGACCACGGCGACGAGCGACGTGTCGGGCAGGTCGTCGTGGGAGCGCAGGTACCGCCGCAGCGCGCCGCCCATCACCGCGAGGAACACGTCGTTGACGGTCACGCCGAAGGCGTCTTTGATTTCGCTGATCTCGCCGAGGTCGAGTGGGGCACCCCAGACCGCCCGGTGGGGGGTGATGGTGGCGTTGAAGCGGGTGCGGGGCGCGGTGAACGGTGCCGCCCTGGGGACGACGACGCCGTCGTCCGTGGCGTCGGCCGTGCCCGTTTCCCCCGGGGCCGGATCGTCCGACTTCTTCTTGGCGGCCGTGGCCCTGCGCAGTGCGAAGGGGAGCGCGGCGAATTCGGGTACCAGCCGGGCCAGGGTCAGCGGGCGGCGTACGGAGAAATCCCACCACCCGCCGGCGAGGAGCCGGATGGGGTTGGCGTTGCCCGCCTCGACGCGGACCATGTCGAGGTCGCGGGCGGAGGGCTGCTCTCCGGCGGAGGCGAACTTGCGCAGGATGTTCGCGCCGTTGGCCCCGTCGAGGATGGCGTGGTGGGCCCGGAAGTACACGACGATGGTGTCCGGTTCGGTGAGCCGCTCGAGGACCCACATCTCCCACAGGGGGCGTGACCTGTCCAGCGGGCGGCTGCCGAGGGTGCCGCACATCTCGAACACCGCGCGGTCGTCACCGGGGTGGTCCACGTCGACGCGGCGGACGTGTGCGGTGATGTCGAGGTCGTATTCCTCGACCCAGGCGGGGTGGCCGAGGTTGAGCGGGGAGTCGTAGATCTTGCGGCGGAGTTCGGGTAGTTCCTTGATCCGGCGGCCGAGCTCGGTCCGGAGCCATTCGAAGGAGTACCCGACCTCGAGGCCGGAGACGTCGACGAAGAGGATCCCACCCACCACGAGGGGTTGCTGGGGGGGTCTCCATGTACAACAGGCTCGCGTCGAAACCGGTCATTCGCTCCATCGATGCGCTCCAGCTCTCTCGGTCCCGGGACGGCCGGGGTCGTGGTGGGGTTCATTGTGAACCCCGGCACGGGGGATGTGGCCGAGTTCGGCGGATGGGGCGCGGGGCCTAGACTCGACCCCGTGGCCGAGAACGCACAGACCGACTCCCAGATCGCCGCCGAGGCGGTGGCGCCCCGCCCGGTACTCGTGGTGGACTTCGGCGCCCAGTACGCCCAGCTCATCGCGCGCCGCGTGCGCGAGGCGCGCATCTACTCCGAGGTGATCCCGCACACCGCGACGATCGAGGAGATCCGCGCCAAGGATCCCGTCGCCCTGGTGTTGTCCGGCGGACCGGCGAGCGTGTACGCCGAGGACGCGCCCTCGCTCGACCCGGCGGTGTTCGATCTGGGTCTGCCGGTGTTCGGCATCTGTTACGGCTTCCAGGCGATGGCCGGTGCCCTCGGCGGCGAGGTCGCGCACACGGGTAGCCGCGAGTACGGCCGCACCGACGTGAGCGTGTCAGGCGGCCTCCTGCACGCCGGCCTGCCGGAGCACCACCCGGTGTGGATGAGCCACGGGGACGCGGTCACGGCCGCGCCCGAGGGGTTCACCGTCACCGCGTCGTCGTCCGGTGCCCCGGTCGCCGCGTTCGAGTGCACCGAGCGGCGCATGGCCGGAGTGCAGTACCACCCGGAGGTCCTGCATTCGCCGCACGGCCAGCAGGTGCTGAGCCGCTTCCTCACCGAGGTGGCGGGGCTCGAGCCGACGTGGACCGCGTCGAACATCGCCGACCAGCTGGTGGAGGCCGTCCGCGAGCAGATCGGCGACGGCCACGCGATCTGCGGCCTGTCGGGCGGCGTCGACTCGGCCGTCGCGGCCGCCCTGGTCCAGCGTGCGATCGGGGACCGCCTCACGTGTGTGTTCGTCGACCACGGACTGTTGCGTGCGGGCGAGCGTGAGCAGGTCGAGAACGACTTCGTGGCCGCCACCGGTGCCCGCCTCATCACGCTGGACGACTCCGATGTCTTCCTCGGGCACCTCGCCGATGTCACCGACCCGGAGACCAAGCGCAAGATCATCGGCCGCGAGTTCATCCGGTCCTTCGAGCGGGCGGTGACGCAGGCGCTCGAACTCCAGGGTTCCGGTGAGGCCGCCGCCTCCTCCGTCGACTTCCTCGTCCAGGGCACGCTCTACCCGGACGTCGTCGAGTCCGGTGGCGGAGCGGGTACGGCCAACATCAAGAGCCACCACAATGTCGGCGGCCTGCCGGACGATGTGGAGTTCACGCTCGTCGAGCCACTGCGGCTGCTGTTCAAGGACGAGGTCCGCGCCGTGGGCCGTGAGCTCGGTCTGCCCGAGGCGATCGTCGGTCGCCACCCGTTCCCCGGTCCGGGCCTGGCGATCCGCATCGTCGGCGCCGTGGACCGCGACCGACTGGAGACCCTGCGCGCGGCGGACGCGATCGTGCGCGAGGAGATGACGGCAGCGGGCCTGGACTCCACGGTGTGGCAGTGCCCGGTGGTCCTGCTGGCCGATGTCCGGTCGGTGGGCGTGCAGGGCGACGGCCGGACGTACGGTCATCCGATCGTGCTGCGGCCGGTGAGTTCCGAGGACGCCATGACCGCCGACTGGACGCGCGTGCCGTACGAGACACTGGCGCTGATCTCCAACCGCATCACCAACGAGGTCCCTGACGTCAACCGGGTCGTGCTGGACGTGACGAGCAAGCCGCCGGGCACCATCGAGTGGGAGTGAGCCGCCTCCGCACGCCCACACCACCCCACCGCCCCCACCGCCCGGGCATCCGCTCCCGCGCCTGAACTCTCGCTCGCGCGCCTGTACGTTCCGGACACAGCCGCCGACGAATCCGGGGCCGATGGATGGCGCAGTGGCCGTGCGCTGCGTATCGCGGCCGGGCGTCAGCGGCGGGTGACCATCATCAGTCCCACGAGTACCGCCAGGACGAGTCCCGCGGCCAGCAATGCCGTCGGGGCGATCGCGGGCGCTCCCAGGATCGCCCACACCGCCACTCCCAGCGAGGTCACGCCGGCCAGGGCGAGCACCGGCGACCCGAACCGCCGGTGCTCCACCACCTCGACGGCGCCGGCCGGGGTGGTCGCGGGCTCGGGGGAGACCCCGAATCCGAGCGGTTCGGGTGTCGGGTATCCGGTGCCGTAGGGCAGCGGGTCGTACAGCTGCGGGTCGAACCGCGGCGACTGCTCGGGCGGGGCTCCCGCGGTGGAGTGGTGGCGGTCGTCTGCGGGCGTGTTCGTACTCATCGGGTGACCTTTACGCTTCCCATCTCGGTGGTGATGTCCAGGGTCAGGACCGGCCCGTCGGTGTCGGCGGGCGGGTCGGGGCAGTCGACGGAGCCGATGTCGGTCCGGCAGTCGGCCTGCACGGCGAGCCCGTCGGGCAGCAGCACCCGCACCTCACCGACCTGGTTGGTGATGCTGTAGCTGCGGTCGCGGTCCAGGTCGAGCTCGCGCATGTCGACGGTGACGGTGCCGACGTCGTGGGTGACCGGCGTGTCCAGTTGTGCGGGGGAGGTGATCTCCACCCGCTCGTCGCCGATGGTCTCCCAGCCACCCGCGGGGACCTGGACCGACAGGGCGAGCAGCACGAACCCGACGAGTGGTCCGGCCACCACGAGCAGCCCGTACCCGCGGCGGGTGACGGCGCCGACGAGCAGCCCGCCGGCCACCACCGCCAGGGCGATCGCGGCGATGCGCGTGGTGTCGAGCCAGGTGAATCCGCCCAGCGTCGACAACCCGGTGGCGACCGCGGTCGCGATGAGTGCCAGGCCGATCGTGACCTTGGTCAGCCGCGACCGGGGCCGGGTCGGTTCGACCGGGGCGGGGGCGACGCCGGGTTCGGGCAGGTCCCACGCGAACGGGGCGGCGCCGAGCGGATCCCACGACGGCGGCACCGGGGGCCCGAAGGGGGCGTCGGGGCCGGAGCCGGGCGCCTGGGAGGCCCCGGGCGCGCGCCACGGCCCGGCGTCTGTGGCCGCGCCCCTCGACGCGTCGGAGCCGTGCGTGGTGGGGGGCCGCACCGCGGAGACCTCCGCCCACCCGGCGGGTGGTTCGGGGGTGCGCCGGTGCAGGCCGTACCAGCCGGCGAGCATCGCCGCGACCATGAGGAACCCGGCGCCGACGAGGAGGGTCTCCCCGGAAGCGCCGAAGGTGGGGGCGGAGAGGAGGACGACGACGACGAGGATCACCGCGGTGACCTTGGAGCCCGACGCCCGGCCCTTCCCCAGGAGCGCCTCCCCGGAGGAGACCTCGTCGCCGGCGGAGCGCAGGAGCAGCCACATCAGGGCGTACAGGAACACGCCCGCCCCACCCCACAGTGCGGCGATGACGAACGCGACGCGGAAGAGGACCGGGTCGACGCCGTAGCGCCGACCGAAGCCGCCGCACACGCCGGCGATCCTGGAATCGTCCGGGGTCCGGACGGGTCGGGTCCGCCACAGGGAGCGGCGCTCGGACGGGAGGTCGTGGGTGTTCGTTCTGGACATGACCCCATCGTGGTCCGTGGGCGTCCGCGGCACATCGGGGTCCGACCCTGATTTCCGACCCCGAGACCGCAGGGGAGGGAGGATGGCGGGATGGTCGACACCGTCATGGGTTTCCTGGGCTCCGACGAACAGCTGCGGCTCTTCGGGGTGACGCTGGTCGGGGTCAGCGGGCGGACCGTTCTCAAGGTGCTGCTCAGCATCCTGTTGTTCGTGTTGCTCTCCCTGTTCACGTCGATCTCGCGGGCGGTGATGCGGCTGATCACTGGGCCCGCCGGGTCCGCGTCGAGGTTCTGGACGAAGCAGAGTCTGCAGCTGTTCACCGCCATCGTGGCCGTGCTGGCGCTCTTCTCCATCTGGGTGACCCCGGGAACCGACCTGACGGTGGGGGTCGGACTCGTCACCGCGGGCCTGGCGTTCGCGTTGCAGAAGGTGATCGCGAGTCTGGCGGGATACTTCGTCATCCTCCGGGGGAGGGTCTTCGCGGTCGGTGACCGGATCGCCGTGGGAGGGGTCCGGGGCGACGTGATGTCGCTCGGGTTCCTCCGCACGACCGTCATGGAGATGGGGTCCCCGTCGTCGATGGCCGGCGCGGAGACCGGCAACTGGGTACCGAGCCGTCAGTTCACCGGCCGGGTGGTGACGGTGTCGAACGGCGTCATCTTCGACGAGGCGGTCTACAACTACACCCGCGGGTTCCCCTTCCTCTGGGAGGAACTGTCGCTCACGCTGCCGTTCGACGTGGATCTCCGACGTGTCGACAGGGTGTTCCACGCCTGCGCCGACCGGCACACGAGGGAGCTGAGCGACGAGGCGATGGCGAGCATGCAGCGGATGGGCCGCGTGTACGCGGTCGATGTCCGGGAGTTCGGGCCGCAGGTGTTCATCTCGCTGCAGGAGGACGGGATCCTCGCCACCGTCCGCTTCGTCGTGGGCAGTCACGGTGCGCGGGCGGTCAAGGACGCCATCTCCCGCGACCTGGTCGCCGGATTGCGGGAGGGGGGTGTCTCGCCGGCGAGCATGGCCGTGGATATCCGGGTACTTCCCGATTCCCCTCGGGGCGATGATCTGTGACGATGGCGTCCATGAGTGAGAACGCGACCGATCCCGCGCTGGCCACCGCGGTCCGGTCGGCGTCCCCGGTCGTCGGTCCACCGGTGCGGACCGCCGCCGTGGCGACGACAGATTTCCGGTGGTACCCACGGTTGACCCGGGGCAGCGACGGATCCGTGGTCGCGGGCGTGTGCGTGGGCCTGGCCGACCACCTCGGGGTGCGGGTCGTCCACGTGCGCCTGGTCATGGTCCTGCTGGCCACGCTCTCGGGCGCCGGCGTCGCCCTGTACTCGGCGCTGTGGGCGCTCACCCCGGCCGGTCCCGCGCGGGAGGGCGCGGTTCCGGTCGACGAGCGCGAGCGCAGACGCGGCATGGCGCTGGCCGTCGTGGCGGTGGCGGGCGCGGTGCTCTCGTTCATGGTGACCACCGCCACGGGACTGAGCGTCATCGTCCCCGTCCTCGTCGTGGCCCTGGGTGCCGGGCTGGTCTGGCAGCAGTACGACGGTGGGGGACGAGTCGCGCCGCGGTCGGTCTTCGACTGGGCCAGGGTCACCGCAGGGGCCACCCTCGTCGTCGTCGGGCTCGCCGTCGTCGTCCTCGGTCAGGTCGAGTTCGCCGCCCTGCGGTCGTCCCTCCTCGCGGTCGTGGCCACCCTCGTCGGCGTGGGATTGCTCAGCGTGCCCGTCGGACTGCGACTGTGGCGGTCCCTCGAGGAGGAGCGCGCGGCGCGGATCCGTGAGTCCGAACGCAGCGACATCGCCTCCCACCTGCATGATTCCGTCCTGCAGACCCTGGCACTCATCCAGAAGAGATCCGATGACCCGGGCCAGGTGGCGCGGCTCGCCCGCCGACAGGAACGGGAGCTCCGGCAGTGGCTGTTCGGCGCCGGCTCCCGGATGTCCTCGGGCGCGGCGACCTTCGCGGGGGCGGTCGAGGTGATGGTCGGCGACGTCGAGGACGTCTACGGACTGCGGGTGGACCAGGTCGTGGTGGGTGGCGACGGCCCGGTCGGCGACGCCGGGGAGGCGGTCCTGGGCGCCGTCCGCGAGGCCCTGGTCAATGTGGCCAAACACGCTGGCGTCGACACCGCCGACGTGTTCGTGGAGAACGACGGACGTACGCTCAGCGCGTTCGTCCG
This sequence comes from Dietzia sp. IN118, assembly GCF_032905965.1. Classification (NCBI taxonomy): domain Bacteria; kingdom Bacillati; phylum Actinomycetota; class Actinomycetes; order Mycobacteriales; family Dietziaceae; genus Dietzia; species Dietzia sp. IN118. The sequence goes on along the minus strand of NZ_JAUMSR010000001.1, from coordinate 2,534,841 downwards.
CGACCGCGGACGCGGCTTCGACCCCGATGCCGTGGGCGGTGACCGCCACGGGCTCGCGCAGTCCATCCGACACCGCGTGGAGAGCCGCGGTGGGACCGTGCGCGTGCGCAGTACGCTCGGGCGCGGGACGGAGATCGGGATCGAGATGCCGCTGGAGGGCGAATGACGGACGGGCCACGCGACGGGTCGGGGGAGTCGACGACGGGCGGCGGCGGGATGTGCCGGGTCTTCCTCGTGGACGACCACGCGGTGTTCCGCAGCGGGGTCCGTGCCGAACTCGCCGGGCAGTCGGCGATCGAGGTCGTCGGCGAGGCGGGCTCCGTCGCCGAGGCCGTGACCGGCATCGGCCGGGCGCGTCCCGACGTGGTGCTGCTCGACGTGCACATGCCCGACGGCGGCGGCGTGGCCGTGCTGCGCTCGGTGCTGGGGGCCGACCCGGGCGGCGTGGCCGATCCCGCCCGCGCCCCGGAGCCGACCTTCCTCGCGTTGAGCGTCTCCGACGCCGCCGAGGACGTCATCGCCGTGATCCGGGCCGGCGCCCGCGGTTACGTCACCAAGACCATCACCGGCGTGGACCTGGCCGACGCCGTGCGCCGCGTCGCCGACGGGGACGCCGTGTTCTCCCCGCGGCTGGCCGGGTTCGTGCTGGACGCGTTCGCCCGCGCCGCCCCCGGGCCCGCCGATCGTGGCGAGCCCGTCCACGACCCCGAGGTCGACTCGCTCACCCCGCGTGAGAAGGAGGTGCTGCGGCTGCTGGCCCGCGGCTACACCTACAAGGAGATCGCCGAGGAGTTGTTCATCTCGGTCAAGACGGTGGAGACCCACGCCTCCAACGTCCTCCGCAAGACCCAGCAGTCCAACCGGCACGCGCTGACCCGCTGGGCGCAGTCCCGGCACCTGGACTGATCCCCGCGGCCGGCCGGCCGGAGTGGTTTCTCGCCCGGGTCGGCTCCGCGCACCCACCCGGACCGATAGCGTGACCGGGATGAGCGAACCGCGCGACCTGCCCGTGTGCATCATCGGTGACTCGTTCGTGGCCGGATACGGCGATGACACGGGCCGCGGGTGGACCGCGCACCTGATCGAGGCCGGCCCCGCGGCCGGTGTGCACATCCACGCCGCGGTCGCCGGGATCGGCGGGGACACCTCCGAGATGATCCTGGCCCGCTGGGACGAGGTCGATCGTCGGCGGGCCGCGTTCCCCACGACCGCGGTGATCGCGGAGTTCGGCGTCAACGACGTCATGGAGCACGAGGGTGCGTTGCGCGTCGACGAGGCGGGTACCGTCGCGGCGCTGCGCGGAATGATCGACCGGGCGCCCGAGGGGCGGTTCCTCGTGGTGGGGCCGCCGCCGGTGGTGTGGGACGAGGTCAACGAGCGGATCGCGGCCCGGGCCGAGACCATGGCGCAGGTGTGCGACGAGGCCGGGGTGCCGTTCGTGCCGACCTTCGACGTGTTGCTGGCGGGTGGTCAGTGGATGCGCGAGGTCGCCGCCGGCGACGGCGCCCACCCCGGGCCCGGCGGGTACGAGCAGTTCGGCCAGGTGATCTCCGGTCCTGTGCTCGAGTGGTTGCGTCTCCTGCCGGATGTCGAGCCGGGCTACTAGCGGGAACTCTTCATGGCGGCCCTGACCGTCACCGTCGGGTCCGCCTCGAGCTCGGCCACGCGCGTCGAGTCCATGGGCAGCAGCGCGATGCGCCCGTCGGAGTCGAAGTGCAGCGCCCAGCCGTAGGTCTTGGCCAGCGGGGAGGTGCGCAGGCACGGTTGGCCCGTGGAGAAGAACCGTTCGCGTTCGGCTGCGCGGTCGACCTCGGCTATATCCTTGCGCTGGCAGTACACGTCGAAGATCAGGTCATCGCTCGTCCACCTGTAGTCCTCGCCCGAGAGTCGTTCGTACTGCAGCTCGGCCACCGACCCCTTCCCGGAGGGCGGGGCGGTCGCCGCCACGGCCCTGGTGTCCGGGGCGGGCAGGATCAGGGTGTCGGTGTAGTGGGTGGTGTGCATTGTGCGCCTCTGTTCCTGTAGCGGTTCTGGGTGTCCGGTCGTCCCGGCGGTGAGGTGATGGTCTCCGGTAACCTGATTCTCGTCGTACGCCCCGTACGGCGGCAGGAGGATGAATCATGACGAGTCCGCAGAACCCTGACCGTGTCGGCGAGCATTCCGAGGAGCCCGCGGACAAGGCCCGGTATGACCACGACGACGCGGTCGCCGACGAGTGGGGTGACGAGTCCTTCCCGGCCAGTGATCCCCCCGGCGCGCTCTGAGTCAGCGCAGGATCTCGAACTGTTCGGACACCGCCCGCAGTGCACTCGCGCTGCGGGCGAACTGTTCGCGTTCGGTGGTGTCGAGCTCCAGCTCCACCACCCGCTGGACGCCGGTCCGCCCGATCACCGCGGGCACCCCGATGAAGATCCCGTCCTGGTCGTACTCGCCCCGCAGCAGGGTGGAGACCGGTAGCGAGACCTGCTCGTTGCGCAGCACCGCCCGGGTGATGCGGGCCAGCCCCATCCCGATGCCGTAGCTGGTGGACCCCTTCGAGTCGATGATCCGGTAGGCGGCGTCCCGGGTCTCGTCGAAGATCTGCGTCAGACGTTCCCGCTTGGCCGGGTCGCCCGCCAGGTCGCGGCGCAGCGGCACCCCGGAGACGTTGGCGGAGGAGAAGACCGGCAGCTCGGTGTCGCCGTGTTCCCCGATGATCGAGGCGTGCACGCTCATCGGTGCCACGTCGTAGTACTGGCCCAGCATGAACCGGAAGCGCGCCGAGTCGAGGATCGTGCCGGAGCCGATGACCTGCGCGGCGGGGAGCCCGGAGTAGCGCCACGACGCCTGGGTGAGGATGTCGACGGGATTGGTGGCCACCAGCAGGATGCCGTCGAACCCGGTCGCCATGACGTCACCGACGATGTTCTCGAACAGCGTCATGTTCTTGCCCACGAGGTCGATGCGGGTCTCGCCGGGTTTCTGGGCTGCGCCGGCGCAGATGACCACCATGGTGGCGTCGGTGCAGTCGGCATAGGTGCCCTCGGTGACGAGGGTGGGGGAGGGCGCCCACACGACCCCGTGGTTGAGGTCCATGACCTCTCCGAGGAGTTTGTCGTGGTCGATGTCGATGATGGTCAGATGGTCGGCCAGCCCCTGGTTGACGAGCGCGTAGGCGTAGGCGATACCCACGTCCCCGGCGCCGATGAGCACGATGCGATTCCCGACGGAGGCCTTCATGCCCGCAAGGGTAGAGGCGTGGGGTCGCCGCCCGGAGGGTATCGGAGGAACGTCGGTGGGCCCTGCCGTCCGGCTCGGCCCCGCTATCCGGCGGCGTCCAGTACGGCGCGGTGACGACGCTCGATGGTGATCCGGTCGTCGGCGTTGCGGGTGGCTTCGAGGGCGTCGTCACGGAGCTTCGTGGCGTGGTGGGTGAGGACCGCACGACGGTCGGGGTCATCGAGGACCTGCGTCGCGACGGCGAGGACGTCGAGAATCCTGATGCTGACCGCTGGCGCACCCGCACCGTACTGCCGCATCTGGTCGAACATCGTGGCGACGAGGCCGGCGAAGTCGGAGGTCGCCACGACGAGGCGGACCTCCCCGTCCCTGGCGTGCACCCCGGTCGGCCATTCCCTGTCCTCGAGGGTGCACAGGGCGTCCCCGAAGCGGTCCACGACGTCGACGGCGGTGAACGGGTCGTTGGTCCCGGGGCTCAGGGCACGCGTGCCCACCTCGGCGAGTAGACGGACGGCGTGCTCGACATCCTGGTCGCGGGTACGGGATTCACCGACCGTGAGGGCGGGCATGATGCCCTCGGGCAGGGTGGGGACGGCCTCGGCCACGGGGGAGTTCGGATAGAGATAGTCCCCGGGTCGCACGAGGAGCCGGATCGTCGTCCCGGTCTCGACGGCGAGTTCGACGAGCCGCCCGTGGTCGACGAGCTGCAGGTAGCCGCCCTTCTCCACGAGGAGAGTCTCCGCGTCCGCCCAGAACTCCTCCTCTGGTGGGGGCAGCACATCGCGGTCCGGATCCGTCAGTTCGGTGGCGGTGAGCAGGGAGGAACGTAGATCCGTGGTGAGGAGGTTCACGACGCGGGTGGTGTTGATCGACCCGGTGACGTGGCCGATGAAGTACACGAGTGCGCTGATGCACCCGAGCGCCAGGATGAGGGCGAGGGTGACGTTGTACTGGGGGACGAACGGGGTCCCCTCGTCGCCACCGGTGACCGTGCGGAGGCTGTAGAGGCTGAAGGCGAAGGTGGAGATGAAGACGCCCAGTGTGATCTGGTTGCCGCGGTCCTCGGTGAAGTTCTGGAGCAGGCGCGGCCCCATGGTGCCGGCGGCGTAGGAGAGGGCGGCGATGGTGATGGAGAAGACGGTGCCGCCGACGCCGATCGAGCTGCTCGCCACGGCGGCGAGGATGCTCCGGGAGCCCTCCACGCCGCCGCCGTAGATCCAGGAGGCCGCCTCGTCACTCGTGCCCGGGTTGGTGGACAACCACGCCCCCAGGTGGGCGAGGCCCAACGCGACGAGGGTCATCACGGCGGGGAGAAACCAGAAGCGCCGGCTGATCTGTCGGAGTCGGAAGCGTAGTCCGGCCATGGCTGTCCTCTCTGTGGTGGACACAGCGTAGCCGGTGGGTCCGACGGTGAAGCGCGTTCCGGCCTGTCGAACAGGTGTTCTTGCGCGATGTCGTACCCGTGGTGTTCACTGATCGCGTACTCGAAAAGCCATTCGATCAATGGTCTGTCCGGCGTGTCGGACCCGGTGGGAGGTGGGGATGATGGTAGTGGCGACGTCACCTGTCGACCTGTCCGGCCTCGGCCGGGAGGAGCGTGTCACGGAGCTGCGTCGCCGCCTGGCCGCGATGCCCGGCGGCGGTGCACCCGCCGCGGTTCGCGCCCAGGCCCCGGCAGGGCCGGCTTCGGTCGTCTCTGCGCCCTCTGCTCCGGCTGCCCCGGCTGCCCCCGTTGCCCCCGTTGCCCCCGCGGAAGCGGCGGAGATCGTGGTTCCCGGAGTCGCGGTTCCGGGGTCGGTGGCGCCCCTGTTGCCGGGTGGGGTGCTGCCCGCGGGCCGCGTCACGGCGGTGTCCGGCAGCGCCACCCTACGGGTGGGGTTGCTCGCCGCGGCCACGGCCGCCGGTGCCAGGTGTGCGGTGGTCGGATGGCCGGAGCTCGGCGTGGCCGCGGTGGCCGAGCAGGGAGGTCGACTGGACTGTCTGGCGCTGGTCCCGGATCCCGGCCCGGATCCCGCAGCGGTGGTGTCCGTCCTGCTCGACGGGCTGGACCTGGTCTTGCTGGGGCCTGGTGTGGCCCCGGTCGCCCCGTCCCGTGCGCGGGTGCTGGCGGGGCGGGTCCGAGCCGCTGGCGCGGTGTTGCTCGTGGGCGCCGGGTGGCCCGGGGCGGAGCTGACACTGGCGGGGCGGCACTGCCGCTACGGCGGACTGGGTGCGGGCGCGGGTCGGCTGGCCTCGGTCTCCACGGTGGTGCGCTGTTCCGGCCGGGCGGCACCCGCCCGGACCGCGGAATGGGTGGCGGCGGGATGAGCGCCCGGGTCATGGCGGTGTGGTGCCCGGACTGGCCGACGGTCGCGGCGGCACGGGCCGAGGGGCACGGGCTGCATCTTCCGTTGGCGGTCGTCGGGCCCCGGGGGGTGCTCGCGTGCAACGCCGTCGCCCGCGCGGTGGGGGTGCGTCGTGGTCTGCGCCGGCGTGAGGCGCAGTTCCGCTGTCCCGAACTCGTGGTGGTCGCGGCCGACCCGGCCCGGGACGCCGCGTGGTTCGAGCCCGTGGTGCAGGCGCTCGATGCCGTCGTCCCGGGTATCGAGGTGCTGCGCCCCGGACTGTTCGTGTTCTCCGCAGCGGGTGCCCTGCGCTTCCACGGTGGGGTCGAACAGGTCGTCACCCGCGTCGTCGACGCGGTGGCGGCCGCCGGCGCGGAGTGTCAGGTGGGCCTCGCGGACGAATTGCCCACGGCCGTGCTCGGGGCCCGCGGTTCGGCACTGCTGGAACCAGGTGGGGACGCTGACTACCTGGCCGGATTGCCTGTGGACGCACTCGTGGTGGAACCCGCGTTGGGGGACCCCGAGGTGCTGTCCGAGTTGGTCGGGTTGCTGCACCGCCTCGGCGTGCGGACGCTCGGCGACTTCGCCGCGCTACCGCCGCGTGATGTGGCCACCCGCTTCGGGGAGGGGGGTGCGGTGGCGCACCGTATCGCCCGCGCCGTCCCGTGGCGTCCGCCCTCGGTGTCCGCGGTGCCCACGGGGTCGGCGGTCGAGCACCGGTGCGACCCGCCACTGGAGCGTGTCGACGAGGCCGCGTTCCTCGGCCGGCGGCTGGCGGGGGAGTTGCACGCCGTGCTCGCCGCGTCCGGCGTCTCGTGCCTGCGTCTGTCCATCACCGCCCGGGTGGAGGGCGGTACGGAGGTCAACCGGGTGTGGCGGTGCTCATCGCCCCTCACCCCGGAGGGCACCGCCGATCGGCTCCGCTGGCAACTCGAGGGTTGGCTCACCGGGACCGCGATCGCCGGTGGGGCCGGGGGCGCGGTCACCGCCCTCGTCCTGGAACCGGTGGAGGTGGTCCCCGCCGGCCGCGTACAGGAGGGGCTCTGGGGCGAGGCCGGGCTCGCGGAGGCCCGCGTCCACCGCGCACTGGTGCGGGTCCAGGGTCTGCTCGGGCCCGAGGCGGTCCGTGTGCCCGTGGAAGTGGGTGGCCGCGGGCCGGCCGAGCGGGTGCGGTCACTGCCGTACGGTGACGCCCCGGCCGAGCCCGCCGCTCAGGGGCCGTGGCCGGGGGCGCTGCCCGCCCCCTCGCCGTCGGTGGTGTGGCCGGGGCCGGGCTACCGGTTGGAGATCCGCGAGAGCGGCGACCCGGGAGCCGCCGTCGCGGCGCGGGTGGCCCTCGTCAGGGGAGTCGTGCTGCGCAGTGCAGCCGGAGATGTCGTGGGGGTGACCCCGCGGGGTCTGCTCAGCGGCAGGCCTGCCGCGGTCGAGGTGGGCGGTCGCCGTTGCGCGCTGCTCGGCTGGTCACGGCCGTGGCCGATCGACGAGGCCTGGTGGGAGCCGACGCCCGACGGCGAGCCTCGCCGCCCTCGGGCCCGCATGCAGGTCGTCCCCGAGCGTGCGGCGGCATTGCTGCTCTGCGGCGTGCTCGGGGACGAACAGGGGAACTGGATCGTGGAAGGAGTCTACGAATGAGCCGTTCGCGGATGAGGCGCCCCCGGCGCGGCTCAGCGCTCGATGTCGACCACCAGGCGGGTCGGGTTCTGCAGCAGGAAGGCGGAGAATGCCCGGTCCGAGCCCTCGAGGCCGATCACGGACTGCGCCTGCCCCTCGAACTGTCCCGTGAACGCCACGCCCGCCACCCCGGTCGCGTCGTCGCCGGCCACGGTGCCCACGGGGACCTCCTCCATGCCGGTCTGGGTGGGCAGGACCTGGCCGCCGATCGTCACCTGCAGGAAGGAGTCGCCCGGCACTTCCACCGGAAAGCCGCTGCCCTGCTGGGCCGGGCTGTCCACATAGTCCACGGAATAGCTCGGGGTCCCGCGGCCGTCGAGTTCGAAGACCACACGGTCCTTGCCCTGGAAATTGCCCATGCGGATCTCGGATACCACCAGTTCTGCGCGTCCGGCGGCAGCGTCCGCCTCCTCGCGCTTGGGGGCGGAGTCCGTCGGGCCGGCGGTGGGGTCGGCGGCCTCGGTCTCCTCCGGCGCCAGAGCCTGCGCCAGGGCGGCCGGGGAGGATCCCGCAGTGGTCGTCTGGCTGGTGGCGGGGGCGTCGGTCGAGGTGTCGGCCCCGCAGCCCGCCATGGCCAGGGACGCGGCGGCGGTCAGGGCGGCGGCCGCTGCGAGGCGGCGATGTCGGGTACGCATGGCCCCAGCTTAAGTCCCTCTCATCACTTTTGTCCCACGAGGTGGCTACAGTTACACCACGTCGCGCGGTGGGGCACCATGGGGGCGTGTCAGTCATCGATCCCACCCCACTCACTGCCTGGTGTTCCCTCCAGTCGGCCGATGAGCCGCCCGCCGGTACCGCGGCCCACGAGGAATCGTGGGTCCTGTTGGAGGTTCCCGCGCGCTGGGGACGCGATATCTTCGACGGCGAAGCCCTGGGCGAGGAGCTGTCCGAGCGACTCAAGGAACATGTCTCGGCCTGCGGATCCCGGATGCTCTTCATCCGGCGCCCGGGCCGCGAGGGCCAACGCATCGACCGTCACCGTTTCTACCTGTGCGACACCAGGCCCGGCCGGCGGAGTATCCGGGTCGGCCGTGTCGACCGTCCCGCGGACATGCTCGACCTGGACCTCTCGCCCGGTGGGCACGTGGCGGGTACCCGCGAGATCTCGGCCCCGGTGCCGCTGGTGTGCACCCACGCCAAGCGTGACCAGTGCTGTGCGGTCCGGGGGCGTCCGGTCGTGGCCGAACTGGATGAGCTGGTCGGAGCCCGCCTGTCCGCGCTCGATCCGGACGCCGCGGTGTGGGAGTGCTCCCACACCGGCGGGCACCGCTTCGCCCCGGTCCTGCTGCTCCCCGGCACCGGCTACACCTACGGACCCGCGGAGGCGGATCTCGCGGCCCGCATCGTCGAGGCCGAACTGGACGGTCGGGTCGTCACCGAGCACCTGCGGGGTCGCAGCACGTGGGCGCCGGCCGGGCAGGTGGCAGAGGTCGCCGTCCGGGAGTCCGGCGTGGAGGCGGGGATCGACGATCTCATCGTCGACGTCGACCCGGATGACCCGCTCGTGGTCGTCGTCCGGCACACCGACGGACGCGCCTGGCGGGTCGAGGCAGGGAAGCGACCGCTCCCGCCACGCCAGCAGAGTTGCCGCAAGCCCGCCGGCGAGGCCTCGGCGTGGGTCGTGGAGTCCCTCACCCTGCTCTGAATCGACCCACCGACACCGGGCGGGTGAGCACCGGTGAACTGGTACCACGGACCCAGGACGTGGTCGGAACTCGAACGGGTGCTCTCCGGACGACCGGGCCCGCGAGGGGCCGAGAACCCGCACCCCGGCGACGGCAGCGACGCCCCCGCCTGGTCACGCAAGCGTGGCGGGTACACGGCCCCTCCGCGGGCCCGCGCCCGGGGGCGAGTGCCGTACGCGGAGCTGCACGCCCACACCGCGTTCAGCTTCCTCGACGGGGCCTCCTCTCCCGAGGCCATGGCCGAGGCGGCGGCGGAACTGGGGCTCACGGCGCTCGCGATCACCGACCACGACGGGTTGTACGGGGTCGTGCGCTTCGCCGAGGCCGCCTCCGAGCTGGGACTGGCCACGGTGTTCGGGGCGGAACTCTCGCTACCGGGCGGCGAGCACCTGCTGGTCCTGGCCAGGGGTGAGGAGGGCTACCGGCGGTTGTCGCGCTCGATCGCCCACGCCCACCTGCGGGGTGGGGCAAAGGGCGAACCGCGGTACGAGATGACCGAGCTCGCGGAGGCGGCCGGCGGTCACTGGTATGTGCTCACCGGCTGTCGTCGAGGCCGGGTCCGTCGGTCCCTGGAGCGCGGCGGGACGGGGGCGTCCGACTTCGACATCCCCGCTGCCGGTGCGGCCCTGGACCAGCTCGTCGAGCTGTTCGGTCAGGACAGGGTGGTCGTGGAGCTGACCTGTCACGGGGTTCCCGAGGACACGGAACGATGCGACGCGTTGGCGGGTCTCGCCGCGCAGGCGGGCCTGCCCGTCGTCGCGACCACCGCTGCCCACTGCGCCGGGCCGGAGGACGCGCGACTGGCCTCGGTCATGGCGGCGCTCGGTGCGCGCGACGCACTGGAGACCCACGCAGCGCACCTGCCCGCCGCGGGCGGGGCGCACCTGCGCTCGGGCGAGGAGATGACGGAACTGTTCGACCGCTGGCCCGATGCCGTGGCCGGGGCGGACAGGCTGGGCCGGGAGTGCGCGTTCGACCTCCGGCTCATCGCCCCGCAGCTACCTCCGTTCGACGTCCCCGAGGGCTACACCGAGGACACGATGCTCGCCGAGCTCGCCTACGCCGGCGCCGCCCGTCGCTACGGGACACGCGAAGAGGCCCCGGAGGCGTATGCGCAGATCGACCGCGAACTACAGGTGATCGCCGAACTGGGCTTTCCCGGGTACTTCCTCGTCGTCCACGACATCGTCGAGTTCTGCCACCGCGAGGGCATCCTCTGCCAGGGCCGCGGCTCGGCCGCCAACTCGGCGGTCTGCTACTCGCTGGGGATCACCAACGTCGACCCGGTGGGCGCCCAGCTGTTGTTCGAGCGGTTCCTGGCGCCGGAGCGAGACGGTCCGCCGGACATCGACGTGGACATCGAGTCGGGCCGTCGGGAGGAGGCCATCCAGTACGTCTACTCCCGGTACGGCCGGAACCACGCCGCCCAGGTCGCCAACGTCATCACCTACCGCGGACGATCGGCCGTGCGGGACGTGGCCCGGGCCCTGGGCTACTCCCCGGGGCAACAGGACGCGTGGTCGAAGAGCGTCGACCGGTGGTCGGGGTTGAAGAACCACGAGAGGGAGGCCACCGAGCACACCGTCCCGCCCGATGTGCTCGCGCTGGCACGGCGGCTCGTCGGACTGCCCCGCCACCTGGGGATCCACTCGGGAGGCATGGTGATCTGCGACCGCCCGGTGGCGGACGTGGTACCCGTCGAGTGGGCACGCATGCCGGGACGGACGGTCCTGCAGTGGGACAAGGACGACTGCGCGGCGGTCGGGCTGGTCAAGTTCGACATGCTGGGCCTGGGCATGCTCACCGCACTGCATCACGCCATCGACCTCGCGGCGGAACACAAGGATCTCGACGTGGACCTGGCCCGGTTGGACCTCGCGGACCCGAAGGTCTACGAGATGCTGTGCCGGGGCGACTCGGTGGGTGTGTTCCAGGTGGAGTCCCGCGCACAGATGGCCACCCTGCCCCGGCTCCGACCGCGGACGTTCTACGACCTGGTGGTCGAGGTGGCGCTCATCCGCCCCGGCCCCATCCAGGGCGGGTCCGTGCACCCCTACATCCGTCGCCGCAACGGCCGGGAGAAGGTGGTGTTCGACCACCCCGCGCTGGAGGAGGTGCTGGGACGCACGCTGGGGATCCCGCTGTTCCAGGAGCAGCTCATGCAGATCGCCACCGTCATCGCGGGCTTCACCGGAGCGGAAGCCGACCAGTTGCGCCGCGCGATGGGGTCCAAGCGGTCACCCGAACGGATGGCCCGACTGAAGGAACGGTTCTTCGACGGGATGCGCGACCTGCACGGGATAGGCGCCAGCCCGCCCGGGACCCCGGTCACCGGGCCGGAGGTGGGGGAGCGGATCTGGGAGAAGATGTGCGCCTTCGCCAACTACGGCTTCCCCGAGAGCCACTCCCAGTCTTTCGCCGCCATCGTCTACTACTCCGCATGGTTCAAGTGCCACCACCCGGCGATCTTCTGCGCGGCGCTGTTGCGCAGCCAGCCCATGGGCTTCTACTCGCCGCAGTCGCTCGTCGCCGACGCCCGCCGGCACGGTGTCACCGTGCACCGACCGTGCGTCAACCGCTCACTCGGTGGGGCCACCTGCGAGAACGATGGTGCCGAGGTGCGCCTCGGACTGGAGTCGGTCCGGGCGATCGGTGAGGACCTGGCCACCGCGATCGCCGACGAACGCGACACCCACGGCCCGTACACCTCCGCCGCCGACCTCGCCGGCCGCACCGGCCTGTCCGTCCGGCAGATGGAGGCGCTCGCCACCGCCGGGGCGCTCGACTCGCTCGGCACCGGGGGCCGTCGGTCCGCCCTGTGGTCGGCGGCCACCGCGGCCCGCGAGAAGCCCGGCATGCTGCCCGGGCTCAGCCAGGTCGACGCCCCGGCCCTGCCCGGCATGAGCGTCCTCGAACTCACCTCCGCCGACCTGTCGGCCACCGGGATCAGCCCCGAGGAATACCCGACCGTCCACGCCCGGCCGTGGCTCGACTCCCGCGGCGTATGCACCACCGCCGGGCTCGCCCACGTCCCCGACGGCAGCCGCGTCGAGGTCGCCGGAGCCGTCACCCACCGTCAGCGGCCCGCCACCGCGGAGGGCGTGACCTTCCTCAGCCTCGAGGACGAGACGGGCATGACCAACGTCGTGTGCTCGGTGGGACTGTGGGCGCGATACCGGCCGATCGTCTCCGCGTCCCCGGCGCTCATCGTCCGCGGCACCGTGGAGAACCGCTCCGGCGCGGTCAGCGTGGTGGCGGACAAGATCGAACGCCTCCACCTGGGTATGGCCATCGGTCGCAGTCGGGACTTCCGGTGAGCCGCCCCCGGTCAGGCGGCCCGCGCCCTCGCGATCGCCCGCACACTGGCGACCGCGCACAGCGACCAGATGACGATCAGCACCATCACCGTGAACACACTCGCCGCATCCCAATCCAGGTAGAACGACCCCAGGGCGCACGTCGACAGCGGGTACGCCATCGCCCACCACCCCGGATTGAACGGCATGCGCGCCAGGAAGCCCCTGATCGTGGAGAACACCGCGTAAGCGCCCAGCCCGGCCCCCGCCACCAGCACCGAGGCGGCATAGGCCCGGGCGACACCCCCCAGGGTCGCGCCGAACAGCACCTGCGCGGCGGCCGCGGACTGACCCACGATCCCCAACGGGATCCACGTCGTCGTCGCCAACTCCACCGGGACGGGAGTCCGAAACCAGGCGTGGTGATACGTCCTGGCGATCACCGCGCCGCCCAGCACCAGGGCCAACACGAAGCACACCGAGCACGCGCCCACCAGAACCGACCGGACAGCCTCCGAATCGACGTGCCTGGACATCAGGCCCCCCGCACCCGCGGACACCATCGGCGGCACCACCGGCAACGCCCACGTCGGCAACGGATGGTCGGGACGGGCGGTGACCAGCCACACGGTGAACCTCAGCGCGGTGGCCAACCCCAGCACGGTCCCCGCAGCCCACAACGCCGCGTCCACCCCGAACGCGATGGTCGACAGCGCCGGCGCGCGGGCATCGACCACCACAAAGGACGCGGAGCCCACCGCGAGCAACCCCATCGAGACCATGCCCCACAGCGGCAGCATCGCCGCATCCCGGACCGAGGACGTCCACATGTCCGGGGCGCGCGCCACCGATCGCGCGAACCCCGCGCCGAGCCCCAGCAACAGAACCCAGCCCAGGATCACCATGACCACCGCGGCCGGCGCGAAACCCGGAACCCGCACCGCGTGGATCTGCAGGAGCGTCGCCAGACCACCGGTGCCCATCACGGCACCGAACCAGGCGGGGCCGGGCCCCGGGACGGACGGGGCCGCGGGCGCTGATCGCGGTCCCCGGCTCGTGGTCACCAGGACACTATGCCCGCACCTCGTCGTTGCCCGAAAATCCGGGGGGGACAACGACATCCGCCGCTCCGTCGCGCCCCGGCGAGCGACTGCCCGGATCCCCGACGCCCACGGGCACGACACCGTACGTTCGATCCCATGAGCGCCCCGACCGCCTCCCGTGGCCCCGATCCCGCCGCCCCGCTGGATGAACTGCGAGCCCGACTCGACACCGCGCGGATACTCACCGACCCGGACCTTCTGGAGGGCTACCGCCAGGACTGGGCCAAGGCCCCCGACCCGGGCCTGCCCCTGGCGGTGGTCCGGGCCCGCACCACCGAGGACGTGCAGGAGGTCCTGCGCTGGGCGAGCGCGCACGGCGTCCCCGTGGTCCCGCGGGGTGCAGGATCCGGCCTGTCCGGCGGCGCGACGGCGGTCGACGGCGGGATCGTGCTGTCCACCGAACTCATGCGCGACATCGACGTCGACCCCGTCACCCGGACGGCCACCGTCCAACCGGGGCTTTACAACGCCGAGGTCAAGCAGGCCGTCGCAGAGCACGGTCTCTGGTACCCGCCGGACCCGTCGTCCTACGAGATCTGCTCGATCGGCGGCAACATCGCCACCAACGCCGGGGGCCTGTGCTGCGTGAAATACGGGGTGACCACCGACTACGTCCTGGGGATGACGGTCGTGCTCGCCGACGGTACGGCGGTGCGCCTGGGCGGGCCGCGCCTCAAGGACACCGCCGGGCTGAGCCTGACCAAACTGTTCGTCGGCAGCGAGGGGACGCTGGGGATCGTCACCGAGATCATCCTCCGGCTGATCCCGGAGCAGCCGCCGCGCTCGACGGTGGTGGGGATCTTCCCCGACGTGGTCGCCTGCAGCGAGGCCGTGCTGGCCATCACCCGGCGGATCCGCCCGGCGATGCTCGAATTCATGGACACCGTCTCCATCCGGGCCGTCGAGGCGGACCTGCGGATGGGCCTGGACACCACGGCGGGGGCGATGCTCCTGGCCCAGTCCGACCTCACCGGCCCCGACCGCGCGGCCGAGACCGGGTTCATGGCCGAGGCGTTCCGCACCCACGGTGCGACCGACGTGTTCGCCACCGACGACCCCGACGAGGGTGAGCAGTTCACCATGGCCCGCCGGGCCGCGTTCACCAGCCTCGGCAAGACCGGCACCCTGCTGCTCGAGGACGTGGGCGTGCCCCTGCCCTCGCTTCCCGACCTGGTGGCCGGGATCGAGGAGATCTCCGCCCGCCGTGACATCCCGATCGCGCTGGTCGCGCACGCCGGGGACGGCAACACCCACCCCATCATCGTGCTGGAGGACGGCGACCCGGACCGGGCCGAGCGTGCCCGGATCGCGTTCGGCGAGGTGATGGACCTGGCGATCGGGATGGGCGGGACGATCACCGGTGAACACGGTGTCGGTCGGCTCAAGGCGCCGTGGCTGCCCGCCCAGCTGGGGGAGGACGTCATGGAGCTGAGCCGGCGCATCAAGTCCGCCCTCGACCCGCAGGGCATCCTCAACCCCGGGACGATGCTGTAGCGGCCGGGCGGGTCGGGCGGCCGGGCCGCCCCGGCTGCGCGGGCGACGCGAGCCGCGGGAATCAGGTCCGATCCCGGGGATCTCCCCGATGTGCGGCCCTCACCGGTCGGCGAGTATCGGGTCCATGGCCACCGACCGACTCAGCCTCCTGCTCTATCGGGCGTTGCTCCTGTCGACCGCGGCGATGGCGCTGGGTCTGGGGGTCGCCGCCGGGCTCGAGGCACCCACCATCACCCCGGAGTACCAACTCACCGCCTACTGGCGGGCCTACGGCCTGCTCGTCTTCGCCGCCCTGACCGGCTACCTGGGTGCCACCCCGCCCGGGGCCACCGTGCTGTGGGTGGTCGTGATCTTCCACAAGGCGTCCATGACCATGACCGCTGTGCTCCTGCTGCGCCACGACGTGACCGGGGCACCGGCCGCCGCCGCGGTCGACGGGGCGATCGTCCTGGCCACCCTCGTCGCACTCGGCCTGCGGTGGCCGGCCTCGCGGGCGGCCCACCCTGACCGCTCGGCGAACGCCACTGCTACCCGCACGAGAGCACCGGCCACCGTCCCCGACGCGGCGTGAGCGACCGCGGGCGGTGGGTCCGCCGCGGACCTCGTCGTCGTGGTCGGCTCAACCGTCGTCGTCGGATCCCGTCCCGGCGGTGACCCGGACGCGCACCGCGGCGGCCACCGGCGTCCCCACCTGGACGATGCGCCCGCCCAGGGACACCCCGATGATCCCCAACTCCACCTGGCGCGAGACCACCTCGACGGGCGAATCGGGGCGCAGGCCGATCTCCGCGAGGTGGCGCAGGACGGCGTTGTCGCGATCGGAGACCCGGGTCACGACACCTGTAGCGCCTTCCGGGGCCTGATCCAGCGGCACGTCCCCGAGGGGGTCGACCCGCCCGTCGCGCGTGGGGATGGGGTCACCGTGCGGGTCGCGGCGCGGGTGGTCGAGGAACTCGTCCAGGGCGTCGACGAACCGGTCCGACACCACGTGTTCGAGCGCGTCGGCCTCGGCGTGGACCTCGTCCCACGGGTAATCCAGGCACCGGGCCAGGAACGTCTCGATGATCCGGTGGCGGCGCACCATCGCCACCGCGAACGACCGCCCGGCCTCGGTGAGCTCGACGGGCGCGTAGGGGCGGTGCTCGGCCAGGCCCATCGCCACGAGTTTGCGCACGCCCTCGGTGACGGAGGAGGGGGACGCACCCAGCCGTTCGGCCAGCGCGCCGGACGTGACGGGGTCGCCGCCGGACCCCAGCGCGTGGGCGGCCATGAGATAGGCCTGGATCGTCGGGGTGAGGTCGGCGAGCCCGGTCGGGTGGTCGACGGTCATGCCGACATCATCCCCGACCGCCGCGCGCGCATGCCGGCCGCCGCCCGGGGGATGACCCCGCGCCGGGGCGCGACGAGCTGTACCACCGTGAAGATGACGGCCTGGGTGAGGACCACGACGGCGCCCGGGGGCAGGTCGGCGTAGTAGCCGACGTACAGCCCGGTGACACCGCCGACGAGGGCGACGACGACGGCGAGGATCATCGTCCCCCGCATGGTGTCCGCCACCAACTGGGCGGTCGCGCCCGGGATGATGAGCGTCGCCACGACGAGGATCACGCCCACCGACTGAACCCCCGCCACGGTCGCGGTGGCGAGCGTCGCCAGCAGCAGGGCGGTCAGTGCCCGGGTGCGCAGTCCCAGGGTGTGGGCGTGGAGTCGGTCGAACGCCACCATGACGAGGTCACGGCGGAACGCCAGAAGCACGATGACCGTGAACGCGGAGACCGCCATCACCTGGACGAGTTCGGAGTCGCGGACGCCCAGCACACTGCCGAACAGGATCGAGTGCAGGTCCTGCTGGGTGGGGAAGCGGGCGATGAGGATCAGGCCGAGGGCGAACAGGGCCGTGAAGACGATCCCCATCGCCGCGTCCTCACGCACCGTTCCGCTCTCGCGCACCGCGCCGATCATCGTGACCGCGACCAGTGCGGCGACCAGGGCGCCCACCGCGAACGGGGTGCCGGTCATCGCGGCGATCACCACTCCCGGCAGGACCGCGTGGGACACGGCGTCACCCATGAGCGACCAGCCCATGTGGACCAGCCAGCAGCTCAGCAGGGCGCCGGCGATCCCGGAGGCCGTCACCACGATCAGGGCGCGGCGCATGAAGTCGTAGCTCATCGGCTCGGCGAGCAGGTCGATCACGGCAGCGCTCCCTCGGTGACGGTGCGCTCGGCGGTCCCGGTCTGCCGGGCGCCGAGCAGGGTGGACAGGATCTGCGGGGTGGTCGTCTCGGCGACCGGGCCATGGGCGATGAGGGAGCCGTTGAGCAGGGCCACCGAGTCCGCGAGCCGCTCGACGGTGCCCAGGTGGTGGGTGGAGACCAGCGCGGTGCGCCCCTCGGCCGTGAGCTCGCGCAACACGTCGATGTACACCTCCTCGCTGCCTGCGTCCATCCCGTTGAACGGCTCGTCGAGCAGGAGCAGGTCGGCCTCCTGTGCCAGGCAGCGTGCCAGCAGGACACGACGGCGCTGACCGCCGGAGAGTTCGCCGATGCGGCGGGCCGCGAGCCCGGACAGTCCCACGCGGTCGAGAGCTGCGGCCACGGCGGCGCGGTCGGCGGCGCTCGGTCGGCGCCAGGGGCCGGTGAAGTGACGGCGCCCCTGCATGACCACCTCGGCGGCGGTCACGGGGAAGCCCTCGTCGACGCCGTCGGCCTGGGGGACCGCCGCCACCCGGCCGCTGCGCAGGGCGCGACGGACCGACGACCCGAGGACGCGGACCGTCCCGGCGGACGGGGTCACCAGGCCGAGCATCGCCTGCAGCAGGGTGGACTTGCCGGAGCCGTTCGGGCCGAGCAGGACCGTGATCTCGCCGCTCGGAACCGAGAGGGAGACCGAGTCGAGGGCGCGGACCTGGCCACGGTCCACGGTGAGGTCGGTGACGACGACGGGGGGCGGCCCGGTGAACGGCGAGTACGGCAGTGGTCGGTCGGTCATGGCGTCAGCTCCCGGGAGATGATCTCGAGGTCGTGGTCGAGCAGGTCCAGATAGGTGGGGACCGGTCCGGTCGGGCCGGAGAGCGAGTCGACGTACAGCAGGCCGGCCAGGTGACTGCCGGTCTCGTCCGCGACCTGCTGCATGGCGGCGTCCGACACCGTCGACTCGCAGAACACGGCGCCGATCTCGCGCTCGCGGATCTCGTCGATCAGGGCCGTGATCTGACGGGGCAGACCCTGGTTCTCGCTGTTGACCGGCCACAGGTACAGCTCCTCGAGGCCCAGGTCGCGGGCGAGGTAGGAGAACGCGCCCTCGCAGGTGACCAGCACGCGCCGGTCCTCCGGGACGGACTCCACGGCCGCGCGGGCCCGGTCCGTCATGTCCTCCAGTTCCCCGATGTAGTCCGCGGCGCGGGCGGTGTACCCGCGCTCGCCGTCCGGGTCGAGGTCGGAGAGCGCCGCGGCGATCGTGCGGATGTACTCGGCCCCCTCGAGCGGCGACATCCAGGCGTGCGGATTGGGCCGGCCGGTGTAGTTGCCCGCCCGGACTGGCAGGGGATCGACCCCGTCGGAGGTGACCACGTGGCGCGCGTCGGTCCCGTCGATGAAGCGCAGCAGCCAGTCGTCCATCCCGAGACCGTTGCTCACCACCAGATCCGCGCCCTCGACCCGCTTGAGGTCCTCGACGGACGGCTCGTACTGGTGCACGTCGGCCCCCGGGGTGGTGACGGACTCCACCTGTACGCGGTCCCCGCCCACCCGGCGGACCATGTCGGCGAGGACCGTGAACGTCGTGGCCACCACCACCCGGTCACCGGGGTCGGCGAACCGCGGCCGGTCGTCCACGTCGGCCGCACCGGTGGGGCCGACCGCGCACGCCGAGATCGCCGTGATGCAGGCGGTGACCGCGGCGGCGACGACCGCCCCGGTGGCCGGGTGGACGCCACCAGACTTACGGGGTTCGCGCAGACGGAATTTCGGCATACCGAAATTCTAAGTCATGTGGGCGGAAAGGTGCTAGCTGCCGGCGTAACCGTGCTGGCGCCAGGCCTCGTAGACGGCCACCGCGGCCGCGTTGGACAGGTTCATCGACCGGCGTCCCGGCAGCATGGGGATGCGCACAGTCGCCGTGACCCGATCGTCGGACAGCACCTCCTCGGACAGGCCCGTGGGCTCGGGCCCGAAGAGCAGGACGTCGCCGGGGGAGAACCGCACCTCCGGGAGCGCCAGGTCCGCCCTCGCGCTGAAGGCCCAGACCCGCGCGGGCAGGAGGCTCGCGTACGCGGCCTCGAGATCCTCGTGCACCTCCACGTGGGCGAGGTCGTGGTAGTCCAGCCCCGCACGCCGCAGCTGCGGGGCGGAGAGGTCGAAGCCGAGCGGGCCGGCGAGATGCAGCTCGCAACCCGCCCCCGCCGCCATCCGGATCGCGTTGCCCGTATTGGGCGGAATGCACGGACGATCGAACAACACACGCACACCCACACCGGTCATGGGGCCATTCTCGCAGCGCCGTGCCGACGGACCCGCCGGGGAGTGGGATACTGGTCCGCGTGACCGCGATCAAGCTGGACGGAAAGCTCACCCGCGACGAGATCGTCGCCGACCTCACCGCACGCGTGACCGCGTTGCGGGACAAGGGCATCACCCCGGGACTGGGCACCGTCCTGGTCGGGGACGACCCCGGTAGCCACTCCTACGTGAAGATGAAGCACCGCGACTGCGAGCAGGTCGGCATCGCCTCTATCCGGCGTGACCTGCCCGCGGACACCACCCAGGCCGAGCTCGAGGCCGTGATCGACGAACTCAACGCCGATCCCGCGTGCACCGGCTACATCGTGCAGCTGCCGCTACCGAAGCACCTGGACGAGAACGCGATCCTCGAGCGGATCAATCCGGACAAGGACGCCGACGGCCTGCACCCGGTGAACCTGGGCAAGCTCGTGCTGAACGAACCCGCGCCACTGCCGTGTACCCCCAACGGCAGCATCCACCTGCTGCGTCGGTTCGGGGTGGGGCTCGACGGCGCGCACGTCGTGGTGATCGGGCGCGGCGTCACCGTGGGCCGTCCGATCGGGCTCATGCTGACCCGGCGCAGTGAGAACGCCACCGTCACCCTCTGTCACACCGGGACACGCGACCTGGCGGCCGAGACGCGGCGGGCCGACGTGATCGTGGCCGCTGCGGGCGTCGCCCACATGGTGACCGCCGACATGGTAAAGCCCGGAGCCGCGGTGCTGGACGTCGGCGTGTCACGGTTGGACGGCAAGCTCGCCGGGGACGTGCACCCGGACGTGTGGGAGGTCGCGGGGGCGGTCTCGCCTAACCCGGGCGGCGTGGGCCCGCTGACGAGGGCGTTCCTGCTGAGCAACGTGGTCGAGCGCTGCGAGCGGCTCGACTCGGGCGACTAGGCCCCCGATGACCCACCCCGCTCCCGACCGGCCCCGTGACGGGGCGACCGACGCGAGGCCGCGCCGTACGCGGCCCGCGCGTCTGACGTGGGCGCAGGTGCGGGCGCAGTGGCCACTCGCGCTCGTGCTGGCGGGGGTGATGGTCGCGCTGGGGTTCGTGATCCTGGAGCGGTGGCGACGCGGCGCGTTCCTGCTGGGCGTGGTCGCGCTGGCCGCGGCCGTCCTACGGGCGGCGGTGCCTGATGAGCGGGCGCGGTTGCTCGGGGTCCGGGGACGGACCTTCGACGTCGCCTTCTACACCGGGCTCGCCGTCGTCATCCTGTGGCTGGCGACATCGGTCGACTCGCTCGGCACCGGGTAGCGGAGCCGGGTCTGCGCGGACGCCTACGCCGAGTCGGCCGATTCTGCACCGGCTGACGGCGGCCGGGTCTGCGCGGACGCCTACGCCGAGTCGGCCGATTCTGCACCGGCCTGCCGTCGCGCGCCGTTGCTATCGCGGGCCGTTGCCGTCGCGCGCCTGTGTTCCACCACGCGCGTGCCCTGCCGCATCCGCCGAACCCCCGCGCCACCTATCGGATGGCGAGTCACCCAGCGGGTCCGATAGGTGGAGGGCGATCAGATAGGTGGCGGGCGATCCGATAGGTGGCGATCACGTGGCGTTGCTTCTGGCCATCGTCGGCCGGCAACCCGGTCGGCAATCAAACACGTCGGGCAAACACGTCGGGGCCGAGTCCGCTCACGATAGGGCAGGTGGTCTGGTCACGCGGCTGCGGAGAAGAGCACCCGCTTGATTCGCGCAGCCAGGACATGAGGCTCCTCGAGATCACGCCACCGCCAATGTAAGACTCGATAGCCGAGTGCCATGAGTTCGGCATCGCGATCCTTCTCCATCCCCAATCGATGCCGTGTCTCTGCGGGGGTCAGCCCCTCGAAGTACTTACCGAAACCGTCACATTCTCCCACCACGCCGTACTCGGGCCACAGGAAATCCACGCGCGCTACTCTGATGCCGCGGGAGTTGACGATGTCGACCTGGATCTCGGGCTCCGGCAGGCCGTGGTCACGGAATGTCAGCCGGCTCAGGGTCTCTGCCACACTCTCGCTCCGCCCGTCCGCGAGGCTCAGCGAGTGTCGGGCGCGCCTGATCCCGCGACGGCCCGCGGACTTTTCCAGAGATTCTTCGAGCGCGATCCTGGTGACGAGTTCGCCGTGGAGCGCAGCATCGGCAACCGCCACGCAGGCATCCCTGTTCGTCGAGATCGCGATGTCCGACACTGTTCGCGCCGGAGTGGTGACCCGCAATCCGTTGACCGTCGTGACCTCACCGGCGAGATCAGGAACAAAGCGGAAGGTCGTCAGATCGGTGGTGCGGGATCGCGGTGACGCCCCCTCCTCGCACACCGCGACCTTTCGCAGCGGCAGACCCCAGTCCGGAAGACCGTGGATGAGAGCCGCAGATGCGTGAGAGAACACCGGCGAGTCAAGTGCAGTGTTCGTGGCCAGAACCGACAGGAGGTGGCGGTCACGCCGGCAGAGATCGCGTGCTCTCTTCTCTACGAAGAACCCGGGTCTGAGCCGGATCAGATCGCCGGATCTCACAGCGCGGCTCAGGCTGTGGCTCGTCATTCCACGGCTGAGCAGCCGATCGGTGGTGAGGAGCAGAGGGATCAGATCGTCTGGTGTGTTCATGCCCCGATGATCGTGGCCATCTCGCAGGGAGATCGGCTCAGTGCCGTCTGACGACGGCCGCCTGTGGAGACCGAAGGGCCTGGGGGAAGAGGGCCCGCGCTTCACGTATCCCGCGCGGAGCAGCGAGAACGGCGCCTATCGCGATCCGCGGGGGGACGATCTCACGATCATCGCATCGCCGCAGAGCAGATTCCCTCCGCGGCCAGGTTTCCTCCGCGCCGGTGTGGATCACCTATCGGATCACGCGCTGCCCTTGGCACCCGATGGGTGGCGCGACGCCCGATGGGTGGCGTTCTGGAAGGGCGGCGCGACGGAGGGGAGCGAGTCAGCGGAGCCTGAGAGGTACGCCCTCGCGGACGTGCTCCCGAATGCTGTCCGACGCGAGCAGATAGCCCATCGTCACCAGGACCAGCAGGGAGAAGATGCTTCCCACCACGGAGATGAACGTGAGGCTGTCCAGCACGACTCGTGCCAGTGAGTTCGCAGCCAGGAGCGCCACCGCCGCCCCGAGGACCACCCGGGACCAACGGTGGGCCCGCCACAGGAGCACGCCGCCGACGATCAGCAGTATGCCCAGGGCAGATGAGGACACGGCGGTCACAGCCATCGGCCGGTACCGGGTGATGTCGTTGCCGCCGCTGGCGGTTGCGGTGATACCCAGGAGGGTGGCGAACCCGACGGCCACCCCGATGGCCCCGAATCCCACGGCGAGACCCGCAAGTCCGAGGGCGGCAGGCCGGGGGGTGCGATCGAATTCGGTCATACGTGTCCTCGTGTCCGGTCCGTGGATCCCTGCTCGGCGAGTTCCAGGGTCCGCTGAAGCATCGGTCCCACCACGTCGGATTCGGTGAGGAACCCGTCGTGGCCGGCCGGGCTGTCGATCACCACGAGTGGGTCGGCAGCCGGGAGCAGCGCCGCCAACTCTCGCTGCTGCCGTAGGGGGTAGAGCCGGTCGGTGGTGACCCCGCCGATCACGCACGGGACCGGGCACGACCGCAGCGCTTCCTCGACGCCACCGCGGCCCAGGCCCACGTCGTGCCGGTTCAGGGCGTCGGTGAGCAGGACGTACGAGCAGGCGTCGAACCGTGAGACGAGCTTGCCGGCCTGATGGTCGAGGTAGGACTGGACGGCGAACCTTCCGGACATCGACAGGTCCTCACCGCGGGGATCCTCCCCGGGCTGCGGGCGGTTGGAGAACCGCTCGTCCAGTTCCTGCTCGCCCCGGTAGGACAGGTGCGCGATGCGTCGCGCGATTCCCAGGCCGGTGACCGGGGTGCGGCCGGTGCCGTGATAGCCGCCCTGCTGCCAGTGCGGGTCGGAGGTCACGGCCATGATCTGGGCAGTCTGGATGCCGATCTGGTCGGCGGAGGCGCGGGCGCCGACGGCCAGGACGCACGCCGCACGGACGCGGTCCGGGTACGTGACCATCCACTCGAGCGTCCGGGCGCCGCCCATGGAGCCGCCGATCACTGCCGCCCAGCGGCCGATCCCCAGCAGGTCCGCCAGCAACCGCTCGGACTCGACCATGTCGCGCACCGAGACGGCCGGGAACCGCGCGCCCCAGTAGTGGCCGTCGGGGTGGAGCGAGCTCGGCCCCGTCGACCCCCGGCAGCCCCCCAGGACGTTCACGGACAACACGCAGTAGCGGTCGGTGTCCAGCGGGAGTCCGGGCCCGACGAGCCCGTTCCACCACCCTGGGGTGGGGTGCAGGGAGTCGACCGAACCCACGAGGTGGGAGTCCCCGGTGAGCGCGTGCTCGACCAGGACGATGTTGGACAGGTCGTCCGCGATCCTGCCCCACCGCTGCACGGCGAGCGTCACCCCCGGGATGACGACACCCGTGACCAGGGTCAGATCGCCGATGGCGAGGTGGCCGAGGGTGCCGTCGCCCGGGGGCAGCAGCGCGAGCGGATCGGAAGAGCGGACCATGGGGGCGGGTCAGGAGATCGCGGCGAAACCGAGCACGAGGTCGGCGAGGATGTCCTCGACGGCCTCGATGCCCACCGACAGGCGGACGGTCGCGAGGGTGATCCCGGCGATCGCGTTGGCCTCGGGGGTGCCCTGCGAGTGGGTGGTGGTCGCGGGGTGGCACACGAGTGACCGCACGTCACCGATGTTGACCAGGCACGAGTGCAGCTTGAGGGCGTCGATGAACGCCCAGGCACGGGCCTTGACATCGTCGTCGGACGTGCCCTCCGGCACGGCCAGGTCGAACGTGACGATCGCGCCGGCGCCCTTGGGGGCCAGCTTCTTCTGGAGCTCGTGGTAGGGCGAGGAGGCCAGGCCCGCGTACTGGACCTTGGCCACGTCGGAACGGGCCTCGAGCCACTCGGCTATCCGCTGCGCGTTGGACACGTGGCGCTCGACCCGCAGGCTGAGCGTGTCGATGCCCTGGGCGAGGGTCCACGCGTTGAACGGGGAGGCCGCCGCGCCGGTGTCACGCAGGAGGGTCACCCGGGCCTTGAGCGCGAGAGCGGGCGCGCCGAGATCGGCGTAGACGAGGCCGTGGTAGGCCGGGTCCGGGGTGGTGAAGGACGGGAAGACGTCCTGGCCGTCGCGCTGCACACGCCAGTCGAACTTGCCGCCGTCCACGAGCACTCCACCCAGGGACGAGCCGTGGCCACCGAGGTACTTGGTGGCCGAGGAGACCACCACGTCAGCACCCAGCTCCAGCGGGCGGATGAGGTAGGGGGTGGCCACGGTGTTGTCGATGACGAGCGGAACCTGGTTGCGGTGCGCGACCTCGGCGATCGCCGGGATGTCGAGGATGTCGTTGAGCGGGTTCGAGATCGACTCGCCGTAGAAGAGCTTCGTGTTGGGGCGCACGGCCGCCTCCCAGGAGGCGGGGTCGTCGGGGTTCTCGACGAACGTCGTCTCGATGCCGTACTTGGGCAGGGTGTGGCGCAGCAGGGTGTCGGTGCCGCCGTACAGGCGGGGGGACGCCACGACGTGGCCGCCGGACTGGGCGATCGCCTGCACGACGGCGGTCTCGGCCGCCTGTCCCGACGCGAACAGCAGACCCGCGACGCCGCCCTCCAGCGAGGCGATGCGATCCTCGACCGCTGCCACGGTGGGGTTGGTGATGCGGGTGTAGATGGGGCCCATCTCCGCCAGCGCGAAACGGTCGGCCGCCTGCTTGGCATCGGCGAACACGTACGAGGTGGTCTGGTAGATCGGCAGATTCCGGGCTCCGGTGTCGGAGTCGACGGGCTGCCCGGCGTGGATCTGACGCGTCTCGAAGGCCCAGTCCGTATTGCTGTTGTCGTAGGTCATAGGGGCGGAGCCCCTCCTCTCATCGAAAAGGGTCCGCCCGCTTGACGACAGCGGACCCGCGCTTGCCCGTCACCCGGTCGGGTGGTGGCCAGGTCGTCTCCCGGGGCACCCCACCGCGGTGGAGGGTTGCCGTCCAGCGAGCCGGGGCTTTCCGCTGGAACTCATGACCTGGGGTCAGGCTAGCCTAAGCCGCTCGACGGAGGCAACGAGGGGTTACCCGTCGCAGCGGCGGCTCCGGACCGTGCCGAGCAGTAAAGTGAGACCTACGTCACGTAAGGACCGACAGCGTCGGCCCCACAAGGGCCGGGCGGGGAAAGAGGATCCGATGTCGAAGATCAAGGTCGACGGGACCGTCGTGGAACTCGACGGCGACGAGATGACCCGCATCATCTGGAAGTTCATCAAGGACGAGCTGATCCACCCCTACCTCGACGTGGATCTCGAGTACTACGACCTCGGCATCACCAGCCGTGACGCGACGGACGACCAGATCACCGTCGACGCGGCCAACGCCATCGCCAAGCACGGCGTCGGCGTCAAGTGCGCGACCATCACGCCCGACGAGGCCCGCGTCGAGGAGTTCGGGCTCAAGCGGATGTACCTCTCACCGAACGGGACCATCAGGAACATCCTCGGCGGGACGATCTTCCGCGCGCCGATCATCATCTCCAACGTCCCGCGACTGGTCCCCGGCTGGACCAAACCGATCATCGTCGGCCGCCACGCCTTCGGCGACCAGTACAAGGCGACCGACTTCAAGGCCCCCGGCCCGGGAAAGGTCACCATCACCTACACGCCGGCCGACGGGTCCGAGCCGATCGAACACGAGATCGTGAACCTGCCCGAGGAGGGCGGGGTGGTCATGGGGATGTACAACTTCACCAAGTCGATCGAGGACTTCGCGCGGGCCTCGTTCAACTACGGTCTCGACCGCGGGTACCCGGTGTACCTGTCCACCAAGAACACGATCCTGCAAGCCTACGACGGCGCGTTCAAGGACATCTTCCAGGACGTGTTCGACCGCGAGTTCAAGGACGAGTTCGACAAGGCCGGCCTGACCTACGAACACCGCCTCATCGACGACATGGTGGCCTCCGCGCTCAAATGGGAGGGCGGTTATGTCTGGGCGTGCAAGAACTACGACGGTGACGTGCAGTCCGACACCGTGGCCCAGGGGTTCGGCTCACTCGGTCTGATGACCTCCGTCCTGCTCACCCCGGACGGGAAGACCTGCGAGGCGGAGGCCGCCCACGGCACCGTCACGCGACATTTCCGGCAGCACCAGGAGGGCAAGGCGACCTCCACCAACCCGATAGCCTCGATCTTCGCGTGGACCCGGGGTCTCGAGCACCGCGGCAAGCTCGACGGCACCCCGGAGGTCATCGAGTTCGCCCACCAACTCGAGGACGTGGTCATCAAGACCGTCGAGGAGGGGCAGATGACCAAGGACCTCGCGCTGCTCGTCGGCGATGGCCAGGAACACCTCACGACGGAGGAGTTCCTCGCGGCGCTGGATGAGAATCTCAAGCGCACCCGAGCAGAGGCCTGATCCCGCGCGCCCACCGTTCGGCGACGACCCCGCGCCCGCCGGTGTGGGGTCGCGGCGGCGCCCGATCGGTTACCGTAGTCGGACAGTGGTCCACGTCACAGGCGTGGCCAGCCGTTCCGTCGTGAGCCCAGGAGACGTCCGTGGATCAGAGCCCCTTGGTCGATATCGGCCTGCCGATCGCCCTGGCCATCATCATGGTCGGCATCGGGTTGAGTCTGACCAGGGAGGACTTCGCGGTCCAGGCCAGATCGCCCAGGGCCACGATCGTCGGACTGTTCGGCCAACTGGTCCTGGTTCCGCTGGTCGGTGTCGGTGTGGCCCTGCTCTTCGGCCTCACGCCGATGCTGGCGCTCGGGGTGGTGCTCGTGGCCGCGACGCCGGGCGGGGCGACGTCGAACCTCATCACTTATCTCTCCCGCGGCAACGTCGCCCTCTCGGTCATCCTCACCGCCCTCACCTCCGTCGCCGTCATCCTCACCCTGCCGATGTGGTTCGGCATCGGCGCGCGCCTCATCCCCGGAGCCGCGGACGAGGAGGTGACCGTCCCTCTCGGCCAGACTTTCGGACTCCTGCTGGGCGTCATCCTCATCCCGGTCGCGATCGGGATGATCCTCCGTGCCAGGAGGCCCGCGCTCGCCTCCCGCATCGAGCGCTACGTCGGGATCGTGGGCCTCGTCGTGCTGGTCCTGCTCATCGTGGGGATCGTCCTCGGCGAACGGGACTGGATCGTCGACCTCGTCGTGACCGTCGGCCCCGCCGTGATCGTCCTCAACCTCGCACTGATCGTTCTCGGCGGCCTCCTGGCATGGGTGAGCAGGCTGAGGCGGGCGGAGCAGATCGCGATCGCCGTGGAGTTCGGCATCAAGAACACCACCCTGACGCTGTTGATCGCCTTCACCGTGATCGGTGACGAGGAGGTCGGGCTCGCGGCCGCCGTCTACAGCATCGTCATGTACGTCACGGCGTTCGCGCTGGTCTACGGTGGCCGACGCCTCATGCGCACCGCCCCCTGATCGGGCTGACGTGGCAGGCCCGGCCGGGGTGGTGGGCGTAGCCTTCGTCGGTGACCACGAGCCCCGCAGCCGCCCCGGCGCCGGACACCGAGCCCGCCGCACCCACCCCTCGCCGTGTGGCGCTGGCGATCCTCGCGCTCGCGCTGGGCGGGTTCGGCATCGGCGTCACCGAGTTCGCGGCGATGGGACTGCTGCGGTCGATCGCCGAGGGCTTCGGGCTCACCGAACCACAGGCCGGCAACGTCATCAGCGCCTACGCGCTCGGCGTGGTCGTGGGTGCCCCGCTGCTGACCGTGTGGACCTCACGGTGGCGGCGCCGCACCCTGCTGCTCGTCCTCATGGCGATGTTCACCGCGGGCAACGTCGCGGCGGCCTTCGCCCCGGCCGCCGAGATCCTGGTGGCGGCCCGGTTCGTCGCCGGAATCCCGCACGGGGCGTACTTCGGGGTCGCCTCCCTGGTGGCGGCCTCCCTCGCGGGTCCCGGACGGCAGGCGCGGGCGGTGTCCCAGGTGCTGCTCGGACTGTCGGTCGCGAACGTGATCGGTGTCCCGGCGGCGACCTGGCTCGGGGAGACGATCGGGTGGCAGTCCGCCTTCCTCGCGGTCGGGGTGATCGGCGCGCTGACCGTGGCGGCCATCTTCGTCGTCGTCCCCGAACCCACGGGGACGGTGGTCGTCAGGGCGCGCGAGGAGCTCGCCGCGTTGGCGAGGCCACAGATCCTGGCGACGCTCGCCGTGGGGTCCGTCGGGTTCGGCGGCATGTTCGCCGTCTACACCTACATCCAGTGGACGATGGTCGACGTCGCCGGGATCGATCCCGGCTGGATGCCCGCGGTGCTCGCCGTCTACGGACTCGGCATGGTGGCCGGCAACCTGCTCGGCGGTGTGGTTGCGGACCGGGACCTCGACCGCGGGCTGGTCGCGATCGCCGCGGTGATGACCGTGGTGCTGGCGCTGTTCGCCGTCGCCGCGCACCATCCCATCACGGCGCTGGTGGGTCTGTTCCTGGTGGGCACGACCGGATCCGCGTTGGTGCCGGGGCTGCAGTCCCGACTGATGACATACGCGGGCAGGGGACAGACGCTCGCCGCCTCGCTCAACCACTCGGCCCTCAACGCCGCCAACGCGCTGGGCGCGTGGCTCGGCGGGGCCGTGATCGCGCTGGGCTTCGGCTACACGTCCCCGGCGCTCGCCGGGGCGGCCCTGGCGGCGGCGGGTCTCGCGATCCTGGTGGGCGCGGTCTGGGCGGCGCGGCGGACGGCGACGGGGTAGCCGAACCGTCACGTCCCCGGCGATCGGTAGCCTGTGGGCCGTGAGCCTCACCGTGAGCACCGTCAACGTCAACGGGATCCGCGCCGCCGTCAAGCAGCGGTCGGAGACCAACCTCGGATTCCTGCCCTGGCTGGAGGGCAGCGGGGCGGACGTCGTCGCCCTCCAGGAGGTGCGCGCCGACTCCGACCAGACCCGCAAGGCGCTCGCGCCCGCCCTCGACGCCGGGTGGCATCTGGTGGGCGCTCCGTCCTCGCTCAAGGGTCGAGCCGGTGTGGCGATCCTGTCCCGCGCCGAGCCGACCGACGTGCGCGTCGGGTACGGCGACGAGGAGTTCGAGGAGTCCGGCCGGTACATCGAGGCCGTCTACCCCGGGGCTGTCGACGGTGAGACCGTCACCGTCGCCAGCCTCTACCTGCCCTCGGGGTCTGCCGACACCCCCAAGCAGGACGAGAAGGACCGTTTCCTGGGGACCTTCCGCGAGTACCTCGCCGAGCGGGCCGGGCATCTGAAGACCCGTGAGGGTCACGAGATGGTCATCTGTGGCGATTGGAATATCGCCCACCGTGAGGCCGACCTGAAGAATCACAAGGGCAACCACAAGAGCTCCGGTTTCCTGCCGCACGAGCGGGAGTGGATGACCGACGTCTTCGCCGACGGCAGCGGCTGGACCGACATCGTGCGGTATCGCCGCCCCGACCAGATCGGCCCGTACTCGTGGTGGAGCCAGCGCGGTAAGGCCTTCGACAACGACGCGGGCTGGCGGATCGACTACCACGTGGTGTCCGACGGACTGGTCGACCGGGCGGTGTCTGATCGAGTGGACCGGGCGAGCGCGTACGACATGCGGTGGTCCGACCATGTGCCGGTCACCGTCGTCTACGAGTAGGTCCGAGACGAGTATGTCCGAGACGAGTGGTGACGACGACGAAGGCGACTTCTGAGATCGGGCCCGCGGTCGCGGATGTCACGCGGGGGACGGGTCCGTAACCTCGGCACCATGCCGAAGAATGCGACCGCCGAACGTCCCGATCGAGCCGG
Source organism: Dietzia sp. IN118 (assembly GCF_032905965.1). Lineage (NCBI taxonomy): Bacteria > Bacillati > Actinomycetota > Actinomycetes > Mycobacteriales > Dietziaceae > Dietzia > Dietzia sp. IN118. The sequence goes on along the minus strand of NZ_JAUMSR010000001.1, from coordinate 2,504,819 downwards.
CCTCGACGATTTCGTCCGCCCCCGACACCGCGCCGTCCTCATCACCCGTCGGTCGTCCGGCGGGCTGCAGACCTCGCCGGTGACCTGCGGTGTCGACTCCGAGGGCAGGCTCGTCGTGGCCACCTATCCGCAGCGGGCGAAGGTGACCAACATCCGCCGCGACCCGGCCGTGAGCGTGTGCGTACTGTCCGACGACTTCAACGGCCCGTACGTCCACCTCGACGGCACCGCGGAGATCGTCGACCTGCCCGAGGCGGTGGAGCCGCTGGTGGAGTACTTCCGCAGCATCGCCGGGGAGCACGACGACTGGGACGAGTACCGGGCGGCGATGGTGCGGCAGGGCAAGTGCCTCATCCGGGTGGCCATCGATGACTGGGGCCCGATAGCCACGGGCGGCTTCCCGCCGGAGATGGCGCCGCCCGCCGACCGCTGACAGTGCGGCGACCGCCCGCGCGAGGGCGTGGGCGGTGGGTTGTCGGGGACGTGGGAAGATGAACGCCATGTCTGAGCAGTCCTCCTCCGCAGATCCCACGCCCGCAGAGCCGACCGGGTCGCAGGCGCCCGCGAAGCGCCAGCGTGTCCTGTCCGGCATCCAGCCCACCGCCGACTCGTACCACCTCGGCAACTACCTGGGCGCCGTGCGGCAGTGGGTCGAGCTGCAGGACGACTACGACGCCTACTACTTCATCCCCGACCTGCACGCGATCACCGTCAAGCAGGACCCCAAGGAGCTGCGCGAGCGGGTCTTCCGCGGCTGCGCGCAGCTGCTCGCGCTGGGCGTGGACCCCGCCCGTTCGGTGCTGTTCGTGCAGTCGCACGTGCCCGAGCATGCCGAGCTGTCGTGGGTGCTCAGCTGCATCACCGGCTACGGCGAGGCCGCGCGGATGACGCAGTTCAAGGACAAGGCCGCCAAACAGGGCACCGACGGCACCACGGTGGGGCTGTTCACCTACCCGGTGCTCATGGCCGCCGACATCCTGCTCTACCGCCCGCACCTGGTGCCGGTGGGCGAGGACCAGCGCCAGCACCTCGAGCTGACCCGCGACCTGGCGATGCGCTTCAATTCCCGCTACAAGAAGACGTTCGTGGTGCCGGAGGGCAAGATCCTCGAGGGTTCGGCCAAGATCTACGACCTGCAGGAGCCCACCGCCAAGATGAGCAAGTCCGGCGAGAACCCCAAGGGCGTCGTCAACTTGCTCGACGATCCCAAGGTTTCCGCCAAGCGCATCCGGAGCGCGGTCACCGACTCCGACGGGAACATCCGCTACGACCGCGAGATGAAGCCCGGCGTGTCCAACCTGCTGGCCATCCAGTCCGCCTTCACCGGGCGCGCGATCGCCGACATCGTCGCCGACTACCAGACCGCCGGAGCAGGCTACGGCGCGCTGAAGACCGACACGGCCGACGCCCTCGAGGCGTTCGTGACGCCGCTGCGTGGCCGGTTCGACGAGTTCATGTCCGACCGCGCCGAGCTCGAGCGGATTCTGGCGGACGGCGCGGAGAAGGCCCGCGCGGTCGCCGGCCCCGTCCTGTCGCAGGTCTATCAGGCCGTCGGATTCACCGCGCCCCGCCGCGGCTGACCAGTGATGATAGGCCCAAGAACTACTAGTCAGGTGTAGTAACTGTAGCGGCTATCGAGTTCACGATGTCGAATGTCGACTGAAACGCCGGTGCCACACTACGTTCTTAGAGTCGGACCCAGCTCATCGGAGACGAAGCTCCGACGAGTGGTCGTATCCCGTCACCTGACAAGGAGTCACACAATGGGTCTAGTTGCCGGTCTCATCGGAATCGTCGGCGATCTCCTCCACCTGCTTCTCGGTGGCCTGTAGGCGCCCGCCGGCGCCGGGGAATGGTGCCCCTCACCGGACGCGGTGAGGGGCACCTTCTCGTGCGGGACGGGGCTCAGGCCTCCGGCGTCCCCTGCTGGAACGTCTGACGCCACGACCCGCCGGAGCGGACCCAGACCGAACTGCGCAGCGTGGAACCGTCGCCCGACCGCTCCCGCCACAAGAGCAGGATCGACTGCGCCCCGACCCGGCGGGCCTCGATGAGATCCATCGTGCGTTCAGCCGTCGACCGAACGGATGATCCGGCGGCGGCGAGCCTGTCCGCGCGGGACCACACCTCGCCCCGGGCGCACACGTGGCTCCACGAGGGATCCAGCAACTCCTCCAGCCGGTCGCGGTCACCCCGGACCGCCTCCGTGAGCAGCGACCGCTCGAGATCCACGACCAGGTCCAGGTCCGTCCGGTCCGGCGCCTCCTCGGCGTCGTCGGCCAGGGAGAACAGATCGGGCTCGGCGGCGGAGGATGCCCTCGTCGTCGTCGCCTTCGTCGTCGTTTCCCTCGCCTTGCCCCCGCCTGCCGGGGCGGACGCCGGCATCGACGCGGACTCCGACCGCCGAACGGTGTCACCCGCCGCTGGGGGAGCGGCCGGGTCGTCGCCGGCGCCGACGGCCTGCGCGCCCGGATAACCCGGGCCGGCCTCCGGCTCCTTTCTGGCGGCATGCGCCTTGGCGGCGCCGTTGGCCAGGACGTCAGCCTTCTCGTTGAGCTCGTGGCCGGCGTGGCCCTTGACCCACTCGAACGTGACCTTGCGGCCCTGCATGGCATCGTCGAGGGCCTTCATCACCTCGACGTTGAGCACGGGCTTGCCGTCGGACTTCTTCCAGCCCTTGCGCTTCCAGCCCGCCATCCACTTAGTGATGGAGTTGATGACGTACTGCGAGTCGCACAGGATGTGAAGTGGCTCCGGGGAGTGCGCTGTCTGACGCAACAGGTCCAGGACAGCGGTGAGCTCGCCCTGGTTATTGGTGCCGCGCTTCCAGCCGCCGCAGCGCCACGTCGAGTCGTCGATGTACCAGGCCCAGCCGGCGGGGCCGGGATTTCCGAGGGCGGAGCCGTCCGCTGCGGCGATGATCGTCACGGTCGACGATCCTGCCACCGTTGCGGACGCGACCATTCACCGGCTCCCCGAGGCTGAGCCGCGGACGGGCTGAACGACTGAGCCGCGGACGGGCTGAGCCTCAATCCAAGATCCACCGATCGAATTACGAGCCACCTACGGAATTCCCTAGGTGGATCGCAATTCGATAGGTGGATTGCCTGGCGCGGTGGAGTTGGGCGGCGTCTCGGCGTCCCGGCGACCGGGGGCCACCGAGCCCCGTCGCGCGTGTCAGCCCTGGAGGTCGCCGTCCTCGATGTCGTCGAGGTCGATCGGCCAGGTGTCCTTCTCCGCGCCGGATCGCCCGCCGCGCTGCTGTTCTTCGCGGCGGGAGATTCGGGCGGCCTCACGCATTTCGATGCCCTCGGTGACGAAGTCGCCGACCTCCTTGGCGATCGAGCCGATCGCGTCCGTGATGATGACGGCGATACGTCCCACCAGCGACGCGCCCGCCTGGACACCTGCCTGGACCTGGTCCTTGTTGCGTTCGAAGTCGCTCATGGACCGCTCCCTTCGTCGGTGATGCCCTTAGACGGTACCCGCGGCTCAGGCGGCGACGGGAGTCTTCCTGCGCTCGATGATCACCGCCGGCGTGTCCGCCGCGGTGGGAGGCAGGGGCAGCGCGAGGCGGAACATCTTGGACCAGACGTTCGCGACCTGCTTCCACAACGGGCCGGTCGTGTACGGCAGGCCGTGCTCCTCGCAGATCGCGCGCACCTCGTCCGCGATCTCCGGGTAGCGGTGCGCGGGAAGATCCGGGAACAGGTGGTGCTCGATCTGGTGCGACAGGTTGCCGGTCGCCAGATGCATGAACGGGCTGCCCGAGATGTTGGCCGACCCCAGCATCTGCCGGACGTACCACTCGCCGCGGGTCTCCTCGGCCGTCTCCTCCTGCGTGAACACCTGGGCGCCGGACGGGAAGTGGCCACAGAAGATCACCGAGAACGCCCAGATGTTGCGGACGACGTTCGCGGTGAGGTTGCCGGCGAACGTGAGCGGGAACAGCGGCCCCGTGAGCGCCGGGTGCACGATGTAGTCCTTGGCCACCTGGCCGCGGACCTTGTTCCACCAGCCGGCGAGCAGGCCCTTGACGTCGGACCACTTGCGCTTGCCCTTGAGGACGTTGTCGTACTCGAGGTCGTGCATCATCACGCCCCACTCGAACAGCATCATCAGCGCGAACGCGTACACGGGGTTGCCCAGACGCAGCGGGGTCCACTTCTGCTCGTACTCCATCCGCAGCAGGCCGTAGCCGATGTCGCGGTCCAGGTCGAGGATGTTGGTGTACGTGTGGTGCATGTAGTTGTGCGAGTGCCGCCACTGGTCCGACGGGCACACGTTGTCCCACTCGAAGCTCGAGGAGTGGAGCATGTCGTCGCGCATCCAGTCGTACTGGCCGTGCATGACGTTGTGGCCGATCTCCATGTTGTCGAGGATCTTGGACGCACTCAGGGCGGCGACGCCGGCCAGCCAAGCCGGGGGCAGGAAGCCGAGGAACATCAGCCCGCGGCCGGCCAACTCCAGGCGGCGCTGGGTGCGCACCACCCGCAGGATGTAGTCGCGGTCGGCGGTGCCGAGGTCGGCCCTCACGCGGTCGCGGATGGCATCGAGTTCGTGGCCGATGATCTCGACCGACTCGGCCGACAGCACGATCGGCTCGGGGCCGGGGGTCTTCGCGGTCTTCGCGTCGGCGGCCTTGCCGGCCGCCTTGCCGCTGGCCTTCGGCGGCTTCGGCGTGGTGGACTTCTTCGGGCGGAGGCCGGGCAGTTGCAAGAGGGTCATGATGGGGTCCTTCCGGGTCGTTCCGGGCGGGTGGTGGTGAAGGTGGTCAGAGCTCGATCTCGACGTCGCCCACGGGCGCGTTGACGCAGATCTGAACGTGGCAGTCAGGAGTGGCGTCGATCTCGCCGGTGCGAAGATCCCGGGTGGTGCCGGAGACGCGCACGGCCGTGCAGGTGTGGCAGATGCCCATCCGGCACCCGTGCTGGGGGCGCAGGCCGACGGCCTCGGCGCCCTCGAGCAGGGTGGTTCCCTCGTTCCGGGCGGTGACGCCGCTACGCAGGTGGGTCACGGTGCCTCCGTCGCCGTCGGGCACGGGCCCGGTCGCGGAGGTGAAACGCTCACGCAGGACGCCGGAGAACCGCTCGGCGCCGAGGACCTCCTCGAGGCCACGGGCCAGCGGCTCGGGGCCACAGAGGAACACCGCGGCGTCATCGTGCCAGGGGGCTGTCTCCTCGAGATGCTCGGCGGAGAGGTGACCGGCCAGGCCGCTCGGGGTCGTCCCCTCGGCGGTGGGGACCACCGTGACCGTCACCCCCGCCCGGGCCAGCTCACGGAGCTGGTCCCGGAAGGGCACGTCCTCCACGCGGCGGGCGTAGTGCAGCCACGCCACGCGGCCGGGCGCCCCGTCGCCGCAGTGGCCGTCCGCGGCGAGCGTCGAGGCGATCGCCAGCATCGGGGTGATGCCGCTGCCACCACTGACCAGCAGCACATCGGCGGGGCGGGCCTCGGGCAACGCCATCTCGCCGACCGGGTTGCCCAGGAGCAGTCGCATCCCGGGCGTGGCCTCGTCCCAGAGATGGTTCGAGACAACGCCGTCCGGGTGCCTGCGGACGGCGATGGTCGCCAGCCCGTCACGGCGGGACGCCGGATCGACGGGGGAGTAGTGGCGGCGATGGACGACGCCGTCCACCACGACCCCGATCTCGAGCGCGGCGCCGGGTGCGGGCCGGTCGACCCCGGCGGGCAACCGCAGGGTGAGGACCGTGACGTCGGGGACCGGCCGGTCGACTGCCACGACGGTCGCCCCGGTGGGGTCGTCGGACCAGTCCACGCCCAGGGAGCGGACGTAGTGTTCGACCGGATGGGGGGTGAGCAGGGTGCGCGTGACCCGGCGGGAGAAGAGTCTGCGGATGGGCGGGGCGGTCATGTGGACCTCCGTTGAGGATGTGGGTCGGTGTGGTCGGACGCCGTCGGATGCGGCCACTCTCCGGCGGTCATCGCGCCTCGCACCGGGTCGGTGCCGTCGCGGTCGGGGTGCGCATCCGTCCGGTTCGACCACCGGACGTTTTTGAGTGTACAGCCGTTCTCCGAAATGGGAAGGGGGTCGATTTGTGGCCCGGCCCACACCCCGTGCACGGGGTGGTCTCCGGCGCGTCAGACCTGGCTGGCGATAAGATGGCGTCTGTGACGACGCCCAGGACCCGCGCAGAACAGAAGCGGCACACCCGTGCACTCATCGTCGAGGCGGGCCGGAACGGGGTGGCCACGCGCGGCTTCACCGGGCTCGTCGTCCGCGAACTCGCGCGCGAGGCCGGCATCGTCCCCACCGCGTTCTACCGGCACTTCGAGTCCGTCGACGACCTCGCTTCGGAACTCGCGTCCGGCGCGGCCGACGCCCTCGGGTCGTTCATCGACGAGCTGATCTCCGCCGCGACCGACGACCCCGCGACCGACTGGCCCCGCCTGGCCTCCGCCGCCGCCACCCGGGATCCGCAGACCTGGGCCATGCTCGCGCGCGGCCTGGTCGACACCGCGCACCCCGACCACCGGGTCCTCGCGGCCGCCGTCGATTCCGCCCGCCGTCGGCTGGGGATCACCCTGGGTCGGCTCGAGACGCTCTCCGGAGCGAACGACACCTCCATCGACATCGCGGCCGACCTCGTCGTCGTCGTCCTCCTCCGCGCCCTCGTCGAGATGGCCGACGATTCCGACGCCCGCACCACGGTCGACGAGTGCGCCGGGCGTCTGCGGGTCATTCTCGCCGGCGCCGGCGCCGTCTCCTGACCGGCCGTTCCCCGGCCGTTCCCCGACCGTACGCGCCGACGCGGCGGCCGCTACGGACGTGAGGCCGGGCCCCGGGCTAGTTCCGTGACCGCAGCGTGAGGACCGCCCCGGCCACCACGACGAGTCCCGCCGCGCCCAGCGCCAGCCACGTGCTGTAGCGCTCGAGCACCGAGCCGCCGACGATCGCCGTCTCCGGCGTGCCCGCACCGCCGAGGCCGCCGGCCAGGTGCTCGGTCGCGTGATCGGTCGAGTCCTGCGGCCCGGCCTCGAGCACGCCCACAGGGTCCGAGTCGCCCGCCGCGTACCCCGCGTCCAGCAGTGCGGCCGCCTGCTGCCACGGCGGGCTGGGCACACGCGTGCCGTCGAGCAGCACCACCGCGAGCCGCCGACCGTCCCGCTCGGCCGCCCCGATGAACGTGTGCCGGGCATCGTCGGTGAAACCGGTCTTGCCGCCGATCGCGCCCGGGTAGTTGTGGAGCAGCAGGTTGTCGTTGCCCAGCACGAAGCCGGGGTTGATCATGGTCCCGTCCGCGCCCATCGTCGGGCCGGTGTGCGCCGGTGCCGCTGCCGGATCCGGTGGTTCCGTACCCGGCCCCGCCGGGTATCCCGGAAAGCCCGTGGACGGGGTGGCGACGATCTCCGCGAACGCCGGGCGGGCCATCGCGTCCCGGAAGATCAGCGACATGTCGTAGGCGGTGGACATCATGCCCGGGCCGTCGAGGCCGTTCACGGTGGCGACATGCGTACTGCGGGCCCCGAGCGCGACGGCGTGCGCGTTCATCGCGGCGCGCGTCTCCTCGATGCCCCCCAGTTGCCGCGCCAGGACCACCGCGGCGTCGTTGCCGGAGGCCATGAGCAGCCCGCTGAGGAGCCGTCCCACGGAGTACTCGCCGCCCGGCCCGATGCCCACGAGGCTGCCCTCGGCCCCCTCGAGGTCCGCGTCGGTGACCTCCACGACCCGGTCGACGTCGAGCGAGTCCAGCGCGACGGAGGCGAGCAGTGTCTTGATCACGCTCGCGGGGCGGTATCGGCCGTGCGGGTCCTTGGCCGCCACGATCTGGCCGGTGTCCAGGTCGGAGACCAGCCACGCGCTGGCGGTGACGTCGCGTGGCACCTCGAATCCGTCGGGCGCCACGACCTCGCAGCCGGCGAGCCCGTCACCGCCCGGAGGGGTGTCGGGCACCGGGGGAGGGGTCGGGGACGTCTGCCCGGGGAGCGGGACCTCGGACTCGTCGACGGGAGCGGGCGGTGTGGTGCGGTACGGGCACCCGGTGATGTCGCGCGGGGTGTCGAAGTACGACGGCGACGTGGTCGACGGCAGCACGGCGGCCGGCGGCGGCTCCGTCAGCGGAACGGCGGGGGCCGGCTCCACGGCTGTCACGGGTGCCGCTGCCGCGAGCGGTACCAGTGCGACCAGGGCTGCGGTCACGAGGCCGGCGGCTCGCTGGACGGGCCGTCGTCGGGTGCTGGTCACGGGGGTCGAGTCTACGTCCGGTCGACGTCGCCTCGGGTCGGACCCGCTGGCCCGGGTCTGACCCGCCCTCGCCCCGCAGCCGCTCCCCGGGGTGGCGTCTCGCACCCGCTTCGGAGCAGGCGAGATGCCACCCC
>NZ_JAUMSR010000001.1:2273876-2496469 GCF_032905965.1 Dietzia sp. IN118 | reverse complement strand
GCTCCCCGGGGTGGCGTCTCGCACCCGCTTCGGAGCAGGCGAGATGCCACCCCGGGGAGCGGCTGTGGCCCGGGCGTGCGGCTGTGGCCCCGACGTGCGGCAGTTGCCCCGACGTGCGGCAGTTGCCCCGGCGTGCGGCTGCCGGGGAGGCGAGGGGCCGCGAGGGAAGGAAACGGCGGAGGGGCCGCACTCTCCGTCTGGGAGAATGCGGCCCCGGCCGGTGCTGCGAGGCGACGTCGGAACGACGCGCGCCGGCGTGGTGGCTACCCGGTGATCAGCGCGCGAACAGCAGTGCGCGCTTGACCTCCTGGATCGCCTGGGTCACCTGGATGCCACGGGGGCACGCGTCGGTGCAGTTGAAGGTGGTGCGGCAGCGCCACACGCCCTCGGCGTCGTTGAGGATCTCGAGCCGCTCGGCGGCGCCCTCGTCACGCGAGTCGAAGATGAACCGGTGCGCGTTGACGATCGCCGCCGGCCCGAAGTACGACCCGTCGGCCCAGAACACGGGGCAGGAGGTCGTGCAGCAGGCGCAGAGGATGCACTTGGTGGTGTCGTCGAAACGGGCGCGGTCCGTCGGCGACTGGATGCGCTCGGCGGTCGGCTGGTTGCCGGAGGTGATGAGGTACGGCATCACGTCACGGAACGACTTGAAGAACGGCTCCATGTCGACGTACAGGTCCTTCTCCACCGGCAGCCCGCGGATCGGGGCGACCGTGATGGTGATGGACTTGCCGTCCTTGGGCAGCATGTCCTTCATGAGGACCTTGCACGCCAGTCGGTTGACGCCGTTGATCAGCATGGCGTCCGAGCCGCAGACGCCGTGCGCGCACGAGCGACGGAACGCGAGCGAGCCGTCGATGTAGTTCTTGACGTACATCAGCAGGTTGAGCAGACGGTCGGACGGCAGCGCCGGGACCTCGTACTCCTTCCAGCCGGCCGAGTCCGGATCTTCCGGGTTGAACCGGGCGATCTTCAGCGTGACCATGGTCGAGCCGGGCGGCACGGGACGGTTGGCGCCGGGGTCCTTGCCGTCGTTGGCCTTGGTGGTGTCGACTGCGGTGCTCATCAGTACTTACGCTCCATCGGCTCGTAGCGGGTCTGCACAACCGGCTTCCAATCCAGCCGGATGTCGGAGAGCAGGTCGAGACCGTCCTCCTTGTACGCCATCGTGTGCTTCATGTACGTGGCGTCGTCGCGGTCCGGGAAGTCCTCGCGGGCGTGGCCGCCGCGCGACTCCTTTCGGTTGAGGGCACCCACGACGGTGACCTCCGCCAGCTCCAGCAGGAAGCCCAGTTCGATGGCCTCCAGGAGCTCGGTGTTGAAACGCTTGCCCTTGTCGCTGACGGTGACGTCGGCGTAGCGGGCCTTGAGTGCACGGAGCTCGTCACGGGCCTCGGTGAGCGACTGCTCGGTGCGGTACACCGAGGCCTTGTCGTCCATCATGGCCTGCATCTCGCTGCGGATGTCGGCGGCGTTCTCCTGGCCGTGGGGAGCCAGCATGCGCTCCATCCAGTCGCGCACCATCATCTCGGGCTCGGCGGGCAGCTCGACGAAGTCATGACCCGCGGCGTAGTCGGCGGCCGCGATGCCCGCACGTCGGCCGAAGACGTTGATGTCCAGCAGGGAGTTGGTGCCCAGACGGTTGGAGCCGTGGACGGAGACGCAGGCGCACTCGCCGGCGGCGTACAGGCCGGGGACGACGTCCTCGGAGTTGCGCAGCACCTCGCCCTTGATGTTGGTCGGGATGCCGCCCATGACGTAGTGGCAGGTGGGGAAGACCGGCACGAGCTCGGTCACCGGGTCCACACCGAGGTAGGTGCGCGAGAACTCGGTGATGTCGGGCAGCTTCTCCTCCAGCACGTCGGCGCCGAGGTGGGTCACGTCGATGTAGACGTAGTCCTTCTCGGGGCCGGCGCCGCGGCCCTCGCGGACCTCCAGGACCATCGAGCGGGCGACGATGTCACGCGGGGCGAGGTCCTTGATGGTGGGGGCGTAGCGCTCCATGAAGCGCTCACCGTCCGCGTTGCGCAGGATGCCGCCCTCACCGCGGACGGCCTCGGAGATGAGGATGCCCAGGCCGGCGAGGCCGGTCGGGTGGAACTGGTGGAACTCCATGTCCTCCAGCGGAAGGCCCTTGCGGAAGACCACGGCCATGCCGTCACCGGTGAGGGTGTGGGCGTTGGACGTGGTCTTGTACATGCGGCCCGAGCCGCCCGTGGCGAAGACCGTGGCCTTGGAGTGGAAGACGTGCAGGTCGCCGGAGGCGAGCTCGTAGGCGACGCAGCCGGTGGCGACGGGGCCCTCGGGGGTCTCGGTGAGGCACAGGTCCAGGACGTAGAACTCGTTGAAGAACTCGACGTTGTGCTTGACGCAGTTCTGGTAGAGCGTCTGCAGGATCATGTGACCGGTGCGGTCGGCCGCGTAGCAGGCGCGACGTACGGGAGCCTTGCCGTGGTCACGGGTGTGGCCGCCGAAGCGCCGCTGGTCGATCTTGCCCTCGGGCGTGCGGTTGAACGGCAGGCCCATGTTCTCCAGGTCGATGACGGCGGTGATGGCCTCCTTGGCCATGATCTCCGCGGCGTCCTGGTCGACGAGGTAGTCGCCACCCTTGACCGTGTCGAACGTGTGCCACTCCCAGTTGTCCTCCTCGACGTTCGCGAGGGCGGCGCACATGCCGCCCTGGGCGGCGCCGGTGTGGGAGCGGGTGGGGTAGAGCTTGGTGAGGACGGCGGTGCGGGTACGCGGGCCCGACTCGATGGCCGCGCGCATACCCGCGCCGCCGGCGCCGACGATCACGACGTCGTACTGATGCTGGTGGACCTGACGATCGGTCATGGGTTACTCAGTGCTCGCTTTCGGAGAAGTGAAGTCCGCAGACGAAGACGGCCGCGGTCAGAGGTCGTAGGCGAGGCCGAAGATGGCGTAGGTGCCCAGGACCAGGACGAGGCCGGTGGCGACGAACAGGATCGAGTTGAGCCAGAACCGGGTCGAGTCCTTGCGGGAGTAGTCCGCGATGACGGTGCGGACACCGTTGCCGCCGTGGAGCATGGCCAGCCAGAGCATGAGGAGGTCCCACACGGCCCAGAACGGGCTCTGCCAGCGGTCCGCCACGTACGCCCAGTCGATGCGTTGGACGCCCTCGTCGATCATCAGACCGACGGTGAGGTGACCGATCGTGAGGATGACCAGCGCGACGCCCGAGTAGCGCATGAAGATCCACGCCGAGCGTTCGAAGTTGCCGCGCGAGCGCAGGCGGGGCGAGCGCGGCTGCGCCAGGGAGGCCGGCCGGTCGTAGGACGTCTGGAGAACAGGTGCGTCTGCCATGGTGATCGTTCCCCTTAGAGGTGCTGGAAGAGAAGGAAGAGGAGGCGGGCGGTGGCCGCGGCGAACACCACGACCCAGATCGCCAGGACGGCCCACAGCATCTGACGCTGGTACTTGGCGCCCTTCGACCAGAAGTCGACGAGGACGATCCGGAGACCGTTGAGCGCGTGGAAGAGCACGAGCGCGACCAGGCCGATCTCCATGAGGCCGACGATCGGGGTCTTGTACGTGTCGATGACCGCGTTGTAACTCTCCGGGCTCACCGTGACGAGCGCGGTGTCGAGCACGTGGACGAAGAGGAAGAAGAAGATCGCGACGCCCGAGATGCGGTGCGCGACCCAGGACCACATCCCCGGGTCACCCTTGTAGAGGTTGAGCTTCTTTGTGGGGGCCGGACGCGCCGGCGCCTGCGCAGTACTCATGGGCTTGTCGTGCCTCCGAATCGTCTGGGCCTGATGCCATCGGCGCGCGTTCCGGCCCGAGAGCACAGCGGGCGCCTACTAGGACTTTAGACCTGAGATCTGACTAGGCGAAAGCAGGGTGGGTACCGTGGACCGAGCGGGTTCTCCCAGTGAGGGAAGCCTAAAAGATGTTACCGAGGGGTAGGCCAGGTGTCCCAGGACGAAACCGCAGCACAACACAACGCGATCGTCGCCGGCCTCGCCGACGCCGCCCTCGCCGCCGCACGGGGTGCCTACCGTCCGTACTCCGGGCTGGGGGTGGGGGCCGCCGCGCTGGCCGTTGGCCCGGACGCGGATCCGCCCGCCGGCGACCCCGACGGGCGGGTGCGGATGGTCGTCGGGTGCAACGTCGAGAACGCCTCCTACGGCCTGACCCTGTGCGCCGAGTGCTCGCTCGTCTCCGACCTCTACCGCACCGGGGGTGGGAGACTGCTCGAGCTCGTCGTCGTCTCCAACACCGGGGACCCCCTCGCGCCGTGCGGGCGCTGCCGACAACTCCTGCACGAACACGGCGGCCCCGGGCTGCTGGTCCACACCGCGCGAGGCGCGGTGCCCCTCGCCGAGCTCCTCCCGGACGCCTTCGGACCGGGGGACCTGCGGTGAGTGGATCTGGTGTGAGCGCGCGACACGACGCCGTGCGGATCATCGAGGCGAAGAGGGACGGGCGGGAGCTCGACGACGACGAGATCGACTGGATCGTCGACGGGTTCACCCGCGGGGTCGTCGCGCCCGAGCAGATGTCCGCGCTCGCGATGGCGATCTACTTCCGTGGGATGACCGAGCGGGAGATCTCCCGGTGGACCACGGCGATGGTGGGCTCCGGAACCCGGATGGACCTGTCCGGCCTGACCCGCGGCGGCAGGGTGGTGCCCACCGTCGACAAGCACTCCACCGGCGGCGTGGGCGACGCGATCACCCTCGTCCTGACACCGCTGTTGGCGACGTGGGACGTGGCGGTGCCACAACTGTCGGGCCGGGGGCTCGGCCACACCGGCGGCACGCTCGACAAACTCGAGTCGATCCCCGGGTGGCGCGCGGACCTCGACGCCGACGAGATGCGGGCCGTCCTGACGCGGACCGGGGCCGTGATCTGCGCCGCCGGGGCGGACCTCGCCCCCGCCGACCGGGCCCTCTACGCGCTGCGGGACGTCACCGGCACCGTCCCGTCCATCCCGATGATCGCGGCGTCCATCATGAGCAAGAAGATCGCCGAGGGCACCGGTGCGCTGGTGCTGGACGTGAAGTTCGGTTCCGGCGCGTTCCTGGCCGACCCCGCCGACGCCGCCGAGTTGGCGCGGGTGATGGTCGGGATCGGCGCCGCCGCCAGTGTGCGGACCAGCGCCCTGGTGACCGCCAACCACACGCCCCTCGGTCGCGCCGTGGGCAACGCGCTTGAGGTGGCCGAGGCGCGGGAGATCCTCGCCGGCGGGGGGCCGGCCGACATGGTCGACCTGACCTGCGCGCTGGCGCTCGAGGCGCTCGCCGCGGTGGGGAACCCGGACGCCGACCCGCGTGCCCGGCTGGCGGACGGGCGGGCCATGGACTCCTACCGGGCGATGATCTCCGCGCAGGGCGGGGACCCGGACGCGGTCCTACCGCGGGCGGCGCACGTCGAGGAGGTGCGGGCCCCGGCGTCGGGTCCGATCAGGTGGGACGCGCTCGGGGTCGGTCGCGCGTCGTGGTTGTCCGGGGCGGGGCGTACCCGCCCCGGCGAGGCGGTCGACCCGGGCGCGGGCGTGATGCTGCACCGCGTCGAGGGCGAACACGTCCGCGTCGGCGAGGTGGTGGCCACCGTCCACGCGGGCGACACCGCACGGTTGCCGGCCGCACTCGACGAGGTGGCGGCCGCGTTCGGGACGGGCCCGGATCGCGGTCCTGCCGGCGTGGTGACCGAGCGACTGCGCGGCTGGTGACCGTCCGGGAACGGACGCCGGGGGCGACGCACCCCCGGATCAGGCGAGGTCGGGCGTGGTGACGAGCTTCTCGACGTCGTCGACCAGGTCACGCCACTCGGACGCCTCGTCGTCGTACGGTGCGGTCGGCTCGAGCAGCTTGGCGTCGTCGGGGTTGAGGACGTAGTGCAGGTAGCGCCGTAGCGCCGACCCGCGCCCGGTCACCGACGCCTCGAGTTCGGCGTCGCCGACGTAGTTGGCCAGGTCGGTGACGAACTCGACCGCCAGGCCGAGCTGGTCGGAGTCCACCATCTCCGGCCCGACCTCGATGTCGCGGTCGAGCCCGGCCAGGACGTACACGTTGTCGTCTGTGACGTGCACGTCCAGGCTGCCGTCGGTCGCGGCGATCTTGACGCGCTCGTAGGTGGCCACCCGGCTCAGGGTGTCGTCGTCGTTGTCGGCCAGGTAGCGGGACAGGCCGCGCGCACTGGTGAAGACGTACGCCTGGTCACCGTCGCCGAGGAACACCGGCCGGTCACCCAGGTAGCAGCGCAGACTCAGGTACTCCTGGTCGGCGAACACGATCCTGACGGGGTCGATCCCCACGCTCTCCCAGAGCGAGCCCTCCGGGTACCCGGTCGGGGCGGGCTCGGGCTCCGGCTCCGGCTCGGGGAGCGCGGCCTCGGCGGTCTCCAGGTCGTGGCGCGCACGCTCGACCTCGGCGCGGTCGATCTCCGGGGTGGTCATGACGTCCTGGATGGCGTCGAGGACGTCGTCCCAGCCCTTGGCGACCGTCTTGCGGATGGATTTCCACAGCTTGAGCCCGTCGCGGCCGTAGAACTCGTCCATGCCGTGCGTGACGGACGCGAGCACCGGGTTGCCGTTGAAGAACTTGGTGACGGTGTCCAGTTCGCACACCTCGCCGATCGAGCGGGCGATCGCGAAGGACTGATCGATCTCGTCGACCGACGACTCGGTCGGATCGTCCCCGAGGAGCTCGAGGACGCCGACGAGGTCGTAGCAGTTCTCCTCGGCGGCGCGGAAGGCGAGCACGTCCGATCCGGCGAACTCCTCCCACGAGGGGTGGTCCTGCAGATCGTGCTCCGCGCCGCTGCGGACCAGGGCGAGGAGTTCGGCCGTCGAGTCGAAGGCGTAGAGGTCCTCGTCCAGCCCGAGGAACGCCTCCCAGTCGTCGTTGTCCTCCCGCCAGCTGGGTGCCCAGAGGGTCGTGACGTCTCCCTCCGGGAGACCGAGCTCGATCGGGACGATGTCCTTGGCCATGCCGGTCAGCATATCCACGGCTAGTCAGGCGGTGCCACGGCCCGCCGGGGCGGGGTCGGTGTGATGACGGGCGGCGTCCTCGGCTGCCCGCCTCCGACCGCTCACGGCGAGGGCCACCGAGCCCGAGACCAGCTCCGCGCGACGGGTGTTGGCCTGCTCCACGGCAGCCGACGTGGCCTCGAGGATCGACGCCGCGACCACCTCGGACCCGTGCCTGCGCAACCCGGGCGCCAGCACGAGGTCCACCACGCTCCCGCCGGAGTCCGCGGTCGCGGTGGCGAGTCGGTCCCGGCTGGTCGTCGAGATGCGCAGGGTCTCCAGCTGGTCGTGTGCCGATTCCCACTCGGTCGCGATCCCGCGCAGACGATCGAGGAACGCCTCGACGTCCAGTCCTCCGGCGCTCACCTGACAGACCCGCCCGGCTCGTCGTCCGGGTCCCTCTCGTCCCAGTCCCTCTCGTCCCAGTCGTCGGCGGCGAGGCGTTCCAGCAGATCGCGGGCGTCGCCCGCGGCCGCGGTGAGGCTGCGCAGGACCGCGCGCGCCACCTCCGCGGGCGGGCGGTCGAGGAGGGCCTCCGGAAGGGCCAGGCCCACCGGGACGCCGTCGGTGCCGACCTCGGCGACCACCCCGGTAATCGGGTCGGTGTGCCGACAGCTGTCGGGTGCCATCAGCCGGTCGGACGGTAGAAGCCGTGGAACGACATGCCGATATTGTCGGTGCGGAGCCCGGACACCGCTACAGGGTCCCCGGCCTCCACGATCTGACCGTTGCCGATGTACATGGCGACGTGGCCGTCCCACACGAGCAGATCACCGGGCAGGACGTCCTGCGGGGACACCTGGACACCCACGCCCTGTTCCTGGGCCAGGCGGGGGATCTCCACACCGGCGTCCCCGTACGCCCACTGCGTCAGGCCACTGCAGTCCAGCCCCTGGCCGGGAGAGGTGCCGCCCCACACGTACGGCACACCCTGCTGACTGAGCGCGTTGCGGACAGCGCCGGCGGCCTGCTCGTTGGGGGCGGTGACGACCGAGCCGTCGGGCAGGGTCACCTCGGTTCCGCCGCCGATCACCCCGGACCCGGCGTCACCGAACCCCGCCGTCCCGGGCACGAACCCGGACCCGGCGGCGGACTCCGCCGCCACACCCGACGAGCCACTGTCGAACGAACCGCCGTCAAACGAGCCGCCGCCCGCGCCGTCCGCGCCGCCGCCCGCAGCCAAGACCGCGCCGCCCGCGCCGCCGCCCGCAGCGAAGACCGCGTCCGGACCGGACTCGGTGTAGGCGACCATGGTGGCGTCGATCGCGCCGCCGGTGCCGGAACCGGCCCCGACCGTGCCCGGCATGCGGGGGGCCGGGGGGATACCGGCGGCGATGGCCCGCATCTCCGCGGTCGGCACCCTCAGCTCGGTCTGGACCCGCTCGGCCACCTGGATCCCACGCGCGAGATGCTCGGCGGCCAGCCCGAGGAGGCCGGCCTGTCCCGGCGGGGTGAGGAGGGCCGGCCCCATGGCGGCCGCACGGGCGAGGAACTGCTGCACGATCCCTATCACCTCGACAGTCCCCCGGACCACGATCTCAGCGGCCACGGCGGTGACCCGCGCGATCTCCGCGGCGGACTCGCCGAGCGCGCCCATCGTCCGGCCGACCTCGGCGATCGAGTGCGCGGCCCCCAGGGAGGCCAGGGAGTCCCACGACTCCGACAGCAGACGTTCCAGCGGCGGGCCGAGTTGCTGCGCGGCCTCGAGTCCGTCACTGACCGGCCGCATGATGTCCTGCGCCTCGGCGGGGACGAACTCCTCCGCGGACAGCAGATCGAGGATCTGTTTGATGGGGCCGGCGTAGGCCAGCGCGTCGGCGATCACCGGATCACACCCACTTCCCGGTGAGATCGGCGCCGGCGGCACCGGCGGCACCGGCGGCGCCGATCGCCGCAGCGCCGGCGGCGTCGGACTCGTCGAAGAGCCTGGCCGTCTCCAACACGAGCTCCCCGGCGGCGTCGGTGACCCGCGTGAGCCCGGCCAACACCTCGCGGTGCCGCGCGGTCGCCGCCATGAGCGCGGACATGAAGTCGGCGCCCACGGGCCCGACCACGGGCGTCACCGCCTCGATCGGCAGCCCGTCCACCGCCTCGAGCGCACCCCCCAGCGTGTCGGCCAGGGTGGTCAGCCCCGTTCCCAGTTCGCGTAAACCGTCGACATGGACGTCGATCGCCCCGTCCGTCATGTCCTGCGTCCCCTCGTCGTTCTCTCTCGTCCCGTCACAGGGTTCGACGCGTCGAGAAGTCGATCCGGTTCCAGCCGGTCCGGGATTTCCTCCGTATGGAATCCTGACGGGCATGGACATCACCGTCGTGGATCACCCGCTGGTCGGGGACCGGCTCCGTACGCTGCGCGACTCCGCCACCGACACGGCCGGGTTCCGCGCCGCGATGGACGCCCTCGGCACCATGCTCTGCTACGAGGCCTTCCGGTCGGTACCGACCACCGAGGTCACCGTGAGCACCCCGATCACGGACACGACCGCGGTCGCGGTGGACGGCGTGCCGCTCGTGGTGCCGGTGCTGCGGGCGGGCCTGGGCCTGTTGGATCCGGCCACTCGTCTGATGCCGGGCGCGCAGGTCGGGTTCATCGGCCTCGCGCGCGACGAGGAGAGCCACCAGCCGGTGTCGTACCTGTGCTCGCTGCCCGAGGACCTGGCCGGACGTCACGTCGTGGTCCTGGACCCGATGCTCGCGACGGGCGGATCGCTGGTGTCGACGCTGGAGACGCTCGCGGTGCGCGGCGCGACCGGGGTCACCGTGGTGTGCGTCCTGTGTGCGCCGGAGGGGATCGAGGCGGTGCGCGCCTCCGGGCTGGCCGCGACCCTGGTCACCGCGACGATCGACGAGCGCCTCGACGAGAACGCCTTCATCGTCCCCGGCCTCGGCGACGCGGGCGACCGCCTCTTCGGCCCCCGCTAACCGGCAACCGCCAACCGCCCACCGGCGAGCGCTGAGCGCTAGCCGCCCACCGCGCCTGCGACCGCATCACCGAGCCGCGCGAGCCGGCGTGCGGCGTCGCGGCGGTCCGACGCGGAGGGCCCGGGCGGGGTCCACGCCTCGACGTACGTCTTGAGCAGCGGCTCCGTGCCCGAGGGCCGCACCACCGCGCGCGCACCATCCGAGTCCACGCGGATGCCGGCGGTCCCCTCCAGCGGTCGGACCTCGCCGACGGTGGTGAGAAGCCCGGCCGCCCGCCTCAGCGCCGCCGCCGGGTCCGCGTCGTCCGCCAGGGGCAGCGACACGTTGCGCCGGAGGTGCGCCCCGAACTCCGTGGCCAGTGCGTCGAGTCGCGCGCCGACCGTCGGTCCGCCTGATCCGACCATCGCGCACCACACCGCGGCCGCCGAGACCCCGTCCTTGTCGGCCACGACGTCCGGCAGGACACAGTGCCCGATGGCCTCCTCGTAGGCGTACCGCAGCGGCTCGCCGGCCCGCACGAGCCACTTGAACCCGGTCAGCGTCTCCACGTGCCGACCGCCGCGCGCCGGGACCAGCAGCGACGGCACCCGCGAGGAGACGATCGTCGACGCGACCACCGGCAGGCCGTGCCCCTCGCCCGCGGTCGACCCCGGCAGCGGCGCGCGCAGCAGATGGTCGGCGAGTACCGCGCCCGTCTCGTCGCCGTCGAGCATGCGCCACCGCCCGCCGGGGTCCGCGAAGCCCACGGCGCAGCGATCGGCGTCCGGGTCGAGCGCGATCGCGACGTCGGCGTCGATCCGCGCCGCCAACTCCAGCAGCCGCGCGGTCGTCCCGGGTCGCTCGGGGTTCGGGGAGGCGACGGTGGGGAAGTCCGGATCCGGGTCCGCCTGCTCGGCCACCAGCGTCACGTCGTGCACGCCGATCCCGGCCAGGACGCGGCGGCAGAGGTCGCCTCCCACCCCGTGGACGGGGGTCAGTGCCACGCGGGGCGGCCGGACGGGCCGTGGCAGGGCCGCGACGACGGAGGCCACGTAGTCGTCGACGAGCACGGGGTCCACCCGCACCGATCCGGGCACGGCCGTGGGGACCGCGACCCCCTCCCGCGCCGCGGCGTGCAGGTGCCGCTCGATCCGGGAGTCGGTCGGCGGCACGATCTGCGCGCCGCCGCGTCCGTAGACCTTGATGCCGTTGTCGCTCGCGGGATTGTGGGAGGCGGTCACCACGAGCCCGGCCACCGCGCCGCGCGCGCGGACCGCCGCGGCCACCACCGGGGTGGGGACGGGCGCGCCGGGGACGACGACGACGAGGTCGTGCGCCGCCAGCACCGCAGCCACCACGTCGACGAATCGGGCCGACCCGTGCCGGGCGTCCCCGCCCACGATGACCGTCGACCCGGGTGGTTCATGTTCCCGCAGGTACCGGGCGACGGCGGTGGCCACGAGGGTGACCGTCTCGTCGTTCATCCGGCCCGGCCCCGGCCCCAGGGGAGCGCGGACGCCCGCGGTGCCGAAGGCCAGCGGTGCGGGATCGGGAACGGGCGCCGTCACGGGTGATGCCCCTCAGCAGCGGGCGACGGCGGGGACGAGGGCGCGCAGGGCCCCGGTGAGGCGGGCGGATCCGGCGGCTCCGGCGGCGAGCACCTCCGAATGGTCCAGCGGCTGCCCGGTGACGCCGGCGGCGAGGTTGGTCACGAGCGACACCGCGACCACGTCGAGGCCCAGCCCGCGGGCGGTGATGGTCTCGGGCACCGTCGACATGCCCACGAGGTCGGCGCCGAGGGTGCGGAGCATGTGGATCTCGGCCGGGGTCTCGTACTGGGGGCCGGGCATGGCGGCGTAGACGCCCTCGGAAGGGCGGCCCGCGTCCACCGCGGCCATCGCGTCGGCGGCCGCCGCGCGCAGGCGGGGGGAGTAGGCGTCGACCATGTCCACGAACAGCGGCCCGGTGAGCGGCGAGCGCCCGGTGAGGTTGAGGTGGTCACGGATGAGGACGAGGTCGCCGACGGCGAGGTCGTCCCGCAGTCCGCCGGCGGCGTTGGTGAGCACGAGCGCCCGCGCTCCGGAGGCGGCCGCGACGTGGGCGGGGTGCACGACGGGTCCGGTACCCCGGCCCTCGTAGAGGTGGGTGCGCCCGGCCACGGACAGCAGCGGCACCCCGTCGACCAGGCAACTGGTGACGGTCCCGCGGTGTCCGGCGACCGCGGGAGTGGCGAACCCGGGGAGGTCGGCGGGGGCGATGGTCACGGCGGAGCCCGGGTCGGCGAGTCCGGTCACGACCTCGGACCAGCCCGACCCCAGGACCAGGGCCACCTCGTGGTGCCCGCGGCCGCTCAGTTCGGCGATCCGGGCGGCGGCCGCGCGGGCCTCGTCGGTGGGCGTCAGCAGGGGCGCCATCCGCGTCAGGCGCCGGGGCCGACGTTGCGCGACGGGCGTGTGCGCAATTCGTGCACGTACTTCTCGGGGGCCCCCGCGCACTCGGCGGCGTCCGCGAGCAAGCCGAGGTAGCGCGCGGACGGCAGGCCGCCCTCGAAGGCGTCCATCACGTACAGCCATGCGAGCACGGTGTCGTCGGTGCCGGCCGGGGCGATGTCCACGGCGAACTCGGACTCCTGCGCGTCGACCGGGGGACCGTCGGGCACGGTGGGCCGGCGCGTGATGCGGACCCGGATCTTGCGGGCGGGCATCCGGTCCGTGCCCTCCCAGCGGTCGAGGGCGCGGACGTCCTCGTCCGGGACGTCGTAGAGCACCACGAACACCCTGGAGTCCGGGTCCTCGACGACGGTGGCGACGGCACCCTCCCACGTGGGGTCGTCCCCGGCGAAGGTCAGGCGCCAGCCCTCGAGCCAACCCGTCCCCGCGAAGGGCGAGTGCGGCGCGCGGGTGTTCATCTGATCGGGATACATGTTCGTCCCGTACGCGGCGTAGAGAGGCACGCCCACAACCCTAGCCCCTTCGGCGGTGGCGGCCAGATGTCCCGGCGTCCCCGATCGTGGCGTTCGACTACCGTGTACGGCGGACGTGACGCGATCCGCCACAGCGGGCTGCGGCGCCCGGCCCTTACCCCTGTGAGCCGTGGAGGACATGTGACGCAACGCATCATCATCATCGGCGGCGGCCCCGCCGGCTACGAGGCCGCGCTGGTCGCGGCCCAGTACGGTGCGGACGTCACGATCGTCGACTCCGACGGCATCGGCGGCAACTGTGTCCTCAGTGACTGCGTGCCGTCCAAGACGTTCATCGCCACCACCGGCGTGCGCACGGACATGCGCCGGGCCGAGGAGATGGGCGTCCAGGCGCACTTCGATCCCACCGCCTACAAGCTGGGTCAGGTCAACGGCCGGGTCAAGTCCCTGGCGCGCGCCCAGTCCGCGGACATCCGGTCGCAGCTCCAGCGTGAGGGCGTGCGGCTGCTGTCCGGACGGGCCCGTCTGCACGACTCCCAGCCCGGCATGGCCTCCCACCGGGTGGCCGTGACGTTCGACGACGGCCAGGAGAAGATCTTCGACGCCGACGTGGTGCTCATCGCCACCGGCTCCAGTCCCCGGGTGCTGTCGGGGGCCGAGCCGGACGGCGAGCGGATCCTCAACTGGCGTCAGCTCTACGACCTCACCGAGCTGCCCAAGCACCTCGTGGTGATCGGTTCGGGCGTCACCGGTGCGGAGTTCGTCTCGGCGTTCACGGAGATGGGCGTCAAGGTCACCATGGTCTCCAGTCGCGACCGTGTGCTGCCGCACGAGGACGCCGACGCCGCCCTGGTGCTGGAGGAGGCGCTCAGTGAGCGGGGCGTCTCGCTGGTCAAGCACGCGCGCGCCGACGCGGTCGAGCACTTCGAGGACGGCATCATCGTCCGCCTCGGGGACGGTCGCACGGTCAAGGGGTCCCACGCCCTCATCTGCGTCGGTTCCGTGCCCAACACCGAGGGCCTCGGACTGGAGAGCGCCGGTGTCGAGTTGCAGCGCAGCGGCCACATCAAGGTCGACCGCGTCTCGCGTACCACCGCGCCGGGCATCTACGCCGGCGGCGACTGCACCGACCTGTTCCCGCTCGCCTCCGTGGCCGCCATGCAGGGGCGCATCGCGATGTACCACGCGCTGGGCGAGGGCGTCAGCCCCATCAAGCTCAAGACCGTGGCCTCGGCCGTGTTCACCCGGCCGGAGATCGCCACCGTCGGCATCTCGCACGCGCAGATCGAGAGCGGCGAGGTACCGGCCCGCGTGGAGGTCATGCCGCTGGCCGGCAATCCCCGGGCCAAGATGCGCAGCCTGCGCCGCGGGTTCGTCAAGCTCTTCTGTCGCCCGGCGTCGGGCGTGGTGGTCGGCGGGGTCGTCGTCGCCCCCACCGCCTCCGAGCTCATCCTGCCGATCTCGGTGGCGGTGCGAAACCAGCTCACGGTGGGCGATCTCGCGGGCTCGTTCTCGGTCTACCCGTCGATGACGGGCACCATCACCGAGGCGGCGCGCCAGCTCATGCGCCACGACGACCTCGACTGACAGGCATCCGGCGCCCCGGCATCCGGTGCGATGGAGACGATGTCGCGTGCCCTGCGCACTGACCGGAAGGGCCGTTCAGGTTAGGCTAAGCTCCGTCGACGTCGACGACACGGCGTCGGGAACCGCTAAGGAGCCACAATGAAGCTGCGTCGTGTTGCAGCCCTGGCCGCCGCCGGATCCCTCGTACTCGGGCTGGCGGCCTGCACCTCGGACTCCGACGAATCGGACGCACTGGTGCTCTACTCCGGTCGCAGCGAGAGCCTCGTGGCCCCGCTGATCGAGCAGATCTCGGACTCCACCGGGGTGGACATCGAGGTGCGGTACGCCTCCACCCCGGAGATGGCGGCGCAGATCGCGGAGGAGGGGGAGGCCAGCCCCGCGGACGTGTTCTTCTCGCAGGACGCCGGGGCCCTCGGTGCCCTCGACAACGCGGGCCTGCTGCAGCAGCTCGACGAGTCCGTGACCGAGGCCGTCCCCGCGGAGTACCGCGCGGCGGACGGCACCTGGGTCGCGACCAGCCTGCGGGCGCGCGTCCTGATCTACGACTCCCGGACGCTGGACGAGGCCGAGGTGCCCGACACCATCGACGCGGTCCTGGCCCCCGAGTGGAAGGGGCGCGTGGGCTACGCGCCCACCAACGCGTCGTTCCAGTCCTTCGTCACGGCGCTGCGGGTGGACCGGGGCGACGAGGCCGCCGAGCAGTGGCTGCGGGACTTCCTCGCCAACGACCCGCAGACCTTCGAGAACAACAACGCGCTCCTGCAGGCCGTCGACGCGGGCACCGTCGAACTCGGTCTGACCAACCACTACTACTGGTACAACTCGGCCGCGGAGAAGGGTGCGGAGAACATGCGCGCCCGCGTGAAGTACATGGCGCAGGGTGATCCGGGTGCGCTGGTCAACGTGGCGGGCGTGGCGATCCTCGCCTCCACGGACCGCCCCGACGACGCCCGCCGCGTCGTCGAGGCGTTCCTGGCCGAGCCGGCCCAGACGTACTTCGTCGAGGAGACCAGCGAGTACCCCGTGGTCCCGGGGATCGCCACGGACGCGGCCGGCCTCCCTCCGCTGGACACGCTCGGCGGCCCGGACATCGACCTCGGTCAGCTGGACGGTCTCGAGCAGACGCAGGCGATGCTCGCCCGCGTCGGCATGATCTGACGGACCGGACATCGACCTGCTGACGCGACTGCGCGGCGGCCGGCCCCTGCTCGGGGCGGCCGCCGTGCTGGCGTGCGCGGCGACGCTCATCCCGCTGGTCTACCTGGTCATTCGCGCGGGCGAACGGGGCCCGGCGTCCGCCGCCGAGGTGCTCGGCTCCGGTCGGACGCTGACCCTCCTCGGCAACACCGTCGTGCTGGTCGTGTTGGTCACCACCGCCAGCGTGATCGTCGGGGTGGGGATGGCGTGGCTCGTGGTCCGCACCGACCTACCGGGGGCCCCGGTCATCGGTGCGCTCCTGTGCGTTCCGCTGGCCACGCCGTCGTATGTCCTCGGCTACCTCTGGGTGGCCGACTTCCCGGAGGTCCTCGGGTTGCCGGGGGCCGTCGCGGTGCTCACCATCTCCTGCTACCCGTACGTGTTCCTCCCCGCCTCCGCCGCCCTCCGGCGGGTGGACCCGGGGCTCGAGGAGGTCGCGCGCACCCTCGGGCACGGCACCACCCGCGCCGTGTTCGGGGTGACCTTCCGACAGATCCGACCGGCGGTCGCCGCGGGCGGACTCCTGGTGGCGCTGTACACGCTGTCCGACTTCGGGGCGGTCGCGATGCTCCGCTACGAGGCGTTCACACTGGGCATCTACCACTCCTACCGGGCGGCGTTCGACCGTGTCCCGGCGGCTGTCCTGGCGTGCGTCCTCATCGTGTTGGCCCTGGTCGTGATGGTCGGGGAGCGGCGGGCCCGACGCGGCGAGGTCGCGAGGGTCGGCGCCGGGGTGGACTCGGCGCCCACCCGGCTACCGCTGGGTCGCCTGAAGGGGCTCGCCCTCGTCGTCGTCGCCGTCATCCTCGCGGGCGGGGTGTTCGGCCCGCTCGCCGGCCTCGCCCGGTGGGTGCGCGCCGCGGCGAGCGTGGACGTCTCGTGGGCGCCGGTGTTCCAGGCCGCCGGCACCACCGCCGGGGTCTCGGCCGTGGCGGCGCTGGCCACCATCGTCCTGGCGCTGCCGATCGGGATCCTCGCGGCGCGCTCGGACGGGATCGTCGCGCGGTCCACCGAGACCATCGCCCAGGTCGGTTTCGCGCTCCCGGGCATCACGGTGGGCCTCGCGGTGGTGTTCGTGGGGATCCGGCTGGTGCCGGGGCTCTACCAGCAGACACCGATGCTGGTGTTCGCCTATGTGGTGCTGTTCCTGCCGCTCGCAGTGGGAGTGGTGCGCTCCTCGGTCAGCGCCATCCCGGTGAGCCTCGAGGACGTCTCGGCCGGCCTGGGCTCCGGGCGTCTGCGCACGTTCGCCCGGGTGGTCGCGCCACTGGCGATGCCGGGGATCCTCGCGGGGGCGAGCCTCGTGTTCCTCAGCGTGGCCAAGGAACTGCCCGCCACGTTGTTGTTGCGGCCCACGGGCACGGAGACCCTCGCCACCGCGATGTGGTCGCACACCGAGGTGGCGGCCTACTCGCAGGCGGCCCCGTACGCCGCCATGCTGGTCGTCGTGGCCGTCATCCCCGCGTTCGTGCTGAGTCGGTCGTTCGGCTGGGGCGCGGGCGGCCGACGCGACCCGGGCACGGCGACCGCGGCCCCGGGCCGGGCGAACGAGACCGAACGGAGCGCGACGTGACCTGGAAGCCCAGCCCCGGCGGGGTACTCGAACTCGACTCCGTCTCGGGCGGCTACGACGGCTCCCCGGTCGTCCGTGGAGTCTCCCTCCGGGTGGAGGCGGGAGAATCGGTGGCGGTCCTGGGCGCCTCCGGATCGGGGAAGACCACGATGCTGCGCATGATCGCGGGCCTGCACCCGGTGTCGTCCGGCCGGATCCTACTGGACGGCCGCCGCATCGACCGGCTCAGTGCCCAGCGGCGCGGGATCGGGCTGGTCCCCCAGCAGGGCGCGCTGTTCCCCCACCTGGACGTGGCGCACAACGTGGGGTTCGGCCTGGTGCCGCCGGGCCCCCTGGCGAGGTGGCGCGGCCGCGCCGAGCGTGCCGAGCGGGTCCGCGAGGTGCTCGACCTTGTCAGGCTGGCGGACCGGGCGGGTGACAGGCCGTCGCAACTGTCGGGCGGTCAGCAGCAGCGGGTGGCACTCGCGCGGGCACTCGCCCCCGGCGCCGGGCTGATCCTGCTCGACGAGCCCTTCAGCGCGCTCGACGCGGCCCTGCGCGGAGCGGTGAGAGCGGAGGTCGCGGCGTTGCTCGCCGAGGCCGGGGCCACCTCCATCCTCGTCACGCATGACCGTTCCGAGGCGATGGCGACGGCTGACCGCGTCGCGGTCCTCATCGACGGTGAGCTCGCCCAGGTCGACACCCCCGAGCGGCTTTACCACCATCCGGTCAGCCGCGGGGTCGCCGACCTCTCCGGCGAGACCGTCGCCCTGCCGGCCACCGCGACCGGCGCGACCGCGGAGACGGTCCTCGGCACCGTGCCGCTGGACTCGCCCGCCGAGGGACGGGGGACCGTCCTGTGGCGCCCCGAGAGCCTGGAGGTGCGGGGAGTCGAGGCCGCCGGGCTCGATGTCGGGTACGACGACGAGGAGATCCGGGGTCACGCCGTGTGCACCGCCGTCGAGTTCGGGGGTGCCCGGACCCTGGTGCGGATGAGATTCGACGGCACCGACCAGATCTGCGCCGTGCCGGTACCCACGGGTCAGCGCGTCGGGGCGGGCTCCCGCCTCGCCGTGCGTCCGCTGCGGCCGGCGGTCTTCCACGCCGTCTGACACCGCGTCGACCTCGCCCCGTCTGACACCGCGTCGACCGCACCGGTCGCCGCCGGGTCAGCCCTCGACGTCCGCCCAGCCCAGCGTCCGCTCGACCGCGTCGTCCCACCGGCGGATCAACCGCTGACGTTCCTCCTCGGGCATCTGCGGCGTCCAACGGCAGTCCTCCCGCCACAGTTCACGGAGCCGGTCGGGGGAGTCCCACTGACCCACCGCCAGCCCGGCGGCGAACGCGGCACCCAGTGCGGTCGTCTCGGTGACCTCCGGCCGGATCACGTCCACCCCGAGGATGTCGGCCTGGAACTGCATGAGGAAGTCGTTGACCACCATCCCGCCGTCCACCCGCAGCGAATCGGCGGACTCCCCGGCGTCGGCGACCATCGCCGCGGCCATCTCGCGGCTCTGGAAGGCCGTGGCTTCGAGCGCGGCCCGCGCCAGGTGCGCCCGGGTGTGGAAGCGGGTCAGGCCCACCATCACGCCGCGGGCGTCCGGCCGCCAGCGCGGGGCGAGCAGCCCGGAGAACGCCGGCACCAGGTAGCAGTCGCCGTTGTCCTCCAATGATCTCGCGAGGTCCTCGGTCTCGTCGGCGGTCGAGATCACCCCGAGGTTGTCGCGCAGCCACTGCACCAGTGACCCCGCCACGGCCACGGACCCCTCGAGGGCGTACACGGGATCGGCGTCCCCCAGCTGGTAGCAGACGGTGGTGAGCAGACCGTTCTCGCTGAACTGCGGCGTCGTGCCCGTATTGAGCAGCAGGAACGCGCCCGTGCCGTAGGTGTTCTTGGCCTCACCCGGCTCGAAGCAGGTCTGCCCGAACATCGCGGCCTGCTGGTCGCCGAGGATCCCGGCGATGGGCGTGCCGCCGAACATCCGCCGTGTCGTCACGTGCCCCAGCACCCCGGAGGAGGGGACGATCCGCGGCAGCATCGCCCGGGGGACGCCGACCTCACGGCACAGCTCGTCACCCCACTCCAGGGACCGCAGATCCATGAGCAGGGTCCGCGACGCGTTGGTGACATCCGTGACGTGGAGGGCCGCCTCGCCGTCGTCGCCACCCCGGCGCCCACCTGTGAGGTTCCACACCAACCACGAGTCGATGGTCCCCGCCAGCAGTTCCCCGGCCTCGGCCCGCTCGGTCCCGCGTTCGCCCCGCTCGTCCAGGTGCTCGAGGATCCACCGGATCTTGGGGCCGGCGAAGTACGTCGACAGGGGCAGGCCGGTGGCGGCGCGGAACCGGTCGTCGCCGTCCGGGTGGGCCTCGGACAGTCGTGCGCAGATGCCGGAGGTGCGGGTGTCCTGCCACACGATCGCGTTGTAGACCGGATCGCCGGTCTCCCGGTCCCACACCACCACCGTCTCGCGCTGGTTGGTGATGCCGATGGCGGTCACCGCCGCCGGTTCGAGGTCCACGCTGCTCGCGACCTGGGCCATGGCGGCGCGGACGTTCTGCCAGATCTCCAGCGGGTCGTGCTCGACCCAGCCCGCCCTCGGCAGGATCTGCCGGTGCTCGACCTGCGCCGTCGCCGCGGGCACCGGCATGCCCCGGTCGTCGAAGAGGATCGCCCGTGTCGAGGTGGTGCCCTGGTCGATCGCGAGGATGTAGGAGCTGCGAGTCACACGGCCAAGACTACGTCCGCGTTCGTGTGGACACGTCCGCCTCGCGCGTAGAGTCGTCGGCGACGGGCCGGAACCCGCGCACGGCCCCGGAGGGAGCGCCCATGCCCACGACCAGGTCCCGATCCGTCCTCGGCCCCGACCGCCGCGCCGAGGCCTGGCGCAGACTGTCGGAGGACACCTTCGACATCGTGATCGTGGGCGGCGGTGTGGTGGGCACCGGCAGCGCGCTCGACGCGGCCACCAGGGGGCTGAACGTGGCGCTCGTCGAGGCCCGCGACTTCGCCGCCGGCACGTCCTCCCGCAGTTCGAAGATGTTCCACGGCGGGTTGCGCTACCTCGAGCAGCTCGATTTCGGCCTGGTCGCCGAAGCCCTCCACGAGCGCGAACTCAGCATGACGCGCCTGGCCCCGCACCTGGTCACGCCGCTGAAGTTCCTCTTCCCGCTCACCCGTCGGTTCTGGGAACGCCCCTACATGGCCGCGGGATTCGTGCTCTACGACGTGATGGGCGGCTCCAAGAGCGTCCCGCCGCAGAAGCACTACAGCCGCGCGGGAGCGCGCCGGGTGGCCCCGGGATTGCGCGAGGACGCCGTCGTGGGCGGGATCCGTTACTGGGACACCCTCGTCGACGACGCCCGCCACACTCTCACCCTGGCGCGCACCGCCGCTCACCACGGGGCGGTCGTGGCCAACTCCACCCAGGTGATCGGCTACCTGCGGGACGGCGACCGGGTCACCGGCGTGCGGGTGCGTGACGCCGAGACCGGTCGCGAGACCGACGTCCGGGCCGGGGCCGTGCTCAACGCCGCCGGGGTGTGGACCGACCAGCTGCAGAAGATGCTCGGCGAGGAGGGCGGCTTCACCGTGCGGGCGTCCAAGGGCGTGCACATCGTGGTGGACCGCGACAAGGTCGACTCCGAGGCCGCGCTCATCCTGCGCACCGAGAAGTCCGTGCTGTTCGTCATCCCGTGGGGCGAGTACTGGATCATCGGCACCACCGACACCGACTGGCAACTCGACCTCGCCCACCCGGCGGCCACCGGCGCGGACATCGACTACATCCTCGGCCACGTCAACTCGGTGCTCACCACCCCGATCCGGCGCGAGGACGTCCGCGGCGTGTACGCCGGCCTGCGCCCGCTGCTCTCCGGCGGCGCCGACTCCACCGCCAAGCTCTCCCGCGAACACGCCGTGATGACCGTGGCCCCCGGCGCGGTGGTCGTGGCGGGCGGCAAGTACACGACCTACCGCGTGATGGCCGCCGACGCGGTGGACGCCGCCGTGGCGGAACTGGGGGAGCGGGCCGCCGAGGTGCCGCCGTCGACGACAGAGCGGATCCCGCTGCTGGGCGCCGACGGTTACCCCGGGATGGTCAACCGCGCCGACCGGATCGCCGACCAGTACGAGATCCGCGACGACCAGATGCAGCACCTGCTCGGGCGGTACGGAACGCTCGCCGAATACGTCCTCGAGCTCGCCGCCGACCGGCCCGACCTCCTCGATCCCGTCCGGGGAGCCGAGCGCTACCTGCGTGTGGAGATCGTGCACGCCGCCCTCGCGGAGGCCGCCCTGCACCTCGAGGACGTCCTCGTGCGCCGCACCCGGATCTCCATGGAGTACCAGCACGGTGGCGTCGACTGCGCTCGCGAGGTCGCCGAGTTGATGGCGGGCGTTCTCGGCTGGGACGACGACCGCATCGCCAGGGAGGTGGAGCTGTTCGAGCGGCGGGTCGCCGCCGAGGAGGCGAGCCAGGTGGCGGAGTCCGACGACGAGGCGGACGGATTCCTCCGGCGTGTGCCCGAGGTCCGGGAGTTCCTCGCGGACGCGACCTTCGATCCCGCCAGCGCCCAGCCCGTGGTCGACAGCTCGACCGGCTGACCCGGCACCGTACGGCCAGCTGGCCAGGCCGCGTCCGCGCAGGCCGGCCGGGTGGCCCGGCCGGGTGTCTCGGCCGCGTCCGCGCAGGCCGGTCGGGTGTCTCGGCCGCGTCCGGACTGCCTGACGACGAATCCGCCCCTCGGATCTCGACTCGCTCCCGGGGGCCGGGGCGGAGATCGAGATCCGAGGGGCGGATTCGAGTTCGACGCAGATGCGCCGGGAATTCGGCACGTGGTGGGCGCGAGAACGCCAACCACGTCACGAGGTCACTTGATCTCGCAGAGGACCGTTCCCTGGGTCACGGCGGCGCCGGCATCGACGGCGAGGTCGGTGATGACGCCGTCCTTGTGCGCGGTGACCGGGTTCTCCATCTTCATGGCCTCGAGCACGGCCACCAGGTCGCCGGCGGAGACCTCTTGGCCCTCCTCCACGGCGACCTTCACGACAGTGCCCTGCATCGGGGCCGACACGGCGTCACCGGACGCGGCCGCACCTGCGGCGCCGCCACGGGTGCGGGACTTGGCCTTGCGGCGGACGGTCCCGCCGGCGTGCGAGCCGCCGAAGGCCAGGTCGCCGGGCAGGGAGACCTCGACGCGACGTCCGTCCACCTCGACGACGACCTTCTTGCGCTCGACGGGCTCGTCGTCGTCGGCCGGCGCACCGGTGGGCGACCACGGCTCGATCGGGTTGTCCCACTCCTCCTCGATCCACTTGGTGTAGATGTCGAAGCTCTTGCCGTCGCCGACATACGCCGGGTTGGTGACGATGTGCTGGTGGAACGGCAGGACCGTGGCCATGCCCTCGACCTTGTACTCGGCCAGGGCGCGGGCCGAGCGGGCGAGCGCCTGGTCGCGGTCCTCGCCCCACACGATCAGCTTGGCGAGCATGGAGTCGAACTGGCCGCCGATGGTGTCACCCTGCTCGACGCCCGAGTCCATGCGCACTCCGGGGCCGGTGGGCTCGTGGTAACCGGTGATGGTGCCGGGGGCGGGCAGGAAGCCGCGACCCGCGTCCTCGCCGTTGATGCGGAACTCGAAGGCGTGGCCACGCGGGGCGGGGTCCTCGGTGAACTCGAGCACCTCGCCCTCGGCGATCTTGAACTGCTGCAGGACGAGGTCGATGCCCGCGGTCTCCTCGGTGACCGGGTGCTCCACCTGGAGGCGGGTGTTGACCTCGAGGAAGGAGATCGTGTCGCCCTGGACCATGTACTCGACGGTGCCGGCGCCGTAGTAGCCGGCCTCCTTGCAGATGGCCTTGGCGGAGTCGTGGATCCGCTTGCGCTGGTCATCGGTGAGGAACGGCGCGGGGGCCTCCTCGACGAGCTTCTGGAAGCGGCGCTGCAGGGTGCAGTCGCGGGTGCCGGCGACGATGACGTTGCCGTGCTGGTCGGCGAGGACCTGGGCCTCGACGTGGCGGGCCTTGTCGAGGTACTGCTCGACGAAGCACTCGCCGCGGCCGAACGCGGCGACGGCCTCACGGGTGGCCGACTCGAAGAGCTCGGCGACCTCCTCCATCCTGTGGGCGACCTTCATGCCGCGACCGCCACCACCGAAGGCGGCCTTGATCGCGATGGGCAGGCCGTACTGCTCGGCGAACTTCACGACCTCGTCGGCTCCCGCGACGGGGTCCTTGGTACCGGCGGCCATCGGGGCGTTGGCCCGCTCGGCGATGTGGCGGGCGGTGACCTTGTCGCCGAGGTCCCGGATGGCCTGCGGCGGGGGGCCGATCCAGATCAGGCCGGCGTCGATGACGGCCTGCGCGAAGTCGGCGTTCTCGGAGAGGAAGCCGTAGCCGGGGTGGATGGCGTCGGCGCCGGACTTGGCGGCGGCGTCGAGGATCTTGTCGAAGACCAGGTACGACTCCGCGGAGGTGGTTCCTCCGAGAGCGAAGGCCTCGTCGGCCAGCTTGACGAACAGTGCGTCGGCGTCGGGCTCGGCGTATACGGCCACGCTGGCCAGGCCCGCGTCCTTCGCCGCACGGATCACACGGACGGCGATCTCGCCGCGGTTGGCGACGAGGACCTTGGTGATGTGAGAGCTGGCATGACTGGGCACTCAGGGCCTCCTGGAGGTAAACGTCTCTACTGTCGATCGGCCGTGGGGCCCACCGAGTTCTTCCGCAGTCTAATGAGAGGCCCCCCTCATGTGTGGTGTTGGGGGTCCAAGGGCTGGCCCGCGGGGGCGGTCCAGCCGGGAGTCGGACGGCCTGACCTGCGAAGTTGTTCTGGCCGTCACGTCCGCGGGTGGGGAAACCCGGGTGGATTCACGTCCGGAGCTCGGGTCGCCAGACGCGGTGGGCGTTCATTCCGGCGCCCTCGAGGAGTCGCCGCAGCAGTGGCAGGCTGAGCCCGATCACGCTCGACGGGTCGCCCTCGATCCGGTCGATGAACCAGCCGCCGAGTGACTCGATCGTGAACGCGCCCGCGCACTCGAGCGGCTCCCCCGTGCGCAGGTACACGTCGAGGTCGGCGTCGGAAGGTGCGCCGAAGTGCACCGTGGTGTCGGACGTGTCGGTCTCGGAGAAGGTGACGGCGAGGGGGTCGTCGCCGGTGAGATCGGCCACGATCAGCGCGTGGCCGGTGAGCAGGACCCCGTGACGCCCGCGCATCCTCCGCCAGCGCTCCATGGCGCGCTCGTAGGTGTGTGGTTTGCCCTCGAGGTGGCCGTCGACCAACAGCATCGAGTCGCACCCGACCACCACGAGTGTGTCGGCGCCGGCCGACCTCGCCTCGGCCGCGAGCGACTCGCCCTCGCGCTGCAAAACGTCCTCCGCCTTGGCGCGGGCCAGTTCTTCCACGACCCGCACGTGCGGGGTCCCCGGTGGCAGGGCGGCCTGCAGGGCGTCCTCGTCGACCTGAGGGTGGCGGATGAGCGGGTCCACCCCCGCCTGCTCGAGTATCCGCAGTCGGGACGGGGAGGCGGAGGCGAGGACGAGCGCGATCATGGGCCTCAGCGTAGCCACCGGGTCAGGACCGCGGCAGCAGCATCGTGATGGTCAGCGTGGTGGGTTCGAGTGCCCGGACCCGGTGACGGAGCTTGGCGGTGAGGTGGAGGATCTCGCCGGTGCGCAGTTCGAGTGTGCGGCCCGGCAGGCCGAACTCCACGCGTCCCCGCAGCACCTGGACGAGGATGGGGTGGAACGCGGCGTGGTCGGGCATCTCCTGGCCCTCGTCGAACTCGAACGCGACGATCTTGGCGGTCTCGTCCCGGTGGACGACCGTGGCCCCGGGGCGGGTGGCGGACGGCGTCGCCCTCCCGATGACGTCGGTGTGGTGGGTGGCGGTTCCCTCGTCGGTGCCGGCGCGGCGACCGTGATCGCGATCCTCGTCCTCGGGGTCGCGGGTGTAGCCGCCGGCCGCCCCGGCCTCCCGCCCGTCGGAGGTGGCTTCCTCGGACATCGACGATCCTCCTCGAGAACTGCCCGCCGACCGGTCCGGCGGCGGTCCCACCACCCTACTTGTCCGGCACAACGGCCCTGATCCGACGCAGCCGCCCCCGTGCCCGTACTCCGGAGTGTGCATCGGCACACGCGGGGGACGGGGACGGGGGCGGCTCGTGGTGTGGTCGGTCCTCTGCGCTCAGTACTGGCGGCGGTTGAGGAACGAGCTAGGGCTGTATCCGAACGGCGGACGCAGGCGGTCCTCGTAGGATCCCCAGTCGTCCCTGACGCCGGTGTCGTGGTCGCTCGCGTGCGCGGCGTTCCCCTGCGCGGTCGCGAAGACCGCGGACAGGATGCCCACCTCCGTGGGAGTGGGGTTGCCGCCCACGATCTCGAGGAACGGCTTCTCCGGCTGGCTGGCGGGGTCCTGCTGCTGCTCGCCGGTCACAGCGGGATGTTCCCGTGCTTCTTGGCCGGCACCTCGACGACCTTGCGGTCGAGCAGTCGCAGTGCCTGGGCGACCTGCAGACGGGTGTGCGAGGGCGGGATGACCGCGTCGACGTAGCCACGCTCGGCGGCGACGTACGGGTTGACGAGGGTGTCCTCGTACTCGGCCTGGAGCTTGAGCCGGAGGGCGTCGACGTCCTCGCCGTTGGCCGCGGCCTGCTTGAGCTGGTCGCGGTAGACGAAGCCGACGGCTCCCGAGGCGCCCATGACGGCGATCTCGGCGGTCGGCCACGCGAGGTTGATGTCGGCACCCATGTGCTTGGACCCCATGACGTCGTATGCGCCACCGTAGGCCTTGCGGGTGATGACGGTGACCTTGCCGACGGTGGCCTCGCCGTAGGCGTAGAGCAGCTTGGCGCCGCGGCGGATGATCCCGTCGAACTCCTGGCCGGTCCCGGGCAGGAAGCCCGGGACGTCGACCAGCGTAAGGATGGGGATGTTGAACGCGTCGCAGGTGCGGACGAAGCGTGCGGCCTTCTCGGAGGCCTTGATGTCCAGGCAGCCGGCGAACTGGGTGGGCTGGTTGGCCACCACGCCCACGCTGCGGCCCTCGATGCGGCCGTAGCCGACGATGACGTTCATCGCGTACTGGCCCTGGATCTCCAGGAACTCGCCGTCGTCGACGATGTGCGAGATGACCTCGTGCATGTCGTACGGGCTGTTGGAGGAGTCGGGGATGATCGTGTCGAGATCGTGGTCCTCGAGCGTGAGGTTGTCCTCGATCGCACCCTCGGCGACGGGGAACGGGAACCGCGGGGCCTCGGCACGGTTGTTGCTCGGGAGGTAGGAGAGCAGGTCCTTGACGAAGTCCAGGGCGTCCTGCTCGTCACTGGCGGTGTAGTGGGACACGCCCGACTTGGTCATGTGCGTGGTGGCGCCGCCGAGTTCCTCCTGCGAGACCTCCTCGCCGGTGACGGTCTTGATGACGTCGGGGCCCGTCACGAACATCTGCGACGTCTTGTCGACCATCACGGTGAAGTCGGTGAGGGCGGGGGAGTAGACGTGGCCGCCGGCCGACGGGCCCATGATCAGGGAGACCTGCGGGATGACACCCGAGGAGAGCACGTTGCGGTGGAAGATCTCGCCGTACAGGCCGAGCGAGACGACGCCCTCCTGGATCCGGGCGCCGGCGCCGTGGTTGATGCCGATCATCGGACGGCCGGTCTTGAGGGCCAGATCCATGACCTTGACGATCTTCTCGCCGTAGACCTCGCCCAGCGACCCGCCGAAGACGGTGGCGTCCTGCGAGAAGACGCAGACGCTCCGGCCGTCGATAGTGCCGTAGCCGGTGATGACACCGTCGCCCAGCGGCCGGCGCTCGGCGAGACCGAACGTCGTGGCCCGGTGGCGGGCCAGCGCGTCGATCTCGACGAACGAGCCCGGGTCGAGAAGGTTCTCGATGCGCTCGCGAGCCGTCATCAGGCCCTTGTCGTGGGTTTTGTCCACCGCGGCCTGCCCCATCGGGGCCCGGGCCTCGTCGAGGCGCCTACGCAGCTCGGACAGCTTCCCGGCGGTCGTGTGGATGTCGGGGGTCGCGGATGCCGTCGGTACGTCGTTAGACAGAGCCGAGTTCACGTCCGGTTCTGAGGCAGTCGTCATGTTGCAAGACTCTAACCAGTGACCCGCCTCCGTGGCGACGTGACCCGGTGTACATCCCCCGGCGGCGACCCCGACCGATGTCCGAGCGGCGACATACGCTGGGGGTCGTGCACGCAGATCCAGGTATCGAGACCCCGCCCAGGTTGGACGCCGACGCGCTCCGTCGCGCTCTGGTGGAGGGCCCGGACGCGCCGTACTCGTCTCTCGACGTCGTCGACGACATCGGTTCGACGAACGCCGAGTTGATCTCCCGCGCGGCCGGGGGTGCGCCGGACCGCAGCGTGTTGCTGGCCGAGCACCAGGCGTCCGGTCGCGGTCGCCTCGGTCGCGTGTGGACCGCCCCGCCGCGCACGCAGGTGGTCGTCAGCGTGCTCATCCGACCCGGCGCCGTCTCTGCGGGGCTTTTTGGCTGGTTGCCGCTCGTGACCGGGCTGGCGGTGAGGGACGGGCTGCGCGAGGCCGGAGGCGTGGACGCGACTCTCAAGTGGCCCAACGACGTCCTGGTGGACGGGCGCAAGATCGCCGGGATTCTCACCGAGATGACCACTGTGCGTGCCGGTGGGGACTACTCGGTCCGCCTACCGGCCGTCGTGGTGGGGGTCGGGATCAACGTCTCGCTCACCGGCGAGCAGTTGCCGGTGCCCCACGCCACCTCCCTCGTGCTCTCTGGCGGGTCCGACGACCGGGACAGTGTGGCCCTCGCCGTTCTCGAGGCGTTGGCCCTGCGTCAACGCCAGTGGCGCGAGTGCGAGCGCGGGAGAGGATCGACCGTCTCCGACCAGCTCATGGCGACCTACACCGAGGCCTGCTCCACCGTCGGCACCGAGGTGAGGGTCGAACTGCCGGGGGGCGTCATCAGGACCGGGCGCGCGGACAGGGTCGACCGCGACGGCCGCCTCGTCGTCGTCGACCCCGACGGTGAGTTCGCCGTCGCCGCCGGCGACGTCACCCACGTCCGTGGCGCCGGCGGTCGGTGGGGCGGCTGAGCCGTGGGTTTCATCCGATCGGTCCTCGCGCCGGGGGAGACGCTCATCGTCCACACCCACCCACACTGGCGCGCCCTCGTCCGCCCGGCCCTGGTCACGGTGGTCGGGGCCGGTCTCGCGGGGATCGCCGGCGGCTTCATCGAGGTTCAGGTGGTCCACGCCGGGGACCGTACGGCGACCTGGGCCATGGTCGCGGTGCTGTACGCCCTGGTCGTCCTCCGGTTCGGCCTCTGGCCCCTGACCCGGTGGGCACGGACCGACCTCGTGGTCACCGACGAGAGGGTGCTCTACCGGCCGGCCGGGTCCGCGCGGCGGTGCGTGGACGTGCCGCTGCGCAGGATCAGCGCCGTCAGGTTCCGCCACACCCTCACCGACCGCGCCCTGGGCACGGGATGCCTGATCCTCGAGCTCGGTCACCTGCCGCCGGTGGAGATCGACCACGTCCCGGAGGTCGCCCGCGTCCACGCCGCCGTCTACGACGAGCTCATGCGGCTGCCACCCCCGCCCCCGCCCGCTCCGGTCGCCGCGGCGCCACGGTTCCGCTGGGGGCTCCCGGGGCGGCGGTGACGACCTCGCCCCGCGTGAGACCATGGGCGACGTGAACGACGACTCGCGCATCCGCCGCAATCCCCTCGGCACGCCCGTCGTGGCGATGATCGGCGGGGGACAACTCGCCCGCATGACCCACCAGGCGGCCGTCGCCCTCGGCCAGACGCTCCGCGTGCTCGCCGCCGACCCGCAGGACCCGGCCGCCCAGGTCACGCCGGATGTGGTGATCGGCGCGCACGATGATCCCGACGCCGTCCGCGCCGCCGCGGAGGGCGCCGACGTGATGACCTTCGACCACGAACACGTGCCCCCGCAGATCCTGCTCGAGCTGGAATCCGCCGGGGTCGCCGTGCGTCCCCGTGCATCCGCCCTCATCCACGCCCAGGACAAGTTGGTCATGCGGCGCGCGCTCGCGGAGATCGGCGCCCCTGTCCCGCCGTTCACCGGCGTGGACTCGCTCGCCGACGTCCGACGTTTCCACGACGAACAGGACGGGAACATCGTCCTCAAGGCCGCGCGGGGCGGGTACGACGGTCGGGGCGTCTGGATGCCGGGCTCGCTGGAGGAAGCCGAGCGGATCGCCGACGAGCAGCTCGCCGCCGGGGTGCCGATGATGGCCGAGGCCCGCGTCCCGTGGACCCGGGAGCTGTCCGCGATGGTGGCCCGGTCCCCGTTCGGGCAGGGGGCGGTGTGGCCGGTCGTCGAGACCGTCCAGCGTGACGGGATCTGCTCGGTGGCGATCGCGCCCGCCCCCGGGCTGCCCGACGACCTGCGCTCGGCCGTGCAGGCCACCGCGTTGCGATTGGCCGAGCACCTCGACGTGACCGGCGTGATGGCCGTGGAGCTGTTCGAGGTGATCGGCTCGGACGGTCGCCCGGGAGTACTGGTCAACGAGCTCGCGATGCGACCCCACAACTCCGGCCACTGGACGATGGACGGGGCCACCACCAGCCAGTTCGAGCAGCACCTGCGGGCGGTACTCGACTACCCGCTCGGCTCCACCGTCCCGACCGCGCCCCTCACCGTGATGGCCAACGTCCTCGGCGCTCCCGAGACGCCGGAGATGAGCATGGACGAGCGCGTCCACCACCTCGCCGCGCGGTTCCCGCACGCGAAGGTGCACCTCTACGGCAAGTCGGAGCGGCACGGCCGCAAGATCGGCCACGTCAACGTCCTGGCCGACCCGGGTGTCGACCCGGACGACGCGGAACAGGTGGCATCCGTCCGCGCGGTCGCGGAACTCGCGGCCCACTGGCTCTCCCACGGGGAGTGGGCCGACGGCTGGGACCCCCACTCGGGGGCGCCGGCCGGGGACTTCGAACGCTGAGCGCACCACCGGAACGCTGAGCGCACCACACCGAGGAAAGGCGACGGGATGACCGAGCGACACGACGGGCCGCAGGTCGGTCTGATCATGGGCAGCGACTCCGACTGGCCCACCATGGAGGCAGCGGCGGAGGCACTCGCCGAGTTCGGGATCACCTTCGAGGTCGGGGTGGTCTCGGCACACCGCACCCCGCAGAAGATGCTCGACTACGCCCACTCGGCGGCCGGCCGGGGCGTCCGCGTGGTGATCGCGGGTGCGGGCGGCGCCGCGCACCTCCCGGGGATGGTCGCCTCGGCCACGCCGCTGCCGGTCATCGGTGTCCCCGTGCCGCTCAAGCACCTGGACGGCATGGATTCCCTGCTGTCGATCGTGCAGATGCCCGCCGGTGTCCCGGTGGCCACCGTGTCGATCGGCGGGGCGCGAAACGCGGGTCTGCTCGCGGTGCGGATCCTCGCCGCCTCCGACCCCGCCCTGCGCGAGCGGATGGAGGCGTTCCAGGCCGAGCTGGAGGCGATGGTCGAGCGCAAGGACGAGGCCCTGCGCCGACAACTGCTCGGCTGATCGCCACCGCGGGGGCGGCGGGGCCGACGGCGCCGACGGGGGCCGACTTCCGGCTGGTAATTTGAAGGGCCGGACGCGGCCTCGCGTCTCCCGCGGCGATAGTGGCGGCCGACGAACGTCAGCGGCCCCTCCGCGAGAACCTGGCCGGCGCCCGCCGCGCGATCAGCACCGACGAATCCCTCATGGAGGCCCGCATATGTCCGGTAACCCCGACTTCGACCTGTACCGCCCGGCGGAGGAGCACGAAGAGCTCCGGGCCGCGATCCGAGCCCTGTCGGAGAAGGAGATCGAGCCCCACGCCGCGGCCGTCGACGAGGACGAGCGGTTCCCCCAGGAGGCCCTCGACGCGCTCAACGCCTCGGGTTTCAACGCGGTCCACGTGCCGGAGGAGTACGGCGGGCAGGGTGCGGACTCCGTGGCGGCGTGCATCGTGATCGAGGAGGTCGCCCGCGTCTGTGGGTCGTCCTCGCTGATCCCCGCCGTCAACAAGCTCGGCACCATGGGCCTGATCCTGGCCGGTGGGGAGGAGCTCAAGCAGAAGGTCCTTCCCGAGATCGCCGAGGGCAAGATGGCCTCCTACGCGCTGTCCGAGCGCGAGGCCGGCTCCGACGCGGCAGCCATGCGCACCCGCGCCCGCCAGGACGGTGACGACTGGATCCTCAACGGCAGCAAGGCGTGGATCACCAACGGCGGCAAGTCGACCTGGTACACCGTCATGGCCGTGACGGACCCCGAGAAGGGTGCCGGCGGGATCTCCGCGTTCATGGTCCACGCCGACGACGAGGGCTTTGGCGTCTCCAAGACCGAGAAGAAGCTCGGCATCAAGGGTTCGCCCACCGCGGAGCTGTACTTCGAGGACGTCCGCATCCCGGGCGACCGGATCATCGGCGCGCCGGGCACCGGCTTCAAGACCGCCCTGCAGACCCTCGACCACACCCGCCCGACCATCGGCGCGCAGGCCGTCGGTATCGCGCAGGGCGCCCTGGACGCGGCGATCGCCTACACCAAGGAGCGCAAGCAGTTCGGCCGCGCGATCTCGGACTTCCAGAACACTCAGTTCATGCTCGCCGACATGGCGATGAAGGTGCAGGCCTCGCGCCTGATGGTCTACACGGCCGCCGCCAACGCCGAGCGCGGCTCCGCGCCCGGTGGCGAGAAGCTGGGCTTCATGGCCGCCGCCTCCAAGACCTTCGCCTCGGATGTCGCGATGGAGGTCACCACCAACGTCGTGCAGCTGTTCGGCGGCGCCGGGTACACGCGTGACTTCCCTGTCGAGCGCATGATGCGCGACGCCAAGATCACCCAGATCTACGAGGGCACCAACCAGATCAACCGCATGGTCATGGCCCGCCAGCTCCTGGCCTGATGCCCGGGGCGCCGGCCCGCTGACCGGTACACCCTCCACGAATCCGCTACTCCGATTCCGGATCTGCTACCCGCATCAGGGGAGCGGATCCGGAATCGGAGTAGCGGATTTTCGCGTCGCTGGGGCGATGGGGCGCTGGGGCGATGGGGCGCTGGGGCGCGGCGTCGCTGGGGCGCGTGTCGCGGGCGCCGGGCGATCAGAGGGTGAGCGTGGTGCGTTCGGTGGCCGCCACGTCGGCGACCGCGGGATCGTCCGCGTCTGCTCCCGTGACGAGCACCGCCGTGCCTCCGGAGGCGAACACCCGGGCCAGGACCTGAACCACGTCGTCGCGATCGGAGCCCGCCACGAGGGCGCGGCCCGCAAGGGCGGGGTCGGCCAGTTCGGACAGCGGAGCGCCGTCGAGAGCGAGCGGACCCCCGCCGGAGGGCACGAACGCGTCCGGGTGGATGCGGCAGGCCTCGGCGAGGTCGGTGACGCCCGCGGGGACCTCGACGCCGGCGGCCGCCAGCGGGCGGCCCATCGGGTCGGTGGTCATGAGGAGGGTCTCGATGTCGGTGGGGTGGCGGTCGAGGCGGTCGGGGACGGTGACGACGGCGACGGCGTCGTCCGCGGCCCCTGTGCTCACCTCGGCGCCCGCCCACCAGGCGCCGAGGAGGACGCCCGCGGTGAGCCAGTGCGCGGGCAGGTCGCACACGATCACGTCGCCCGGCACCACCCCGAGTTCGTCGCGCAGGAGTCCGGCGATCTTCGCGGCCCAGTTCGCGGTGGAGGTGACAGACAGTTCCACTCGTGACGGGGCGGCCTGGTTGTAGTGGGTGACCATGGGGGTTCCCGGGTCGAGTGCGAGGAGCGGCTGCAGGACGGTGTCGGCGGCGGTGGTCACTCTGGGCCTCCCGGGTGGTGGTCGGTCAGTGGGCGCAGTCGGTCGGTGGGCGCAGTCGGTCAGTTGACGCAGGGCACGTCCGAGCCGGCGTCGAAGGTCGGGCGATCCGCGATGGACGGCGGCAGCGGCGCATAGGAGGAGGTGGTGGGGGAGTAGGACTCGGTGCCGGCGGCGTCGCCGGTGGGGCCACTGTAGTCCTCGGCCAGCAC
Source organism: Dietzia sp. IN118 (assembly GCF_032905965.1). Classification (NCBI taxonomy): domain Bacteria; kingdom Bacillati; phylum Actinomycetota; class Actinomycetes; order Mycobacteriales; family Dietziaceae; genus Dietzia; species Dietzia sp. IN118. Next base: position 2,463,341 of record NZ_JAUMSR010000001.1, on the reverse strand, counting down.
GACGCGGACGGAGCCGTCGGGCAGCGCTGGGTCGACCTGCACGGGCAGGCCGCCGAGGGCCTCCGACACGGCGAAGGCGGCGTCGTCGTCGGCGGAGGCTGCGGCGACGTGCGAGGTGTAGGCGGCGGCCGGGTCGGTGAGCAGGTCGCCTGCGGTGTAGCCGAGTTCGGTGAGGGCTCCGGAGACCTGCGCGGCCAGACCGTCGATCGCGGTGGTGTTGACCACGGAGACCGTCACCTCGGCGGGGTCCGGCCCCGGCGCGTCGGTGGGGGTCTGCTCCGGATCGGTGGTGGCGTCGGCGTCCGCTTCCCGATCCTCGGTGCTGGCGAAACCGGCCACGAACTCCGACACCTCGGCGGGGTCGGCGGTGACGATGGACTCGCCCCACTCGGTGAACGAGTCGATGCTGGTGACCGGGATGGTCTCGAATCGGACGTTGCCGCCGCTGATGTCCTGGAGCTTCATGGCGAAGTCGACGAAGTCCCAGTTCTCGTCGATGACGAAGGACCGCTTGGCGGCGTCGACCAGCGCACCGAGTTTCGAGGGGTCGGCCAGGGTGCCGGCGGAGAGGATCTTCTTGACCAGCTGGGACATGAACACCTGCTGACGGACGATCCGGTCGAGGTCGCCCGCGGGCAGGTCATGGCGTTGGCGCACGAAGCTCAGGGCGTCCGATCCGGAGACCGTCTGGACGCCGGCACGGAAGTTCGCGCCCGACAGCGGCTCGTCGACCGGCTCGTTGAGGCAGACGGGGACGCCGCCGACCGCGTCGGTGAGCAGCACGAACCCCAGGAGGCCGATCTCGGCGTAGTGGTCGGCCTGGACGCCGGTGAGATCCTCGACGGCGCCGATGAGGCCGTTGCGCCCGGCCTTGACCGCGGCGCGCTGGTCCTCCTCGGTCAGTTCACCGTCCGGGTCGGACGCGACGGCACGCTCGAGATGGGCCTCCTTGTTCGCGGCGTAGACGCCGTTGATCTTGCTCCCGCCGACCGAGCTGGTCTCCACGTAGACGTCGCGGGGGATGGAGATCGCGGTGGCGGAACTGCCGTCCTCGGGGATCCTGATGAGCAGGATCGTGTCGGTGTTCTCGCCCTCCTCCTCGCCGGTCCGGATCGTGGCCAGTTCCTCTTGGCTGAGGGGGTTGCCCTGCGCGTCGGTCCGGTTGTCCGTGCCCACCAGAAGGATGTCGACGGCGCCGTCGAGGCCACCGTCACCCACGTCGAGACCGCCGGCGGAGGTCAGGTCCGAGCTGAGTCCGTTGAACAGGGTCCACCCGACGCCGGTGACCAGGAGACACAGGGCGGAGACGAGGGCGGCCACGACGCGACCGACCCGGTACGCGACCGGGCGGGCCGGGGTGGCGTGACGCCGTCCCCGTGCCCGGCCGGGGGCACGACGGGGAGTCGCTGGCAGCTCGGCGCTCATCCACCGTCCTTGTCGTCGAGTAGGGCCGCTCGAGGCCGCCGATGATGATCAACGGTACCGCGCCGCGCGCCGGGCGTCGGAATCCGTGGGGTGCGTCGTAGGGTGTTTCGCGTGACGACCCGACTACCCGTCGTGACGGTGACGTACTCGCCGGGCGACCACCTCCGCAGCTTCGTCGAGACCCTCCCCGCGGCCACGACCCGGCAGGTCGGCCTGGTGATGGCGGACAACGGGTCGACGGACGGGGTGCCGGAGGAGGTAGCGGCGGAGTACGGGTTCGCCGAGTTCTTCCCCACGGGTGACAACCTGGGGTACGGCACCGCCATCAACCGGGCGGTGACGCTGATCGCTGGCCGGCCGGAGGATTTCGACCAGGAGTTCGTCCTGGTGGTCAACCCGGACGTGACCTTCGAACCCGGGTCGGTGGACGAGCTCCTCGCCGCCGCCGCACGCTGGCCGCGGGCCGCCGCGTTCGGCCCGCGGATCTCCGAGACCGACGGGTCCGTGTACCCGTCCGCCCGGGCGGTGCCACGTCTGGGCGCGGGGATCGGCCACGCCCTGCTCGGCCAGGTGTGGCCGCGGAACCCGTGGACGGCGGGATACCTCGACGACGCGGACATGGAGACCGAGCGGGCCGCCGGGTGGCTGTCGGGTTCGTGCCTGCTGCTGCGCCGGGCGGCGTTCGATGCCCTGGGCGGGTTCGACGAGCGGTATTTCATGTACCTCGAGGACATCGACCTGGGCGACCGTCTCGGCAGGGCCGGGTGGCAGAACGTCTACGTGCCCGCCGCCGTCATCCACCACGACCAGGGTCACGCTGCGAACGCGGTGCCGGAGTTCACCCTCCGGGCGCACCACCGCAGCGCGTACCTGTTCCAGGCGGACAGGCACCCACACGCCTGGCAGGCACCGATACGCTGGGCGCTCAGAGCGGGCCTGGAGTTGCGGTGTCGCCTGGCGATCCGGTCCGCCCGGCGCGCCGCGGGCTGAGCTTGACACCCCGGAACCGAGACCCATCCACCGGCCACCGGAGCGGGGCGAGCGCGCCCCCGCCCGCGGCCCTTTCGACAGCAGGAGCCTTCACCGTGACCTCGACGACCCCCGGGAGTGCCACCGCCGACGACGACCTGATCGCGGACACCGAGGCGGTGGTGCTGGTCGGCGGCAAGGGCACCCGGCTCAGGCCCCTGACGATCTCGGCGCCCAAGCCGATGCTGCCCACCGCGGGCCTGCCCTTCCTGACCCACCTGCTCTCCCGGATCCGGGCGGCCGGCATCCGGCGCGTCGTGCTGGGGACCTCCTTCAAGGCCGAGGTCTTCGAGGAGTACTTCGGCGACGGGTCGGCCCTGGACCTGGACATCTCCTACGTCGTGGAGACCGAACCCCTGGGCACCGGCGGCGGCATCCGCAACGTCCTGTCCGAGCTCACCGCCTCGACGGTCATGGTGTTCAACGGCGACGTCCTCGGCGGGACCGACCTGCGGGAAATCCTCGCCCTGCACCGCGAGAAGAACGCCGACCTGACGATGCACCTGGTCCGCGTCTCCGATCCGCGCGCGTTCGGCTGCGTCACCACCGACGACGACGGGCGCGTCCAGGACTTCCTGGAGAAGACCCAGGATCCGCCGACCGACCAGATCAACGCCGGCTGCTACGTGTTCCGCCGTGAGCTCATCGAGCAGATCCCCGAGGGCCAGCCGGTGTCGGTCGAGCGTGAGACCTTCCCCCAGTTGCTCAGTGAGGGCCGGCGCGTCTACGGGTTCGTCGACTCCGCCTACTGGCGGGACATGGGCACGCCGGAGGACTTCGTGCGCGGCTCGGCGGACCTGGCCCGCGGCATCGCCCCGTCGCCGGCGCTCGACGGCCACGCGGGGGAGTCCCTGGTCCACGAGGGTGCCGGGATCGGGGCGGGCGCCGTCCTGGTCGGCGGGACCGTCGTGGGGCGCGGCGCGGAGATCGGGGCCGGGGCCAGACTGGACGGCGCGGTCGTCTTCGACGGTGCCCGCATCGAGGCCGGGGCGACGGTCGAGCGTTCGATCGTCGGATTCGGCGCGAGAATTGGCCACCGTGCGCTCATCCGCGACGGGGTGATCGGTGACGGCGCCGACATCGGTGCGCGCTGCGAGCTCTTGCGCGGTGCCCGCGTGTGGCCGGGGGTGCAGATCCCCGACGGCGGGATCCGCTACTCCACCGACATGTAGGCCCGGCCGGCCTTCGCCACCCATCCGATGTCTTGCCACCCATCGGATCCGGCCGGGGGACCGGTCGGCGTGCGGCTACCGACTCACTCCACCGTGACGTAGGCGTCGCCTGCCGGCCGCGACTCCCGTGGCGGGACCGTCTCGGCGGGCACGCCCACCGCGACCGCGCCGAGCGGCCGCCACGAGCCCGGCAACCCCAGTTCGCGGCGGGTGGTGTCGGCGGCGAAGATCGTCGACCCCACCCAGCACGAGCCCAGGCCGCGCGCGGCGAGCGCCACCAGCAGCGACTGCACCGCGGCACCTCCGGCGACGGTGAACATGGTCTCCTCGCAGGCGGCGCGGCGGGCGTCCGGGTAGTCGTGTGCTCCGGCGTCGTCGTCGACGAACGGCAGGATCAGCTCGGGGCAGGTGCGCAGCAGGTCACCGCGCCCGAGTCGACGGGCCAGGATCTCGCCGGTGTGCCCGTCGGCGCGCAGGTCGCGTTCCCAGTCCGCGCGCAGGGCGTCCAGCAGCCGCATGCGCGCGTGGCCCGCGACGCGCACGAACCGGACGGGCGTGGAGTGGTGCGGTGCGGGGGCGGTCAGCGCATCCGCCACGGCGCCGGCCAACAGGTCCGCGTCGACGGACTCGTCGGAGAACCGTCGCACCGAGCGACGGGCGGGAACGGCCTCCCGCCGCCCCAGCGCCACCGCTTCGGCGGTGCCCAACCGGAACAGGTCCGAGGACCCGTCCCTGACCAGGTCACGGGCCCGCCGGGGGACGTCCACCTCGTCGTCGTCGTTGTTGGTGTCGTCGTCGTCGCCGTTGTCGTGACCGTCGTCCAGCAGCAGGTGCCCGATCCCGCGCACCACGGCGACCGGTCGCGCCCCGAGCTTGCCCTTGACCAGGTCCGCCGCTGACGCGATCTCGTCGGCCACGGCGACGTCGGTCACCAACAGTTCGTTGCCCTGGCGGTCCACGGCGCCGTCGTACCCCACCGACACCCGCAGTCCGGCGGCGCCGATGGCCATGTCGATCTGGCCGGTGCGCCAGGCCCGACCCATCGTGTCGGTGACGACGACCGCGACGCGCGCGCCGGTGAGGCGTCGGAGTTCGCGGGCGAGCGCGGCGGCGGAGGCGTCAGGATCCTCGGGGAGCAGCGCGAGCTCGCGGGCCTCGACGTTGGAGCCGTCGACCCCGGCGGCGGCCTGGACGATCCCCAGCCGGTTCTCCGTGATGAGCGTGCGGTTGACGCGCGCGACCACGCGGACCGACTCGGCGTCCACGAGCCGCCGGCGCAGGGCGTCGCGCTCGTCCGGGTCGGTGGGGGCGGGAACGATCCGCCCCTCGGTCTTGGACAGCACCTTGGAGGTCAGCACCACCACGTCGCCGTCGACGAGGCCGTGCCGGTCGGCGGTGAGCGCGTCGGCGAGGGCGCGCGCGAGGTCGTCACCGGGCCGGAACTCGGGCAGGCCGTCGGGTGCCCACATGACGACGTCCGCGGGCGCGGCGTGTTCGACGGTCCAGCGGCGGATCTCGGGGAGCGCGCCGTCGGTCATCGGTCGGTCCGGGCGGGGACCTCAAGGCCGGCCAGGTCGATCGCGGCGGCGACCATGTCCGCGGTGGCGTCGGGGTCGGTCATGAGCAGCGGGACCTCCCGGATCGCGACGCCGTCGACCGCGCCGGAGCCGTCGGCGGGCGCGTCGCCCGGGGCCACGAGCCAGCCGTCGAGCAGGCCGGTGCCGGAGCGGGCGCCGTAGTGGCGCGCCACGGCCGTCGCGGAGGTCTCGACTCCGATCGCCGTGAGGCACGTGTCGGCCATGCCGCGCAGCACCGCCCCGCCGATCACCGGGCTGAGGCCCACCACGGGGGCGGGGGTGGACCGCAGCGCGGCGCGGATCCCGGGCACCGCGAGGATCGCGCCGACGGAGACCACGGGGTTGGAGGGGGCGACGACGACGAGGTCGGCCGTCTCGATCGCCTCGAGCGTCTCCGGGGTCGGCGTGGCGGCATCGGCGCCGACCTGCACGAAGCCGGAAGGCGTCAGTTGCGCCCGGTGCTTGACCCACCACTCCTGGAAGTGGATCGCCCGCGGGCCGGGGGCGTCCGCGTCAGGGCCGTCGCCGGGGGTCGCCGCGTCGCCCGCGCCGGTCCCGTCGTCGGCCGTGCCGCCGGTCACGACCACGTGCGTCTCGCAGCGGTCGTCGGTCACGGGCAGCAGGCGTACGCCGGGGGACCAGCGGGTCGACAGCGCCTCGGTGACGTGGGTGAGCCGGTAGCCGGCGTCGAGCATCTGCGTGCGCACCAGGTGGGTGGCCAGATCCTTGTCGCCCAGCCCGAACCAGTCGGGCTGCACGCCGTATGCCGCGAGTTCGTCCCGGCAGTTCCACGTCTCCCCGGCGTGGCCCCAGCCGCGCTCGGGGTCGATGCCGCCGCCGAGGGTGTACATGCAGGTGTCGAGGTCGGGGCAGATGCGGACCCCGTGCATCCAGGCGTCGTCGCCGACGTTGACCACCGCGTCGATACGATGCGGCGAACCCGCTCGGGCGGACTCGGTGTCCAGTCCGAGTAGTCGGCGGGCGCCGAGCAGGAAACGGGCGCCACCGACGCCGCCGGCCAGAACACAGATCTTCACACGGACGAGAGTAGTGACGGTGCGTGCGACGCCGCGCCGGTGGGCCGGACCGGCCCGGTCCGGGAGGGTGGCGGGCGCGCCGGGGACGTGTCCCACGCCACAATCGGGGCGGCGTGTCACCGGCCGCGGCGGGTGGGGAAAATGGTAGGTATCCCCGATTTCGCTTGACCTACGCGGCTTGCATGTGTGTAATCACAGGTGTGTCATTCCCTGGTGGGTGACGGTGAACATCGCACAGACATCAGACAATCCGCGATCCGGCAGGGCTCCCTCGGCCGTGTCGGCGACGGGCACTTAGACGCGGACCATCGCGCACGAACATGCAACACGAAGGGATGACCGTGGATCGACAGTCACGCACCGTCGCGGGACCCGAGCTGGCCCTGGTCGACCTCGGTGTCTCCGGCCTGTTCGTCGAGGACGAGCAGGAGAGCTGGCAGGAACGGGCTCTGTGCGCGCAGACCGATCCCGAGGCGTTCTTCCCGGAGAAGGGCGGGTCGACCCGCGAGGCCAAGAAGATCTGCACCGGCTGCGAGGTCAAGGCCGAGTGCCTCGAGTACGCGCTGGCCAATGACGAGCGGTTCGGCATCTGGGGCGGGCTGTCCGAGCGTGAGCGGCGGCGCATCAAGCGCGACGCCGTCATGTGAGCCGCGGGCGGGTCATCCCCGCCCGTCACCCGGCCCCGTCTTCCGGCGCCACCTCCCACCCCTGACCGCCCCGTACCGGGCGGTCAGTTCTCGTCGGGGCCGGCCTCGACCTCGTCGGGGGAGAGTTCCAGGTGCTGGGAGACCAGTTCGACCAGCACGGAGTAGATGAGGTCCCGCAGGTCATCGCTGTCCGGGGCGCGCCGGGACAGGGGCTTGCGGAACAACACCAGCCGCGCCCGGGTCGGCTGCCCCGAGCGGTCGACGCCCGCTGGCACCAGGCGGGCGAGCGGGACGTCGCCGTCGGCCACGACCTCCTCGGGCCACGTCTCGCCGGGACGCAGTCGCATGCGGGGCACCATGTCGACCGCGAGGTCCAGATGCACCAGTCGGGAGTGCCAGTGCTGGTCGATCTCCGCGAACGCCTCGAGCGCGGCGGCGTCGAACTCGGCCGACCGGCTGCGCCACCTCGGCACCTCCGGGGGCAGGATCGGGCCGCGGGGGCCGTGCCCGCGTCGGTCCGCCCGCCGGGAGGTGACCACACGCGGGCCGCGACGCCCCGGGTCCCCCGGGAAATCTCGGACCGAGATCCGGCTGCCGGCGCACACGTCGCTCTGGCCGGCACCGGGGATCGCGGTGCCGGTGGGCGGTCGTCCGGGTACCGGGGCGGTCGGGGTCATGGCGCGAGGATAACCCCGCTCGTGGCGGGTGCGTCGAACCGGCGTGGGCGGGTCGCGGCCCCTCCGCCCCGGGTGCGGGACTACCCTGGGGCCTCGTGAGTGAGAACCGTCGTTGCTGCCGTCCGGGATGTCCCAACCGCGCGGTCGCCACGCTCACCTACGTCTACGCCGACTCCACGGCCGTCATCGGCCCGCTGCCCGCGGTCCGCGAGCCGCACGCCTGGGATCTCTGCGCGGCCCACGCACTGCGCATCACCGCCCCCCGGGGCTGGGACCTGGTGCGCCACCCGGACATCGACACCTCGGCCGAGGACTCGGACCTCACGGCGTTGCTCGACGCGGTCACCGGCGGCCCGGTCGGCGGGCGCAGGACCGGCGCCGCACTGGTCGACGCCGATCGCCTGCGTCGTCTCGGTGTCTCCGATCCCGGGCCGGTCCTCGACGACGCACGGAGCCGCACGGAGGCCGGGTCCGGCCCCGCCACCGGCCCCTCCGGCGCGACCGGACGTCCCCACCTGCGGGTCGTGCCGGACATGGCCACCGCGCCCGACGCCGGGGCCGGCGGGTCCGGTGACGGCCGACCGGAGCCGGGCCCCGCCCCCCGCTGAGCCGCGGCCCGCGAGGTCGGTCCGCCGCCAGTACGGCGCGGGTAGGGTCAGGCAGAACACCGACCGACCCGTCTCACACCCCTGGAGCAACACGTGGCACGTAGCGCCGAGTCCGTCCGAGCAGTCATCAAGGCGTACGACGTCCGTGGTGTCGTCGGCGAACAGATCGATGAGGACTTCGTCCGCGAGGTCGGGGCGTCGTTCGCCCGCCTCATGCGTTCGGAGGGTGCCCGCACCGTGGTGATCGGCCACGACATGCGGGACTCGTCCCCGGGCCTGTCCGCCGCCTTCGCCGACGGGGTGACCGCCCAGGGACTGGACGTGGTGACCATCGGCCTGGCCTCGACCGACCAGCTCTACTTCGCCTCCGGTTCACTCGACTGCCCCGGTGCCATGTTCACCGCCAGCCACAACCCCGCCGCCTACAACGGCATCAAACTGTGCCGCCCCGGCGCCAAGCCGGTCGGGCAGGAGTCCGGCCTGCGGACCATCGCCGACGAGGTCATCGAGGGGGTCCCCGCCCACGACGGCGAGGCCGGCACCGTCACCGAACGGGACGTTCTGGACGGCTACGGCGAGTACCTGCGCGGACTGGTCGACCTGTCGGGCATCCGCCCGCTCACGGTGGCGGTGGACGCCGGCAACGGGATGGGTGGCCACACCGTGCCTGCCGTCCTGGGCGGGTTGCCGCTCGAGATCGTGCCGCTGTACTTCGAGCTGGACGGCAATTTCCCCAACCACGAGGCGAACCCGCTGGAACCGGCCAACATCGTCGACCTGCAGGCCCTCGTCAGGGAGAGCGGGGCCGACATCGGCCTGGCGTTCGACGGCGACGCCGACCGGTGCTTCGTGGTGGACGAGCGCGGCGAGCCGGTCGCGCCGTCGGCCATCACCGCCCTCGTCGCCGAGCGTGAGCTGGCCAAGGACCCGGGCGCCTCGATCATCTACAACCTCATCACCTCCCGGGCCGTCCCCGAGCTCGTCGAGGAGAAGGGCGGCGTCGCCGTCCGTACCCGGGTCGGGCACAGCTTCATCAAGGCGCAGATGGCCGACACCGGCGCCGTCTTCGGTGGGGAGCACTCGGCGCACTACTACTTCCGGGACTTCTGGGGCGCCGACTCGGGCATGCTCGCCGCGATGCACGTCCTGGCGGCCCTGGGTGGGCAGGACGGGACACTGTCGGCGCTCATGGCCGAGTACACCCGGTATGCCGCCTCCGGCGAGATCAACTCCACTCTCGACTCCGCCGAGGCCCAGACCGAACGGATGGAGGAGGTCGTCTCCGCGTTCTCGAAGCGGGCCGAGTCCATCGACCGGCTGGACGGCGTGACGGTGGACCTCGGCGACGGATCGTGGTTCAACCTCCGCGCCTCGAACACCGAGCCGCTGCTGCGTCTCAACGCCGAGGCGCCTACCAGGGAGGACGTCGCCGCCGTGGTCGACGAGGTCCTCGCGATCGTCCGTGCCTGACCTGACCAGCGACACCGGGGCCGGTCGGGTAGACCTCGACGACCCCGGGGCGCTGCGCGCCGCCGACGCCACGGGTGCGCTGCTCCACGCGTCGATGGCGGGAGCCCAGTTGCGCACCGTGGCCACCGCCGCGGGCGGTGGCGCGCTCGACTCCCTCGAGCGATTCCGTCCGAGGGCGGTGGTCTGGGTGTCCGGGCGGTCGGACCGTGCGCGCCACGCGGCCGGCGTGGTGGCCGCACTGGCGGAGATCGGCGGCGGCCCCGCCGTCCCCCCGCTGGTGCTCGCGCGCACCCTGCCCGCGTGGGTCGGCGCTCTCGACGTGGTCCTCGTCTCCGGGGACGACGCCGGCGACCCTCGACTGGTGACCGCGATCGACTCCGCCGCCGGCCGCGGCGCGACCGTCATCGTGGACGTACCCCGGGAGGGCCCGGTCGCCGAGTCCGGCCGCGGCCGGGCCACGTGGCTCGAACCGCTCCCCTACGTGCCGCCCCACCGTGGTGTGCTGCGCCACCTGGCGGCCGGGATGGCCGTGCTCGCCGCGCTGGGCGCCCGGGGCCTGGACGTGGCCGCTGCGGCCGACGCCGTCGACATCGAACTCGAGGGGCTCGGCCCGGAACTGGCCACCCCGGTCAACCCGGCGAAGCTGCTCGCGACATCGGTGGCGGGCCGTGATCCTCTCGTGTGGATCCACTCGGACCCGGTGTCCGCGGCCTACTGTGACCGCGCGGTCGCCGCGTTCTGCGACGCCGGCAGGGTCACGGCCGCGTCCTCGGTCCCCGACGCGGTGCGTGCGCACGCCGAACGGGCCCAGGGTCGTCCGCCGACGGATCCGCTGGCGAGCCTGTTCCACGACGAGGAGTTGGACGGACCACGCGACGATCTGCCCGTCAGGTACGTCGGTATGGTGTTGGGCGCGGACGAGGAGATCGTCCGGCTGGCCGCGGGCCCGCTCGCGGATGTCGAGTGGATCACCGATCGCGGTCGGGACACGGCCGGCGACGCCCCGGCCCCGTTGAGCGGAAAGGTGGCAGCGCTCATGGCCCGCACGGAACTGGCCGCCGCCTACCTACTCGTCGGAGGTCTGTAGGTCCGTGGTCGCACTCGAACCGGTGGTCCAGGCCTACGCCTGGGGCTCCCGGACCGCGCTTCCCGAGCTGTGCGGGATCACCTCGCCGGCGCCCCACCCCGTCGCCGAGCACTGGTTCGGCGCGCACGACTCCGGCTCCTCGCGGTGCTCGGACGGTCGCGGCCTCGACGCACGGATCGCCGCCGACCCCGAGCGCGAGCTGGGCCCGCGGGTGCTGGCCGAGCACGGCGGGGGACTGCCCTTCCTGGTCAAGCTGCTCTCCGCCGAACAGGCACTGTCGCTCCAGGCCCATCCGTCCCCGGAGAAGGCGCGTGAGGGTTTCGCGGCGGAGGACGCGCGCGGGATCGCCGTCGACGCGCCGGACCGCAACTACCGCGACGTCAACCACAAGCCCGAGATCCTCGTCGCGCTCACCGAGTTCCACGCCCTCGTGGGCTTCCGCCCGGTGGAGCGCACGGTGGCACTGCTCGACGCGCTGGGCGTCGCGTCCCTGAAGCCCTACCGGGACATGCTCGCCGGGCAGCCCGACGCCGAGGGTCTGCGCGCGGTCTTCACCACCTTCGTCACGATGCCGCACGTCGTACTGGCCGGCGTCGTGCCCGACCTGGTGACCTGTGCGGTGTCCTACCTCACCGACCACGGGGTCGAGGGGCCGTGGTCCCCGGTGGCCGCGACGATCACCGAACTCGCCGAGCGGTACCCGACCGATCCGGGGGTCCTGGGTGCGCTGCTGCTCAACCGGGTCGTCCTCCAGCCGGGCGAGGCCGTCTACCTGGGGCCCGGGCAACTCCACGCCTACCTACGGGGCGTCGGTGTGGAGGTCATGGCCAACTCGGACAACGTCCTGCGCGGCGGCCTGACCCCCAAGCACGTCGACGTCCCCGAACTGATGCGGGTGCTCGAGTTCAGCCCGCTCGCAGACCCCACCGTCCGGGCGGTCGAGGCCGACCGCGACATCCCCGGCGAGGTCGACTACCCCACGCCCGAACCCGATTTCGCGTTGTCGCGCATCGACGTGCCGGCCGACGGCGACCCGGCCGCCTGGCGACCGGAGGGCCCCGAGGTGCTGCTGTGCACCTCCGGCGAGGCGGTCGTGGACTCCGACGGGACGAGCGAGGCCCTCGCGCCCGGGCGGGCCGTGTGGGTACCGGCCTCGACCTCCCGGGTGTGTCTGCGCAGTACCGCCGGGGCCACCGTGTTCCGGACCCGCGTCGCCGGCGGGTGACGGGGCCGACACCCCGGCGGGCCGTCCCGCTAGTGTGGGGCGGAAGTCTTTCGCGAGTCAACGAGGAGCTGGTCGAGGAACATGTCCGCTGATCTGCAGGTTCAGTCCGTCAACGGTGTCGAGTTCAAGGTGGCGGATCTGTCGCTGGCGGAGGCGGGCCGCAAGCAGATCCGTCTGGCCGAGCACGAGATGCCGGGTCTGATGGCGCTGCGCGAGGAGTACGCGGCCGAGCAGCCGCTGGCCGGCGCCCGGATCGCGGGGTCGATCCACATGACGGTGCAGACCGCGGTGCTGATCGAGACGCTGACCGCGCTGGGCGCGGAGGTCCGGTGGGCCTCGTGCAACATCTTCTCCACGCAGGACGAGGCGGCCGCGGCGGTCGTGGTGGGCCCGGAGGGGACCCCGGAGGCGCCCCGCGGCGTGCCGGTGTTCGCGTGGAAGGGCGAGACCCTCACCGAGTACTGGTGGTGCACCGAGCAGATCATGACCTGGCCGGAGACCGAGCCGAACATGATCCTCGACGACGGTGGCGACGCCACGATGCTCGTGATCAAGGGCAAGGAGTTCGAGCAGGCCGGCGCCGTGCCCTCGGACGACTCGGCCTGGTCGGCCGAGGAGAAGGTCTTCCACGCGCTGCTGCGTGAGTCCGTTCCGGCCAACCCGGGCAAGTACACGGCGATCGCCGAGTCGGTCCAGGGCGTGACCGAGGAGACCACCACCGGCGTGCACCGCCTGTACCACTTCCACAACGAGGGCGTGCTGCCGTTCCCGGCGATGAACGTCAACGACGCGGTCACCAAGAGCAAGTTCGACAACAAGTACGGCACCCGTCACTCGCTGCTGGACGGCATCAACCGCGGCACCGATGCCCTCATCGGCGGCAAGAAGGCCCTGGTGTGCGGTTACGGCGACGTGGGCAAGGGCTGCGCGGAGGCGCTGGCCGGGCAGGGCGCGCGCGTGCAGGTCACCGAGATCGACCCGATCAACGCGCTGCAGGCGCTGATGGACGGCTTCGACGTGGTCACCGTGGACGAGGCCATCGCCGATGCGGACATCATCATCACCGCCACGGGCAACAAGGACATCATCACCTTCGAGCACATGACGCGGATGAAGAACAAGGCCATCCTGGGCAACATCGGCCACTTCGACAACGAGATCGACATGGCCGGGCTCGAATCCGCCGAGGGCGTCACCCGCATCAACATCAAGCCGCAGGTCGACGAGTTCGTCTTCGACGACGACGGCCGCTCGATCATCGTGCTGTCCGAGGGGCGCCTGCTCAACCTGGGCAACGCCACCGGGCACCCGTCGTTCGTGATGTCGAACAGCTTCTCCGACCAGGTCATCGCCCAGATCGAGCTGTTCACCAAGGCCGACCAGTACCCGATCGGGGTGCACCTGCTGCCCAAAATCCTCGACGAGAAGGTCGCCCGCCTGCACGTGGAGGCGCTCGGAGGCTCCCTGACCACGCTGGCCAAGGACCAGGCCGAGTACATCGGCGTGGACGTCGAGGGCCCCTTCAAGCCCGACCACTACCGCTACTGAGCGACGCCGGGGATGGTCGCACGGCTGGTGGTCCTCGAGGGTCTCGACGGCGCGGGGAAGAACACGCTGACGACGGCGCTCGTCGCCGAGCTCGCCTCCCGCGGTCTCTCGGTCGGCCGCCTGGCCTTCCCCCGGTACGGCACCCTGCACGCCGACCTGGCCGCCGACGCACTGCACGGTGGCCAGGCCGGCACCGCGGACTCGCCCCACGCGATGGCACTGCTGTTCGCGATGGACCGGCACGCCGCGCTGGGCGAGCTCGCGCAGCTGGGGTCCACCCACGACGTGGTGCTGCTCGACCGGTACGTGGCCTCCAACGCCGCGTACACCGCCGCCCGGCTCGGTCCGGACCGCGAGTCCGAGGTGGTCGAGTGGATCGGCACCCTCGAGTTCGACCGGCTCGGGCTGCCCGTCCCCGACCTGCAGATCCTGCTCGACACCCCGGTGGAGCTGGCGGCACGGCGCGCGGGCTCCCGGGAGGCCGCCGATCCGGCGCGCGTCCGCGACCGCTACGAACGCGACGCGGAGCTGCAAGCGGCGACCGGGCGGGTCTACCGTCGGCTCGCCGCCGCAGGGTGGCGTTCGCCCTGGCGCGTGATCGGGGCGGACCCCCACGTGCGGGAGTTGGCCGACCTCGTCGTCGTCCCCCCTCCGGCCGCCGCGCCGCACCCCGGTCCGTCGGGTCGGCCGGGTAAGGTCTGAGAGGGCAGGAACACGACCCGCGGTGCGTGCCCACGGGTGGTGAGCCTGACGACGCCTACACGACACGCCGACACAAGTGGTGACCATGACCCCGAAGATCCTCGTCGTCGACGACGACGCCGCACTGGCAGAGATGCTCACCATCGTCCTGCGGGGCGAGGGGTTCGAGACCGAGATCGTCGGCGACGGAGTCCGGGCCATCGAGACGTTCCGCGCGGTGCAGCCCGACCTGGTTCTGCTGGACCTCATGCTGCCGGGCAAGAGCGGGATCGACGTGTGCCGCGAGATCCGCGCCGAGTCCCGGGTGCCGATCGTCATGCTCACGGCCAAGACCGACACCGTCGACGTGGTGCTCGGCCTGGAGTCCGGCGCGGACGACTACATCATGAAGCCCTTCAAGCCGAAGGAGCTGGTGGCCCGCATCCGGGCCCGCCTGCGTCGCGGCGAGGACGAGCCCAGCGAGGTCCTGCACATCGGCGACGTGACGATCGACGTCCCCGCGCACACGGTCACCCGCGAGGGCACGCCGATCCCGCTCACCCCGCTCGAGTTCGACCTCCTGGTGGAACTGGCCCGCAAGCCCCGCCAGGTGTTCACGCGTGAGGTCCTGCTCGAACACGTGTGGGGCTACCGCCACTCGGCCGACACCCGGCTGGTCAACGTCCACGTCCAGCGCCTGCGGGCGAAGATCGAGAAGGACCCCGAGAACCCGGAGGTCGTCCTCACCGTGCGCGGCGTCGGCTACAAGGCCGGTCCGGTCTCGTGACCACCGCTCGTCCCGACGACGCGGTGGCGTCCACCGGGGACGAGCCCGACATCCGGGACGTGACCGACTCGTCACCGACCTTCCGGGAGCGACTGTCCGAACTCGACCCGGCCGCCATCGGCGGTCGGATCGCGCGGCTGTGGCGGCGGTCGCTGCAGCTGCGGGTCGTCACCTCCACGCTGGCGCTGTCGATGGGCGTGATGCTCACGATCGCGTTCATGTTGCAGAGCCAGATGGCCGCCCAGCTGCTGTCGACCAAACTCGATGCGGCCATCGAGCAGGCCAGCAGGCTCCGCCTCACGGTGCAGGCGCAGATCGCCGCCACCGACGAGGGCACGAGCGAGCAGTCCCGGATCGACCAGGCGCGGAGCGCCATCAGCGACCGCGGGCTCGCCTCCGACGGGGACTCCGTCCACGCCGGCACCTTCGACCCGATCCTCGTGGTGCCGGACCAGACCGGCCGCGGCCAGGTGGTCAGCCCCTCCGGGGCGCAGGTGCCACCGGAGCTGCAGTCCCTGGTCCAGCGGGGCAGGATCGCCTCCCAGTACGTCACCGTCGACTTCCGTGGCGAGCAGGCCAAGGCGCTCATGCTCGGCACGCCGACGGACTCCTCCATCCCCGGACTCGAGCTGTACCTCGTCTACCCGCTCACCGCGGAGGAACAGACCCTCGGGATCATGCGGGGGATCGTCGCCACGGCGGGCCTGGCGATCATCGTCCTGTCCGCGGCGATCGCGTGGATAGTGGCCCGGCAGGTCGTCCTGCCCGTGCGGCAGGCGGCCTCCATCGCCCAGCGCTTCGCCAACGGCCACCTCAAGGAACGGATGGTCATCCGCGGCGAGGACGACGTCGCGCGCCTGGCCATGGCGTTCAACGACATGGCGCAGAGCCTGTCGGACCAGATCACCCAGCTCGAGGAGTTCGGTGACCTGCAGAAGCGGTTCACCTCAGATGTCTCCCACGAGCTACGCACCCCGCTGACCACCGTCCGGATGGCGGCGGACATCATCTCCGACTCCGCCGCCGACCTGGACGCCCCCGCCAAACGCGCGGTTGAGCTGCTCGAATCCGAACTCGACCGGTTCGAGAGCCTGCTCACCGACCTGCTCGAGGTCTCCCGCCACGACGCCGGCATGGCCGAGCTCGCGGCGGCCGAGATGGACGTGCGCACCTCCGTCGCGGACTCGGTCGGCACCGTGGCCCACATCGCCGAGGCCGCCGGGGTGGAGGTCGAGGTCGACATGCCCGACGAGCCGGTCATGGCCGAGGTCGACTCGCGGCGCGTCGAGCGGATCCTGCGCAACCTCGTGGCGAACGCGCTCGACCACAGTGAGTCCAAGCCGGTGAAGGTCACCCTGCGGTGTTCGGACGCCGCCCTCGCCGTCTCGGTCCGCGACCACGGGGTGGGGCTCAAACCCGGGGAGGAGACCCGGGTGTTCAACCGCTTCTGGCGCGCCGACCCCTCACGGGTGCGACGTTCCGGCGGCACCGGGCTCGGCCTGGCGATCGCCCTCGAGGACGCCAAGCTCCACGGGGGCCGGCTGGACTGCTGGGGCAGCCCGGGGGAGGGGTCCTGCTTCCGTTTGACCATCCCGCGGCGCCGCGGCGGCACCCTCACCTCCAGCCCGCTGCCCCTCACCCCCGAGGACGAGGCCAGGCTCGTGCGTACCGGCTCGCCGACCCCCCTCGAGCGGGTCCCCGGGGCAGGGGAGAGCCGGCCATGACCCGGCCCCGGCCCCGGTCCCTGCTCGTGTCGGTGGCGCTGGCCTGCGCGACCGGGCTTGCGGCGACCGGGTGCGCCACGCTGCCCTCGTCGTCGTCCCCCCAGGTCATCGACACCTTCTCGCCGGAGGGCAGCGAACTGTCGGTCCCCACACCGGTACCGGACCAGGAACCGGACCTCCTGGTCCGCGACTTCCTCAAGGCCGCGGCGATCGCCGATCAGCGGCACGCCGCCGCCCGTCAGTTCCTCACCCCGGACGCCGCCGAGAACTGGGACGACCTCGCGGAGACCATCATCGTGCTGCGCGCCGACCTCAGCGCCGAGGGCGGCCGGTCGGCCGACCGCGCCGAGTACACGCTGCGTGCGGAGAAGGTCGGCACCCTCGACCCCGGCGGCATCTTCCGCGAGGACGTCGGCCAACTCGAGGTCACCATCGGCCTGACCCGCACCGACGGCCAGTGGCGCATCGACGAACTGCCGCCCGGGGTGGTGATCGAGAAGGCCGAGTTCTTGTCGACCTACGCGCAACGGGACCTGTTCTTCCTCTCCGGATCCGGTGACGCGCTCGTCCCGGACCCGCGCTGGACGGCCGCCGACCGCACCGATGTCGAGTACTCGCTCGTCAATCTGCTCGCCACCGGCCCCCGGCCCGGACTCACCGACGCGGTCCTGTCCCGCGTACCCGCCTCCGTCTCCGTCCGCCCCGACGAGGACGAGGACGGCGCCGACGCCGCGGGCACCACCATCGACTTCGCCGGGCTGCCGGTCCTCAGCAGCCAGGCCACCACCCAGTTCGCCGCGCAGGTCGTGTGGACCCTCGCCCGCGCCGACGTCCCCGGCCCCTACCGCCTCGAGCGGGACAGCGCCCCCCTCGACGAGCGATACGCGACCGGGTGGACCACCGAGGACGTCCGTGACTTCGACCCCTACCCGCCGGCGGAGCCCATGCGATACGCCCTCACCGCCGCGGACGGGTTGGTGCGGCTCGAGGCCGGCGGCGCACGACCGGCCTCGGGGCCCTGGTCGGAGGTGCGCGGCGGCACCAGCGCGGTGATCTCCCACGACGGACGCAACCTCGCCGTGGTGACCGGGGAGGGGGAGATCGGACCGCGCCGTGTCCTGGTGGGGCCGATCGACGGCGCGCCCGCCGAGGCCCTCACCGCCGGGACGGTGGCCGGCCCGACGTTCCACCCGGTGACCGGGCGGGCCTGGGTGCTGGTCGACGACGCGCGACTGCTCCGTATCGGGATGGGCGAGAACGCCCCCGCCGTCCAGGAGATGGACGCCGGGCCGCTGCTCGCCCTCGGGGCGAGGGTGACCGGCCTGCGTATCGACCAGTCCGGAACCCAACTGGCCGTGGTCGTCGACGGCAAGGTGTTCATCGGCGCGTTGTCCGCCGAGACCGGACAACCGCTGCCGGGCACGTTCCGCCAGGTCGGCCGCGCACTCGGGGAGACCGTCACCGCCGTGGCGTGGCGGGACCGGTCCACGATCGTCGTGGGTCGCGACACCACCGAGGCCCCCGTCGCGACCGTCTCCGTGGACGGGGCGATCGCCGAGCCGTTGTCCCAGCGAAACATCTCGGGGCCGGTGACCGCGGTCGCGGCGGCCGGGCGCGAGATCTACGTGGTGGACCGGCGGTCCCTGCTGCGACTCGACACCGGTGCCGACACCGGTGACAGGTACTGGCGGGAGATCGCCGGACTGGCCGCCATCCGCGCGGACCCGGTGGTGGCGGGCTGAGCCGGTGACCGCCGGGGACGAGGGTGCGCCGGCCCGGTGGCGCGGCGGGGAGACCTGGACCGCGGCTCTCGCCGACCTGGTCGTACCCGTGGAATGCGCCGGATGCGGCCGCCCCCGTCACCGGTGGTGCCCGGACTGCGCCGCCACACTCGCGGGAGCCCCGCTGGGAGTGCGGACCCGCGCCGAGCTACGGGTACCGGTCTGGGCGCTGTCCCGGCACGCCGGCCCGGCCGCCCGGGCGGTGTCCGCCTACAAGGACCGCGGGCGGGCCGACCTGGCACGGCCACTCGGAGCGGCACTGGCCGCGGCCGTCGACGTGCTCCGGGCAGACGGGGAGATCGCGGAGGCGGGCGACCGCCCCACCGTGCTGGTGCCCGCCCCCGCGTCGGCCCGGGCCCGGCGGCGACGGGGGTTCGACCACGTCCGCGGCGTCGTGGACGTCCTCGCCGCCGAGCTCGCCGGCTCGGTGCCGGGCGGGCCGGTGGTGGTGGCCCCGCTCCTCGAGGTCCGGGGACGGGTGCGGGACGCGGCCGGGCTCGGCGCGCAGGCCCGCGCGGACAATCTCTCGGGGCGGATCCGCCGCCGCCCGGTGGGCACCGGGTTGCGGTCGACCCCGGGGGCGCCGGCGACCGTGCCCGCCCTGTTGGGGACACCGTCGACCGTGCTCCTCGTCGACGACGTGGTCACCACGGGCGCCACCGCCGCGCAGTGCGTCGCGGTCCTGGACGCGGGCGGGTTGCGCGTCACGGGTGTGCTCGCCGTGACCGCAGCCTGACGGCGGACCACTCCCCGCGGGGGAGGGGTCGACGCGACCTTCGCGGTCCGCGGGTCCGCGCCCACGCGAGGGGGTAGGGTGGGTTTTGGACGCGTTCACCAGCACGTTCGCCGCCTGGCGGCTCCGGTGGACAGCGTCTGCAGAGTATCCACTCAGCCATGTGGGTGGCCCCTTCGGCCGGGATTCCGGGCGGTTACCGGATCGGCCGCAGCGGCCCGCCGCAGGCCCGATGAGGAGGAGCTTCGATGGCGAAGACCCCCGCAGTCCTGCTTGATCCCGCCACCTTCGACGGTCCGTCGACAGACGACCCCGGTACGCCGGAGGCCCCGGTCACCATCCGTGGCCGCAATGTCGAGGTCCCCGAACACTTCGCGAGCCGCATCAACGCCAAGCTCGCGAAGATCGAGAAGATCTCGCCGGCCATCCAACGGTTCGACGTGATCCTGCTGCACGAGAACAACCCGCGGCTGTCCAAGGTGAGCCAGCGCATCGAGATCACCCTCAAGGGCAAGCCCGGCGTCGCTCGCGCGGAGGCGGCCGAGGACACCTTCTACGCGGCCCTCGAGTCGGCGGTCGCCAAGCTCGAGCGTCAGATGCGCAAGGCCCGCACGCGGCGCAAGATCAGCCACTCCGGCCACCGGCGCCCCCAGTCCGTCGCCGAGGCGACCGCCGAGCTGACGGCCGACGCCGCCCCGGCCGAGATGCTGGACGGGGTCGACGGCGCCGAGTACAACGACGGGGTCGACGAGCAGATGCCGGGACAGATCGTGCGGAAGAAGGAGCACGACGGCGCCCCGATGTCGGTCGACGAGGCACTCGAGAAGATGGAGCTGGTGGGCCACGACTTCTATCTCTTCCGGGATACCGAGACCGGACGCGCCACCGTCGTCTACCGCCGGCACGCGTTCGACTACGGGCTCATCACCCTGAGCGACGAGGGCTGACGGCCCCGTCCCGTAACCCCCGAGGGCGGTCCGGTCCCCCCTGACCGGACCGCCCTCGGGGTGTCACGACGGCCCACAGCGCCTAGGATGAGGACGGGCCCGCGTGTCGCCACGCAGGTCGCCGTATCCACGACCACTTCCCCGACCACGAGGACGTTCGAGACTGTGTCGATTCTTTCCAAGCTGCTCCGTGCCGGCGAGGGGCGAAAGCTCAAGAAGTACACCGCTCTCGCCGACTACGTGGACACACTCGCCGACGAGACGGAGAAGCTGAGCGACGACGAACTGCGGGCAAAGACCGACGAGTTCAGGCGTCGCGTCGCCGACGGGGAGACCTTGGACGAGCTCCTCCCGGAGGCCTTCGCGGTGGCCCGCGAGGCGGCCCACCGGGTCCTCGGTCAGAAGCCCTACAAGGTGCAGATCATCGGCGCCATCGTGCTGCACACCGGGTCGGTCGCCGAGATGAAGACCGGCGAGGGCAAGACCCTGACCTGTGTGTTGCCGGCCTACCTCAACGCGCTGGCCGGTAACGGCGTGCACGTGGTCACCGTCAACGACTACCTGGCCAAGCGTGACGCGGAATGGATGGGTCGTGTCCACCGCTTCCTCGGCCTGTCGGTGGGAGCGATCCTCGGCGGGATGACCCCGGCGCAGCGCCGCGAGGCCTACCACGCCGACATCACCTACGGCACCAACAACGAGTTCGGCTTCGACTACCTGCGCGACAACATGGCGCACGACACCGCCGACCTGGTCCAGCGCGGCCACAACTACGCGATCGTGGACGAGGTCGACTCGATCCTCATCGACGAGGCGCGGACCCCGCTCATCATCTCGGGACCCGCCGACGGTTCCAGCAAGTGGTACGGCGAGTTCGCACGCATCGCGCCGTTGCTGGAGGAGGGGACCCACTACGAGGTCGACCGCAAGAAGCGGACCATCGGCGTGACCGAGCAGGGCGTGGAGTTCGTCGAGGACCAGCTGGGGATCGACAACCTCTACGAGGCCGCGAACTCGCCCCTGGTGAGCTACCTGAACAACTCCATCAAAGCCAAGGAGCTGTTCACCAAGGACAAGGACTACATCGTCCGCGACGGCGACGTGATCATCGTCGACGAGTTCACCGGCCGAGTCCTCGACGGGCGTCGCTACAACGAGGGCATGCACCAGGCGATCGAGGCCAAGGAGCGGGTCGAGATCAAGGCCGAGAACCAGACGCTGGCCACCATCACCCTGCAGAACTACTTCCGGCTGTACGACAAGCTGGCGGGCATGACGGGCACGGCCGAGACCGAGGCCGCCGAGCTCTACTCGATCTACAAGCTCGAGGTCATGCCCATCCCGACCAACCGGCCGATGGCCCGCGAGGACCAGGCGGACCTCATCTACAAGACGGAGGAGGCGAAGTTCGCCGCCGTCGTGGAGGACATCGCCGAGCGGGTCGAGAAGAAGCAGCCGGTGCTCGTGGGCACCGCCTCGGTCGAGCGCAGTGAGCACCTGTCCAAGCTGCTCACGCGCAAGGGCATCAAGCACCACGTCCTCAACGCCAAGTTCCACGCCTCGGAGGCGCAGATCATCGCGCAGGCCGGACGGCCCGGTGCGGTCACGGTCGCCACGAACATGGCCGGCCGCGGCACCGACATCGTCCTCGGCGGCAACGCCGACATCATCGCCGACCTCAACCTGCGCGAGCGCGGACTCGACCCGGTCACCACCCCGGAGGAGTACGAGCAGGCCTGGGACACCGAGATCGAGCGGATGCGCACGCTCACCAAGGAGGAGGCGGAGCGGGTCCGCCAAGCCGGTGGCCTGTACGTGCTCGGCACCGAGCGGCACGACTCGCGGCGCATCGACAACCAGCTGCGCGGGCGCTCGGGACGTCAGGGCGACCCGGGCGAGTCACGCTTCTACCTCTCGCTGGGTGACGAGCTCATGAGGCGCTTCAACGGTGCTGCCGTCGAGGCGATCATGAATCGTCTGAGCCTGCCCGACGACGTGCCGATCGAGGCCGGCATGGTCTCGCGGGCCGTGAAGAACGCCCAGACGCAGGTCGAGTCGCAGAACTTCGAGATCCGCAAGGACGTCCTCAAGTACGACGAGGTGATGAACCAGCAACGCACGGTGATCTACCGTGAGCGCAAGCGGATCCTCGAGGGCGAGGACATCACCGACCAGGTCGAGTCGATGATCTACCAGGTCGTCAGCGCCTACGTCGACGGTGCCACCGCCGAGGGGTACGTCGAGGACTGGGACCTGGACAAGCTGTGGGACGCGCTCCACCAGCTCTACCCGGTGACGATCGCGGCGCAGGACATCATCGACGGCGACGAGTACGGGTCGTCCGGCGACCTGTCCGCCAAGAACCTCAAGGACGCCGTCCTCGACGACGTCTTCGCCCGCTACGACGAGCGTGAGGCAGAGATCGAGGGCATCGGCGGGGAGGGTGCCATGCGTCAGCTCGAGCGGTCGGTCATGCTACAGGTCCTCGACCGGAAGTGGCGCGAGCACCTCTACGAGATGGACTACCTCAAGGAGGGCATCGGCCTCCGGGCGATGGCCCAGCGTGACCCGCTCGTCGAGTACCAGCGCGAGGGCTACGACATGTTCTCGGTGATGATGGACGGCGTCCGTGAAGAGACGGTGGCGTTCCTCTTCAACGTCAAGGTCGAGGCCAACCAGCAGCAGAAGGCGATGGCCGGTCCCTCCGCGTCGCAGGCGGCGGCACTCGCCGGCGCCAACCCGATCCTCCGGGCCGCCGGTACCGGCCGGGATGTGAGTGCGGACCAGATGCAGTTCTCCGGCCCGTCGGAGAGTGGCGACCCGGAGCTGGTCGACGAGGGTGCCTCCGCGAACCGGGCGGAGCGGCGGTCTCAGGAGCGGCAGCAGCGCGCAGAGCGCCGCGAGAGGGCGGCCAAGGCCGCCACGAGGGGCCGCCGGGACTGACCCGGCACCCCCGCGCGGCCCGCGGGATGGTTCAGACCAACCTGAGGGCCACGCAGCCGGCACCGGTGGGGGTGACCCGAATGCGGGCCGCGACGGCGAACAGTCGCGGCCCGCGGGCGTACGTGGCGCAGACCTCGTAGTCCACCGCCTCCGCGTCCGGCGCTCGTCCGGGGTCGGCCGTGCGGCCTTCCGACCTGCCGGGCTCCGACCTGCCGGGCTCCGCCCGACCGGGGTCGGCGGCGTGGATGTGCAGCCGGTGAACCCTGGCTGGTCCCAGGTGCTGTCCGGGCACACCGTCACGCGCGAGCGTGCGCAGCATCTCTGCGAGATGGGGCGGGAACGCGCCCCTGGTGTGGTGCGGGGCCCGCCTGCGATCCACGACTTCCAGAGCCATGACGACCAGGGCGTGTGCGGCCCGCCGCGCGGGGACCGGGACGCCGCGTTCCGGAGCCGGCACCGGCCTGGCGGGCGGGGTGACGACGCACTCCCGATCCGTCGTCCCCGCGGCCCCCGGCACTCCCGGCGCGGGTTCGGTGGAGGGTAGGGGCCGGACGCGGCCGGCCTCCCGATCGGTTTCGGCCGACCGGTGAGGCCGCACCGTCGTGGGTGGCGAAACGGGCGTCGGTGCCATCTGGGGTCTGCTCCCTCCCGCGCCGGACCCGGGGTGGTCTGGCGTGCTCTACCCCTCATGACGCGCCGGAACGAGCGCCCGGTTCCACCTCGCCTACTGCACCGTGCCCGGGTGTTGCCTAGGCTGTCCCCATGCGTGGACTGATAGTCGACTACTTCGGGGTGCTGGACGGCACGGAGGAGGACCGTGAGAACTGGCGGTCGATCCTGACCGGTGCGAGGGCGAATGACGTCCGTCTCGCCGTGCTGAGCAATGAACCCGAGGGGCCGGGAGCGGACCGTGTCCGGGAGGACGCCCGCGATCTCGGGATCGAGCACGTGGTGCTCAGCGGTGTGACCGGGGTGGAGAAGCCCGAGCCCGAGGCGTTCCTGGAGGCGGCGCGCCGGCTCGAACTCGAGCCGCGGGAGTGCGTGATGGTCGACGACGCCATCGAGAACGTCCTCGGCGCCGTGCGGACCGGCATGATCGGCGTGTTCTACCAGGTGTTCGACCGTGCGGCCGTGGAGATCCGGGGACTCCTCGGGTTGGACGAGGTGGTCTGACACCGTGGCGACCAGGTTGGCCACCGCGGACGCGGATCTGCTCCTCGGTGACGCCGCGCGTTCCCGGAGCAGGCACTCGTGCTCGTTGGCGCTGGTCGCCAGGGACGAACCGTGGGACATCGACCGCGTCATGGAGTTCGTCGACGCCCGCCTGGCCGACGCGCCCCGGTACCGTCAACGGATCCGGCATATCCCCTTCTCCCTGGCCAGGGCCGTGTGGGTGGACGACCCGGACTTCGACCTCAGTTTCCACGTCCGGCGGTCGGCGCTCCCCGCTCCCGGCGGGATGCGGCAGCTGGCCGACCTCGTGGCGCGGCTCGTCGACAGGCCACTGGAGGCGGATCGCCCGCTGTGGGAGCTGTACCTCATCGAGGGGCTTCCGGATGGACGGTTGGCGATCCTCACCAAGACGCACCATGCGCTGCTGGGCGGTCCCCACGCCGTGGATCTCGCCCAGGTGCTCGTGACGGACGAGCGGGCCTCCGCGGATGTCGACGAGGTCGCCACGTGGACCCCGGTGCCGGCGCCCGGGGACGGGGTCCTCGTCCTGGACGCGCTCATGACCATCGCGACCGACCCCCTGGAGCTGGTGCGCCGCTCGGCCCGCCTGGCTCACGCGCTGGAGCGGGCCACCCGCGGACTGGTCGGCGCGGCGAATCTGTCGATGCTCCGTCCCGCAGGCGGTCTGGCGGAGATGTTCCGCACCACCCGTCCCCGCGGGAGCCGGGTGGGGTTGGCGTCCTTCCCTCTCGCGCAGGCGCGGGAGATCGCGCGCGAGCACTCCTGCAAGGTGAATGACGTCGTGCTCGCCGTGCTCTGCGGGGCACTGCGGTCCTGGATTCTGTCGTGCGGCCACCCCCTGTCCACCTCGGACACGCTCAGGGCGATCGTGCCGATGGCGGTGACCTCGGAGGCCGACGGGTCGGAGAACCAGAGCGAGGCCACCTCGGCGGAGATCGCCTCGGCGCTCATCGGCATGCCGGTCGGGGAGCCCAATCCCCGTATGCGTCTGGCGCAGATCGCCCGCGAGACGGCCACCCAGCGTCATCCGCGTGAGGCCGTGGGGGCCAAGTCCCTGGCGCGGCTGTCCGGGTTCGCTCCGCCCACCCTGCACGCGCTGGCCTCCCGGGCGGCGATCATGTTGCCGTCGGAGAGCTACGACCTGGTCGTCACGAACGCGCCCGGTCCCCAGCGCAAGGTGTTCTGGGGCGATGGCGAACTCGTCGAGGTCTACCCCGTCCCGGCCCTGCTCGAGGGGCAGGCGTTGGCCGTGTCGATGAGCAGCTATGCCGGGACCGTGTACTGCGGGTTCACCTCGGATCGCCAGGCCGTCCCGGACGTGGAGGAGATCGGAGAGCTCATCTCGTCCGCGTTGGACGAGCTCACCGGCACCGCCGGTTGAGCGGCACCGCCCGCTGACCATCACCCGCCCGAGGAGAGTCCATCATGCGTTTGTTCGTCCCCGCCACCATGGCGATGCTCGAGACCCTGCTCGAGGCAGGGGAGATGCCCGTGCGGAGCGGCACCGCGTTCGCGGCGACCCCCGCGCTCATCGAGTCCTACGCCGAGGGCGACATGGAGGAGATCGAACACGTGGCGTTCCTCGAGGCCGCGCGGGCGTCGCTCCGGCTGCTCGGCGGTGAACTCGACTCCGGCGCCGCGCACGAGGCCCACCCGTACCGGCGGGTCGTGGTGAGCGCGGACGTCCCCGACGGGCGGGTGCAGCCGCGGCCGGACCTGGACACCGCCGTGGTGCGGCTGGACGGTGCCACGGTGGGGACCGCGGAGATCGCCGCCGTCCACGTTGATCTGGCCGGGGCCGTGGACCTGGTGAAGGACGCGGTCGAGGTGGTGGACCGTGCGGATCTGGGGGACGAGGACGCCGAGCTCACCGTCGGTGACGCCCTCGACGTGGACCTGGCGTGGTACGACGCGGTGGAACTGCCGTTCCTGCTCACGCTGCTCTAGGGGTGCGGGCGCACCCGGGCCGGACACCGCCCGGATGCCGGGACTGCCCCGATCGCCTGCGGACCCGGGTCGACGGCGTGGAGAATCGGCCCGGGGGATCCCGCCGGACGGGAACCTACGCTACCGTAGGTTCGTAGTCCGGAAGCGGCGGTCCGACCCCCGGGCCGCGGGGATCCGTTTTCAAGGAGGCACCAGTGTCCGAGTCGAGAAGTGGGCTCAATCGCGTCCTGCGTGCGGCGGCCGCGCGGGTTCCGGAGCCGCGGGGGGCGCGTACGTTCCTCAACCGCCTCACCCACCCGCTGCGGATGGACGACTACTCCTCGCTCATCTACCCGCTGTGGTCGTCCCGCGAGCTGCGCGGCGAGATCGTCTCCGTGCGCCGTGAGGCCGACGACGCGGTGACCCTCGTGATCAAGCCGGGCTGGGGCGCCACGCCCGAGTACCGCCCCGGTCAGTACCTGGGGATCGGCGTCCTGCTCAACGGCCGGTGGACCTGGCGCTCGTACTCGTTGACGTCGGCGCCCACGACGGGGCGTGGCGAGTACTCGGTGACGGTCAAGGCCCTGCCGGAGGGGCTGCTGAGCAACCATATCGTCGGAACGGTCGAGCCGGGGATGATCGTCCGGCTCCAGGCGCCGGCCGGTGATTTCCACCTGCCCTCGCCCACGCCCGAGAAGCTGATGTTCGTCACCGCCGGCTCGGGCATCACCCCGGTGATGGGCATGCTGCGGTCGCTGGACCGCCGCTCGGCCGACGAGGGGTTCCCCGACGTGGTGCACGTCCACTCGATCCGCGACCGTGATGACGCACTGTTCCACGACGAGCTCCTCGCGCTGGAGCGCACCCAGCCGGGTTACACGCTGCACCTGCGGGTGACCAGCGAGGACGGCCGCATCGACTCCGAGCAGATGTCGGCGCTCGTGCCGGACTGGTCGGAGCGTCCCACCTGGGCGTGCGGGCCCTCGGCGATGCTCGACGAGCTGACCGAGCACTTCGAGGCAACGGGACGGGACGACCTCCACATGGAGCGTTTCACCGTGGACCGCAACGCGGGCGCGTCGGGCGGGACCGTCAAGTACGGCTCGACCGACAAGACGGTGGAGCTCGACGGGGCCACCACGATCCTCGAGGGCGGGGAGAGCGTGGGCGTGCAGATGCCGTTCGGCTGCCGGATGGGTATCTGCCAGACGTGCGTCGTGGGCTTGGAGGAGGGCCACGTCCGCGACCTGCGCAACGGCACCGACCACGGTCCGGGGGAGCGGATCCAGACCTGCGTCTCGGTGGCGCTGGGGGACGTCGAGATCAAGATCTGATCGGCCGCCCGGCCGGCGCCCCCGTGAGGCCCGGGTGCTGGCCGGGCCACACCCGGCCGCCGCGCCACACCCGGCCGCCGGGCCACGCCCCGCCGCAGTCCACCGAATCAGTCCTGGTCGAACCCCAGCGCCCAGGGGTCGTTGGACTGCAACGCCCCGAGGAGTTCCCGCACCGCGAGCGCCCGCCGGTGCACGGCGGGGTCGGTGACGGCGTCGAAGGCGCACTCGGGGTCCGCGGGCGGACCCTGGTGGGTGCATCCGCGCGGGCACGCGCCGGCGATCTCGTCGAGGTCGGAGAACGCGGCCACCACGTCGTCGGGGGAGACGTGCGCCAGCCCGAAACTGCGGATGCCGGGGGTGTCCACCACCCAGCCGCCCGTCGCCAGTTCGAGTGCGACGGACTGCGTGGAGGTGTGTCGGCCCTTGCCGACGCCGGAGACCACGCCCGTCGCCCTGTAGGCATCGGGGACCAGGCGGTTGACCAACGTCGATTTGCCGACGCCCGAGTGCCCGATCATCGCGGAGATCCGGCCGTCGATCAGGTCATGGAGATCGTCCAGCTCGTCGTCGACCCCCACCCGCAGGACCGGCACGTCGAGTTCGGCGAATTCGGCGGCGAACACCGACGGGTCGTCCAGGTCGCCCTTGGTCAGGCACAGGACCGGGTCCAGCCCCCCGGTGTAGGCGGCGACGAGGGCGCGGGCGACGAACCCGGCGCGCGGCGGGGGGTCGGCGACGGCCACGACGATGAGCAGGAGCTCGGCGTTGGCCACCACGACCCGCTCGTAGGGGTCGGAGTCGTCGGCGGTCCGGCGCAGCACCGTCGAGCGTTCCTCGACGCGAACGATCCGGGCGAGGGTGTCGCGCGCGCCGGTGAGGTCGCCGACGACGCCCACGCGGTCACCCACCACCACGGGGGTCCGGCCGAGCTCGCGGGCCCGCATGGCGACGACGCGGGTCCCGGCGGTGTGGTCGGGGCCGTCGTCGAGCAGCACGCAGCCCCAGCGCCCGCGGTCCACGGCGACGATCATCGCGGCGGCGGCGTCGTCATGGCTGGGCCGACGTTTGGTCCTGGGGCGTGAGCCCTTCCCGGGCCGGATCCGGACGTCGGACTCGTCCCACCCCCGTGCGCTGCCCGCACCCCGTCCGCTCGGCATGGCCGCCCGTCAGCCCTGTCCGGCGAGCATGTCGGCCCACATCGCGGTGAAGCCGGGCATGGTCTTGGAGGTGGACTCGACGTCGTCGACCCCGACGCCCGGGGCCACGAGGCCGATGATGGCGCCGGCGGTGGCCATGCGGTGGTCGGCGTAGGCGCGCCAGGGCGCGCCGTGCAGCGGGGCCGGGGTGATCTCGAGGCCGTCGTCGAGCTCGGTGACGCCGCAGCCCACGGCGCCGAGTTCCGCGGCGAGCGCGGCGAGGCGGTCGGTCTCGTGTCCGCGCAGGTGCGCGATGCCGGTGAGCCGGGAGGGGCCGTCGGCGAGCGCGCACAGGGCGGCGACGGTGGGCGTGAGCTCGCCGATGGCGGACAGGTCCAGGTCCACGGGGGACAGGCGTGAGGGGCCGACGACGACGAGGGTGCCATGGCCCGCACCGTCGGCGTCCTCGAGGGTGACGGTGGCGCCCATGGCCTGCAGGATGACGCGGATGGCGTCCCCGGGCTGGGTGGTGGCGGCGGGCCAGTGCGGGACGCGGACGGTCCCGCCGGTGACCGCGGCGGCGGCGAGGAACGGGGTGGCGTTGGACAGGTCCGGTTCGACGACCCTGTCGACGGCGTCGATCGGACCCGGCGCGACCCGCCACGAGGACGGGGTCGGTTGGTCGACGGTGACGCCGGACTCGCGGAGCATCTCCAGCGTCATCTCGATGTGCGGCCCGGAGGGGACAGGCGAGGCGCCGACGTGGACCAACTCGGCGCCCTCGTCGAACCGCGCGGCGGAGAGCAGCAGGCCGGAGACGAACTGCGAGGAGGCGGAGGCGTCCATCTCGACGCGGCCGCCCCGCAGCGAGCCGGCGCCGTCGACGGTGAACGGCAGGCTGTCCCCGGCGATCCGGGCACCCAGTGCGCGCAGGGCGTCGAGCACGGTGGCCTGCGGTCGGACACGGGCCGCGGGGTCACCGTCGAAGGTGGAACGGCCGGTCGCCAGGGCGGCGACCGACGGGACGAATCGCATCACCGTGCCGGCCAGTCCACACTCGACGTCGGCGCCCCGCAGCTCACCGGGGGTGATGACGAGGTCGGTGTCACCCGGGCCGAGCGGTCCGGACGGTCCCTCGATGCGTGTCCCCAGCGCCTGCAGCGCGCCGATCATGAGATCGGTGTCCCGACTGCGCAGCGTGCCGACCAGGCGGGAGGGGCCGTCGGCCAGCGCCGCGAGCACCAGAGCACGGTTGGTCAGTGACTTGGACCCGGGGATGGTGACGTCGGCGTCGACGGGGCCGGCGGCGACGGGCGCGTTCCAATGACTCACCTGGTCATTGTCGCCCATCGAGGCGGCATCCGCCGGACCCGGGTGCGAGGATGTCGGCATGTGTGGACGGTTCTCCCTCTCCTCGGACCCGGCGCTGCTCGCGGTGGAGCTGGACGCGGTCGACGAGGCGAGCTCCCCGCCTCCCGGTCTGTTCCCCGCCTCCGCGCCCCGGGCGCCGCGGTTCAACATCGCGCCCACCACCACGATCCCGGTTCTGGCACTGGACGTCCCGCGGTCCGAGAGGCTCGTCGAGCCGGCCGGATCGGCGGCGACGGCGGGTCAGGGCGTGACCCCTGGCCCGGGCGCGGCGGCGGGCACGGCGACGCCCCGGCGGGTGCTCCGGGCGATGCGGTGGGGGCTCGTTCCCTCGTGGGCGGGGGACTCACAGCGGCTGCCGAACCTGTTCAACGCCCGGGTGGAGACCGCGTACTCCAAGCCGTCGTTCCGGTCCGCGGTGGCCCGCCGGCACTGCGTGATTCCGATGGACGGCTGGTACGAGTGGGTGGCGGGCGAGCCCGCGACCCCCGGCGGGAAGGCGGGGCCCAAGCAGCCGTACTTCATGAGCCTGCCGGGGGACCGCGGCCTGCTCATGGCCGGGTTGTGGGAGGCCCGACGGGACCCGGTGGACGAGACGGTCACCCAACTGTCGTGCACGATCCTCACCACGGAGGCGCTCGGGTCGCTGCGCCGGGTGCACGACCGGATGCCGCTGGTGGTCCGCCCCGAGGTGCTCGGGGACTGGCTCGATACCGCCGTCATGCGTGACCCGCGTGCCCTGGTGGACGGCGCGGGCGGTGACCTGGGCGAGTGGGCCGAGTCGGTGGAGATCAGGCCGGTGTCGCGGGCGGTGTCCACTGTCCGCAACGACGGCCCGGAGCTGGTGCGGCCGGTCGACCCCGCCGAGGGGATGCTCTTCTAGGCGGTCGGGACCGGGCGGCCGTGTCCGGGCGGCCGTGACCGGGCGGTCAGCCGGCCGTGATCGGGGCGGTCACCGCCCGGGTGATCGCCACCAGATCCACGGGGGCGAGCTCGATCTCCCACCCGCGTCTGCCGGCGCTGCAAAGGATCGTGGGATGGGCCAGGGCCGAGGCGTCCACCACCGTCGCCAGGGGGCGACGCTGGCAGACGGGCGACACGCCCCCGACGACGTACCCGGTGCTCTTCTCCGCCACGTCGATCGGCGCCAGGGCGGCCTTGCCGCACCCCAGGGCGGCGGCCGCGGCCTTGAGGTCCAGCGAGGAGGTCACGGGCAGGACCGCCACCGCGAGCGGGACCCGTGACCCCTCGGGAGGTCTGCCGGTGGCCAGGACCAGTGTCTTGAACACCCTGTTCGCGGCCACCCCCAGTCGGTCGCCCATCACGCGGGCCGCCTCGTCGCCGTAGGTCGCGTCACCGGTCACCTCGTAGGTGTGCACGGTGTGGTCGATGTCGGCGTCGCGCAGCGCGACGATCGCCGGGGTCGCCGCGGCGCCGCCTCGTCCCTTCCTGCTGCCCACGGGACGGGAGCCTAGCGGGTGACGGGGTCCGGAATACCGCGACGGCCCACCGCGTTGATTCCCAGCAGGTACCCGGGGTAGGTCCCGGGTCGGAAGGGAGGGTGCGATGCGGACCGCGGTCCTCGACGCCCCGGGCGTGCGGTTAGACTCCGGGACACCGACAGGTGAGGAGTTCCGGTTGCCGACCGAGTTGCAGCCCGACGAGGCCGACCAGCGCGCAGAGAAGTTCGAGGAGCTGGCGATGCCTCTCCTCGACCAGCTCTACGGCGCGGCCTTGCGGATGACCCGGAATCCCGCCGATGCGGAGGACCTGGTGCAGGAGGCCTACGCCAAGGCCTTCGCGGGATTCCACTCGTTCAAGCCGGGGACCAACTTCCGTGCGTGGATGCACCGCATCCTCACCAACGCCTACATCAACCACTACCGCAAGCGTCAGCGCCAGCCCGCGCAGTACCCGACCGATGAGATCACGGACTGGCAGTTGGCCGCCGCGGCCGAGCACACCTCGACGGGCCTCCGCTCGGCGGAGGTCGAGGCGATGGAACTGCTGCCGGACGACGAGATCCGGGCGGCCCTCGCCGAGCTGCCGGAGGAGTTCCGGATGGCGGTGTACTACGCCGACGTCCAGGACCTGCCGTACAAGGAGATCGCGGAGATCATGGACACCCCGCTGGGGACCGTGATGTCGCGTCTACACCGCGGTCGCAAGCAGCTGCGCGAGCTGCTGCGCGACGTGGCCACCGAGCGGGGTTTCGGCCGCGACCGCGAGGAGGGGGCGAAGTGATGAGGGAGCACGACCCACGACTCGACGAGATCGACTGTCGGTCGGCGAAGCGCGACCTGTCCCTGCTGGTGGACCTCGAGTGCGACGACGCCTGCCGCTCTCGACTCGAACATCATCTCGCGGGGTGTCCGGACTGCCGGGAGTTGTTCCTCTCGGAGCGCCGCCTCAAGGCGAAGCTCTCCAGTTCGTGCTGCGAGAAGGCTCCGACCGGGCTGCGGGAACGCCTGATGGTGGAGATCCGACGCACGACGGTGACCACGACGGATGCGGACGGCACCACCGTGGTTCACAGACACACGACCGTCGAGAGACGCGACTTCGGCTGATCCGCGGACGCGGTGACGGACGACGAGGGGGCGGGCACCGGTCAGGTGCCCGCCCCCTCGTCGTCCACGGCGTCCGTACTCAGCTGTTCGGACGCTTACCGTGGTTGGCGTTCTTCTTACGGCGATCCCGCCTCTTGCGGCCACGCTTGCTCATGGTCGCCTCCTTTCGTCGGTGTACAAGTCTTCCATGCGCGGGCCCGTGTGGTTGCATTGGAGGTGTCCGGGGGCCGTTGTCGAGGAAGCAGAGGAATAATCCATATGACTGAACAGGTCCGTGCCGAGATGGTCGCGAACGTCTTGGAGGTCGTCGCGGCGGTCGGCACCGAGGTCGCCGAGGGCGACACGATCGTTCTCCTGGAGTCGATGAAGATGGAGATCCCGGTGCTGTGTGAGGGCTCGGGAACCGTGACGGAGGTCGCGGTGAAGCCCGGCGACGTCATCCAGGCGGGCGATCTCATCGCCGTCATCGACTGACCGATCGGCCGCCACAACGGCGGGAGGCCGGTTCCCACCCTCATCGGGTTGGGAACCGGCCTCTCGTACGCTGGCCGTCCTGGGGTCGGGCGACGTACGCGTCAGACGGTCGGGGTCAGACCGTGGTCCGGGTGCGGGCGCGGCGACGCTTGAGGGCGCGACGCTCGTCCTCGCTCATGCCGCCCCACACGCCGGCGTCCTGGCCGGACTCGAGGGCCCAGGTCAGGCACTCGGCGGTGACGGGGCAGCGGTTGCAGACGATCTTCGCCTCGGCGATCTGCGCGAGGGCGGGGCCGGAATTGCCGACGGGGAAGAACAGCTCGGGATCCTCGTCGCGGCAGATGGCCTTGTGGCGCCAGTCCATGGGAACTCCTTCGTCGTGAGACCGAGGTCGGGTGCGCCGGGCAGCACGAACACGCGCCGTTCAGGCGTGGACCTGTACGATCGACGTGAGAACGTGCGTGTTCGGTGACACCCGACGGGGTGGTGGGGGTTGTACCCGCTCCGCGGGCTCACTCCTGCTGGAGTGGCTCCCGGTTAAGGCAAGGCAAACACGGTGTGTCTGCGCTGTTACAACTGATCGTCCCACGATTCCCTGACAAGTCAACCCTCTTGAACCTCGATGTGGTAAACGTCACGCGCTTTGTCAAATCGGCGCGAAAGCGCACACCAGAGGCTGTTATCGCCTAGGCGGAGCGCGCCCCACCAGGGGTGTGGGGCCCGGTGGATCCGGTGCCACATAGTCTTGAGAGGTGAACGTGAGACGACAGGACGAGCCCCGTGTTCCGGCAGGCCCGCGGATCGCGATCCCCGGCCCGGTCCGCCTCGCCGGCTGGATCGCCTCTGCTCAGGGGCTCATCGGCGTGGGCATCGCGGTGATCCTGTTGGTCCGTGCGATCGGCGGCCACCGCGAGGAGACCGTGGTCATCAGCGGGTACGGGACCGCCGTGTGGTTCGCGATCCTCGGGGGCGGGTTGTTGGCCGCCGGGCTGGGACTGCTGCGCGGTCGGCGGTGGGGCCGCGGTCTGGTGGTGATCGCCGAGCTGCTGCTGCTCTTCGTCGCGTGGTACGTGGGGGTGGGGTCGCACCAGTACCTGGCCGGGATCGCCCTGGCGGTGGTGTGTGCCTCCGCCCTGGTGGCGTTGTTCCGGCGCGACGCCGTCGAGTGGTACGCCGCCTGACCGACTGGTACGCCGCCCGGCCAGCCGTCCGCGGCCCGGTCAGGCCAGCAGCTTGTAGGCGTGGATCGAGCCGCCGCGGCGTTCGTAGAGGATGTCGCCGATCTGCGCCAGCCCGGTGACGCCGTCGCCCTCCGCGGAGGTGGCACCCAGCCGGAGTGTCTCGACGCCCGAGTCGTGATCCAGGAGACCGAAACCGCCGGCGACGGGGAGCAGTACCCAATCCCGCGCGGTGGTGACGTCGGGGTCGGGTGACCACCCGCCGGTCAGGCCCGGGCCGGTGGCCCCGCCGGCCGTCCAGGTGTGCTGGCCGGTATCGGTCCGGAAGGCGTGGGTGGCGCCGCCGTCGAACCACCGTGCCTGGGTGTCATCGCCGGAGAGTGTGGTGGCGCCCGGTTTCGCCGCGGGTTCGGAGTCCAGTCGCAGGACGGGGGAGTACTGGCGCGGGGAGGTGAACCATTCGACGGCCCAGGCGCCGTCGCGGTCGGTCAGTGCGAGGACGCCCTCGTCGGTGACGTCGATGATCCACAGGCCCCGGGCGCTGGTGGTCTCCGAGGCGATCTCCTCGGGCTTGCGGCTGTCCTCGGGGACGGTCTCGGCGAGCGTGAGCCGTGTGGAGTCGTCGCCGGGGCAGCGTTCGGCGACGGCGAACCGGTCGTCGGTGAGGTCGGCCGTTCCGAGGGTGCAGCCGGTACGTGGTTGCATGTCGGCTTCCTGGGGCGCCTCGACGGCGCCGTACTCGACGGTGCGGACGAGGTCGTCGCGCCAGATCTCGAGCCGCTCGGGGCTCGAGGCCAGCGCGTGCCGCCAGGTCGAGGTCAGTTCCATCGCGTCGGGGAAGGCGCTCTGTCGGGTGCTCGTGTACTGCTGCGTCGTCGGATCGAGGGCGGTGACGTCACTGCACCCGGCGGCCCCGTCGAACGCCGCGGCGAGGATGTCGGCGTAAAACGTGGCCGCGCAGGGACGTCCGGCGTGTGAATACGTCCACCGCTGCTCGCCCGAGCCCGCGTCGCGGCCCACGAGGGTCCCGTCGTCGTCGAGGGTGACGAGGTTGCCCTTGGTGGTCAGTGGGGCGCCCGCGCCCCCCGACGCGTGGGACCACAGGGGCTGGAGTGAGGTGGGGCGTTCGACTGCGGGCCCGTAGACGGGCTGCTCGTCGTCGGCGGCGCGGAAGTGCGAGCGGTTCGCGCTTCCCGACAGCAGGACGGCGGCGGCCACCACCGCCATGACGACGACGATGACGGCCGCGGTCACCAGATCGCGCCGTGTCCCCCGTTCGGAGGGCACACCGGGGAACCGTCGGCCCGGGCCGCCGGTGGCGTGACTGTCTGCGCGCACGTGCCGTATGTGGGGAGGTGGTGGCCCGGTCAGTCCTGACCGGCCTGGTCGGGCGACGACGACGAGGGGCGCCGACGGCGACGGCGGCGCCGCGGGGGTGCGTCGCCGGGGGTCGCCGAACCGTCTGCGCTGTCGGTCCCGGGAGCGGGGTCACCGGACGTGGCGGGCGTCGAGGCCTCGTCAGCGCCGGAGGCCCCGGTCCGGGTACGCCGCCGACGGGGTCCCGATCCGGTCCCGGACTCCCGGGCGGGCCCGCGGGAGTCGCGGTCGACCGGGCGGCGGCCGGAGCCGGTCCCGGTGGGGGCGCCGACGCGTCCGCCGGCGCTCTCCGGGATCCCGAGATCGGACCGCAGGTGCGGGGACGTCGAGTAGGTCTCGGCGGGCTCACCGGACCCGAGTCCGAGGGCCTTGTCGATCAGGCCCCACCGGGGCAGGTCGTCCCAGTCCACGAGGGTGACGGCGACACCCGTGCGTCCGGCGCGGCCCGTGCGGCCGATCCGGTGCACGTAGGTCTTCTCGTCCTCCGGGCACTGGTAGTTGATGACGTGGGTGACATCGTCGACGTCGATCCCGCGGGCCGCGACATCGGTGGCGACGAGGACGTCGACGTCACCGGAGCGGAACGCCTTGAGGGACTTCTCACGCGCTCCCTGGCCGAGGTCGCCGTGGATGGCGCCCACCCGGAAGCCACGCTCCGCGAGATCGTCGGCCAACTTCTGGGCGGTGCGCTTGGTGCGGCAGAAGATCATGGTGGCGCCACGGCCCTCGGCCTGGAGGATCCGGGAGACCACCTCGGGCTTGTCGAGCGAATGGGCCCGGTAGACGTACTGGGTGGTGTTCTCGTGCGTGGCGCCGGAGTCGGCGGCCTCGGCGCGGATGTGGGTGGGTTTGGTGAGGAAGGTGCGGGCCAGGGTGATGATCGGGCCGGGCATGGTGGCCGAGAACAGCATGGTCTGGCGCTTCTCCGGGACCATGCGCAGCAGCTTCTCGATGTCGGGCAGGAAGCCCAGGTCGAGCATCTCGTCGGCCTCGTCGAGGACGAGGGCCTCGACCTTGCCCAGCACGAGCTTCGACTGGTTCGCGAGGTCGAGCAGGCGGCCGGGGGTGCCGACGACCACGTCGACGCCCTTCTCCAGGGCCTCGGTCTGCTGCTCGTACGGCGTTCCGCCGTAGATCGCGAGGACCTTGAGCGGGCGGGTGCCGGACCCGGAGGCCGCCGGCGCGGTGAGGCCGGTCGCGGCGATCTTGAGGTCCTGGGTGACCTGGACGCACAGCTCGCGGGTGGGGACGATGATGAGCGCCCGCGGGGTGCCGTCGAGCGTCCTGGTCGCCTCGCCGGTGGCGATGCGGTGGAGGAGCGGGACGCCGAACCCGTAGGTCTTGCCCATGCCGGTCCGGGCCTGACCGATGAGGTCGGATCCGGCCAGTGCCAGCGGGAGGGTGAGTTCCTGGATGGCGAACGTGTGGGTGATCCCGCGCTCGGCGAGCGCGGTGACGATCTCCGGGCGGACGCCGAGCTCGGCGAAGCTGGGGGAGGAGTCGGAGGACGGGGCGTCGACGACGGCGGTCGTCGTGGCCATGCCGTCGACTTCTTCGGTGGTGACATCTGTGGTGGACAGGGCGGTGCCTTTCTCGTCTCGCGCGCGGATGGTTCGGGCCGCACAAGGTCCGGCCTCGCGAGCGGGGCGCGCGCACATTTCCACGGGACCTGTCACGCCCGGCGCCGGAGCGATCCGGACCCGGGGAGTGATCCACGTGCACACATCCTATCCCGTGCCGCCGCCTTTCGAGCGCGTCGGGCTAGCCTGGACCGCACGCACCGCCGATGACGGCGTGACATGCGCCTACGACGAGAAGGGCAGGCACCGTGGAGGTCAAGATCGGCATCGCCGACAGCAACCGTGAGCTCGTGTTCAAGACCGGGATGACGCCGGAGGACGTGTACAAGCGCGTCGAGGCGGCCCTGACCGCGGAGGCCAAGGCGGTACTCGAGCTCGAGGACGAGAAGGGGCGCCGTTACCTCGTGTCCACCGATCGGGTGGCGTACGTCGAGATCGGCGAGACCGCGCGCCGCGCGGTCGGGTTCCTCTCCTGAGGGAGTGAACCCCGGGCCGGGGGCCGCCCTCGCGGCCCCGACCCCCGGGGGTCAGGCCTGGTTGTCCGGCTCGGTCCGGTCCCTTCCGTGACAAGGGATCTTCGACAGGCCGCCCCAGCACAGCGTGACCGTCGTCGAGACGGCGTCCGCGCGGGGGATCGGCCGGCCGGCGTCGAGCCAGTGCCCGGCGCTGACACGACTGGCCCCGACCAGTCCGACGGCCAGCAGTCGCGAGCGGTGGGCGTCGAGCCCCGAGTCCCCGCGGACGAGGTCGTGGACCGCGTCGATGCAGCCGTCGGTGGCCCGGTCGAGTTCCCGCCGGACGTCCTCGTCACCGGACTCGGAGTAGAAGACCAGCCGGAACCCGCGGGTGTCGGCGTCGGCGTACGCGAAGAACGTGTCGACGGCCGCCTCGACCCTGCGCCGGTTGTCGGAGGTCGAGTCCAGCGCGGCACGGATGCGTCCGAGCAGTTCGTCGACGTGGTGGCGCAGCACCTCGATGTACAGGTCACGTTTGGAATCGAAGTGCTGGTAGAGCACCGGCTTGGAGACGCCGGCCAGGACGGCGATGTCATCCATCCCGGAGGCGTGGAAGCCCTGGTCGACGAACACGGTCCCGGCGGCGTCGATCAGCTGGCTGCGCCGGGCCCCGCGGGGGAGCCGGGCCGCTCGGGTGCGGCCCGGTGCGGCCGGGAAGGATCCGTCCGGGCTCGTCATCTGCTGGCTCCTTCTCCGCCCGGGCGGGAGTCGACAGGCGTCCGGGCCAGACGGACAATACCCGCAGCCGCGGAGTGCGGGAGGAGGCGCCTCACCCCTCATGTGGGATCGTGTAGGCCTTGACTTCAGGAGTGGACGTGGAGGTGTACGGATGAGCGACGGCCGTCGCCGGACGCCGGGCGGTGCGGACGCCGAGGGTCGTCAGCGACCCCCGTACTACCCTCCGCACGGCGAGCCGCTGCGCGCGCCGTGGGACCCGCAGGAGTCGACCCCGGGGCGCCGCCGGTCGGTGCCCGGATCCCGGGACCACCTGCGTCGGCAGACCCCGGTCGGCAGGTTCTTGGCCACCTGGGGCTGGCGCGCGTACGCGATCCCGGTGCTCGTGGTGCTCACCGCCCTGGTGATCGGGGACGCCATCGTCTCGCCGGGCGCGTCGGACGAGGACCGGGTGGTCCGGGCGGAAGAGACCCCGGCCGTGGTCGGGGTACCCGCGGCGGGTGAGGTCCCGCCCAGTGGTGAGTTGCCGGAGGGCGGCTCCTTCATCGGGGCCGCGAGCGGGGAGTTCAGGATCGTGCCCGGCGGCACCGATCCGGTGGGACGCCCGACGGCCGAGCAGTTCAGCTACACGGTCGAGGTCGAGGACGGGATCGACACCGTCGACTTCGGCGGGGACGACTCGGTCGCCAGGATGGTCGACGCGACCCTGGCCAACCCCAAGAGCTGGACGGCCGACGGCGCAGTCGCGTTCCGGCGGATCGCCGGTGACGAGCCCGCGTTCCGGGTCTCGCTGGCGAGCCCCATGACGGTCCGCGAGAACTGCGGGTACGACATCGAACTCGAGGCGAGTTGCTACAACTCGGCCACGGGTCGCGTCTACCTCAACCTCGCGCGCTGGGTGCGGGGAGCGAGGTCGTTCCAGGGCGACATCGGGTCCTACCGGCAATACCTGGTCAACCACGAGGTCGGCCACGCGATCGGCTACCCGGCCCACGAGCCGTGCCCCGCGGACGGCGCCCTGGCGCCGATCATGATGCAGCAGACGTTCGGCGTGAACAACGGCGACATCCACCAGTTGGATCCCGAGGGCGTGGTCCCGGACAACGACGACACGTGTCGATACAACGCGTGGCCGTTCCCCGACGGACCCCCGGTGGCGGGATGACCGCCGCGGGCGGACCGGGGGACCGCGGCCTTCCCCCGCTGGTGGACCCGGTACCGGAGCTGACGAGGGACGAGCGGGAACGGTACTCGCGGCACCTGTTGCTCGGCGCGATCGGCGACGAGGGGCAGCGTCGCCTGCGCGCCGCGTCGGTGTTCGTCGTGGGTGCCGGCGGCCTGGGTGCCCCGGTGCTCATGTACCTTGCCGCGGCGGGTGTCGGGCGGATCACGGTCGTCGACGACGACGAGGTGGACCTCGGCAACCTGCACCGGCAGGTGATCCACTCCGTCGGGGCCGTGGGCCGACCCAAGGTGGACTCGGCGAGGGACCGTCTGGCCGAGTTGGCGCCCGGGGTCCGGGTCGACGCGATCCACGCCCGACTCGACGCCCTGAACATCGAGTCGCTTCTCGAGGGCCATGATCTGGTGATCGACGGCAGCGACAACTTCGCGACCAGGTACCTGGTCTCCGACGCCTGTGAGATCGCCGGGATCCCGCTCATCTGGGGGACCATCGACCGCTTCCGGGCGCAACTCGCCGTGTTCTGGTCGCGCCCACCGGCGCCCGCCGACCCGGTGACCCTGCGGGACCTCTACCCGTCCCCACCGCCTCCCGGGTCGGTGCCCAGCTGTGCCGAGGCCGGGGTCGTGGGCGCGCTGTGCGGCACGGTCGGGTCGATGATGGCCATGGAGGCGGTCAAGCTCGTCACGGGAGCGGGCCGGCCCCTACTCGGACGCCTGGTCCTGATGGATCTGCTCGAGTCGACCCACCGGGCGGTGACGATCCGACCGGACCCGTCGAGGGAGCCGGTCACCCGACTGCCCGACGGGGCCGACGACGTCTCCTGCGAGATGCCGGCGGCCGGGCCGGCAGCCGTGCCGGTCGTCACCGCCGCCGAGCTCGCGGAGGAGTTGACGCAGGCGGGGTCCCCCGGCGCTGCCGCCCCGGTCCTCGTGGACGTCCGCGGGGCGGGTGAGCGGTCCATCGCCCGGATCGAGCCGTCGGTGTGGGTGCCCCTGGACTCGGTCGCCGAGGACGCCGCGGACCCCACCGGTGTCCTCGGTCGCGCCGCCGCCCGGGGGCGCCTGGTCCTCTACTGCAAGTCCGGTGTGCGCTCCGCGCGCGCCGCCACGACCCTGTCCGGGGCCGGATTCACCGGCGTCCGGTCGTTGGCGGGCGGAATCGACGCGTGGACACGCGACGTCGACCCGTCCCTGCCCGGGTATTGACCGAGGAGGTGGGTAGCGTGGGCGGCGTGAACGATGCGAGGGTCCCCGAGCACGTCCGTGGCGCGTTCGGCGTGACGGACGGCCCGGCCGTCCCCGTGGTCGCCGGCTCCGGGACCGGCTGGCTGGTGTCCACCTCCGGTGCCGCCGTCGTGCTCCGCCCCGTCGCGGACACGGCGCTGGCGAACTGGTCCGCCCGGGTCCGGGAGGAACTGGACGTGACGGGGCTACGGGTGGCCCTCCCCGTCCGCTCGACCGATGGACGCCACGTCGTGTCCGGCTGGCGCGCCGACCGGGTGGTGTCCGGTCGCCCCGAGGCGCGCGCCGACGAGACCATCGCGTGGTCCGCGCGGATCAACGCGGCGCTCGCCGACGTGGAGCCCCCGCGGCCCGCCACCCGCCCGGCGAGGCGGCCGTGGGCCGAGACCGACCTGTTCGCGTTCGCCGAGGCGGCCGCCTGGGACGGTGACCCCGAGCACGACCTGGCGCCCGGGATGGAGGACCGCGGTACGCCCTTCGCGACCCACCGTGCGGCCGCTCTGCTCGGTGCGACGGGCCTCATCCGGCACCGCAGGCCGGTCGGGATCCCCGTGACCGGCGTCGTCCACGGGGATCTCGCCCGGGGTCTGCTCTTCGACTCGTCCGCCGAACCCGCACTGACCGACGTCGTGCCCTATGCCCGGCCGACCTCGTGGTCGGCCGCGGTCGTCGCCATCGACCACCTGTCGTGGGGGACGGCCGACATCGGGGTCCTCGGCAGATGGCGCCATCTCGAGCAGTGGCCCCAGATGGTGTTGCGCGCTGCCGTGTTCCGGTTGGCGGTACACGCGCTGCACCCCGGTTCGCGGCCGCACGCGATGGACGGGTTGCAGTCCATGGCCCGCGAGGTCGGCGAGTTCGTGGGGGACACGTCGGCATGACCCCCCGTTCCCCGCGGGCATCGTCCCGCCAGGGTGCCCTCGCGTTTCCGCTCGTGGCCCTCGTCGGCGTCGTCCTCGTCTCGCTGAACCTCCGGACCGCCGTCACCTCCCTCAGCCCGCTGCTCGGGGTGATCGACGCCGAGATCGGCCTCGGCGCCGCCGGGATGGGGCTGCTCGGGATGGTCCCGACCGCCATGTTCGCCGTCTGGGGTGTGCTCACCCCGATCGTCCTACGCCGGGTGGGTCTGGAGATGCTCACGGTCCTGGCGATGGTCGCGGCGGCCGTCGGGCAGCTCATCCGGGCCGCCGCCCACGACCCCTGGGTGATGGGCGCGGGATCACTCATCGCGCTGGCGGGGATGGGGATCGGCAACGTCGTCGCCCCGCCCCTGGTCAAGAAGTACTTCCCCCGGCACGTGGCCGCGGTCAGCATGGCCTACATCACCGGTCTGCAGCTGGGCACCGTCGTCCCGGCGCTGGTGGCGGTGCCGGTCGAGGAGGCCGCCGGGTGGCGGGTCTCCATCGGGTGGTGGGCGGTCCTCGCCGTCGTCGCCGCGATCCCCTGGATCGTCGAGGTCGTGCGGCCGGGCGTCCCCACCGACTCCCCTCGTGCCACCGGGTCCCCCCGCCCCGCCGACGGCTCCACCGGCAGCGCCCCCACCAGCGCCCCCACCAGCGCCCCCGGCGGCTCCGCCGCGACCCCCACCCGGCGCATCCGCCCGTGGCGTTCGCCCGTCGGCGTGGCGCTGGCCCTGTTCTTCGGAACCAACTCCTTGTGCACGTACGCGTTCTTCACCTGGCTCCCGGCCGTGGCCGAATCGATCGGGATGACGCGCGCGGAGGGCGGGTTGGCGTTGGCGGTGTACTCGGCGATCGGCCTCGTCGCGGCGTTGGTGGTGCCGTGGGCGGCGGGCCGCTTCGAGGACCCGTACGCCGTCGTCGTCGTCTCCGTCGTGTCCTACCTGGCCGGGTTCGCCGGCCTGCTCTGGGCTCCCGGCGCGGCGTGGGTGTGGATCTGCCTGCTCGGCGTGGGACCCAGCACGTTCCCGCTCTGCCTCACGCTGATCAACCTCCGCACGCGCACCCAGGCCGGCTCCGCCGCGCTCTCCGGGTTCTCCCAGGGCGTGGGGTACACGGCCGCGTCCCTCGGGCCGCTCGTGTTCGGCATGCTGTTCGACGGCCCCGGGCTCGGGGCGGGCCTGGCGTTCCTCACGGTGGTGTTGGCCATCATGACGGTCGTCTCGCGGACCGCGTGCCGCCCGAACATGCTCGAGGACACCCTGCGCTGAGGCGTACCGTCCCCCGCGCCGGTCGCGGGCCCGGTCTGCGCGGTGCGGGGTCGACATGCCCTCCGGCGAGCGGCTTGTCCGGGCGGGCAGGGGGGATGTCGTGGTCGTGTGGTCTCATCGAGCCGTGACACAGCCCGCCACCGCCTTGACCGCCACTGCCTTGACCGCCCCTGCCCCGACCGCCCCCCGCGACGCACGCGCGGTCGACGAGCGCGGAACGTCCTGGTCGGCGGAACTCGACGACCTCCTCGGGCGTGATTGGCCGGGTGCCCGGACGGGCAGGCAGGACCGGTGGGTCGTGCGCGGGGGCCCGGGCAGCGGGAAGACGTCGCTGATCGTCGATGTGGTGCGCTCCGCGGTGGCCGGCGGGGTGGGGATGGACGGGGTCCTGGTGCTCACCGGCTCGGCGGCGGCCGCGGCCACCCTGTTCGAACGGGCCACCCACGGGATGCCCCCGCACCTCGTGGTCGGCACCGACGCGCCCGTCCGCACCGTGCACTCCCTCGCCCACGCGGTCGTCCGGTTGGCGGCCGCGCGGGCAGACGCACCGCCCCCGCGCCTGCGCACCGGGGCCGAGCACGACGCGGTGGTGCGGGAGACCCTGATGGGCGAACTGGCGGACGGGGCCCCGCACTGGCCCGAACAGATGCGGCCGGCTCTCTCCACCGTCGGATTCGCCCGCGAACTGCGCGACCTGCTCCTGCGTTCGCTGGAGAGGGGCATCGGACCCCGTGAACTCGCCCGGCTGGGCCGCACCGCGGGGCGTCCGGCCTGGGTCGCCGCCGCCGGGTTCTTCCGCCGCCACGAGGAGCAGATGGCGCTGCGGTCCGGGGTGCGTTCCGGACAGTCGGACATACCGGAGGCGCTCAACGCCGCAGAACTGGTCGGGGCCGCACTGGACGCCCTCACCGCCGATCCCGATCTGCGCGAGATCTTCCGGTCCCGCCGTCTCGTCGCGGTGGATGACGCGCAGCACCTCGATCCGCTGGCCGCCGAGTTCGTCGCGGCGGTCGGAGGCGGGGCGGACGTCCTGCTCGTGGCCGAGGACGGCGACCAGTCGGTGTTCCGGTTCCGTGGCGCCGACGGGGGTCTCGCCCGGGCCGTGGTGGACCAGGGTGGCCGCGCGATCGACCTGAACACCGGGCACCGCATGTCGCCGGCGATCACGGCCGT
The DNA here is from genome assembly GCF_032905965.1 of Dietzia sp. IN118. NCBI lineage: Bacteria > Bacillati > Actinomycetota > Actinomycetes > Mycobacteriales > Dietziaceae > Dietzia > Dietzia sp. IN118. The sequence continues at coordinate 2,419,146 of NZ_JAUMSR010000001.1, read as the reverse complement.
CGCCGCGCGCGTCGCGTCGAGACTCCCCGGGGCCGCCCGCCACCGGCCCCGCGAGACGCCGGGCCCGGCCGAGGGGTCGGTGGGGGTGACCGTCGCGGGCTCGTCCGCCGCGGAGGCCGCGGTCATCGCGGACTTCCTCCGCCGTCGACACGTCCTGGACGGCGTCGACTACGCGGAGATGGCGGTGGTGACCCGCTCGCTGCCCCGGATGGCGGACGCGCTCTTCGCCGCCCTCGACGCCGCGGGGGTCCCTGTTGTGGACGCGGGTGCGGAGATCCCGCCCGCCCACGACCCCGTGGCGTCGGCGCTCCTGCTGCTGGTGCGCTCCGCGGTGGAGGGCGAGGCCGGAACCGATGCGGAACGGACACTGGCGATGCTCTCGGGACCGATCGGACGCGCCGACGCGGTGGCCATGCGACGCCTCCGACGCGGCCTGCGTCGCTCCGGGATCGGCGGGACCGAGCCGAGCGCGGACACACTGCGCCGGCTCGTGCTCGCGGAGGAGGACCGGATGCCGCCGGGCCTGACGGTGGTGGAACTCGCGCCGGTGACGAGGATCCGGCGGGCCCGCGCGGCGGTCCTGGAGGAACTCGAGACGGGCGGCACCGCGGAGGAGGCCCTCTGGGCCGCGTGGTCGGCGTCGAGACTGGAGAAGCGCCTCGTCCGTCAGGCGGTCGCCGCCGACCCGTGGTCCCGGTCCGCCGACCGCTCGCTCGACGCGGTCGTGTCACTGTTCGACCACGCCGCCGACTTCGTCGACAGGGTGCCCGGCGGGTCCGTCGCCCTCTTCTGCGACGTCGTCTCCGGCGAGGACCTGCCCGCCCCCGGACGCGCGGACATCAGAGCCCGTGGAGGGGCGGTCAGCGTCCTGTCCGCGCATGCGGCGGTGGGCAGGCAGTGGCGGGCCGTGGCCGTGTGCGGCGTGCAGGACGGAGTGTGGCCGGCACCCCGCCGGCGGTCCGGTCTCCTGGGAGTCGACGAGCTGGTCGACCTGACCGAGGTCGCCGGTGACGGCCCGGTGCCGTCCGAAGCCGAGCGGGCCGTGTCCTCCGCCGCCGCCCGGTCGGCAGAGGAACGTCGACTGTTCTACGTGGCGTGCTCCCGCGCGAGGGATCACCTGCTGGTGACCGCGGTCGAGTCGCCGGAGGAGGGCGACATCGCACCCTCCCGGTTCGTCGACGAGATCTCGGACCTGGCCACCACCACTCCCACCGCGGCGCCCGCCGGGGCGGTGGGAGGCCCGCCCCGGCACGCGCCGACCGTCTTCACGCTGCCGCACCTGGCCGTGGACCTGCGGGCGGCACTCCATGACCAGGCCACCGACCCCGCGGACGCCCGGCACGCGGCCGGACTCCTCGCCGGGCTCCGCAACGCCGGGGTGGAGGTCGCCGACCCGCGGACCTGGTTCGGCGCGGCCGAGCCGTCCTCGACGACCCCGGTGGTCACCTCGACGCCGGGCGAACCCCTCGCGGTCCTCTCACCCTCCGGTTTCGGTGCCCTGGAGGAGTGCCCCCTCCGGTGGTTCCTCCAGAAGGTGCGAGGCGACTCCTCGGATGCCGGATCGGCGGCCCCTCTCGTCCGGGGCTCGGCGGTCCACGCGCTGACACAGGCGGTGGAGGGAGGGATCTCGGAGGACGCACTGCGGGGGGCCGTGCGGCGACGGGCGGAAGCCCTCACGATGGCCCGTGGGTGGTTCGCCGAGCGGGGCGCGGAGTCGATGGTCGAGATGGCCGAGACCTTCCGACTGTGGCGTGCCTCAACGCGCGACCGGTACACCACCGCCGGGGTCGAGGAGGCGTTCGAGTTCGACGTCGACGGACCGGTGCGGGTCCGCGGACGGATCGACCGGCTCGAGGCGACCACGGCGGGACAGGTGATCCCGGTCGACGTGAAGACCTCCCGGGCCGCGGCGAGCCACGCCGAGGCCGCCGTGCACCCGCAGCCCGCCCTCTACCAACTCGCCGTCGCCGCCGGGGCCGTCGACTCCGCGGCGGGGCGGGCCCCCGGCGGAGGGCTCCTGCTCTACCTGGCGGGAAGGGAGGGACGCATGCCGGCCGAACGGATGCAGGACCCGCTCGGGACGGGGGCCGGGGAGGAACTCACCCGGCGGGTGACGGAAGCGGGCCGCGCGACCATCGGGCCGTCCTACACCGCGAGGGTAGGTCGCTGGTGTGAGCACTGCGACGTGAGATCCAGCTGCCCGGCGCAGCCCGAGGGAGAGCAGGTGATCGGGTGACCACGATGATCGAGCCCGACGTCATCGCCGACGCGCTCGGGATCCACCGGCCGACCGCAGAGCAGGCCGAGGTGATCTCTGGTCCGGCGGAACCGACGCTGGTCCTGGCGGGAGCCGGTGCCGGCAAGACCGAGACGATGGCCGCCCGCGTGGTGTGGCTGGTGGCGAACGGCTACGCCCGCCCGGGGGAGATCCTCGGGCTGACCTTCACCCGCAAGGCGGCGCAGCAGCTGTCCCGTCGCATCCGCCGGCGGCTCGACGCGCTGGCGCGCAGTCCCCTGTGCACGGGCCCGGGAGCCGCTCCCGGGATCGCGGAGGCCATCCGCACCGAGGATCCACAGATCTCGACCTACCACGCGTTCGCCGGGACCCTGCTCGGGACGTACGGGCTGCTCGTCCCCGTCGAACCGGACGCGCGGCTGCTCACCCCCACCGCCGCCTTCCAACTCGCCCACGACGTGGTGTCGAGGTGGGAGAGTCCCCTGACGACCGGATCGACCCCCGGCCGGGTGACGCGCGACGTGCTCACGCTGGCAGGACAGCTGTCCGACCACCTCGTCACCACCGACGACCTGCGCACCGACCCCGACCTGATGACCACCCTCGTCGCGACCCTGCCCCCCGGGCCGCGGCAACGCCAGGCCCCCACCCGGTGGCTCCAGGAGACGGCGGACGTGCAGGGGCATCGCGACGAACTGGCGGACCTGGTGGACGCGGTCGCGGCCCGCATGCGCACGGAATCGGCGCTCGATCACGGTTCGCAGATGGCGCTGTCCGCCACCGTCGCGCGCGACCACCCCCAGGTCGGCCAGGCCGAGCGCCGGGCGTTCCGGGTCGTGCTGTTGGACGAGTACCAGGACACCGGACACTCGCAGCGAGTCCTGCTCTCCTCCCTGTTCGGGGGCGGGGCGGGACCCGTCCCTGCCGTCACCGCCGTCGGCGATCCCATGCAGTCCATCTACGGCTGGCGCGGGGCCTCGGCCTCGAACCTCGACCGGTTCCGCGAGGACTTCCCCCTGGCCGACGGTCGGCGGTCGCACCTGCGCGAGCTCACCACCTCGTGGCGGAACCCACCCGAGGTCCTGACGCTGGCCAACCGGATCACCGCGCCCCTGCGCGACCGGCCGGGGTCGATCCCCGTCGCCGAACTGCGAGCCCGACCCGGCGCCGAGGCCGCCGACCTCCGGGTGGCCGTCCTGGACACCGCGTCGGACGAACGGGAATGGCTCGCGGACGCGATCGCCGCGAGATACAGCGCGGCCGCCCGGGACGGTCGCACGCCGACCGCTGCGGTGCTGGTCAGACGCAACGGGGATTCCGCGGCGATCGCCGCCGCCCTCGAGTCGCGCGGCCTGGCCGTCGAGGTGGTGGGGGTGGGCGGACTGCTCGACGTCCCCGAGGTCGCCGACGTCGTCGCGTTGCTCACCGTGGTCTCCCGCCCGGGTGCGGGACCCGCACTGCTGCGCCTGCTCAGCGGCTCCCGGTTCTCTCTCGGAGCCGCGGACCTCGCCGCGCTCGCCCGGCGTGCCTCCCACCTATCGCTGCGCCGGCCCGCGGCCCCCGGCGGGGCGGTGACCGCTCTCGACCAGCTGGAGGACATTCTCGACGGCATCGCCAGGGGGGAGGAGACCGACTCGGCCGGGCTCGCCGACGCCCTCGCCGACCCCGGCCCCGCAGGCGGCTACAGCCCGGACGGCGCCGCCCGCATCAGCGAACTCGCCGGGATCATCTCGGGCCTGCGCGCCCGCTCGTCGGCACCCCCCGCCCGTCTGGTCGCCGCCGCCGAGCAGGCGCTCGGACTCGACGCGGAGGTCCGCCTACGTCAACGCGCGGGAGTCGGCGAGGCCCGCGAGCAGCTCGACGCGCTGCAGGAGGTGGCGGCGGGGTTCCGGCCGGACCGGGGAACAGGACTGGAGGCCTTCCTGTCCTACCTCGACCTCGCGCGCACGGTCGACGGGGGGCTCGCGCGCGGCGAGGTCGCCGCCACACCGGGGCGGGTCCAGATCCTCACCGTCCACTCGGCCAAGGGGCTCGAGTGGGAGATCGTGGCCGTCCCGCACCTGGCGCAGGGGGTCTTCCCGTCCGACCAGGCGCCACAGACCTCGGTGCGCACGGCGACCCAGTTGCCCGAGCACCTGCGGGGGGACCGTGAATCGGAGGACAACGCCGGCGGCGTACCTGTGCCCCGGCTCGACGACGTGACCGACCGGAAACTCCTGCAGGACGCGCTCGAGAGTCATGTCAAGCGGGTCCGGCGACGCTCACTGGACGAGGATCGGCGGCTGTTCTACGTGGCGGTGACACGAGCCGAGCAGACGCTGCTGTTGTCCGGGTCGCACTGGATCGGAGGGGCCGCCACACCCAAGGGCCCCTCGGAATTCCTCGACGAGGTCCTGGAGGCGTGCGGGGGAGACGAGCCACTGGGGGAGATCGATCACCTCGTCGTCACACCCTCCCCGACCAACCCCGCCACGACGACCGTCGTGGAGGCCACGTGGCCTCGACCGGCCGCCCCCGGCCGCGTCGCCGTCGCACGGGCGGTCGACGCGGCCGTGCCGGTGGACCCGGAGAACGAGGACCCGCCGGAATCGGGACCGGCACGCCGCTGGCACCTCGCCGCGGCACCGCTGCTGGCCGACGCGCGGCGGGCGGCCGAACAGCGGGACGAGGTGATCCTGCCCCGCCGGCTCACCGCGGGGCAGATGGTCGCACTGGCGTCCGACCCCCGGGAGTTCGCGGACCGTCTCCGCAGGCCGGTCCCGTTCCGTCCCGACCGCTTCGCCCGGCGCGGGACCCGCTTCCACCTCTGGCTGGAGCACCGCTTCGGCGCCACCCACCTCCTCGACATCGACGACCTGCCCGGCGCCGGCGACCAGGGCGCGGCCGACGGACTGTCCGAGGCGGACCTCACTGCACTGCAGGAGGCGTTCGAGGCATCCCGATGGGCACGGATGACACCCGCAGCGGTCGAGGTGCCCTTCGAGGTGGGGCTCGGCGAACACCTGTTGCGCGGACGGATGGACGCGGTGTTCACCGCCACCGCCAGCGCGGACACCGACGGCGACGACGACCCGGGGTGGATCGTCGTGGACTGGAAGACGGGACGGGTTCCCGCCGAGCGGGACATGCCCGCCGTCGCCCTCCAGCTGGCCGTCTACCGGTACGCCTGGGCCCAGATCGCCAGTGCCCGCCTGGGACGACCCGTGGGGCTCGACCGCGTGCGCGCCGCGTTCCACTACGTGCGTTCCGGGCGCACGATCGAACCGGCCCATCTGCCGGATGCCGACGAGCTGTCACGACTGCTCTCCGACGGGCCGGGGCGGGGTCGGTTGTTGTCCCGCGGCGGGCGATAGGCGACGATTCATGTCGATGACGGCACGGTCCCCGCGGGGGACGCGTCGCGGAAACGGAGCCCCATGGTGAAGAAGCGCGCACTGGCATCGCGGTTCCGTGGCCACGACCCGCTGGACGAGAGCCCCGACCACGCGCTCGTGGGCGTGGTGAGCATCCCGGAGAACAGTGAGACGCCGTGGCGGCTGATCGGCAAGCGCGTGGTGATGGCCGTCGTCGCCCTGTGCATCGCTGTGCTGGTGGTGTGGTTCGACCGCGGGGGCTATACCGGTGGCGGCGGAGCGAATGGTGAGCTGACGCTCATCGATTGCTTCTACTACGCCACGGTCTCCCTCTCGACCACCGGTTACGGAGACATCACCCCGATCACCCAGCAGGCGCGGCTGATCAACACCATCGTCGTCACCCCGCTTCGCCTCGTATTCCTGATCCTGCTCGTCGGCACCACTCTGGCCGTGCTGACCGAGCAGTCCCGTCAAGCCTTCAAGATCCAGCGATGGAGAACCCACGTGCGCAATCACACCGTCGTCGTCGGCTACGGCACCAAGGGCAAATCCGCCATCGCCGCGATGCTCGCCGACGACACCGCCCCGGACGACATCGTCGTCGTCGACACCGACCCCCAGGCACTCAAGGCCGCGGCCGCCCACGGTCTGGTCACCGTCCACGGTTCGGCCACCCGGTCCGACGTCCTCAAACTGGCCGGCCTCACCCGCGCCTCCGCCGTCGTGGTGGCCACCAACTCGGACGACACGGCCGTGCTGGTCACCCTCACCGCGCGGGAACTGGCACCCAACGCGAAGATCGTCGCGACGGTCCGCGAGAGCGACAACAAGCACCTGCTCAAGCAGTCCGGCGCAGACTCCGTGGTGGTCTCCGCCGAGACCACCGGACGTCTCCTCGGTCTGGCCACCAATTCGCCGACGGTCGTGGGGATGATGGAGGATCTGCTCACCCCGGACGAGGGCTTCTCCATCGCCGAACGACGGGTCGAGGAGTCCGAGGTAGGAGGCTCACCCCGGCACCTGGCCGAACTCGTCCTGGGGGTGGTGCGCAAGGGACAGCTCATCAAGGTCAACGAGCCCGAGGCAGACGCGCTGGAGAGCGGTGACCGGTTGCTCTACATCCGGATGATCGCCGACTGAGCGACGGGCAGGGCAGGAACGCCGAGGTGGCCGGGCTACGCTGATCGGCACCCCTCACGACCGCGAAAAGGACCCCACACGATGCCGATGGACTTCACCCTCGACTCCGATCCGGTGCTCTCGGTGGCGGCGCCCGACAGGGCGGCACCCCTCCGGCAGGACTCCGATGAGTTGAACAGAGGATGGGCCACGGCGCGCGTGATGAAGGTGGACCGTCGCAACAGGTTCGCGATCGAGCCGGCACGCGGTGATCGGCAGCGGATCCGCCTGGAGCCCGCCCTGGACCTCGCGGACTCCCTCCCCGAGGAGGCGGTGTTCCTCGGGAGGACCGAGGACGCCCGGCACATCTGGGCGGTCCCGGTCGACGAGCTCCCCGCCGAGCCCGCGGTGACGTCGCTCCGCTCGTGCGGGGCCGACCTCGTCGAGGGTGACGGGTCGTTGGCCTCCCAGGCCATGGCCCTACTCGGGTGGCATCGCGACAACGTCCGCGGACGCGAACGCACCCACCATCCGCGCCGTGTCGACGCCGGATGGGCGATCGAGGACCCGTTCCACGGGGGCCTCGAGTACCCACGGACCGACCCCGCCGTGATCTGCCTGGTCCACGACGGGGGACGCCGCGTGCTCCTCGCCCGCCAGCCGATCTGGCCCGAGGGCATGTACTCGCACGTCGCCGGTTTCGTCGAAGCGGGCGAGTCCCTGGAGGGCTGCGTCCGGCGAGAGGTCGCCGAGGAGGTGGGCGTGGTCGTCGACCGCGTGCGCTACCTGGGCAGCCAACCCTGGCCGTTCCCCCGGTCCCTCATGGTCGCATTCCACGCCATCGGCGACCCGGAGGCTCCGATCGTGCTCGAGGACGAGGAGATCAGTGAGGCCGCGTGGTTCGACGTCGACCGGGTCCGTGACGCGCTGGCCGGCCGTGGCGACCTCATGGTGGCGCCGGCCGTCTCCATCGCGCACGTGATGCTGCAGTCCTGGGTCGCAGCGGTCGACGGCGACACCGACGCCTGAGGGTGCCGGTGCCCGGCGTCGCCCCCCGGCCCGGACGAGCGCGTCAGGCCCCGGCGAGTTCGGCGAGCTTGGCGCGCACCTGCGAGGCCGGGGGATTGGTGGCGGTGGTGCCGTCCGAGTACAGCGCCGTAGGGACGACCCTGTTGCCGCCGTTCACGCTCTCGACGAAAGCGGCGGCATCGGCGTCCGCCTCCACGTCGACCTCGGTGTAGCCGATCGCCTTCTCGTCCAGCAGCTTCTTGAGCCGCGTGCAGAAGGGGCACCACGTGGTGGTGTACAGGGTCAGGGCGCCGGCATTGTCGTTCGTCGTCACATCGCTCATGACGGGGTGTAACGCGCACGACCGCGGGAATCATCCCCGGGGGGAGGCCGCGGACGAGATGTCGGAGGCGGATGCCACGATGGGTGCGTGAGTGACATGCGGCGCGGACGGGGAGATGGTCGCGGACGGCGAGACGGTGCGGAGTCGGCCCTCGAGGGTCTCGACCCGCAGCAACGCCGTGCCGTGCTGGCCCCGCGGGGCCCCGTGTGCATCCTCGCCGGCGCGGGGACCGGCAAGACCCGCACGATCACCCGGCGTATCGCCCACCTGGTCACGACCGGGCACGTCCGCGGTGACCAGGTGCTGGCGGTGACGTTCACCGCCCGCGCCGCCGGGGAGTTGCGCATGCGGTTGGCGGGACTGGGGGTCGCGGACGCCGGGACGGGACCCGTACAGGCCCGGACCTTCCACTCGGCCGCCCTGCGGAACCTGTCGTACTTCTGGCCACGCGTCTACGGCGAGGAACCCTGGCAGCTGTTGGACGGGCAGTTCCGCGCGGTCGCCCAGGCGGTACGCCGGGTCGGCCTGGACCCCGCCACGGAGACCATCCGGGACGTGCTGACCGAGATCGGCTGGGCCAAGTCCAGCCTGCTCACCCCGGACACGTACGCGGAGCAGGCCGTCGCGCTGGGTCGCGACCTGCCGGTGCCGGCCCCCGAGGTCGCGCGCGCGTTCCGGGCGTACGAGGACCTCAAGGTCTCCGGACCGGTCCGGATGCTCGATTTCGACGATCTCCTGAGCCACATGGCCGAACTGGTGGAAGAGGTCCCGGCGATCGCCGAGGAGTTCCGGGACCGCTACCGCTGCTTCGTCGTCGACGAGTTCCAGGACGTCACGCCGGCCCAACAGCGGCTGCTCACCGCGTGGCTGGGCAGGAGGGACGACCTGACGGTGGTCGGTGACGTCAACCAGACCATCTATTCGTTCGCCGGCGCAGAGCCGGACTTCCTGCTCGGCTTCGCGGACCGCTACCCGGGTGCCACCGTCGTGCGACTGGAGTCCGACTACCGCTCCACGCCCCAGGTCGTGGACCTGGCCAATGCAGTGATCGGCGCCGGCAGCGGCCGTTTCCGCAGTGCCGGGCTCACCCTGCGGGGCATGCGGCCGCCGGGCCCCGAGCCGGTCCTCGCCGAGTACCCCGACGAGGACGCCGAGGCGGGGGCGGTGGCGGGGGCCGTCGCCGATCTCGTCCACGGCGGGATGGACCCTTCGGAGATCGCGGTGCTGTACCGCATCAACGCCCAGTCCGAGCGGGTCGAGGCGGCCCTGGACGAGGCCGGGATCGGATACCGGCTCAAGGGGGGAGAGGGCTTCTTCGAGAGGCCGGTGGTCCGTCGGGCCATGTCGGCGATCGACCGACTGATCGACGGCTCGGACGAGGCGCGGGCGCAGGCGTACTCCCAGCTGTCGGACCCCACGGAGATCGTCGCCGTCATCAGGCAGGCGCTCGAGCCCCTCGGTCTCACCGCCGCCGAGCCGTCCGGTGCCCAGGCCAGGGAGACCTGGAATTCACTGAACTCGCTGGTGGGTCTCGCGGAGGAGATCGCCACGGCGGAGGCTCGCGAGGGCCTGCTGCCGGTGGTCGCGGGGCTTCGAGAACGGGCGGCGGCACGTCACGCCCCGGACGAGCGGGGTGTGACGCTGGCGTCTTTCCACGCCGCCAAGGGCCTCGAATGGGATGCGGTGTTCCTCATCGGGGTCCACGAGGGGAGTCTGCCGATCAGCCACGCGATCAACGCCGGACCGGACGCGATCGAGGAGGAGCGGCGCCTGCTCTACGTGGGCGTCACCCGCGCCCGCGAGCACCTGACGGTGTCGTGGAGTCGGAGTCGACGCGCCGGTGGCCGGGCCAGCCGACGCCCCAGCCGCTTCCTCGACCCTGTTCGCCCGGCCCAGTCCCCGGTCGGACCGCGCGGGTCCACCGACACCTCGGACAAGGGACGGTGCCGCGGGTGCGGGGAGAAGCTCACCGGGCCCATGCACCGCGCGCTCGGGCTGTGCCCGGAATGCTCGGTGGAGGTCGATACCGGCCTGTTCGAACGACTGAGGGACTGGCGCAAGGAGACCTCGGAACGGATCGGCAAACCCGCCTACACGGTGTTCACCAACGACACGCTCGCCCAGATCGCCCGGGAGCGGCCCGCCGACACCCGCGCACTGGGCCGGATCGGCGGGATCGGGGCGCACAAGCTGAGCGAGTACGGCGACGACGTGCTGAAACTGATCCGCGCCACCTGAACCCGCGCCGCGCGGGAGGATCCCCGAGCCGGGGGCTGGTCAGCCCTCGTCGGGGAAGATCTCCGGCATCCAGCGCTGCACGATCTCTCGGTACGGGGCGGACGCCTCGAGTTGGCACAGCATGCCCACCGACGCGGACAGCACCCGGTGGATCAGGACGTACTCGCGCGGCAGGGTGAACGAGCGGGAGGTCCGGAACTCCCGCCCCGACACGTCACCGTAGACGGACATGATGCTCTGCATCCACGCGCGGCTGAAGTGGAAAACAGGCTCGCGCATCGGCTCGATGAACGGGTTCAGGAACGCCATCGCGTCGGCGGGGTCGAGGCCGTTCCGGCCGACGTATCCGGCCCGGGTCATCAACCGCACCAGTTCATCGGAATCACCGGCCAGGGCGAGCCGCATCATGGAGGTGAGAACCTCCGGCACGCCCTCGGGCAGGGGGATCGACGCGCCGAAGTCCAGGACCACCAGTCGACCGTCATCGGCGAGCAGGAAATTTCCGGGGTGGGGATCGCCGTGCATCATCCGGGCACGGGTGGGGGAACTGAACTGGAACTCGGTGAGGAGCTCGCCGGCCCGGTTGCGCTCTGCGGGGGTGCCGTCGCTGGAGATCCGGCTCAGGGCCCGCCCGTCCACCCACTCGGTGACCAGCACCTTGGGCGACGAGGCCAGCACGGAGGGCACCCGGACGAGGCGATCGTCGCGGTAGGCGGCCGAGAACACCCGCTGGGTGTCGGCCTCCGCGCGGTAGTCGAGTTCGCTCACGGTGCTGTCGTAGAGCTCGTCGATGATGCCCCTGATGTCGGTGCCGGGGTTGAGCGGCCGGAACAGGGGAGCCAGTCGCCGGAGTTGCCGCAGGTCCGAGCGGAGGGCCTCATCGGCGCCGGGATACTGGATCTTGACGGCCACCTCCCGACCGTCGGACCAGACGGCGCGGTGGACCTGCCCGATGGAGGCGGCCGCGGCGGCGTCACCGTCGAACTCGGCGAAGCGTTCACGCCAGCGCAGCCCGAGTTGGGTGTCGAGGACTCTCTCCACCTCGGCGGCGGGCATGGGGGGTGCCTCGGCCTGGAGCTTGGTGAGGGCCTCCCGGAACGGCTCGGCGTACTTGTCGGGCATCCCGGCCTCGAACACGCTGAGGGCCTGGCCGACCTTCATGGCGCCGCCCTTGAGTTCCCCGAGAACGGCGAAGACCTGCTCGGCGGCCTGATCGGCCAGTTCCTCGCTCAGATCCCCGTCCCCCCGCCCGAGGGCGCGTCGACCGAGTGAACCGGCGGCGCGACCGGCGATGCCCAGTGGGAGTCCCGCGAGGCGTGCTGCGCGGCGGGACGAGGTGCGGGGTAGGTCGGACACGCCTTCAATCATGACAGAGGACGGACATGCGGGGCGGCCCCACAGTCGCAGGCTGCGTCGGCCTGCCATTCGAGCCGGCGCCACAGTCCCTCGGACGGGTTGATCTCGACGGTGGCCCCGATGGTCTGGAGCCGGGTGCGGGGTTCACGGCTGGCGGCGACCTCCGCCAACACCAGGGCTGCGGCGGCGGTGAGGGCGGGGACGGCGGCCTCGGGGCTGTGCCCGATGAGTTGGGCTGCGACGAACGGCCACCGCGGGTCCCGGCGGGCGCGGTACAGGTCGGTGCAGCGCAGACACGGGGTGACCCCCGGCACCACGGTCGGGCCCACGACCACGCGGCCGTCCCGGCAGTACACGTGCATGTGCGTCTGTCCGGACCGGGCGAGGGCGGTGGTGACCACCGGATCCACGGAGACGGTGCCGGTGAGGATGACCAGGTCGGGGGCCACGCCCCGTCGGAACCAGGGCGGCCGCTCGGCGTCGAGTGTCAAGCCCGGGCTGGGGCCGGTGGTCACACGACAACCGTTGACGGACAGCGGCCCCCGTAGCACCTCCGAGATCTGGCCGACCCCCAGGATGTGGACGCGTCGCACCGGCGCGGGCCTCGGAGTGGAGCCCGTCGCGTGCGCGTCTGCGTCCGTGCTCGTTCCCGGCTCCGGCGGGTCGAGTCGTAGATGACCGAGGTCGGCCAGGTGGACGAGGATCCGGGCCACGGTCGCCATCCCCGCCGCGTCGATTCCCGCGCGCGCGGCGACGTCGTCGAGAGGGGCCCCGCCCTCGAGGCCACGGAGTAGTGCCGAGAGGCTGCGGGCGCCCACGGTGGCGGGGGCGTCGACCACCACCGCGCGGTCAGGCGCCAGTCCCACCTGGACGGTGTGGTCATCCCGTGCGACCACCACGGTGCCGGGACGCAGGGTGGCCCGGACCCGGGAGGCAGAGGCCTGGGCCTGCGCGGCGATGACGGGGGCGGGGGTGCGCGGGGAGACGGTCGCCACCGCCGCGGTGCCGGCACCGGTGCCGGTGGAGGCAACGGTGGCGGCGCGTGGCGGCTCGTCGGCGGGAGCGGTCACTGGGGTCACGGGGCACATCGTGGCACGCGACGGTCCTGCCCGGGCCCTGCTCTGGCGTCGTTGTCCACAGGCGCCGGTCTCGTCGGCGCCTGTGGATAACCGCGCCGTGTGGGGTGGTCTACCGTGGTCCGCGTGTCGCCAGCCCCACGCCCCGCCGCCGCGTCCGCGAGCCCACCGTCACCCGGCCCGGGCCCGGCACCGGCGCTACCCACCGAGCCTGATGATCCTCGGATCGAGGTCCGCCGCTCCACACGCCGCAAGAGGACCGTGTCAGCGCGGGTGGAGGGCGAGTCAGTGGTGGTCCTCATGCCGGCGGGGCTGCCACGCGCGGAGGAACGACGCCTCATCACCGACTTGCTCGGCCGGCTCGCCCGGTCCGGTCGTCGCAAGGGTCACCGGGCGTCCGATGCGGACCTGATGAGGCGCGCCACGGAACTGTCGACGACGTGGCTGGAGGGTCGGGCGCGGCCGGCATCGGTGCGCTGGGTGCCGGCGATGACCACCCGCTGGGCGTCCTGCTCACCGGATTCCGGGGAGATCCGGATCAGCGAGACGTTGCGGGACGTGCCTGCCTACGTGCTGGACTACGTCGTGGTGCACGAGCTGGCCCACCTCGTCGTCCCCGGTGGTCACCCGCCCGAGTTCTGGGAGGCGGTGCGCGGGTATCCGCGCACCGAGCGGGCGATGGGGTATCTGGAGGCCTACTCGCGGGTGCTCCGGTCGTGGGCCGGGTCGGACGCCCCCGGTGGCGCGGGAGAACCGGGGGTCGGGGGCGAGGGCGTGGGCGACCTGGTCGAGGGCGACGACGACGAGCCCGGCCTGTACTAGGCCGGCCCGCCCGTCACGACGCCCGCCGATCAGGCCCCGTCGCGCGGCCCCTCGGAGTCGGAGCCCTCGGTGCCGGAACCCTCAGTGCCGGAACCCTCGGTGCCGGAACCGGAGCCGTCGGTCCCCGAACCATCCGGGCCGGACGCCTCGGGTCCGCCGTCGCCGGCCTCTCCGGTCCCGCCACCCGATTCGCGGAGGAAGCGCTCGATCTCGTCGACGCCGCTGGAGTCCCCGGTCGACTCGTCGAGGAGCCGGTCGATGACGGCGGCGGGGTTCTCGAGGTCCTCGCCGACGGGCAGCAGGTCGGGGTGGCTCCACAGTCCGTCGCGACGTTCGGTGCCGACGGCCTCGCCGACCCGGCGCCACAACTCGGAGGCCTCACGCGCCTTGCGCGGACGCAGTTCGAGTCCGACGAGCGAGGCGAAGGCCTGTTCGGCGGCGCCGCCGGTCGCCCGGCGTCGCAGCCACATCTCGCGGAGCTTGTCGGCGCTGGGCAGCCGGTCGCCGACCGCCGCGGCGACGACGGCGTCGACCCAGCCCTCGACCAGCGCGAGCAGCGTCTCGAGCCGGCCGAGCGCGGCCTCGTTGACGTTGGTCACCTTGGGGCCGATCGCCCCGGCCCCGCCGGAGAGCAACTCCTGGAGCTTGGTGGGGTCCTGCAGGATGGACGGGTCGAGCCCGGAGGCGAGGTCGTCGAGCCCGGAGGTGTCCACGCGGATGCCGCGCGCGTACTCCTCCACGGTCGCCAGGAACCGGGCGCGCAGCCAGGGGGCGCCGGCGAACAGTCGCAGGTGTGCGGCCTCGCGTGCCGCGAGGAAGACCACGACCTCCTGCCGGGGCAGTTCCAGCTCGTCGGCGAACTCGTCGATCGCGGCCGGGCTGAGCGCGGCCACCCCGTCGTCGCCGAACGGGATCCCGACCTCGGAGGAGAAGAGCACGGCCGGCGCGAGCTTGCCCAGCCCCTGCCCGAGCTGCATGCCGAAGCCCATGCCGCCCATCTGGTCGAGCATGCCGAGCAGCGGGCCGGCGAGCTGGCGGGCCTCCTCGGGCATGGCGCCCTTGGTGGCCGAGTTCATCTGTTCGGCGACGGGCGTGCAGATCTTCTCCCAGGTGGGCAGGGAGTGCTCGACCCACTGCTGGGGCGTCCACACCTCGGTGCGGTGCACTCCGGAGGGGAACTGGGTGGTCTCGTCGAGCCACAGTTCCGCCAGGCGGACCGATTCCTGCGCGGCGGTGCGCGAGGCGTCGGTGATCACGGGCGTGCGACCGAGGGACTGGAGGGCGACCGTCCGCGCCAGTTGGTAGTTGACGGGCCCCGAGCTCCCCGGGCCGGACATGGCCGACCCCATGGAGCCGAGCATCTGTCCGAACTGGGAGAGCATCTGGCCGAAGTTGCCGAACTGCGAGGGGTCGAAGCCGCCGGGACCGCCGGGACCGCCCTGGCCGCGGTCGCGGTCGTCGTCGCGCCCGTCGTCGTCGGAAGCGGAGAAACCGAAGGGCTGGTTCATGCCACAACGGTACAGCGTGCAGGGGTGGGGGGTCCGGCCGCGACGCGGCCGGCAGCGGGTGCGGTCTACCCTTGCCCCGTGAGTCGTCGCCTGTTCACCGTTCTCGCCGCGCTGGTACCGGCGGTGCTGCTGCTCGTCCTGGCGACGTCGGCCACCGTCCCCCTGGTGTCGATGGGGCCCGGACCCACCTACGACACCTTCGGCACGGCCGAGGTGGAGACGGAGGACGGTGACACGGAGCGGGTTCCGGTGGTCGACGTAGCGGGCAGGGAGGCGGACGAGACCGCCGGCTCCCTGTTCATGACGACGGTGGCGGTCCGCGACCGGCTGACGCTGCTCGACGCGATGCGGTTCTGGGTGGATCCGGCGCAGGTGGTGGTACCGCGCGACCAGGTGTTCCCTCCGGACCGTTCACGCGACGAGGTGCGCGAGTCCAACGCCGCGGAGATGGTCGGTTCGGAGAACTCCGCCGAGGCCGCCGCCTACCGGTTCCTGGGGATCCCCATGCAGCCGCGCGTCGAGGGGGTGGAGCCGGACGGTGCCGCCGCCGGGCGCCTGCGCCCGGGCGACGTGTTGACCTCCATCGACGGGGAATCCGTCGACGACGCCACGGCCGTGGTGGAGCGGGTCGGTGAGCGCCGCGCGGGTGACGAGGTCCGCATCGGGTTCACCCGTGACGGGCGTGAGGAGACGACGACGGCGACGTTGCAGTCCGCCGGACCGGACGGCGATCCCGAACAGGGCCGACTGGGCATCCTGGTCGGCGACACCCCGGCGGACGGCACCGACGTCGACATCACGGTGGACCCCGCGGTGGGCGGCCCCTCGGCGGGCCTGGTGCTGGCCGTCGCGATCGTCGACAAGCTGTCGCCGGGTGAGGCGACCGGGGGGACGCGGGTGGCGGGGTCGGGCACCATCCGTCCCGACGGGACGGTGGGGCCCATCGGCGGTATCCGGCACAAGATCCGGGCGGCCCACGACGCGGGGGTGAGCGAGTTCCTGGTCCCCGCGGCCAACTGTGCGGAGGCTGTGCAGGGCCCGCCGGAGGGCGTCCGGCTGATCGAGGTGGAGACGCTGGAGGGCGCGCTGGAGGCGCTGGAGACGGCGGCCTCCGGGGGCCAGCCACCGACCTGCGGCTGAGGCACGGCTTTTCCGTAAGGTGGGGGTCACGAGCATGTCCGCCCCAGCAGTGCAGGAGCTTTCCAGGTGTCCGTCCGCCCACCCGGCAATTCCCCCGGTCGGCCGATCGCGATCTCTCGTCGCGGTCGGGCCGTCGCCGTCGCCGTCGTCGTCCTCATCCTCCTCATCCAGGTCCTGCCCAGACTGAACACCGCGTACACGGACTGGCTGTGGTTCGGCAGTGTCGATGCCACCAGCGTGTTCCGGACCGAGTTGCTGGCGCGGCTCGGTCTTTTCGTGGCGGTCGCCCTCCTGGTCGGCCTGGCGGTGGGCGCCGGCATTCTGCTGGCCTACCGGTATCGCCCGGTGTTCCTGGCGCAGGCGGGCATGCCGGACGCGCTGTCCCGCTACCGGGCGGCCATGGGGGCCTCGCCCGGCAGGACCGTGCTCTGGATCCCGGTCGTCCTGGCGATCCTGGCCGGGTCGGTCGCGCAGACCGGGTGGCAGACCGTGCTGGCGTTCTTCAACTCGACGCCGTTCGGTGAGACCGACCCCCAGTTCGGTCTGGACATCTCCTTCTACGCCTTCGAGCTCCCGATGTGGCGCGCGATCGTCACCTGGCTCATGGTGGCCGTCGTGCTGGCCTTCCTGGCCAACCTGTTCACCCACTACCTCTTCGGCGGACTGCGTCCCGGCGCCCGCGAGGGCGCCCTCACCCGCGCCGCCCGGATCCAGCTGGTGACCCTCGCCGGGCTGTTCGTGCTGGCCAAGGCCGCCGCGTACTGGCTGGATCGCTACGAGCTGTTGTTCAGCGAGAACAGCACGTTCACCGGCGCCAGCTACACCGACGTCAACGCCCTGATGCCGGCGAAGATCTTCATGTTCTCGGTGGCGCTGGTGTGCGCGGCCGCGTTCTTCTCCGCCATCGTGATCAGGGATCTGCGGATCCCCGCGCTGGCCACCGTCCTGTTGCTGTTCTCCGCGCTCGTGGTGGGGTCGGCGTGGCCGCTGGCCGTCGAGCAGTTCTCGGTGAAGCCCAACCGTGCCGAGAAGGAACGGGAGTACATCGCGCGGAACATCGACGCGACACGCGCCGCGTACGACATCGGTGAGGAGCGGGTCACCTACATCGACAACTGGGGGGCGGCCGATCCGAACCCCCGCGAGGCGGCCTCGGATCTCACGACACTGTCCAACGTCCGCGTGCTCGACCCGAGCGTCCTGGCGCCGACGTTCACCCAGCTACACCAGTTGCGCAACTTCTACGGTTTCCCCGAGACGCTGGGCATCGACCGCTACACGATCGACGGCGAGATGCGGGACTTCCTCGTGGCCGCGCGTGAGCTCAACCCCGAGTCCCTGCAGGCCAACCAGCGGGACTGGATCAACCGCCACACGGTGTACACGCACGGCAACGGGTTCGTGGCCGCACCGGCCAACCGGGTCAACGAGATCGCCGACGACGCCGGCTCGGACCGCGGCGGCCTGCCGAATTTCCAGGTCTCCGACCTCGAGGCGATCTCCAGTGGTCAGGAGATGATGATCCCGGTGACCCAGCCGCGGACCTACTTCGGTCCGCTCATCGCGCAGGCGGACCCCGACTACGCCATCGTGGGGGACAACGGCGACGGGCCCCGTGAGTACGACACCGACACCGAGCAGTACACCTACACCGGCGAGGGCGGTGTCCCCGTCGGTGGCTGGGTCAACCGGATCGCCTACTCGCTCAAGTTCGCCGAGCGCAACATCCTGTTGTCCAGCATTCTCGGGGACGACTCGAAGATCATCTACGACCGCGACCCGCGGGACCGGGTGCAGAAGGTGGCCCCGTGGCTGACCACGGACACCAACACCTATCCGGCGGTGATCGACGGCCGTATCAAGTGGATCGTCGACGGGTACACGACGCTCAAGACCTACCCGTACGCCGAGCTCAGCTCGCTGGAGGCCATGACCTCGGACTCGCTCAACGACGCGAACGGCCGGGTCCTGCCGGACGAGGAGGTCTCCTACATCCGCAACTCGGTCAAGGCGACCGTCGACGCGTACGACGGCACCGTCGACCTGTACGCGTTCGACGAGTCGGACCCCGTGCTGCAGACGTGGATGAAGGCACTGCCGGACATCGTCCAGCCACGCGAGGCGATCTCCGAGGAGTTGGAGGAGCACCTGCGCTACCCGGAGGACCTGTTCAAGGTGCAGCGTGAGCTGCTGGCCAAGTACCAGGTCGACGACCCGGGTCAGTTCTTCACCAATGACGCCTTCTGGTCGGTGCCGTCCGATCCCACGGTGACCTCGTCGATCCAGAACCCGCAGGGTCCGCCCGTGGGCGGGCCCGCCGGTGGTCCGGCCGGCAGCCCCGCCGGTGGTCCCGCCGGCGCCCAGACCGTCGACCGTGACGGGCCGGCCCAGCCGCCGTACTACGTGGTGGCCTCCGATCCGACCGACCCGGAGTCCGACGAGCCGTCGTTCCAGCTCATCTCGGCGTTCCGCGGCTATGAGCGTGAGTTCCTCGCCGCGCACATGACGGCGAGCTCGGACCCCGAGACCTATGGGCAGATCACGGTGCGGGTCCAGAGGCCGACAGAGCCGCTGTCGCAGGGGCCCAACCAGGCGCAGGACATCATGATCGCCTCGCCGGCGATCGCCGAGGACCGGCGACTGTGGGGTGAGACCGCCGAGATCACTGAGGGCAACCTCCTGGCGCTGCCGTTGGCGGACGACTCGGTGCTCTACGTGGAGCCGATCTACACCCAGCGCAAGGACCAGGACTCCGCCTTCCCGAGGCTTCTGCGCGTGATGGTCTCGTACGACCGGGCGGTGGGTTACGCGCCCACGCTGTACGAGGCGCTGCGACAGGTCGGGATCGAGGCAGACCCGGACGTCGTGCGGATCGACGAGAGCGGGGAGGCGGAGGCCGAGGCAGAGGAAGGCGCCGCGCGGCCCGCCGAGGGCGCCGCCCCGCGACCGTCGTCGCCGGCCACTGGGGGAGGCGCTGACGACTCCGAGCGGGCGGCCGCCGTGCGCGAGCTCAACTCGGCGCTGAACGCGGTCCGCTCGGCCCAGAGCGGGGGAGACCTCTCCGATCTGGGGCAGGCGCTCGAGGACCTGCAGGCCGCCGTCGACGCTTATCAGGGCCTGGGGAACTGAGTCGACCTGCGGCTTTGAGTGCGAGGGTGTGAGTTGCGTCATCTTCTCGTCGTTCGGCGTCCACCGATTTGCAATGTCCGGTGAATGGCACGTAGTGTCATAGACGCAAACGACGCGGGGTGGAGCAGCTCGGTAGCTCGCTGGGCTCATAACCCAGAGGTCGCAGGTTCAAATCCTGTCCCCGCTACCACGCACCAGGCCCGGTTCCCGAAAGGGAGCCGGGCCTGAGTTTATTTCTGGAGTTGTCTCGCTCGAGTATGCCGACGCCGTGGTCGGGAGTGCGGACGTCGTAGATGCCTCCGGAGCGATCATCGCGCCTGTCCGTGTGTTCCGGCCCACACAGTGGTTCGGTCCTCGTATGGTGGACAGGTGTCTGTTCGCATGTCCGATGCGGCCACGACGACGCCCCGTGACGGCAGGAGAGCCACATGACCACCTCACTCGACCGCGATGCCCTGTTGATCGGCACCCAGTGGCGTTCCCCCGCCACCGATGACGTCATCGAGGTGATCAGCCCGCACACCGAGGAGGTCGTCGCCCGCGTGCCCGAGGGCTCGGTGGCGGACGTGGACGCCGCGGTGGCCGCCGCGCGCGAGGCCTTCGACCACGGCCCGTGGCCCCGTATGAGCCCCGACGAGCGGATCGAGGTCGTCGCCAGGCTGTCCGCCCTGTACGCGGCGAAGCTCGATGACATGGCGACCGTCATCTCCACGGAGATGGGTTCCCCGATCTCGTTCAGCAAGCTCGCCCAGGCGCCCGCCCCGTGGATGCAGATCGAGGCCTTCCTCACCATCGCGCGTGAATTCCCGTGGGAGGAGACCCGCCCCGGCGTCCTCGGCGGGGAGGTGCTGGTGCGACACGAGCCCGTGGGCGTGGTCGCGGCGATCCCGCCGTGGAACGTCCCCCAGTTCACGGTCCTGTCCAAGCTGATCCCGGCCCTGCTGACGGGGTGCACGATCGTGGTCAAGCCGGCGCCGGAGACGCCGCTGGACACCTACCTGCTGGGCGAACTGCTCATCGAGGCGGGCGTGCCCGAGGGCGTCGCGAGCATCGTCGCCGGCGGCCGCGAGGTGGGCGAGCACCTGGTGCGGCACCCCGCGATCGACAAGGTGGCGTTCACCGGATCCACCGCGGCGGGCCGGAAAATCGGCGCGATCTGCGGCGAGC
Source organism: Dietzia sp. IN118 (assembly GCF_032905965.1). NCBI lineage: Bacteria > Bacillati > Actinomycetota > Actinomycetes > Mycobacteriales > Dietziaceae > Dietzia > Dietzia sp. IN118. The sequence continues at coordinate 2,398,648 of NZ_JAUMSR010000001.1, read as the reverse complement.
AGCTCAAGCGCTGCTCCCTCGAGCTGGGCGGCAAGTCCGCGGCGATCGTGCTCGACGACGCGGACCTGACGACCGTGGTCGAGGGGCTCAAGTTCGTCGGCGTGATGAACTCCGGCCAGGCGTGCGTGGCACAGACCAGAGTGCTGGTGAGTCGCGACCGCCACGACGAGGTGGCACAGGCGCTGGCCGACGGCATCGGGTCGATGGTGGTGGGGGACCCGCTCGACCCGGCCACGGAGATCGGGCCGATGGTCGCCCGTCGCCAGCAGGAGCGGGTGAACTCCTACATCGAGATCGGGCAGCAGGAGGGTGCGACGCTGCTCGCCGGGGGCTCCGACCGCCCCGACGGCCTGGACACCGGCTGGTACGTACGACCCACGGTCTTCGGTGGCGTCGACAACTCGATGCGCATCGCGCAGGAGGAGATCTTCGGTCCCGTCATCTCCGTGATCGCCTACGACGACGTCGACGACGCCGTCCGCATCGCCAACGACTCCGAGTACGGACTGGCGGGCACCGTGTGGACCGCCGACCGGGAGGCGGGGCTGGGCGTCGCGCGACGGGTCCGGACCGGCACCTACGGCGTGAACACCTACACGATGGATTTCTCCGCCCCGTTCGGCGGCTTCAAGGCCTCCGGGGTGGGTCGCGAGTTCGGCCCCGAGGGGTTGGCCCAGTACACCGAGCTCAAGTCCGTCTACCTGGAGCAGAGCTGACCATGGCGCGAGACGAGAGGACGACGGGCCTGTCAGTGTGCGATGCGGACCGGGTCCGCACCCTGACACTGGCGCGCACCGATGCCCTCAACGCCTTCAACGAGGCGCTGTACGACGCGGTCACCGAGGCGTTGCACGCCGCCGCGGCGGACCCCACGGTCGCGGTGGTCCTGCTCACCGGTGAGGGCCGGGCGTTCAGCGCGGGCACCGACCTGCTGGAGATGGGTGAGCGGATCACCAACCCCGATTTCGTCCCCGGCGAGCACGGATTCCTGGGTCTCGTGGACGCGCTCACCGGGTTCGACAAGCCGCTCGTCCTGGCGATCAACGGGCTCGGACTGGGTATCGGCATGACGATCATCGGGTTCGCCGACCTGGTGTTCATGGCCGACGACGCCCGGCTCAAGTGCCCGTTCACCCGCCTGGGAGTGGCGCCCGAGGCGGCGTCGAGCTACCTGCTGCCCAGGCTGGTGGGTCGGCAGAACGCCGCGTGGGCCCTGCTGTCCTCGGAGTGGATCACGGCCCGCGAGGCCCACGAGATGGGACTGGTCTGGCGGCTGTGCGCCCCCGCTGAACTCCAGCAGGTCGCCGGCGAGCACGCCGCTCGGTTGGCGCGGCTCCCGATCTCGAGTCTGCGGGCGGTCAAGCGGACGATGACCGAACCGCTGGCGCGCCAGATCGCAGACGCCCGCGAACGGGAGAACCGGGCCTTCGCCGACCTCATGGGTGGACCGGCGAACGCGGAGGCGCTGTCGGCATTCGCCGAAGGGCGCACGCCGGACTTCGCCTCGTTGCCAGACGGGTCCTGACCCCGGCGTCTGCGACGATCCCGCGCCCGCCCGTCCTCGCCGGAGCCGCATGGCCCACCATGGTGGCGTGACGCCCGATCAGGAGAGCCCCACCCGTCCGGTCGACGTGGTGGTGATCGGCGCCGGCCAGGCCGGACTGTCGGCCGGCTACCACCTCAGGCGGCGGGGGTTCGCGCCGGTCGGCCGTGCCGAGGCGGGGGAGCGCAACTTCGTCATGCTCGACGCCGAGGACGCCCCCGGCGGGGCCTGGCGGCACCGCTGGGAATCCCTCACCATGAGCACGGTCAACGGCATCTTCGAGCTGCCGGGCCGACCCGTCCCCGATGTCGACCGCACCGCCCCGAGTCGGGACGTCCTGCCGCCCTACTTCGCCGACTACGAGAACCGATTCGGGCTCGACGTCCGGCGGCCGGTCCGCGTGCGCTCGGTCCGCAGACCCACGCCCGGGCGGGACGGGCCGGAGTCCGACCACCTCGTCGTCGTCACCGATCCAGGCGGTGACACCCGCCCTGAGGCCTGGGCGGCGCGCTACGTCATCAACGCCACCGGCACCTGGACCCGACCGTTCTGGCCGTACTACCCCGGCCAGGAGACGTTCCGCGGCCGACAGCTCCACGTCCACGACTACGTCGACGCCGAGGAGTTCGCCGGACAGCGCGTCGTGATCGTCGGCGCCGGCATCTCCGCCACCCAGCTGCTCGAGGAGATCTCGCGCGTCGCCGACACCCTCTGGGTAACCAGGCGGGAGATCGAGTGGGAGACGGACCCCGCCCCGGAGAACTTCTCCGCCGCGATCGACCGGGTCGCCGATCGCACCGCGCAGGGACTTCCCCCGCAGAGCATCATCCGCGTCACCGGCATGTACCGCGCCCCGTGGATCGAGCGCGCCGACGAGCGCGGTGTCCTGGTCCGACACCCCATGTTCACCCGCATCGAACCCGACGGGGTCCGGATGCCCGACGGGCGACACGAACCGGCGGACGTCATCCTCTGGGCGACCGGATTCCGACCCGCGGTCGCCCACCTCGCGCCCCTGGGCCTGCGCACCCCCGAGGGGGGCATCCGGGTGGCGGAGGGCCGGGCCCTCGACGAGCCGAGGCTGTTCCTCATCGGCTACGGCCCGTCCCAGTCGACCGTGGGGGCCAACCGAGCGGGCCGTGACGCCGTCCGGGCGATCGTCGCCGAGCTTTAGTTGTCGCCGACGAACTCTAGAGGGTCCGCGAGATGAGCTCCTTCATGATCTCGTTGGTGCCACCGTAGATCTTCTGCACGCGGGCCGAGGCGTACATGCGGGCGATCGGATACTCCGTCATGAAGCCGTAACCACCGAAAACCTGCAGGCAGCGGTCGATGATCTCGCACTGCTTGTCGGTGCAGTAGTACTTGGCCATCGACGCCGTCGACGGGTCCAGTTCACCCTTGAGATGCAGGCCGATGCAGTGATCCAGCAGGGTGCGCGAGGCGAGCGCCTCGGTCTTGCACTCGGCCAGCTCGAAACGCAGGTTCTGGAACTTGAGGATGGGCTTGCCGAACGCCTCGCGCTCCTTGGCGTAATCCGTCGCCAGCCTCACGGCGGTCTCGGCCGCCGCGACCGCGGTCACCGCGATGATGAGGCGCTCCTGCGGGAGCTGCTGCATGAGCTGGATGAACCCCTGGCCCACGCCCTCCTCGCCACCCAGGGCGTTCCCGGCGGGCACGCGCATGTCGTCGAAGAACAGCTCCATCGTGTCCTGGTACTTCAGGCCGATCTTGTCGAGCTTGCGGCCGCGGTCGAAGCCGGGCAAGTCGGTGGTCTCCGCGACCAGCAGGGACAGGCCCTGCGCGCCCTCGCCGCCCGTGCGGGCGACGATGACGAGCAGGTCGCAGTGCATGCCGTTGGAGATGAAGGTCTTGGCGCCGTTGACCACGAAGTCGTCGCCGTCGCGCACCGCCGAGGTGCGCAGCGCCTGCAGATCCGACCCGGCGCCCGGCTCGGTCATCGCGATGGCGCCGACCATCTCTCCGGTCGCCAGCTTCGGCAGCCAGCGCTGCTTCTGCTCCTCCGTGCCGTACTGGAGGATGTAGTGCGCCACGATCGTGCTGTGCACCGAATTGCCCCAGCCGTCGTCGAGGGCTCGGGTCTGCTCCTCGGCGATCACGGCCTCGTGGGCGAACGTGCCGCCGCCACCGCCGTACTCCTCCGGGATGGAGATGCACAGCAGGCCAGCGTCGCCGGCTTTGTTCCAGAACTCACGGTCGACGGCGCCCTGCTCGGCCCAGCGCTCGAGGTGCGGGGCGGTCTCCTTCTCCAGGAACGCACGCGTATGGGCGCGCAGCGCATCCAGATCGTCGGTCATCCACGGGGATCGGAAGGGGGCGGTCTCTAGCACGGGGGACTCCAGCGATGGGGTGGGGGCCGGTTGACGGCCATGACGATCCCCACCATACAACTGCATTGCCTGACATGCATGTGTATGGTCGACCTTCCGGCGGCGCCCTCGGGCGTCGCACGTCGCGGCGAGACGAGGTGGGGCGAGTGATCGCAACTGAACCCGGGTCGGGGGACGGTGTCCCGCGCTCTGCTGACGGTGACCTCACCGCCCGCGCGCGAATCCGCTACGCGGCGCTGGAGCTCTACTCCGATCACGGCGAGGACCGCGTCTCGATGCGGCGGGTCGCCGCCCGGGTGGGGGTCACCATCGGGTTGATCCAGCACCACTTCGGCACCAAGGAGGGGTTGCGCCGCGCTGTCGACGAGCTCGTGGTGGAGCAGGTGGTCGCCGCACTGGCGACGGTCGAGCACTCCGGATCAGCAGCGGAGGTCGTGGCGGCCCGCGACGCCGCGGTGCGGGAGATGCTCGAGCGCAACCCGATGTTGGTGAAGTACATCAACCGGGCCCTCCTCGAACCCGACGGCCGGGGTGTCCCGCTTCTCGAGGCGATCGTCGAGCTCACCACCAGGGAGGTCGACAGTCTGCGGCGCGGTGGCCACGCCTCGACGCGGGCCTCGGACAAGGTCCAGGTGGTCCGCACGCTCATGGGTCAGGTGGGCGAGCTGTTCCTCGAGCCCGTCGTCGCGGGGATCTGGGCACAGATCGGCGGAGACCCCGACGAGCGGCCCTCCATCCGCATCATCGTCGAAGGCCGCTGACCGGGGGATCGGCCGGGATCCGACGTGTCGGGGCCAGCGCCGCACGGGTGGTGGGGCTCCAGCCGGCCCGCGCGTGGTGCACCGGCGGCTGATCGCCGCTACGCTGTCGAGGGCGTATACCCGGGCAGTCCGCCCGGGGTGGGAAGGACACATTCATGAGGCTCACCCGTGTGGCGAAGCTCGCCGCGACGGCCGTGATGGCCGGTGCCGCCACGTTGATGGCGCCCGCAGCTGCCCAAGCCGCCGTGCCCGTCGGGGGTGCGACCCCTGTTCTGGTCGGGGGAGTGGCCGGATGCACCATTACCGCCGCCGGGTACGACGACTCCGGAGCGCCAGTCGCGTTCACCGCCGCCCATTGCAGTGAGCGGATCGACGCCCCGGTGATCCTCCGCGACGACCCGGGTGCCGGCGTGATCGGCACCATCGCCACCCGCAACGAGATCCTCGACTACTCCGTGATCCGTCTGGACCCGGGCGTCGCCGTCCCCGTCCGACAGGCGGGCATCGTGGGCCGCGGACCCGCGCCGCAGTTCGGTGACGTCGTCTGCAAGGACGGGCTGACCACCGGACACACCTGTGGCATCACGTGGCAGCGCGAGGGCGACCGGTTCTGGACCCACACCTGTGCCGGTTACGGCGACTCCGGTGGCCCCGTGATCCGCGAGGGGCGTCTCGTCGGGCTCCTCTCCGGCGGGCACATGCCGCCGGACGCGGGATCGGCCGGCAGCATCGGCCCCATCCTGCCCTCGTGTATCCACCCGGCGCAGACTCCGTTCTTCCTGCCGGCGGTGGCGTACTCGTTCGACGCGATCGTCGCCGACGCCACCGCGCGCGACTGGCCGGGGAGTGGCTTCCGGATGGCCTGATCGCCGGCACCCCGCCCGGGACGAGCATCTGTGTCGGGGTCCAGCTTCGACGGTAGGTCGTGCGGTGACGGGGGCTCCGGCAGGCCGGCCGCCCCTCCATCCGCCTGCGGGCCTCGGTGTCCGAGCCTCTCGCTACCGTCCGCTCCATGTTCTGGACCGAGGACGCGCCTACCCACTGCCCGTATGGACATGAGCTCGGTCCCGACCGGGTCCTCGTCGGCTGGGATGCCGCTCGCAGCGGCAGTCTCGACCACGGCCACCGTGTCCACATCTGCCGGCAGTGCGGAACCATCATGTCGTGGGCACCGAACAGTAGACTGGAGTGAGTCAGCTGAAATGGGCGGCGCCCCGCGGACATCGGGTCCGCGGGGCGCCGCTCAAATCAGTGATCGCGTCAGTGATCGTGATCGCGCCGGGGTCGGCTCACTTCAGCTCGGCGCTTGACAGGTTCAGGATCCGGCGCGCGATCACCAGCTGCTGGATCTGCTGCGTGCCCTCGAAGATGTCGAGGATCTTGGAGTCGCGCGACCACTTCTCCAGGAAGCTGCGTTCGGAGTAGCCGTAGCTGCCGGCCAGCTCGACCGCGCCCAGGGTCACGGCGGAACCGGTGCGCCCGGCCTTGGCCTTGCACATCGATGCCTCCTTGGTGTTGGGCATCTTGTTGTCTGCCATCCACGCCGCGCGGAGCGTGAGCAGGTAGGAAGCCTCCCAGTCGGCTTCGAGGTCGAGGTACTTGGCGACGGCGGCCGGCTGGCTGGTGGCCGGACGGTCGTAGTCGATCTCCATGCCGGCCTCCTCGAGGAGGGTGCGGATCTCCTCGAGCGCGGCCCGGGCGACGCCCACGGCCATGCCGGCGACCAGCGGCCGGGTGTTGTCGAAAGTCTGCATGGCACCAGCGAAGCCCTTGTCCACGCGGACCTCCGGATCGCCCAGAAGATTCTCTTTGGGGACCCGGCAGTCGGTGAAGCTGATCTGCGCCGTGTCCGAGGCCCGGATGCCGAGCTTGTGCTCCAGCCGGTCGACGGAGACGCCGGGATGGTCCCGGGGCACGACGAAGGACTTGATCGCGGCGCGGCCCTTGCTCTTGTCCAGGGTCGCCCACACCACGATGTGATCCGCGCGCTGGCCCGAGGTCACGAAGATCTTGGTGCCGTTGATGACGTACTCGTCGCCGTCCAACCGCGCGGTGGCCGAGACGGCGGCCGAGTCGGAGCCGAATTCGGGCTCGGTGATGGCCATCGAGGCCCACACCCGGCCGAACTTCTGCATCTGCTCGTCGCTCGCCACGGCGGCGATGGCGGAGTTACCCAACCCCTGGCCGGGGACGGACAAGGTCAATCCCGCGTCGCCCCAGCAGGTCTCGATGGCATTGAGCAGCGACTTCATATTGCCGCCGTTGGACACGCCCTCGCGCCGGGGTGCGCGACCTGATCCCATGGTGGCGCCGGAGGCCGCCTGACCGGCGTCCTCCATGGCCTCCATCATGGCCTTGAGGGTGTCCAGCTCGACGGGGTACTCATGCTCGGCGAGGTCGTACTTGCGGGAGATGGGTCGGAAGATCTGCATGGCCACCTGGCGGGCCTGGTTTGCACCCGCCTGCAGCTTCTTGGGGATTTCGAGATTGATCATCGCTTCAGGTCCTTGGTCCGGTTCGGGAGTGTGGCGGAGCGGGCGGACGTCACAGGACCACCACGCCCTCGGCCACTCCCACGGCGCGCAGGTCGCGATACCACCGCTCGACCGGGTGTTCCTTGGTGAACCCGTGGCCACCGAGCAGCTGGACACCGTCGAGGCCGATCTTCATACCTTTGTCCGCGGCGATCTTGCGGGCCAGCGCGGCCTCGCGGGCGAAGGACAGTCCCTGTTCGGCGCGGGCGGCGCCGCGCCAGGTGACCAGGCGCATGCCGTCGAGTTCGGTGGCCATGTCGGCCACGGCGAACGCGACCGCCTGCCGGTGGGCGATGGGCTCGCCGAAGGCGTGACGCTCCTTGACGTACGGGGTCACGTAGTCCAGGACGGCGTGGGAGGTGCCCACGGCGAGGGAGGCCCAGCCCAGACGCGACAGGCGGATGACGTCGGCGTAGGCCGAGGACCGGTCCTCCGGCGAGACGTCAGCGCCACCGAGGATGGCGTCGGCGGGAAGGGAGACGTCGGTGAGGACGAGTCGGCCGAGGCCGGCGGCGCGCAGGCCCATGGACGGGTCGGCCTCCACCACGAGTCCGTCGGTGTCGGATTCCACGACGAAGAAGGTCGGCGCGCCGTCGAGGGAGGCGGCGACGACGAAGAGTTCCGCGCTGCCGGCCGTGGGCACCATCGACTTGACGCCGCTGAGCGTGAACCCGCCGACGGTGCGGGTGGCGGTGGTCTTGAGATTGAACGGGTCGAAGAGTGGCTGCGGCTCGGCCACCACGACGGCGGCGGCGGGGACCTGCTCGGAGGCGAACGCCGGGAGGTATGACTTCTGCTGGGTGTCCGAGCCGAACTGCGTCAGGGTGGTGGCCACGCCGGAGGGGGCCAGGATCGGCAGGGCCAGGCCCATGTCGCCGTAGGCCAGGGCCTCGGCGACCAGCGAGTTGGTCACCACACCGCGCTCGGACGCGATGCCCTCGAACTCCTCGGGCACGTTGAGCATGGTGGCGCCGATCTCGGCCGAGCGCTCGAGCAGCGACGCGGGTGCCTCGGCGGCGGCGTCGGCGTCGTGCGCGGCCGGCCGGATGACCTCGGCGGCGAACTCTCGCACGGTCTGCGAGATCATCTGCTGGTCCTCGTCCAGCGTGAGGTCGAACAGGTCGGGCCGGGCCTCGGAGTCGGGAAGACGCTTGGGTGCGCCGCCGCCGGAGACCTTCTTGAACGACTTGGTCGCTGCACCGAGGGTCTTGAAACCGGTCTTGGTGGCCTCGTAGGTGACCCGGTCGACCTTTTGCCGCAGGCCGAAGCGCTCGGCGAACTCCGACCCGGTAATGGTGGTCAGCGCGCGCATGGCGGCGCCGATGGCGTCGATGCGCGCGGGGTTCTTACCCGGTGTCGAGGTCTCCGCGCGTCCGGTCGTGGACGGGGCTGTGGGGTTCTTGCTCATCATCACCAGCTGTTCTCGTGACGGACGGTGGACGGTGCTGTCCCTGACACCTTACTTCGGAGTAAGTTCCGTGCGCCACTCTTTCCTCGAACCCGTCCGTCCCGCCGGTGGGTCGGACGGGTGTCAGCCGCGCAGGAGGTCGACCGTCTGCTCGACCGCACCCGGGCGGCCGGCCACGAACCAGTCGTAGCCGCCCACCTCGACGGTCGCGCACACCCCGCCCGCCCCCTCGACGAGTGCGCGGCCGGGTAGCCAGTCCCACTCGGGGCAGGAGTGCTGACACCACACCGTGTGGATCCCACACGCGACGGAGGCCAGGTCCACGGAACCGGACCCGAGCATTCGGATGGTCGCCGCGCCACGGCTCACGCGGTGGAAAGGCTCGGCGAGTTGGGGATCGTCGAAGAACGGCGGGTGCAGGTAGGTGGCGAGGCTGCCGGCGGCCAGGTCACCGGGGGCCAGGCGCGCGACGGGTACCCCGTTGCGGCGCGTCGGCACGTCCGAACCGCCGACGAAGGTCTCCCCGGTGACCGGTCGGTGGACCGCGCCGAGCAGATAGTCTTCCTCACCGGTGACCGCGACGGCCGAGCACCAGTAGTCGGAGCCGGAGACGAAGTTGTAGGTGCCGTCCACCGGGTCCACGACCCACCGTCGTTCGCCGTCGCCCGCGACGAGGGAGCCCTCCTCGCCCAGGACGCCGTCGGACGGACGGTGGGCGGCCAGGAGTGCGGTGATGTGCCGCTCGGCCGCATCGTCGGCCTCGGTGACCACGTCGGAGACGGAAGTCTTGCGCCGGACGTCGAGCCCGTGCTCGCGCAGTCGCCGCGCGAGGTTTCCGGCGTCGACGACGAGGCGGGCGGCCAGATCGGCGTCGGTCATCCCCCCGGTGGACTCGTCGTGCAGGGGGCCCGGTTGTCGGGTGTCCATGGACGTTCACTTCCTCCACTTGGTCGTAGCGGCTCACTGACCACGAGCGGTAGCGGGTCCGAGGCATCCGACGCTACCGGCGGGGGGTGACGATCGGAGGCGCGGCAGGCCACGCGGAAGGGGCGGGTGGGCAAACGCTGGAAGGCGCCCGGGCCGCGTAGAGTCGGATAACGTGCACCCTGACGTTTCTGCCGACATCGCTGCCCTCGACGCGACCCTGACCACGGTCGAGAAGGTCCTCGACATCGAGGAGCTGGCCCGACGCGTCGACGAGCTCGAGCAGATGGCCGCCGACCCGGACCTGTGGAACGACCAGGACCGGGCGCAGAAGGTCACCAGCGAGCTGTCCTACATCCAGGCCGACCTGCGCCGCTGCCGGGATCTGCGGCAGCGGATCGAGGACCTGCCCCTGATGTACGAGCTGGCGGAGGAGGAGGGCGACGGCGCCGTCGAGGAGGCGGACTCCGAACGCGCCAGCCTGCGTGAGGACGTCGAGGCCATGGAGGTCAAGACGATGCTCAGCGGTGAGTACGACCAGCGTGACGCCGTGGTCAACATCCGTGCCGGTGCCGGTGGCGTGGACGCCGCGGACTTCGCCGAGATGCTCATGCGCATGTACATCCGGTGGGCCGAGAAGGCCGGCCACAAGGTCGAGGTGTACGACACCTCGTACGCTGAGGAGGCGGGGATCAAGTCCGCCACCTTCGTGGTCAAGGACCCCTACATGTACGGGACGCTGTCCGTGGAGCAGGGAGCGCACCGGCTGGTGCGGATCTCCCCGTTCGACAACCAGGGCCGCCGCCAGACCTCCTTCGCCGAGGTCGAGGTGCTGCCGGTCGTGGAGACCGTCGACTCCATCGAGGTGCCGGAGAACGAGGTCCGGGTGGACGTCTACCGCTCCTCGGGTCCCGGTGGCCAGTCCGTCAACACCACCGACTCGGCCGTCCGCCTCACCCACGTCCCGACCGGGATCGTCGTGACCTGTCAGAACGAGAAGTCGCAGCTGCAGAACAAGGTCGCCGCCATGAAAGTGCTGCAGGCCAAACTGCTCGAGCGCAAGCGCCAGGAGGAGCGGGCCGCCATGGACGCGCTCGGTGCGGGTGGCAACGCCTCCTGGGGCAACCAGATGCGGTCCTACGTTCTGCACCCGTACCAGATGGTCAAGGACCTGCGCACCGAGTACGAGGTGAACAACCCGTCCGCGGTCCTCGACGGTGACATCGACGGGTTCATCGAGGCCGGTATCCGATGGCGCATGCGGGAGGGGGCGGACGCCTAGTGGCCTTCCGGACAGACTTCAGCGGAGTCCTGAACTGGCTCAGCAACGACGGCCTGGAGGTCGTCCTCCTCGTCCTGGGAGCCGCCCTGATGACCCGGGCGATCGGCAAGATCGCCCGGATGTGGACCGGCCGGATCGACGCGAGGAACGCCGACAAGGAGTTGTGGTCGGAGGAGTCCAAGCACCTCCACTCCCTCGTCCAGGTCGTCTCCTACGTAGCGGTGGGAATGCTGTACATCCTGTTCGGCATCCAGATCCTGCTGAGGTTCGGCGTGAACCTCGTCACGCTGGTGGCGCCGGCCACCGTCCTCGGCGCCGCGCTGGGTTTCGGCGCGCAGAAGATCGTCCAGGACTTCCTCGCTGGCTTCTTCGTGCTGGCCGAACGTCAGTACGGTTACGGTGACATCGTCGAACTCACCACCGCGACCGGCGTCGCCGCCGGGACGATCGAGGACGTCACGCTCCGGGTCACCCGGCTGCGCACCCTGGACGGCGAGGCGGTCATCGTCCCCAACGGTCAGATCGTCACCGCGATCAATCAGTCCCAGGACTGGGCTCGTGCGATCATCGACGTCCCCGTGCCCAACAATGCCGACATGGACAAGGCGCACGAGGTGCTCGCGGAGGTCTGTCGCGACATCGTCCACGACGATCGTGTGGGCGAGTACGTGCTCGACGAGCCGTCGGTCATGGGTGTGCAGTCGATCAGGCTCGAGCAGACCGTCATCCGACTGCTCGCCCGGACCAAGCCGGGAATGCAGTGGGAGGTGGGCCGTCGGATGCGTGCCGTCATCCTCCGCCGCTTCCGCCAGGAGGGGATCGTCCTGGAGCCGGAGGCGCTGGCCGCCATCCGCGCCGGGATGCTGCGACCGCAGACCGGAGAGGGGAGCGTCTGATGGCCCGGCACAGGGATGATGACACGGTCCGGCCCGACGAGACGTCCCCGCAGGGCGCCGCGATCGACGACGACCCGATCCTCGACCGGCCCGATCCGCTCGGGTTGGGGGGGACCCCACCACCGGACGCACCCTCGCGGCGTGCGAGACCGTGGATCGTCGCACTGCTCGTCGAGTTCTTCAGGATGTCTCGGACGACCGCGATCCTCCTCGGCGCGTTCGTCCTGGCAGGCGTGCTGTATCTGCTCGTCCGCGACGAGCCGGTGGTCGCTTTCGGGCCGCAACCCGCGCAGGACCCCACCGGGACCTCGGAACCGGCCGAACCGGCCGAACCGGCCGAACCGGTCGACCCGTCGTCCACGCCGACGGATCAGACCACCGAGACCACGGCCCCGACCCCGAGTTCGTCTCCGACTCCGACGGGAACGGGCTCCCGCACGACCAGCACCACGGTGACGGGAGGGACCGCGACGACGGGTCCCGATGCCGAGGGGTTCCCCGGTGGCGCCGATCCGCAGGCCCCGCAGCAACAACAGCCACAGCAGTCGCCGCAGCAGCAGCCTGACCAGCAGTCGCAACCGCAGCTGCAGCAGGAGGCCCCGGGCGCCGGGGAGACCTCGGTGCCCGGCGGCGCCCTCGAGGGGTAGCGCCACCGGGTGGCCGCGCCGCGGCCGCCGCCGCGTTGTTCGACCGCTCCCGTGCCTGTGGCCTGCGTGGCGTTAGGCTATCGGAGTGATCACTGGTTCCCGTGTGACGAAGTCGTACCCGTCCTCGACGCGTCCGGCGCTGTCCGACGTGAGCGTGGAGATCGGTGACGGCGAGTTCGCGTTCCTCATCGGTGCGTCGGGATCGGGCAAGTCCACGTTCCTGCGGCTCGTTCTCCGCGAGGACCGCCCGGATTCGGGCACCCTCACCGTCGCCGGCCACGACCTCACGCGCATGAAGGGCTCCGACGTGCCCGTGCTGCGACGCTCTCTCGGCTGCGTGTTCCAGGACTTCCGTCTGCTGGAGAACAAGACGGTCGCGGAGAACGTCGCGTTCGCGCTGCAGGTGATCGGCAAGTCCCGCCGGACCATCGACAAGGTGGTGCCGGAGACCCTGGACATGGTCGGGCTGGGCGGGAAGGCCGATCGCCGACCTCACGAACTCTCCGGTGGGGAACAGCAGCGGGTCGCGATCGCGCGGGCGTTCGTCAACCGCCCGGTGCTGCTGCTGGCGGACGAACCGACGGGCAACCTCGACCCCGAAACCAGCGAGGACATCATGCTCCTGCTCGACCGGATCAACAGGACGGGGACCACCGTGCTCATGGCGACCCACGACAGGCACATCGTGGACCGCTCGCGGCGCCGCGTGGTGGAACTGGTCGACGGCTCGGTCGTCCGCGACGACGCCCGCGGAACCTACGGGGTGGACCGCTGATGGCCGCTACGTTCGTCGCCTCCGAGGTCGGGCAGGGACTGCGCCGCAACCTGTCCATGACGTTGGCCATGATCATCACCACGGCGGTGGCCCTGGGCATGCTGGGGGCGGGCCTGCTCGTGGCCATGACCGCGTCCGCGAGTCAGGACAAGTACGACTATCTCAACGAGTTCCGCGTCTACGTGGACCGGTCGATCTCGCTGGAGGATCCGGACTGCGCGGCGGAATGCGGCCGGATCCTCCAGCGGCTCGAGACGACGCCGGGCGTGGCGTCGGTGGAGTACAAGAATCCCGAGCAGACCTACGCCGAGTTCGTCGACCTGTTCTCCTCGACAGACCCGGTGCTGGTGGAGTCGACCTCGCCGGACGCCCTCGGCTCGCGGTTCACCCTCACACTGACCGACCCCACGCGGGCCGAGGCGGTGGCGCGTGACCTGGCGGAGGTGGACGGCATCGAGATCGTCCAGGGGCAGGGCGAGCTCGTCGAACGGGTCTTCTCCGTCCTCGACGGCGTCCGCAACGCGGCCTTCGCGATCGCGGTCGTCCAGCTGCTGGCGACCGTCCTGCTCATCGCCAACATGACGCAGATCGCCGCGTTCACCCGGCGGACCGCCCTGGGGATCATGCGACTGGTGGGCGCGAGCCGCTGGTACACGGAGTTGCCGTTCGTCCTCGAGGCGGTGATCGCGGCGGTGGCCGGCGCCCTCCTCGCGGTGGGGGGCCTGCTGGTGGCCAAGAACGTCTTCCTCGACAGGGTGCTGGCGGAGGCCTACCGCGCGAACCTGGTCGAGCGGATCACCACCCCCGACATCCTCCTCCTCGCACCGGGGCTGGTCGTGGCGGGCGCGGTGGTCTCCGCGCTCACCGCCTGGATCGCCCTGAGGCTCACGGTTCGGCACTGAACGCGCCCTCCATCTAGACTCTGGGGGCTGCGGAACGGCGGCGAGGGCACGGCAATCAGGAGGTGACGCGACGTGGCCAAGAAGAACAAGAAGAAGGGCGCGTCGTCCCTCGGCTCCGACGGGAGCATCGTCGCGAGTAACCGCAAGGCCCGGCACGACTTCCAGATCCTGGAGACGCACGAGGCCGGCATCGCGCTGGTCGGGACCGAGATCAAGAGCATGCGTGAGGGCAAGACCTCGCTGGTCGACGCGTTCGCGACGGTCGACGACGGCGAGGTGTGGCTCCGCGGGCTACACATCCCCGAGTACTCGCACGGGAGCTGGACCAACCACGCCCCGAAGCGTGCCCGGAAGCTCCTGCTGCACCGCCGCGAGATCGACTCGCTCGTGGGCAAGGTGCGCGACGGCAACGCCACCCTCGTCCCGCTGTCCCTCTACTTCGTGGGTGGCCGGGTAAAGGTCGAACTGGCCGTCGCACGGGGCAAGCAGGCGCACGACAAGCGCCACGACATCGCCCGCCGGACCGCCGAGCGTGAGGCCGTGCGTGAACTCGGCAGGAAGATCAAGGGCATGCGGGCATGATGCCGGTCGCGCTGGCGTCGACTTCGGCGGTGGCGTACGGCATCAGCGACTACCTCGGCGGCGTGGCCTCCCGCCGCGCCCGCGTGCTGCGCGTGGTCAGCGTCTCCTATCCGCTGTCGATCGTGCTGGTGGGCGTCGCGGCCCTGGTCGCCGGTGGGTCGCCGACCGGGGTCGGTCTGGGGTGGGGCCTGGCCTCCGGGTTGGCCTCGGGTGTCGCGGTGTGGTCGTTCTACCTGGCGCTCTCCCGCGGGCCGATGAGTGTGATCTCGCCGATCACGGCGGTCCTGGCGGCGGCGGTTCCGCTGGCGTTCGGTCTGGCGGCGGGGGAGCGGCCCGCGCCCGCGGCGGGGGCGGGCATGGCGCTCGCGCTGGTGGCGACGGTGTTGGTCTCTATGGAGAGCCGGGACGGCTCGTCCGCCCTGCACGGGCGCCTCACCCGTCGTCTCCTGGTGCTCACGCTCTTCTCCGGGCTGGCGTTCGCCGCGTTCTTCGTGTTGTTGGCGCAGGTGCCGCCGGGCCAGGGCCTGTGGCCGGTCGCGGCCTCGCGGATCGGGGCGACGGTGATGCTGCTGGTCGCCGCGGTCGCAGCCCGTGAGTCGTTCCGTTTCTCCCGGCGTCTCATCGCGATCGGCGTGGTGATCGCCGTGTTCGACGCCGTCGCCAACGGTGCCTTCTACTTCGCCTCGCAGGCGGGGATGCTCTCCCTGGTCAGTGTGATCGCTGCGCTGTACCCCGCTTTCACCGTAGCGCTGGCGATCGCCCACGGCGGGGAGCGGATGCGTGCGGTCCAGATGGTCGGACTCGTCCTGGCGGGGGTGGCGATCTCCCTGCTCGCACTCGGCTGAACGGGGTGCTCGGCTGAACCGGGTGCTCGCCTGACCGGGGAGAGCGGGATCACCCTGGCGGGCGGCGTGTCACCGGGGTAGGGTGGGGAGTCCGTCGGCGGAAGTCGGCGGTCCTGACGGGGCTGACTTGGTTTCGACTACGTGAGTTGACGCAGGGGAAGCGTGCCGGTGCAGGCCAGAGACCACCGTAAGCGTCGTGGCAACCAATTACGCGCCGATACCAATCAGCGCGACTACGCCCTCGCTGCCTGATAGCGAGCCCGTAGTCTGTCGGCCCGGGGTCGCTCTCGCCCCGGTCACCGGCATCATCTAGAGAGATCACCGGCTCACCCGGTCACGGGGTGGGTCGGGACATCACACAGTGACTGGGATCGTCATCGCCGACATGTCCGCATGAGGGCGAGATCCGAGTAGAGGCCAACGCGGACTGCGCACGGAGAAGCCCTGCCGATGCTGCGGAGGACCCGGGTTCAATTCCCGGCAGCTCCACCATTCGGGCCCCACCCCCGGTCGACACCGACCGGGGGTGTGGTGCATTTGCATCGATGGTGCGCGCGCGGGGTCGCTCCCGCCGCTTCGGTACCCTCTGACGTAGTGCCGGTCACCCGGAAGAGGTCGACGGTCTCCCAGTAGAGAAAGGCCTGCGTACACGTGAACGCCAAGCCCAACAAGAACACCAAGGTCCTCCAGACCAAGTCCAACAACGGGATGATCATCACGGTGGTCGCGCTCATCGCGGTCGCCGTCGTGGTCCTCGGTGGAGTCGTCTGGATGGCCCAGCGGGGCGGCGAGGCCAACCCCATCACGTTCGGCGAGACCAATGACGAGCTGATCGACATCACCGAGGCCGGCGTGGTCGTCGTCGGCCCGGACGAGGCACCGACCGTCCAGATCTGGG
Source organism: Dietzia sp. IN118 (assembly GCF_032905965.1). Taxonomy (NCBI): domain Bacteria; kingdom Bacillati; phylum Actinomycetota; class Actinomycetes; order Mycobacteriales; family Dietziaceae; genus Dietzia; species Dietzia sp. IN118. Next base: position 2,382,300 of record NZ_JAUMSR010000001.1, on the reverse strand, counting down.
AGGACTACATGTGCCCCGCATGTGGCTCCTTCGAGGCGCAGTACGGTGAGTCCATCTCCGAGGCCGTCGAGGCAGGGGACCTGCAGGTCGAGTTCCACACCCTGAACTTCCTCAACGGCCAGTCCGGCTCCGGTGAGTACTCCACCCGCGCGCTCGCGGCCATCCAGTGTGTCGCGGCCAAGGACTCCCTGCCCGTGTTCTTCGACGTTAAGAATGCGTTCTTCGCCGAGCAGCCGGGGGAGGGCGGCGGCGACCTCTCGGCCCGCGAGCTGGCGGACATCGCGGAATCGGCCGGCGCGAACGCGGACTCGGTCGAGTGCATCGGCAACGTCGAGTCCAACGGCGGCATGGACAAGGCCTCCGACAGTGCGGACAACGCCCAGCAGAGCATCCGCGAGATCACCGATCGCGTGTCCACCCCGACGGTCGCCCACGAGGGCGAGGTCGTCGACATCGGCAACGCCGCCTGGCTCCAGGACATCATCGCGTAACTCGTCCGGAGAACCGCCCGGTGCTCGTTCCGGGTACGTACGTGTGGCCCGGCCCCGCCCTTCCCGGCGGGGCCGGGCCCGATTTGGAGGCCCGAACCGTGGTGGTGTAACTTAGGTCGGGCCGGTCACCGAGAGGTGAGCGGCGGACAAATGGATACGGGGCTATGGCGCAGCTGGTAGCGCACCACACTGGCAGTGTGGGGGTCAGGGGTTCGAGTCCCCTTAGCTCCACCGAGGACGAGATCCCGGGACAACGGAAACGATGTCCCGGGATCTCGCCATTTGGCGTCTTCCGCCATCCGGTCCGCGGTCGTAGTGTCGGGGTGTGGCGGGGCCAGGGGAGATCACGGACGTCGTCGACGTGCTCGACGCGCTCGTCGACCACGGTCGGCTGGTCGGGTACGTCTGTGGCGTCCGCGAGAGCGGGCGCTCCAGGATCGTCTCCGGCGGAGCCCGTACCGTGGGCGGACCCGCGCTGGGGGAGGACGCGGTGTTCCCACTGTCGTCCAACACCAAGCCGGTCGGCGGGATCCTGGCGATGCGTCTCGTGGAACGAGGCGTACTGACCCTCGACGACCCGGTGGACACGTTCTTGCCCGAACTGGCAGACCCGCGCGTGCTGGCGACGCCGGGCGGCCCGCCGGACCACACGGTCCCGGCCGAGCGGCCCGTCACGCTGCGGCACCTGCTCACCATGACCGCGGGTGTCGGCTGGGCGGGGGAGAACCCGGCGCTGTCGGAGGCGATGTCCGAGCGCGGGGTCGCCCCGGGACCGTACGCACCGGCCGTCGCGCCGGACGAGTATCTCCGGCGCCTGGCGGAGCTGCCCTTAGCGGGCCAGCCGGGCCAGCAATGGTGGTACCACACCAGTAGCGACGTCCTCGGGGTGCTCCTCGCCCGCGCCACCGGCTCGTCCGTGACCGAGTTGCTGGCCGAGCACCTCACCGGGCCACTGGGGCTGGCGGACACGGGGTTCACGGCCGACCTCTCCCGTCTCCCCACCTCGTACGGCCTCGGGCCCGACGGCAGGGTTTCGCCACTGGACACCGCGAGCAGGTTCGCGGTGCCGCCGGTCTTCGAGTCCCTCGCCTGCGGGCTCGCCTCGACGGTGGGCGACTACCTGGAACTTCTGGGTGTGCTCGTCGACGGTGGCCCGGTGCTCGAGCCGGAGAGTGCTCGGCTGATGGCCACCGACCACCTCACAGCGCGGCAGCGGGCGAGCGCGGAGGGTTTCCTCGAGCCCGGCTGCGGCTACGGGTTCCAGGTGGAGGTCCGCCCGGGCGGCGTGGCCGGCTGGGCCGGGGGACTGGGGACGATCGGCTACGTCGACCGCGGCACCGGGCGCGCCGCGGCGGTCTTCACCACCCAGTCCTACGACGTCCCCGGCACGACCGAGGCGCTCGAGACCGTCTGGACGCTGCTGCGCTGACGATCAGTCCTCGCGGACCGGTCAGCGCCACCACGTGTCGAGCGGGGTGGCGGGCACCGTGCGCTTGTGGCGCGAGCCCAGGAACAGCTGCTCGATCCGCGCGGACACCTCGGGCGGGACGCCGTCGCGGCCCTCGAGGTAATCGTCGATCTGGGCGTAGGTCACGCCGAGGGCGACCTCGTCGGGCAGGCCCGGCCGGTCGTCCTCGAGGTCGGCGGTGGGGACCTTGCGCCAGGTGGAGTCCGGCGCGCCGAGGTGGCGTAGCAGCGCCGCGCCCTGTCGTTTGGTGAGACCGGTCAGGGGGGTCAGGTCGACCCCGCCGTCGCCGTACTTGGTGAAGAAGCCGGTGACCGCCTCGGCAGCGTGGTCGGTGCCGACGACGAGGAGGTTCAGTTGCCCGGCCACGGCGTACTGGGCGATCATCCGCTCACGCGCCTTGACGTTGCCGCGGACGAAGTCACGGAGCGGCCCCGCCTCGTCGGGCAGGGCCGTGAGTGCGGCGGAGGCGGCCTCGGAGGCGGCGTCCGACGCGGGGCGGACATCCACCGTGAGACTCTCGTCCGGACGGATGAACTCCAGGGCCGCCTGCGCGTCGGCCTCGTCGGCCTGTTCGCCGTAGGGCAGGCGCATCGCCACGAACCGGGCGCGCGACATCCCCTCGTCCCGGAGTCGCTCCGCGGTGAGCTGACAGAGCCGGCCGGTCAGGGTGGAGTCCTGCCCGCCGCTGATCCCCAGGACGAAGCCCGTGGCGGGGGTCGAACGGAGGTAGTCGGCCAGGAACGTGACCCGCGACTCGACCTCCTCCGCGGGATCGATGTCGGGACGGACGCCGAGTTCGGCGATGATGGTGGCGCGCAGGGCAGCGGCGCGGTCTGTCGTGGTCTCGGTCATGGCGTCAGCATAGGAACCACGTGTGACGACCGCGTGACATCTCCGCCGGTGGCCGCGAGTACCCGGAGCGCGGTCGGGGTGCGGCCGGGGTGCGGGCGGGGTGCGGGCGGGGTGCCGTCCGTCGCCGGTTGGAGTTCTGGCCGGGCAGTCCGTTACGATGGACCAGTTGTGTGTCGTACATCCGGCCTTTCGGGACGGGCGTGTCGCACAGTGATCCCCAGTCGTGTCGGCGGCCATAGCGGCCGCCCCGAGAGCCTAAGGAGCGCCAGATGAAGGTCCGCAAGTCCCTTCGGTCGCTGAAGAACAAGCCGGGCGCCCAGGTTGTCCGTCGTCGCGGCAAGGTCTACGTGATCAACAAGAAGGACCCCCGTTTCAAGGCCCGCCAGGGCTGACATGTCCGCGTGAGTCCTCACGCACCCTTGAGGGCCCGCCACCGGTTCGCCGGCGGCGGGCCCTCGTCGTCGTCCCCTCGTCGTCGTGGCCTCCCCGGCGCGCCCCGCGACCCCGCGGCCTCGCCGTGACCGCTCGCACCCGGCGGTGAACCGTCCCCGGCCCGCCACATCCGTCCACGCCCCGGGCGCACGATCATCCACGTGCTTGTGGAGGGCGTGGGGACAATCTGTGGGGTCCCTGGGGAGGTCCTGTGGGATGCCGACCCGCCGCCCCGGGACGGTGATCGGCGTGCGACCGTGGGTGTGCGCGGCGCCGGATCGACGGTCCGGGGACGGGGTTCCCACCGGGGGCCCACGGTGTCCACAAGGCGGGATCGCGACCTGGGAATACCAGCGATGTAAGACCAAAATGTTGTGGTCGATTGACTCGCTGGCCACTAGGGGTAGTGTCTAGAAGCGTTGCGGCCCCAATGAATGTCACTCGTGGGATTCGGACCGTGACCCCCGACAGACACCGCGGTTATCCACAGGCCGGGCGAGAGCCCGGGCCCGGGAAGCCGCTACGAGAAGAGTCCCTCGCGCCGTCCGGGCGCCGTGCCGAAAGAGGTCCTGAGACACATGGTCACCGTCTACACCAAGCCCGCCTGCGTCCAGTGCAACGCCACCTACAAGGCACTCGACAAGCAGGGCATCGAGTACGAGATCATCGACATCTCGATGGACGACGAGGCTCGGGAGTACGTCATGGCGCTCGGGTACCTCCAGGCGCCCGTCGTGGTCGCGGGCTCCGACCACTGGTCCGGCTTCCGCCCGGACCGCATCAAGGCACTCGCCTCCGTGGCGGCCTGACTGCGCGGTCGTAGTCCGACGGCGCGGTAACACCAGGATTCCTTCGACAAGGGGGCGGCGATGGCGGCTCCGATACCGGCCGAGAAGCCGGTGAGGATCGTCTACTTCTCCAATATCTCCGAGAACACCAAACGATTCGTCGACCGGCTCGGTCTCCCCGCACTGCGTATCCCGGTGCGGAGGACCGAGCCCGTCCCGACGGTGTCGGACCCGTATGTTCTGATCGTTCCGACCTACGGGGGAAGCCTCGAGATCACAGGCAAGAACGGCGCCGCGGTCCCGCGGCAGGTGGTCGCGTTCCTCAACAACGCGCACAACAGAAGTCTCTGCCGGGGAGTCATCGCCGGCGGCAACACCAACTTCGGACGGGATTTCGGTCGCTCCGGCGACGTGATCGCCGAGAAGGTGGGGGTCCCGTACCTCTACCGCTTCGAGTTGATGGGCACACACGAGGACGTCATCCGCGTCCGAGAGGGATTGGAAGAGTTTTGGCAGCACCAACCGTGAACCCCGAGAGCATCACCGCGGGAGAGGCGGGCGACGGTCAGCGTCTCGACTACCACGCCCTCAACGCGATGCTCAACCTCTACGACGCGGACGGGAAGATCCAGTTCGACGCGGACCGCCGGGCGGCGCGGGAGTACTTCCTGCAGCACGTCAACCAGAACACGGTCTTCTTCCACAACCTGGACGAGAAGCTCGACTACCTGGTCGAGAAGGACTACTACGAGCGCGAGGTGCTGGACCAGTACGCGCGCAACTTCGTCCGCGAACTGTTCGACCACGCATACGCCAAGAAGTTCCGCTTCCCGACCTTCCTCGGCGCCTTCAAGTACTACACCTCGTACACGCTCAAGACCTTCGACGGGAAGCGCTACCTCGAGCGCTACGAGGACCGCGTGTGCATGGTGGCGCTCACCCTCGCCGCCGGCGACCAGGTGCTGGCCCGCCAGCTGGTGGACGAGATCATCGACGGTCGATTCCAGCCCGCCACGCCCACGTTCCTCAACTCCGGCAAGAAGCAGCGCGGGGAGCCCGTCTCGTGCTTCCTGCTGCGCATCGAGGACAACATGGAGTCCATCGGCCGCAGCATCAACTCCGCGCTGCAGCTGTCCAAGCGCGGCGGTGGCGTGGCATTGCTGCTGTCCAACCTCCGTGAGCACGGCGCGCCCATCAAGCACATCGAGAACCAGTCCTCGGGCGTCATCCCCGTGATGAAGCTGCTGGAAGACTCGTTCTCCTACGCCAACCAGCTCGGGGCCCGCCAGGGTGCCGGCGCCGTGTACCTGCACGCGCACCACCCGGACATCTTCAAGTTCCTCGACACCAAGCGTGAGAACGCGGACGAGAAGATCCGCATCAAGACGCTCTCCCTGGGCGTGGTGATCCCGGACATCACCTTCGAGCTCGCCAAGCGCAACGACGACATGTACCTGTTCTCGCCGTACGACGTCGAGCGGATCTACGGCAAGCCGTTCGCGGACGTCGACATCTCGGAGCACTACCACGAGATGGTCGAGGACAGCCGGATCAAGAAGACCAAGATCAACGCCCGGCACTTCTTCCAGACCGTCGCCGAGCTGCAGTTCGAGTCCGGCTACCCGTACATCATGTACGAGGACACCGTGAACCGGGCCAACCCGATCGCCGGCAAGATCACGCACTCCAACCTGTGCTCGGAGATCCTCCAGGTCTCCACGGCCTCGGAGTTCAACGAGGACCTGAGCTACTCCGAGGTGGGCAAGGACATCTCCTGCAACCTCGGTTCGCTCAACATCGCCAAGGCCATGGACTCGCCGGACTTCGGTCAGACCATCGAGACGGCGATCCGGGGACTGACCGCGGTCTCCGACCAGACCCACATCGACTCCGTGCCCTCGATCGAGCGGGGCAACTCGGAGTCGCACGCGATCGGCCTGGGGCAGATGAACCTCCACGGCTACCTCGCGCGTGAGCGGATCCACTACGGATCCGAGGAGGGTGTCGACTTCACCAACATCTACTTCTACACCGTGCTCTACCACGCGCTCCGGTCGTCCAACGCGATCGCGCGGGAGCGCGGGACCTGGTTCGCCGGGTTCCCGGAGTCGAAGTACGCCTCGGGTGAGTTCTTCGACAAGTACACCGACCAGGTGTGGGAGCCGGCCACCGACCGGGTCCGAACGCTGTTCTCCGAGGCCGAGGTGACCATCCCCACGCAGGAGGACTGGCGCGCGCTGAAGGCCGACGTGCAGAAGTACGGCATCTACAACCAGAACCTCCAGGCCGTGCCGCCGACGGGGTCGATCAGCTACATCAACAACTCGACCTCGTCGATCCACCCCGTGGCGTCGAAGATCGAGATCCGCAAGGAGGGCAAGATCGGGCGCGTCTACTACCCGGCGCCCTACCTGACCAACGACAACCTGGACTACTACCAGGACGCGTACGAGATCGGCTACGAGAAGATCATCGACACGTACGCGGCGGCTACCCAGCACGTCGACCAGGGCCTGTCGTTGACCCTGTTCTTCAAGGACACGGCCACCACCCGTGAGGTCAACCGAGCCCAGATCTACGCGTGGCGCAAGGGCATCAAGACCCTGTACTACATCCGCGTGCGTCAGCTCGCGCTCGAGGGCACCGAGGTCGAGGGCTGCGTCTCGTGCATGCTCTGACCGCCCGGCCGCAGGCCTGCGTCCCGAACCCCACACGTCCCCAGGAGGAGATCCGATGACCGCCGAGCTGCACGCTCCGGGATCCCACAGTCCCGCCGCCGGCATCCAGCCCAAGCTGGTCGACCGGGTGTCGGCCATCAACTGGAACCGCGTCCCCGACGAGGTCGACGATCAGGTGTGGGGCCGGCTCACCACCAACTTCTGGCTGCCGGAGAAGGTGCCGGTCTCCAACGACATCCCGTCGTGGCAGACCCTGACCGAGTACGAGCAGCAGCTCACCACCCGCGTCTTCACCGGCCTGACCCTGCTGGACACCCTGCAGGGCACGGTCGGCGCCGTCAGCATGATCCCCGACGCGTCGACCCCGCACGAGGAGGCGGTGCTCACCAACATCGCGTTCATGGAGTCGGTGCACGCCAAGAGCTACTCGACGATCTTCTCCACGCTGTGCTCGACGCCCCAGGTGGACGACGCGTTCCGCTGGGCGGAGGAGAACCCCTTCCTCCAGAAGAAGGCCAAGATCGTGCTCGGCTACTACGCGGGGGACGATCCGCTCAAGCGCAAGATCGCCTCGGTGATGCTCGAGTCGTTCATGTTCTACTCGGGCTTCTACCTGCCCATGCGGTGGTCCTCGCGGGCCAAGCTCACCAACACCGCCGACGTCATCCGGCTCATCATCCGCGACGAGGCGGTGCACGGCTACTACATCGGGTACAAGTACCAGCGCGCCCTCGAGCACGTCACCCAGTCAGAGCGGGACGAGCTCAAGGACTACACTTTCGAGCTGCTGTTCGAGCTGTACGACAACGAGGCGGACTACACCGAGGATCTCTACGATCCGGTGGGGTGGACTGAGGACGTCAAGAAGTTCCTGCGGTACAACGCCAACAAGGCGCTGATGAACATGGGCTACGAGGGCATGTTCCCGAAGGACGAGACCGACGTCGATCCGGCGATCCTGTCGGCCCTGAGCCCCAACGCCGACGAGAACCACGACTTCTTCTCCGGCTCCGGCAGCTCGTACGTCATGGGTAAGGCCGAGGCCACCGAGGACGAGGACTGGGACTTCTGACGCACCGGTTCTGACCCACGACGCCCCTGCGACCGAACACGGTCGCAGGGGCGTCGTCGTCTCACGGTCGTGGAGGGACTGCTGGCTACCCGTCCGGTGCGACCCCGTTGATCGATCCCCGGATGTCGTCGAGGACCGCCCGCGCCGCCACCGGGCCCGCGCCCTCCCACACGGCACGGTCCACCACGAACACGCGCTGCGATCCCACGGCGTCGAGGTCCGTCCACCTGTCCGAGGCGAAGACCTCCCGCGCCGCGTCCTCGGAGCTGGCCTCGCCTCCGACCACCGCGAAGATCACATCCCCGTCCAGCTCGTCACCCAGGGCCGGGGACTGGGGCAGGGGCGGGACGCGCTCGCCGTCGCGCGTGCGTTGCGCCGGGGGCCGTTCGGCACCCACGGCCTCGAGCATCAGGGAGCCCAGCGTGTCCGGCCGCTGCACCTCTATGCCGTCACCCTCCCCTCCGGTCACCGACACCAGGGAGACCCGGGTGTCCGACGGGGTGGTCGCGTCGGCGGTGCGCTGCGCCCGCTCGATCACCTCCAGCAGGAGATCGCCGCCGGCGCGGGGCCGACCGTAGGCGTCGGCGATCGCCTCGGTGGCCTCCGTCCAGTCCACGATGTCGGCGTCGTAGACCACGGTGGGGGCGACATCAGTCACGGCGGCGACGACGGCCGGGTCCACCTCGTCCGACCCGGCCAGCACGATGAGGTCCGGACGCAGTTCCCGCGCGGCCCGCGCGACCTCGTCGGGGTCCCCGCCGACGAGGGGACCGACCGTCGGGAGTCCGGTCAGTGAGTCGGGCAGGTAGACGTCCGCACCGTCGGGTAGGCCGAACGTGCCGACGACGAGGTCCTGCAGCCCGAGGGCACAGGCCGTGTCCACCGCGCCTGTGCCGAGCGCCAGGATCCTCTCCGGCGACCGCGGCACCTCCACCCGGTCCGGACCCGGCCCCTCCGTGGGGACCCTGCGGTCACCCGGCCCGGGGAACTCCGCGGGGACCGGTGCCGGGGCGCACGACTCCTCCGGCTCCGCCGAGCGCTGCAACTCCTCGCCGGCCATCCGCGACGGGGTCGTCGTAATCGGGTGCTCGACCATGTCGACGGGGGAGGGGCCACACGCCACGAGCGTCAGCCCGGCCGCCACGGGGACCGCCGCCCTGACGGCGCGCCGGGCATACCCCCGCGCGGGGTGTCGGCGGGGGGCGGTCACGGAATCGGTCATGGGACAACAGCCTAGGAGATCGGCCGAGAAGGGCCGCTCACGCGGAGGTCGCGGGCGGGCGGTGGGTACCTGTCCCGGGCTGCCGGACCACGGCGTGATTAGCGGGGGTGACCACCGGTGACGAGTTCGACGGGGCGGGTGGACGTCTCTCTCAGGCGGGGGTTAGGATTGCGGTCACGCACTATTCCTATGCGTTCGACGTGGGGTCGGTGGTTCGACCCGCGACGTCGGGTGAGGCGTTCAGGAGGACCCTTATGACCGCAGTGGCCCCCAAGCCGGTCCACGAACTCGACCACCCGCCGGGTGAACCCACGGGTGATGCCCGGCCGGGTTCGTTCGTGTGGAAGATGCTGACGACGACCGACCACAAGTTGCTCGGCATCATGTACATCGTCACCTGCTTCATCTTCTTCTTCGCCGGCGGCCTCATGGCACTGCTCATCCGGGCGGAGCTCTTCTTCCCGGGTATGCAGTTCCTGTCGAATGAGCAGTACAACCAGCTGTTCACCATGCACGGCACGGTGATGCTGCTGCTCTACGGAACCCCGATCGTCGTCGGGTTCGCGAACTACATCATGCCGCTGCAGATCGGCGCCCCCGACGTGGCGTTCCCGCGCCTCAACGCGTTCGGCTTCTGGCTGTTCGCGGCGGGCGGCACGATCATGCTCTCCGGCTTCCTGACCCCCGGTGGCGCGGCGTCCTTCGGCTGGACCATGTACATGCCGCTGGCGGACAAGATCCACTCGCCGAACGTCGGCGCGGACCTCTGGATCCTCGGTGTCGGCATCGGCGGCATCGGCACCATCCTCGGTGCCGTCAACTTCGTCACCACCATCATCTGCCTGCGCGCACCGGGTATGACCATGTTCCGGATGCCGATCTTCACGTGGAACATCCTCGTGGCGTCGGTCCTCATGCTCCTGATCTTCCCGCTGCTCACCGCGGCCGCACTCGGCGTCTTCTACGACCGCACCTTCGGTGGTCGCATCTACGATCCGGGCAACGGTGGCGCCATCCTGTGGCAGCACCTGTTCTGGTTCTTCGGTCACCCCGAGGTGTACGTCCTCGCGCTGCCGTTCTTCGGCATCGTCTCCGAGGTCTTCCCGGTCTTCTCCCGCAAGCCGCTCTTCGGCTACGCCGGCCTGGTCTTCGCGACCCTCGCGATCGCCGCACTGTCGATGGCCGTGTGGGCGCACCACATGTACGTCACCGGCGCGGTGCTGCTGCCGTTCTTCTCCTTCATGACGTTCCTCATCGCGGTCCCGACCGGCGTGAAGTTCTTCAACTGGATCGGCACGATGTGGCGCGGCAAGATGACCTTCGAGACGCCGATGCTGTTCGCCCTCGGCTTCATCATCACCTTCCTCTTCGGCGGTCTGACCGGCGTGATGATGGCCTCGGCGCCGATCGACTTCCACATCTCGGACACCTACTTCATCGTGGCGCACTTCCACTACACGCTCTTCGGCACCATCGTGTTCGCCACGTTCGCCGGCGTGTACTTCTGGTTCCCCAAGATGACGGGCCGGATGTACGACGAGCGGCTCGGCAAGATCCACTTCTGGTTGATCTTCATCGGTTTCCACACGACGTTCCTGGTGCAGCACTGGCTGGGCAACCAGGGCATGCCGCGCCGGTACGCCGACTACCTGGACTCGGACAACTTCACGGTCCTCAACCAGATCTCCACGGTCGGTTCGTTCATCCTCGGCATCGCGATGCTGCCGTTCATCTGGAACATCATCAAGAGCTGGCGCTACGGGGAGATCGTCACGGTCGACGACCCGTGGGGCGCGGGCAACTCCCTCGAGTGGGCGACCTCCTGCCCGCCGCCGCGCCACAACTTCGTGACGCTGCCCCGGATCCGCTCCGAGCGCCCCGCGTTCGAGTTGCACTACCCGCACATGAGCGAGCGGATGCGTGCGGAGGCCCACGTCGGTGGACGGGTCAAGGCACAGGACCCGGACTCGGCCAAGGATGTGGCCGACCGGGGACCATCCCCGCAGAAGGGCTGACCGCCCGCCCGTACTCACCCACGGGCGTAGGTCCCGGGAACCCCGTCGGCAGGCTCGTCCACCGGCGGGGTTTCCGCTTGTCAGGCCCCGCAACATCAGCACCGCCCTCCCCGATCACCTGTCAGGAGTACATGTGAGCACCACCGGCACCCCGGCTCTCCTCACCGTCACCGGGCCCGACCGCCCGGGCGTGACCGCGCGGGTGATGGCCGTCCTCGCGTCCCACCACGCCGATCTGGTCGACGTGGAGCAGGTCGTCGTCAACGGCCATCTGTCCCTGGGGCTCATGGTCAGGGTGGACGACGGCGCCGATGTCGTCACCGTCGTCCGGGAGCTCACCGAGCAGGTCCACGACCTCGGGATGCAACTCGAGGTCCAGTTCGACGACATCGCCCCCGCGGCCCCGCCCTCGACGCACGCGGTCGTGATCCTCGGCAGCCCCGTCCCGGCCTCGGCGTTCTCGGCCGTCGCCGGCTCGCTGGCCTCCATCGGCGCGAACATCGACACGATCCGCGGGATCGCCGACTACCCGGTCACGGGTATCGAGTTGCACGTGTCGACCGCCGGCCGGGACTCGGCCGACGATGCCCGCCTACGCGAGACCCTCGCCCCCCTCTCGGACGCCCACGGCGTCGACATCTCGGTGGACCGGGCCGGGCTCGGCCGTCGGTCCAAGCGACTGGTGGTGTTCGATGTGGACTCCACCCTCGTCCAGGGCGAGGTGATCGAGATGCTCGCCGCGCACGCGGGTAAGGAGGACGAGGTCCGGGCCGTCACGGAGCGTGCCATGCGCGGAGAGCTCGACTTCGCCCAGTCCCTGCACGAGCGTGTCGCGACGCTGGCAGGTCTGCCCGCCACCGTGCTGGACGAGGTCGCCTCGAGCATCGTGCTCACGCCCGGGGCCCGCACAACCATCCGCACGCTCAAGCGGCTGGGGATCCGCTGCGGGGTGGTCTCCGGCGGCTTCATCCAGGTGATCTCCGGCCTTGCCGAGGAGCTGGGACTCGACTTCGCCCGCGCCAACACCCTCGAGATCGTGGACGGCACGCTCACCGGCCGGGTGGTCGGCGAGGTGGTGGACCGCGAGGCGAAGGCCGCCTACCTCCGCGAGTTCGCCGACCAGCTCGGTATCTCCCTGAGCCAGACCGTCGCGGTCGGTGACGGCGCCAACGACATCGACATGCTCACCACCGCCGGGTTGGGGATCGCGTTCTGCGCGAAGCCCGCCCTCCGCGAGGTGGCGGACGCGTCGCTGTCCAAACCGTTCCTCGACACCGTGCTGTTCGTGCTGGGGATCACCCGCGACGAGATCGAGGCCGCGGACACCGCCGCCGGCACGTACCGCCGCGTCCCCCTGACGTGACCGGCACGCCCGGGGCGGGGGAGGGCGGTCCCGAGACCGGCGCGCCCGTGAACGGCGGCCCGGCGACCGGCGGCCCGGCGACCGGCGCCGCACTCGACTGGTGCCACGCCCGGCTCCGGGCGGGCTCGGCCGGCGCGGAGGACCCCGAGGATCGTGCGACCGTTCGGTCGATGCCGATCGTGCTGCACCTGCCCAAGGCGGACCCGCCGGCCCGGACCCCGCTGCTCGAGTCGGTGGCCGGCGCGGTCGCGGCGCTGTGCCTCGACGAACGGGTCGCGCCGGGAGGGCCGTGGCACGAGGCCTACGCCGCGTGGTTGGACGCCCGCATGCGCAAGATCGCCCGACGTGCCCGCGGCGCCCAGTGGCGGGCCTCGCTCGAGGTCCCCGGGGTGACCCGGGAAATCGACGGCGCCGCCGCTCGGGCGTTCGTCCCCGGCCCGGTGGACGAGGTGGACCCGCGACTGGGCCGACTGCAGATCGGCGGCACCGACCTCGAGCGTGACGAGCCCGGCGCGCCGCCCGAGGGGACGCCGGTGGTGTGGATCGACGGTGCGCTCGAGATGTCGACGGGAAAGGCGGCGGCGCAGGTCGGCCACGGGGTGATGCTGCTCATCGCCGCGATGGAACGCGATCGTCTCGATCGCTGGCTGGCCGACGGGCTCCCGGTCGCCGTCCGCGAAGCCGATCCCTCCCGGTGGCGGGACCTGGCTGAGGCGGTGGCCGCCGGGGCACCGGGAGTCGCCGCGGTGGTGGACGCCGGCTACACCGAGGTGGCGCCGGGGTCGCTCACGGTCATCGCCGTCGACGCCTGAACGGCGCTCGGGGAGCGTTCAGGCGTCGCGCAGGCGCTCCAGGGCGCCGGTCACGACGTCCTTGTCGGTGGTCTGCCAGAACGGCGGCAGGGAGGCGCGCAGGTAACCGCCGTACCGCGCGGTGACCAGGCGGGAGTCGAGCACCGCCACCACGCCGCGGTCCTCGGTGCGGCGGAGCAGCCGGCCCACGCCCTGGGCGAGCAGGAGGGCGGCGTGGTTACCGGCGACGGCGAGGAACCCGTTCCCCCCGCGGGCCGCCACCGCACGCTGACGCGCCGAGAGCAGCGGATCGTCGGGACGGGGGAACGGGATGCGGTCGATCACGACCAGCGACAGGGTCCGTCCCGGGACGTCGACGCCCTGCCACAGTGAGAGGGTGCCCACGAGGGTCGTCTCCTCGTCGGCGGCGAACGTGGCGACGAGGTTGGCCGTCGAGTCCTCGCCCTGGCAGAGGACGGGCGTGTCGAGTCGTTCGCGGAGCAGTTCGGCGGCCGCCTTCGCCGCGCGCATCGACGAGAACAGTCCGAGCGTGCGGCCCCCGGCGGCGGTGATGAGATCGACCAGTTCCTCCTCGGCCGCGGGGGACGGGCCCTCCCGGCCGGGCGCGGGGAGGTGAGCTGCCACGTAGAGGATGCCGTTGCGGCGGTAGTCGAACGGTGATCCCGCGTGGAGGCCCGTCCACCGCAGTGCGCTCGCGTCGTCGTCGGAGGGCGGTTCGAGCGACACCGCGCTCGCCGTGTCCGGGCGTGCTGACGAGGCGGGCGGCAGTCCCCAGGTGGCGGCGAGCCCGTCGAACTTCCCGCCCGTGGTGAGGGTCGCGGAGGTGAGGATCACCGTGGACTCGGCGAACAGGCGGGCACGCAGGAGCCCGGCGACGGACAGGGGAGCGACACGCAGGATCCGTCCTCGTCGTTCCTCCACGCTCATCCATACAATCTCTAGACGCTCGGTGACCGGCCGCTCGAACGAGGAGAGGATGCGGTCTGCGGCGTCGGCGATCTCGTCCAGCGCGGCGAGGGTCTTCTGACGGTCGGAGGCACCCTGTGGGTCACCGGCGGCCTCTCCGGGCTTGGGACCCGGGACCGCGCTGCGACAGTTCTCGGCGGTGTGGCGGACAGCGGCCAGCGCGAGGTCCGCGCCCTCGGGCATGAGGTCCCATCGCGCCTCGGGACAGATCTCCAGCAGCGTGGCGAGACCCTCCCCGGCGGCGACCATGCGGTCCGCGGTCTGCTGGTCGACGAGCTTCGCCGCCCGGCGCGCGGCCTGGATCACGGCCGCGCCGGTGAGTTCGGCGGTGGTCACGCCGGTCACTCGGTCGGACAACTCGTGGGCCTCGTCGATCACCACCGCGTCGTGTTCGGGCAGCACGGAGACATCGGTCATGGCGTCGATCGCGAGCAGCGCGTGGTTGGTCACCACCACGTCGGCGCGGCCGGCCTCCTGGCGTGCCAGTTCGGCGAAGCACTCGGAGAACTCGGGGCAGACCTGCCCCAGACACTCGCGACTGGTCACCGACACCTGCCGCCACGCCGCGTCGGAGACACCGCGGGGCAGGTCGTCGCGGTCGCCGGTGTCGGTGTCCTGCGCCCAGTCGTGCAGGCGGGCGATCTCGCGGCCCAGCCACGAGCTCGGGCCGGTGTCCCGGGGGGTGGCCTCACGTGGGGTGCGCGCGGCCGTGGACTCGCCGCCGAGGGGCAGGTCGAACAGTTCCTCGGTCTCCACCTCCTCCGGGTCGGCCTCGTCGACCGGCCCCGAGCTCACCCGGTGCAGGCACAGGTAGTTGCCCCGGCCCTTGAGGATCGCGTGGGAGGGACTCACGCCGAGTTCCGGGCGGAGCGCCTTGGACAGCCGCGGCAGGTCGCGGTCGACCAGCTGGTTCTGCAGCGCGATGGTCGCAGTGGAGACCACCACGGTGTTCCCGGTGGCCACGGCGTGGCGCAGCGCCGGCACCAGGTAGGCCAGGGACTTACCGGTGCCCGTCCCGGCCTGGACTGCGAGGTGTTCCCCCGTCGCCAGGGCGTTGCCCACGGCCTCGGCCATCGTCACCTGGCCCGTGCGTTCGCTGCCGCCCAGGCCCGCGACCGCGGTGGCGAGCAGGTCGGAGACGGGGGGGAGCGAGTCGGTCACGCGGATACCCTAGCGGCCGCACCGGACAGTGGCCCGGGCCGCCGGGCGGCTCGGGGGCAGACCTGGCCGGCTCGGGGGCAGACCCGGTCGGCTCGAGGCCCACCCGGATGCGTCGGCGGACGACCGACAGCTCCGCTCAGCGGGTGGCCGGGGGGATGACCCTCACGGGGATGGCGGGGTCGCCCTGACTCAGCGCGAGCCCCTCCCACGGCAGGGACACCATCACGGCGGCGTGGTGGGCGCGTGACTGCTCGAGGGTCGGGAGCCCGGGGACGGTCTCGCCGCCCCGGATCAGCGGGACCATGAGATCGCGCGTCTCGAGACCGGGCTCCTCGGGGGCGTCCCCGGACCACGGCAGCAGCACCTCCTCGACGGCGGTGCCCGAGCGGCGGTGGTGGCGGACCGCGCGCTTGGCTCCGGGCAGGGACTCCTTCTGTGCGGAGCGTTTGGCCACGGGGATCCCGTCGACCTCGACGAGTTTGTAGACCATGCCGGCGGTCGGGGCGCCCGAGCCGGTCACGAGCCGGGTGCCGACGCCGTACACGTCGACCGGCTCCGCGCGCAGAGCGGCGATCGCGTACTCGTCGAGGTCCCCGGAGACCACGATCCGGGTGTCGCGGGCGCCGAGGGCGTCCAGCTGACCGCGGACCTGGCGGGCGAGCACCCCCAGGTCCCCGGAGTCGATGCGGACGCCGCCGAGTCCGGGCCCGGCGACCTCGATCGCCGTCGCCACGCCCGTCGCGATGTCGTAGGTGTCCACCAGGAGGGTGGTGTCCGCACCGAGGGTCTTCACCTGCGAGCGGAAGGCGGCCGCCTCGTCCGGACCCTGCGGGCCGGTGTGCAGCAGGGTGAACGAGTGGGCGGACGTCCCGGCGGAGGGCACGCCGTGCCGGCGCGTCGCCTCCACGTTGGAGGTGGAGTCGAACCCGGTGAGGTAGGCGGCCCGGGCCGCGGCGACCGCTGCTTCCTCGTGTGTGCGGCGGGACCCCATCTCGATGATGGGGCGGCCGTACGCCGCGGAGGTCATCCGCGCGGCGGCGGAGGCGATCGCGCTGTCGTGGTTGAGCACGGACAGGACCAGGGTCTCGAGTACGACGCACTCCGCGAACCCGCCCCGGATGCTCAGCACGGGCGAGCCGGGGAAGAACAGTTCGCCCTCCGCGTAGCCGTCGACGTCACCCGTGAAGCGGAAGTCGCGGAGCCAGTCGGTGGTCCGCTCGTCGAGCGAATCCGACAGCGCCTCGATCTCCTCGTCGTCGAACCGGAAGTCCGCCACGCGTTCGAGGAGCCGACCGGTGCCGCCGACCACCCCGTACCGACGGCCGGAGGGCAGGCGTCGGGCGAAGACCTCGAACACACACGGCCGGTCGGCGGTGCCGTCCGCCAGGGCCGCCCGGATCATGGTGAGCTCGTACTTGTCCGTGAGCAGGGCGGTGGACGGTCGCCCGGTGGGGGGCGTGACATGGGAGGGAGTCGGCGGGGTCACGGGGGCGACTCTACGGCGTGGCCTACCCGGCGGGAATCCGTATCCTGGGTTCCATGCACCCTGTGACGACACCGCTTGCGGCCGTCCGGAGCACCGCCCCGGTGATGGCGATGCCGTCGGCCGCGCCCGTGGAGTCCACGGACGCGGACCTCGACGGTGGGGTGGACAGCCCCTGGCTCACCGTGGTCTGGGACGACCCGGTGAACCTGATGAGTTACGTGACGTACGTGTTCCAGCGGGTGTTCGGCTACAGCAGGGAGAAGGCGCATGACCTGATGCTCAAGGTCCACAACGACGGTCGGGCGGTCGTGTCGTCCGGCAGCCGCGACAAGGTCGAGAACGACGTCCGCAAGCTGCAGGAGGCCGGACTATGGGCCACGATGCAGCGGGAGGCGTGAGGCGGTGAAGGCGTGGCAGCGCAAGGCGTCCCTCGGTGGGGCGCGCATCAAGTCGGTCATGGAGAACCACGAGGTGCAGATCCTGCACGCCCTGGTCTCCAACGTCGTGGACATGCTCGAACAGCGCCGGGACTCCGCCCCACGCGATGAGCTGGCCGAGATCACGGGGATGCGCAGTGGCCACTCGCAGGTGCCCGCCGAGGCGCCCCTGGCGCGGTTGTTGCCGGACTTCCACCGCCCCGAGGCGGCCGACCGTGCGGACGGGTCCGACACGGACGGTGCGGCCGTCGCGCGGGCCCACAACTCGGGCATGCGGATGATCCACGAGCCGGCGATCATCGACGCGAAACTCGGCTGCGCGGGCGTGGTGTTGCGTTCGTTGCCGTCGCGGGGCGGGACGGTGTCGCTGACCCTCGAGCAGGCAAATTCCTGGATGCGCTGCCTCAACGACGTGCGACTGGGGCTGGGCGCGGTCCTGTTGGAGGCGGGCTCGTCCGACGGGACCGCCGCCACCGACATCCCCGAGTACGTGCCCGACGATGACCCCCGGTCCGCCCAGTTGGACGTGTACCACTGGCTGACCTTCATGCAGGACTCCCTGTGCACGGCCCTGGACGGGCTGTGAGACGACGGGCTGTGAGACGACGGGCTGTGAGACGACGGGCAATGAGGAGAACATCGTGAACCGAGACCCCCGTTCGCCGTGGCCGGGTACCGGCGCCGGCCCGACCCGCCCGGTAGACCCGGGACCGCGGCGCTGGCCGGCCCTGGTCCTGCTGTGGTCGTTCGTCGCCCTGATGTGGGTGGTCGAGGCGGCGGACCAGGTGTTGCTGCGGGTCACCGGGGAGCCCCAGGTGCTCGACGGCTACGGTGTCAGCCCCCTGGCGACGGACGGGCTGCTCGGCATCGTGTTCCAGCCGTTGCTGCACGGGGACTGGGCGCACCTGATCGGCAACTCGATCGCCCTGCTCGTGCTGGGGTCGATCATCGCCCTGTCCGGGATCCGGCCGCTGGTCACCGTCACCCTCGTGTCGTGGCTGATCTCGGGAGTGGTGTCCTGGTTGCTCGGCGGCACCGGGACCGTCCACATCGGGGCCTCCGGGATCGTGTTCGGCTACATCTTCTACGTCATCGTCCGGGGCTTTTTCTCCCGGCGCATCCTGCACCTGGTGATCGGACTGGTCATCGGCTTCTACTACGGGCTCGAGGCGCTGGCGGGCCTGTCGCCGATGCTGGACGGAGTGTCCTGGCAGGGCCATCTCGGGGGCGCGATCGGCGGCGTGGCGTCGGCGTACGGCCTCAAGCGCGACCGGAAACCGCAGCAGCAGCTCGCCACCCAGCCGCGGTGGTCCGCCGGACCGCGGAGGTGACGCGCCCCGACCCGCAGGCTCCCATCGGGGTGTTCGACTCCGGTGCCGGCGGTCTGACGGTGGCCCGGGCGATCGTGGACCAGTTACCCGATGAGTCGGTGGTCTACGTCGGTGACACCGCCAACGGGCCGTACGGTCCGTTGCCGCTGGCCGAGGTCCGGGCGCACGCCCTCGCGGTGGCGGACCAACTCGTCGACCGCGGGGTCAAGGTGTTGGTGATCGCGTGCAACACGGCGTCGGCGGCGATGCTCCGCGACGCCCGCGAGCGCTACCCGGTGCCGGTCGTGGAGGTCATCCAGCCGGCGGCCCGGCGCGCGGTGGCCACCACCCGGTCGGGCCGGATCGGGGTCATCGCCACGCGCGCGACGGTGGCGTCGCGGGCATACGACGACGCGGTGGCCGCGGCCGCCGGGATCGAGCTGACGTCGGTGGCGTGTCCGAAGTTCGTCGAGTTCGTCGAGCGCGGTATCACCAGTGGCCGTCAGGTGCTCGGGTTGGCGGAGGCGTATCTCGCCCCGATCCGCGACGCCGACGTCGACACCCTGGTGCTGGGCTGCACCCACTACCCGTTGCTGTCCGGTGTGGTGCAGCTGGCGGCGGGGGACCACGTCACGCTGGTCTCGAGCGCTGAGGAGACCGCCAAGGACGTGCTGCGGGTACTCACCGCGCAGGACTTGTTGCGGCCACACGACGCGGCCGAGCCGGCGACCCACGAGTACCTCGTCACCGGTGATCCCGACGCCTTCCGCCGGGTGGCGTCACGGTTCCTCGGCCCCGGTCTGGTGACCGTCGGGCGGGCGGTGTCGGACTGATGGACGCCGACGCGCCTCGCGGGCACAGCCGCGAACACCACGACACGCGGTGCGGCGTGGCACGATGGTGCCCATGTTTCTGACTGTCCTCGGGTGCTCGGGAAGTATCGGTGGACCCACCTCGCCGGCGTCCGGGTATCTGGTGGAGGTCGACGGTCTCGCCCCCGTGGTGATCGACATGGGGCCCGGTGTCCTCGGCGCGCTGCAACGACACGTGGCCCCCGAGGACGCGACGGTCCTGCTGTCCCACCTCCACGCCGACCACTGCCTGGATGTCCCGAGTCTGTTGGTCCTGCGGCGCTTCGGCCCAGGTGCGAAGGGCGCGGGCCGCGTGCCGCTGGTCGGGCCGTCCGGGACGGCCTACCGGATCGGGGTGGCGTCGGCGGAGGAGCCGGGGACGGTCGACGACCTGTCGGACACGTTCGACGTGGCCACGTGGGACGTCGCGCCCGAGGTGGAGATGAGGGGCGACGACGACGAGGTGGCCCTGAGCGTGCGGGCCGACCGGGTGGAGCATCCTCCGGAGTCGTACGGAATGCGCCTGACCTCCCGTAGCGGCCGGGTCCTGGCGTACAGCGGGGACACCGCCTATTGCGATGCCCTGGTCGAGCTGGCGGTCGGCGCGGACGTCCTGCTCTGTGAGGCGTCCTGGACGCACGAGGAGGGACGCCCGCCGGGCATCCACATGTCGGGGGCGGAGGCGGGCCTTACCGCTCACCGCGCCGGCGTGGGTCGTCTCGTGCTGACCCACATCCCGCCGTGGGTGGACCGCGAGGCGGTCCGCGCGGAGGCGGCCGCCGAGTTCGGCGGGGAGATCCTGCTGGCGGAGCCGGATCTGCGGATCACCGTCTAGGTGGCGGGCCGGCACCACCCGACCCCTCCCGGCCCCGTCCCTCCCCGCTACGGCCCCTCCCACGCCGCCTGCACCTCAGGCGTGGGCGTCCGGCGGCTAGGATCGGCGGTCGTGACCTCATCGAGCATCAGCAGAGCAGACGGACGCGGCGACGCCGACCTGCGTGACGTGACCATCACGCGGGGATTCACCTCGCACCCGGCTGGGTCGGTCCTCGTCACCTTCGGGCAGACCCGCGTCATGTGTACGGCCAGCGTCACCGAGGGCGTGCCGCGGTGGCGCAAGGGTTCGGGCCTGGGGTGGCTGACGGCGGAGTACGCGATGCTGCCGGCCGCGACCCACGAGCGCTCGGGCCGGGAGTCGGTCCGCGGCAAGGTGGGCGGACGCACCCACGAGATCAGCCGCCTGGTGGGCCGCTCCCTGCGGGCCTGCATCGACCTGTCCGCGCTGGGGGAGAACACCATCGCCCTGGATTGCGACGTCCTGCAGGCCGACGGCGGGACACGGACCGCGGCGATCACCGGCGCGTACGTGGCCCTGGCGGACGCGATCACGTGGCTGCAGGCCAAGGGCGCGGTCACCGGCAACCCGCTCACCGGGGCGGTCGCCGCGGTGAGCGTCGGCGTCGTCGACGGCCGCGTCCTGTGCGACCTGCCCTATGAGGAGGATTCGCGGGCCGAGGTGGACATGAACGTGGTGTGCACCGACGGAGGCAAGCTCATCGAGGTCCAGGGGACCGCCGAGGGCGCGGCGTTCGGCCGCGACCTGCTGGACGCGATGCTCGACTCGGCGCAGGCCGGCTGCGAGCGACTTTTCGAGATACAGCGCGAAGCCCTCGCGGCGCCGTACCCGGGCGAGTTGCCCTCGCCGCCGGCCGCACGGAACCGGGGGCGGTAGTCGTGACCGTTCGCCTGGTGGTCGCGAGCCGTAATGCCAAGAAGCTGGCCGAGCTGCGCCGGGTGCTGGAGTCGGCGGGGATCGTCGGCATCGAGCCGGTGGGGCTGGACGAGGTGCCGGAGTACCCGGAGGAGCCCGAGGACGGCGCCACCTTTGCGGACAACGCGCTGATCAAAGCCCGGTCCGGTGCGCTGGCGACCGGCCTGCCGTGCCTGGCGGACGACTCGGGACTGGCGGTGGACGCCCTGAACGGGATGCCCGGGGTGCTCTCGGCGCGCTGGTCCGGACGGCACGGCGACGACGCCGCCAACAACGAACTCCTGCTCGCGCAGTTGTCCGACGTCCCGGACGAACGCCGGGGGGCGGCGTTCGTCTCGGCGTGCGCGCTGGTCGGACCGGGCGTGCCCGGCGAGGTCGTCGAGGAGGGCCGCTGGCCGGGGCGCGTGCTGCGGGAGTCGCGCGGGGAGGGCGGGTTCGGGTACGACCCGCTGTTCCTGCCCGAAGGGTCGGATCGTGCGGCAGCTGAGCTCAGCCCGCAGGAGAAGGACGCGGACTCACACCGCGGCCGTGCCCTGCGCGCCCTCGTTCCGGCCCTGCGCGTGCTCGCCGAGCGCGGCTGACAGCACCGCGGCCTGACAGCACCGCGGCTGACAGCACCCCGGCTGACAGCACCCCGACGAGAAGGACGTTCCGCACACGTCGCCCGAGAGGCGAGGGTGCGGAACGTCCTTGTCGATGACGGGGTGGGTGGGTCAGACCGCGTACTCGGTGCGCACGTCGCGGGTCCGCTTGTGCTCGAACCAGAACGACAGGAACGGGATCGTCCCCGCCAGCGCGGTGAGCAGGGTCCGAGACGCGGGCCAGCGGGCCTTGATCGCCAGGTCGAGCGTCATGAAGAGGTACAGGATGTAGAACACACCGTGGGCCTGACCGATGTAGGTGAACCAGTCCGGGGCGTCGGACGAGTTCTCCAAGATCAGGTACTTGTAGATCATCTCCACGGTGAGTACGAGCAACCACACGCCGGTGATCCAGGCCAGGACCCGATAGCGCTTGAGCGCGCCGGCGATCCTGCCCCCCGGATCGGGCTTGCGGTTGTCGGTCTGCTGGGTGGCTGCGGCGGTCATGAAGCAGGCTTCTCCTGATGGGTGCCGTCGGCCCGGTCTTTCCGGGCGAGTTCGGCGAGATAAGAGTTGTAGGCGTCCAGGCCCTCGTCCCGGACCGCTTCGTCACGGGCGGGTCGACGCGTCGGCAGCAGGTCCGAGGGGATCTCCGTCATGACGGGGCCGCGGCGCCGGCCGATTCGGTTCTTCCTGGTGATCGCAGTGACTCCGGAGGGCCGGCCGACCTCGTCGTCGTCGCCGTCGTCGTCGCCGCCGCCGTCTTCCGCGTCGCCCCCCGCGCGGTGCCCACCGTCGACGCCGTCCGCGGCGGCGATCCGGTCACCCTCGTCGGCCTCCATGCGCACGTACTTCAGGTACGCGTAGACGAGGAACCCGGCGAGGAACGGCCACATGAACGTGTACCCGAGGTTCTGCGCGGTCCCGGTGGCCTCCTGGTAGCGGGCGAGCTGCCACAGCCCCATGCCCATGCAGAAGATCGCCCCCAGGACGACGAACGCGATCCACGCCGGGCGGTGCTTGACCCTGGTCCGCGCCGGGTCGCCGGAAGCCGTGGCACTTCCGGTCGCGTGGGAGCCAAGGGTGTCGGACACGCCTCCACGGTACCGCTGACCACACGGTAAACTCATCTCGCCCGGTACCCCCGGGTGACGCGCCCGTGGCGGAATTGGCAGACGCGCTGGATTTAGGTTCCAGTGTCTACGGACGTGGGAGTTCAAGTCTCCCCGGGCGCACTGGTCTTTCCACTCGGATCGGGTGATCAGGATGAGGAACCGGATGGCCGCGAGAGCAGCGGCCGCGTCGTTGATCCTGGCCGCCTCGACGGTGGTGGCCGGCTGCGCGCAGGTGGATGTCGCGGTGGACCGGGGCCTCTCGTCGAAGGCCCCCGGGGATCAGGCTGCGGTCGAGCCCCCGGCGGATCCGTCCCCGGTAGAAGCGGAGACGAACGTACAGCGGAGCGAGAACGGCCTTCCGCCCCTGGACGCCAGCGAGAGGCTCCGCGACAGTGCCTGCGCGAAAGCGGACGACATGATCGCGAGGGACTACTGGGGGCACACCGCGCCCGATGGCAGCGGCGGCCCGTCCACGTTCATCCGGCAGGCCGGTGTCGACTACTCCAGGGCTGCCGAGAACCTGTTCTATTCGTCCACGGGCGGTCCGGATCCGGTCGCCAACTGGATGCAGAGCCCGGGCCACAGGGAGAACATCCTCGATCCGGACCTCACCCGCGTGGGTGTCTGCCTGCGGACGGCCGCGTACCAGGGTCTCCCGGAGGCTCATCTCTACGTCCAGCACTTCGCCACCCCGATGTCGGAGAGGTAGAAGGAACCGTCGTGGTCGGTACGGTTCGGGCATGTGGTTCGACAACTGGTCCGACATCCTCCGGATACTTCTCGTGGGCGCCGCGGCGTACGTCTTCCTCGTGGTGGCGATCCGGGCGTTCGGCAAGCGCACCCTCGCCCAGCTCAACGCCTTCGACTTCATCGTCACCGTCGCGCTGGGTTCGACGCTGGCGACCATCATCCTTAGCTCCGACGTGTCGTGGGCCGAGGGCGCGGTCGCGCTGGCGCTGCTCGTCCTGCTGCAGTACGTCGTCTCCCAGTTGAGGCGACTGCCGGGCGGGCGCAAGGCCCTTACCGCACAGCCGACTCTGCTCGTCCGCGAGGGGATCATCCTCGACGACCAGCTGGGGCGGCACCGGCTCACGCACGCCGACATCCGCCAGACCCTCCGCTCCTCGGGTATCGGGGACCTCGGCGAGGCCGCCGCCGTCATCCTGGAGAGCGACGGGAGCAGGAGCGTCATCACCGGTTCGCAGCTGGGCAACGGCTCCGTTCTCGACGACGTCCCGGGGTGGCCGCGACGCGACGCGGACTGACCCGCCGGCGGGGCGCCGACTGACCCGCCGGCGAGGGGGCGCGCCAGCGGGCCAGAACAGGGTCAGAGAGCGGCGAGGACCTCGTCCGCGATCTCGGACGCCGGCAGCGTGATCGGGCAGACGATCCCGGTCTCGTCGGCCTCGAGCGGCTCCACTGTGCTCAGCTGGGACTCGAGGATCCGCTGGGACGCGAAGTGCCCCCGGCGAGCGGCGAGTCGGGCCGCGATGAGCTCGGGGTCGGTGCCGAGTTCGACGAAGAACACCGGGCGCTCCACCTGCCGCAGTATGTCGCGGTAGGCACGTCGCAGCGCCGAACACGCGACGACGAGCCCCGGGCCGCTGCCCGTCGACCGGTCGCGTTCCCGCATGCCGTCCCGGACCGCGGCCAGCCAGGGCGCGCGGTCATCGTCGGTCAGGGGCTCACCGGCGCTCAGCTTCCGGCGGTTGGCGGGCGGATGCACGTCATCGGCGTCGAGGAACGGCGCACCGAGGCGGTCGGCGATCACACGGGCGACCGTCGATTTCCCGGCACCCGAGACGCCCATGACGACGATGTGGGGTCCGGACACGGGCGACGGCGGCGTCAGATGGTGAAGGCCAGCGACCCGAGGATCGTCCGGCCCAAATCCTCGTCGCCACTGATCTCCACGCCGCTGCCCGGCTCGGCGACGATCCGGCCGGTCGCCGCGCGGACGAAGGTCGGGGTGTCGAAGACCAGTTCCACGGTGGGCTGCGCGGTGTCGTCGACGTCGGCGAGGGCTGCGCGTCCGTCCACGACGACATCGGTGGCCAGCGGCAGATCGGTGCCCGCCTCACCCGTGACGCGGAACCGGACCCGGGAGCCGTCCGGCGCGGCGGCCTTCTTGCCGACGATGCGGGGCAGGGCAGTCACGATCTCCCCGACCGCGAACCGGCCGATGTCGCCGCCGAGGTGATGCTGCATCCCGATGGCCTGCCGGATGTCGTCCTCGTGGATCCAGCAGTCGAAGACCCGCACGCCCATGAAGCGGCGGAACGGAACGCGGCCGACGGGGGAGTCGGTCTCGGCCTCGAGGTCTGCGGCGCTCATCTCGGAGAGCTGCTCCGTGCGCTCGGCGACGACGTCGCGGAAGTCCTCGAACGCGTCCTCGACAGCCAGCGGACGCGCCTCCTGGACGAACTTCTCGTTGAGCTCCGCGATCGGGTTGAGCACGTACTCGCGGGCGGAGGCGGGCACCTCGATGTCCGGGACCTCCTCGCCGGCGAGCAGGTGCTCGGTGCCCGCCACGTGCGCCACCACATCGCGGACGGTCCACCCCGGCAGAGGGGTCGGTGCGATCCAGTCGTCCCTCTTGAGCCCGGCGAGCAGTTCGTCGAGACGCTTCCACTGTTGGATGAGGTGACGGATCTCCTCGGGGGCCTGCCCGGCGGGCTCGGCGGCGGGGGCGTCGGTCGTGACATCGGGGCTGTTGGTGTCCATGGTCACACGCTACTGCGGCGCCGCCCCGCGGGTAGCGTCTGCGGCATGTCGCCGACCACGACCGACCGTCCCACCCTCGCGATCCTGGGAGCCGGTGGCGACCTCACCGAGCGACTCCTGCTCCCCGGGTTGGGGACCCTGCTCGCCACGGATCCCGACCGCGACGTCACCGTCATCGGCTCCGGGCGGTCCGGGATGGACGACGGCGACTGGCGCGACCTCGTCCGCAATGCATTGCGCGCCGGGGACCGCTCCCCGGAGCAGATCGACGGGATCGTGGACTCGACCCGGTTCGTCGAACTGGACGTGACGGACGCCGAGGCCTTCTCCGACTTCATCGACGGGCTGGACGGACCGGTGGTGCTGTACTTCGCCCTCCCTCCGGCCGTCACGGCCGCAGCGTGTGAGGGCCTGCGCGGGCGCCCACTGCGCGACGACGTGCGGTTCGCGCTGGAGAAGCCGTTCGGCGACGACCTCGCCTCGGCGCGCAGGATGAACGCACTGCTCACCGACCTCGTGCCAGAGGACCGCGTGTACCGGGTCGACCACTTCCTCGGGGAGGCGACCGTGCTCAACATCCTCGGCATGCGGTTCGCCAATCGCATCATGGAGCCGGTGTGGACCGCGGAACACGTGGAGCGCATCGACGTGGTCGCGGACGAGACGCTCGCCCTCGAGGGCCGCGCCGGGTACTACGACTCCGCGGGCGCGCTCGTCGACATGCTCCAGTCCCACCTGCTGCTGGTGATGGCGCTGGCGACGATGGATGCACCCGCGCGCCTCGACGCCACCGAACTCCACGACCTCATCGTCACCACGCTGCGTGCGACGCGCGTGTGGGATGGCGATCCGCTCGTCTCCTCGCGCCGGGGCCGCTACACCGCCGGGCGGGCGGGTGGCAGGGACGTGGTGTCCTACGCGGATGAGGACGGCGTCGACCCGGCTCGGGGGACCGAGACGTTCGCCGAGGTCGTCCTGGAGATACGGAACCAGCGGTGGGCCGGGGTGCCGGTGTTCCTGCGGTCGGGCAAGGCGCTGGGCGAGGATTCGATGCGGGTGACGGTGGCGTTCCGGCCGCCGCGCCACGTGCCCGGGGCGTTCTCGGGGAGTGTTCCGCCGACCCGGCTGACGATCGGGATCGCGCCCGACCGGGTGTCCCTCGACCTGGCGACGAACGCGGCCGACGACCGGTTCACGCTCGAGAGCACCCGCCTGTCCGCTGACCTGGGGGACAGCGAGCTGCTGCCGTACGGGGAGGTCCTCGGACGCATCCTCGACGGCGACCGACTGCTGACGGTCCGC
Source organism: Dietzia sp. IN118 (assembly GCF_032905965.1). Lineage (NCBI taxonomy): Bacteria > Bacillati > Actinomycetota > Actinomycetes > Mycobacteriales > Dietziaceae > Dietzia > Dietzia sp. IN118. Next base: position 2,355,403 of record NZ_JAUMSR010000001.1, on the reverse strand, counting down.
GGTGACGTGGCCGAGGAGTGCTGGCGGATCCTCACTCCGGTGATCGAGGCGTGGGAGGCCGGCGGGGTCCCGCTCGAGGAGTACGAGGCGGGTTCCGACGGCCCGGCGGTGGGCGACCGCCGGGAATGACCCGGCCCCGGGTCCGTGGGCGGAACCGGGGCCGGGAGCTGCGGTTGGGCGGGGTCAGCCCCTGCCGCGTTCCGCCGCTTCTCGGACGGCACCCTCGTCGACCCCGTCGGGGTGGCTCACGTAGTGGACGATGCTGGCGACGAGTCCGCCCCAGATCACGAGCAGGAACAGGACCATCATGATGATCGCGGGAGCATCCATTGCTCAGGCCTCCTTGGTCTTGCGGGGGGACGCCGTCGCACCGGACGGGCGGTCGGCGGCGGGAGGGGTGAGGCCCTCCTCGTAGGCGAAGTCGCTCGGATCGTCGTCGACCGTCGGGGGGCCGTCGAGCTGACGGGACCCGCGCCACGGCAGGAGGGACAGGACCACCGACAGCACGAGGATCGTGGCGATCATGCCCCAACCCCAGACGCCGAGGACGGATGCCTCGTACCCCTCGTACGGTTCGGAGATCAGGGTCATGATCTCGCGGATGAGGGAGTAGCCGAGCACGAGCGGCGTGATGACGGCCAGGCACACGATCCAGAACGTGCCCACCCTCCACGAGGACACCGAGTTGAGGTGATCGCGCAACTGCGGGGCGAGGCGCATGCCGAAGATCACCACGACCAACGCGATGAGCGAGATGCCGACGATGCCCAGACTGTTGACGAACTTGTCGAGGATGTCGAGATTCTGCAGGCCGGTCTCTGTGGGCATGAGAAGCAGGGAGATGGCGGCCATCGGGACACCCACCGCCAGCGTGGCCGCGGTGCGCGAGGACCCGATCTTGTCCTGGAAGGACGAGATGACCACCTCGGTGATGGAGATCAGGGACGTGAGGCCCGCCAGGATGAGGCAGACGAAGAACACGACGCCCCAGATCGGCCCGCCCGGCATCTGCGAGATGAGGGCGGGGAAGGCGATGAACGCCAGGCCCGGGCCGCCCCCGACATCGTCCCAGCCGGCTCCCGCCGACGTGGTCACCAGGAAGCCGAGGGTGGCGAAGACGCCGATGCCCGCGAGGACCTCGAACGCCGAGTTGGAGAAGCCCACGACCAGACCGGAGCTGGTGAGGTTGGTCTTGCGCTTGAGGTAGGACGAGTAGGTCAGCATGATGCCGAAGCCGACCGACAGGGAGAAGAAGATCTGACCGTAGGCGGCGATCCACACGGACGGCTCCGTGAGGACGCCCCAGTCGGGCGTGAAGAAGTTGTTGAGACCCTCGAGCGCGCCGTCGAGGAAGAGGGAGCGGACCACCAGGGCCGCGAACAGAGCGACCAGGAGCGGGACGAAGAACATCGCGGTTCGTCCGATGCCCTTCTGCACGCCGGCGAGGAGGACGCCGAGGGTGACGATCCAGACCACCGCGAGGACGATGGCGATGCCCGGCACGAAATCGATGCCGAACCCACTGCCCGCGCGGAGGAAGTCCTCGGCGAAGAAGGTCGCGGACTCCTCGTAAGTCGAGCCCCACCGCTCATCGACGGAGAACCAGGCGTAGCTGGCGGCCCAGGCGATGATGACCGCGTAGTAGACCGCGATGACGAAGGAGACCAGGACCTGGATCCACCCGATGGGTTCGGCGAACCGGTTCATCCGCCGGAAGCTCAACGGGGCGGATCCGCGGAAGCGGTGACCGATGGCGTAGTCGAAGAACAACAGGGGGAGACCCGCGGTGAGAAGTGCCACCAGGTAGGGCAGCAGGAAGGCGCCGCCACCGTTGTCGTAGGCCACGAAGGGGAAGCGCCAGATGTTGCCCAGGCCGACGGCGGAGCCGATGGCGGCGAAGACGAAGACGGAGCGACGGGAAAACGTCTCCCGCGGCTTCACCCCGCTTCGGGTGGTTGGTCGTGTCATGGGACGACTCCTTGTCGACGGGCGGGCCCGCGGGCCCGCGCGGTCCTGTCATGGGACGGTGCGTGCGTCCCCGGCGTGTACCAACTTCTAGCCCGGCCGTTGCGTGTTGGTGACCGGATCGACGCAATCGCTGCATCGAGATGTGTGACTCGTGGGAATACGGTAAGCCCATGAGGACCGATATCGGCACACGAAGCGCGGAAAATCGCACGTCTGCATTCCGCGCGGTGGCGTCGGCGGTCGTCGCCGGTGTCCTCGCGGTGGGGGCGGTGAATCCGGCGATCGCCTCCGCTCCGAGCCCGACAGGCCCGGCCGGCTCACCGGCCCCCGTTGCGGCGCAGGATCCCGTGGTGGCGCCGGTCCCGGTGCCGGCCGACCTCGTGGAGGAGACGGGGTCGTGGTTCGCGCACGGACACACCCTGGATCTTCGCGCGGACGGGACGGGAACCTTCGCGGTGTGGGTCGGGGCCTTCGACGGGACCCTGATCGACGTGAGCCTCATCCCCGCTCCGGGGCCCGCCACCGTCGCAGAAGTGGTGGGTGTCGAGACGGTCGGCGCCGGCGCCCTGGGGCCGGACGGGACACCGGGCATCGGGGGACTGGTGACCATCGCCTTCGGCGCTCCGGTGCGGACGGCGCATGTCGAGTGGACGTCGGGGCCGCGACGCCTCTCCGCCGATCTGTGTCCCACGGAAGACCTCGACGCGGTCGCCATGGCGATCCTGCGCTGCGGCGCCTGACGCAACCGGTCGCTGTCCGCGACACGCCGTGGGGGCGTCCGCGACACGCCGTGGGGGGTCGAGGAACGCCTGAGAACGAGATAACGATCAGGTAACGGGACCGTCGGCAAACCTGAGACCCCCCTCACCTGTTGATATGAGGCTCGCGTCATGTCCGAATGTGACACGGATCACCCGACGCGCGATCACCGGGTCGCGTGTTTCGGTCGCGCGTACCCCCTCAAGCTGAGGAACCCCTCAAGTTCGTGTGGCAATCTGTGTCCTGCGCCGTAACCGCTGGCCGGCCGACGCGATGTCCCTGACGCAGTGCCCAAGGAGTTCCCCACGTGACGATCGATGACCGCGACCTCACCCCCCGCCCGCTCGAGACCGGCTTCGCCGCCCGCCGCGGCGCCCCCGCTCTCGCAGACGAGCTCCGTGAGGGCACGGCCTATGCGCTCGCCTTCGGTGGACAGGGCATCGCCTGGCGCGACGCGCTGAGCGACCTCATCGACGGCACGGGTATCGGACCGGAGCTCCAGGACCTGGTCGACGCCTCCGTCGCGTTGACCGAGCCCGTCCACGACGAGATCGCCGTCGTCCGCACGCACGGCTTCCGGCCCATCGAGTGGGCCAACACCACCACCGGTGAGGACGAGGACGGCGCGGACCTGCCCGACGACGCCTCCCTCTCCGCTGCCGCGGTCTCGCTGCCCGCGGTGCTGCTCACGCAGATGGGTGCCCTGCGGGCTCTCGCCGCCGAGGGCTTCGACGTCAATGACACGACCCCCGCGGCCGTGGTCGGCCACTCCCAGGGCATCCTCGCCGTCGAGTCGGTGGAGACCTTCGGGTCCATCGACGACCGGCTGCTGGCCGTCGCCGAGCTCATCGGCGCCGCCGCCACCCTGGTCGGACGGCGCGTCGGTCTGTTCCGCCGCGGCGAGGCGAGCCCCATGGTGGGAGTGTCGGGGATCGACGGCGAGGACCTGCGCACGCTGGTCGACGAGCTGTTCGCCGGCGTCGACGCCACGATCCGCCCCACCGTCTCCATCCGCAACGCGCAGCGCCGTCACGTCGTGGTCGGTCGACCGGACGATCTCGAGGAGCTGCGTCGCCACTGCGCCGACCTCGAGGCTGAGTCGCGTCGTCGCCGAGAGGCCAAGCTCACCGGCGGCGAGATCTTCGCCCCCGTCTTCGACCCGCTCGACGTCGAGGTCGGGTTCCACCACCCCGCGATGGCCCCGGCCGTCGACGTCGTCTCCCGCTGGGCGGAGCGCTGTGGCCTGGACGCCGACCGCGCCGCCCACCTCGCCCGCCAATTCTTCGCCGAGCCGGTCGACTGGGTCGAGGAGATGGCCGAGACCCTGCACGCCGGGGCCCAGTGGATCCTCGACATGGGCCCGGGCGAGGCGCTGACCCGCCTCAACCGCTCCGTGATCCGCGGCCAGGGCGTCGGCGTGGTCGCCGCCGCCACCCGCGGCGGCCTGCGCAACCTGTTCACCCCGGGTGCGACCCCGCCGATCGAGCGGCCGTGGACCGCGTTCCAGCCGCAGTTGGTCACCCTGCCCGACGGCAGCGTCCACGTGGAGACCTCCTTCACCCGCCTCACCGGCTGCTCGCCGATCCTCCTCGCCGGAATGACGCCGACCACCGTGGATCCCGCGATCGTCGCCGCCGCGGCCAACGCGGGCCACTGGGCCGAGCTCGCCGGCGGCGGCCAGGTCACCGAGGCGATCTTCGCCGAGAACACCCAGCGCCTCACCGAGCTCCTCGAGCCCGGTCGCAGCGCCCAGTTCAACTCGCTGTTCCTCGACCCCTACCTGTGGAAGCTGCAGGTCGGAGGCAAGCGTCTCGTCCAGCGTGCCCGCGCCGCGGGAGTGCCCTTCGACGGTGTGATCGTCACCGCCGGCATCCCCGAGCTCGACGAATCGGTCGCCCTCATCGAGGAGCTCACCGAGGCCGGCCTGCGGCACGTGAGCTTCAAGCCGGGCACCGTCGCCCAGATCCGCCAGGTCGTGCGCATCGCCGCCGAGGTCCCCCACATGCCGGTGATCGTCCAGGTCGAGGGCGGCCGCGCCGGCGGTCACCACTCGTGGGAGGACCTCGACGCCCTCCTGTTGGCCACCTACGCCATGCTGCGCGAGCGGCCCAACGTCGTCCTCTGCGTCGGCGGTGGCATCGGCACCCCCGAGCGGGCGGCCGACTACCTCACCGGGTCCTGGGCCAACGCCCACGGCTACCCGGCCATGCCCGTCGACGGCATCCTCGTCGGCACCGCCGCCATGGCCACCCTCGAGGCCACCACCAGCCCCCAGGTCAAGCAGATGCTCGTCGACACCGTCGGCGTCGACGCCTGGGTCGGTGCCGGCCAGGCCGACGGCGGCATGGCCTCCGGCCGCAGCCAGCTCGGTGCGGACATCCACGAGATCGACAACACCGCCGCGCGCACCGGGCGCCTCCTCGACGAGGTCGCCGGTGACGCCGACGCCGTCGCCGCCCGCCGCGACGAGATCATCGCCGCGATCAACGGCACCGCCAAGCCCTACTTCGGCGACCTCGACTCCATGACCTACGAGCAGTGGCTGCGCCGCTTCGTCGAGCTCTCCCTCGCCCCCGGCGCCTCCGTCGACGGGTCGAGCACCCACACCACGGACGACTTCGACCTGGGCGCCGACTTCGGCGGCGACGTGGCCGACTGCACCCGCTCGGTGTGGCTCGACCCCACCATCCGCGAGCGCTTCCACCGCATGGTGCAGCGCACCGAGGCACGACTCGACGCCGCCGACACCGGTCGCATCGTCTCGGCGTTCCCTCGCGAGGAGTCCATGGAGCGCCCGGCCGAGGTGATCGCCGCCCTCGCCGCCCGGTACCCCGGGCTCGCCGACGCCGTGCTGCACCCGGCCGACGCCGCCGAGTTCTTCGACATCTGCCGTATGCCCGGCAAGCCCGTGCCGTTCGTGCCCGTCATCGACGGTGACGTGCGCCGCTGGTGGCGCTCGGACTCGCTGTGGCAGGCTCACGACCCGCGCTACGACGCCGACGCCGTGTGCATCATCCCCGGCACGACCGCCGTCGCGGGCATCACCCGCGTCGACGAGCCGGTGGGCGACCTCCTCGACCGCTTCGAGGCCGCGACCGCCGACCGGGTGTCCGGCTACCTCCCCTCCACCGAGGCCGTGAGCAGCCGCCGCCGCGGGATCGTCACCACCGCCAGCGGGCCCGTCGCCGACGTGCTCAACAGCCCCGACGTCACCTGGGCCGGCCGTCTCGTCATCAGCCCCGTCCACCGCCTCGGCGTGCTCCACGCCTGGGAGATCGACGCCGAGGGCGTCGGCCGCCACCCCGTCTCCGGCGCCGTGCTCACCCCGGCCGCCGACGGCCGGACCGTCGACCTGACGCTGCCCGTCGGCCCGACCGAGATGACCATCACCATCACCCTCGGCGACGCCGTGGCCACCGGCGCCGCGCCGGTCGTCACCGACGCCGCCGCCGAGGCCGCCATGCGCACCCTGCTCGCCACCGCCGCCGGCGTCGGCCGCGGCGGTGCGGGTGGCTCCGTGATCGATGCCCTCCCCGAGGTCGACGGCAACACCGCCACCGCGCGCTTCACCTTCGAGCCCACCCTCGTCGTCGACCACACGGGCGTGACCGCGGGCAGCCTGCCCACCTCGCTCGTGCCGTCCGCCGGCGTCCCGGACGCCCTCGTGGGCGCCGCCTGGCCCGCCGTGTTCGCCGTGCTCGGCGAGACGAGCCGCCCGAGTGGCACCGGCACCGTCGTCGAGGGACTGCTCGATCTGGTCCATCTGGACCACGGTGTCCGCATGCACGCGGCGCTGCCGCAGCAGGAGACCTACCTCGTCGTCGTCGCCCGGTCCGGCGGTGTCCGCGACACCGACCTCGGTCGGGTGGTCGAGGTGTCGGTCGAGGTGGCCGCGGAGGAGTCCGACGGCACCCGCACCCCGCTGTGCACCCTGTCCGAGCGGTTCGCGATCCGCGGCCGCACGGGCCGCGCCGAGGTGGGCGACCCCCGCCCCGCCGGCGGCGCCCTCGTCACCCCGTCCGGTGGGGCCGCGGAGCCCGCCGAGACCTCCCGCCAGGCGCGCGTGTCCACCACGATCACGGCGCCGCACGACATGACCGCGTTCGCTCTGGTCTCGGGCGACCACAACCCGATCCACGTCTCCGACACCGCGGCCGAACTGGCCGGACTGGGCGGCGTGATCGTCCACGGCATGTGGCTCTCGGCCGCCGCGCAGCACGCGGTGCAGGCCTCGGACGGGAAGACCCCCGCCCTGCGGATCGCCGGCTGGACCGCCCGCATGCTCGCCCCGGTCCGTCCGGGCGACCACATCAAGGTCCGTGCCGTGCAGACCGGCCGCCACGCCGGCGGCCAGGTCCTCGAGGTCACGTGCACGGTCGACGGCGCCACCGTCATGGCCGCCACCGCGCTGACCGAGGCCCCGCGCACCGTCTACGCCTTCCCCGGCCAGGGCATCCAGGCCAAGGGGATGGGCATGGAGGGCCGCACCCGCTGCCCCGCCGCCCGCGAGATCTGGGACCGCGCCGACAAGCACACCCGCTCCGCGCTCGGCTTCTCGATCCTGGCGCTCGTCCGCGAGAACCCCACCGAGGTCACCGTCCGCGGTGAGGTCCACCGGCATCCCGACGGCGTGCTCTACCTGACGCAGTTCACCCAGGTCGCCATGGCCTGCCTGGCGGTGGCGCAGCGCGCCGAGCTCGAGGCCGACGGCCTGCTCATCGAGGACGCGTACTTCGCGGGTCACTCGATCGGCGAGTACGACGCCCTGGCCGCCATCTCCGGTGTGCTGGCGTTGGAGCCGCTGCTGGAGATCGTCTTCCAGCGCGGGTCGACCATGCACCAGCTGGTGCCGCGTGACGCCCACGGCCGTTCGGACTACCGCATGGCCGCGATCCGCCCGTCCCAGATGGGGATCTCGGACGACGAGGTCGCCGACTGGGTGGCCGGCGTGTCCCGCGAGTCCGGCGAGTTCATCGAGATCGTCAACTACAACCTGGCGGGCTCGCAGTACGCGCTCGCCGGGACCGTCGCCGGGTGCAAGGCACTGGAGAAGGCCGTCGAGCGCGAGCTCGCGGTCTCGGGCGGCAAGAACGCCTTCATCCTGGTGCCCGGCATCGACGTGCCGTTCCACTCCACCGTCCTGCGCGGCGGCGTCCCGGACTTCCGGGCCACCCTCGACGAGCTGATCCCGCACGACATCGACATCTCGGTGCTCGTGGGCCGCTACGTGCCGAACCTCGTGCCGCGCCTGTTCAGCCTCGAGCGCGACTTCGTGCAGGAGATCGCCGATCTCGTGCCGGCCGACTCGCTGGCCGAGGTCCTCGCGAACTGGGACGAGTGGGCCGCCACCCCCACGCGACTGGGCCGCCTGCTGCTCGTAGAGCTGCTGGCCTGGCAGTTCGCCAGCCCGGTCCGGTGGATCGAGACCCAGGAGCTGTTCTTCACGCCCGTAGAGCGTGGCGGACTCGGTATCGAGCAGTTCATCGAGGTCGGTGTCTCCAACGCCCCGACCGTCGCGAACCTCGCCTCCAAGACCCTCGACCTGCCCACGCACCGCGGCCCCCGGGCCCAGGTGATCAACATCGAGCGCGACTCGGCGACGTTGTACGGCACCCTGCCGCCCAGCGTGGAGGTCGACGACGACGAGCTGGACGCCGGCGACGGCTCCGCCTCCACCGGCTCCACCACCACTGGTTCGACCAACACCGCGGCTGCCGACCAGGCAGCCCCCACAGACCCCGCACCGGCCGTCAACACCCCCGGCACGGCCGGTGCGGACCGATCAGACGCGGCTCCGGCCGCGACCGCCGCCCCCGGTGCACCCCGCCCGGACGACCTCGAGTTCGGCGCGCCCGCCGCCACCCGCATGCTGGTGGCGCTGCGCACCAAGGTCCGTCCCGAGCAGATCGCGTCCGGCGACTCCATCGAGACGCTGTGCGACGGCGTGTCCTCGCGCCGCAACCAGCTGCTGCTGGACCTGGGCACCGAGCTGAGCCTGGGCGCCATCGACGGCGCCGCCGAGGCGGACTTCCCGACCCTGGCCGACCAGGTCTCACGACTGGCACGCGGGTACGCCCCGTTCGGCCCCGTGCTGTCCGACGCGGTCGGCGAGGCGCTGCGCGCGGTCCTCGGCCGCACCGGCAAGCGGGCCGCCTACATCACCGAGCGCGTGACCGGTCCCTGGGAGCTCGGCTCCGGCTGGGCCCAGCACGTGATCGCCGAGATCGCGCTGGGCACCCGTGACGGCGCCTCCATCCGTGGGGGCGACCTGGCCACTCTCGACGCCTCGGGCGTCAAGGACGTGGCCGGCCTGGACTCGCTCATCGACGCCGCCGTGTCGGCCGTCGGTGCCGCGCACGGTGTGGCCGTCGCGATGCCGTCGTCCGGCGCCGGAGGCGGGGGAGTCGTCGACTCCGCCGCGCTGACCGAGTTCGCCGACGAGATCACCGGCGTCGACGGTGTCCTGGCCCGCGCCGCACGCGGCGTGCTCACCCGCCTCGGACACCTCGAGCCCGAGACCGTCGACCTGCTCGCCGAGGCCGACCCGGACTCCGAGCTGGCCGACCTCGTGGCCGCAGAACTCGGCGCCGACTGGCGCCGCGTGGTGGCCCCGGCCTTCGACGCCGGCCGCGCCGTCCTCATGGACGACCGCTGGGCCTCGGCCCGCGAGGACTTGGCCCGCCTGTGGACCCGGTCCGACGTGCCCGCCGACGCGGCGGACGCCTTCCGCGGTGCCGGCGAGATCGTCGCCGAGCAGGCCCGCTGGTGGGCGGCCCGGGCGACCGATGCCCGCCGCGACGCCCTGGCGAGCGCCTACCGGGAGATCTCGGAGGTCGCGGCCGAGGAGTTCGTCGGCGAGTACGCGGGTGACGTCGCCGTCGTCACCGGCGCCGGCAAGGGCTCCATCGCCGCCGCCGTCACCGGACGCCTCCTGGCGGGCGGCGCCACCGTGGTGGCCACCACCTCCAACCTGGACCAGTCCAAGCTGGCCTTCTTCAAGGACCTGTACCGCAGCAACGCCCGTGGCGGCGCGGCGCTGTGGGTCCTGCCGGCCAACCTGACCTCCTACTCGGACGTCGACGCGCTGGTCGAGTGGGTCGGGTCCGAGCACGCCGAGTCGGCCGGTGGCCAGACCACCGTGCTCAAGCCGGCCCTCACCCCGACGCTGCTGTTCCCGTTCGCGGCCCCCCGCGTCCAGGGCTCGATGGCCGACGCCGGCCCGCGCGCCGAGACCGAGATGCGCGTCCTGCTGTGGGGCGTGGAGAAGCTCGTCGCCGGACTCGGTGCGATCGGTGCCGACACCGACGTCGACTCCCGCCTGCACGTGGTCCTGCCGGGCTCGCCCAACCGGGGCATGTTCGGCGGCGACGGCGCCTACGGCGAGGCCAAGGCCGCGCTCGACGCCATGATCGCCAAGTGGGGCTCGGAGAAGTCCTGGTCGGAGCGCGTGACGTTCGTCCACGCGATCATCGGCTGGGTCCGCGGCACCGGCCTCATGGGTCACAACGACCCGCTCGTCGAGGCCGTCGAGGCCGCGGGCGTGTCCACCTGGTCGACGGCCGAGATGGCTGCCGAGCTGCTGCGCTGGTGCACCCCGGACTTCCGTTCCGCGGCCGGTGACGCCCCCGTCACCGTCGACCTCACCGGCGGACTCGGCACGGCCGACCTGGACATGTCGGCCCTCGCGGCGGACCGTCCGGCCGCCCCCACCGAGGCCTCGACCGAGGACGCCGCGGGCACGATCGCCGCGCTGCCCTCGCTGCCGACGGTCACCGCCGATGAGCGTCCCGAGTGGGGCGAGGTCACCCAGCAGCTCGAGGACATGGTCGTGATGGTGGGCGCCGGCGAGGTCGGCCCCTACGGCAGTGCCCGCACCCGCTTCGAGGTGGAGACCACCGGCGACCTCACCGCCGCCGGTGTGGTCGAGCTGGCCTGGTCGACCGGGCTCATCACCTGGGAGGACTCGCCGCGCGCCGGCTGGACGGTCACCTCCTCCGGTGACCCGATCGACGAGGCCGACATCGCCGAGCGTTTCCACGACGAGGTCCTCGCCCGGGTGGGCGTGCGCACCTACGCCGACGATTCGCGCGCGGAGATGTTCGACAACACCTCGCCGCAGCTCACCTCGGTGTTCCTGCCGGAGGATCTGTCCTTCGTGGTGGACGACGAGGCCCAGGCCCGCGCCTACCAGTCCGACGACCCGGAGAACACCGTCGTCACCCGCAGCGAGGACGGCGAGTGGACGGTCACCCGCAAGGCCGGCACCGAGATCCGGGTGCCGCGCCGCGCCACCCTGACCCGGGTGGTCGGTGGGCAGATCCCCACCGGCTTCGACCCCACGGCGTGGGGCATCCCCGCCGACATGGTCTCCGGTATCGACCGGGTGGCGGCGTGGAACCTGGTCGCCACCGTGGACGCCTTCATCTCCTCGGGCTTCACCCCGGCGGAGCTGCTGGCCCACGTCCACCCGGCCGACGTCGCCAACACGCAGGGCACCGGCATGGGCGGCATGACCAGCATGCGCTCGCTGTACATCGACGGCATCCTCGGCCGCAGCCGCGCCAACGACACGCTGCAGGAGGCGCTGCCGAACGTGGTGGCCGCGCACGTCATGCAGTCCTACGTCGGCGGCTACGGTTCGATGGTCCACCCGGTGGCGGCCTGCGCCACCACCGCGGTGAGCGTCGAGGAAGGGTTCGACAAGATCCGCGCCGGCAAGGCCGAGTTCGTGGTGGCCGGCGGGTTCGACGACCTGTCCACCGAGGGCATCCAGGGCTTCGCCGACATGTCCGCGACCGCCGACTCCGCGGCCATGGCGGCCAAGGGGATCGACGAGCGGCACTACAGCCGGGCCAACGACCGGCGGCGCGGCGGGTTCGTCGAGTCGCAGGGCGGCGGCACGATCCTGCTGGCGCGCGGCGACGTCGCGGCCCGCATGGGCCTGCCGGTCACGGGCGTCGTGGCCTGGGCCGGGTCGTACGCGGACGGTGCGCACACCTCCATCCCGGCCCCCGGCCTGGGTGCGCTCGGTGCCGGTCGCGGTGGGCAGCGCTCGCCGCTGGCCCGCGGGCTCGCACAGCTCGGCCTGACCGCAGACGACGTGGCCGTGGTGAGCAAGCACGACACCTCGACCAAGGCCAACGACCCCAACGAGTCCGACCTGCACGAGCGGCTCGCCGCCGCGATCGGTCGGTCGGAGGGCAACCCGCTGTTCGTGGTGTCGCAGAAGTCGCTCACCGGGCACGCCAAGGGTGGCGCCGCGGCATTCCAGCTCATCGGGCTGACCCAGATGCTGCGGTCGGGCACGCTGCCGCCGAACCGCGCCCTGGACTGCGTCGACGACGTCCTGGACCGCCACCGCCACCTGGTGTGGCTGCGGGAGACCCTGCAGCTTGGCGGTGACCTGCCGCTCAAGGCCGGTCTGCTGACCTCGCTGGGCTTCGGCCACGTCTCGGGCCTCATCGCCGTCGCCCACCCGGAGGCCTTCCACCGGGCGGTCGCCGCGGAGTACGGGCAGGACGAGTCCGAGCGCATCCGCGAGGCCGGCCTGCGGCGCGAACGTGAGGGCGCCCGTCGCCTGACCGATGCCATCTACGGCGGGGAGGCGCTCTACGCCCGTCCCGAGGCGCGTCGAATGGGCGAGGGTTCCGCCGACGAGGTCAAGGAGCGCGAGGCCGCGGTCCTGCTCGATCCGGCCGCGCGACTCGACGCCGACGGCATCCTCGCGGCTGCCGGGTCCGCGGAGACCGCCGGCCGGGCAGTGATGGCCGGGCAGTGACGACCGGGGTGAGAGGCGTCGGGGTCGACATCGTCGACCTCGGCGCCTTCGCCGCGTCTCTGGCCGAACCCGGCACGCGGCTCACCAGGGCGTTCTCGGCCACCGAGCGCAGGCAGTGCCGCGAACGCGCCGAATCCCGCGGGGCGAGACCGGGGGAGGCCACGGTGTCGTCGTCGTCAGGTGCGTCGGGGGCCTCGGCGCCTGGGACCTCGGGGCCGGCGCCCGCCCGCCGGGAGGACCCGCTGGCGCGTCACCTCGCTGCCCGCTGGGCGGCGAAGGAGGCGGTCGTCAAGGCATGGTCGGCGGCGCTGTATGGCGAGCCCCCGCCCATTGCCCCGGACCTGCTGCGGTGGTCCGAGATCGAGACCGTGTGCGATAACTGGGGTCGACCCTCCGTGCGGCTGGGGGGAGAGGTGGCCCGTCAGGTGGCCGCGACAATCGGCGAGGGCGCTCGTTGGAACGTTTCACTCAGCCACGACGGTGGATCGGCGATCGCGTTCGTGGTGCTCGAGGGCCCGGGCGGCTAGTAGCGCGGCCGCCAGCCGCTGTGCGCGCCGGGCTGCCGTTTGCGTCCGGCCACCGCCTGCGCCCGGCCACCGCCTGCGCCCGGCCACCGCCGCGCCGGCGACTAACGCGTCCTCTTCGGCTTGTGCGTCCGGTCTGCTCGCAGATGGAGGGGCAGTGCGCTCTGAATGGTCCATTCCGGGCGCGCACCTGTCGGTGGAGTCGGTGCGACGCCACCGGGTCGGTAGCGCCCACCCGCGGGAACAGGCCCGTCGGGCCGCCGCCAGGCGGGTCAGTCGCTCTGGGCTGCTTCCTTCTCCGCCAGCCAGAGGTAGGCGGTGAGCATCCGCTTGAGCTCGGTGACGGTGGCGTCGTGGATGTCCTCGCCACCGGCCGAACCGCTGCTCGCGCCGGAGGAGACCCCGCTGCCATCCCCGGGGTCCGCGCTGGTGACGGGGCCCGGGGGGACGTGGCCGGCGCTGACCGAGAAGTTGAGCATCGAGTACGCCACGTGGACCAGGGCCTCTGCCATGAACGCGCGGCGCTCACGCTCGGTGGCGGGCATGAGCGGTGCCAGCACGCTGGCGATCATCCGGGCGATCTCGCGCTCGTTCACCGCCGCCGTGGCGCGGGTGGCGGGAGTGGCCTGCGTCGCGAGCCAGACCGCCCGACGGGAGGGGTCGCGCAACCACAGGTCGGCCAGGTGGTCCAGGAAATCGTTGAGCAGCTCGGGCCAGTCCAGCGCCGGGATCTTCTGGGCGAACCGCTCGACCTCCTCGATCACCCCGTGGGCGTCCTGGCGGTCCAGCTCGCACACCAGCACGTACTTGTTGGCGAAGAACTGGTAGAGCGTCCCGATCGGAACGCCCGCACGTGAGGCGACTTCCTCGCAGGTGAACGAGTCGAATCCCACCTCGACCAGCACTTCCCGGGCCGAGGACAGTAGCGCCTGGAATTTCCTGCGGCTGCGCTCCTGGATGGGCCGGCGGCGGGGGACGAGGATGTTCGGTTCGTCCTGGACGGCCTCGTCGGTGGGATCCTGCGGCGGCTCCTGCGCGCGTTCGGACGAGTCGGTGGTCATGGGTGGGTCAGCCCTCCGCGGGATCGGATTCGGGCAACTCGATCTCGAGCAGCTTGGCGACCATCGCCACGTGGCCCTTGGCGCGGACGTTGTACCGGGCCATCGACACGGTGCCGTCGGAGTCGACGACAAAGGTCGAGCGGATCACGCCCATCACCGTTTTGCCGTAGTTCTTCTTCTCGCCGAAGGCTCCCCACTCGGTGAGCATCGTCTTGTCCGGATCCGACAGGAGGGGGAACGTGATGCCGTACTTGTCACGGAACCGCGCCAGCTTCTCGGGGGCGTCGGGGGAGACGCCGACCACGCCGAGGCCAGAGTCGTTCAACTGTTGCAGCGCGTTCTCGAAGTCCACGGTCTCAGTGGTACAGCCCGGTGTCATCGCGGCCGGGTAGACGTACACGAGGACCTTCCCGTGCTCGGCGAGGAGCTCCCGGAGCGACGTGGGCGTGCCGTCGGCGTCGGGGAGGGTGAAGGTGGGGGCCGTCTGGCCCACCTCGAGCCGTGGTGCGGTCACCGGTGCTCCTGGGGGTCGGGTCGGGGCGGCGGACCATCCCAACCTATCCGATGCTTCGGCGCACGGGCGCGGATCCACGCCGGGTGCAGTAGCGTGGGCGGGGTCAAGAACCCGCGGGGCGCCCCGCGGACGAGCGATCGACGGAGGTCTCGTGTCCAGGAGTTACGACAGCATCGAAGGCGACATCGCCAAGGCGCGTGACGATCTCGCGACGACCTTGGACGAGATCATCGACCGGGTGAATCCGAAGAACCTCGCGTCCGAGGGCAAGGAGCGCGCCACCGCGGCACTCAAGGACCCGCGCGTCCTGGCGGTGCTCGGGGGTATCGCGACGTTGGTCGTCGGCGGGATCACCGTGTCAATGGTCAACAAGCGCAAGGAGCGTCAGCGCATCGAGGCCTACCTGGCGGCCCGTCGGGCCCTCTGAGTCGACCGGCCTCGCCCGGGCGTCCGGAGCCCCGCCCGGGGACCCTGTCCCGGCGGAGTCGTCGCCGCCCGACTCCCGAGAGCGTTCCGCCCACCCCCGTCATCGGGGGCGTGTGCGGGACGCTCTCGCCGTTTCCTCTCGGCTTCCCCGGTCGTCCCGTCCGACCGGCCACCTGTTGAGCCCCGCTCTGACAAGCGATCCGGTGCGGGGGAGGCGGCCCGGCACACGAGAAAGCCCCGGGTCGTGGACCCGGGGCTTTCTCTCTTGTGCGCCATCAGGGACTCGAACCCCGAACCCGCTGATTAAGAGTCAGCTGCTCTGCCAATTGAGCTAATGGCGCTTGCTTGGTGCGAGAGAAACAGTAACAGCAGCCGGGCTGGTTCACGAAATCGCCTGGTCAGAAGGGGTGAGGCGGGGTTGAGGTCCCTGCGGCCCCAGGAGTTTCGATATGGAGTGCGGCCATGTGACCAGGCATACTGGAGGGGACATCTTCTCGGCCGCGGCTGCGACCGGGGGAAGCGCACGTCGGAAGGGGCATCAGTGAACGTGAGCACAACGGATCGGACGGGGCGGCGAGCGACCGGAATCTGGTCGAAGGCCCGCCTCGGACTGGCCGTGGTGTTCACGGGGACGCTCCTGCTCACCGGCTGCACCATCGGCGACGGCGGTGCGCAGGACACCCAGGTTGCCGAGGCACCGGCGGAGCCCTCCGCCGTGATCGACCTGTCGGTGGCGGAGGGTTCCACCGACGCCAACCCGGTCGAGCCCATCGTGCTCACTGCGACGGACGGCCGGTTCGATTCGGTGGTGATGCGCAATCCCGAGGGCCTCCAGGTCGAGGGCGAGTTCAACCCCGAGTTCACCGAGTGGCGCACCACCGAGGAGCTCGGCTACGGCCGCCAGTACACGCTGGAGTCGACCGCCACGGACGAGGCCGGCCTGGTCACCCGGAGGAACGCCAGCTTCACCACGCTGACGCCCACCATCATGACGGCGGCCTACCTGACCACGGGTGAGGGATCCGTGGTGGGCATCGGACAGCCGGTCGCGGTGATGTTCGACGAGCCGATCGCGGACCGTCGGGCGGCTCAGGACAACATCCACATCACGACCGAGCCCGCGGTCGAGGGCGCGTTCTACTGGGTCTCCGACCAGGAGGTCCGCTGGCGTCCGGCCGAGTACTGGGCGCCCGGCACCAAGATCGACGTCCACGTCGACATCTACGGCCAGGACCTCGGCGGCGGGATGTACGGCCAGCAGGACGCCCAGAGCAGCTTCGAGATCGGCGACGCCGTGATCTCCCGGGTGGACGACTCGACCAAGCAGATCGTCATCGAGCGCAACGGCGAGGTCGTCAAGACCATGCCCACCTCGATGGGCAAGGCCGCCACCCCGACCCCCAACGGGGTCTACGTCATCGGTGAGAAGCACGCCTCGATGATCATGGACTCGTCGACGTACGGCGTGGCCGTGGACTCGGCCGAGGGGTATCGCACCCCGGTGCAGTACGCGACCCGGATGTCGTACAGCGGCATCTTCGTCCACGCCGCGCCGTGGTCGGTCTGGGCGCAGGGAAGCCAGAACACGAGCCACGGCTGCCTCAACGTCACTACGGCGGACGCGAAGTGGTTCTACGACAACGCCAAGCGCGGCGACATCTTCGAGGTCACCGGCACGGTGGGCGACACGCTGCCGGGCTGGGACGGCCTGGGCGACTGGAACGTCCCGTGGGAGACCTGGAAGGCCGGCAACGCCGAGCAGGGCGCGGCCTGAGCCCATGGACTCCTCTCGGCTGGGCTTGTGGATCGGCATCGGGATGGGGATCGGCGTGGCGTTCGGTGCCGCGCTGGACAACATCGGGCTGGGCGTGGCCCTGGGCCCGTCGGTCGGGGTCATGATCTGGGCGGTGGAGGCCGCCCATCGCGAGTCGCGCGGCCCGGATGGTGACGAGCTCGACGCGGGGACCGGCGACAGCCGGGACCTCGAGTAGAACCCCCGGGTGACCGGCGGGCCCCGAGTGCAGTGGTGAGAACCCTGAGGCAGGGGTGAGAACCCCGTGGCGGGGTTCAGGACGACTTCAGGACGACGACGACGACGAGGTGGGCGACCTCGGATCGCGCTCTGCGGCCGCCCGGAACAGCGCGCGTCCGGGTGCGGCGGTGAGGCCGTGCGCGACGGTACTGGCCACGACGATCAGCGT
Organism: Dietzia sp. IN118; assembly: GCF_032905965.1. Classification (NCBI taxonomy): domain Bacteria; kingdom Bacillati; phylum Actinomycetota; class Actinomycetes; order Mycobacteriales; family Dietziaceae; genus Dietzia; species Dietzia sp. IN118. The sequence continues at coordinate 2,338,172 of NZ_JAUMSR010000001.1, read as the reverse complement.
GCCCGCGCCGAGCAAGACCGGGTCCGCACCCACGCGGGAGGCCTCCTCCGTCAGGTAGAAGACCGCCGCGACGCCGACGGGCCCGAACCAGCCGAGGTAGGCGGCGCCGCGCGGCTTCAGCCCCAGCGGCTTCATCACGGCGAGGATCAGCGGCGGCCTGCGTAGCAGCAGCACCGCGGCCGTGAGCCACACCGCCCCCCATCCGAGGCGGCCCCACTCGGTCCAAGGGATCATCGCGCCGAGAGCGACGAAGAAGGGGATCACGGCGAACTGGTTGACGGCCTCGTCGATCTCCACCTCGGTCCGGCGTTCGCCGCCGGAGCTGGTGACGTTGAACGCGAGTCCGGCGACGAACGCGCCGAAGATGCCGTTGACCCCGATGATGCCCGCCACTCCCAGGACGAGCAGCGCCAGGAGGAGCGTGTACAGCAGAATCGGCCCGGTCTCGGTGTCGTGGTGTCGTTCCGAGAAGTGCAGCGCCTTGGCGGCCGCCACGCCCGCGATGATCCCCACGACGAGGGCGCCCGCGATCTGCCAGGCGGCCTCACCGGCCGCCTGCCCGGCAGTGAGCGGGGTGGCGACCGCCAGGGCGACCAGGACGAGTGGGAGGGCGAGCCCGTCGTTCGCGCCCGATTCGAGCGACAGAAGCTGACGGTCGTGCTCCGGCAGGTCCTCCTCGGCCTCCTCTCCGGTGACGACGCTCGACGCGAGGACGGGGTCGGTGGGGCAGATGGCGGTTCCGAACAGCAGGGCGAGTGCGAAGGGGATGCCGAGCACCCACATCGCCAGCCCGGTTGAGACGAGCGCCATCCCGGGCAGGACGAGCACCAGCAGCAACGCGAGTCGACGCCAGTGCGTCCTGATCGCTGAGAAGGGGTACCGCAGGGCCACGCCCATCACCGAGATGGCCAGGAGGATCTCCGCGCCGTGGTGGAGGGTCGAGTGCTCGGCCACAATGTCGGGCACGTCGAACACCCCGAGGACTGCCGGCCCCAGGACGATCCCGGCGACGAGCGCGAGCAGTGGCTCCGTCACGGGCCACTGGCGTAGTCGCGCGGAGAAGGCCACGATCACCACCCCGAGCGCCCCGACGATCGCCAGCAACACATCGAGCGTGGACAACGGTTCCTCCCCGGGTCAGTCGGATCACCCCGCACCATAGGAGAGCCCGGGCGCTTCCGCATCCGTGCCCTCCGCCCGCCGCGGCCCCTCGCCCGCCGCGGCGCGGGCACCTGCAAGAGTGATCCCATGACCGAGCGCGAGATCACCCGGCCCGTAGACCTGGCCCGCGGCCGCCGGCTCAACCCGGAGGCGGTGGGCTGGTCCCGGGCGCCCGTGCACCGCACGCGTATCGCCGGCTGGGGTCGCACCAAGCGCTGGGAGTACTGGGGGATCGTCACCGACCGTTTCGTGGTGGGGCTGACGGTGGCGGGTCTGGACTACCTGGCCAACTGCGCGGTTTACGTCCTGGACCGCCGGACGGGCGAGGAGACGACCCGCAGCGGCATCCGGCCCCTGCACCGGCCCCGCTTCGGCGACGACCCCGGTGACGGGAGCCTGCGCGCCGCGGCCGGCGTGGGTGCGGGGCGCGTGGGGATCGAGGTCGACGACGACGAGGGTCGCACCTCCATCCGTGCGCAGGCGCGGGGACTGCAGGTGAGCCTGGAGGTCACCCGGCCCGGACACGACAGTCTCGCGGTGGTGGTGCCGTGGAGTGAGCGCCGGTTCCAGTACACGCTCAAGGATCTTGCCAATCCCGTCACCGGCACGGTGACCCTCGACGGCGCGACGCACGAGCTCGGCACGGGGTGGGCGGTCCTGGACCGCGGGCGTGGCCGCTGGCGCTACGCCACCACCTGGAACTGGGGCGCCGGCAGTGGGGTGGTGGACGGTTCGACGCGCGCGATCCAGGTCGGCGGGAAGTGGACGGACGGCACCGGGTCCACCGAGAACGGGATCCTGGTGGACGGCCGGATGCGCAAGCTCAGCGAGGACCTGCGGTGGAGCTACGACCTGGCGGATCCGGCGGGGCCCTGGCGGGTGCGGGGCGAGCGCCTCGACGCGATGCTCACGCCGTTCCATCTGCGCCGCGACATCACCGAGCTCGGTGTGCTGGCGGTGAAGACGCACCAGGCGTTCGGCGTCTGGGACGGCACCGGGGTGCTGGACGACGGGTCGCAGGTCTCGCTCGACGGGCTGGTCGGCTGGGCGGAGCAGTCCCGCAACCGCTGGTAGCCGCCGGCGCGGCGATGCCCGCGAGAACCTGAGGCGAATCGGCGGAAAGGAGCAGGGCCCGGACCGTGAGGTCCGGGCCCTGCGCTCGGGGTGGCTGACGGGGCTCGAACCCGCGACATCCAGAATCACAATCTGGTGCTCTACCAGCTGAACTACAGCCACCACCGCCGTCCTCGCGGACAGCGCTGACGACTTTACCCCGTGGGCCCCGTCGCCGAGAAATCCGCAGGTGGGTCAGTAGCCGCGGCCCGGGCGGGGGTCAGTCGACCGCGGGCAGATCGGCGGCGGCCCGCTTGACCTCGTCGCTGGTCGGGCCGGGCTGGGGCACGAACGCGGTCGCCCGGTAGTACGCGAGCTCGCGGATGGATTCCTTGATGTCCGCCAGGGCCCGGTGCGACATGCCCTTCTCCGGCTGGCCGAAGTAGATGCGCGGGTACCAGCGGCGGCACAGTTCCTTGATGGAGCTGACGTCGATCATCCGGTAGTGCAGGTACGAGTTGAGCTCGGGCATGTCCCGGGCGAGGAACCCGCGGTCTGTGCCGATCGAGTTGCCCGCCAGGGGAGCGGACCCCGCCACCGGGACCCACTCGCGGATGTAGGCGAGGACCTGCTCCTCGGCCTCGGCGATCGTCACCGTGGACTCGCGGATCTCCTCGGTCAGGCCGGAGGAGGCGTGCATGTCGCGCACGACCGGCACCATCGCGTCGAGCTTGGCGTCGGGGGCGTGGATGACGATGTCGATCCCGTCGCCGAGCACGTTGAGCTCGGAGTCGGTCACCAGCGCGGCGATCTCCACGAGCGCATCGGACGAGATGTCGAGGCCGGTCATCTCGCAGTCGATCCAGACGATGCGGTCGTTTTTGGACTCCTGATGGGGCGTCGGCGAGGACGTGGGGGCAGGGGTCTCGGCGGTGGTCGGCTCTGGCATCACTCGACTATATCGCCGCAGGCTCGCGGGCCCCGCCCGGTCCGGGACCGCCCCTGATGAACTCGGCGCTCGATCGTTCGCGGTGGCGGTACCGTGCGGTCATGCCCGCATCCGGTGACGGCCCTGAACAGAACCCGGCGATTTCCGCCGATGAGTGGAACTTGAGGTTCCTCTCGGAGATGGCTCAGATCCTCGCGAGGAGCCCGGGGATGGAGACCGCGCATCCCGACGACGAGGGCTACCGCGTCGACGATCTGGCACTCGAAGACGGGCATGTCAGGCTCGTGTGGTCGTTTCCCGGGGTGACCAATGAGTTCGGCCGGCCGGTCCGTGCGGGGCGCTACCTCGCTCTGGAGGAGGTGCGTGCCAGGTTCTCACCAGATGCCCCGGACATCGTCGCCTCTGCCGTCCTGCTCAACGACTTCTATCCGCCCTATCCACCCTCGGCCGACCGGGAGCAACCGGACGGCATCCGCTGGCTCGGCCCACCGCCCCCAGCCTGACTCGGGCGCAGGCCCGGCCGAGCTGACCCGGCTGCGCCTGGCGGCTCAGGCCCCGCCCTGCTGCCCCTCGCCGAGCTTGGCGTAGAACTTTCCGACGATCGGAGCCATGATCCCGCGCGGGGTGTAGTTGCCGGCCACGGACATCGCCTGGCTCAGCGGGCCGGGGACGATGCGCATCTTGTTGCGGGCGAGCGCATCCAGCGACACGCGGGCGGTGTACTCGGTGTCCACCCAGAGCCGGTCGGGGACGAGGCGGTCGACGAAGGTCTTCTCCTCCTCGGCGATCTCCTCGGTGCGCACCGGGCCGGGCGCGAGCAGCGTGACGGTGACGCCGGAGCCCTTGAGCTCGCCCCGCAGCGACTCGGAGAAGGTGTTGAGGAACGCCTTGGATGCGGCGTAGGTGGCGTTGTTGGGGATCGGCATGTTGCCGGCCGCCGAGCCGACGTTGAGGATCGCCCCGGAGCGCCGCTCGACCATCCCGGGCAGCACCGCCAGCACCAGGTCGTGGCACGCCACGGCGTTGACCTGCACCTGGTGCTTCTCGTACTGCGGGTCCAGCGAGGCGACGGGGCCGAAGGTGGCGATGCCGGCGTTGTTGCACAGGACGGAGATCTCGCGCCCGGCCAGCTCATCCAGCAGCGGCTGCCGTGCGGCGGGGTCGGCGAGGTCGCACGCGCGGACCTCCACGGTCACGCCGAACTCGGCCTCGAGCCGGGCGGCCAGCTCCTGCAACACGGCCTCGCGTCGGGCCACCACGATCAGCGAGTGCCCACGCCGGGCGAGTTCGGTGGCCAGGGCCATGCCGATCCCCGAGGAGGCGCCGGTGACGACTGCTCGGTTCGACGCGGTGGGCGTGGGCAGGGACATAGGGCTCCTCGGGTCTTCCACTCGGCTCGCCCGCGTACGGCGGGTGTGGCAGCGCTGACCTTACCCGCGTGCCGCCCTCCGGGGCGTGGTGGAGGTCCTAGCCTGATCGGCGTGAGCAGCATCGGAACACCGCCCCCGTCAGCGACCACCTCGTCGTCGTCACCATCGCGCCGTGGCGTCGCCCGCGGGCAGGTCCTGGCGTGGGGGATGTGGGACTGGGGGTCGGCGGCGTTCAACGCGGTGATCGTCACCTTCGTCTTCTCCGTCTACCTGACCGACTCGGTGGGCGCGGACCTCGACGGGCCGTTCTCGGCGGCCACGTGGCTGTCGATCTCCATCGCCGTGGCCGGGCTGGTCATCGCCCTCACCGCGCCGGTGATGGGCCAACGCGCCGACCGTGGGGGTCGGCGCCGCCGCGCGCTGGGTCTCTGGACCTACGCGACGGTGCTGCTCACGGCGCTGATGTTCCTCGTCGACTCCGACGCGCCGTACCCGTGGTTCTTCGTCGGCCTGGCGCTGCTGGCGGTCGGGTCGATCACGTTCGAGTTTGCCGAGGTCGCGTACTTCGCGATGCTGCGCCAGGTCTCCACGCCGTCCACCGTCGGCCGCGTGTCCGGCTTCGGCTGGGCGATGGGGTACTTCGGCGGGATATTCCTGCTGCTCGCGGCGTTCGTCGGCTTCATCTACGGCGACGGCCCCGTGCGCGGGGTGTTCGGCATCACCACCGACGGTGGCCTCAACGTGCGGCTGGTCTGCCTCGTCGCCGCCGTGTGGTTCGCCCTGTTCGCGCTGCCGGTGCTGCGGTCGGTGCCCGAGCACCGCCCGGGGGCGGGGAGGAGCGACGACGACGCCCTCGACAGCGACGACGACGAGCCCGGCTTCCTCGAGTCGTACCGCATCCTCTGGCGCGACCTCAAGGCTCTCTGGCGGCGGGATCCGCGGACCGTGAGGTTCCTCCTCGCGAGCGCGATCTTCCGGGACGGGCTGGCCGGGGTGTTCACCTTCGGGGCGATCCTGGCCGTGACGGTCTACGGGCTCGCCCCGGGGGACGTCCTGATCTTCGGCGTCGCGGCCAACGTCGTCGCGGCGCTGGGGGCGGCTGTCGCGGGACTGGTCGACGACACGGTGGGACCCAAGGCGGTGATCATCGGCTCGCTGGTGGCGATGATCGCGACCATGACCGTCCTGCTGGTCGTCGACGGCACCGGCATGTTCTGGATCTTCGGACTGCTGATGTGCCTGTTCGTCGGACCCGCGCAGTCCGCGTCCCGGTCCTTCCTGGCGCGGCTGGCCCCGCCGGGTGGCGACGGCCAGATGTTCGGGCTCTACGCCACCACCGGGCGCGCGGTCTCGTTCCTCGCACCCGCCCTGTTCGGACTGTTCACGTGGGCCTTCTCCGCCGACCGCGCGGGCATCGCGGGGATCGGGCTGGTACTGCTGGTGGGGCTACTCCTGCTGCTGCCGGTGCGCACCCCGAGCCGCGCCGAGGCGGAGAGCACCTGGGAGGACGCGGAGCCCGCACGCTGAAAGGGCCGGGGAGTGCGGTCAGAGCCGGCCGGCATTCAGCAGGTCCAGCACCGCGGCGGCGTCGTCGACGATCTCCGAGAACCCGGCGGCGCGGAACTCGGAGTCGCCGATGCCGCCCGTGCGCACCGCGACCGAACGTATGCCCAGCTTGGTCGCCGCGATCGCGTCCCAGGTCGCGTCGCCGACCATGACGGCATCCGCGGCGTCGACACCGGAGCGCTCCAGGGCGATCTCGACGATCGTGGGATCGGGCTTGGCCCGGTCGACGTCCTCACCGGTCGTCACGGCGTCCACGTAGTCGTCGATGTCGAGCAACTCGCGGGCCTCGGCGAACTCCGACGGCGGCGCGGACGTGGCCAGCACAGTGATCCACCCCTGCTCCTTGGCGCCGCGTACGAGGTCGCGGGCACCGGGGAGCACTCGCAGCGACTCGGCCTGTTCGGCGTAGTACTCACCGTGCAGGTCCTTGGCCCGGCCCGCGATGCTCTCGCGTTCCTCGTCGTCGTCGATCCCCGCGATATCGAGCAGCTCCTCCACGATCGTCGAACCGTCCTTGCCGATCCGACGGTGGACGTCCACGAACGGCACCGGCGCACCGGCCTCGGCGAGAGCGCGGACCCAGGTCCAGACATGCACGTAGGTCGAATCCACGAGAGTGCCGTCGACGTCGAGGAGAAGAGCGCGCTGGGTAGTCATGTGTTCGACGGTGCCGCGCCCCGGGCCGGGCGGCAACCGCTTGGGGGTGTGGGGAGCCAGGCACGTGCGGCGGCGTCGATCCGACGCGGGGACCGGTGGCATCGCGGGCCGGCCGCGCGCACGATCGATAGGCATGACGCGATTCGGATACACCCTCATGACCGAACAGTCCGGCCCCAAGGAGCTCGTGCGCTACGCGGCCAAAGCCGAGCAGGCGGGATTCGACTTCGAGGTGGCCTCGGACCACTACTTCCCGTGGCTGTCCTCGCAGGGCCACGCGCCGTACGTGTGGAGCGTGCTCGGCGCGGTGGCGCACGTGACCGAGCGGGTTGACCTGTGCACGTACGTGACCTGCCCGATCCTGCGCTACCACCCGGCGGTCGTCGCGCAGAAGGCCGCCACCGTGCAGATCATGTCCGACGGCCGGTTCATGCTGGGCATCGGCGCGGGGGAGAACCTCAACGAGCACGTGGTGGGGCAGCGCTGGCCCTCGCTCGACGAGCGACACGAGATGGCGGTGGAGGCGCTGGAGATCATCCGCGAGCTGTTCGACGGCGGTCTTGTCACCTACTCCGGCGAGCACTTCCGCGTGGACTCCGCCCGCCTGTGGGACCTGCCCGACAAGCGGGTGCCGATCGGGGTGGCCGCCGGCGGCGAGAAGGCCGTGGCCCGGCTCGGACCGCTCGGCGACCACCTGATCGCCACCGAGCCCGAACCCGCCCACATCGAGGGGTGGAACGCGCTCGAGGGGCAGCGCCGGATCGGTGACGGCGCGCGGGCGATCGCCCAGATCCCGATCAGCTGGGACCCCGACTCGGAGTCCGCCGCCGTCGAGCGGGCGCACGACCAGTTCCGCTGGTTCGCCGGCGGCTGGGCCGCCAACGCCGACCTGCCCACCACCGCCGGATTCGCCGCGGCCACCAAGTTCGTGCGTCCCGAAGACGTGGCCGAGCAGCTGGCGTGCGGGCCCGACCTGGACGCGATCGTCGAGAAGGTCCGGCCCTTCTGGGAGGCCGGCTACACCGACGTCGCGCTGATCCAGATCGGGGACTCGACGTTGGACCGGTTCCTCGAGGAGGCGGCCGAGCCGCTGCTGGCGCGGCTGCGGGAGGCCGCGGGCTGATCGCGGGGCCACGCAGTGACTGTTCGGCCGGCCGGGGCGAGTACCTCGGTCGGCCGGGCCCTTCGCGACGTCCCGCGGTCAGTGCTCGGCGCGGCCCTGCATGGCGGAACTGCCCAGATCGCTGCCGGTGAGCTCGGCCCCCGACGAGACGGACTCGACCCAGGCGTCGGTCGTGGCGACCGCGGCGAGATTCGAGTTGAGCACTGCCATCAGCGTCTCGTGGACCTGCTGTGCCGGGACCGACCCGGCGGAGTTGGAGATGTGGATCGCACCGGTGGCGTCGGAGAGGACCTCCACGGCGATGCCCAGCGGTTCCGCGGTCACGGCGGTGCCGAGAATGCAGTTGTTGGTCATGTAGCCGACGAGCGTCACCCGGTCGACGCCCTGCTCCCGAAGCCAGTCGACCAGCCCGGTGCCGTCGAAGACGCTGGCATAACTCTTGGTCACGCGCTTCCACTGCGGCTGGAGGCGGCTCTCGAGGTCCGCGTGCAGGGACCACCCGGCGCTGCCGTTCGCGAACACCGGAGCGCCCTCCGGCAGGTCGTGCTGGACCACCACGACGGGCATGCCGGCCTCGCTCGCCGCGTCGACCGCACGGACGATCTGGGCGAGCGACTCGTCACGGGGTGGGTACTGGATCTCGAGCGGACCGTCGAAGTACTCCTGCTGGACGTCGACGACGATCAACGCGCGATTCTGCGAACTCATGTGGATCCTCCGGATAGGCGGTACGGCCGGGGACTCGGCCGTCACCCCGATCCTCGCGGACCGACCGCGCTACCGTGAGTGGCACAAAGGAACACTTTCGATGGAAATGGGCCAACCTGTGCGTATCGCCGTTCACGTCTTCGACGGCATCACGATGTTCCACCTCGCGGCGCCCCTCCTCGTCTTCGGCGAGGTGACCCGGCTCGGCCTCGCGGACGGGTGGCAGGTCGACACCTGGAGCACGGACGGCCGAGACGTCCACACCGCCGAGGGGATCGTGCTCGGCGACCTCGACGGGCCCGGGACGGCGGAGCAGGCCGACATACTGGTCTTCCCCTCATGGTCTCCGGAACTCCCCGACCGGGATCCGTGCCTGTTATCGATCGTGCGTCGCGCCCATTCCCGGGGCAGCCTGGTGGCGGGGTTGTGCCTCGGTGCCTATCCCGTGGTCGCGAGCGGAGTGCTGGACGGTCGTACCGTCGTCACCCATTGGGAGGGTGCGGCGGAGCTCGCCCTGCGGTACCCGGCGGTCGACGTCCGCTCGTCCGACCTGTACATCGACCACGGGGATGTGATCACCTCCGCGGGGACGGCCGCCTCGCTCGACGCGTGCGTCCACATCGTCCGATCCCGGCTCGGTGCCGCGAAAGCCGCCGTGCTGGCCCGCCGGATCGTGGTGGCGCCGCACCGCGAGGGTGACCAGGCGCAGTACGTGGAACTGCCGGTGCCCGACGGGGGAGACGACGGGGAGATCAGGGAGACGATCGACTGGGCCCTGGCCAATCTCGACCGGCCACTCTCGGTGGACGACCTCGCCGGACACGCCTGCATGAGCAGACGCAGCTTCGCCCGGAAGTTCCGCGCGACAACCGGCACGAGCCCCGGGCGATGGGTGCTGTCGCGTCGGCTCGACCACGCGCGGACGCTGCTCGAGACCACGACCCGCTCGATCGAGGACATCGCCCGCGACTGCGGGTTCGGCAGCGCGGTGACGTTCCGGCAGAACTTCGACAGGAAGTACTCGACGACACCGTCGTCCTACCGTGCCCGGTTCGGGGAGGCGCAGGAGTGAGTCCGACCAGGCCCGTCGCCCCGGACCATGCGGACGCGTCCCGACCGGGAGGGGCGACGCCTTCCCGGTGCCGGAACGCGGCCGCAGACGTCATGGCCACAATCTGCGTGACCAGAAAATCTAGCCGCCGGACAGGGGCAGGTAGTCGTTGGTCATGGCAGCGGCGCCGTCGACCTCGGTCTCCAGCAGTCCGTTGTCATGCATCCACGACGCGTAGGCCGCCCAGTCCCGGGCTGTCTGCCGCCCGAAATCCTCCTCGGGTAGAAGCGCCAGCGTGGCGTCGATCATCTTCTCCAGCATGTCGGGCTCGTAGGAGCCCTCGGTCACCGGGGTGAGGGACTCGAGGGCAATCCGGCGGTCCGCCAACGCGGCCTGCTGCCCGGCCTCGGTTCCGGTGAGGAAGTCGCCCACGCGCTCGGCATAGTCGGCGTCGCCGGCGAGCCGGTTCGGGTTCGCGATGATCACCAGTTCCGCGTAGTCGGGCACCCCGAGTTCGGTGACCGGCATGATCTCGAAATCGCCCCGGGCGCGGAGTTCCACGCCTTCGATGTTGCGGAACGCCCCGAAGATCGCGTCCACCTGGTCGGTGAGCAGCGACTGGTTGAGACTCTGCTGGACATTGGGGGTGGAAATCGAGTCAGGATCGATTCCGGCCTCACGGGCGATGAAGTCGAGGGTCGGTTCCTGGGAGGCCAGCCCCGACAACCCCACGGTCTTGCCCTCCAGATCGGCTGCGGAGGTGATGCCCGACTCCGTCCTGGCGATCAGGGAGGTCAAGGACGTCGGGATCAGTGCCGCGACCGAGATCACGTCGAGTCCCTGTTCGACGGCGATGAGCGTGTCGGGCTCGTAGGAGATGGCCAGGTCGACCCGCCCCAGGGACACCTCCCGGGCGGCGTCGGCCGTGTTGGACGGCGTCGTGAACGTCACGTCCACGCCGGCGTCGGCGTAGGTGCCGGTGTGCTGCGCGGTGTACAGGGCCACATGGTCGGGATTGGGGCTCCAGTCGAGCAGAACACTGACCGGGGCGTTGTCGGTGGCTCCCGACTCGGCGGCTCCGGGCGCGGCGGTGTCCGGGGATGTCTGACATCCGGTCAGCGCGACCGCGGCAGCGGCCGCGATCGCGAGCATGCGGGCGCCGGGTCGCGTGAGGGCCCGGCGTCGGATCCTGCTGGGTCGTGGTTCCGTCATGATGGGTTCCTTTCCCCGGTGGGAGTGTTCCACGGGCAGATCAGGCGTTCGAGGATGGTCACAGTGGCGAGCAGGATGCTGGACATGATCGTCAGCACCGCCACCTGGGCAAAGACGAAGTCGGTTTGTAGCCGGGGGATCGCCTGGAGCATGAGGTAGCCCAGGCCGTTGGTCGAGCCGGTGTACTCGGCGAAGACGGCGGCCACCGGCGCGAAGGTGACCGAGACTCGCAGCCCGGCGAAGCCGCGAGGCGCGGCGAAGGGCAGACGCACCCGCCAGAAGAGCGACCACCTGGTGGCGTGCAGGCTCCGCAGGGTGTCGATCATCCGGGCGTCGACCGAGCGGATTCCGGAGAGGAGATTGAGGGCGACCGGGAAGAAGCACAGCAGGGCCACCACGATGACCTTCGGCGCCATGCCGTAGCCGAGGGAGATCGTCAACAGTGGGCCTATCACGATGACCGGGATGGCCTGAGAGGCGACCAGCAGGGGGGTCATGGCCTGACCGATGGCGGGCACGAATGCGCTGACGATCACCACGGCCACGGCGACGAACACCCCGAGTACCACTCCGGTGATCGTCTCGGTGGCGGTCAGCAGCGTGGCGGAACCGAGCCGGTCGGGCCAGGTGGTCACGAGCGAGTCGAACACGGCGAGGGGTGCGGGAATGACGTACTCGGGCACGAGCTCGAGCGTGGTGACCGTGATCCACGCGGCGAGGACCAGCAGGAGCGTGACGCAGGCAGGGCCGGCGGACCGGACGAATCGCACGGTCATCGGTTGGTTCCGCCCTCGGCGAGGTGCGATTCCCGGGCCAGTGCCTGGAGCACTTCCCGGCGAGCTGCAGCGAAGTCCTCGTCGCCGAGGAGGACCTCTCGGGGGCGGTCGTCGCCGAACCATCCCGGCCAGGTGCGGACCACACGCGCCGGGGCGTCGGCCTCGTCTCGTGCCAACAGGACCACGCGTTCGGCGAGGAGCAGCGCCTCATCGACGTCGTGCGTGACCATGACGAGGGTGGCCGAGGTGTGGGTGATGGTGTCGCGGAGCCACTGCTGGACCTCCGCACGGGTAATCGCGTCGAGCGCCCCGAGCGGCTCGTCGGCCAGCAGCACGGGTTTGCGCGCCAGCAGAGCCCGCGCGAGAGCGGCGCGCTGGCGCATGCCCGCGCTGAGAGCTGAGGGACGGGCATCGGACCAGGCGCCCAGTCCCACGCGGTCCAGCATGCGCTGGGCCTCGGATCGGGCCACGCGCCGGCGCACTCGTTGGTTGCGGAGACTGATCGCGACGTTATCGAGCAGGGACAGCCAGGGCAACAGGCTGTCGCCCTGGGGCATCAACGCGCAGGACTCCAGGCGTCGTGCGGGCCGGCGTTCATCGAGGACGGCGGCGGTCCCGGTGGTCGGTTCGACGAGGCCGGCGATCACCGACAGCAGCGTCGACTTACCGCATCCGCTGCGTCCGACAACGGCGATGTGCTCGCCTACCGGAACGGACAGGTTGAGGTCTGCGAGAACCGGACGGAGCGCGCCCGGATAGGTGTGTCCCAATCCATCCAACGCCACTGCCGTGGTTCCTGGGCGGCTCACGAAAGCGCATGCCAGCGCATCTGACATCCCTCCGCTCGTGTGAACGAGTTCAGGTTCAGCGGGTGTGATCTCAGCCCCGTTCGGTAGGGGCACCCCGTGTCATCGATGCTGATCTTGCGGATCAGCTCGAAGTCCGAACGTACCATCGGCACATCTCGGGATCTGATGTGCGTCCATGGCTGGAGCGAGGAGCGGGCGGGCCGCCGTCAGTGGCGTGCGGACTGCCGGCCCGTGTCGGCGTGAGTGCGCCCCCGAGAGGATTCGAACCCCTGACCAGCCGGGTAGAAACCGGATGCTCTATCCACTGAGCTACGGAGGCCTGCGACGCGCGCGTGGGGCGTCGCCGGGAGAATGGTAGCCGATCCGGGGGGTGGGTCCGACAGTGGCGAATCGGCCCGGGGGCGCCGCGGTTCCTACGATGGTGGTCATGACGTCGTCGAAGACCGCCCCCGCCACCGCCGGGCGGTTCGGAACCCGCAACATCGTCGCCCTGGTACTGCTCCTGGCGGCGGTGGCGGCCGGGGTGGTGATCCCACTGTCGGCCATGTCCGCCGAGGTGGCGCTCGAGCTGGTGGGCGTGCCCGATCCGGGTCCGCTCACCACGGCCGGCCTCCCGGCCCTGCGGTCGATCGGCGAGCTCCTCGCCGCCGTCGCGGTGGGGGCTGCGCTGTTCGCGGCGTTCTTCACCCCGCCGCAGAAGGACAAGACCCTCGACGTCGACGGTTACCGCATGCAGCAGGTCTCGTCGTGGGCGAACATCGTCTGGGCGATCGCCGCGGCGCTGCTCATCCCGCTGACCCTGTCGGACGTCTCCGGACGCACCTTCCTCCAGTCGCTCCCGCCTGACCAGTGGTTGGTCGCGATCAACCAGATCGACATCGCGTCCTCGTGGCGCTGGGCGGCGATCATCGCGTTGGTCGCCGGGATCGGGCAGCGGCTCACGCTGAGCTGGCGGTGGTCGGTCATCTGGCTGGCCGTCTCCGTGCTCTCGCTGCTTCCGGTGGCGGCCACGGGCCACGCGTCCGGCAGCACCGCCCACGACCTGGCCACCAACTCGCTGATGATCCACCTGTTCGGCGCCGCGTTCTACGTCGGTGGGCTCGTCGCGCTGATCATCCACACGTGGCGCGGCGGCTCGCGCGTCGCCCTGGCCCTGCGCCGCTACTCGGTGGTGGCGACGGTCGCGATCGTCGCGCTCGGGTTCACAGGCGTGATCAACGCGCTCGTCCGCCTGCACCCGGGTGACCTTCTCACCTCCACCTACGGATTGCTGGTCGTGTCCAAGGCGTTGGCGCTGTGCCTGTTGGCTCTGTTCGGTCTGGCGATCCGCCGCCGGATCATCGCCAAGATCGAGTCGACCGGGGCCAACGCGCCGGTCGACCGGCCCACGCTGCTGCGGATCATCGTGGTGGAGGCCGTCGTCATGGCCGGCACCCTGGGGCTGTCGGTCTCGCTCGGCCGCACCCCGCCGCCGGCGCCGCTGTACGTGCCCACGAGGCAGGAGGCGCTACTGGGCTTCGAGCTGCCCGGGCCCTTCGCGTTCGGAACGGTCTTCGGCACCTGGCGCTTCGACCTGGTGCTGGGTCTGGCCGCGGTGGTCCTGCTCGGCCTGTACCTCTGGGGCCTGGTGCGGCTGCGCCGCCGTGGGGATGCCTGGCCGCTGAGCCGCACCGCGTTCTGGGTGGCGGGCTGCGTGATCCTGTTCCTCACCACCAGTTCCGGCATGGGGATGTACATGATGGCCGACTTCGCCAGCCACATGGTGGGCCACATGCTCATCTCGATGCTGGTGCCGGTCCTCCTGGCGCTCGGTGGCCCGTTCACGCTGGCCCTGCGCGCGCTCCCGGCCGCCGGTCGCGGCAACCCTCCCGGGCCCCGCGAGTGGCTGGTGGAGTTCATCAACAACCCGCTCTCGCACTTCCTCACCCACCCGATCGTGGCGTCGGTGCAGTTCGTGGCCGGTTTCTACCTCATCTACTTCGGCGGGTTCTATCAGACGTTGGCCTCGGAGCACCTGGGCCACATGTTCATGAACGTGCACTTCCTCATCAGCGGCTACCTGTTCTACTGGGTGATCATCGGCGTGGACGCCGCGCCGCGGCACTTCTCGCCGATGTACAAGCTCATGGTCCTGCTGAGTTCGCTGCCGTTCCACGCGTTCTTCGGCATCCTGCTCATGAACACCAAGACCGTGCTGGCCGAGCCCTGGTATTCGGGCATCGGCCTGCCGTGGATCCCGGATCTGCTGCAGAGCCAGCAGGTCGGCGGTGGCGTCGCGTGGGCGGCGGGGGAGATCCCGCTGGTGATCGTCATGCTGGCCCTGGCGTGGCAGTGGTACCAGAGCGACATGCGCGAGGCGCGGCGCGGCGAGCGGCAGGCCGACCGCGACGACGATGCCGAGCTCAAGGCCTACAACGAGATGCTCCGGGAGATGTCCCGCGCCGACCGCCGGCCCTGAGACCGAACACCTCGTCGTCGTCACAGGCGCCGGTTCTCCACACCCCCCGCCCCCCTCCACAGGGCGGCCACCGCGGGCGGTGGGAACGAGGGGTGACGACGACGAGGTGGGGCACGCTGCAAGTCACGAGGCCGACGCACGGTCGGCCGAACGTGACAGGAGTGACCCCATGAACGAGACCCACACGACCGTCCGCGGAACCGTGATCACCGACCCCACCACCCGGCGGGTGGGCGACGACCAGGTGTTCACCTTCCGGGTGGCCAGCAACAGCCGCTACCAGGACCGGCTCACCGGCGAATGGAAGACCGGCGGCACTCTGTACTTCTCGGCCAACTGCTGGGGACGCCTCGGGCAACGGGCGTCCGGCGCGCTGTGCAAGGGCGACGGCGTGATCCTGCACGGCCGGCTGCTCACCAACGAGTACGAACGCGACGGTCGCATCATGCGCGACCTGGAGATGCGGGTCAGCGCCGTGGGGCCAGACCTGTCCCGCATGGACGTCACCGTGCGCCGCGCCAGGACGGACGCGCCGGCCGAGGGGGCCGGCGTCGACGGGGCGGGCATCGACGGTGCGGGCGTCGACGAGGCCGGCCTCCGGGGAGCTGCCGAGGACTCCGACGCCATGGCGCTCGGGTCGCTGGACCCGGATGAGCCGGAGTCCGAGCAGAGCGAGGCGGGCGAGTTCGTGGGGGCGGCCGGCGCCTGATGCTCCCGGGGGTGGGGCCGGCGTCCGCCGCGGACGCCGGGGCCGCGGGCGGACACGTAACATGGGGGTCGTGCCCGCGGCCGACCCGCGGTGAAGTGAACTATATGCGCAGGTGAGAGGGTAGAATGGCCGAGTTTATCTACACGATGAAGAAGGTACGCAAGGCGCACGGGGACAAGGTGATCCTCGACGACGTCACGATGTCCTTCTATCCCGGTGCGAAGATCGGCGTCGTGGGCCCCAACGGCGCCGGCAAGTCCTCCATCCTCAAGATCATGGCCGGGATCGACCAGCCCTCCAACGGCGAGGCGTTCCTCGATCCCGAGGCGACCGTCGGCATCCTGCTGCAGGAGCCGGAGCTCGACCAGTCCAAGACCGTCAAGGAGAACGTCGAGGACGGCCTCGGCGAGACGATGGTGCAGCTGCGTCGGTACAACGAGGTCGCCGAGGAGATGGCGACCGACTACACCGACGAGCTCATGGAGGAGATGGGTCGGCTGCAGGAGCAGCTCGACGCCGTGGACGCCTGGGACGTGGACTCCCAGATCGAGCAGGCCATGGACGCCCTGCGCTGCCCGCCGGGCGACTCGCCGGTGACCAACCTGTCCGGTGGCGAGGCGCGTCGGGTGGCGCTGTGCAAGCTGCTGCTGAGCAAGCCCGACCTGCTGCTGCTCGACGAGCCCACCAACCACCTGGACGCCGAGTCCGTCCTGTGGTTGGAGCAGCACCTGGCCGCCTACCCCGGCGCCGTCCTGGCCGTCACACACGACCGGTACTTCCTCGACCACGTCGCGCAGTGGATCTGTGAGGTCGACCGCGGTCAGCTGCACCCCTACGAGGGCAACTACTCCACCTACCTGGAGAAGAAGGCCGAGCGCCTCGAGGTCCAGGGCAAGAAGGACCAGAAGCTGCAGAAGCGGCTCAAGGCCGAGCTCGAGTGGGTGCGCTCCGGTGCCAAGGCGCGCCAGTCCAAGTCCAAGGCCCGTCTGGCCAAGTACGAGGAGATGGCCGCGGAGGCGGAGAAGCACCGCAAGCTCGACTTCGAGGAGATCCAGATCCCCACGCCGCCGCGGCTCGGCAACGTGGTGGTGGACGTCGACAAGCTCACCAAGGGCTTCGACGACCGCGTCCTCATCAAGGACCTGTCGTTCACGCTGCCTCGCAACGGCATCGTCGGCGTGATCGGCCCCAACGGCGTCGGTAAGACGACGCTGTTCAAGACCATCGTGGGCCTGGAGGAGCCGGACTCCGGCACCGTCAAGGTGGGCGACACGGTGAAGCTGAGCTACGTCGACCAGAACCGCGCCAACATCGACCCGGAGAAGTCGGTGTGGGAGGTCGTCTCCGAGGGCAACGACTACATCGAGGTCGGCCAGAACGAGATGCCCTCGCGTGCCTACGTCAGCGCCTTCGGCTTCAAGGGCCCGGACCAGCAGAAGAAGTCCGGCGTCCTGTCCGGTGGTGAGCGCAACCGCCTCAACCTGGCGCTGACTCTCAAGGTCGGCGGCAACCTGATCCTCCTCGATGAGCCCACCAACGACCTCGACACCGAGACGCTGGGCAGCCTGGAGAACGCACTCGAGGACTTCCCGGGCTGCGCCGTGGTCATCTCGCACGACCGCTGGTTCCTCGACCGCACCTGTACCCACATCCTCGCCTGGGAGGGCAACGTGGACGAGGGGCAGTGGTACTGGTTCGAGGGCAACTTCGAGGGCTACGAGAAGAACAAGGTCGAGCGTCTCGGCCCCGACGCGGCCCGCCCGCACCGGGTCACGCACCGCAAGCTCACCAGGGACTGACCGCAGATGGCCACGCCGACCACTCAGGGCTCGGACACCCCGACCACCGGAACCTCACCCGGGGCCGCCACCGTGGCGGGTGCCGTGCACCGGGTCCGGATCCCGTTGCGCATCTCCGACTTCGTGGGCATGCACGTCAACAACGTGCGGTTCCAGGAGTTCTCGCAGGACGCCCGGCTGATCTGGTTCCGCGAGAAGTTCGGGGTACCGGGCTCCCGGGTGCCGATCGCGCTGGCACGGTGGATGGAGATCGACTTCCGTCGCACCATCGCCATGGGCGTGCCCGAGGTGTGGGTGGACGTGCAGGTGGTGCGGGTGGGCCGCACGTCGTTCACGATGCGGACCTCGATCGGCTCGGAGTCGACCGGAGCCGAGCCCTGCGCGGTGGTCGACACCGTGATGGTGGTGACCGCGGATGACGAGACCACGACACTGGAGATCACTCCCGAGGAGCGCGCGGCGCTGCTCGGGGACCGGGAGGAGGCGGGATGACCATGCGCGACGCCGTGGACGCCGGGACGTTCCGTTGCACCCTGCAGGTGCGGTGGGCGGACTTCGACCAGTACGGCCACGTCAACAACATCAAGTATCTCGAGTACGCGCAGGAGGCGCGGATCCTGTTCATCCGCAGCCGGTTCGGTCCGTTCGGCCTGGGCAACCTGCCCCAGGTCGTGCGGCGCACCGAGATCGACCACCTGCGGCCCGTCCTGCGGGACTCCACCTCGGTGGACGTGGAGATCGATGTCGAACACGTCGGCACCACGTCGTATCAGATCCGCCAGACCATCCTGGACGCGGCGGGCGAGATCTGCTGCACGTTGCGGGTGGTCATGGTCGCCTACGACTCCTCCACCTCGACCGCGGTGGAGATCCCCTCGGGGGTCCGTCACGTGCTGGAGGCGGCCACACAACCGGCGGCGATCACCGACCAGGGGCCCGCCACGTGACCGACCAGCTCGTCTACGAGACCGGCGGCCCCCTGGGCGTGTCCGGACAGCCGGGCCGCAGGGTGTTCACCACGGCGATGCCGGTCCGGTGGTCGGACCAGGACCTCTACCACCACGTCAACCACGCCCGGATGATCACGCTCATCGAGGAGGCGCGGATCCCGTGGCTCTTCTCCGAGGGCACACCCACCGCGACGCTCACCGCGGGCGCGGTGATGACCGACCTGGCGGTGAAGTACCGGGGCCAGGTCAAGCCCGCAGACGGCCCCATCCGCGTGCGCATGTGGTGCGAGAAGGTCGGCGGGGCGATGTTCGTGGCCCGGCACGAGGTCCGCGGCCGCACCACGCCGGACTCGGCGCCGCCCGCGGTGAACTGCACGGCCACCATCGCCGCGTTCGACCTGGCAACCCAGCGCCCGCGCCGGTTCACCCGCGCCGAGCGCGACTACCTGCTGGAGTTCCGGCACGAGGACCCGGCGTGACGGCACCCGGACCGGACGCAGGGATGATCCGCGTGCCCGACCCCGCCGACCGCGACGACCTGCGCACCCTCCTCCGCCGCATCCTCCGCCTCGACGAGGCCGCCGTGGTGCGGCTGACCTCCGGGGCCGGGGGCCGGATGCGCGTGTGGGCCCGCACCCCCTTCGGGGCACTGGTCGTCCGCGGACTCGGCGGCGACTGCCCCGGCGGCGACGTCGTGGCCGGCGCAGACCACCTGCTCACCGAACTCGACGTCCTGCCGCGCGGAGACACCGACGGCCGGATCGACCCCGGCATGCCACTGCTCTCGGCATGGCAGGGACTGCTGCCGCCCACTGACGGGTTCCAGCCCGTCGAGGACGTGCCGGCCCAGGTGCTGCTCGACCTCACCCGGTCGGGTCGGGAGGCCGCGCGGGAGAACGCCGGGCCCGCCGGCCTGCCGCCGTCGCTGCTCGACCAGGTGGCCCTCACCGTCCGAGCGGACACCGCCCACCCCGTCGGCGTGGACATGCGGACGGTGTTCTCCATGGTGATGTGCGGGTTCGTGCCGGAGAAGGCCGGTTCCGCCCCGGAGGGCGAGCCGGTCCGCGTGAGCGAACGCGGCGCCTGGCTCCGTCTGGACGCCCGGTACGGCACGGTGTTCCGCCGGACCGACTCCCTCACCCTCGAACCACTGCGGTGACCGCTCCCGACTTCTCCATCTCCTGGCCCGGGAGGGGCCGCGCCGCGGCCTCGGGTGCCGACGGACCGGTCCCGCGGATCGAGGCCCTCGTCACCGGCGACGCGGATCGCGCCGACGGGGCCGGGTTCGTCACCGAGGGGGCCGTGCTGGTCGGCGACGGCGCGCGCATCGCCGAGGCCCACGACGCGCTGGACGCGCACGGCCTCGCTCCCTGCGGCGGCGCGCAGGTGGTCTACCTCGACCCGCCGTACAACCGCGGGGGCAGGTTCGACGCCTACCACGACAACATGCCGCGCCACGAGTGGCTCGACTACATCGAGGCCCGGCTCGTGGTGGCCCGCGACCTGCTCTCCGAGACCGGAACCGTGTGGGTGCACCTCGACGACGCCGAGGCCCACCGGGTCCGTTGTCTGCTCGACGAGATCTTCGGCGCCGACGCGTTCATCGCGGACCTCACGGTGGAGAGCAACCCCAAGGGACGGCAGCTGGACCGCTTCTTCGCGGGTTCGCACGACCGTCTGATGGTGTACGCCCGAGACCCCGAGCACGTCCGGCTCGCGGGCGGCGTGGCCTCGGCGGTCGATCCGGCGGACTTCCCCCACCGGGGCGTCGACGGGGTCAGCTTCCGGCTCCTACCGCTGCGCAACACCAACAAGCGTTTCAACCCGCGGACCACGCCCACCATGACGTACCCGCTGTACGGCGACCCGGGCACCGGCGAGGTGTCGGTGGAACCGGGCGGGGGACTGGAAGAGATCCTCCCGGTCTTCGGCGATCTCACCCCTGCGGTGTGGCGGTGGTCGCGAGAGCGGGCGCGGGAACGCGTCGGCGACCTGGTGTGCCGGACGGTGAAGGGTCGCTCGGGACCCCGGGTCGACATCTACCAACGGGACCGGTTCGAGGCGGGTCGGATCAAGAAGCTCAAGACCATCTGGCTGTCCCAGGAGGTCGGCTCGACGGACACCGCGCGTGCCGAACTGAGGGCGGCCGGGGTCGACGGGTTCCGCACCCCCAAGCCGGAAGCGCTGATGCGGCGGGTCGTCGAACTGGCCACCGACCCCGGCGAACTGGTCGTGGACCTGTTCGCCGGGTCCGGGACCACGGCGGTCGCGGCCCGTGCACTGGGCCGGCGCTGGGTGGTGGTCGAACGCAACCCCGAGACGGTCCGCGACGTGCTGGTGCCGAGGTTGCGCGTCGGCTCCGACGACGGTTAGCGGAGCATGAGCCCGCCGCCGTCGACCATCATCGTCTGGCCGGTCATGTACGACGCGTCGTCGCTGGCCAGGAAGACCGCGACCCGGCCGATGTCGGACTCGGGATCCCCGAAACGGCGCATCGGGGTGCCGGACAGGAGCCGCTTCTCGATCCCCGGGTTCGCCTCGATGTAGGCTTCCACGCCCTCGGTGAGCGCGAGGGGGGAGATGACGTTGACGTTGATCCCGTCGCGCGCCCACTCGTTGGCGGCCACCCGGCTGATCGCGCGGATCGCCTCCTTCGCCGCGGCGTACGACGCCTGGGTGGGGCTGCCGTCGATGCCGGCGCCGGAGGCGAAGTTGATCACCGACCCGTCCCGCCTTGCCAGATGCGGGTGCGCGGCCTTCATCAGCCAGAACGTCGGGTAGAAGCCGGTGGAGAAGGACAGGTCCATCATGTCGCCGGTGGTCTCGAGCAGTGGTGCCTGTCGGGACGCGTGGGCGTTGTTGACCAGGACGTCGAGGTGCCCGAACGCCTCGACGGCGGCCGCGACGATCGATGCGGCGTTGGCCTCGACCGAGATGTCCGAGTGGAGGTAGCCCACCTGCTCACCGAGCTCGGCGGCGAGCGCGTCCCCGGCGTCGTCGTTGATGTCCACCACGAGGACGTTGGCGCCCTCCTTGACGAACGCACGGGTGATGCCGCGGCCGATCCCGCCGGCACCGCCGGTGACGATCGCGGTCTTGTCGGAAAGTCGCACGTCGAAGCCCTTCAGGAGTCCTGCAGCCACACGGCGGTGTCCGGTGGCAGATCCCTCCCGTCGAGTGGGCCGGAGGCGAGGAGGATCTCGCCGTCGGGCAGGGGCACCGTCCGAGGGGATGTATTGATCATGCACAGGATCCCGCCGCCGTCGCGCCGAAACGCCTGACACCCGTCAAGTTCACTTTCCCAGTCGATCGCTTCCGTGTCCGCCGTCGGCCAGGACTGCCTGATCCCGATCGCCGTCCGGTACAGCGACAGCACGGAGTCGGGGTCCTCCCGCTGGGCGGCGACCGTGAGGTGCGACCATCCCTCGGGCATCGGCAACCAGGTGTCGTCGGCGGTCGAGAACCCGTACGGGGGCCGGTCGCCCTCCCACGGGATCGGCACGCGGCAGTGGTCACGGCCCATCTCGGCGTGACCGGTGCGCTCCCAGGTCGGGTCGGTGAGTCGGTCGTGGGGGATCGCGTAATCGCTGGGTAGACCGAGTTCGGCACCGTTGTAGACGAACGCGATCCCCGGCAGCGCCAGCGTCACCAGGAGCATGGCGCGGGCCCGGGCCGTACCGACGGCCCCGTTGCCGTAGCGGGTCACCTCGCGGACGACGTCGTGGTTCGACAGTGCCCACGTGGGTGCCGCCCGCGAGACCCGTGCGGCCTCGAGCGTGGAGTCGATCGCCTCGCGCAGGGCGCGCGCGTCGAACGGGGCGCCGGTGAGGGCGAAGTGGAACGCGAAGTGCAGCTCGTCGGGCCGGAGGTAGCGCGCGAACCGCTCGGTCGGTCCCACCCACACCTCGCCGAAGGCGGCGGCGCCCGGGTAGTCGTCGAGGACGCGGCGGATCCGTCGGTGGATGTCGTGGACGCCGGGTCGGTCCCAGCGCGCGTCGCGGGGGTCGACGACGAGCTGGGCGATCTCCACGTCGTCGGGTAGATCCGCCAGGTCGTCGGGTTTGGCCAGCCCGTGGGCCACGTCGATCCGGAAGCCGTCGACCCCCAGGTCCAGCCAGAACCGCAGGGTCCGCTCGAGATCGTCGGCGACCTCGGGATTCGTCCAGTCCAGGTCCGGCTGCTCGGGGGCGAAGAGGTGGAGGTACCACTGGCCGGGCGTGCCGTCGGGCTCGGTGACGCGGGTCCAGGCGGGTCCGCCGAACACCGACGGCCAGTTGTTCGGCGGTTCGGAGCCGTCCTCGCCGCGGCCGTCCCGGAAGAGATAGCGCGCGCGTTCCGGGCTGCCCGGTCCGGCGGCGACCGCGGCGGCGAACCAGGGGTGCTCGATGCTGGTGTGATTGGGCACCAGGTCCATGATGAGCACCTTGCGGGCGGCGTGGAGCCGCCCGAGGAGCTCACGCAGCGTGTCGACGCTGCCGAACAGCGGATCCACGTCCCGCGGGTCGGACACGTCGTATCCGTGGTCGGCGCCGGGGGAGCGCATGATCGGGGAGAACCACACCCCGTCGACGCCCAGATGGTCCAGGTGGTCGAGGCGGTCGATCACGCCCTGCAGGTCACCGACGCCGTCGCCGTCGGAGTCGGCGAACGACCGCGGGTAGATCTGGTAGAGGACCATGTCCTCCCACCGGCGCGTCGCGTGGGAGGGAGGCCTCACCCGATCTCCGCGGAGTTGACCATCATCGCCGCGGCGCGGGTGAGGTAGTCGACGAGCGCCGCCCGGTGTTCGTCGTCCAGCGTCTCGCGGTCGATCGTGTCCACGGCGGCGAGCATGTGGGTGAGCCAGGCGTCGTGGGCGGCGCGGTCGACGACGTACGGGTTGTGCCGCATCCGCAGCCTCGGGTGCCCGCGCTGCTCGGAGTAGGTGGTGGGCCCTCCCCAGTACTGCTCGAGAAACATCCGCAGGCGGTCCTCGGCCGGTCCCAGGTCCTCCTCGGGGTACATCGGGCGCAGCACGGGGTCGCCCGCCACCCGGCGGTAGAACTCGTGGACGATCTTCCGGAACGTCTCCGCTCCACCGATCTCGTCATAAAAGGTGCTGCTGCTCATGCCTCCCATCATGCCTGCCCAGGTGTCCGTGGGGCCCCTGGGCAGGTGGTGGCGGGTGGGCGGTGGTGGCCGGACCCCCCCGGGGACGACGACGACGAGATCCCGCGACGGCGACCCGGATCCGCCCGCCCGCCGGGCCGAGCCGGCGGGGTCGGCCACCTTCTGCTACGCGTTAGCCGCACGAAGTGTTCTCCGAAGGTGCATCATCGTGGCAGGCGAGGTTCACGACGAGCCCGGACACGGCTGATGCACTGGGTTCGGGGCAGACGAGCGGAGACCGACCATGGGCACTGCAGTGCGCGAGAACACGGAGTACCGACAACGGGGTTCACGACCCCCCTCCCGGCTGGAACCGGTCCCGGACCGGCACGTCCCGCTGTCTTCCGCCCCGCGCGTCCTGCTGCTCAACGCCAGCTACGAGGCCCTGACGGCCCTGCCCGCCCGCCGCGCGGTGGTGATGTTGATCGGCGGTAAGGCCGACGTGGTCCATGACCACCCGGTCGAGCTCCTGGTCCGCTCGGTGGACACCGCGATCCGCGTGCCGTCGGTGATCCGACTGCGCGAATACGTCCGGATCCCGTACCGCTCGCAGGTCCCCATGACCCGCGCGGCGCTCATGCACCGCGACGGACACAGGTGCGGCTATTGCAGCGCCAAGGCCACCACCGTCGACCACGTCATCCCGCGCAGCCGCGGGGGAGCGCACGGGTGGGAGAACTGCGTGGCCTCCTGTGCGCCGTGCAACCACCGCAAGGCCGACAAGCTGCTCTCCGAGCTCGGCTGGGAGCTGCGGGTGCCCCTCGCCGCGCCGCGGGGCCGGACCTGGCGGTTGGTCTCCCAGTTGCGGGAGATCGGCCCGCACTGGGAGGACTACCTCTACCTCGACGCCGCCTGACCGACCGGTGTGGCCGCCCGACCGACCGGCCGGTCAGCCGGCCTCGGCCGCGTCGACGGCCCGGGCGTCCAGAGCCCGGACCATGTCGGCGGTCTGCTCGGCGATGATCCGCCGGAGGGCCGACGGGTGGGTCTCGTCCGCGATGACCTGCTCGAAACGCTCGACGGTGTCGCGATCCACCGCCCAGGACGGGAAGAGCCCCTCGGCGACGGTCTGGGCGAGATCGCCGGGTCGTGCCCTCCACAGCGCAGTGACGTCGTCCAGGTAGCGCTCGCAGAGGCCGGTGAGCAGGTGCTCCTGACCGGGCAGGTCGACACCCAGGAGCGTGGCGCGCACGATCGCGTTGGTGGGGGCGTCGGCACCGGTCTCCAGCAGCAGCTGCTCTGCCTCCTCCTTGGCTCCGACGGTGGGGCGGGCGGCACGCGCGGTGGCGGCCCGCCGGGCTCCGCCGGCGGTGTCGTCGGTGGCCAGTTCCGCCTCGATGCTGTCGGTGTCCGCGGCGCCGGCGGCGACCAGCGCGGTGAGAACGGTCCAGCGCAGGTCCGTGTCGACGACGAGACCGGGCAGTCCCGCCTCGTCGGCTCCGGCGTCGAGGAGCGTGGCGAGCACGCGCCCCTGATCGACACCGATCGGGCAGGCGCACAGGGCGGTGAGGAACGCCAGCTGGTGATCGGACCCCGCTTCGGCGTCGCGGGCCGCGGTGAGCATGGCCGCGGAGAACGTCTTCCAGCCGGTGGCGGCGGCCCAGTCCGGGTCGGCGTAGCGCGCCAGCGCGGTCTGGGCCTGGGTGAGCACCCTTTGCACCACGCCGATGTGGGACTCACGCGGCACGGCCCGGGCCACGACCTCGACGAACCGGCGGGCCGGCAGGCGCCCCTCCCGTGTCATCTCCCACAGCGCGGACCAGCACAGCGTCCGCGCCAGCGGGTCCGCGACGTCCTCGAGCGACTCCAGGACGGTGGCCAGGGACCTCTCGTCGAGCCGGACCGAGCAGTAGGTCAGGTCGTCGTCGTTGGGCAGGACCAGATCGGGCACGGGCCGCCCGGCCAGTGCGGAGACGGCCGTCCGCTCGCCCGAGATGTCCAGCTCGGCCCGTTCGGTGCGCACGATCGCACCGGACCCGTCGCGGCTGTACAGGCCCACGCCGAGCCGGTGGGTGCGCAGCTCCCCGGCGCCCGGGGACGCGGGGCCCTGGACCACGGTGAGGTCATCGATCGTGCGGGCATCGCCGCCGGTCGTGACCTCGACGGAGATCGGGTTGATGCCGGTCGTGCGCAGCCACTGGTCGGCCCACCCCGACAGGTCGCGACCCGACGACGTCTCCAGCGCCGAGAGCAGGTCGTCGAACCGGGCGTTGCCGAAGGCGTGCTCGGCGAAGTACGCGCGCAGACCGGCCAGGAACGGCTCGCGGCCCACGTAGGCCACCAGCTGCTTGAGCACCGAGGCGCCCTTGGCGTAGGTGATCCCGTCGAAATTCGTCTCCACCGTCTCCAGGTCGGTCATGTCCGCGGCGACGGGATGCGTGGAGGGCAGCTGGTCCTGGCGGTACGCCCACGACTTCTCCACGATCGCGAAGGTCGTCCAGGCGTCCGTGTACTGCGTCGCGTCGACCTGGGCCAGCACCGAGGCGAACGTGGCGAACGACTCGTTGAGCCACAGGTCGTCCCACCAGAACATGGTCACCAGGTCGCCGAACCACATGTGCGCCATCTCGTGCAGGATCGTCTCGTTGCGCCGCTCGTAGCGGTAGCCGGTGGCCCTGGAGCGGAAGACGTAGTCCTCGAGGAACGTCACGGCGCCGGCGTTCTCCATGGCCCCGGCGTTGAACTCGGGGACGAAGATCTGGTCGTACTTGCCGAACGCGTACGGCAGGCCGAACTCACGGTGGTAGAAGCCGAAGCCCTCCTTGGTCTCGGCGAACAGGCGTTCCGAGTCGAGGAACTCCGCCAGCGACGCCCGGCACAGCAAGCGTAGAGGGATGGTGCCGTGCTCGTCGGTGTAGGCGTCCTCCACCACGTGGTACGGGCCCGCGATGAGGGCGACCAGGTACGTCGACATGATCTCGGTGGGGGCGAAGCGGTGCACCACGCCACCGCCGGGGGCCGGGGACTCCTCGGCCGGGGTGTTGGCCACCACCACCCACTGCTCGGGCGCGGTCACCGTCAGGGTGTAGCGGGCCTTGAGGTCGGGCTGGTCGAAGCAGGCGAACACGCGCTTGGCGTCCGCCGTCTCGAACTGCGAGTAGAGATAGACCTCCCCGTCGGCCGGGTCGACCATCCGGTGCAGGCCCTCGCCGGTGGTGGTGTACGCCAGATCGGCGTCCACGATCAGCTCATTCGTCGCCTGCAGGTCGGGCAGGGTGATGCCGTCCTCGTCGTCGTACTGCTCGTCGTCGTACCGCTCGTCCCCGGGGGCCGGGAACAGTTCCCGGCCGTTCAGGGTCGCCGACCGGATCACGGCCGCGCGGAGGTCGATGAAGGTCTCCGCACCCGGACGCGAGCAGGAGAACCGCACCACGGTGCGCGAACGGAAGGTGTCGGTCCCGGGACTGCCGTGGCCGTCGGTGAGATCGATCTCTACGTCGTACGACTCGACGGCGAGCAGTTCCGACCGGGCGGCGGCGTCGGCGCGGGTGAGGTTGAGCGAGCGCATCGGTGAGGACCTCGGTTCGGTGGGGGTTCGGCTACCGCACCAGTCCTACCACCCGGTGGGGAGCCGAGGCGGCCGCAGTGGCGGCGGCTGCCGGAGACGGGGAGGATGGGGTCATGACATCTACTGCCCGGTCCGCCACCCGCTCCGTCGACTTCTGGTTCGACCCGCTGTGCCCGTTCGCCTGGGTCACCAGCCGCTGGATCCTCGAGGTGGAGAAGGTCCGCGACATCTCGCTGACGTGGAACGTCATGAGCCTGTCCGTGCTCAACGAGGGCCGCGACCTGCCCGAGGAGTACACGGCACTGATGCAGCGCGGCTGGGGGCCGGTACGCGTGGCCATCGCCGCGGCGAAGCTCCACGGTCCGGAGGTCCTCGGGACGCTGTACACCGAGTTGGGCACCCGCATCCACGACCAGGGCCGCGGCATCGAGGACCCCACCGTGATCACCGAGGCGCTCCAGGCTGCAGGCCTGGACGCCGACCTCGCCGCCGCCGCGGGGACCGACGAGTACGACGACGAGCTGCGCGCCTCCCACCACCGTGGCATGGACCCGGTGGGCGACGAGGTCGGGACCCCGGTCCTCCACGTCGACGGCACCGCGTTCTTCGGTCCCGTCCTCACCCGCATCCCGCGAGGCGAGGACGCCGGCAAGGTCTTCGACGGCGCCGCCATGCTCGCCGACTACCCGTACTTCTTCGAGCTCAAGCGAAGCCGTACCGAGGACCCGCAGTTCGACTGAGACCCGGGGGTGGGGTCGCGGTCGCGCGTGGCAGAATCGCCGCCATGCGCATCTACCTGGGAGCGGACCACGCCGGCTTCGAGACCAAGAACGTCATCGCCGAGCACCTGACGGCCTCCGGCCACGAGGTGGTCGACTGCGGCGCCCACACCTACGACGCCGAGGACGACTACCCAGCCTTCTGCATCGACGCGGCCCGCAGGGTCGTCGCGGACCCGGGCAGCCTCGGCATCGTGCTGGGCGGATCCGGCAACGGCGAGCAGATCGCGGCCAACAAGGTTCCCGGCGCCCGCTGCGCCCTTGCCTGGAGCGTCGAGACCGCCCGCCTGGCGCGCGAGCACAACAACGCACAGCTGATCGGAATCGGCGGTCGCATGCACTCACAGGAGGAGGCGCTCGCGATCGTCGACGCCTTCCTCGACCAGGAGTGGTCGGGGGTCGAGCGTCATCAGCGGCGCATCGACATCCTCGCCGAGTACGAGCGCACCCACGAGGCCCCGCCCGTCCCCGGCGCCTGAGTCCCCGTGCCTGAAGGGCACACCCTTCACCGGCTGGCCCGCCTGCACACCGAGTACTTCGCAGGCGGGCCCGTTCGTGTGTCCAGCCCGCAGGGGCGGTTCGCCGACCACGTCAGCGTCGACGGTCGGCACTTCGACCACGCCACGGCCGTCGGTAAGCACCTCTTCCACCACTACGAGGGCGGCCTGGCCGTCCACATCCACCTGGGCCTCTACGGATTCTTCAACACCCACCTGGTGCTCGACGGCCACGAGCCGCCCGCGCCGGTCGGCCAGGTGCGGATGCGCGTGAGCGACGCGCGCGGCGACGGCCCCGCCCACGTCATCGACCTGCGCGGGCCCACCCGGTGCGAGGTCATCGACGAGAAGGGCGTGGCCGAGGTGCACGCGCGTCTGGGTCCGGACCCCCTGGACCCGGGCGCCGACCCCGATCGGGCGTGGGCGCGGATCTCCCGCAGTTCGCGCACCATCGGCGCGCTGCTGATGGACCAGAAGGTGCTGGCCGGGGTGGGCAACGTCTACCGCGCCGAGGTGCTGTTCCGGGCCGGCCTCGACCCGTTCCGGCCGGGTGTGGAGTTGGGACGCGCTGAGTTCCACGCCCTGTGGGACGACCTCGTGGCGCTGATGGCAGTCGGTGTGGACACCGGGGGGATCGTGACGATCCGGCCCGAACACGACCACGGCGACGTCCCCAGGCGGGGCGCGGACCGGCCGCGCAACTACGTCTACCAACGTGACGGGTGGGCGTGCCGGGTGTGCGGGGACGAGATCCGCCTGCAGACCATGGAAGCCAGGACGTTGTTCTGGTGTCCGACGTGTCAGGCAGCGGAGTGATAGCCACGGGGATCCGGGTCGTCGAGATTTGTCGCTGATTTCACCGAGAAGGCCCGGCGTTGTCAGCCGGCGGGGGACGACAGCTGGCAGGGTCTGGCGTGAATTCGGTTTCTAGAGGCCGACCGGGACGCCGTCGGCCAGAGGAGGATCGGTGTCGTCGGAGACCGCCACATCCAGGCTCAAGTGGCAGCTCGCCGCAGTGGCGGGGGGTGCCATCGCGACCTCGCTGATAGTGGACAAGCTGCGGGACACGATCGTTCACCGTCAGACGGTGGGCCACTGGGACTGCCTACAGTCCAAGCGGGAGTACTCCACCTTCTACGGGCTCGTCCTCGATGCGCTCCCGGAAAAACCGGTGGTGCATGAGATCGCCACCGAGTTCGGGACCGTGCGCGCGCTCGAGTGGCGGGTCGAGGGTGGGGGGACACCCGTGCTCCTTCTCCCCGGCATGCGGTCGGGTGCCGTCATGTGGCAGGAGAACCTCGAGGAGTGGATCGGCCAGAGGAGCTTCCTGGCGGTCGACCCGCTCGGCGATGCGGGATTCTCCGCGCAGACCGTCCCGCTCCTGCGCTTCGAGCAGCAGGGCGAGTGGATCGCCCAGGTCGTCTCCACCCTTGGACTGGACAAGGTGCACGTCGTCGGACACAGCTTTGGCGGGGCCAGTGCGTGCGCCCACGCGATGGCCAGTCCCGAGCAGCTCGCCTCGTTGACCGTGATCGAACCGGTCATGGTGATCGATCGTCTTCCCGTCGGCGCCTTTCTCTGGGCGACGATGGCGCAGATGCCGTTGCCCGCCGGATGGCAGGCGATCGCTCTCGCCCGACTGGGGGGCACCACCGTCGAGGAGACACGCCGGGGCTCCGCGCTCGCCGACCTGATCGCGACGGCCTCGAAGCACTTCAGTCCGGCTCTGCCCGTGCCTCGCACTCTCACGGACGACGAATGGCGTCAGCTGCCCATGCCGGTGCGCGCTGATATCGCCGGGACGTCGTCTCTCGCGGGTGGACAGAAGGCGGTGGACCGCCTCCGCCGTCTCCGGCCGGAAGCTGACGTCACGCTCTGGCCGGATGCGACCCACTCACTGCCCATGCAGGAAAAGGAGGCGATCGGTGCCCAGCTTCTCGAATACTGGCGACGGATCGACGGTAGCGGGGCGATTCCCGCGGGATCTGTGGAGCGGGTGACGGGAATCGAACCCGCGTAGCCTGCTTGGAAGGCAGGGGCTTTACCATTAAGCTACACCCGCGTCGGCAGCCTGACCTGGCGTTTCATCCACGGTCACGCTCACGCCCGGACAACACTACCGGACCCTGGCGGCGCTCCCAACTCCCGGCCCGACAAGTCGGAATCGGCGGGCGGATGGCCCTGTCGTACACTGGGCGAGTTGGTTTGCGGCCCGGCGGATGTCCTGTGCATGATCGCGGGATGGTCGGCCGCGCGACTCACCGGGATGTGGCGCAGCTTGGTAGCGCATCCGCTTTGGGAGCGGAGGGTCGCAGGTTCGAATCCTGTCATCCCGACCAGCGGAGCCGAAAGACACGAACCCCACATGACTTCCTAGGAGAACATCACCGTGAAGAGCACTGTCGAGCAGCTCAACCCGACCCGGGTCAAGATCACCGTGGAGGTGCCGTTCGCGGAGCTCGAGCCGGATTTCGCCAAGGCCTACAAGTCGCTCGCCGGCCAGGTCAACATCCCGGGCTTCCGCCCGGGTAAGGCCCCGGCCAAGCTCCTCGAGTCGCGGATCGGTCGCCCGGCGGTCCTCGAGCAGGTCATCAACGACATGATCCCGTCGCGCTACAGCCAGGCCGTCGACGAGCACGAGCTCGTCGTGCTGGCCCAACCCGAGATCGAGGTGACCAAGCTGGAGGACAACGACGTCGTCGAGTTCACCGCCGAGGTCGACATCCGCCCGGAGATCACCCTGCCGACCTTCGAGGACCTCGAGGTCACCGTCGAGGCCCCCGAGACCGACGAGGCCGCCGTCGACGCGGAGCTGGACAACCTGCGAGCCCGCTTCGGCACCCTCAAGGGCGTCGAGCGCGGCGCCACCACGGGCGACTTCCTCTCGGTGGACCTGGCCGCGACCGTCGACGGCGAGCCCGTCGACGAAGCCTCCACCGAGGGACTGTCCTACGAGCTCGGCTCGGGCACCCTCGTCGAGGGCCTGGACGACGCGGCGGCGGGTCTCAAGGCCGGCGAGTCCAAGGAGTTCACCTCCTCGCTCGTCGCCGGTGACCACGCCGGCAAGGAGGCGGTCATCACCGTCACCGTTCAGTCCGTCAAGGAGCGCGAGCTGCCCGAGGCCGACGACGAGTTCGCGCAGATGGCCAGCGAGTTCGACACCCTCGACGAGCTCAAGGCCGATCTGACCGAGAAGGTCGCGCAGCAGGCCAAGGCCGGCCTGGCGGGCGAGATCCGCGACAAGGTCCTCGACGCGCTGATGGAGGCCACCGACGTCCCCACCCCGGAGGCGGTCGTCGAGTCCGAGGCCCACGCCCAGATGCACCAGCTCATCGACCAGTTCGGTGGCGACGCGTCCATCCTGGACCAGGCGCTGGCCGCCGAGGGCACCGACCGCGAGACCTTCGAGGCCGAGACCCGTGAGGGTGCCGCCCGCGCCATCCGCAGCCAGCTGCTGCTGGATGCCGTCGCCGAGCAGAACTCGACCGATGTCTCGCAGGAAGAGCTCACCCAGCACATCCTGTTCCAGGCCCAGCGCTACGGCATGGACCCCAACCAGTTCGTGCAGCAGATCCAGCAGGCCGGTCAGCTCGGCTCGCTGTTCTCCGACGTCCGCCGGTCCAAGGCTCTGGCCGACGTGATCGGCAAGGTCACTGTCAAGGACACCGAGGGCAACGTCGTCGACACCAGCGAGTTCTTCGGCACCGTCGAGGCCGACTCCGCCGACTCCGCCGATGACGCCGAGGCGACCGCGTCCGACGCCGACGAGACGGCAGCGGACGAGAAGGACTCCGACGCCTGATCGTCCCCTGATCGACCCCCGACAGGGCCGGGACCGCACCACGCGGCCCCGGCCCTGTCGTCGTGGCCCCCGCGGACGATGCTGGTGGCCCGACGCTGAGAGCGAACACCCGCCCCGGCGGGACGGTTCCGTCGTCGGTGTTGGTTAGTGTTTGACGTAACGGTTCCCCGGCCACCGGTCGGCCGGGCGCCGCGCTAGCGGTGAAGACGATGAGCGAAGGTAGGTTCCCCGTGGCCCAGAACGGTTCAGCGGCTCAGCCCGGTTCGACGCAGCCCGCACTCAGCTCGCCGGGGTCGCACGGACTCACCCTCGGCGACTCCGTGTACGAGCGCCTCCTGCAGGAGCGGATCATCTTCCTGGGCTCCCAGGTCGACGACGACATCTCCAACCGCCTCTGCGCGCAGATCCTGCTGCTCGCGGCGGAGGACCCCACCCGCGACATCGCGCTGTACATCAACTCGCCCGGTGGTTCCGTGACGGCCGGCATGGCGATCTACGACACGATGCAGTTCGTCGAGTGCGACGTGGCCACCTACGGCATGGGCCTGGCCGCCTCGATGGGTCAGTTTCTGCTGACCGCGGGCACCAAGGGCAAGCGCTACGCCCTGCCGCACGCGAAGATCATGATGCACCAGCCGTCGGCCGGTGTCGGTGGTTCGGCCGCCGACATCGCCATCCAGGCCGAGCAGTACGCCGCCACCAAGCGTGAGATGGCCGAGCTCATCGCCTTCCACACGGGCCAGTCGTTCGAGCAGGTCACCGAGGACTCCGACCGTGACCGCTGGTTCTCCGCGGAGGAGGCCAAGGAGTACGGGTTCGTCGACCACGTGATCTCGCGTGCGTCCCAGACGGGCGGGACCTCGCCGTCGTGATCGAGCCCTCCGCCCACGGGAGCGCTCCCGCAGCCCACCCAGCCCCGCACACCACCACGGAGTCACCGATGACCTCAATGCCGACCTCCCGATACATCCTGCCGTCCTTCGTCGAGCACTCCAGCTACGGCGTCAAGGAGTCCAACCCCTACAACAAGCTCTTCGAGGAGCGCATCATCTTCCTGGGCACCCAGGTCGACGACGCCTCGGCGAACGACATCATGGCCCAGCTGCTGGTCCTGGAGGGTCAGGACCCGGACCGCGACATCACCATGTACATCAACTCGCCGGGTGGCTCGTTCACCTCGCTCATGGCGATCTACGACACCATGCAGTACGTGCGGCCGGACATCGTGACGGTCTGCCTCGGCCAGGCCGCGTCGGCCGCCGCGGTCCTGCTCGCGGCGGGCACCAAGGGGAAGCGGGCCGCGCTGCCCAACGCCCGCGTGCTCATCCACCAGCCGGCCACCGGCGGCATCCAGGGCCAGGTCTCCGACCTCGAGATCCAGGCCGCGGAGATCGAGCGGATGCGTCGCCTCATGGAGACCACGCTGGCCCAGCACACCGGGCGCACCGCCGATCAGGTCCGCAAGGACACCGATCGCGACAAGATCCTCACGGCCGCGGAGGCCAAGGACTACGGGATCATCGACACCGTGTTCGACTACCGCAAACTGTCGACGAGCAACTGAGCCGACGGCGGCGCGCCGCTGGGGGTAGCGGTGCGCCGTCGGGTGCAATGAACTGATCACGCGGGGTCGGCTTTACGGCCGTCACCGCGTACCGTCGACTACGGGGCGTGACATCGGCGCCCCCGGAATGCGAGGACGTAGAACTCATGGCGCGTGTAGGTGAGAGCGGCGACCTGTTGAAGTGTTCCTTCTGTGGGAAGAGCCAGAAGCAGGTCAAGAAGCTGATCGCCGGTCCCGGCGTCTACATCTGCGACGAGTGCATCGAGCTGTGCAACGAGATCATCGAGTCCGAGGTCGACGATGCGCAGGAGACGGGTCCGGACACGCTGCCCAAGCCGTCCGAGATCCACGCGTTCCTGGACGAGTATGTGGTGGGGCAGGACGCCGCCAAGCGGAACCTGGCGGTGGCCGTCTACAACCACTACAAGCGCATCCGGGTGGGGGCCTCCCTCGGCCGCGGCGACGGTGTCGAGTTGGCCAAGTCCAACATCCTCATGCTGGGACCCACCGGCTGTGGCAAGACGTACCTCGCCCAGACGTTGGCCAAGATGCTCAACGTGCCCTTCGCGATCGCGGACGCCACCGCGTTGACCGAGGCCGGTTACGTGGGCGAAGACGTGGAGAACATCCTCCTCAAGCTCATCCAGGCTGCGGACTTCGACACCAAGCGTGCCGAGATGGGCATCATCTACATCGACGAGGTCGACAAGATCGCCCGCAAGGCCGAGAACCCGTCGATCACCCGGGACGTCTCCGGTGAGGGCGTCCAGCAGGCGCTGCTGAAGATCCTCGAGGGCACGCAGGCGTCGGTGCCGCCGCAGGGCGGCCGCAAGCACCCGCACCAGGAGTTCATCCAGATCGACACGTCCAACGTGTTGTTCATCGTGGCCGGTGCCTTCCAGGGCCTGGAGAAGATCGTCGGCGACCGCGTGGGTCGCAAGGGGATGGGTTTCGGGTCCGAGGTCGCCAGCAAGAAGGACCTCGACACGACCGACAACTTCAGCGAGGTCATGCCGGAGGACCTGGTGAAGTACGGGTTGATCCCCGAGTTCATCGGCCGCCTGCCCGTCGTGGCGACCGTGACGAGCCTGGACCGCGAGGCCCTGGTCAACATCCTCTCCGAGCCCAAGAACGCACTGGTGAAGCAGTACGCCCGGCTGTTCGAGATGGACGGTGTCGAGCTGGAGTTCACCGAGGACGCGCTCGAGGCCGTGGCCGACCAGGCGATCCTGCGGGGGACCGGTGCCCGTGGCCTGCGCGCCATCATGGAGGAGGTCCTCCTGCCGGTCATGTACGACATCCCCGGGCGCGATGACGTCGCCCGCGTCGTGGTCACCGGTGAGACGGTCCGCGACAACGTCCTGCCGACGATCGTCCCCTTCTCCGACGAGGAGCTGCGCGAGCGTTCCGCCTGATACCGGACCCGTGAGAAGGCCCCCGCCACTCGGCGGGGGCCTTCCGTCGTCTCCGGCCCGGGCGGGCGCCGGGTCAGGCCGCGGCCCGCCGCTCCAGCAGCCTGGACGGCCATCCCCAGCACGATGCCCCAGAACGGCGCCGAGATCCCGAGCAACGACACGTCCGCGACGGTGACGAGCAGGCACACGAGCGGTCCGAGTGCCCGGTCGGTCCGGAACGCGGTGACGAACGCCGACTGCAGCGGCGCGAGCATCGCCAACCCGCCCAGGGCCGCGATGAACGCCGCGGGCGTGCCGAGGATGAGCCCGACGAAGGCCGGGGAGAAGACGCCGACCACCAGGGCCAGGCCGCCGTTGGCGATCGCGGCGGCGTAGTGGCGGTCGCGCTCACCGGAGGAGACGAGCAGGGCGTTCGTCGGTCCGGTCAGGCACGTCGAGACCGCGCCGACCGCCGAGACCAGCAGGGACCAGACGCCGCACGCCACCGCGCATGCCGAGACCGGGGGGTGGTGGCCCTTCGCGCGCAGGACCGCGATGCCCTGACCGTTCTGCACCACGAGGACGGTGATGGCCAGTGGCACGACCAGCTCGGCGATCGCCCGGAGGGTGAACTCCGGGGCCTGCAGCATGGGGGCGGCGATCAGCCCGTCGTCGAGGACGCCGCGCGACAGCCCGCCGGACAGGACCACGGCGACGATCCCCACGACCATCGCGGCCAGAATGGGCGGTACCACCCTGGCCAGGCGGGGGACGGCGCCGACGACGAGGAACGCGATCGCCATCGGTAGGGCCACCGCGACGGAGGCCCACACGGCCTCGACCAGTCCCAGCCCGAACCGGAGGAACACCCCGGCGACCATCGCCATGATGATCGGCATGGGGATCCAGTCCATGAGCCGGCGGGCCAGGCCGGTCAGCCCGACCAGCAGGATCAGCACCCCGGTCACGACGTAGGCCCCCAGGACCTCCGACCACCGCAGGTGCCCGAGCGAGTTGCCGACGATCACGGTGCCCGGGATGGTCCAGAAGAACGCCAGCGGCGTGCGGTAGACCCAGCTCATGAGGATGGTGAGCAGTCCGTTGGCGAAGAACACGCCGAAGATCCACGAGGACAACTGTGCGGGGGACAGGTCGCCCTGCCCGCCGGCGGCGAGGATGACGGCGACGGGGCCGGTCGCAGAGAACACGAGCGCGATCAGCGCGTTGGCGAACTCGCGGGGGCCGAGGTCGGCGAGGACCCGGCGGGGCGAGGGGCGCGCCACCGGGGCGGAATCGCGTCGGCGGCCGCGCGCGGGCGGTTGGCCGGTCGCGGTCGGGTCGGCGGGGCGGTCGGCGGGGCGGACGGTGGTGTCGTCCGGGGTTCCGTTGCTCACAGGTCTCCCGTGGGGTCGGGGTCGGTACGCGCTGAATCGATACGGGGCGAGTCGGTACGGAAGGGCTCGCTGCTGCGGGAGACGTGTGCGGCCAGCTCGGTGCGACCGCTCACTCCGAGCTTCGAGTAGATGCGGGTCAGGTGGTACTGGACGGTCTTGACCGACAGGAACAACTCCTCGGCCGCCTGGGCGTTGGTCCGGCCCGCGGCGACGAGCGTCGCGACCGCACTCTCCTGAGGCGTCAGGGTGCTGTTGCCCCCCGTCCTGGCCACGTCCACACCGCCCGCGCGTCGTTCGCGATCGCACCGCTCCACGTAGGCGCGGGCGCCCAGTTGCTCGTAGATGTCGCGGGCGGTGCCCAGCGCGAGGTGCGCCTCCCGGCGTCGGCCGGCCCTGCGCAGGGTCTGCCCGTAGCCGAAGTGCATGCGCGCGGAGTAGTAGGGCATGGCCAGGCCGTCGAGGTGGTCGAGACTGCGCCGGAAGATCCGGTTGCACTCGTCGACGTCCCCGCGCACCGCGGCGATACGGGCGCGCACCGCTCCGAGCCGGGCGAGGGTGGAACGGTGGCCCCGGCGCTCGGCGCGGGCCTCGGCGGGACCGATGAGGTCCTCCGCCTCGTCGAGCCGACCCGCGAGGACGAGAGCGTGGGAGTACAGGTCGTGCCACGGCCAGTACCCGGGCTGATCGATGTCGAGCTCGCGGGACAGGGCCACCAGGGGCTCGGCGGCCAGACGCACGGACGTGTAGTCACCGGACGAGGCCGCCACCTGCATCCGCGCCATCGCCGACGGGATGACCTGGACCGGGTAGGCGTCGGCGCTGGTCGTGAGATTGCGCAGGTGGGCGGCCGCCCCGAGGTGGTCACCCCGCATGGACCGGATGACGGCGCCGGGCCAGTGCACGACCGGGGCCAGCAGGTCCAGTTCGAGATCGTCGACCCTGCGGGCGGCGGTGTCCACCACCCGCAGGGCGTCATCCCAGTCGCCGCGCAGCAGGAGCGTGCGGGCGAGCCACGCCTGGGCCCAGATGGAGATGCGTGCGGAGCCCGAGACGTCCGCCGTGGGGACGGCGGACCCCAGGTGCCGGCGGGCGGTCTCCAGGTCGTCGCGAGCCAGGGCGATCCACCCCGCCGCCATCTCGAAGCGCTGGGCCACGGCCGGCGCGAGACCGGCGAGCCGGTCATCGACGGCGGGGGACGCGTCGGGACCGCCCGCGCCCTCGATCGCGCGGCCCAGCATCTCGATGGCCCGGGCCTCCTCGAACTCGGGTTGGTCCGGGCGCCCGCTGCCGGTGAC
This sequence comes from Dietzia sp. IN118, assembly GCF_032905965.1. Classification (NCBI taxonomy): domain Bacteria; kingdom Bacillati; phylum Actinomycetota; class Actinomycetes; order Mycobacteriales; family Dietziaceae; genus Dietzia; species Dietzia sp. IN118. Next base: position 2,300,440 of record NZ_JAUMSR010000001.1, on the reverse strand, counting down.
CACCCGTGTCCAGTGGCGGATGCGGGTCGGTCGCCACTCGCACAGGGAGTGGACGACGAACTTCTGGGCCAGGGCGACCGGGTCCGCGGCGGGCGAACCCGGCACGCCGCCCTCCCGGGCGGCGAGGGCGCGGTCGAGCAGGACCTGGGCCTCCCCGGCGTGACCGAGGTGCACCGCGAGGGATCCCAGCACGGCGTCCCGCCGGGGATCCGACCGCACCCGCTCCAGTCCCTGGGCCAGTGATCGGGCCTCACTGATCCGGCCCGCGTTGATGAGTGCGTCGACCCCGTCGATGTGCAGGTCGCGGGCGCGGTCGCCGTCCGGGGTGAGCGCCGCCGCGGTGAGGTAGGCGTGGCCGGCCGAGCTCCATCGACCGGCGCGGGCGTGCACGAGCGCGCGGGCGCGCAGCGTCTCGGCCAGGTCCGCATCGGGCCCGGTCGACGCGGAGGCACGGTGGTCGAGTGCGCCGTCGACGTCGTCGGCGGCCTCGGCGACGCGGCCGGCCAGCGTATGCAGGTGGAGGAGTTCGCTGGGCGGGACCCCGCGCAGGACCGCCGTCCGCAGCAGCGGGGAGCGGAACCGGACGGTCGCGGCGCCGGGGGAGAGGTCCACCTGGGCCAGGTCCGCCGTGTGGGCGGCGTCCAGGGCGGCGGACACGAGCGCGGGGCCGGGGACGGTCCCGCCCCGCGCGGAGATGAGCGCGGTCAGCGACTCGAGCGTGACGGGGGGAGACAGGACGGCGGCAGCCTCGATGACCTCCCGCTGTCCGGGCACCATCGCGGCGAGCAGGGCCGCCGTCTCCCGCTCGACGGAGGCGGGCAGCGGCGGAACGGAGAAGGGGGCGATCCACCACGAGTCGGGTGCCTGATCGGCGACCGTCGCGACGGCACCCGCCTCGCCGCCCGTGTAGTCCAGTAGGCGCCGGGCCGCCGCGGCGGACGGTTCGCGCCCGGTCCGGGTCGCGACGAGCGTCCGGATCTCGGACTGGTCCAGGGCTCCCAGCCGCACGGTCTCGCGGGCCAGTTCCGCGCACAGTTCGGCGGAGGGACCGTGCGCGGGGCTGCCGAGGGTCAGCACGAGCATGACGGAGGCCCGGCCGGCCGCCTCCACAGCCGAGGCCAGGACACGCAGGGAGTCGGGATCGGAGTACTCCGCGTCGTCGATCACCACCACCGCGCCGGGGCCGGCGGTGACGAACGCCCGGGCCAGGGCCTCGACGAGCACGACGTCACCGACCGGCCCGGCCGTCTCTGCGGCCCCCGCTGCCCCGGCGACCCCGGCCGTCTCTGCGGCCCCTGCGCGACGTGGGGGTTCGGTGTCGGGCCGGGGCAGGCGCTCGAGGACCCGGGCGGCCACGACGAGCCTCGTGTCCTTCTCCCATGGCAGCGCCCGCACGAGCACCGAGGTGACCCCGGCGAGTTCGGCGACCACGGAATCGACGAGGTGGCTCTTGCCCCCACCGTCGGCGGCGGTGACCAGCACGGTCGTCGACCGCTTGCCCGCCACCGCGCCGTGGATCGAGTGGAGACGATCCGCGGCGCGGTGGTGACCGTAGCGGGGGACGGGGTGGGCGAAGGTCATGCGGTCAGCGTAGATCCGACCCGGCGTGCTCGACCGGTTCCGCGGCGACGGGCTCCCCGGCCACCGCGGCGGCCGGCGGGTCGAAGTCCAGCGGCGTGACCTCGTCGGGGACCGCGACGGGCTCGGACTGGGCGGGCGAGCGGGGCACGGCCAGGGTCAGGGCGGCGCCGGCGAGGGCGATCCCGCCGAACACGAGGAAGGAAGTGTCCGCCTCCAGTCCGGCCGCGACGAGGAAGCCGCCGATCACGGGACCGAGGATGCCGCCGAGGCGTCCGAACCCCGCGCACCACGCCACACCCGCGGCGCGTGCGCCCGTCTCGTAGTAGTTGGAGACGAACCCGTACAGCAGGACCTGCGTGCCGATCGTGCCCATGCCGGCAGCCGCGACGAGGGCGACGACCAGGACGAACGGCGGGGACACGGTGATGGCGACCAGGGCCAGGGTGGCCAGGACGAACGAGCAGGCGACGATCACGCGCGGCCCGTGCCGGTCGGCGAGCCACGAGGCCGCGAGACCGCCCACGATCGCGCCGCCGTTGAGGACGAGCAGGAAGCCGAGGGAGCTCTTGGCGTCGATGCCGTAATTCTCCATGATCGTCGGCAGCCAGGTGTTGAGGCCGTAGGTGAGCAGCAGGCCGGCGAAGCTCATGAACCCCAGGAGCAGGGTGCCGAGGCGGTAGGCGGGGGACAGCAGGGCGGCGAAGCCGGTGCGGGCGGCCACCTTGTCGTCGTCGCGGTCATCGCGAGGCGTCGTGTCGGCGGTGCGGGGCGCGCCCGGCGCCGCGGCCATCTCGAGCGGCAGGCCCCTGCTGGCGCACACCTCGGCGGCCTGGCGGATGCGGCCGCGGGAGGCCAGCCACCGCGGGGACTCGGGGAGCGCGAACCAGGCGTAGGGGAGGACCAGCACCAGTGGGACGGCGCCGATGAGGAACAGGCCGCGCCATCCGATGCGGTCCCGCAGCACCATGGCCAGCGCGGAGGTCAGGACACCGCCGGCGGGGATCCCGCTGTAGACGACCGCGTTGAAAAGGTTGTGACGCCCGGCGGGAGCGAACTCGGCGATGATCGCACCGGCCGTGGCGACGATGGCGCCGATCCCCAGCCCGGTGAGCAGGCGAAGGACGCCGAACGTGGTGATGTCGCGGGCGAACGCGGTGGCGGCCATCCCGACGGAGAACCAGGCGATGGCGCCGAGCATGATCCGGCGTCGGCCGATGCGGTCACCGACGGCGCCGGCGGTGAGGGCGCCGATCATCACGCCGACGAGGGCGTACGAGCCGAGCGCACCGGCCTGGGCCGCGCCGAGGGCGCCGATCTGGGTGGGGTCGGCCATGAGGGTGGGCAGGACGGCGCCGTAGATGACGAGGTCGTAGCCGTCGAAGAGGATGGCGAGCGCCACCACGGCGAGGACACCGTAGACCGTGCGGCGGTGGGCGGGGGACTCCCACACCTCGGGGGCGGGGGCGGTCGTCCCGGGTGGGCTGGAGGGGACGGGGCGGCTGGAGGGCACAGGGGTGCTCGAGGACACGGAGGGGCTCCGTTCGGTGGGGGTGGGGGGAGAGGTGTGGGCGTTCAGACCGGGGTAGCAGGCGGTTCAGCCCTGGTCGCCGCCGGCGACGGGGAGGACGGATCCCGTGATGTAGGAGGCCTCGTCGGAGGCGAGGAAGCAGATCGGGGCGGCCTGCTCGTGGAGGGTGCCGTAGCGGCCCATCACGGTCGAGTCGACGGTCTGCTCGACGATCTCCGAGTACCAGGTCTTCTCCTGGTCGGTGCGGGCGTCGCCGCCACGGGAGATCCGTCGCTCGGGGGCGAGGGTGCCGCCGGGGGCGGTGGCCACCACCCGCACCCCGTGCGGCGCGGCTTCCAGCGCCAACGCCGAGGTGAGGCCGTTGACGCCGCCTTTGGACGCGGCGTAGGGGACGCGGTTGACCCCGCGTGTGGCGACGGAGGAGACGTTGACGATCGTGCCCGCGCCCGCCGAGACCATGGACGGCAGGGCCGCCCGGCACATCCACAGCGTGGGGAACAGCGAGCGGCGGACCTCTGCCTCGATCTGCTCGGCCGAGTACTCGTGGTACGGCCGGGCCCAGATGGTGCCACCGACGTTGTTGATGAGCACGTCGATCCGACCGTGGGCGTCCAGCGCGGCGCGGGCCGAGGCCTCGGCACCCTCGAACGTCTCCAGGTCGGCCTCGACGGGCACGACCCGGTGACCGTCCGGGGACACCGCGGTCAGCTCGTCGGCGACCGTGCTGATGAGGTCGGCCCGGTCCACCACGGTGACCAGCCCGCCCTCGCGGACCACCCGGTCGGCGACGGTGCGGCCGATCCCCTGGACAGCGCCGGTGATGAGCACCGACCGGCCGGCGAAGCGACCGGGGGAGACGACGGGCGGGACGGGGTCGTACTCGCCGACGGGCGCGCTCACGACGCCGCCTCCACGGCCTGCTGGTCCAGTGCGGTGCGCATGGTGGCCTTGGCGTGTTCGCTGTGCCGGCGGATGAGGTATCGGGCGGCGTCGCGGTCGCCCGTCTCGAAGGCCGCGACGATCTCCAGGTGCTCGGGGACGATGTCCTCGGACACCCAGCGGGCGTCGGGCAGGACGCTGTTCATCACCTGGGTCACCTCCAGCATGCGGTAGGCCTGCAGCAGCGAGTCGTTGCCGGTGCAGCGGAACAGGAATTCGTGGAACTGGGCGTTCGCGGCGGTGAACCGTTCGGGGTCGAGGAAACGATCGCGCTCGATGTACTGGTTGGCAGACTCGGCGAGCATCCGGAACTCGGCGAGCCGGGCGTCGGCGAGACGTCCCATGGTCAGCTCGATCACGCCGAGCTCGAGCGCCATGCGGGCGTCGAACTGGGCGTCGGAGTGGCGGATCGCGGGGTGCACCTCGCCACTGACGACGCCGGGGGCCGAGGTGACGGTCTCGGAGCGGTTCCCGCCGGCCAGGGACACCGTGGTAGTGGTGCCGGCGGTGGGCGCGGGTGACCTGGGCGCGAGCGTGACCTGCGGCGGGACGTAGCCGGCCGGGCGTGCGGCGATGGGCGCGGGGGATTCGGTCGCGCGGTCGGCGGGCGCGGCGTGCCCGCCCGGGGTCGGCGGGGTGAAACCGACCGGGCGCGCGGCGATGTTCGCCACCGGCTCGGCGGTCCGGGTGCCGGGCGCGGTGTGACCGCCGGGGGCGGGCGGGGTGTAGCCGACCGGTCGGGCCTCGATTGCCGGAACGGGGTCCCCGGGGCCGCGCGAGATGATCCGGGCCGGCCTGTGTGGTGCGGCCGGAGCCGTGGTGGCCGCGGCGGGTGCCGCGGGCTCCGTCTCCGGGGTGGAGGGGGAGGTGTCGACGACGAGGGCGGCCTCCTCCGTCGGCTCCGCCGATTCCGCGGCGGGCTCGGCGGACCGGTCGGGCACCGCGGTCGCGGGAGTGAACTTCTCGTAGTAGAAGTGCGTCACCTGGAGGCCCTCGTCGTCGAGGAATCCACGCACCGCCTCGACCATCGGGGGAGGCCCACACAGGTAGATGTCGGTCGTCCCGTCATGCAGGTGCTCCGGGCGGATCAGCCCCGTGACGTACCCGCTGTTCGGGTGGGTCGTGGCCGGGTCGGCGACGACCAGATCCCAGGTCATGCCCGGGATCCGGGTGGTGAACTCGTCCAGCAGGTCCGTGTAGACCACGTCGGTGTCGAACGAGGCGCCGTAGATGAGGTGGACCGGCCGGTCGGCGGTGCGGGCGGCGGCGAGGGTCTCCAGGATCGACAGCACGGGCGCCAGGCCGGTGCCGCCCGCCAGGAGTAGCAGGGGGCGGCTGGACTCGCGGAGGAAGAAGCTGCCCATCGGACCGGTCAGCTCGAGGCGGTCGCCCACGGCGCAGCGCTGGGCCAGGTACTCCGACATCGCCCCGCCGGAGGCGTACTTGATGAGGAACGACAGGTGCCGCGAGTCCGCTCCGGTGGAGAACGAGTACGACCGCGTCTGGTCGGTACCCGGAACCGAGATGTTGACGTACTGGCCAGGCAGGAACGCCAGGGCGTCGCGGTCGTCCAACTCGACCGACAGTGCGAACGCGCCCTCGGCCAGGCGCTCGACGGCCGTGACCGTCGCCGGGTGCGCCGCGGCGGCCGTCTTGGCCACGTCGGAGGTGGTGGGGATCTGCACGACCAGGTCGGATCGCGGGACCATCTGGCAGGGCAGGCAGTATCCGGCCGCGGCCTCGTCCTCGGTGAGGGCGTCGTCGATGTAGTCGCCGCCGTCGAAGTCGCCGGACTCGCACAGGGACTTGCACGTCCCGCACGCTCCGTCGCGGCAGTCGAGGGGGATGTTGATCCGGGCCTTGTACGAGGCGTCGGCGACGGTCTCCATCGGACCGCAGTTGACGAAGCGCGTCACGCCGTCCTCGAAGGCCAGGGCCACTGAATAGCTCATGGGGTCTCACTCCAGGTCGCTGGCGATGTCGGCCGCGCACGCGACCGGGTGGGTGCCGGCGCCCTGGGCGGGCGCCGGCGTGGGTGTGGGATCACACCATGTAGACGTCCACGATGTGGTGGATGTAGTCGTTCTTCAGGACCACCTTCTTGTAGGTGATCAGCGGGGACTCACCGGTGACGTCGAGGGTGTAGAAGGACGTGCCGAAGTACTGGTCGGTGGTGTTGTACCGGAAGTACGACGACAGCCAGTTGAAGCGGATGTCGACCTCTCCGGGTCGGCGGTCGAGCACCTCGATGTTGCTGATGAGGTGGTTCGTCCGCGGTTCCGGCAGTGACGTCGAGGAGGAGCGCTCGGTCCGGATGCGGAACACCCGGTCCTCGATACCGGCCCGGTTCGGGTAGAAGATCAACGAGATCTCCGAGTACGGGTCGGTCGTGAGCTCACCGTCGTCGTCCCAGGCGGGCATCCAGTACATCGCGTCCTCGCGGTAGCACTCGATCCACTGCTCGAACTGGCGGTCGTCGAGCAGTCGTGCCTCGCGGAACAGGAAAGTGGAGATCTCGTCGACGGAGATCGACGCCACGGCGGGTGCGGTCATGGTCAGGCCTTTCGTGGGGCGGGGGTGGGGCGTGCGGTCGACTCGGGCCGGGTCAGGCGTCTGCCGGGACGGTCGTGCGCTGCCGGGCCCGACGCTCGTCGTCCTCGCGGGCGCTGGCCTCGGCGGCATCACGGGCGGCGGTCTCGGCCTCGAGCGCGCGCTGCATGGTCTCGAGCCAGTAGGCGTGCTGGATCGGGTACAGCCCCTCGTCCTCGGTCTTGGCCCCGGAGGACAACACGTTCTCCATGCCCAGGCCGCGGGCGGTCTCGTCCGGGCCGGTGATCTGGTGGGTGCTGCCGCGGGTCATGTCGTTCCACGGCGCGACGTCGGCCAGGTAGGTCTTCTGGCAGGACCGGAACTCCTCCAGGTCGTCCGGGGTCGCCATCCCGGTGGCGTTGAAGAAGTCCTCGTACTGGCGGATCCGGGCCGCGCGGTTCTCGGCGCTCTCACCCTTGGGGGCGATGCAGTAGATCGTCACCTCGGTCTTGTCCACCGAGACGGGCTTGAAGTGGCGGATCTGACTCGAGAACTGGTCCATCAGGTACACGTTCGGGTACAGGCACAGGTTGCGGGAGGCTCCCACCATGAACTCGGCCTTCTTGGTGCCGATCTGGTCGGCGAGCTCCTGGCGGCGGTCCCACAGCGGCCGGTCCTCGGGGTTGCCCCACCACATCCACAGGAGCAGGTGGCCGTGCTCGAACGACCAGTAGCCGCCGCCCTGCTTGCCCCAGGTGCCGGCGTCCATCGCCTTGGTCTCGTTCTTGGACTCACCCGACGAGCGGCGCGCGGTGGTCGCCGCGTAGTTCCAATGGGTGGCCGACACGTGGTAACCGTCGGCCCCGTTCTCGGCCTGGAGCTTCCAGTTGCCGTCGAAGGTGTAGGTGGACGAGCCGCGCAGGACCTCCAGTCCCTCGGGGGACTGGTCGACCAGCATGTCGATGATGGTGCGGCTGTCTCCCAGGTGCTCCTCCAGCGGGACCACGTCCGGGTTGAGGCTGCCGAACAGGAACCCGCGGTAGCTCTCGAAGCGTGCCACGCGACGCAGGTCGTGCGAGCCGTCGGTGTTGAACTGCTCGGGGTACCCGGCGTCCCGCGGGTCCTTGACCTTCAGCAGCTCCCCGGAGTTGGAGAACGTCCAGCCGTGGAACGGGCAGGTCAGGGTGGTGCGGTTGTCGGTCTTGCGCCGGCAGAGCATCGCGCCGCGGTGGGAGCAGGCGTTGATGAGGCAGTTGAGCTGCCCGTCCTTGCCGCGGGTGATCACGACGGGCTGGCGGCCGATGTCGGTGGTGAAGTAGTCGCCGACCTCCGGGACCTGGCTCTCGTGCGCCAGATAGACCCAGTTGCCCTCGAAGATGTGCTTCATCTCGAGTTCGAAGATCTCCTCGTCGGTGAAGATGCGACGGTTGGCGCGGATGATGCCGTCCGCGGGCCGGTCCTCGAGTGCGGTCTCGAGGGTGGCCTGGACGTGGTCGAGTCGATCTGACATCGAGGGCTCCTAGCGTGGGTCGGTTCCGGCCGCGACGATGCGGCCTGCTGCCGGTGTTCCTCCACGGTGCCCTACTGTGGGTTCGATCACACTAGGGCACCTCCTAGTCATACCTAGGTGTGTCGCGTTCGCAATGCGAACACCCTGGAGGCCCCAGGCACGAGACCTGCACCATTGCCTGAAAAGCGTTCGCTCCGCGCACGAAATGCACTCTACATGTGTAGTGGGCGGTGATTGACGACACATCGAATCCGGCGCACAGTAGGGACATCGACCGGGCCCCACCGGTCCGATCCGACACCCACCCCGACCCCACCAGAGGGAGCGTCATGACCAGCACCGCAGTGCCCACCGCCGCCGGCTCCGGCTCCGCCGCGACGGACAAGTTCAAGGGCAGCCGCTTCACGTCCGACACGAGCACCGAGCGTGCGGCCGCCATCTACAAGGACGTGCTCACCAAGCTGTCCGAGGTGATCTTCGAGCACGAGGTCACCTACGACGAGTACCGCGTCCTCAAGCAGTGGCTCATCGAGGTCGGCGAGGGTGGCGAATGGCCGCTCTGGCTGGACGTCTTCCTGGAGCACTTCATCGAGGACTCCAACAGCCGCATCTTCAACGGGACCAAGGGTTCCATCGAGGGCCCCTACTACGTGCCGAACGCCCCGGAGCTCGGAGCCAAGGGCGTCATGCCGATGCGCGAGGACGAGAAGGGCACGCAGTTCGTGTTCAAGGGCCAGGTCCGCGACCTGGACGGCACGGGCATCGAGGGCGCGTCCGTCGAGCTGTGGCACGCCGACGCCGACGGCTACTACTCGCAGTTCGACGACGGCATGGGTATCCCGGAGTGGAACCTGCGCGGCACCTTCACCACGGACGCCGAGGGCAACTTCCACATCACCACGGTCCAGCCGGCCCCGTACCAGATCCCGCACGACGGACCGACCGGTGAGTTCATCGCCAGTTACGGTGGCCACCCGTGGCGTCCGGCGCACCTGCACCTGAAGGTCACCGCCCCGGGCAAGCGCCTCATCACCACCCAGCTGTACTTCCAGGGTGGAAAGTGGGTCGAGGACGACGTGGCCGGTGCCGTCAAGCCCGAGCTGATCCTGGACCCGAAGCCCAACGCCGACGGGATCGACGAGGTCACCTACGACTTCGTCCTGGACCCCGTCTCCGAGAAGCGTTTCGTGGCCTGACCGGCGACGACCTCGTCTGCAATCCCCGCCCGCCCCGGCCGCCACGAGCGGCCGGGGCGTCGGCGGTCGATCCGGCCGGACCACCAACACGAAGGGCTCGAAGATGTCTGACCTGACCATCCGTTCCGTGGAGACACGGATCCTCGACGTGCCGCTCATCAGGCCGCACAAGTTCGCCACCACCACCGCCACCGCCCAGTCGATCCTCCTCGTGGCGGTGACCACCGAGTCCGGGGTCGTGGGCTACGGCGAAGGCGTCACACCGGGCGGCCCCTGGTGGGGAGGCGAGTCCGCCGAGACCATGCAGGTGCTGGTGGAGAAGTACCTGGCCCCCGTGGCCGTCGGTAGGCGGGTCGACGAGATCCCCGCCGTTCTCGAGGCGATGGAGGGTGTGGTGGCCCGCGGCCGTTTCGCCAAGGCCTCCCTCGAGATCGCCATGTTCGACGCGTGGGCCCGGTCGCTGGACGTTCCCGTGCGCTCGCTGCTCGGCGGAGCGGTCCGCGACTCGATCGAGTGCACGTGGGCCCTGGGCGCGATGCCGCTCGAGGAGATGGTCGAGGAGATCGACGAACTCCTCGCCGCGGACCGTCACCGCACGTTCAAGCTGAAGATGGGCGCCCTGGACCCGGCCGAGGACGTCGCCCGCATCGCGGCACTGGCCGAGCGCCTCGAGGGCCGGGCGGGCCTTCGGGTGGACATCAACGCCCGCTGGGACCGGTTCACCGCGAACGTCCACCTCCCGGCGCTCGTCGAGGCCGGCATCGAGCTGATCGAGCAGCCGACCCCCACCGAGCAGATCGAGGTGCTGGCCGAGCTCAACCGCTCGCTGCCGGTGCAGTTCATGGCCGACGAGTCGGTCCAGTCCCCGCACGACGCCCTCGAGGTGGCACGGCGGGACGCGGCCGGGGTGGTCGCGGTGAAGACCACCAAGCTCGGTGGACTGACCCGGGGCAAGGAGGTCGTGGCGATCGCCCGCGCGGCCGGGATCGCCTGCCACGCCGCCACATCGCTCGAGGGGCCGATCGGGACCGTCGCCTCACTGCATCTCGCGTGCGCCGAGCCCGGCTTCAACTACGGCTCGGAGCTCTTCGGGCCGCTGCTGCTCGCCGAGACCTACGTCACCACCCCGATCTGCTACGAGGCCGGCCGGGTCCACCTGCCGTCCGGGCCCGGGCTGGGCGTCGAACTCGACCACGACGCCGTCGACAAGTTCACCCGCCGCTGACCGCGGCACCACACGAGAAGGAGCGCCCGACGATGGCACTGTTCCACGTCCGCATGGACGTCACCATCCCCAATGACCTGGACCCCGAGGTCCGCGCCGACACCCTGGCCCGTGAGAAGGCCTACAGCCAGGAGCTGCAGCGCTCCGGCACGTGGCGGGAGCTGTGGCGCATCGTGGGCCGGTACTCGAACATCAGCATCTTCGATGTCGAGTCCGGCGACGAACTGCACGAGATCCTCCAGGGGCTGCCGCTGTTCCCGTACATGGACATCGAGGTCATGGCCCTGACGCGGCACCCGTCGCGAATCGAGTGATCGCGCCGGGCTGACAGTGATGATGTGTGTAGTGGTTCTTCGGGCGGGTCTGACTCACGGGCTGACCGTCGCGGTGGCTGACTAGAAGCGGATTTGTCGGCCCGCTCGGGGGATCGCTACGCACGCGACCGGACGGGCGTTTGTGACCTCATAGGAGCTTGGTTCAGAAGCCCCGCCACTGTCTTGTCCGCCCGCCTGGCCGGCGCGTGCTGCCCCACCGGGATCAACGAGAAAGGCAGCAGTGACCATGATGTCCGATCAGCACGTGCATGTCATCGCCGGAGTGGATACGCATGGCCAGACCCATCACGCGGCGGTGATCGACTCCCTCGGGCGGCATCTGGCCGACCGAGAGTTCCCGGCCACGGGTTCCGGGTACCGGCAGCTACTTTCATGGCTCGGCGGCCACGGCACCGTGCAGGCCGTTGGGGTCGAGGGCACCGGAGCCTACGGCGCCGAGCTGTCTCGGGTGCTGGCCCGGGCCGGACTACCGGTGGTCGAAGTCGACCGACCCGGCCGCAAGACCCGGCGGATGAAGGGCAAGTCCGACCCGATAGACGCCTATGCCGCTGCTACCGCGGTCGCCTCCGGGCGTGCCACTGGCGTGCCGAAGACCCGCGACGGGATCGTGGAGGCCGTCCGGGCCTTGCGTGTGCCTCGGCGCTCCGCGGTCAAGGCCCGCACCCAAGCGATCAACCAGGCCAGGCAGCTGGTGATCACCGCTCCGGAGGAATTGCGAGCCCAGGTGCGTGGCCTGCCCGCCCGCGAGCTGGCCGCAGTCGGCGCCCGGTTCCGTCCCAGCGACCTCGCTAGTCCCCTCGGCGCGACCAAGGCGGCACTACGCATTCTGAGCCGCCGGATCCTGGCACTGAGTGAGGAGATCGCCGACCTCGACGTCGAGCTAAAAGCCCTGACCGCGCAGACGGCTCCGACCCTGATGAACCGCATGGGCGTGGGACCTGACGTCGCCGGGCAGCTTCTGGCCACCGCGGGCGACAACCCAGACAGGCTGCGCTCCGAAGCGGCGTTCGCGCACCTGTGCGGCGTGGCCCCGATCCCTGCCTCTTCAGGACGACGAGACCGACACCGACTCAACCGCGGTGGCGACCGGGCCGCGAACCACGCCCTGCATACCATCGCACTGAGCCGCATGCGATGGGACGAACGCACCCGCTCATACGTTGACCGACGAACCGCGCAAGGCCTGTCCAAGAAAGACATCATGCGCTGCCTCAAACGCCACATCGCGCGCGAGATCTACCATGCCCTGATCAACGCCCTACAGGCTCGCGACCCCGCCACCAAAGCACCGACCACCGCCGACCTCGCCAAAGCCGCTTGACATCCATAGGAGCATCCGCCCGGGAACTCCCGTCCCGCGAAAGACGACGAGGCCGCCCGCCCCGAAAGGGGCGGGCGGCCTCGTCGCGCGGGAGGTGTGTCGGTCAGACGCGCTCGAACACCGCCGCGAGGCCCTGGCCGCCTCCGATGCACATGGTCTCCAGGCCCCAGTGCGCGTCGCGGCGCACCATCTCGCGCGACAGGGTGGCGAGCATGCGCGCACCGGTGGCGCCGACGGGGTGGCCCAGGGAGATGCCGGAGCCGTGCGGGTTGAGGTGCTCGGAGGTGGGGTCGATGTCCCACTCGCGCATCACGGACAGGGCCTGCGCGGCGAACGCCTCGTTGAGCTCGATGACATCCATGTCGGCGAGCGTGAGGCCGAGTCGGTCGAGCGCCTTGGCGGTGGCGGGGACCGGCCCGATGCCCATCGTCTCCGGTGCCACACCCGCGACGGCCCACGAGGCGAGGCGGACCAGGGGGGTCAGTCCGAGGGCGGCGGCCCTGTCCGCAGTGGTGACGACGCACATCGCGGCACCGTCGTTCTGGCCGGAGGCGTTCCCGGCGGTCACGGTGGCCTCCGGGTCGGTGCGGCCCATGATGGGCCGCAGGCGCGCCAGCGCCTCGACGGAACTGTCGGCACGGGGATGCTCGTCGGTGTCGACGACGAGGTCGTCACCCTTGCGCTGCGGAACGGTCACCGGGACGATCTCCTCGGCGAACGCCCCGGACTCCTGCGCCGCTACGGCCCGCTGGTGGGACTGCACGGCCAACCGATCCTGCTCGTCCCGGCTGATGTCGTACTCACGACGGAGGTTCTCGGCGGTCTCGATCATCCCGCCGTCGATGATGTGCGAGCGTCCGCCGACGGTGGTGCGGGCCCGGCCGAGACGGTCGACCAGTGAGATCCCGTCGCCGCGGATGCCCCAGCGGGGGCTCGGGGAGGCGTAGAACTCCACCTGGCTCATCGACTCGACGCCGCCGGCGACCACGAGGTCCATGCCGCCGGAGGCGACCTGGAGTGCGCCGGTGATGATCGCCTGAAGTCCGGAGCCGCAACGCCGGTCGAGCTGCAGGCCCGGCACGTCGATCCCCAGGGGGGAGTCGAGTGCGGCGATGCGGCCGATGGCGGGTCCCTCGCCGTTGGGGGAGCCCTGTCCCAGCACCACGTCGTCGACGTCGGCTCCGGTCAGGCCAGTGCGCTCGACGAGGGCGGTGAGCAGGCCGGTGGCCAGGGTGTTCGCGTCCAGGTCGCGGAACACCCCGCCGAAGCGTCCCACGGGGGTGCGCAGGGGTTTGCAGATGACGACGTCACGCATGGGGTTCCTTCGTTCGGGGTCAGCGGTTGACGATGGCGAGGTCGGCCGACAGTGCGCGGGCGGTGGCCAGCAGTTCGGGGATGACCTCGCCTGTGAGCTGGTCGGGGGAGTAGCGGGCGGCGTGGGTGGAGACGTTGAGGGCGGCGCTGACCGCGCCGTGGCGGTCGTGGACCGGGGCGGCCACCGAGCGCAGGCCGGGCTCGAGTTCCTGGTCGACGACGCACCACCCGCGCTCTGCCACCCGCGACAGCTCCGCGCGGAGCGCGGCCTCGTCGGCGAGGCCGTGGGGGGTGAGCGCCCGCAGGTCCGTCGCGTCGAGGTAGGCGTCGAGTTCCTCGGCGGGGAGCGAGGCGAGCAGGACCCGCCCCATCGACGTGGCGTAGGCGGGGAACCGGGTTCCGATGGTGATGCCGATGGTCATGATGCGACGCACCTGGACGCGCCCCACGTAGACGATGTCGGGGCCGTCGAGCACCGCCACGGACGAGGATTCGCCGAGTCGCGAGCTGAGCTTCTCCAGGTGCGGTTGGGCGAGATCGGTCAGCGGGAGCGCCGACAGGTAGCTGTACCCGAGGTCGAGGACCCGGGGGGTGAGCCAGAAGACCGAGTCGGCCGTGTCCACGTAGCCCAGTTCGACGAGGGTGTGGAGGAAGCGGCGGGCGGTCGCCCGGGTCAGTCCGGTGTTGCGCGCGACGTCACTGAGGGTCTGGCGTGGCTGGCGGGCGTCGAATGCCCGGATGACCGCCAGGCCGCGTGCGAGCGACTGGACGAAGTCGGGGGAGGCCGGGCGGTCGCCGCCGTCGTCCACGGACCCGGGCGGGGTCGACACCACGTCGGGGCGGGTCACGCCGCGCCCGTGTTCCGTGCGGCGTCGAGGTGTCGGCGGAGCACGTCGGTGATCCGGTCCGGGATCTCGACGGTGGGCACGTGGGCCGCCGGGGAGACGACGACGAAGTCCGCTCCGGGCACCCCGTCGGCGATCTCGCGCAGTACCTCCGGGGGAGTGGAGGGGTCCTCGTCCCCCGCGAGCACGAGGGTGGGGCAGGAGATCCGACCCAGCTCGGCGCGGTTGTCCCAGCCGGCCAGCGCGTCGCAGCAGGAGGCGTATCCCTCGGCCGGGGTGCCCAGGACCATCTCGCGGAGCCCGGCGACCAGCTCGGGTTCGGCCTCGGCTCGCGCGGCGGTGATCCACCGTGCGACGACGGCGTCGGCGACCGCGGCCGTCCCGCCCTCGCGGACCGCGGCGGCGCGATCGGCCCAGCCGGACGGTTCACCGAACTTCGCGGCGGTGCACAGGAGGGCGGTGGAGAGCACGCGGGTGGGCTCGTGGACGGCGAGCCACTGGGCCACCGCGCCACCGAGCGACAACCCGGCCACGTGGAACCGGTCGACGTCGAGCGAGTCGAGCAGGGCCAGAACGTCGGCGGCCAGGTCGGCGATCGTGCACGGCCCGGGGACGACCTCGGACGTGCCGTGGCCTCGGTGGTCCACCGCGACCACGGTGTGGTCGCGGGACAGGTCCCGGACCTGCGCGTCCCACATCGAACGGTCGGACCCGAGTGATCCGAGGAGGACGAGGACGGGGGTGTCGGCGGACCGGGGTCCACTGACCTCGTGGGACAGGGTGGCGGGCATGGTGTCGGTCCTCTCGTGCGTCTGGTTTCCGGTTCGGGACCACGATACGCGGAGATCGTGCGAAGGGCGAACAGTTGTACAAGATGCGAACACGGGCTATGGTGTGTGACATGACCAACAAGATCTTCTCGTCGGCCGCGGACGCGGTCGCGGACATCCCCGACGGTGCCTCCCTGGCCGTGGGCGGGTTCGGTCTGGTCGGCATCCCCGCCGTCCTCATCGACGCGCTCCTCGAGCAGGGCGCCACCGACCTGAGCACGGTGAGCAACAACTGCGGCACCGACGGTTTCGGCCTGGGCAAGCTTCTGGAATCGCACCGGATCACCCGGACCACGGCCTCGTATGTCGGCGCCAACAAGGAGTTCGCCCGCCAGTACCTCTCCGGCGAGCTCGAGGTGGAGCTCACGCCGCAGGGCACGCTCGCCGAGCGCATGCGGGCCGGAGGCGCCGGCATCCCCGCCTTCTACACCCCGGCCGGCGTCGGCACGATGGTCGCCGACGGGGGCCTGCCGCTGCGTTACGACGGCGAGGGGGGCGTCGCCAAGGCGTCCGAGCCCAAGGAGGTCCGGGTCTTCGAAGGCGAACAGTACGTCCTCGAGCGCGGGATCGTCACCGACTTCGCCCTGGTCCACGCCCACAGGGCCGACACCATGGGCAACCTGCAGTTCCGTGGGACGGCCCGCAACTTCAACCCGGACGTGGCCATGGCCGGTCGGATCACGATCGTGCAGGCCGAGGAGGTCGTCGAGCCGGGCGGGATCGACCCGGCCAACGTCCACATCCCCGGCATCTTCGTCCAACGGATCGTCGAGGTCGGCCGCCAGGAGACCGGCGTCGAGATCCGCACCACCAGGGAGGCCTGAGCCATGAGCTGGACCCACGAGCAGATGGCGGCCCGCATCGCCGCGGATTTCACCGACGGCCAATACGTCAACCTCGGTATCGGTATGCCCACCCTCATCCCCGGTTGTCTTCCCGAGGGTGTGCAGGTGACCCTCCATTCGGAGAACGGCATCCTCGGCGTCGGGCCGTACCCGACGGACGACGAGCTCGACCCCGAGATGATCAACGCCGGCAAGGAGACCATCACCGCCGAGGAGGGGGCGGCGTTCTTCTCGTCGTCGGAGTCCTTCGCCATGATCCGCGGCGGTCACGTCGACGTCGCCGTCCTCGGCGCTATGCAGGTCTCGCAGTCCGGCGACCTGTCCAACTGGATGGTCCCCGGCGCCATGGTCAAGGGCATGGGCGGTGCGATGGACCTCGTCCACGGCGCCGACCGCGTGATCGTGATGATGGACCACGTCACCCGCAAGGGCGACCTCAAGCTCATGCAGGAGAACACGCTCCCGTACACGGGCAAGGGCTGCGTCCAGCGGGTCGTCACCGACCTGTGCGTCCTCGACATCGCGCCGGAGGGCTTCCGGCTCGTCGAACTGGCGCCGGACGTGACGATCGACGAGGTTCGCCGGAAGACGGGCGCCGAGATCCACGCCTGAGTCGACGCTCGGGTGGACGTCAGGTGTACACCGCCCGCGGAGGCCGGAGGCGGGGTCGGATTCTCACTACTGTGGGAACCGACCCCGTCGTCGTCTCCGGAAGGTCCGCCCCACATGAGCACCTCCACCCCGGTCACCGCCACCCCGGCCACCGTGACCGTCACCGGCGCCGCCGGAAAGATCGCCTACTCGTTGCTGTTCCGTCTCGCCTCCGGGCTGGTGTTCGGGCCCGGGACCCCGGTCCGCCTGCGTCTGCTCGACATCCCGTCGGCCGTGGTCGCGGCGGAGGGCGTCGCGATGGAGATCGAGGACTGCGCGCTCCCGCTGGTCGAGTCGATCGAGATCACCGACGACGTGGACACCGCGTTCGACGGCGCCAACGCGGCATTCCTGGTGGGCGCCAGGCCGCGCGGCAAGGGGATGGAGCGCGCCGACCTGCTCACCGCCAACGGGGCGATCTTCCGGGAACAGGGCCGCGCCATCAACGCCCACGCCGCTGACGACGTGCGGGTGGTGGTGGTGGGCAACCCCGCCAACACCAACGCCTACATCGCCCACCGACACGCGCCCGACGTCCCCGCCGGTCGCTTCACCGCCCTGATGCGGCTCGACCACAACCGCGCGCTCAGCCAGCTCGCCACCCGGCTGGGAGCGCCGGTCGCCGACCTGGACGGGGTGGTGGTCTGGGGCAACCACTCGGCCACCCAGTTCCCCGACGTGTCGTACCTGACGCGACGGGGCGAGCCGGTCACGTCCGGGCTCGACGAGGAGTGGTTGGCCGACACGTTCATCCCGCGGGTCGCGAACCGGGGAGCCGAGATCATCTCGGTGCGCGGATCGTCGTCGGCCGCCTCGGCCGCCGGCGCGGCGGTCGACCAGATGCGCGACTGGGTGCACGGCACCAGTGGGGAGAGCTGGACCACGGTCGCACTGCCGTCGGAGGGGCAGTACGGCACCGTGCCGGGTGTGGTGACGGGGTTGCCCTGCCGCAGCCGCGGCGCGGAGTGGGAGGTCGTCGAAGGACTGGCGATCGGGGACTTCCAACGAGCCCGCATCGACGCGTCGGTGGCGGAACTGGTCTCGGAGCGTGACGCCGTTCACGGACTGGGACTGGCCGACTGACCTCGGGTGCACCGGGGCTGACGGCGTGTGCCGGGCCCCGGCGTCCACGGCCTAGGATGGTCGGGTGACGACTCCAGCTTCTGCCTCCCCGAACACCGACCGCGCGGACGCCCTGCCCGCCTCCTGGAACCCAGGTGAGGTGGAAGGCGGGCTGTACCAGCGCTGGGTGGAGGCCGGCTACTTCGAGGCCGACCCGTCCAGCGACAAGCCCGCCTACTCGGTGGTGTTGCCGCCGCCCAACGTCACGGGCAGCCTGCACATGGGCCACGCGCTCGACCACACCCTCATGGACGTGCTCACGCGGCGCAAGCGCATGCAGGGCTTCGAGGTCCTGTGGCTGCCCGGCATGGACCATGCCGGGATCGCCACGCAGACCCTCGTGGACCGCAAGCTCCGCGACGAGGGGATCGACCGCCACGAGATCGGCCGCGAGGCGTTCATCGAGAAGGTCTGGGAATGGAAGCGCGAGTCCGGTGGGACCATCGGGGAGCAGATGCGTCGCCTCGGCGACGGTGTCGACTGGTCGCGTGAGCGGTTCACCCTCGACGACGGACTGTCGCGCGCGGTGCAGACCATCTTCAAGGAGCTCTACGACAGCGGTCTGATCTACCGCGCCGAGCGACTGGTCAACTGGTCGCCCACCCTGCAGACCGCGATCTCGGACATCGAGGTCAAGTACGCGGACGTCGAGGGCGAGCTGGTGAGCTTCCGCTACGGCTCGATGGACGATTCCGAGCCGCACCTGGTCGTGGCCACGACCCGGCTCGAGACGATGCTCGGTGACACCGCGATCGCCGTCCATCCCTCCGACGAGCGCTACGCGCACCTGGTGGGCACCGAGATCCCGCACCCGTTCCGGGACGGGTGGACCATGCGCGTGGTCGCGGACGACTACGTCGATCCCGAGTTCGGGACCGGCGCGGTGAAGGTCACGCCCGCGCACGACCCCAACGACTTCGCGATCGGCCAGCGCCACGGCCTCGAGATGCCCACGATCATGGACGCCACCGGCCACATCACCGGGACCGGGACACGCTACGACGGCATGGACCGTTTCGACGCCCGCAAGGCCGTCCGGGAGGACCTCGCCGAGCAGGGGCGCATCGTCAAGGAGGTGCGTCCGTACCTGCACTCGGTGGGCCACTCCGAACGGTCCGGCGAGCCGATCGAGCCGCGGCTGTCGCTCCAGTGGTGGGTGCGGGTCGAGGAACTGGCGAAGATGGCCGGGGACGCCGTGCGCGACGGTGACACGGTGATCCACCCGACCAGCCAGGAACCGCGCTGGTTCGACTGGGTCGACGACATGCACGACTGGTGTATCTCCCGCCAGTTGTGGTGGGGTCACCGCATCCCGATCTGGTACGGCCCCGACGGCGACGTGGTCTGCGTGGGACCCGGCGAGGAGCCGCCCGCCGGATACACCCAGGACACCGACGTGCTCGACACGTGGTTCTCCTCCGGACTGTGGCCGTTCTCCACCATGGGCTGGCCCGAGCGCACCGCCGACCTCGAGCGGTTCTACCCCACGTCCGTCCTGGTCACCGGGTACGACATCCTCTTCTTCTGGGTGGCACGGATGATGATGTTCGGCACCTTCGTGGGCCGGACCCTCACCGGCGACAAGGCCGCTCCGGGGAAGGTTCCGTTCACCGACGTCTTCCTCCACGGGCTGGTGCGCGACGAGCACGGCCAGAAGATGTCCAAGTCCAAGGGCAACGGGATCGACCCGCTCGACTGGGTGGACCGCTTCGGTGCCGATGCCCTGCGCTTCACCCTGGCCCGCGGGGCCAACCCGGGCGGCGACCTGTCGGTCGGCGACGACGCCGCCCAGGCGTCCCGCAACTTCGCCACCAAGCTGTTCAACGCCACCCGCTTCGCGCTGATGAACGGGGCGAAGGTGGGCGAACTGCCCGCCGCGTCCGCGCTCACCGACGCCGACCGGTGGATCCTGCACCGCCTCGGGGAGGTGCGGGTGGGCGTCGACGACGCGCTGGACCGCTACGAGTTCTCCAAGGCATGCGAGGCCCTGTACCACTTCGCCTGGGACGAGGTGTGCGACTGGTACCTCGAGCTCGCGAAGGTCCAGTTCGGTTCGGACGACGACGCGCGCGCCTCCGAGCGAGCCGAGAACACGAGACTCGTCCTCGGACACGTGTTGGACGTCCTCATGCGGATGCTGCACCCGGTAATACCGTTCGTCACGGAGACGCTGTGGACGGCACTGACCGAACGGGAGTCCGTGGTGGTCGCGGACTGGCCCACCGACGTGGCGCCGGCCGATGACGCCACGGGGCCGGTCCGCCGCGTGGCCGACGCCCAGACCCTCGTCACCGAGATCCGGCGGTTCCGCTCCGACCAGGGCCTCAAGCCCGGTCAGCGGGTGCCGGCACGGATCTCCGGCGTCGACGCCGCCGACCTGCCGGCGGACCTGCTCGCCCAGGTGTGCGCACTCGCCCGGCTGACCCCGGCCGCCGAGGACTTCACCGCGACGGCCTCGCTCGAGGTCCGGCTCGGGTTGTCGACGGTGGACGTGGAGATCGACACCTCCGGGACGATCGACCTCGCCGCCGAGCGACGCCGGTTGGAGAAGGATCTCGCCGCCGCACGCAAGGAACTCGAGACCACCGGTGCCAAACTCGGCAACGAGGCGTTCCTGGGCAAGGCGCCCGACCACGTCGTCGACAAGATCCGCGGCCGCCGCGACCTCGCCGAGGCCGAGGTCTCCCGGATCACCGCCCGGCTCGAGTCGATGCCGGCAGGAAGTGACCCCGCGTGAGCGATCGACAGTGGCTCCCACCGCACGACCCGAGCGAGGGGTGGGACACCCCGACCGAGGAGGACGTCGCCGAGATGCTCGGCGAGGACGGCCTCGTCTCGGGCGTCCCGCTCGGTGGTCCGATCCCGGGTGACGAGGACGGCGACGGCGACGATCACCTGCCGCCGCGCCCGGTCCCCGAGGTCGGCAGCCCCGAATGGCAGGCCGACGCGGCCGACCTGGCCGCGGTCGAGGAGGAACTGACGACCCGCTGGCCGGAGTCCCGCCTCGAGCCGAGCCTGGACCGGATCGCCGAGCTGATGTCCGTGCTCGGCGATCCGCAGCACGCGTACCCCGTGGTCCACGTGGCGGGCACCAACGGCAAGACATCGGTCACGCGGATGGTCGACGCGCTGCTGCGGGCCCTGCACCAGCGCACCGGACGCAACTCCAGCCCCCACCTGCAGAGCGTCACCGAGCGCATCGCGCTCGACGGGGAGCCGGTCACCGCCCGCACCTTCGTGGACACCTACCGCGAACTCCAGCCCTATCTCGAGCTCGTCGACCAGCGGTCCGAGGAGGCCGGCGGCCCACGGATGAGCTACTTCGAGGTGCTGACCGCGATGGCGTTCGCCGCGTTCGCCGACGCACCGGTCGAGGTGGCGGTCGTGGAGACGGGGATGGGCGGGACGTGGGACGCCACGAACGTGGTCCGGCCCGCCGTCGCCGTGATCACCCCCGTCGGCCTGGACCACACCGACTACCTGGGCGAGGACCTCGCGACGATCGCGGGGGAGAAGGCCGGGATCATCCAGCCGGGCCCGGAGGACGATCTGCTGCCGCGGGACCCGATCGCCGTGATCGGGCGCCAGGAGCCCGAGGCCATGGACGTCCTGTTGCGTCGCGCCGTGGAGGTGGGCGCGGTCGTCGCCCGCCTCGGTTCGGAGTTCGACGTGGTCGAACGGCGGGTCGCCGTCGGAGGCCAGCAGCTCACCCTGCGAGGCCTCGGGGGCGAGTACCCCGAGGTGTTCCTCCCGCTGTTCGGGGAGCACCAGGCCGAGAACGCCGCGACCGCGCTCGCGGCCGTCGAGGCGTTCTTCGGCGCGGGCCCGGACAGGGCCCTGGACCCGGAACTCATCCGTGCAGGCTTCGCGGCGGTCGACAATCCCGGGCGCCTCGAGCGGCTCAGCTCCAGCCCCACCGTCCTGGTGGACGCCGCCCACAACGGGCACGGAGGACGCGCACTCGCCGAGGCGGTCACCTCGGAGTTCGACTTCAAGCGGCTGGTCGCCGTGGTCGCGATGCTCGACGGCAAGGACGCCGACGCGTTTCTCGCCGCACTCGAGCCGGTGGTGGAGGAGGTCGTCGTCACCCGGGCCGCCTCACCGCGCGCGATGGACCCGGGCGACCTCGCTCGCATCGCCGAGGAGCGGTTCACCGCCCAGCGCGTCCACGTCGTGGACACCCTGCCCGACGCGGTCAGCGCGGCCCTCGACCTGGTCGGGGTCCCGGATCCGACCGCGGACGACGACGTCTCGGGCGTCGGCGTGCTCATCACGGGTTCCGTGGTGACCGCCGGGGCCGCCCGCAGCCTGTTCGGAAAGGACGCACAGTGACCGACCCGACCCCCGGCCCCCGGGGCACCGCGCACGAGCCCTCGGTGGACCCGTGGAAGGGGCTGCGGGGCATCATGGCCGGCACCCTCGTGCTCGAGGCGATCGTGATCGGTCTGGTGCTGACGGTCATCGCCCGGCTCGACGGCGGCGCCCACTTCCAGCCGTGGAAGGTGTGGTTCGTCAGCCTCCTCGCGGTCGCGATGCTCGTGGCCAGTGGACTCCAGCGCAAGCCCTGGGCGATCCCGCTGAACCTCACGCTCGCGGGTCTGGCCGTCGCCGGCTGGGCCGTGCACTGGTCGATGGGGGTCTGCGGCCTGATGTTCGCCGCGGTCTGGGCGTACATCCTGTACCTGCGCCGGGACCTGACCCGCCGGATGGCCGGTGGCTATCTGCCCAGCCAGCACGACTGACGGCTCCGGACGGTCGGCGTGGACACCGGGCTTGTAGGATCGCCCTCGTGACCGAGAGAACTTTCTTCCTCATCAAGCCCGACGGTGTCGAGCGCGCGCTGACCGGGACCATCCTGGCCCGTATCGAGGCCAAGGGCCTCAAGATCGTCGCCATGGACATGCGTCAGGTGTCCAGGGAGACGGCGGCCGAGCACTACGCCGAGCACTCCGAGCGTCCGTTCTACGGGGACCTTCTCGAGTTCATCACCTCCGGTCCGGTTGTCGCCGGCGTGCTCGAGGGACCCCGGGCGATCGCCGCGTGGCGTCAGCTCGCCGGGGGCACCGACCCGGTGGAGAAGGCCGCGCCCGGCTCCATCCGTGGCGACTTCGGTCTCGAGACCCAGTTCAACCTCGTCCACGGCTCGGACTCCGAGGAGTCCGCCGCCAGTGAGATCGCGCTCTGGTTCCCCGGTCTGTAGATCCCCCGTCCTCCCGCAGAGATCGAGCTGCGCGCGCCCGTCGGCCCTGAGGCCCGGCGGGCGCGTTTGCGTTCGGTGGTGCCGGGCGACGACGTTTCGGCGGCGGGTGTGGGAGAATGGTCGAAGCCCATCCTGGCGAGTGGACCACCAGTCCGCCCCGGAACGGGCGCCCGCCACCCGTGGCCCGGTTCGTCCCGGTGCCGCGGACCACAAGACGTCGCCCCACCCCGGTGGGGCCCAGACAAGAAGACGCCCGACCCCGTGCGGCGGCGTGGGTCACCGGTATCCGGTGACGTGATCGCGCCCGGAGTCCGGCCGGAGGAGACACGTGTCGGATCCGAACCTGACAATCGACGACATCAACGCGCTTCCCGAGAGGATGCGCGCGCACGCGGCCGCCAGGGCCGTGGGCATGAGCAGCAGGGAATTCCTGACCGCCATGGCCGGGATCGGCGTGGAGATCAAGAGCGCCCAGTCCGGGGTGACCCGGCAGGTGCTGCTCGACTGGTTCACCAGCCGCGGGCAGGACACGGGGACGGCGTCCGGTGCCGCGCCGGCAGGGGACACCGGTACCCAGGCGCCGGTGGCCGAGGCGTCCGCGACCGACGCCCCCGCCCGGAAGGCCCCCGCGAAGAAGGCCGCCGCCAAGAGGGCGGCCAAGGCGCCCGCCGGGAAGACCGCCGAGAAGACCCCCACCGCAGAGGTGCCCGCCGACCCGGCGTCGGCTGAGGCGACCGCCGCTGGGACAACGCCGGCCGAGACGCCGGCCGAGGCGCCTGCCGCAGAGTCGGCGACGGGCGGGACGGCGGCGACGGAGACCGCTCCCGCGAAGAAGGCGTCCGGCAGGAAGAGCCCGGCGCGCAAGACCACAGCCGAGAAGACCGCCGAGAAGGCCACGGACGCCGAGAAGGCCGCCTCCAGGTCCGCGGAGAAGTCCGGCACGAGGACCGGGACGAAGTCCGTGCAGGGCTCCGCGGACGAGTCCGCAGGGACCGGGGGAGGCGGGACGAGCGGTCGGAACCGCCCGGCGCTGCCCGAGATCGCGATCGTCACCGGCGAGGTGGGGTCGGAGGAGTCGGGCAACCGTCGGCGTCGGTCCACTGCGACCCCGTCGTTCTCTCCGCTGTTCCTCTCGCCCGACGAGGCTCCCGCGCAGACGCAGGCGGACACCCGCTCGGGCGACGAGCCCCGCGGCCGCCGGGGCCAGGGCCAGACCCAGGGCCGGGCTCGCACCGAGACCGCTCCCGACGCCGCCCCCACCCCTCCCGCCGAGGACACGCAGGTCGAGCAGGACGGGCAGGAGCAGGGATCCGACGACGGCCGCGCCACGGACCAGTCCGACTCCGGTGACGGCGGGACCCGTCGTCGCCGTCGGGGCCGTCGCGGACGTGGGCGCGGGCGCGGCGAGGCCGGCGACGACCAGAACGGTGAGAACACCGGGACCGAGTCGTCGGACGACGGAGACCAGCGCGGCGACGACCAGCGCGACAGCGACCCGCGCGGCGACGACCAGCGCGGCAGCGACCCGCGCGACAGCGACCCGGACGAGACCTCCGGCAGCGATGACGGGAGCTCCGACGCTCGTTCCGATTCCGCCGGCGAGACCGACGACCGGTCCGCCGACGACTCCGACGGGCAGTCCGGTCCGGGTGACGCCGACGGTGATGATTCGGACGACTCGGGGAACGGTCCGTCGGGTTCGAGGCGCCGTCGCCGTCGTCGTCGTCGCAGTGGGGGCTCCGGCTCCGACGACACCCAGACGTCCAACGATGACCCGCCCCAGACCGAGGTCCACGAACGCGAGGCCCGCCGTCGCTCCGGACGCGGGGGACAGGGCTCGGGTACGTCGTCCGACGAGGTCCAGGGCATCACCGGCTCCACGCGGCTCGAGGCCAAGCGCCAGCGTCGCCGCGACGGCCGCGAGGCCGGTCGTCGTCGCCAGCCGATCCTCTCCGAGTCCGAGTTCCTCGCCCGCCGCGAGGCCGTGGACCGAGTCATGGTGGTCCGTGAGAAGCAGCGCGGCGACGGCAAGGGCGTCATGACCCAGGTCGGCGTGCTCGAGGACAAGGTCCTCGTGGAGCACTTCGTCACCACCGAATCGGCGCGTTCGATGGTCGGTAACGTCTACCTCGGCCGTGTGCAGAACGTGCTGCCCAGCATGGAGGCGGCGTTCGTCGACATCGGGCGCGGCCGCAACGGCGTCCTGTACGCCGGCGAGGTCAACTGGGAGGCCGCCGGGCTCGGCGGCAAGGCCCGGCGGATCGAGCAGGCACTCAAGTCCGGCGACATGGTGCTGGTGCAGGTCACCAAGGACCCGATCGGGCAGAAGGGTGCCCGCCTGTCCACGCAGATCTCGCTGGCCGGGCGCTTCCTCGTGTACGTACCGGACGGCAACTCCACCGGCATCTCGCGCAAGTTGCCCGACACCGAGCGTCGCCGCCTCAAGGCGATCCTCAAGGAGGTCGTGCCGGAGGGCTCCGGCGTGATCATCCGCACCGCCGCCGAGGGCGTCAGCGCGGAGGAGATCGGCCGCGACGTCGAGCGCCTGGCCGCCCAGTGGACCGAGATCTCGGAGGCTGCCGCCAAGCGCACCGATTCCGGGGCCGGCACGCCCGTGTCCCTGTACGAGGAGCCGGACCTGCTGGTCAAGGTCGTCCGCGACCTGTTCAACGAGGACTTCTCCAAGCTCGTCATCCAGGGCGAGACCTCCTGGGACACGGTGCACGACTACGTCTCGCGGGTCGCGCCCGAGATGACGGAGCGCGTGGAGCGGTACGACAACCCGGATGTGGACGTGTTCGCCACCTATCGTGTGGACGAGCAGCTGGCCAAGGCGCTCGACCGCAAGGTGTGGCTGCCCTCCGGCGGCTCGCTGGTGATCGACCGCACCGAGGCGATGACCGTCATCGACGTCAACACCGGCAAGTACACCGGCTCCGGCGGCAACCTCGAGGAGACCGTCACCAAGAACAACCTCGAGGCCGCCGAGGAGATCGTCCGCCAGCTGCGCCTGCGCGACGTCGGCGGGATGGTGATCATCGACTTCATCGACATGGTGCTCGAGTCCAACCGCGACCTCGTGCTGCGGCGCCTCACCGAGGCGCTGGGGCGCGATCGCACCCGCCACCAGGTCTCCGAGGTCACGTCACTGGGGCTGGTGCAGCTCACCCGCAAGAAGCTCGGTACCGGGCTGGTCGAGGCGTTCTCCACCCCGTGCGAGCACTGCCAGGGCCGCGGGCTGATCGTGCACGCGGACCCCCTGCACACCGAGTCGCACAACGCCGACGAGCCCGGTGGCCGCCGCGGCCGTCGCAAGGGTGGCAACGGCAAGGGCTCGGGGGAGTCCGAGGCGCCCGCGCCCAAGCAGGCCGCGCGCAAGGACGGCCCCGCGCCGGCCGCGCACCCGGCCGCGCTTGCGATCTCACGGCAGCACACCGAGGCAGACGCCGACAGCGGCGCCGAGCCGAACGCCCAGGGTGACACCCGCACCGACGGGGGCCGTGACACCGACCAGGGCCGTGACGCGGCGCCCGAGACCCGGGCAGCCGGGAGAGCGGACGCCGGCGCCCGGGGGGCCACCGCCCCCGAGGTCG
>NZ_JAUMSR010000001.1:2191868-2273772 GCF_032905965.1 Dietzia sp. IN118 | reverse complement strand
AGTTGACCCGGGACGGGTGGGCATCAGAGGCTGGCGCCGCCGGGACCGACACCGCGCCGCAGGCCGCACCGGCCGATCCGGTTGCGAAGGTCGAGGCCGCGCCCCTGGCGGAAGCGCCCACCACGGTGGTCGCCGAGCCGCGCAGACGGCCCGCGAGGCGACGTGCCACCAGGACGACGACCGCCCCCGCGGGCGACTGACGCACCCGGCCGCGGGCCGGCGGCACGGTCGGTTTGACCTGCTGTGCCGCCGGACCGTAACCTTGACAGGTCGCTCGTCGCGGCGCTATGTCGTGGCGCGAGGAGTCGCGCGACGGGATCGGGAACGGTTCCGGGGCCCGCGACCCTCGACCGACGCGAGTCGGCGAGCAAGAGAGAACACCGCACACCAGGTGTGGTCGCCCCAGGCGGCCGCACACCCGAGAAGCAAGGGGAAGCCCTCGATGTACGCGATCGTCAAGACCGGCGGCAAGCAGTACAAGGTCGCCGAAGGGGACCACGTCAAGGTCGAGAAGATCGAGGGCGAGGCCGGAACCTCCGTGTCGCTGTCCCCGATCCTCGTGGTCGACGGTTCGGCCGTCACCTCCGACGCCGACGCCCTGGCCAAGGTCACCGTCTCCGGCGAGATCGTCGAGCAGACCAAGGGACCGAAGATCCGGATCCACAAGTTCAAGAACAAGACCGGGTACCACAAGCGTCAGGGCCACCGTCAGAAGCTGACGGTCGTCAAGATCACCGGTATCAAGTAATCCATCTCCGGCCGCTCAGGCCACCAGCTCAGCGCCCTCGGGCGTGCTCCCTGAAGGAGGGACTCGGACATGGCAAGTAAGAAGGGCGCATCCAGCACCCGTAACGGTCGTGACTCCAACGCACAGCGCCTCGGCGTCAAGCGGTTCGGCGGCCAGGAGGTCAACGCCGGTGAGATCCTGGTGCGCCAGCGCGGCACCAAGTTCCACCCGGGCGTCAACGTCGGCCGTGGTGGCGACGACACCCTGTTCGCCCTCTCCGCCGGTGCGGTGGAGTTCGGCACCAAGCGCGGTCGCAAGACCGTGAACATCGTGCCGGCCGGCGCCGAGGCCTGAGCCTCCCAGCCGACCACTTTCATGAACAGCCCTCGGGGGCCGGGCGGGGTCGTCAAGACCTCACACCCGGCCCCCGAGAGTATTTGCACCACCCCGCCCGTCACCACCCGTCACCCGGAGGAGTCCCCACCATGTCGAGATTCATCGACCGCGTAGTGCTCCACCTCGCAGCGGGGGACGGCGGCCGCGGCTGCACCTCGGTGCACCGCGAGAAGTTCAAGCCCCTCGGCGGCCCCGACGGCGGCAACGGCGGGCACGGCGGCGACGTCGTCCTCGTCGTGGACCCCCAGGTCCACACCCTGCTCGACTTCCACTTCCGGCCCCACGCCCGCGCGGGCCGGGGCCAGCCGGGTATGGGCGCCAACCGCAACGGTGCCCAGGGCGCCGACCTCGTGTTGTCGGTGCCGCCCGGCACCGTCGTGCTCGACGAGGACGGCGAGGTGCTGGCCGACCTCACCGGCGTCGGCACCCGCTTCGTCGCCGCCGAGGGTGGCAAGGGCGGTCTGGGCAACGCCGCCCTGGCATCCCGGGCCCGCAAGGCCCCCGGCTTCGCGCTGCTCGGCGAGCCCGGCGAGGTCCGCGATCTCACGCTCGAGCTCAAGTCCATGGCCGACGTCGGACTGGTGGGCTTCCCGTCCGCCGGCAAGTCCTCCCTGGTCTCGGTTCTCTCGGCGGCCAAGCCCAAGATCGCCGACTACCCCTTCACCACCCTGGCACCCAACCTCGGCGTGGTCTCGGTCGGCGACGACACCTTCACCATCGCCGACGTCCCCGGCCTCATCCCCGGGGCCAGCGAGGGCCGGGGCCTGGGTCTGGACTTCCTGCGTCACATCGAGCGCACCGCCGTGCTGGCCCACGTGGTGGACTGCGCGAACCTCGAGTCCGACCGGGACCCGATCTCCGACGTGGACGCCCTCGAGGCCGAGCTCGCCGCCTACCGGTCCGAACTCACCGACGCCGGGATCGGCGACCTGGCAGACCGCCCCCGCGTGGTCGTGCTCAACAAGATCGACGTGCCCGACGCCGCCGACATGGCGGAGATGGTGCGCGAGCACTTCGAGGCCAAGGGGTGGCCGGTCTATGCGATCTCCGCGGTGGCCCACAAGGGGTTGGACGAGCTGCGGTACGGCCTGTACGAGTTGATCAAGGCCCACCGTAAGGCCAACCCGCCCGCCGCGCCCGAGCGGATCGTCATCCGCCCCAAGGCGGTGGACGTCGAGGAGTTCCGCGTCCGCCCGGATCCCGCCGACCGCGGCGCGTTCATCGTCACCGGGGCCAAGCCGGAGCGGTGGATCCGTCAGACCGAGTTCGACAACGACGAGGCCGTGGGCTTCCTCGCCGACCGGCTGGCCCGGATCGGGGTCGAGGAGGCGCTCATCAAGGCCGGCGCCACGGAGGGCTGCACCGTCACCATCGGTGACGTCTCGTTCGAGTGGGAGCCGCAGACCCCGGCCGGCGTCGACCTCATGCGCACCGGGCGTGGGACCGACATCCGGCTGGAGTCCGACGAGCGGATCGGCGCCACCGAGCGCAAGTACCGCAAGCGGGTGCGCCGCGGCCTGATCGACCCGGACGAGGAGATCCTGGAGTGACCACGGAGCGGGAGTTGCGCCGTCGTATCGGCGCGGCCCGCCGCGTGGTGGTTAAGATCGGCTCGTCGGCCATCACCAGTTTCCACGGCGGGATCCGGCGGGCCGAACTCGACGCACTCGCCGACGTCTGCCAGTCGCGGATGGCCGCGGGGTCGGACGTCTTCGTCGTCTCCTCCGGTGCGATCGGCGCCGGCATGGCGCCACTGGGGATGACCACCCGCCCCGGCACCCTGTCCGCGAAGCAGGCCGCGGCCAGCGTCGGACAGCTCGAGCTGGCGCGCGCGTGGGGCGACTCGTTCGCCCGCTTCGACCGGGTGGTGGGCCAGGTGCTGCTCACGGCCGCCGACATCGGGCGGCGGGACAGCGCCGCCAACGCCCAGCGGACCCTCGACCGCCTGCGCACCCTGCACGCGGTGCCGGTGATCAACGAGAACGACACCGTGGCCACCAACGAGATCCGGTTCGGTGACAACGACCGGCTCGCCGCGTTGGTCGCGCACCTCATCAGCGCCGACGCCCTCATCCTGCTCTCGGACGTCGACGCCCTGTACGACTCCGACCCGCGCAAGGGCGGGGCCAGCGCGGTGACCATGGTCGGCGGCGAGGGCGACCTCGACGGCGTGATCGCCGGTGCCGGCGGTGCCCTGGGGACCGGCGGCATGGCCTCCAAGCTCGCCGCCGCCCGTCTGGCCGCGGACGCGGGCATCCCGGTCCTGCTCACGGCCGCGGAGCTGGCGCCGCAGGCCCTCGCCGCCGACCCGACGGTGGGCACGGTCTTCGCGGCCCGGCCCGAGCGGATGACCGCCCGGCGCTTCTGGGTCCGGCACGCCGCGGACGCCCGCGGGGCGGTCCTGCTGGACGACGGAGCGGTCCGAGCGGTGACCGGCTCGCGACGCTCCCTGCTACTGGCCGGGGTGACCGGGGTGGACGGGCTGTTCCACTTCGGCGACGTTATCGAGATGCACGACGTCGACGGCCGGGTGGTCGCCCGCGGGATCGCCCAGTACGACTCGGTCGAGGTCCGCGCCCGGCTGGTCGACCGGGCGGCGGGCGGCACCGGCTCCGGTCAGGGGCGCCCGTTGGTGCACGCCGACGACCTCGTCCCGGTCTGACCAGCGCTGGTCCGACCACCGACCCCGGTCGGCCCGCGCTCAGCCTTCCGTGACGGTCCCCTCGGTGTGGACCGGGGTGACGGTCCCCTCCTCGAGGTTGTAGATCGCGCCGACGATCGCGGTGCGGCCCTCGGTGATCGCGCGGTCGACGGCGGCCGACTTCTGCCGGATCGCGGTGACGGTGTGGCGGACGTTCTCCACCACCACGTCGTCGTACCCGGCGTCCGGGTCGCGCCGCGCCTCGAACACGGCCGGCGAGATCCGCTCGACCACGTCGCGCAGGTACCCGGACGGGGTGGAGTGCGTGTCGATGGCGGTGATCGTGGCGCCCACCGCGCCGCACGAGGTGTGTCCCAGGACCAGGGTCAGCGGGATGTTCAGGGCCTCGATCCCGAACTCGATCGACCCGAGCACCGACGAGTCCACGATGTGGCCGGCGTTGCGGATCACGAACAGGTCGCCGAGCCCCTGGTCGAAGACGACCTCGGCGGGGACGCGGGAGTCCGCGCAGCCGAACACCTGCGCGAACGGATTCTGCTGGCAGGCGAGCTCGGTGCGCCGAGAGGGGTCTTTGTGCTCGTTGAGGTTCTCCCCGGCCACGTAGCGGGCGTTGCCGCGGAGTAGTCGGGCCAGTGCGGTCCCCGGTGTCTTTGCGATCTGCATGGCCCTATTTTGCTCCTCGACGCTCACCCGTGGTGCGGCAGGGCCGCATCTGTCAGCTCGAGGACCTCCACGCAGTCGCCGTCGATCGTCAGGGTGGCCTCGTCGTGCGCGCGGGTGCGGCCGCGGTTGACCACCGCGACGGGCGTGCCGGTGGTCACCGCACGCCGTACGAACCGGTATCCGGAGCGGACGGTCAGGGAGGAGCCGACGACGACGACGAGGTCCGACCCGTCGACGAGCGCGTTGGCCTCCTGCACGCGATGCGCGGGGACGTTCTCGCCGAAGTAGACGATGTCCGGTTTGAGGACTCCCGAGCAGGCCCGACAGTCGACCATGCGGAAGTCGGAGGTCTCGGCCAGGACGGCGTCGGCATCCGGCGCCACCTCGATCGCGCCGCGGGAGGTCACGCGTTCGATGAAGCCGGGGTTGAGGCGTTCGAGCTGTTCGTGCAGCGCCCACCGGCTCTGTCGCAGGCCGCAGTCCAGGCAGATGATCACGGCGTAGGTCCCGTGCAGGTCCACGAGCCGGCGGTTGCCCGCCTTGAGGTGCAACAGGTCCACGTTCTGGGTGATCACCCCGGTGACCAGGCCGCGACGCTCCCAGTCGGCGAGCAGGAGGTGCGCGGCGTTGGGTCGTGCGGCCTCCATGTGCCGCCACCCGAGGTGGTTGCGCGCCCAGTAGTGCCGGCGGAACGTGGGGTCGCCCACGAACTGTTGGAACGTCATTGGGGTCCGGCCGGGCGAATCGGGCCCGCGGTAGTCGGGGATGCCCGACGGGGTCGAGATGCCGGCGCCGGTGAGCACCACCGCCCGTCGGCCCCGGAGGAGTTCGGCGAGTGCGGCCGCGCGGTCGGGGAGGTCCGGGTCCGCCTCCGTGCGCTCGGCCGGCGTCCAGGCGGTTTCGCGGATCCTGACCATCTAGAGGCCCCCGGGCCCCGAGGGGTCGTGCGCGCACACCACGTCGAGGGTGCGGTGGCGACGCCGGGCCAACCCGGCGAGCCTGGCGTGCGTCAGGGACACCGCGCCCGGTTCCAGGGCCAGGGCGCGTTCCAGGACGGGGATCGGCCTCGGCACGCGACCCGTCTGACCGATCTGCCCCTGGTGGTAGAAGGCGTCCCCGGCGTGGAGGAGGTCTTTGTCGTCGTCGTCGTTGCCGTGGACGCGGTCGTGGTCACCGACACCACCGGTGCGGCCGCCGCCGGGTACCAACACCCCGGCGTGACCCACCGCGTGGCCCGGCAGGTCCACCAGCATCATCCCCTCGGCGACATGGTCCAGGGGGTGCGCCCGGAAGCCCTCCCACCGGTCGGTCCCGTAGGAGTACTCGACGAACCGCGGCCCGTGCGACCACTGGGGGCGGCGGTACCGGCGGCGCTCGACGAACCGCGGCGTGCGCACCGCCCACGTCAGCGCCTGGGCGACGACGTGCACCTGCGCCTCCGGGAAGTCGGCGAGTCCCCCGATGTGGTCGACGTCCATGTGGGTCAGCACGATGTGCCGCACGTCCCGCGGATCCAGGCCCAGAGCCCCGATGCGGTGGACGGCGGTCTCGCCGGTGCGCAGCGCCGGGCGCAGCGCGTGGCGCATCGCCCCGAGGCGTCCGGCCGGGTCGGCGATGTCCTGCAACCCGATCCCGGAATCCACCAGCACGAGCCCGTCCGGGGCCTCCACGAGCAGCACGCGCGTCGGAACGAGGCCCCCCATCGTGCCGCAGTTGAGCTGGTGGATCCGCATGGGAGAAACGGTACCGACCGACGGTAGGGTGCGTGGCATGGCCGCAGGTGGAGTGCTCGATCCACGACCGGTGGTACGCGTCGAGCGGCAGCGCGACGGGGGCGTGGACGAGCGGGCCGAGCCCGTGTCGGCCGGGGCGGGGCGGTGGCCGTACTCGATCCCGGCGGTGGCCCAGCTGTTGCGCGAGGGACTCGAACTCGACGACCTCACCGTGCTCGTGGGGGAGAACGGCGCCGGCAAGTCGACGATCGTCGAGGCCGTCGCCATGGCGTACGGGCTCGGCGCCGAGGGCGGGTCGGTCAACGGCCGTGACGTCACCTGGGAGTCGGAGTCCCCGCTGCACGACTCACTGCGGCTGGTCCGGGGCGGGGGCGCGCCGAAGTGGGGTTACTTCCTGCGCGCCGAGACCATGCACGGCATGTTCACCTACCTGCAGACCGCGCAGAAGGAGCAGACCTCCGGGCCCGTGGAGCACTTCCACACGCGCAGCCACGGTGAGGCGTTCTGGGACATCGTCACCACCTCGCGGTTCTCCGGCGGCGGGTTGTTCGTGCTGGACGAGCCCGAGGCCGGACTGTCCTTCGACGCCCAACTCAGACTGGTCGCCCTGCTGCTCGAGCTGGCCGACCGGCGCGGGGCGCAGGTGCTCATGGCCACCCACTCGCCGATCCTCGCTTCGGTGCCCGGCGCCGCGGTGTACGAGCTCTCCGACGCCGGGATGCACCGCACCCGGTGGGAGGATCTGGCGATGGTCGACCACCACCGGCGCTATCTCGACGCGCCGGAACGGTATCTGCGCCACCTGCTGGAGTGACCGGGCACACTGGGGCGCATGAGCCGCTCTGAGTCCCGATCGCACCGCACCACCGGCGAGGCCCGGCCCGTCCACCCCGTCTACCCGGAGTGGCAGCCGCCATCGGCGTCACGGGCGGCCAACACCGGACCGCTTCCCGCGCCGGAGCCGGGCTTCACCCCGGACGTGATCGTCGTGGGGCACGGTCTGTCCGGACTGGTCGCCACCCACGAGGCGACCCGCGCGGGCAAGAAGGTGCTCGTGGTGGACCAGGAGAACGAGAAGAACCTCGGCGGTCAGGCGTTCTGGTCGCTGGGCGGCCTCTTCCTGGTCGACACACCCGAGCAGAAGCGGATCGGGATTTCCGATTCGCTCGAGTTGGCGTGGCGGGACTGGCTCGGCTCCGCCGGCTTCGACCGGCCGGAGGACCACTGGCCGCGGCAGTGGGCGCGTGCCTATGTCGAGTTCGCCGCGGGGGAGAAGCGGCGGTACCTCCACGACCTGGGCCTGCGGATCATCCCCACCGTCGGCTGGGCCGAGCGCGGCGGCGGCGACGTGGCCGGGCACGGCAACTCCGTCCCGCGCTTCCACGTGACCTGGGGGACCGGGCCCGAGGTGGTGCGGGTGTTCGAGGAACCCGTCCTGGAGGCCGCCCGGGCCGGGCTCGTGCGCTTCGCCGTACGTCACCGGGTCGACGAGATCGTGGTCGAGGACGGTCGCGCCGTCGGCGTGCGAGGAGCGACCCTCGTGCCCTGCGACCACGACCGGGGCGTGTCCTCCCCGCGGGAGGAGACCGGGGGGTTCGAGTTCCGCGCCGGGGCGGTGCTCCTCGCCTCCGGCGGTATCGGCGGCAACCCCGACCTCGTTCGTCGGTATTGGCCCGCGGACCGGCTCGGCGAGGCTCCCGATCGCCTGATCCTGGGGGTGCCCGAGCACGTGGACGGCCGGATCCTGGAGATCTCCGCGGTGGCCGGGGCCAACCTCATCAACCGGGACAGGATGTGGCACTACACCGAGGGCGTCGAGCACTACGCGCCCGTGTGGCCCTCGCACGCGATCCGCATCATCCCCGGGCCGTCCACCCTGTGGCTGGACGCGAACGGCGACCGGATGCCGGTACCGCTGTTCCCGGGGTTCCACACCACGGCGTCCATCGAGGCCATCCGCCGCACCGGCCGGGACTACTCCTGGTTCATCCTCGACTCCGCCATCGCCGGCAAGGAGTTCATCCTCTCCGGGTCCGAGCAGAACCCGGAGCTCACGGACAAGAGCATCAAGAAGTTCGCCTCCAAGGCCGGAAGCGGACTGCCGCCGTCGATCGCCGAGTTCGCCGAGAAGGGCGTCGACTGGGTGGTCGCGGACACCCTCGAGGAGATGGTCGCCGGCATGAACTCGCTGCTGCGCGACGGGGAGCCGGAGCTCGACGTGGAGCGGGTGCGCGAGTTCGTCCTGGCGATGGACGGGCAGATGGACAACCCGTTCGCCAAGGACGCCCAGGTGCAGGCCATCCACAACGCCCGGCGCGTCCTCACCGACAAGCTCACCCGGTTGGCCAAGCCGCACCGGCTGCTCAGGGACTCGGGCCAGGGCACGGGCTCGGCGGCCGGCTCCGGTGGCCCGCTCATCGCGGTCAAGGTGCACCTCATGACCCGCAAGACGCTCGGCGGCATCGAGACGACCCTCGACTCCCAGTGCCTGACCCCCGACGGCGAGCCCTTCCCGGGCCTGTACGCGGCGGGCGAGGTCGCCGGCTTCGGCGGCGGCGGCGTGCACGGGTACAACTCGCTGGAGGGGACGTTCCTCGGCGGGTGCATCTTCTCCGGGCTCAAGGCGGGCCGGGCGATGGCGCGGGAGGTCTGATCGGCGCGGGCGGCCGCGAGGAGCGCACGCTCTCCGCGGCGAGGATCGGTATCGCCGGCGCGGCGGTCGTCGGCGTCGCCTTCGGCATGGCGCGGTACGTCTACGGGCTCACCCTGCCCGACATCCGCCGGGACCTCGGTCTGCCGGAGCTGGTGCTCGGGCTCGTCGCCAGCGCCACGTTCGTCGGCTACCTGGCCGGCCTGCTGCTCGCGGGACCCCTGACGGCCCGGCGTGGACCGCGCGCACCGACCACCGTGGGCGGGGTCTGCGGCGCGCTCGGTGCCGCCATCGTGGTGACCGCCCAGTCGCCGTGGCTGCTCGCCGTGGGCGCGGTTCTGGCCGGCAGCGCGGGCGGCTGGGTCTGGGCGCCGTACTCGGACATCGTCACCCGGACGGTGACCGCCCGACAACAGCCCAGGGCGCTGGCGATGATCACCACCGGTACGGGCGTCGGGCTGATCGCCCTGCGGTCGTCTACTTCGCCGTCGTCATCATCTACTTCACCTACGCCTCCGACGTCCTCGACCGCACGGACCTGCCGGAGCTCGCCGTCCCGGTGGCCTACGTCCTGATCGGTGCCAGCGGCCTGACGGCACTGGCGACCGGCGCCATGGCGCAACGGTGGGGCAGTGCCCGGGTCGCGGCGATGTGCTGGTGATCGTCGCGGTCTCGTTGGCGCTGCTGGGTCAGGCGGGGAACTCCCTGGTCGCGACGGTGATCTCCGCCGGCGTCTTCGGTGTGGGGTACATGACCGGTTCGGCGGTCCTCGCCGTGTGGACGGCGGAACTGGCCCCCGATCGCGCGGGGGCGGCGTTCACGGCGTGCCTGGTGGTGGGCGCCGTGAGCTCCGTGATCGCGCCGGCGCTCGCCGGGGCCGTCATACCGTCCCTGGGCCTCGGTGCACTACTGCTCGCCTCCGCCGCGGTCTCGGGGGTCAGCGGTGTCGTGGGGCTCCGGGCCCCCGGAGCCCCACGACGGTCGCCCGCGCCCGCCGAGTGACCACCGGAATGTGCGATTCCGATGTGGGCCGGGTACCGGTCCGCGAGTGTGGCGGGTATGCGGGATGCGCACGAGATCATGGACCTGTTCGACTCCTCGAGGACCTCGCCGGGAATCGAGCGGGTGGGGGACTCGGGCTTCTACGCCGTCCGGTCATGGGACCTGATCGTGGAGGCCGCGAGCAGGGTCGAGGACTTCTCGTCCAACCTCACCGCGACGATGGTGGTGGGCCCCGGTGGGGAGGTGACCGAGTTCCCCGTCGCCGAACTCGGATCCCCCGTCCACGCGCTGGCGACCGCTGACGGGTAGGTGCACCGGGCCCACCGGAGCGTGGTCACGTCGTCCCTCTCCCCGCGCACACTGCGAGCCTGGCGGCCCTTCGTCGACCGCCGACTGCGCGAACTGTGGGCGGACGGCTGGCGAGACGGCGGGATCGACTGGGTGGCGGACATCGCCGAGCGTCTCCCGCCCGCCGTCATCGCGGAACTCATGGGGCTGCCGCCACAGGATGCCGACCGCCTGTGGGAGTGGGCGTTCGCCAGCACGAGGATGTTGGACGGGATGGTCACGGCCGACGAGCTCGACGACTCGCTCCGGTCGGGAGGGGAGCTGGTCGACCACCTCTCGGCCGCTTTGACCGGGGCGGAGGCCGGGCAGGGCGCCTCGGTGCTCGGGGCACTCGCCCGTGAGCTGGAGCGCGGCGAGATCTCCCACGACGCCGCGGTGCAGGTCCTCGTCCAGCTCGTGGCGGCCGGGATCGAATCCACCGTGGGCCACCTGGGCACGCTGGCGTGGCGCCTGGGGCAGCACCCCGAGCACCTCGACACACTCCGGTCGGACCCGGGGCGCCGCTCGCCGTTCATCGAGGAGACCCTCAGAACGGATGCGCCCTTCCGGGGGCACTACCGCCACGTCACCACGGACACCGAACTCGGTGGGACCGCTCTCGCCGCGGGCACCCACCTTTTCCTCCTCTGGGGAAGCGCCAACCGGGACCCCCGCCGGTTCGGTGACCCGGACCGGTTCAGACCGGACCGCGATGAGGGCTCGCACCTGTCGTTCGGGCGCGGCATCCACTTCTGCCTGGGTGCGGCCCTGGCGCGCGTGGAATCCCGCGCCGCACTCGACTTCCTCCTCGATCTCGGCGGGGACCTCGAGATCGACGTATCGCAGACACGATGGCATCAGAGTCTTCTGGTCCGTCGCCTCCGGAGCCTCCGACTCTCCGTGTGAACCGGAGGTCCTCGGCGAACGGGCCCGGCGAGGGCGCTCAGACGTCGCGGGTCACCCCTTCCGTCGGGCCCTCCTCGTCCGCTCCGCGCGCCCCCGCCGCGACGCGCTGTCCTCGCGCTTGTCTGCGCCCCCGCAGCACGCCGAGTTCATAGGTGGCCAGCACGATGAGCCACAGGGCCGTGATGGGGATGACGAACCAGAGCATGGCGGCGCTGAACGGATCCAACGCGTCGTGGTCGGCCGCCTGCAGCACCACGTAGACGACGTACGCGGCGTAGAAGCCGGTGAAGAGCAGTCCCTCCCACCGCTTGATCGCCATACCGGTGAAGGCGATCGGGAGCAGGGCCAGCGAGACGGCGAGCATGATCGGCAGGTCGAAGCGGACGGCCCCGGGGGCGACGTCGATGGGCGAGATGAGCGAGGTCATCCCGAGAACGGCACCGATGTTGAACATGTTGCTACCGACGATGTTGCCGATGGCCAGGTCCCGTTCGCCGCGGATCGCCGCCACCACGCTCGTGGCGAGCTCCGGCAGCGACGTCCCGACCGCCACCACCGTGAGACCGATGACCAGGTCACTCATTCCCCATGCCGACGCGAGATCACTCGCCGCCGCGACGAGTAGTCGCGCGCCGACCACCAGCAGAGCCACACCGACGACCACGAAGACGCTGCTGACCAGAACCGGGTGTGACGACGCGACGCCGGACGACCGCGTCTCGCCGGCACTGGCGCCACCTGCGGCGGCATCACCCGCGCCGTCGACGGCGGCGTCGCCACCACCGGCGCCGTCAGCGACCGGGTCCTCCGGTGCCGCGGCGGCCCGGCCTCCATCCTGCTTGCGCGAGATGACGATCGTCGCCACCACATACGCCACGAGGCCGGCGAACAACAGCAGACCGTCGAGGAAGCTGATCGTGCCGTCGAGTGCCACCAGCAGCGCGACCAGCGAGAACAGCACCATGATGGGGATGTCGACCCGCACGATCCGGGACGTCGCCACCAGCGGGGCAACGATCGCTGTCAGACCCAGGATGAGCAGGATGTTCGCGATGTTGCTGCCCACCACGTTGCCGACGGCCAACCCCGGGTACCCGCTCAGCGCGGCGTCGACGCTCACCGCGAACTCCGGCGCGGAGGTCGCGAAGGCGACGACGGTGAGTCCCACCACCAGCGGGGAGATCCCGAGGGTCGTGGCCAGACCACCGGCGCCTCGCACCAGCACTTCGCCGCCGCCGATGAGCAGGACGAATCCCACCGCGAGGGCGAGCACCGTGAGGGCGCTCATGACGGGTCCGACCGGATCGTGGTGAACCCCGGCCCGGCCGACGGTGACGGTCTCGTTGAATTACCCATGGGTCGATGATCCCGTGCCGGACTCCGGTATGTCGATGCGCGGGCGGCGACCTCCCCGGACATCACACCCAGCCGGACATCACACCCAGCCGCACATCACACCTAGCCGGATGTGGCCACGGCCAGGGGCAGGACGGCGGGGACCCCGGAGGAGCGGAGATGCCGGGCCGCCTCGGTGATCGTCCACCCCGTCCCGAGCAGGTCGGTGACCAGGAGGACGGGGCCCTCGGACGGCGTCGACGGGCCGGAGAACGTGCCCCACAACTGAGCCACGCGGTACGCGGAGTTCTGGGCCGTCACCGCGGGCAGGGCCGGATCGCGGGAGATCTCCCCGAGGTGTTCCATGCGACCCATCTGAGCCAGGGCATGCGCGAGAGTGGTGACCAGCTGCGGGTGCTCGCCGGTGAGGAGGGCGGCCACGCCGGTGGGCCGGTCGGCCCAGCCCCACTCGCGGAGGACGGGAATACACGCGCGGGCGAGCCATTCCGGGGCGTCCTGGTCGGGCTCGGCGAGCAGAGCGCGCAGCTTCTGGCCCAGGCCGAGATCGGTCAGGCGGGCCAGAGCCCGGCCCTCGGCGGGGCCGTCGGCGATCTTGCCCTTGAGCGGGACGTCGAGCTTGGCGAGGCCGGTCGGCCACTGGCGGCGGGGCGGCAGGACCCCGCCGGGCCGTTCGAGGGCGTCGCGGGCGCGGGTCAGGGCGCCGGAGTCGACGTCCGTGGTGCGGCGCTGGCCCGTGCAGTTGTCGCAGCGACCGCAACCGCCGGAGGCCGGGTCGAGGGTGGAGTCGTCGAGCTGGCCGCGGAGGAACTCCATGCGGCAGGACACGGTGCGCTGGTATTCCAACATCGCCTGCTGCTCGGACTGCCGTGCCTCCGCCAGCCCCGCGTACCGCTCGGCGTCGTAGTGCCACGGCCGCCCGGTGGCCACCCAGCCACCCCGGACGCGCTGGACCGCGCCGTCGACGTCGAGGACCTTGAGCACCATCTCGAGCCGGTTGCGGCCGAGGTCGACGGCGGGTTCGAGCGCCTGCGTGCTCTGCGGTCGATCGGGCTCCAGCGCGTCGAGGACCCGCCGCACCACGTCCTCGGGCGGGAACGCCAGGGAGGCGAAGTGGTTCCAGATCGCGCGGTCCTCGGGCCCGGGAAGCAGGACCACCTCGGCGCGGTCGGCGGCACGTCCGGCGCGGCCGATCTGCTGGTAGTACGAGATGGGGGAGGGTGGGGCACCCAGGTGGACCACGAAGCCCAGGTCCGGCTTGTCGAAGCCCATGCCCAGCGCGGAGGTGGCGACCAGGGCCTTGACCTCGTTGTCGAGCAGCGCG
Organism: Dietzia sp. IN118; assembly: GCF_032905965.1. Classification (NCBI taxonomy): domain Bacteria; kingdom Bacillati; phylum Actinomycetota; class Actinomycetes; order Mycobacteriales; family Dietziaceae; genus Dietzia; species Dietzia sp. IN118. The sequence goes on along the minus strand of NZ_JAUMSR010000001.1, from coordinate 2,260,029 downwards.
CGCTCCAGCTCCTCGCGTTCACCGGCGTCGGTGCGGCCGGTGTAGGAGCTGACCCGGTGCCCGGCCGAGGTGAGTAGTTCGGCCATGTCCTCGGCCGCCGCGACGGTGAGGCTGTAGATGATGCCGCTGCCCGGCAGCGACTCGAGGTTCTCCACGAGCCAGGCGGCGCGCTTCTCCGAGTCGTCGATAGCCACCACCGACAGCCGCAGCGACTCGCGGTCCAGTCCGCCTCGCAGGACGAGGGTGTCCTCCGAGGCGGACTCACCGACCCCGAGCTGCTGCGCGACATCGCGGACCACCCGGTCGTTGGCCGTGGCCGTGGTGGCCAGGACCGGCACGCCGTGGGGCAGATCGGCGAGCAGGGTGCGGATACGCCGGTAGTCCGGCCGGAAGTCGTGACCCCAGTCCGAGACGCAGTGGGCCTCGTCCACCACCACGAGGCCGGCGTCCGCCGCGAGCGCGGGCAGGACCGTGTCCCGGAAGTCGGGGTTGTTGAGACGCTCCGGGCTCACCAGCAGCACGTCGACCTCACCGGCCCGGACCGCCGAGCGGACCTCGTCCCACTCGGTCATGTTGGCCGAGTTGATGGTGGCCGCCCGCACCCCGGCCCGGGCGGCGGCCTCGACCTGGTTCCGCATGAGTGCGAGCAACGGCGAGACGATCACGGTGGGGCCCGACCCCAGCTCGCGGAGCAACCGGGCGGCGATGAAGTACACCGCCGACTTGCCCCAGCCGGTGCGCTGGACCACCAGCGCGCGTCGCCGGTCCGCCACCAGGGCCTCGATGGCGACCCACTGGTCCTCGCGCAGGACGGCGCCCGGGCCGGCGAGGGCGCTGAGCAGTTCGTCGGCGCGGGCCCGGAGGGCGGCCCGGTCCCCGGTGGCCGGGTCGTCGGAAGTGGGACGGTCCGCTGTCGAGGTCATGGGCCCATCGTGCCCCACCGCTCCGACAGCTCACCTGCGGAGCGGAGCCCGGGAGCGTTTACTCGGTCCCGTGACCAGTGGTGGGCAGGGAATCGCGGGGCAGGTCGAGCGGGCGACGGACCGACTGTCGCGGCGGCGGGTCGGGGTCGTGATGGCTGCCGGGCCACCGGGCGGCGTCCACACCGCTGCACGCGGGGACACCGGTCGGGGCGCCACGCCGGACGCCCACACGCTCTTCGAGATCGGCTCCGTCACGAAGGTGTTCACCGCCCTGTTGCTGGCCGACGGTGTCGTCCGGGGGCAGTGGCGCTTGGACACCCCGGTCCGGGACCTGCTCCCCACCGGCACGGACCTGCCGGGTGGCGACGACGACCCGATCACGTTGCAGCACCTCGCGACCCACACCTCCGGGCTCCCCAGGACGCCCGGCCGGCTGGGGCTCCGGGAGAACCTCGCCTACGTGCGCACGGGTGCGGATCCCTATGTGGAGCTCACCGAACCGGACGTCCTCGCCGGACTCCGTGGCCTCCGCCCGCGTCGGCACCCGGGGCAGGGCACGCCGAGGTACTCGAATCTCGGCTTCGGCCTTCTCGGCATCGCGATGACCAGCGCGACCGGGGCCGACTTCGGGGCGCTCGTCCGCGACCGGATCTGCGGACCACTGGGCATGCCCGACACCGTGACCGAGGATCAGATGACCGACGATCAGCGGCGACGAACGGCCCTCGGGCACCGCAGCCGCCGCCGCGGCGCCGAACCGTGGCCGCTGCGCGGCATGCCGGGCGCGGGAGCGCTGCGCTCCACGGCGGCCGACATGACGCGGTTCCTCGCCGCGCATCTCGATCCGTCGACCACCGACCTCGAGGACGCCGTCCGACTCACGCAGGCCACGCCGCCGTCCGGGCCCGAACGGATGGGGCTCGGGTGGCATCGCGCCGGCCCGGGCACCCTGTGGCACAACGGCGGCACCGGCGGGTTCCGGTCGATCACCGTCGTCGACACCGTCGGCCGGACCCTTGCGGTCACCCTCGTCAACCAGACCAGGGGAGCCGATCTGCCCACCTTCCGCCTCCTCCGCGCCATCGGCTCGTGACCACCGCGTTCCGCCGGCCCTGCTGCGGCCGCCCTCGTCGTCGTCGTCCTCCGCGACGCATGTCGCTCCCTGCGGCCATACTGGGCCGCATGGCTCAGACATGGAAGCAGATCGTGGAGGCAGACCCCGAGCACTCCCGGCGGTACGCCCGACGGTGGGACGACATGGTCGCCGAGGGAGTGGACATCGACGGCGAGGCGCGGCTGATCGACGCGATGGCCCCGCGCGGTGCCAGGATCCTCGATGTGGGCTGTGGTCAGGGGCGCACCGGCGCCTACCTGCACTCGCGTGGACACCGCGTCACCGGCGTCGACCTCGACCCGCACCTGATCGAGCGCGCGCGGGAGCTGTGCCCCGAAGCGTCGTGGGAGGTCGCGGACCTGGCCGACGAGGGCTGGCCCCGCGGGCCGTTCGACCTCGCCGTGTCGGCGGGCAACGTCCTGGCCTTCGTCGACCCCGCCAGCCGCGGCGCCGTGCTCACCAACCTCGCCGCCCGCCTCGCCACGGCGGACGAGGGCACCGAGGGGAGGGCCGGCCGCCTGGTCGTGGGCTTCGGGCTCGACCGGGGCTGGACCCGGGAGGAGTTCGACCGCGACGCCGAACGCGCCGGGCTGCGGGTGCAGCAGCGCTGGTCGACGTGGGACCTGCTGCCGTTCGACGGCGACAGCGGCTTCATGGTCACCGTCCTCGTGCGCAGCGACGGGGCCGCCTCGTGAGCTCCGCGGCGTGGACCGTCGACGACCTGCCCGACCTGACCGGGAAGACCATCGTGGTCACGGGCGGCACCAGCGGCATCGGGAAGGAAGCCGCGCGTGAACTCGCGCGCCGGGGCGCCCACGTCGTGCTCCCGTCCATCACCCGCGCCGAGGGGGAGGCGGCGGCCGCGGAGATCGGCGGATCCACCGAGGTCCACGAGCTGGACCTGAGTGACCTGCACGCCGTGCGGGAGTTCGCGAGCTCGTACACGGACCCCGTCGACATCTTGTTGGACAACGCCGGACTGATGAGCAAGACCCGGCGGGAGACCGCCGACGGCTTCGAGCTGCACCTGGGGGTCAACGTCCTCGAGCCCTTCCTGCTCACCGAACTCCTGCTGCCCCGGATCCGGGAGCGGGTGGTGATCACGGCCTCGATGGCCCACGCCAAGGGGCGGCTCGACTTCGCCGACCCCCACTTCCGACAGCGCCCCTACTCGATGGCGGCGGCGTACGCGCAGTCGAAGCTGGCGTGCATGCTCTGGGGCCTCGACCTGCAGAACCGGCTCGCCGCCGCGGGCTCCGCGGTGGACGTGCAGCTCGCCCACCCCGGGTTCGCCGCCACCTCGATCCTCGACCCGACCCCGTTCCCGCCGGTCAATGCCGTGCTCAACCTGCTCGGCCGGCGGATCGTCCCCACGGCGGCCGACGGGGCACGCCCGCTGCTGTACGCGGCGACGGAGGATCTGCCGCCGGCGTCGTACATCGGACCGACGGGTTTCCGACAGATCGCGGGCCCGCCCGGACCCGGTGAGCGATCGGGCCCGGCCGGGGATCCCGATCTGGCCCGCCGATTCCGGGAGTTCGCCGTGCGTGAGACCGGAGCCGTCCCGACGGTCTGACTCGTCCCGGTTCTGACTCGCCGGAAGTGACCCCGCCGGCCGCATCGGTAAGCTGGAACGCATGACAGCCAGCCACCTCGACGCTTCCGACCTCACTGGCCAGACGGACGCCGGCCCCGCCGCGGACCCGACCCGCGACGCCGTCCACGACGCCGCCCGCCGGGCCCGGTCCGCCTCGCGCGAGCTGACCCTGCTCACCGCGGACCGCAAGAACGCACTGCTGCAGGCCGCCGCCGACGCCCTCGTGGTGGCGGAGTCGACGATCCTCGAGGCCAACGCCCGGGACCTCGCCGAGCAGTCCGAGGCCGGGATGGGCGAGGCCATGCTCGACCGGCTGCGGCTCACCGCCGAGCGGATCGAGGGCATCGCCGACGGCCTGCGCCAGGTGGCCGGTCTGGCGGACCCTGTCGGCACCGTCACGCGTGGCTCGACGCGCCCCAACGGATTGCAGTTGCGACAGGTCCGGGTCCCGCTCGGTGTGGTCGGGATGATCTACGAGGGGCGCCCCAATGTCACCGTCGACGCGTTCGGGCTCGCCTTCAAGTCGGGCAACGCAGCACTGCTGCGGGGGTCGCGCTCGGCCCGCAACTCCAACGAGGCGCTGGTCGAGGTGCTGCGAGGGGTCCTCACCGAGCACGGACTGCCCGTGGACGCGGCGCAGCTGATGCCGTCCGAGGACCGGTCGTCGGTCACGCACCTCATTCAGGCGCGCGGCCTGGTCGACGTCGTCATCCCCCGCGGTGGCGCGGGGTTGATCCAGACCGTGGTGGAGAACGCCAAGGTGCCGGCCATCGAGACCGGCACCGGCAACTGCCACCTCTACATCCACGGAGACGCGGACCTCGACGAGGCCATCAGCCTGCTGCTCAACGGGAAGACCCGCCGCTGCAGCGTCTGCAACGCCACCGAGACGGTGCTGCTTGACTCCGCACTCGGCGACGCGGCCGTGGACCGCGTCGTGGGGGCGTTGAAATCGGCCGGCGTCACCGTCCACGGCGACCGTGAGGGCCTCGTCCCCGCCGACGACGTCGACTGGGGCGAGGAGTACCTCAGCATGGACATCGCGCTCAAGGTGGTCGACGGGGTGGACGAGGCGATCGAGCACATCGACCGCTGGTCCTCCGGGCACACCGAGGCCATCTCCACCCGCAGCATCGACGTGGCCGACCGGTTCTGCGCCCGCGTCGACGCGGCGGCGGTGATGGTCAACGCCTCCACCGCCTGGACGGACGGGGAGATGTTCGGCTTCGGCGCCGAGATCGGTATCTCCACCCAGAAACTCCACGCCCGCGGCCCCATGGGGCTCGAGGAACTGACCAGCACGAAGTGGATCGCCCACGGCAAGGGGCACATGCGGCCGTAGAGGCACTCGCGCCCGGGCCACCCGCCGGCCCGCCACCGACGACCCCGAACCGACAAGGACCCACCCGATGGACCGAGCCCGCACCGCCCAGCGACCCGCATTCGAGAGCATCGACCACGTCATCGAGGCCCTCGGCGGACAGGGGTACCTGGCCGACCGATCGACCGCGACGGTGGTCTACCTCGCCGACCGGCTGGGCAAGCCGCTGCTCATCGAGGGCCCGGCCGGTGTCGGCAAGACGGAGCTGTCGAAGGCCGTCGCCGCCGCCACGGAGGCCGAACTCATCCGCCTGCAGTGCTACGAGGGCGTGGACGAGGCCCGTGCGCTCTACGAGTGGAACCACGCCAAGCAGATCCTGCGGATCCAGGCCGGGCAGGGCGAGGGGTGGGACTCCACGCGCGACGACGTGTTCGCCGAGGAGTTCCTGCTGTCCCGCCCGTTGCTTACCGCCATCCGGCGCAGCGAGCCCACCGTCCTGCTCGTCGACGAGGTGGACAAGGCCGACATCGAGATCGAGGGGCTTCTGCTGGAGGTCCTCAGCGACTTCGCGGTGACCATCCCCGAACTCGGGACCATAGAGGCCACCCGACGCCCGTTCGTGGTGCTCACCTCCAACGCGGCCCGCGAGCTGTCCGAGGCGCTCAAGCGACGTTGCCTCTACCTGCACCTCGACTTCCCGACGCCCGAGCTGGAGCGCAAGATCCTCGCCTCCCGGGTGCCGGAACTCGACGACCGGTTGGCCGAGCAGCTCGTACGCGTGGTGGGCGTCCTGCGCGCGATGGCGCTGAAGAAGGTGCCGAGCGTGTCGGAGACGATCGACTGGGGTCGCACCCTCGTGGCGCTGGGCCTGGACACCATCGACGACGAGGTCGTCCTGCAGACGCTCGGCGTGGTGCTCAAGCACCAGTCCGACCAGCTGCGCGCGGCCGCCGAGCTCCGGCTCAACTAGGGCCGTGGGGGACAGGGAGGTGGGTCGAATGACCGAGAGGGCCCCGGGTGGGATGTCCGGCCACCTCGTCGATTTCGTCGACGCACTGCGCCGCAAGGGCATCCCCGTCGGTCCGAGCGAGGCCGTGGACGCCGCCGCGGCGATGGTGCACGTCGACCTGCTCGACCGCGCCGCGCTGCGCGAGGCGCTGGCCTCGACGATCCTGCACAAGTCCACGCACCGTGGGGTGTTCGACCAGCTCTTCGACCTGTGGTTCCCGGCCGCCGTGGGGTCCCACACCGCGGGCGACGCGGTGACGCTCGAGGTGGAGATCCCGACCGACGACGACGGCAAGGTGGATCCGGACGCCCTGAACGAACTCATCGCATCGCTCCTGCTCGAGGACACCGAGGAGTCGCGGGCCAAGGCCCGGGCGTTGGCGGAACTCCTTGTCGAGCAGCTGGGCTCGTACGACTCGGTGAACGGGCCGCGCTACTCCGCCTCCCAGGCACTGAGCCCGCTCGACACCAACTCGATCATGCAGCGGATCCTGGACGGGCTGCTCGGCGCCGACCCCTTCGACCCGGACGGTTCCCAGCGGCACGCCGAGAAGACCGCGGCCGCCAATGCGTCCGCCGACCTGGTCCGCGGCTTCCTGCGGGAGGTCGCCGACGAGACCCGCCGCCGCACCGCCGAGACCGTGGGCCGCGACCGCGTCGCACAGTACGCGGTGGGGCCCGCGGCCGAACAGGTCGACTTCCTGCGGGCCAACGACCAGGACCTGCAGGCACTGCGCCGCAGGGTGGGTCCGCTGGCCAGGCAGCTGGGCAGCCGGCTGGCGGCCCGCCGGCGTCGTCACCGGCACGGTGCGATCGACATGCGCAAGACCATGCGCCGGTCCATGTCCACCGGCGGCGTGCCCGTGGAACTGGTGCTGCGCAAGCCCCGCCCGGCCCGTCCGGAGCTGGTCGTGTTGTGCGACGTGTCCGGCTCGGTGGCCGGGTTCAGCCACTTCACCCTCCAGCTGGTGCACTCGCTCCGGGAGCAGTTCTCCCGGGTACGGGTGTTCGCGTTCGTCGACACCACCGACGAGGTGACCTCGTTCTTCGAGACCGGGTCGGACCTCGGATCCGCGATGAGCCGGATGGTCCGCGAGGCCGAGATCGTCACCTATGACGGTCACTCTGACTACGGCCACGCGCTGGCGGGCTTCGCGGACCGGTACGCCCACACCCTGACCAGGACGGGGTCGCTGCTCATCCTGGGGGACGGCCGCAACAATTACCGGGATCCGTCCGTCGAGGCACTCGAGTTCGTCAGCGAGCGGGTGGGACACACCCACTGGCTCAACCCGGAGCCCAAGCGGCAGTGGGGGACCGGCGATTCGGCGGCCAGGCTGTACTCCCAGTACGTGCCCATGCACGAGTGCCGCAACGTCGAACAGCTCACGACGGTCGTCGCGAGCCTGCTCCCCGTGTGAGTGATAGCGGCGGCGGGGCGCGGCAGACGGCCGGGCGTCACCCCCGACCGATAGACTCACCGACCATGACCACGACGGGGACCACCGACGGCGCTCGGCGCCGCATCGGAGTGATGGGCGGGACCTTCGACCCCATCCATCACGGTCACCTCGTCGCGGCCAGCGAGGTCGCGCACCGGTTCGGTCTCGACGACGTGGTGTTCGTCCCCACGGGCGAGCCGTGGCAGAAGCGGGGCCGGGAGGTGTCCCCGGCCGAGGACCGCTATCTGATGACGGTCATCGCCACGGCCTCCAACCCGCGCTTCTCGGTCAGTCGCGTCGACATCGACCGCGACGGGCCGACCTACACGCTCGACACGCTCAAGGACCTGCTGCGCCAGCACCCGGACACCGATCTGTACTTCATCACGGGCGCCGACGCACTGGAGAAGATCCTCACGTGGCGCGGGTGGGAGGAGATGTTCGACTTCGCCACCTTCGTCGGGGTCTCCCGGCCCGGGTTCGAACTGTCCGACACGCACCTCACCGAGATCAGGGACGGGCGTGTCTACCTGCTCGAGATCCCCGCACTCGCCATCTCGTCCACGGAGTGCCGCCGCCGGGCGGCCGAGGACGCGCCCGTGTGGTACCTCGTGCCGGACGGTGTCGTGCAGTACATCGCGAAACGCAATCTCTACCGACCCGAGGGCTCGACCCGCCTGGACGGCACCCTCGCAGCGACGGCCCCGGTACACCGGGTGCCCGTCCCCACCGAACCCCACCCCGAGGAGAATCCCCAGTGACCGCAAGCCCCGAGGCCCTTGAGATGGCCGCCATCGCGGCCCGCGCCGCCGACGACAAGCTGGCGACCGACATCGTCGTCATCGACGTCTCCGGCCAGCTCATCATCACCGACTGTTTCGTCCTGGCGTCCGCCGACACGGAGCGGCAGGTCAACTCCGTCGTCGACGAGATCGAGGACAAGCTGCGCGAGGCCGGTCACAAGCCGCTGCGTCGCGAGGGCACCCGCGAGGGCCGGTGGGCGCTGCTCGACTACAACGAGTTGGTCGTGCACGTCCAGCACGTCGACGAGCGTGACTACTACTCGCTCGACCGCCTGTGGAAGGACTGCCCGGTCGTCGAGATCGAGGGCGTCGAGACGTCGCGACGGCCCGCTGACGACGCCGGCAACGCCGACGACTCGCTCGCGCCGGAGGAGCCACAGCGGGATCAGGAGCTCTGAACCACCCGGTGACCCGACGTCTCATCCTCCTGCGTCACGGCCAGACGCACTACAACGCCTCGTTGCGGATGCAGGGACAGCTGGACACCGAGCTCAGTGAGCTGGGTATCCGGCAGGCCCATGCCGTCGGCCGCGTGCTGGCACCCCGTCGCCCGTGGACGATCCTGTCCTCGGACCTGCAGCGGGCGCACGAGACGGCGAAGGCGTTGGCCACCGAGGTGGGATTGGACGTCCGCACCGACCCCAGGCTGCGGGAGACGCACCTGGGGAGCTGGCAGGGCATGAGCCACTCCGAGGTCGACGGGCAGTGGCCCGACGCCCGGGTCCGGTGGCGCAGCAGCCCGCGGTGGTCCCCGCCGGAGGGCGAGAGCCGTCTGGACGTGGCGCGGCGGACCCGAGAGGTCGTCGACGAGCTGGTCGAGTCGTCGCCGGATTGGAGCGAGCACCCCGCCGTGATCGTCGCCCACGGCGGCGCGATCGCGGCCCTGACCGCGTCGCTGCTCGAGCTGCCGGTGGAGCAGTACTCGGTGTTCAACGGACTGGGCAACACGTGCTGGGTGCAGCTGTCGGCGCACGTCCGCCCCGAGGGCACGGCCGCGCAGCCTCCCGAGTCCGAGGTCGGCCCCACCACCGAGGCCGCCCGAGGTGTTCTGTGGCGCCTGGACCAGTGGAACGCCGGCATCACGCCTCCGGTGGGCTCGTCATGACGATCCGCCTGGTCACCGACTCGAGTGCCGACCTGCCGGCCGAGTGGGTCCGCGGGTTCGGCATCACGGTGGTGGGTCTGCACGTCGTGGAGGAGAACGACCGCGCGGTGTCCACGGCCGCGGTCACGCCCGACGAACTGGCGGAGATCTACGGAGAACTGCTCGCGGATCCCGACTGCACCGGCGTGGTGTCGGTGCACCTGTCCCGCGAGCTCTCGCGAACGTGGCAGTCGGCGGCCGATGCCGCGACCAGGTTCGGGGGCCGGGTCCTGGTCTCGGACTCCCGCGGAGCGGGCATGGCGTTCGGGGCCGCCGTCGCGCAGTGCGCGTGGGCGGCGGGGAACGGGCTCGGCCTGTCCGCGACCTACGAACTCGCCGAGCGGCTCTGCCGGGGCGCCTCGACGTACGCCGCACTGGAGTCACTCGAGAACCTGCGCAGAGGCGGCCGGATCAGTGCGCTCGCCGCGCTCTTCGGTAGTGCCCTGGCCATGCGCCCGGTGATCGTGTTGCGCAATGGATCGGTGGACCTGGCGGCCAAGGCCCGCACCACCACCAAGGCGCATGCGCGGCTGCGGTCCCTGCTGCGCGACGACGTGGCGCGCGGTGACGTGCTGGTGGTGGTCCACCACCAGCAGGCGCGCGAGCGGGCCGAGGAGATGGCCACCGAGATCCGCAAGGAGACCCAGTTTCCGGAGCGGGTCATGATCGTCGAATTCGACGAGGTCCTCGCCTGGCACCTGGGGCCGGGAACAGTGGGCGTCTCGGTGACGGACCTGGTCGACACCGAATTCCCCATCCTTCCCCCCTCTCCACAGCCGGCGGACTGACGGCCGCGATCGGGGCCACCGCGGAGGATGTGCCGGGCTAGCCTCGCGCCATGCGAACCGAGACCCCGGCACGATCCGGCGGCCCCGTCGACTCCCACCGGGACCCTGCGCGGGCGGCCGCCCTGCACCGACTCGCCAGCGCTCTCTCGCCGCCGGTTCCCGACCGGCCGACCTCGGTGCCGTGGGCCGACCTCGACCCCGCGGGTGACCGGCCGGAGCGGATCCCGCCGCAGTACCCGGATGCGGCCGCCTGGGCCGACCCGCCGTGGTGGGGTCGCATCCGGTGGGCGCCCGACCGGCTCGCCGGGATCGCCCTGGTGATGCTGGTGCTGGGTCTCGGCGCGTTCTCCGTGCACCGTCTGATCTCGTCCGTCCCCGAGGGGCCTGCGGTCCCCGACCTCCCGTTGGCGCAGGTGGGGGAGCCTGTCGCCGATCCCGCCGATCCCGCCGACGCGGCCACTGACGAGGGCGGCGCCTCGACCCGGCCCGCCCCGCCGTCCCCGGGGTCGGGGAGCGGGGAAGCGGGTACCGCCGGGGAACCGCTCGTCGTCTCCGTCGTCGGGCTGGTCGGCCGCAGCGGACTGGTCACCCTCGCGCCCGGCGCGCGCGTCGCCGACGCGCTCGACAGCGCGGGGGGTGTCCTGGAGGGCGGGGACCGGGACGGGCTCAACCTGGCGCGCAAGGTCTCCGACGGCGAACAGATCCTCGTCGGGTCAGCCCCCGGCCCGGACGGGTCGGGAGGTCCGCGCAGCGACATCATCGGACCGGGCCCCGGCCCTGGGCCGGGTTCTGGTGCGGGGCCGGGAACGGCGGGGACCGGCGCGCCAGCGGGCGGCCCAACGGATCCGGGAGGAGGTGGGGGTCTGATCGACCTCAACACCGCCGACGCCGCGGCGCTCGAGTCGTTGCCCGGTGTCGGGCCGGTGACCGCGTCGTCGATCCTGGCGTGGCGGGCCGCGAACGGGTCGTTCTCCGGCGTCGACCAGCTCGTAGAGGTCGACGGGATCGGGCCGGCGACCCTGGCACGGCTCCGGCCGCTGGTCACGGTGTGAGCGACCGGGTCGACACGTCACGGCGCCGGATTCCGGCGGCGCGCGATCTGCGGCTGGTCGTGCCGACGCTCGCGGTGTTCGCGGCCACGGCTGCGACGGGCGAGGCCCGACCGGCTCTCGCCGCCGCCGTCGCGGTGGTGTTGGCGGCGGCCGCGGTGGTCGCCGCACTGTGGTCCGTCGGCGGGTCGACCGGTTCCACGCAGGGGGTGCGCGAGCGTCTCGACCGCACCGCACTGGGCGTCCTCGCGCTGGCGTGCGCGACGGGTGCGGTCGCGGCGGGGGTGCAGGCCGCCCGGGTGCACGCCCTGGCCGCGCACCCGCTGAACGATCTGGTGGGAGCGCGCACAGGCGTACAGGCGGTGGTGACCGGGTTCGACCGGCCGATCCGCGGCGGTGGGGTGGTGGTGCCGGTCCGGGTGGAGTCCACCGGGTCGGGGAGCTCGGCGCGCGAGGCCGAACTCGACGTTGTGCTGCTGGCCCGCAGCGGCTGGCGGGGGCTCCCGCCGGGGACCCGGGTGGAGGCATCGGTGGCGGTGGTGGAGCCGCGATCCGCGGGAGAACCACCTGCACTCCGGGCGCTGTCCCCGCCCCGCGTGACGGGCCCACCCGGATGGTCCGGACGGATCCCGGCGGCGGTGCGGGAGCGGCTCCGGCAGGTCTCCGGCCGCGCACTCGAGGGAGAGGCCGCCGGGCTGCTCCCGTCCTTCGTCCTGGGCGACGAGGGCGGGGTGTCCACCCGGACCCGGGAGGAGTTCCGGGCGGCCGGGCTGGCGCACCTCGCCGCGGTCTCGGGTGCCAACACCACCTACGTCGTGGGTGCGGTCCTGCTCGCCGCGGCGGCTCTCGGGGTCGGGCGGCGTGGGCGGATCCTGGCCGCGGGACTCGCGCTGGCCGGATTCGTGGCGGTGGTCGGCCCGGAACCGGCCGTCCTGCGCGCCGCCGGCACCGGGGCCATCGGTCTGGCGGCACTCGGCGCCCACCGCACCGGCCGCCCGCTGGCCGCGCTGGCGGCGGTGGTGCTCGTCGTCGCCCTGCTCGATCCCGCCACGGCCACCGGCACCGGCTTCGTCCTGTCCGTCACCGCGACCGCCGCCCTGGTCCTGGCGGCGAGGCCGGTGGCCCAGCGGATCCGTCGACCGTGGATGCCCGGGCCGGCCGCCGACATCCTGGCGGTGTGCGTCGTCGCCCACCTGGCGACGTTGCCGGTGCTCGTGGCCTCGGGCCTGGGTCAGGGGCCGTGGGCCCTGCCCGCGAACATCGCCGTCGCCCCGGCCGTCCCGCTGGTCACCGTGCTCGGCACCGCGGCGGCCGCGCTCGGCCCGGTGTGGGAGAGCGGTGCGGTCCTGCTGGCCGCGGCCTGCGCCCCCGCATTGTGGTGGCTCGAGACCGTCGCCGGCATCGCTGCCGGGCTGCCGGGCTCGCCACCCGTCATGCCCGGGTGAGCAGTTCCTGGTCGCGCACCAGGTCGAGTGACAGCGTCCGATAGCCCTGTTCCTCGAAGAACACGGTGAGCCGGTCGTCGTCGACGCTCATGACGATCCCCGAGCCCCACTCACGGTGCACGACCGCGGACTGCAGGGGGAAATCCGCCGCGTCGTGGGTGAGGTCGACCGCGGTGCCGGCGTCGCAGGTGTCGCAGTTCCCGCACGGGTCCGCGAGCTCCTCACCGAAATACCCCAGCAGGAACTGGCGACGGCACCCGTCGGTCTCGGCGTATCCGCGCATCATCTCGATCCGCGAGCGATCGATCCGCTCGAACGTCTCCGACGTCTCCTCGGCCCGCCGGACCGCCTCCTTGGGCCGCACGTCCTCCACGAGTCGCAGGCCCTCCCGCCCGGACTCGACGACCGCCGCCGCCTCGAGGAGATTGACCGCCCCCGTGACGCGCTTTCCGCCGAAGTCCAGCGACTTCCTCAACCGGGTCAGCCGCACCGGGCCGTCGGCCCGGCGGAGGTGCTTGATGACCGCCCGGATGACCTCCTCGTCGGCGCTGTGCGACGAGAAGAAACTCCGCAGGCCGAGGTCCTCGCTGCGGTAGTGGAGTTCGATCGTCGCCGGCTCGCGGTCGCGGCCGGCCCGTCCCGCCTCCTGGTAGTACGTGTCGAGTGAGTCGGGGATGTCGGCGTGCAGGACGAACCGCACGTCCTCCTTGTCGATCCCCATCCCGAACGCACTCGTCGCCACCACCACGTCGAGGTCACCATCGAGGAAGGCGCCCAGCGTCTCCTCGCGGTCGGCCGACTTCTGGCCGGCGTGGTAGGCACGCACCCTCATCGGCCGATCCGAGTCGGCCGCTCGTGCGGCGATCCGCTCGGCGTACTCCTCGGTGGACCGGCGGGTGGCGGTGTAGACCAGTCCGGGGCCGCCGAGTTCGACGGCCCGCTCCACGACCGCGTCCTGTTTGCCGTCGTCCTCGACGTGCCGTCTCACCGCGAAGTGCAGTTCCGACCGGTCGAATCCTCCGGCCAGCACCAGGGCGTCGGACATGGCGAGCCTGTCGACGATCTCCTCGCGGACCGGGGTCGAGGCGGTGGCGGTGAGCGCGATGACGGTCGGCGACCCCATCCGGTGGCGGGCGGCGTCCAACCGCAGGTAGTCGGGGCGGAAGTCGTGGCCCCAGGCGGAGACGCAGTGCGCCTCGTCGACCACGAGGAAGCTCGGCTCGGCGGCACGGAGCCGGTCGAGCACCTCTCGTTTGGCCAGTTGCTCAGGGGTGAGGAACACGAAGTGGACGCGCCCCGCGACGACCTCGTCCCAGGCCTCCGCCTGCTGTCGCACGCCCATCGAGGAGTTGATCGCCAGCGACCGGGTGGGCGCGGAATCCGCGAGCGAGTTCAGACCCTCGCACTGGTCGCTCTGCAACGCGATGAGCGGTGAGACCACCACACACGGGCCGTCCGCCATGATCCCGGCGAGCTGGTAGATCGCCGATTTGCCGTAGCCGGTGGGCAGCACCGCCAGCACGTCGCGGCCTCCCACCGCCGCCTCGATCGCCTCGGCCTGCATCGGGCGCAGGTCGTCCCAGCCGAACACGCGGCGCGCCACCTCGTGGGGATCGGTGGCCTCGGCCTGGGTCGTCGTCACGAGTGCGTCCTCTCTATCCGCGGTCGGGCTGCCCGCGGTGGGATGGTCCCGGACCGTCGAGCGTATGCGCACTGGGCGGTGTGCTCCCACCGCACGCGCCCCCGACCGGTCGCGGGGCACCTGCCGCCGCGCCTACAGTCGGAATATGGAGATGGACATCACTCTCAGGGTTGATGGCGAGCAGCATGTCGTCACCGTGGACACACGCACGACCCTCCTCGACGCTCTGCGCGACCGGCTCGGTAACTACTCGGCCAAGAAGGGCTGCGACCACGGACAGTGTGGGTCCTGCACCGTGTTGGTTGACGACCGCAGGGTCACCTCGTGCCTGTCGCTGGCGGTGGCGCAGGAGGGGAAGGACGTGGTCACCGCGGCGGGCCTGTCCGAGAACGGCCTCCATCCGCTCCAACAGGCGTTCATCGACACCGACGCGTTCCAGTGCGGCTACTGCACACCCGGTCAGGTGTGCAGCGCCGTCGGGATGATCGACGAGGCCCGGGCCGGCGCGCCGAGCCTCGTCACCGAGGATCCGGGTGCGGAGATCGCCCTGACCGACGAGGAGATCCGGGAACGGATGAGCGGCAACCTGTGCAGATGCGCCGCCTACCCCAACATCGTCGCCGCCATCCGACAGGTCGTCGATTCCGCGGGCGACGAGGCGGAAGGGGCCGAGCGATGAGACCGTTCCGGTACGAACGTCCCACGGACACCGACTCGGCCGTCGCCTTCCTGCAGGAGCACGCCGGTGCCAGACCACTGGCGGGCGGTACCAATCTCATCGATCTGATGAAGCTGGGAGTGGCCACCCCGGACGTCGTCGTGGACGTGTCCCGGCTCCCGCTGGACTCCGTCGACCGGTCGGGCGACGGCGGCGTGCGGATCGGCACCAACGTACGCAACGCCGACCTGGCGGCCCACCCTCTCATCCGGGCCGACTACCCGGTGCTGAGCCGCGCACTGCTGTCCGCCGCGTCACCGCAACTGCGCAACCTCGCCACGACGGGGGGCAATCTGCTCCAACGGACCCGCTGTGTGTACTTCCAGGACGTCACCACCCCGTGCAACAAGCGCGAGCCCGGAACCGGCTGCTCCGCCATAGGTGGTTACACGCGCTATCACGCGGTCTTCGGCCACTCTTCCGACTGCATCGCCACCCATCCCTCCGACATGGCGGTCGCCCTGGCGGTACTCGACGCGACTGTGATCGTCGTGGGTCCCGGCGGGGAACGTCGGATCCCGGTCACACGGTTCCACCGTCTCCCGGGTGACCAACCCCAGCGGGACACTGTCCTGGAGAGTGACGAGCTGGTGGTGGCGGTCGAGTTGCCCCCTCCCGTGCGCGGCGCCGTCGCCACCTACCGCAAGGTCCGTGACCGGGCGTCCTTCGCATTCGCGATCGTCTCCGTGGCCGCGCATCTGAGCGTCGACGACGGAGTCGTCACCGACGCCCGGATCGCCTGCGGTGGAGTCGCCCACGCGCCGTGGCGCGCCACCCGGGCCGAGGAGACGCTCACGGGTCGGGCCGCCACCGCCGCGTCGTTCGCCGAGGCGGCCGACGCCGAGCTGGCCGCGGCCGAGCCCGTCGACGGCACCGAGTTCAAGGTGCCGTTGCTGCGGCGGACGATGATCGCCGTCTTGCGCGACCTGACGGCCGGGTCTACGAGCGGTCGCGCCGGTGCGGCCGGACAGGAGGATGCTCGATGAGCGCCATGGGCACGTCCGTCCCCCGTCTCGACGGCCCCGCCAAGGTGACCGGGACGGCACCGTACGCCTTCGAGCACACCGGGCCGGGCGAGACGGTGCATCTTCATCCGATCACCGCCACCGTCGCGCGGGGCACCGTCACCGCGATGGACACCGCGGCGGCCGAGGCCGAGCCGGGGGTTCTCGCCGTGCTCACCCCGTGGAACGCGCCGCGGCTGGCCGACACCTCGGAGCGCGAGTACGCCATCTGTCAGGACGCGGAGGTGCTCTATCGCGGTCAGCCGATCGGACTGGTGTTGGCCGAGACCGCCGAGGTGGCGCGGTGGGCCCAGTCGCTGGTGCGGGTGGCGTACGACCAGGCGCCCCACGACGTCGCCTTTCGCCCCGACCATGCCGACGCCTACGAGCCCGAGGTCGTCAACGGCGGCTACGGGCCCACGTCCGCGACCGGTGAGATGGGCCCCGCCCTCGCACAGGCGGGCGTCGACGGCCACGTCGTGGACCAGAGCTACTCCACTCCCGAGGAACACAACAATCCCATGGAGCCGCACGCCGTCTCCGCCCACTGGGACCCCGACGAGCCCCTGCTGACGATGTATGACTCCACCCAGTCCCCGCACGGCGTGGCCACGACGCTGGCACCGGTGTTGGGCCTGGAGGCCGGGCAGATCCGGGTCATCGCGCCACACGTCGGCGGCGGCTTCGGCTCCAAGGGCGCACCGCACGCCCACGACGTGCTGGCCGCCCTGGGCGCGATGCACCTGCCGCGCAGGCTGATCAAGTACGCGGTCACCCGGCAGCAGATGTTCGTCTTCGTCGGGTACCGCCCGCGGACGGTGTCCCGGATCCGGCTGGCCGCCGACGCTGACGGGCACCTGACCGCGATCGGCCACGAGGCCTGGTCGCAGAGTTCGCGGGTCAAGGAGTTCGTGGAGCAGTCCGCGGTCCCGTCCCGGTCGATGTACGCCGCGCCCAACCGCAGGACGACTCACCGTGCCGTGCCTCTGGATGTGCCCGCGCCGTACTGGATGCGTGCGCCGGGGGAGGCCCCGGGAGCGTTCGCGGCGGAGGTCGCGATGGACGAGCTGGCCGAGACGTGCGGGCTCGACCCCATCGACCTACGGGTGCGCAACGACCCGGAGACCGACCCGGAGTCGGGCAAACCCTGGACGTCGCGGCGCCTGGTCGACTGCCTGCGCGAGGGTGCGCAGCGATTCGGGTGGTCCCGGCGCCCGACCACTCCGGCCTCCCGTCGGGACGGCTGCTGGCTGGTCGGCTACGGCGTGGCGGGTGCGGCGTACCCGCACATGGTGCAACCCGGGTCGCGCGCTACGATCCGTGCCGAGGGCGACGGCCGATACCGCGTCCGGGCGGGGGCCGTGGACATCGGCACCGGCACGTGGACCGCGCTCACCGCGGTCGCCGCCGACGCGCTCGGCCGACCCGCCGAGTCGATCACCCTGGAGATCGGCGACTCGGCCCTGCCCTACGCCACGGTCGCCGGCGGTTCGTCCGGCATCTCATCCTGGGGTTCGGCCATCTTCGCCGCGGCCGGACGGTTCCGGACCAGGTACGGCGACGATCCGCCCCGCGGCGCGGAGACCACCGCCGCGGCCGGCGACTATCCCGAGCTCGAGCGCTACCGTGCGATCTCCTTCGGCGCCCACTTCGTCGAGGTCCGCGTGGACGCCGACACCGGGGAGATCCGGGTGCCCCGGATGTTGGGCGTGTTCTCCATCGGCCGGGTCGTCAATCCCCGCACCGTGCGGTCGCAGTTCATCGGCGGCATGACGTTCGGGCTGTCCATGGCGCTGCACGAACAGAGCGTGCGGGACACCCGGTTCGGCCACGTCGTCACGCAGAACCTCGCGGACTACCACGTCCCGACCCACGCCGACGCCACGGATATCGACGCGGTGTGGCTGGACGAGGTCGACGAGCACGCGACCCCGATGGGCACGCGCGGTGCGGGCGAGATCGGCAACGTCGGCAGCGCGGCGGCCGTCGTCAACGCCGTCTACAACGCGACCGGTGCCCGCATCCGCGACCTACCGGTCCACGCCGACGCGCTCCTGGAACACCTGCCCGTCGATCAGTGACCGCCGGTCGGACCGCCGTCGTCCCCGAGATCGGCGGGATGGTCGATGTCGCGCGGGGACCCCGTGCCGTCGCACGGCACTTCCCGCACCTCGTGCGAGTGCTCCCGTAGATGGTGGCGAGCTCCGGCGTCACCGACCGCCGAGGCGATGATCGCGGCATGGTGCGATGCGCCGAGGAGGACGGGGTGTGCACGGACCCCGCCGTAGGTCGCGACCGCCAGTGGCGCATCGGCGGCCATGACCCGGCGGACCGATTCCGCGCCCAGCCACGGCATGTCGACGGGGACGACCACCGCGTCC
This sequence comes from Dietzia sp. IN118, assembly GCF_032905965.1. NCBI lineage: Bacteria > Bacillati > Actinomycetota > Actinomycetes > Mycobacteriales > Dietziaceae > Dietzia > Dietzia sp. IN118. Next base: position 2,241,650 of record NZ_JAUMSR010000001.1, on the reverse strand, counting down.
TCGGCCCCGACGGCCGTGAGCCCGGCGCGCAGCGAGGACCCCATCCCCGTCTGCCAGAGCGGATTGTGCACCACCTCGGCGCCGGGCACGTCCAGCTCGACCGCGCCACTGACCACCACGACCCGCTCACATCCGCCCGCGTGGAGCAGCGCCACGGCGTGGTCGACCAGCCGTGCTCCGCGGAAGTCGACCACGGCCTTGGGCCGGCCGAACCGGCGACCCGCGCCCGCGGCCAGCACCAGGCCGGTCATCGGTGGATGGCCACGTCGAGGCCCGTGAGCGGCGCGCCGGTGCCGCCGCGGCGATGGGCGACCAGTTCGGCGGCGACGGACACGGCGGTCTCCTCCGCTGTGCGCGCACCGAGGTCCAGTCCGAGGGGGGAACGCAGGCGGGCGAGTTCGGAGTCGGTGAGTCCCTCCGCTCTGAGCAGATCGAGTCGTTCGGCGTGGACGCGGCGGCTACCCATCGCGCCGACGTACCCCGCCGGACTGCGCAGGGCCGACCGCAGGAGCGGTATGTCGAACTTGTGGTCGTGGGTGAGCACGCAGATCGCGGTGGATTCGGCGACCGTCACGGAGTCCAGGTAGTCGTGCGGCCAGCAGGTGATCACCTCGTGTGCCTCCGGGAAGCGCTCTCGTCGGTTGAGGGCGGGGCGGGCGTCGCAGACCACCACCCGGTAGCCGAGCAGGGCGCCGGCCCGGCTGAGCGCCTCGCCGAACGCGCTCGCGCCGAAGATGAGAAGGGAGGGGGGAGCGAAGGAGTGCACCAGCACGCGGGTGGCCGGCTCGTCGACGCCCGTGGGGCCGGGGATGTCGACCGTCACCGCACCGGGGCGACCGACGTGTTCGGCCGCGACGCGGGTCGCGTGACGGTCCAGGTGCGTGTCACCGAGGGAACCCTCGGTGCCGTCGGTTGCCACCACCAGGTGGGCGCCGGGGCATCGGCCTGTCACGGTGGTCGCGAGGACCGCCGACCGACCTCCGCGCAGCGTCTGGCGCACCCGTTCCAGCGCATCGTGACCGGCGTCGTCGAGCGGGTGGACGAGGACCTCCGAGGTCCCGCCGCAGGTCGGCCCTTCGGCGAACGCGGTGAGCTCATCCCCGCCGAAACGGGCGAGCACGGGGGTGCCGTCGGCGATCACCTGCTCGCACAGGGAGAACACCGTCCCGTCCACGCAGCCACCCGAGACGCCGCCGACGACCTCGCCGTCGGCGGCGACCGCCATCGCCGCACCCGGCGGAAGGGGCGCCGACCCCCCGGTGTGCACGACCCTGGCCAACGCGCCGGGCACGTTCTCCAGGCGCCAGCGGCGTACGGCGTCGAGCAGCAAATCCACCTCCCCAGTATCCCGGCGACCACAGGCCGCCGCATCCGTTCGTCGGCGCTGCCTGACCGGATGCGTGGTCGGCGACCGCGGTGGACCATGGGCGTCACAGTCGGACCCTGGAAGACCACCCGGAGGAGGAATCATGGGCAAGCGGGAAGACCTGGCGGGACGTACGGTCGTCGTCACGGGTGCCTCGAGCGGATTCGGCCGCGGCACGGCACTGGCACTCGGTGAGCGGGGTGCCCACGTCGTCGTCGCCGCCCGGAGGGCCGCACCGCTGGAGGAGGTCGTCACGCAGATCACCGGGGCCGGCGGCAGCGCGGTGGCAGTGCCGACCGACGTCAGCGACGCGGACGCCGTCGAGCAGCTCGCCGCGGCGGCGGAGGAGCGTTTCGGTCACATCGACGTGTGGGTCAACAACGCTGCGGTCGGCGTCATGGGTCTGTTCTGGGAGGTGCCCGTCGCCGACCACGCGCGGCTCGTCGACGTGGACCTCAAGGGGATGATGTTCGGTGCCCATGCGGCGCTGCGCCGCTTCGCCGCTCGAGGGGAGGGCGTGTTGGTCAACGTCGGCTCGGTCGCCGGCGAGGTGCCGTTGGCGTACCAGGCCAGCTACGCCGCGGCGAAGGCGGGCATCAGCAGCCTGGGACGTTCACTCAACGAGGAGCTGCGGTTGGCCGGGTTGGGCGAACAGGTCACGGTGTCCACGATCCTGCCGTGGGCCGCCGACACGCCCTGGTGGGATCACGTCGGAAACTACACCGGACACGCGCCCAGGCTGTCGGCGATGGACGATCCCGACATCGTGGTGGAGGCGATCATCGACGCGTGCACCGATCCGCAGCAGGAGCGGCCGGTCGGCCCCAAGGCCCGCACCGCGAGGTCCTCGCACAGGCTGTTCCGCGAGCTGGGCGAGCGGTTCTCCGGGAAGCTCTCGGAGTCCGAGATCAGCAAGGGCACGCCCGTGCCGGACACCGCCGGCGCCCTCCACGAGCCGGTCGCGGAGGGCACCGCGGTCCACGGTGACACCCGGGAGCGGATGGTCATGGAGGACGCCGAGCGGCGGTCCTGAGGCCGACAGGTCCGGGGGTCACGGCGTGGGCATGCCTCCGGTCACCGCGAGCGTCTCGCCGATCACGTAGCTCGACTCGGGCGAGGCCAGGAACACGTAGGCGGGCGCCAACTCGGTGGGCTGCCCGGCACGGCCGAGCGGGGTGGAGTGCCCGAACTCGGGCAGCTCGTCCTTGGGCTGCCCGTCCGACACCTGTAGAGGTGTCCAGATGGGGCCGGGTGCCACGGCGTTCACCCGGATCCCCTTGGGGGCGAGCTGCTGGGCCAGCCCCTTGGTGAAGTTGTTGATCGCGGCCTTGGTGGACGCGTAGTCCAGCAGGTTCGGCGGCGCCATGTAGGCGACCACGGAGGTCGTGTTGATGATCGTGGACCCGGGCTCCAGATGGCGCAACGCGGCCCTGGTCACCCGGAACATCCCCACGATGTTGACCTCGAAGGTGTCGGTGAGCTGCTCGTCGGGCAGGTCCTCGAGCGCGGGTGCGACCACCTGCTTGCCGGCGTTGTTGACGAGGATGTCGAGGCCTCCGAGCCGCTCGACGGCGGTGTCGGCGAGGCTCTCGCAGAACGCGCGGTCGGTGAGGTCGCCGGGGATGAGCGCCGCGGTGCGGCCCTCGCGTTCGACGATCTCGGCGACGGCACGGGCGTCGGGTTCCTCGTCGGGCAGGTGGTGGATGGCCACGTCGGCGCCCTCGCGGGCGAAGGCGATCGCCACCGCGGCCCCGATGCCCGAGTCGCCGCCGGTGATCAGCGCCCTGCGGCCGGTGAGCCGGCCGGTGCCGCGGTAGGAGTGCTCGCCGAGGTCCGCCTTGGGTTCGAGCCGTGCGTCGAGTCCCGGCTCGTCCTGGTGCTGGACCGGCGGTTCGATGGAGGGGTAGCGGGTCGCCGGATTTTGGAACGTCAGCTGGTCGGTCGTCTCTGTGTCGGCGTCCTGGTTCTCGCTCATGTCGTTCCCTTCGATGCTCGGACACCGCGCATGGTGGCGCTTCGCGTCGGCGTCGCTCGGTCGGATTGGCTCGTGGCCCTGAAAATACGTGCGGGAGCGGGCGGGGTCGACCGGTCGGGTGCGGTGGTGGTGCGGGCCTGTCGGCGCGGCGTGGCACGATGACTGGGATAGACAACGACGACGACAACGACAACGACAACGACGACAACGACGACGAGGAGCGCAGATGGCATCGGGGTCCGCACCGGCTGTGTTGCACCTGGTGTTGGGCGAGGACGAGTTCCTCACCGAACGCGCCACCACGGGCGTCGTCTCGACGGTGCGTGCGGCGACCCCGGCCGGGCAGGACCCGCCGGTGGTCTCGAGGCTCGGTGGGCCCGAGGTCACCGCCCCGCAGCTGTTCGAACTGCTCTCGCCGTCCTTGTTCGGCGAGGCCCGCATCGTGGTGATCACCGGCGCGGCGGAGCTGGGCAAAGACGCCCAGTCCGCGGTGTTCGGCGCGGCCCGTGATCTACCCCCCGAGACGGTTCTGGTCGTCCAGCACACCGGCGGCGGCCGCGCCAAGGCCCTGGTGGCGGACCTGCGCAAGGCGGGGGCCGAGGAACACGCGGCCGGCAAGCTCACCCGGCACATGGACGTGGTCGGCTTCGTCCGGTCCGAGTTCCGGACACTCGACGTGAGGGTCGCGCCCGAGGCCTGCGAGGCCCTGGTCGAGGCGGTGGGCACGGACCTGCGGCAGTTGGCGTCGGCGTGCGGTCAGCTCGTGGCCGACACCGGCGGCAAGGTCGACGTCGAGGCGGTGCGGCGCTACCACTCGGGGGTCGTGGGGGTCAGTGGGTTCACCGTGGCCGAGCGCGCGGTCACGGGGGACGTGGCCGGCGCGATCGAGGCACTCGAGTGGGCCATGCACACCGGCGTCCCGCACGTCGTGCTCGCGGATGCCCTGGCCGACGCGGTGAACTCCATCGCCCTGGTCGGTACCCAGCGGGGCGTGCCGTCGGCCGACCTGGCCCGGCAGGGCCTGCCGCCGTGGAAGGTCAAGAAGGTCACCGCCCAGACCCGGTACTGGTCCATCGAGACCCTGGGCAGCGCGCTGCAGGTCGTCGCCACCCTCAACGGCGAGGTCAAGGGCGGGGCGGAGGACACGTCCTACGCCCTCGAGCGCGCCGTCCGCGCGGTCGGAACGCTCGCGTCCGCCGGCTGACCGGGCCCGCAAAACGGGGACGTGAGTGGACCCGCATTGGGGACACGCCGTCCACTCACACGCCGGCCCCACACACGACAGCCACTCATACGACGAGGGCCCACCTCACGCACGTGGTGCGGGGTGGGCCCTCGGAGCCTCGTCACGTCACTCGGGCAGACGTGGGGCTGGGTTCCTCCCGGTCAGGGGAGGGACCGAGGTGCTCAGAGGCTGTTGACAGCCTTGGTGAGCGCCGACTTCTTGTTGGCGGCCTGGTTCGGGTGGATGACACCCTTGCTGGCGGCCTTGTCGAGCTGACGGGAGGTGGCGACGAGCAGGGCGCCGGCCTTCTCCTTGTCACCGGCCGCGGTGGCCTCACGCAGGCTGCGGATGGCGGTACGCAGGCCCGACTTGGTCGACTGGTTACGGAGGCGGTTGCGCTCGTTGGTGAGGTTCCGCTTGATCTGGGACTTGATGTTGGCCACTCGTCACACCTTTTTGTCGTGTGTCGACGGCTCCACGAGGGGATCCCGCCGATCGGATGTCTTGTCGTCTCGTCCGCGCGGACACGTGCACAACGTGCTCCGGTGGACACCGACGACCCACTTTACCAGCGGGGGTGTCACCGGCCAAAACGTGCGACGACGCCTCCGTCGATCCCCGGCCCCGGAGGGGTCGGCCGTCTCAGCGCCAGCCGTAGTCGGCGCGGAGCCGATCGGCGACCGCCTCGAACCTCGGCCGCGGGCAGATCGCGCCCTCGCGGCGGATGCCCTGTTCGGGAACGTCCAGCACGCGGTCGAGGCGCACCCAGCTCGGTCGGCCCTCGGGGTCCCAGGGGCCCGATCCGAGCCCGAGCCACCCCTCGTCGTCGTCCCTGGAGTGCTGCGACGAGAGCTGGAGGCCGAGCAGACGGTCCCCGTCGCGCCCCACCACCAGGACCGGGCGGTCCTTGCCGCGGCCGTCGTTCTCCTCGAACTCGACCCAGGTCCAGACGATCTCGCCGGGGTCGGCGTGGCCGTCGAGGTCGGGCGCGTAGGCGATCCGGCGGGCCCGGCTCGAGGTGGGGGCGGTGCCGGTGGTGGCGGGCCGTCCCCCGCCGCCGACCTCCGGGGACAGGGCGGGGGAGACCCCACGGTCGTCCAGCCGCCTGCGTACCTCGCGCGCGACGGTCGGTCCGTACCTGCGACCCACGCGGACCGCCGTTCGACCCACCCGGGCCCAGTCGATAGCCATGAGCGTCAGCGTAACCGTCCTATGATCTCGACATGGACATGCTGTTGGCAGTGGTGTGGGCGGACGACGACGCCCCGGTGGATCCTGCGGACGCGGCGGGCCTGCGGGCACGGATCGCGGACGCCGTCGAGGGGTCGCTGTCCGCCCTCGGGGTGGAGGAGTACCTGCTCAACGTGCGCGACGAGGCGGTCGCGGGCGCGATGATCGACGTCCGGGTCACGCCGCGGCCGGTGCTGGCGGCGCTGCGCGCCCGCGTGCCGGTCGCCTCGGCTTCCGCGTGCGCCGACCTGCTGGAGGCACTGCGTGACCTGGGGCCGGTGTCGGCCTGGTCGGTCACCGCCTCCGAGCCGCTGCCCGCGCCCGGACCGGGCCGGACGGCCGGTGCGAGGGGATGGCCAACCTGGCGTTCCTGCGGCGGCCCGAGCGCATCGGCCGGGAGGAGTGGCTGCGCACGTGGCTCGAGGAGCACACGCAGGTCGCCATCGACACCCAGTCCACCACCGCCTACACCCAGCACGTGGTGGTCCGTGCGCTGACCGCCGACGCTCCGGTGATCGACGGGATCGTGGAGGAGGTCTTCCCCGTCGAGGCCGCGACGGACCTGGGGGTGTTCTTCGACGCCCGCGGCGACGACGCGCGCATGGCGGCCAACATCGAGGCCATGACCGCCTCGACCGGACGGTTCCTCGACGACGGCACGGTGGACGCCGTCCCTACGGGGCGGTACGTGATGGGAGTTCCCGGCGCGGGCGTGTGACAATGGGGTGATCGCCCGGTCGGACCGCACCCAGCCACGCCCGGGCCCGCCCGAGGAGTGATCGAGATTCCCAACTTCGCAGAGACGACGTTCACCGATCCCGCCAGGATCAGGAACTTCTGCATCATCGCCCACATCGACCACGGCAAGTCGACGCTCGCCGACCGCATGCTGCAACTCACCGGCGTGGTCGAGGAGCGGCTCATGCGCGCCCAGTACCTCGACCGGATGGACATCGAGCGCGAGCGCGGCATCACCATCAAGGCGCAGAACGTCCGCCTGCCGTGGGTGCCGCGTTCCGGCCCCCACCAGGGCGAGGAGATCGTCCTGCACATGATCGACACCCCGGGCCACGTGGACTTCACCTACGAGGTCTCCCGCGCGCTCGAGGCGTGCGAAGGTGCGATCCTGCTGGTCGACGCCGCGCAGGGCATCGAGGCCCAGACGCTGGCCAACCTCTACCTGGCCATGGAGAACGACCTCGAGATCATCCCGGTGCTCAACAAGATCGACCTGCCGGCGGCGGACCCGGACCGGTTCGCCGAGGAGATCTCCCACATCGTCGGGTGCGAGCCGGACGACGTGCTGCGGGTCTCCGGCAAGACGGGCATGGGCGTCGAGGCGCTGCTGGACAAGGTGTGCGAGAAGGTCCCCGCGCCCGTGGGCGATCCGGACGCCCCGGCCCGCGCGATGATCTTCGACTCGGTGTACGACACCTACCGCGGTGTGGTCACCTACGTCCGGGTGTTCGACGGCTCGCTCAACCCGCGCGAGAAGGTCAGGATGATGTCCACGGGCAGCACCCACGAGGCGCTCGAGGTCGGCATCATCTCGCCGGAGCCCAAAGCGACGAAGGGGCTCGGGCCCGGCGAGGTCGGTTATCTCATCACCGGCGTCAAGGACGTCCGCCAGTCCAAGGTCGGCGACACCATCACCACCGCCCGCGGCGGGGCGGAGGAGCCGCTCGCGGGGTACGCCGAGCCCAACCCGATGGTCTTCTCCGGGCTGTACCCGATTGACGGCTCCGACTACCCGGTCCTGCGCGACGCCCTGGACAAACTCCAGCTCAACGACGCCTCGCTGGACTACGAGCCGGAGACCTCGGTCGCGCTCGGGTTCGGCTTCCGCTGCGGCTTCCTCGGACTGTTGCACATGGAGATCACCCGGGACCGGCTGGAGCGCGAGTTCAACCTCGACCTCATCTCCACCGCCCCGAACGTGGTGTACCGCGTGGTCGCGGAGGACGGCAGCGAGCACCAGGTCACCAACCCGTCGTACTGGCCCGAGGGCAAGCATCGCGAGATCTTCGAGCCGATCGTCAAGTGCACGATCATCGTGCCCAGCGAGTACGTGGGCACGGTCATGGAGCTGTGCCAGTCCAAGCGCGGCGAGATGAAGGGCATGGACTACCTGTCCGAGACCCGCGTCGAGCTCCGGTACGTCATGCCGATGGGCGAGATCATCTTCGACTTCTTCGACTCGCTCAAGTCCCGCACCAAGGGTTACGCGTCGATGGACTACGAGGAGGCCGGCGAGCAGGTCTCCGATCTGGTCAAGGTCGACATCCTGCTGCAGGGCGAGGCCGTGGACGCGTTCAGCGCGATCGTGCACCGCGACTACGCCCAGGCCTACGGCAACAAGATGACGGGCAAGCTCAAGGAGCTCATCCCGCGTCAGCAGTACGAGGTGCCGATCCAGGCGGCGATCGGCGCGAAGATCATCTCCCGCGAGAACATCCGCGCGATCCGCAAGGACGTGCTCTCCAAGTGCTACGGCGGCGATATCAGCCGTAAGCGCAAGCTGCTGGAGAAGCAGAAGGAGGGCAAGAAGCGGATGAAGTCCATCGGGCGGGTGGACGTGCCGCAGGAGGCCTTCGTCGCGGCACTGTCGGCGGATTCGAGCGCGGACAAGAAGTAGGTCCCCGCACCGTGCGCGTGACTCACGCCCGCGCGCGGTGTCGGCGGACGGCGCACCGGTTGGTGCACCGCGTCGAGCAGTAGGTCTTGCGTCCGTTGCGGGTGGTGTCGGCGAAGACGGCGTCGCAGTCGTCGGCGGCGCACCGCGCGAGCCGGTCGATGCCTCGCGAGGTCAGGTGGAGTGCGGTGCCCACTGCGAACATGGCGGTGAGCAGGCGGGCGAAGGAGACGTCGTCGGCGCGGTAGTGCACGTGCCAGTGGCCGTCGTGGTCGGTCAGGCGCGGCGGTGCCGAGTGCTCGGCCAGGAGGGCGTTGAGGGCGTCGGCGCGCCCGTGCGGCGCGGTGGTGTCGACGACGACGAGCCACGCGTCCAGAAAGGCGTCGACCTCGTCCAGGTCCGCGTCCGAGGCGCTCCGGTCGATGGTCACCCCCGCCTCGCGACAGCGGTCCACCAGTTCGCGGGTCGTGCGGGGGCGGCGATTGGCCAGGTCGGCGGCCAGCGTGACCGGATCGGCCCCGTAAGGGTTGATATACACAAACCAATTACAGCACAGTGATCGCCATGCCCTCATCGTTCGCGGCCGTCGCCGCGTCCCCCGCACTCGGTGTGTCCGTCTGGGTGCTCGCCGCGCTCGTCCTGGCGGCGTTCGTCGCCGGGTGGGTGGACTCGGTGGTCGGCGGGGGAGGGCTCATCCAGCTGCCGGCGCTCGTCATCGCGCTGCCGGCGGAGGCCTCGACGCCGGAGATCCTCGGCACCAACAAGCTGTCCTCGGTCGCCGGCACCCTGGTCGCGACCCTGACCTATCTCCGGAAGATCCGCGTGCCGGTGGCGATGGTGTTCCCCCTGGTGGTGGCGGCCTTCGCGGGGTCCGCGGCCGGGTCCTCGGTGGCCCGGTTCATCCCCAAGGAGCTCCTCACGCCGATCGTCCTGGTGGCCGTCGTGGCGGTGGGCGCCTACACCTACTTCACGCCGACCATGGGGCGGGTCCACGAGGAACGGCACACCGGCTGGTCGCGGACGTGGCGCTCGGCGCTGATCGGTGGGGTGATCGGGTTCTACGACGGGGTGCTCGGCCCGGGGACGGGGTCGTTCTTCGTCATCGCGATCGTCGCGTTCCTGGGGTTCGGGTTCCTCCAGGGCACCGTGGCGGCCAAGCTCGCCAATCTCACCACGAACATCGCCTCGATCCTGGTGTTCGGCCTCCACGGTGAACTGCTGTGGATCATCGGCGGGTGCATGGCGCTGGCCAACCTGGCCGGCGGGTTCCTCGGGGCGCGGATGGCGATGCGGCACGGCAACGAGTTCATCCGCACCGTGTTCCTCGTGGTCATCAGCATCCTGGCGGTGAGACTGGCCTGGGAAACCGCCACGCAGTGGCTGTGACCCCGGGGCCCGCCGCGGCGTGCTCCGACGTGACCGCCGGCGGACGTAGACTCCCGCACATGACCCTTCCGAGCCCCGAGGCCTCCCGTCATCCGCTGCTCGACGAGTCGCCGTTGCCGTACGGCCTGCCGGACTTCGCCGCCATCCGGGAGGAGGATCTGGAGCCGGCCATCCGGACCGCGATCGACGACCACGCGGCCGAGGTCGCCGCGATCGTCGCCAACCCGGAGTCGGCGACCGTGGACAACACCGTGGTCGCCCTCGAGCGCTCGGGCCTGGCCCTGGACCGGGTGCTGGCGGTGTTCTACGGCCTGCTCGGCCCGGACGCCACCAAGGCCCGCCTCGACGTGGACCGGGTCGTCTCGCCGCTGCTGGCCGCGCACCATTCCGCGGTGATGACCAACCCGGTTCTGTTCGGCCGGGTGGACGCGGTGCTCTCCGCTCTGGAGGCGGGGGAGTTGGAGGTCGACGACGAGACGGAGCGGCTCGTGCGCCGCCACCACCGCGACCTGCTGCGCGCGGGCGCCGCCCTCGACGACGCCGGCCGGGCCCGACTCACCGCCATCGACACCAGGCTGGCCGAGTTGACCACCGAGTTCGGCGAGAACCTGCTGGCCTCGACCGCCGAGCTGGCCGTGCCGGTCACCGACGAGGCCGAACTCGCGGGCCTGTCGGACTCCATGCGGTCCACGCTCGCCGCGGTCGCCGCCGAGTCGGGGCGTGAGGGGTGGCTGATCCCACTGGGGCTTCCCACCGTGCAGCCGATCAGCGCCCTGCTGGACGACGCCGGTCTGCGCCACCGCGTCATGGAGGCCTCACTCGGTCGGGGCGCGACGCCGGGCCACGACAACACCCCGGTCGTGCTGGAGATCGTCCGCCTACGCGCCGAGCGGGCGCGGCTGCTCGGGCTGGGATGCCACGCGGAGCATGTCCTCGCGGTGGAGACCGCCGGATCGCCCGAGGCGGCTCGCGGGCTGCTGCTCGACGTGGTCGACGCGGCCGTGACCAACGCCCGCAACGAGGCCAAGGACCTGCTCGGCGGCGACGACCGTGAACTGAACCCGGCCGACTGGGCCTGGGCGTCCGAGCGGCTGCGGGCCGAGCGGTTCCGGGTCGACGACGCGACCGTCCGTCCCTACTTCGAGCTCGAGCGCGTGCTGCGTGACGGGGTGATGCACGCGGCATCCGAGCTGTACGGGCTGCGCTTCGCCGAGCGGAACGACCTGCGCGGTTTCCTCCCCGACGTCCGGGTCATCGAGGTGTTCGACGACGAGCGGACCGAGCCCGACGCCGGCGTGGGGCTCCTGCTGTTGGACTACTACGCCCGCCCGACCAAGCGCGGTGGGGCGTGGATGAGCTCGTTCCGCGACCAGTCCCGGCTCCTGGATTCGCGGCCCGTCGTCGTCAACGTCATGAACCTGGCCCGTCCCGCGGCGGGGCAGCCCACGCTGCTCACGATGGACGAGGTCACCACGATGTTCCATGAGTTCGGGCACGCCCTGCACGGGCTGCTGTCGGACGTGGAGTACCCGGTGTTCTCCGGCACCTCCGTGCCCCGGGACTTCGTCGAGTTCCCCTCCCAGGTCAACGAGATGTGGGCGCGTCGACCGGAGATGCTCGCGCACTATGCCCGGCACGTGGAGACGGGGGCGCCGATCGCCGAGGACCTCGTCGAGCGGATGCGGGAGGCCGAGCGCTTCGGTGAGGGGCAGGCGACCGTGGAGTACCTCGGGGCGGCACTGCTCGACCTGGCCTGGCACTCCCTGTCGCCGGAGGAGGCCGACGCCGTCACCGACGTCGACGAGTTCGAGGCCCGCGTCCTCGCCGAGGCAGGTCTCGACGTCCCCGGCATCGAGCCGCGTTACCGGTCCCGGTACTTCCAGCACATCTTCGCGGGCGGGTACTCCGCCGCGTACTACTCCTACTTCTGGGCCGAGGTGCTCGACGCCGACGCCACCGAGTGGTTCGTCGAGAGCGGGGGCCTGACGCGGTCCTCGGGCGAGCGGATGCGGCGCGAGGTGCTGTCCCGGGGCGGGGCCATCGACTTCCTCGACGCCTACCGCCGCATGCGGGGGTCGGAGCCGAGCACCGCCGCGCTGCTGCGTCGGCGCGGGCTCGACTCCTCGGTGGTGGGAGGCCACGGGGTCGCCACCGCCGGGCGGTCGTAGGATCGGGACGTGACGGCGTTCCTGGAGTTCTGGGACAGAGTCGAGCTCTGGCTCGCCACCCTGCCGTTCCCGTTGCAGGTGATGATCCTGCTCGTGATGGGGCTCCCGCTGTTCTTCCTCGTCGCGGTGGCGGTCGAGAAGGGCGCGGATGTCCTCGTCCACCGGTTCCGGGCGCTCGTCGCCCCGAGGACCGTCGAGACCCGGAAGGAGGTCCGTTGATGCCCCGGTCGCGTGTGACACTCGCCCTGGTCCTGCTGATCGCGCTCGTCGTGATCGCGTGGCTCCTCGTCGAGGTGCTCTGACCCCCGTTCCACGGCGACATTTCCGCGATCGCCGCGGAATTCCAACCACCGCCACGCGGCGCCGTCCGGCCGTACACTCCTCGACATGCAGCGCTTGAGTGGGCTCGATGCCAGCTTCCTCTACTTCGAGACCAGGTCCCAGCTCCTGCACGTGTGCGGGCTGATCGTCCTGGACGTCTCCGGAATGGAGGACGGGTACTCCTTCGAGGCCCTGCGGACCGAGCTCCGACGTCGGATCACCGCCATGCCACCGTTCCGGCGCAAGTTGCACGACTCGCTGCTCAACGTGGACCATCCGGTGTGGGTCGAGGCCGAGGACTTCGACATCGACCACCACCTCCACCGCGTCGGTATACCGGAGCCCGGCGGGGACCACGAGCTCGCCGAACTGTGCGCCCACCTGGGCAGTCAGCCGATCGACCGGTCGATGCCGCTGTGGCAGATGTATGTCATCGAGGGACTGCCGGACGGCCGGGTGGCGGTCTTCGCCAAGATGCACCACTCGACCGTCGACGGCGTCACCGGCGCCAACATGCTCTCGCAGCTGTGCACCCTCTCCGCGGACGAGCCGGAGCTCGACGAGGAGCTGGTCGAGGAGACCGCCGGTGGGTCCGGCGCCCTGGAACTCGCCGTCGGGGGCGCTCTGTCGCGCCTGGCCACGCCGTGGCGACTCGCCTCCCTGTTGCCGGGGACGGTCGGGGTGCTCCCGTCCTGGATCAACCGCGCCCGCAAGGGACTGGCGATGCCCGCGCCGTTCACCGCCCCGCGCACCCCGTTCAACCGCACGATCACCGGACACCGGTCGATCTCCTACGCGAGTGTGGACCTGGCGGACATCAAGCGGGTCAAGAACGCGTTCGGCACCACGGTCAACGACGTGGTGCTCGCCGTCTGTTCGACCGCTCTGCGCAAGTACCTCGACGACCGCGACGCACTGCCGCGCAAGCCGCTCATCGCCATGGTCCCCATGTCGGTGCACGCCGCGGAGTCGCGCCCCGGCACCAATCGTGTCTCGGGCATGTTCATGTCCCTGGCCACCGACATCGACGACCCGGTCGGTCGGCTCGAGGCGATCCGCGACGCCAACACCGTCGCCAAGGACCACACCGACGCGCTGGACGCCAACCTGCTCACCGACTGGGCGCAGTTCGCGGCGCCCTCGGTGTTCGGTTCCGCGGTCCGCATGTATTCGCGACTCCGGCTGTCCGAGCGCCACCCCGTGGTGCACAACCTCGTCATCTCGAACGTGCCCGGCCCCAACTTCCCGCTGTACTTCCTCGGCGCGAAGATCGAGAAGATGCTGCCCCTGGGCCCGGTCTTCCACGGCGCGGGCCTCAACTGCACCGTGATGTCGCTGGACGGCAGTCTGCACTTCGGGTTCATCGGGTGTCGTGACCTCGTCCCGGATCCCTGGCCGTTGGCGAACGCGGTCGAGGACGCCCTGGCGGAGTTCGTGGTCGCGGCGGAGGAGCGGGAGAAGAGCGGCACCCCCACCGCCGCGCGCAAATCGGCGGGCGAGTTGGCGCAGGAGCGCAAGGAGCAGCGCAGTGCTGCCCGCCAGGCGTCCAAGGAGTCCGCGAAATCGGGGTCCAAGGCCACGGCGGTGACCGGACGCGATCGCGCTTCGACCCGGGCGGCCACGCAGGACGAGTCCGGCGCGGACGCGGCCTCGCGGCCCGCCGCCGGAGAGGCGGGTGCCACGACGGCGCCGGCCAAGAAGGCGCCCGCGAAGAAGGCGCCTGCGAAGAAGGCTCCGGCCAAGAAGGCGCCCGCGAAGCAAGCGCCCGCGGAGAAGGTCTCGGCGGAAAAGGCTCCCGCGAAGAAGGCGCCCGCGAAAAAGGCGCCCGCGAAAAAGGCACCGGCGACGAAGGCTCCGGCAAAAAAGACCTCGGCAAGAAAGGCCCCGGCCACGACGAGTTCGCAGCAGAAGCGCGCGGCGAAGCCGACCGGGTCCAAGCCCGCAGCCTCCACACCGGCCGCGACCACACCGGCCGCGACCACGCAGACCGCGCCCACGCAGACCGCGCCCACGCAGACCGCGGCCGGGCCCGACCGTCGGACCACCGCGCCGGAGGCTCCCGCGGGACCGGGTACCCCCGACGATGCCGCCCAGGCACCGACCTACAGCGCGCCCGCGGCTACAGTCCTTGGCGACGACGAGATCTCGGCGACGCCGACCCCGCCGATCGAGACCCTGCCCGCCCCGGACCCGACTGGAGATGAGACCTCATCGGACACCCAGACCGGTCAGGTGTGACCGCCGCGCCCCACGACCCCGCCACACTGGCGAGCGCGCCCCCGCCCCGCGATCCGCGGGCGCCATTCGGCATCTACCTCCACGTGCCGTTCTGCTCCACCCGGTGCGGATACTGCGATTTCAACACCTACACCGCCGGCGAACTCGGCTCGGCGACCTCCCCGGTCGACTGGGAACGGGCCGCGGCGATCGAGATCGACCGGGCCGCGCAGGCCCTGGCCGCGGCGGGCACGCCCCCTCAGGTCGACACGGTCTTCATCGGCGGCGGCACCCCGTCGCTGGTCGGCGCGGACGTCCTCGTGGGCCTGCTCGAGCGCATCGACTCGGCGTTCGGGCTGGCGCCCGGCGCGGAGATCACCACCGAGAGCAACCCGGAGTCCACCTCGCCGGAGTTCTTCGCCCGACTGCGCGAGGGCGGATTCACCCGCATCTCGCTGGGCATGCAGTCGACGGCCGCCCACGTCCTGCGCGTCCTCGACCGGACCCACACCCCCGGACGCCCGCAGGAGGCGGTGGCCGAGGCCCTGCGGGCCGGGTTCGAGCACGTCAACCTCGACGTCATCTACGGCACCCCGGGCGAGACGGACGACGACCTGGCGCGGACACTCGACGCGGTCGTCGACGCCGGGGTCGACCACGTCTCCGCCTACTCGCTGATCGTGGAGGACGGCACCGCGCTGGCCCGCCGCATCCGCCGCGGTGAGATGTCGGGCACGGTCGACGACGTCCTCGCCGACCGTTACGAGCAGGTGGCCGAGCGTCTCGCCCGTGCCGGGTTCCACTGGTACGAGGTCTCCAACTTCGCCACCGACTCCTCGGGATACTGCCGCCACAACATGGGCTACTGGCGCGGCGGCGACTGGTGGGGCATCGGGCCGGGCGCGCACTCGCACGTCGCCGGGGCCCGGTGGTGGAACGTCAAGCATCCCGCCCGCTACGCCGCCGAGTGCGACGCGGGCCGGCTGCCCGTGGACGGCGGGGAACTCCTCACCGACACCGACCGCCACATCGAGCGCATCATGACCGGGCTCCGCCTGGCCGAGGGGCTCGACGACGGCGCCTTCACCGCCGACGAGCGGATCCGCGCCGACACCCAGGTGGCGGCCGGACTGCTCCGGCGACGGTCGGCCGGCGATCCCGCGGGTCCCGGTTACGCGCTCACCGAGGCGGGCCGGTTGTTGGCAGACGGGGTCGTGCGCGACGTCCTCGTCTGAGCCGTCGGCCCGGGAAGTGGCATAGAATCGCCACGACGAGGACAGGGAGGAGCGAGTATGTCGAGTACGGCCGATCGTAGGACCGACGTCTTACGGGCGATCGTCTCCGACTACATCGCCTCCCACGAACCGGTCGGGTCCAAGGCCCTCGTCGATCGGCACTCGCTGGGCGTGTCCAGCGCCACCATCCGCAACGACATGGCCGTGCTCGAGGCCGAGGGGTTCATCGTCCAACCCCACACCAGTTCCGGTCGGGTCCCCACGGAGAAAGGCTACCGGCACTTCGTCGACTCCATCGAGGAGATCACCCCGCTGTCGCGCGCGGAACGCCGGGCGATCCAGGCCTTCCTCGAGGGCGCCGTCGACCTGGACGACGTCCTCCGGCGGGCCGCACGGCTGCTGTCCCAGCTCACCCGTCAGGTCGCCGTCGTCCAGTACCCGGTCCTCGGTCGCTCCACGGTGCGCCACCTCGAGGTGGTGAGCCTGAGCCCCACCCGCCTGCTGCTGGTCCTCATCACCGACACCGGCCGCGTCGATCAACGGACGGTGGAGCTGGCCGCGCCGTTGACCGACGAGCTCCTCGGGGAACTGCGGACCCTGCTGTCCGAGGCCGTCGCCGACAAACGCCTGCCCGACGCCTCCGAGGCCCTGACCTCCACGGGCGACCGGGCCCGTCCCGAGATCCGCGACGCGGTCGAGCGCTGCGTCGCGGTCTTGGTCGGCACGCTCGTCGAACACCCCGACGACCGGATCGTCCTGGGCGGCACGGCCAACCTCACCCGCAGCGCCGCCGACTTCGACGGCTCCCTGCGCTCGGTCCTCGAGGCGCTCGAGGAACAGGTCGTGATCCTTCGCCTGCTCACCGCGGCCCACTCGGTGGGCCGGGGAGGGCCGGGGGGTGTCACCGTCCAGATCGGGGCGGAGACCCAGGCCGCCGAGATCCGCGGCGCCTCCGTGGTGTCCTCCCAGTACGGGGCGGAGGGCCAGACATTCGGTGGGATGGGGGTGCTCGGGCCCACACGGATGGACTACCCGGGAACAATCGCCTCGGTCGCCGCTGTTGCCCACTACGTGGGCGAGCTCATCACCGGGCGCTGACGTCCGTACGCTCCTTCCCGGAGCCAGATCTTCCTCTCGACGAAAGGCCACACGTGTCACGCGACTACTACGGGACCCTCGGGGTCGATAGGGGCGCCTCGGAATCCGAGATCAAGCGCGCCTACCGCAAGCTCGCCCGGGAGCTCCACCCCGACGTCAACCCGTCGGACGAGGCGCGTGAGAAGTTCAGTGAGATCACCGCGATCTACGAGGTGCTCACCGACCCCGAGAAGCGCCGGGTCGTCGACATGGGCGGCGACCCGCTGGACTCCTCGCCCGGCGCCGGTTACGGCGGCGGCGGCTTCGGTGGTGGCTTCGGCAGCGGCGGCCTCGGTGACGTGTTCGAGGCCTTCTTCGGCGGCGGCGGGGGAGGCGGCGGCGGCCGCGGTCCGCGCAGCCGCGTGCAGCCCGGCTCGGACGCCCTCATCCGCGTGACCCTGGGCCTGGACGAGTGCGCCACCGGAGTCACCAAGGAGATCCAGGTCGACACCGCCGTGCTGTGCGAGAAGTGCCACGGCAAGGGGTCGGCCACGGACACGCCGCCGGCCACGTGTGGAATGTGTCAGGGCCAGGGCGAGATCCAGTCCGTCCAGCGGTCGCTGCTCGGCAACATCATGACCAGCCGCCCGTGCCCCACCTGCGCGGGCACCGGCGAGATCATCACCGACCCGTGCGGTGAGTGCACCGGCCAGGGCCGCGTCCGCAAGCGCCGCACCGTCTCGGCCAAGATCCCCGCCGGCGTCGGCGGCGGCATGCGCATCCGCCTGTCCGGGCAGGGTGAGGTCGGTCCCGGTGGCGGTCCCGCCGGCGACCTATACATCGAGGTCAACGAGCGCAACCACCCGGTGTTCGTCCGCGACGGCGAGGACTTGCACTGCACCGTCCGCGTGCCCGTCGTCGACGCCATGCTGGGCGGCGAGGTCGAACTCGAGACCGTCGTGGGCGAGCCCCTGACGATCGACATCCCGTCCGGTACCCAACCCGGTCACACCGTCACGCTGACCGGCCGTGGGATGCCCCGCGTGCGCGGCGGCGGCGCCGGCGACCTCACGGTCCACATGGAGGTCGTGGTCCCGGAGAAGCTGGACCGCAAGCGCCGCGACCTGGTCGAGCAGCTGCGCCGCCTCGACGGCGACTCGGCCGAGGTCGTCAACGAGGACACCGCCCGCCGCGGTGGCCTGTTCTCCCGCCTGCGCGACGCCGTCGCGGGGCACTGAGGCGCCCGTGACCCCGTCGTTGTTCCGGGCCGGGACGGTCCCCGGTGTCGGCGAGACACTGGTGCTCGACGGGCCGGAGGGCCGGCACGCCGGATCCGCGCTCCGCGTCCGGGTGGGGGAGGCCGTCCGGGTCGGTGACGGTCGGGGAGTGGTGGCGGACTGTGTGGTGATGACGACGAGTTCCGGCAGGGTCGAGGCGGAGGTCGTCACCCGGGTCGACGTCCCACGCCCCACCCCGGAGGTCACCGTCGTGCAGGCCCTGCCCAAATCCGAGCGGTCCGAGCTGGCTGTCGAGCTGGCCACCGAGGCCGGAGCCGACCGGATCGTGCCGTGGCAGGCCGACCGCTGCGTGAGCCGCTGGACCGGCCCCAAGGTCGACAAGGGCCGCACCAAGTGGACCAACGCCGCCCGCGCCGCAGCCAAGCAGTCGCGGCGGGCGTGGGAGCCCGAGATCGGCGACCTCGTCGACTCGACCGCCCTCGCCGCCCTGGTCGCCTCCGAGGTCGACGCGGGCGCCCGCGCACTCGTCCTGCACGAGGACGGCGCCGCCGGTTTCGCCGACGCGGTCACCGCGGGCCCGCCGGCGACGCGGATCCTCGTCGTCGTCGGCCCCGAGGGCGGGGTCTCCGACGCCGAACTCGACGCACTGACCGCGGCAGGCGCCCGGCCCGTCGTCCTGGGCCCGGAGGTGCTCCGCACCTCCACCGCCGCCACCGTGGCGCTGGCCGCACTCGGCGTTCTCACACCGAGATGGTCGCCCGCGGGGTCTACACTCGATCCAACCTCACCATGACACGGGAAGTGATCCACGTAAGCACCGCAGGAAACGACAGAGCCACCGGGAACGACAGCGCCACCGGAAACGACAGCGCCACCGGGAACGACCGGGATCCCGCCACGGCCACCGACACCGGTGGCGTCCGACGCGACACCGGCGACTCCTCCGCCCGCACGGCCGTCCAACTGGACCCGGACCTGGCGATGGCGGTGCTCGGCACCGCCGACGCCAACCTCCGCGCCCTCGAGGACCTGCTCGACGCGGACCTGCACGTGCGGGGTGGCACCATGACCATCTCGGGCGATCCGCCCCACGTGGACCGTGCCTCCCGGGTCGTGTCCGACCTGCTGCGGCAGGCCCGCAGGGGAGTGGAGATCACCCCCGCCTCGGTGCGCCGCTCGGTGGAGATCCTCGCCGACTCGGGGCCGCTCACGCCCGAGGAGGTGCTCGGCACCGACGTCCTGTCGCGCCGCGGCGGCATGATCCGGCCCAAGACCCTCGGCCAGAAGCGGTACGTCGACGCCATCGACGACCACACGATCGTGTTCGGACTGGGCCCCGCCGGCACCGGCAAGACCTACCTCGCCATGGCCAAGGCCGTCGCCGCGCTCCGCGCCAAGGAGGTCAGCCGCATCATCCTCACCCGGCCCGCGGTCGAGGCCGGCGAACGCCTGGGCTACCTGCCCGGCACCCTGCACGAGAAGATCGACCCGTACCTGCGGCCGCTGTACGACTCGCTGCACGACATGATGGACCCCGAGGCCATCCCGAAGCTCATGGCGGCCGGGGTGATCGAGGTGGCGCCGCTGGCGTACATGCGCGGGCGGACCCTCAACGACTCGTTCATCATCCTCGACGAGGCGCAGAACACCACGCCCGAGCAGATGAAGATGTTTCTCACCAGGCTCGGCTTCGGCTCGAAGATCGTCGTGACCGGGGACATCACGCAGATCGACCTTCCCGGCGGGCAACGCTCGGGACTGAAGGTCGTCCGCGACATCCTCACCGGGGTCGACGACATCCACTTCTCCGAACTGACCTCCCGCGACGTCATCCGTCACGCGCTGGTCGGGCGGATCGTCGACGCCTACGCCAAGCACGAAGCGCGCCTCGAACGAGGCGAGCGCCCCACCATCCACAAGAACAGGGAGCAGCGCCGCCGATGAGCATCGAGGTCGCCAACGAGTCGGGCGTGGAGGTCGACGAGGCAGAACTCATCGACGTGGCCGCGTTCGTGATCGCCCGGATGGACGTCCACCCGGCCGCCGAACTGTCGATCACCCTCGTCGACAAGGACACGATGGCCGATCTCCACGTGACGTGGATGAACCTGCCCGGCCCCACCGACGTCATGAGCTTCCCCATGGACGAGCTCACGCCCGGAGGCCGACCCGACCTGCCCGAACCCGGACCGGCCATGCTCGGCGACATCGTCCTGTGCCCGGCGTTCGCCGCGGACCAGGCCGCCAGCTCCGGCCATCCCCTCGCGCACGAGCTCGCGCTGCTCACCGTCCACGGGTGCCTGCACCTGCTGGGGTACGACCACGCGGAGCCCGCCGAGGAACGGGAGATGTTCGGCCTCCAGAACGAACTGCTGGGCGAGTGGTACGACCACCGCGACGAGTCCCCGAGAGTGGACGCCTGAGACGTGGACACCACCATCCTCACGGCCGTCGCGGCCGTGGTGCTCATCCCCGTCGCCGGACTGTTCGCCGCCCTCGACGCCGCCCTGAGCACGGTCTCGGTGGCCCGCGTCGAGGAGATGGACAAGGAGAACCGTCACGGCGCGACGCGGTTGTCGAAGATGCTCGCCACCCGGCCGCGGTACATCAACGTCACCGTCCTGCTCCACATGCTGAGCCTGGTGGCCGCGGCGGTGTTGTTCACCGTCGTGTTCAACGACCTCATCGACTCCACGGGCTGGGCGCTGGCCGTCGCCGTCGTGGTGACCACCGTCGCCGCCTACATCGTGGCCGGGGTCGGACCCCGCACCCTCGGCCGACAACACGCCTACTCCCTCGCCCTGGGCGCCGCGACCCCGCTGACCGTGACCGGGTTCGTCCTGGGCCCCGTCGCCACCCTGCTCGTCGGCCTGGGCAACGCCGTCACCCCCGGCGGCGGTTTCCGCAACGGACCGTTCGCCTCCGAGATCGAGCTGCTCGAGATCGTCGACATGGCCCGCGAGCGCGGGGTCGTGGCCGACGACGAGTCCCGCATGATCCAGTCGGTGTTCGAACTCGGCGACACCACCGCGCGCGAGGTGATGACCCCGCGCACCGAGATGGTGTGGATCGAGTCCGACAAGACGGTCGGCCAGGCCGCGCGACTCACCGTGAAGTCCGGGTACTCGCGTATCCCGGTGGTCGACGGGGACAACTCCGACGACGTGGTGGGCGTCGTCTACCTGCGCGACATCGTCGCCCGTCTCGACGACCCGGACGGGCGCGCCGCCCCGGTGGCCGACGTGATGCGCCCCGCGGTGTTCGTGCCCGACGCCAAGCGGATCGACGACCTGCTGAGCGAGATGCAGCGGGACCACAACCACCTGGCGATCCTCGTCGACGAGTACGGCGGGACCGCCGGGCTGGTCTCCATCGAGGACATCCTCGAGGAGATCGTCGGGGAGATCGTCGACGAGTACGACACCACCGAGGTGCCGCCCGTCGAGGACCTCGGCGACGGGCGCTACCGCCTGTCCGCCCGGCTCGGACTGGACGAGGTGGCCGAGCTGTTCGACGTCGAGTTCGCCGACGAGGTGACCGAGGAGGTCGAGACCCTGGGCGGGCTCCTCGCCCTGGAGCTCGGGCGCGTCCCGCTTCCCGGCGCGCACGTCGTGTCCACCGGACTCGACCTGCACGCCGAGGGCGGCCACGACCGGCGCGGACGGGTCAAGGTGGTCACCGTGGTGGCCACGCCCGTCGAGACGAACGAGCACGACACCCAGGATCACGACGAGGAGAACAGATGAGCACCCCCGAGGGCTACCGGAGCGGGTTCGTCAGCTTCGTGGGCCGGCCCAACACCGGCAAGTCCACGCTGACCAACGCGCTCGTGGGGGAGAAGATCGCCATCACCTCCTCGCGGCCCCAGACCACCCGGCACGCGATCCGCGGGATCGTGCACCGGCCGGACGCCCAGATCATCCTGGTCGACACCCCCGGACTGCACCGCCCCCGCACCCTGCTCGGCGAGCGGCTCAACGCGCTGGTCGAGGACACCTACTCCGACGTCGACCTCATCGGCCTGTGCATCCCCGCCGGGGAGCGCATCGGCCCCGGGGACCGCTGGATCCTCGAGCAGGTCCGCACGCTGTGCCCCACCACGCCGGTGCTCGGGCTGGTGACCAAGATCGACACCGTCTCCAAGAAGAAGGTCATGGAGCAGCTCGTGGCCGTATCGAAGTTCCTCGGACCGGACTCGGAGGTCGTCCCGGTGTCGGCCGCGTCCGGCGAGCAGGTCGACGTGGTGGCCGACGTCATCGCCACCCTGCTGCCCGAGGGGCCCCAGTTCTACCCCGACGACATCATCACCGAGGAGTCCGACGAGAGCCGCATGGCCGAGCTCATCCGCGAGGCGGCCCTCGAGGGCGTCCGCGACGAGCTGCCCCACTCGATCGCCGTGTCGATCGAGGAGATCCTGCCGCACGAGGGCCGCGACGACATGGTGGACGTCCACGCCACCGTCTACGTGGAACGGCAGAGCCAGAAGTCGATCGTCCTGGGCAAGGGCGGTTCGCGGATGCGCGAGGTCGGCACTACCGCCCGCGCCGGCATCGAGAAGCTGCTCGGCACCAAGGTCTACCTCGACCTGCACGTCAAGGTCCTCAAGGAGTGGCAGCGCGACCCCAAGATGCTGGGACGCCTGGGCTTCTAGCCTCTCCACGGCTCTTGGCCCGTGGGACACTGGACACCTGAGCGCGCCCGCACCCGCGCACGCACCCGCGTGCGCGCCCGCCCGGACATCGCCCCGGAAGGAGGCCCGGATGCATCCCTTCACCGACACGGGCCTCGTCGTGCGCACCTACGACCTCGGTGAGGCCGACCGGATCGTCACCCTGCTGACCGAGCGGCACGGGCTCGTCCGCGCCGTCGCCCGGGCCGTGCGCCGCACCCGGTCCCGGATGGGCGCGAGCCTCGAGCCGTTCGCGGTGGTGGAGGTGCAGATCGCTCCGGGCCGCGGTCGCAGTGGGCTCGGGACCGTCCGCCAGGCCAGCAGCCGTGAGTCCCTGGCTCGTCCGCTGGTGGCGGACTACCCGGCGTACACCTCCGGGTGCGTGGTCCTGGAGACCGCCGAGCGCCTCGCGGGCGAGGAGGGGGCGCCCACCCCGCGGCTGCTCGGCCTCGCCGTGAACGCCCTGCGCTCCCTGGCCGAGCACCGCCGCGAGCCCGGACTGGTCGCCGACGCGTTCCTCCTGCGTGCCATGTCCGCCTCCGGCTGGGAGCCCGTCCTGGACTGCTGCGTGCGCTGCGGCGTGGTGGGCCCGCACCGGGCCTTCCACGTCGCGTCCGGCGGGACCGTGTGCGTGCACTGCCGCCCGCAGGGATGCGCGATGCTCTCACCCGGTGTCGCCGAGCACCTGTCCGCGCTGCTGGCGGGGGAGTGGGACGCCGTCGGGGTGTCCTCGCCCGCCGTCGTGCGCCAGGCCTCCGGCATCGCCGCCGCACACCTGCAGTGGCATCTCGAACGAGACCTGCGCAGCCTGCCCCTGGTCGACCGCGGCACGGTCGGCCCCGTCGAGCCAGTAGAGGAGTCCCGTGCCCGGACTACCCAGATTTCGTAAGCGTCCCGCCCCGCGGTCGACCACGGTCCGGCCACCCACCCCGCACGCGTCGGGTGCCCGCCCGCCGGCCATCCCGGCCGAGTTCGTGCCGCGCCACGTCGCGCTGGTCATGGACGGCAACGGCCGCTGGGCGCAGGAGCGCGGTCTGCCCCGCACCGAGGGGCACAAGCGCGGCGAGGCCGTGCTCATGGACGTCGTGCAGGGCTGCATCGAGATGGGTATCCCGTACCTGTCCGCCTACGCCTTCTCGACCGAGAACTGGAAGCGCAGTCCCGAGGAGGTCCGATTCCTCATGGGCTTCAACCGGGACGTCCTGCGCCGCCGCCGGGACGAGATGCACTCGCTGGGGGTGCGGGTCCGGTGGGCGGGGCAGCGACCCCGGCTGTGGCGGTCGGTGATCTCGGAACTCGAGGAGGCCGAGGAGCTCACCCGCGACAACACGGTCATGACCCTGGCCATGTGCGTGAACTACGGGGGTCGCGCCGAGATCGTCGACGCCGCCCGCGACTTCGCCCGCCGCGTGGCCGCCGGCGAACTCTCGCCCGACGACCTCACGGAGGACAACTTCTCCCAGTTCCTCGACGAGCCGGACATGCCGGACGTGGACCTGTTCCTGCGGCCGTCCGGAGAGCTGCGCACGTCCAACTTCATGCTGTGGCAGGCCGCCTACGCCGAGTTCGTCTTCCAGGACACGCTGTTCCCGGACTTCGACCGCCGCGACCTGTGGGCGGCGTGCCTGGAGTACGCCGAGCGCGACCGGCGCTTCGGCGGCGTCACCAGCCCCTGACTCGCGGGCGCCCGGTCAGTCAGCCAGGCCAGCCCCGCCCGCCTGGCCCGCCGCGCACTCCGCGCACAGGCCGAACAGTTCGACGGTGTGGCTGACGTCGGTGAACCCGTGTGCCCGGCCCGCGCGATGGGCCCACACCTCGACCCCCGGCTCCTCGACCTCCACGGTGAACCCGCAGACGCGGCACACCAGGTGATGGTGGTGCGAGTCGGAGCACTTCCGGAAGATCAGTTCCCCGGAGTCGGTCCGCAGCACGTCGACGGCCTCCGCGTCGGCCATCGACTGCAGGGTCCGGTACACGGTGGTCAGCCCGATCGTGTCGCCGCGCTCGCGGAGTTCGGCGTGCAGGTCCTGGGCGGAACGGAAGCCCTTGGACTCGTCGAGCAGAGCGGAGATCGCGCTGCGTTGGCGAGTCGACCGCACGCCGATCGGCTTGTCCGGTGTCGTCATGGATCTACTGCTCCCCGGCGTGCCCGACGGCCGCCTCGACGATGTCGAGCAGATGCTCGTCCAATAGTTCGTAGCGCATTTCCCGACCCTGCCGGTGGGAGGAGACCACGCCGGAGGACTTGAGGATGCGCAGGTGCTGACTGACCAGCGGCTGGGTGACGCCAAGTGCGTCGACCAACTCGTGCACGCACCGGGGACCGTCCCGGAGCTGCAGCACGATCGCGATACGCAGCGGGGCGGACAGGGCCCGGAGCAGTTCTCCTGCCGCGGACACCACCCGCTCGGGCGGCAGGGGGACCGGGGAGGCCCGGTGGTCGGCGTCGTGGACGTCCGTGACCGGGTCGGATCCGGTCGATCGGGGTCCGCTGTGCATCGTCTCCACCTTCCGGGCTCGCTCCCGGGCTCGGTCGCCGCCGGCGTCGTATCGGGTAGGGGACCCCAGTATCCCAGACCCGGGGGGCCGACCGGATACCCTGGTGAAAGTGCCCGGGCGCCGGCCCGCGCCGAGGTGGTCCACCCGACGCCTCCGCCAACCGACTCACCAAGGGAGAACCCCCGACGTGGCAGCCTCAGCTTCCGTCATCGACACCGTCGTCAACCTCTGCAAGCGCCGAGGACTGGTGTACCAATGTGGCGAGATCTACGGCGGTACGCGCTCGGCGTGGGACTACGGCCCCCTGGGTGTGGAGCTCAAGGACAACATCAAGAAGCAGTGGTGGCGCACCTTCGTCACCGGCCGGGACGACGTGGTGGGCCTGGACTCGTCGATCATCCTGCCCCGCCAGGTGTGGCAGGCCTCCGGCCACGTCGAGACGTTCACCGACCCCCTGGTCGAGTGCAGGTCCTGCCACACCCGGCTGCGTCAGGACCATCTCCAGGAGGCGTACGCCGCCAAGAAGAAGCTGGATCACCCGTCCGAGGCCCCGATGTCGGAGATCGCCTGCCCCAACTGCGGGAACAAGGGCCAGTGGACCGAGCCCCAGCTGTTCTCGGGCCTGATGAAGACCTTCCTCGGCCCCGTGGACAACGAGACCGGCCTGCACTACCTGCGTCCGGAGACCGCGCAGGGCATCTTCATCAACTACAAGAACGTCATGACCACCGCGCGTCGCAAGCCGCCGTTCGGTATCGGCCAGATCGGCAAGTCGTTCCGCAACGAGATCACCCCCGGCAACTTCATCTTCCGCACCCGCGAGTTCGAGCAGATGGAGATCGAGTACTTCGTCAAGCCCGAGGAGGCGGACGAGCACTTCACGACGTGGGTCGAGGACTGCTGGGACTGGTTCGTGGACCTGGGGATCGACCCGCAGAACCTGCGTCGCTTCGACGTCCCGGAGGACGAGCGCGCCCACTACTCGGCGGGCACGATCGACTTCGAGTACAAGTTCGGGTTCACCGGCAACGAGTGGGGCGAACTCATGGGTATCGCCAACCGCACGGACTACGACCTCACGCAGCACCAGACCCACTCCGGGGAGGACCTGCAGTACTTCGACCAGGCCTCGGGTGAGAAGTACATCCCCTACGTCATCGAGCCGAGCTTCGGCCTGACCCGCTCGCTCATGGCGTTCCTCGTGGACGCCTACACGGAGGACGAGGCGCCCAACGCCAAGGGCGGAGTGGACACCCGGACGGTGCTCAAGCTCGACCGCCGGCTCGCGCCGGTCAAGGCCGCGGTGCTGCCGCTGTCGCGCAACGCGGACCTGTCGCCCAAGGCCCGTGATCTGGCGGCCCAGCTGCGCAAGAACTGGAACGTCGACTTCGACGACGCCCAGGCCATCGGTCGCCGCTACCGCCGCCACGACGAGATCGGCACCCCGTTCTGCATCACGGTCGACTTCGACACCCTGGAGGACCAGGCCGTGACCATCCGTGAGCGAGACACCATGGCGCAGGAGCGCGTGGCGATCGACCAGGTCGAGGGGTACCTCGCCCAGCGCCTGATCGGGTGCTGACGGACTCCCCTGGCACACTGGTCGGGTGAGAAGAACAACCCGGTCCCCGCTCCGTGCGGTGTCCAGGGCCATCGGCTGGCTCCTGGCCATCGCACTGCTGTTGTGCCTGGTCATACCCGGATTCATCTCGTTCCGGGTGTGGTCCGTGGCGCGTGTCGACGATCGATCTCCGGCCGACGCGATCGTGGTGCTGGGCGCGGCGCAGTACAACGGCATCCCCACCCCCGTGTTCCAGGCCCGGCTGGAGCACGCGGCTCTGCTCTTCGAGGAGGGGGTCGCGCCCCAGGTCATCACGGTCGGTGGTAGCCAGCCGGGTGACCTGTACACGGAGGCCGGGTCGGGGCGGGCCTATCTGACCCGCCTCGGCGTGCCCCCGGAGGTGATCCTGGCGGTGGAGACCGGGACCAACACCGAGGGCAGTCTGGACGCCGTGGCGCAGACCGTGCGCGACCAGGGCGGGCAGTCGGTGGTGCTGGTCAGCGACCCCACGCACTCGTATCGCTCGCGCATGATGGCGCGGGACGCGGGGCTGGACGCGTGGACCTCGCCGACCCGCCACGGGCCGGCGGTGTGGACCCGGGAGAACCAGATCATGGGCATCATCCGGGAGACGGGCGCGGTGCTCTGGTACCAGTACCACCGGCTCGCCGGGAGCAGTGTGGACTTCCCGGACTGAACCGCCGGGGCGGGTCGCGCGAGCGGATGCGGCCTGCCGCAGGGATGACGGGGCGGTGACGCCCGGAGGAGAAGTGGATGACGGGATACGCGTACGACGCCGCGGACGCCGAGCGCCGGGTCGACGAGGGTTCCGGCCGCGCCCGCGGGAAGGCGAGTGAACGCAGCCCGTTCGACCGGGACCGCGCCCGCGTCCTGCACTCGGCCGCATTGCGCCGGCTCGCCGACAAGACCCAGGTGGTCGGCCCCGGGGACGGCGACACCCCGCGGACCCGCCTCACCCATTCGCTCGAGGTCGCCCAGATCTCCCGCAGTATCGCGGCCGGGCTGGGGTGCGACCCGGACCTGGCGGACCTGGCGGGCCTGAGCCACGACATCGGGCACCCGCCCTACGGCCACAACGGCGAGCGGGCGCTGGACGAGGTCGCGCGCGGGTTCGGCGGTTACGAGGGCAACGCCCAGACCGTCCGGATCCTGTCGCGGCTCGAGCCCAAGGTCGTCGACGCCTCCGGACGTGGGGTGGGGTTGAACCTCACCCGCGCCGCGCTGGACGCCGCCACCAAGTACCCGTGGCTGCCGCGGGAGGGGACGCGGAAGTTCGGCGCCTACACCGATGACGCGGACACCCTCGCGTGGATCCGGCAAGGCGCTCCCGGGGACACCCGGTGCCTCGAGGCCCAGATCATGGACTTCTCCGACGACGTCGCCTATTCGGTCCACGATGTCGAGGACGCGATCGTCGCCGGCCGGCTGGACCTGCGCTCGCTGTCCGACCGGTCGGAGGTCGCCGCGCTCGCGGAACTGGGCGCGGAGGAGTTCCGCGGTCCGGACGCCGATCAGCTGGAGCAGGCCGCCGGGCGTCTCGGTGCGCTCGAGGTGGTCCGCGCCGTGCAGCCGTTCTCCGAGAGCTTCACCGGGTTCGTGGCGCTCAAGGCCTTGACCAGTGAGCTGGTCGGGCGGTTCGTCATGCCCGCCATCCACGCCACCCGCGAGGTGCACGGGGCCAGGCCGCACGGCCGCTACAGTGCGGATCTCGAGGTGCCGGTGGAGGTCGAGGCCGAGGTGGTGATGCTCAAGACGATGGCGGTGCGCTACGTCATGAGCGACCCCGGCCACCGCTTGAGGCAGGACCGCCAGCGGGACCGGATCCACCGGGTGGCGGAGTTCCTCGCCCAGTCCGCGCCCGCGGGCCTCGACCCGGTCCTGCGCCCGCTGTGGGATTCGGCCCCGGACGACGCCGCGCGGATGCGGGTGATCGTCGACCAGATCGCCCTGTACACCGAGAGCCGGCTCGAACGGGTCGACCGGGCGAGCGCCGGCATCCAGGCCGCCTGGGGCTGAGCCGCCCGCGCCCGGCCCCCGTCAGCCGACCGCGCGCACGACGTCGCCGACCAGCCGGTCCACGCCCACCTCGTCGAGTGTCGAGCCGGGGGAGAAGCCGGTGCGGACCACCACGAGGTCGGCGGAGGGGACCACCACGACGTACTGCCCGTCGTGCCCGGAGGCCCAGAACGCGTCGGTCGGCATGCCCGTGAACCGGAGCGGGGTCCCGTCACCGGCCGTGTTGAGCCACCACTGGGCGCCGTACGGTTCGGGCTCGCCGCCCGCCGGGACCCCGGTCGTCGCGTAGTCCATCCATCCCGCGGGCAGCAGCCGCTGTCCGTCCACCTCGCCGTCGTCGAGCACGAACTGACCGAACCGCGCCCAGTCGCGCGGGCTCGCCCACAGGTACGAACTACACACCGACCCGCCCGAGGCGTCGGCCTCGAGGACTGCGCTGCGCATCCCGAGCGGGCGGAAGAGCAGTTCCTCGGCCATCTCCGGCCCCAGCCCGGTGCGTTCGTGCAGCAGGTCGCAGACGATGTTGCTCGTGCCGGACGAGTACTGGCGGAACTCGCCGGGGGCGTGGGCGGCCGGTTGGGAGGCGGCGAAGGCGGCCATGTCGGGTTCGAGGAACAGCATCCGGGTGATGGGTGTGCCGAGGTCGTACTCCTCGTCCCAGTCGAGGCCGGAGGTCATACGCAGCAGGTGGTCCAGCGAGATCTGCGACCGTCCGTCGGTCCACTCGGGGCGCAGGCCGGTGGTGGCGGGGTCGAGGTCGGCGTCGGGGAACTCGACCTGCGCGCGCCCGACGAGAGTGGAGGCCACGCTCTTGGCCATGGACCAGCCGAGCTGGCGGGTGTCGGGGCCGAAACCGTCGGCGTACCGCTCGCCAAGGATCTCGCCGCGATGGACGACGACGAGGCCCCGCGTCCCCTCCTGCGCCGCGGCCTCATCCAGTGCCGACGAGACCTCGTCCGGGGCGTCGGTCGCCTCTGCCAGGCGGATGCCCTCCGGGCCATCCCCGCGCAGCGGCGGGGGCGGCTCACTGAACTGCGATCCCGCCGCGCGGTCACCGAGGGCACAGCCGTGCTCGGAGACGTGGGCGGTCTGCCGGAAGCCCACCCCCAGCACCGAGGCGGTCGCGGTCCCGGCGTCCTCGTCGACCGACGTCCGCATGACGGGGACCAGCGGATTGGGCGGGAGGTCGGTGTCGTGGTCCTCTCGGCCCACGAGGTAGTGCAGGGCGCAGGCGTTGTGGGCGGCGTACCCGGTGCCGGTCAGCAGCATCGGCCGGTACCAGACGCCCACCGCGACCACGGCCGCGACGACGAGCGCGACCACCGCGACCACCGCGATGAGAGCCTTCCGACGACGTGTCATGGGGTCAGAACCGCCCGCCCGCGCCGCCGCCGCCGAAGCCACCGCCGCCGCCTCCGAAGCCACCGCCGAATCCGCCACCGAGGCCGCCGCCGCCGAAGCCGCGGGCGGAACCGAAGCCGCCACCGCCGCCGCGGAGCATCCCCTGGATGAGCGCGCCGGCGACCATGCCGCCGACCATCGCGCCGGTGCTGGACCCGCGCCGTCCGCCGCGTCCGTACGGGCCGCCCCGGCCGCCGTACCCGCCGTAGCCGCCGGAGTACTGGGGCCGGGAGGCGTCGCTCTGCGCGAGACGGAGCGCCTCGCGGGCGAGGTTGAGTGCGCGCTCGGCGGCGGGGAACGCGGCTGGGCCGACCGTGCCCTCGGCGGTCGCCAGCGAGCTCTTCGCGGCCGCGAGGCGCGTGCGGGCGGCCTGGCCGATCACGTACGAGCGGCTGCCGATGAAGTCGTCGGCCTCGCGGACCGCTCCGGCGGCGCGGGTGATCGCGGCCCGGCGGGCGGCCCGGGCGCGGTTGGCGGCCTCGGCCTCGTGCCCGGCGGCGGCCAGGGCCTCGTCGAGGTCGCGGTCCACGTCGATGAGGTGGGAGAAGGTTCCCAGCGGATCGGTCTGACCGTCGCGGCGGGCCGCGTCGACCGCCCCGCGCGCCGCGGCGGCCACCTGCGTGAGGGTCCGGCTGGAGGTGTCACTGACGTCGGTCGACGCCAGCAGCCGCGAGGCCATGGTCAGTTCCTCCTCGACCTCCTCGATCAGCGGGTCGAGGTCGCGGCGCGCGGTCGCGATGTCATCGGCGGCGTGTTCGACACCGTTGACCAGCTTCTCGGCCCGGGACAGCTCGCCTTCGGCGGAGGTGATGGCGTCCACGGCCTCGCCCTGTTCGCCCACCGGCCGGGCCAGTGCCGCGCGGGCGCGTACGGTCTCGCCCTCCGCGGCGTCGAGCAGTTCCCCGGCCAGCGAGAGGTTGTCGGAGATGGAGGAGAGCACGGCCGACGGGAACCGCTCGCGCAGGTCCGCCATGGTCTTCTCGGCCTCGGGGAGCCGGGCGCGCAGGGAGACCGCGCGGCGGGTGAGCGTGTCGACGGAGGCCGCGCCGTTGATGAGCAGGTCGCGCATCTCGGCGAAGGCCGTGGCCTGTCCCTCGAGGCCGCGTTCGGCGCGTTCGGCGCGGGCGGCCACCTCCAGCAGCATGGCCTTGCGCTGGTCGGGCGTCTCGGGGATGTCGTCATCGAGCCGCTGGACGAGTGCGTGCGCGGCGGCGACCTCGGCCCGTGCCGAGTCGAGCGCGGAGCGGAACGGCCGGGTACGCAGCTCGCCGAACTCGCCTGCGGCGGTATCGAGGGCGTCCGTGGAGGCGTCCACCGACTGGTCGGCATCGGCCAGCCCGGAGCGGGCGCGCGCGTCGAGGACCTCCACCGGCAGGGCGGACATCCGGGCGGTGTCGTCGCCGGGGATGTCGCGGGCGTCCTCGGCCTGCCTGGCCGTCCGCGTGGCGCGGCGCCGGCGGGCGAACAGGACCACGGCCGCGACGAGGGCGATGATCACCACGATGATGGCCAGGATGGCGAACGGCGAGATCTCCGAGCCGGAGCCCTGGCGTTCGAGCCCGTCGGCCGCGCCGGTGACGGCTCCGGCCCAGTCGTCGGTGGCAAGGCGCGGTTCGATGTCGCGGTCGGCGATTTCTTGCGCGGTCAGCTGATCGGCAGTGGGCGAGGCCTCGGGGTCGTCGAACTCGAACCAGTACCTGCCCTCGTCCACGGCCACTACGAGCAGCGCGTCGGACGCGCCCAGGTCGGACAGTTCCCGGGTCTGCTGCGTCCACTGCTCGACCGGGATGCCGTCGAGGGTGTCGACGAACGTCACCCACAGCTGGATCTGGTCGGACGAGCGCAGTTCGGCCAGTCGGCTCTCCACCTCGCTGGTGTCACCGCCGAGGACCCCCGCGGAGTCGGTGAGCTGCTGCTGCAGGTTCGACGGGGGCTCGGCCGAGGCGCCGGGGGCGGCCCACACCAGCGCGCAGGCCAGGAACGCGACCACCGTCGCGAGCGCTGTCACCGGGGCCTGGCTGAACCGGGAACGGGGTCGCCGGGCGGCGGCGGGCAGGAGTTGGGCGGCGATCATGGTCCCAGCGTATCGGCCCCGAACAGGGGGCACGCCGGTCCTCACCGGAGGCGGCTACTCTGGGCGTCATGGCAGGGCGGATTCCGGAGCAGGACATCGCCGCGATCCGCGAACGCACCCGTATCGAGGAGATCGTCGGCGAGTACGTCGCGCTCAAACCAGGTGGCGCGGACTCGCTCAAGGGGCTGTCCCCGTTCAAGGACGAGAAGACCCCCTCGTTCCACGTGCGTCCGCAGCACGGCTACTTCCACTGCTTCTCCACGGGTGAGGGTGGCGACGTCTTCGCGTTCCTCATGAAGATGGAGCACATCAGCTTCGTGGAGGCGGTGGAGCAGCTGGCCGACCGGCTGGGCTACCGCATCTCCTACGAGGGTGGCGGGCAGGTCATCCAGCGCGATCGCGGCACGCGGTCCCGGCTGGCGCAGGCGAACGCGGCCGCGCAGAAGTTCTACGCCGAGCGCCTGGCGCAGGACCCGGAGGCGGAGACGGCGCGCACCTTCCTCACCGACCGCGGGTTCGACATGGCCCAGGCCCAGCACTTCGGCTGTGGGTACGCGCCCGCCGGCTGGGACACCATGAGCAAGCACCTCATGCGCCAGGGGTTCGAGCCCAAGGAGCTGGAGGCGGCCGGGCTGTCCAAGACGAGTTCGCGTGGCACCCTCATCGACCGTTTCCACCGCCGGTTGCTGTGGCCCATCCGCAACCTCGGGGGCGAGGTGATCGGGTTCGGCGCGCGCAAGCTGTTCGAGGACGACACCCTGGGCAAGTACATGAACACGCCCGAGACGATGCTCTACAAGAAGTCCCAGGTGTTGTTCGGTCTGGACCTGTCCAAGCGGGAGATCGCCTCGCAGCGTCGCGCGGTCGTGGTCGAGGGCTACACCGACGTCATGGCCATGCACGCGGCCGGCGTCACGACCGCGGTCGCCGCGTGTGGCACCGCGTTCGGCGAGGACCACCTGTCGACGCTGCGGCGCCTGATGTTGGACGACAACTACTTCCGCGGCGAGATCATCTACACGTTCGACGGCGACGAAGCCGGCAAGAAGGCCGCGCTCCGGGCGTTCTCGGGGGACCAGCAGTTCTCCGGCCGGACGTTCGTGGCGGTGGCCCCGCCGGGGACGGATCCGTGCGACCTGCGTCAGAACAAGGGCGACGCGGCGGTGCGGGATCTCGTGTCCGCGCGGGTGCCGATGTTCGAGTTCGCGATCCGCTCGATGCTGGAGGACTACGACCTCGACCACGCCGAGGGGCGCGTGGAGGCCCTGCGGCGCACGGTGCCGGTGGTGGCCGACATCCGCGATTCGACGCTGCGTGACGAGTACGCCCGCCAGCTCGCCGGCTGGGTCGGTTGGGACGACCCGGCGACGGTGGTGCGCCGCGTCCGCGAGGAGGCGCGCAAGAAGGGTCGCGCGCGGTCGGCCGGGTCGGGTCCCGGGTTGCGCAAGCGCGCCCCCGGTGGACCGGGCGGGGGAGCACGACCGGGGTGGGACGCCGCCGAGCGTGGGGGCGGCGCGGGTCGTGGACGTGGGGGATACGACGACGACGAGGTCGGCGGCCGCGAAGCTCCGCAGACGCCGGAGGTGCCGTCAGGCGTGCCCATCCCCGCCGCGGCGGACCCGGTGCTGTGGCCGCAGCGGGAGGCCGTGAAGGCGGCCCTGCAGTACCCGGGCCTGGCGGGTCCACTCTTCGACTCGCTGCCGGAGGAGTGCTACACCCACCCGGCCTACGCCACGATCGCGCAGGCACTGTCGACGGCCGGGGGGTGCGCGGCCGGCAAGAGCGGCGCGAACTGGGTCTCGGAGGTCTCCGAGGGGCTGGGCGACGACGGGCTGCGCCGACTGGTCGGGAGCCTCGCGGTGGAGACGCTGCGCGTATCCGAAGAGGCCTTGCCCCGCTACATCTCCGGCGTGCTGGCGCGGCTGCAGGAGGTGTGGGTCTCGGGCCAGATCGCGGACCTCAAGTCCAAGGTGCAGAGGATGAGCCCCGCGGAGGATCCCGAGGGCTACTCGGCGTTGTTCGGTGATCTGGTGGCTCTGGAGGAGTACCGGCGCGGCCTGTTGAACCAGGCGGTCGGCGCGACTCCGGACATCGCCTGACCAGCCGATTTGGTTCGTCGGCCTGCGGCGCACTAAGGTGAGTTCTCGGTATCCGGCATCACCGCCGGTCGCCAGCAGTGATCCCCCATAGCTCAATTGGCAGAGCATTCGACTGTTAATCGAAGGGTTATTGGTTCGAGTCCAATTGGGGGAGCCCAGCAACCAGGTCAGAGGCTTCCGAGCCCTGACCTGGTCTGCATTTCAGGGTGGTCAGCCGGGTGGGGCGTGCAGGGTGGGCCGGTAGATCAGCTCCTGGATCCGGCCGTCGAGGGTGCGGCTCTCGAGCAGTTCGAGGTCATACTCCGCTCACCCCACGGCCCGGGACACTCTCGCCCGGCTCTGCGCCGAGGTCGTGGGGGAGCACTCGGCGCGGGTGGCGGCGGTCCACCGCGTGGGCGTGCTGCCGGTGGGCGAGGTCGCGGTGGTGGTGGTCGCTGTGGCTCCGCATCGGGCCGAGGCGTTCGCGGCGTGTTCGGAGCTCATCGAGCGTCTCAAGCACGGGGTGCCCATCTGGAAGCGGCAGCGCTTCACCGACGGCGTCTCCGAATGGGTGGGCGTCGGCGACTGCTGAGTTGGTCAGGCCGGTCGTCTCCAGGGTCTGCGCGGGTTCTGACCCGGCGGATTGATGAGTGTGCCGTCGTCGGCGACGATGCGGTCGGCGTAGGCGTTCCACTCGCGTTCCCAGATGGCGTCACGGGCACGGGCCAAGGGGCCCTTGGGTCTGGTGCGGTGTTCGTGTCCGGTGTCGGTGATGATGACGAGTTCACCCAACGGCCCGGACCGGTAGGCGTTGGTCCCGAACGTCTTCTCCCGGTGGTGTTTGCGGCACAGGCAGACGAGGTTCCACTCGGTGGTCGGCCCGCCGAGCTCGGGGTCCTTCGTGTTGAACGCGATCACATGGTCCACGTCGCAGGCCTCGGCGGGAACCGAGCATCCCGGGTGGCGGCAGGTGCCGTCGCGCATGCGGATTCGCTCGGCCATCGCCGGGGTGATCACGTAGCGCAGGGCGTGCTCGGGGGAGTCGAGCACGCCGGGGGCGGGGTCGATGAGCTCGAACCGCACGCTCGCGTCGTCGCCCTCGAGCAGTTCCGTGCAGAGCCATTCGACGCTGCTGTAGGTGCCGTGGACGAACTCGACGCGGTTGGGCAGGCCCCGGGCCGCGGAGGCGATCACGCTGATGCGGATCGGCTGACCGGCCCGCGCGGCGTTGCCCAGCGTGGGCCGGGGGAGGTCCGCCCCGAGCCTGACGTCGCCGAGCTCGATGCCGTCGTGCTCGGACGCAGGGGCAGCGGCAGGGTCGGTCGCGCAAGGGCTGGTCGCGGACGGGTCACCAGCAGGCGGATAGACGGCGAGCGCGGCGAGGGCGTCGGCGCGGAGCTGATCCAGGGAACCGTCCAGTCCGTCCGCCGAGGCGGCTGACGCATCGGTCTCGATGCGACGACGGAGGAGTTCGGCATCGGCGGCGGTGAGCTTGGCCCACATCGTGGCCATGCCGTTCCGGTCGCCGCGGAATCGGACCGAGCGGGTGGCGGCCGCCGCGGCGGCGGCGTCCTGCGCGGCAGCCGGGTCGTGTCGCTCCACGGCGTCATCGATCGCCGAGTCCACTGCGTTGCGGGTCGGCCGGTCGCCACCGTCGAGATCGTCCGTGAAGCGCGCGACCACCTCGTCCTCCACGGCCGACACGATCGCGTCCGGCACCTCCGCCAGGCGACATGCGATATCGACCGCCAACTGCTCGGGCAGCAGCCCGCGGTCGACCGTGGATCGCAGACGGGGCAGCCGCCGGTGGATCTGCGTCCCGGCCGTCACCAACCGCGCGGCGTGCCAGCACGTGAGCTGGCACGCCGCCACGAGGTGATCGCGGGCCCGGGCCTCCGGATCCAGCCGGGCGTACGCGGGTCGGCGTGAACCGGCGCCGGCCTCGTCGGCCTGCTCCGCCTGTGCCTGGGCGGACCGGGCGAACTGGTCGACCAGGACATGCGCCGCCTCCAGCCGTGTGGCCCCGGCGCGGTTCTGCGCCAGCGTCGCGGCACGAGCCGCCTCGCTGACGGCCTCCATGTCGACCATGCCGAGGGACTCGGGTACGGCAAACAGTGCACTCGTCGTCGTCACCATTCCACCCCTCCGCCACCGACATCGAACTTATATTCGATACTACCCGCGCGGAACGACTAGCACAAGGGTTCGATCACTCACCCCAACCTGGAACCCACCCACTGCGCCAGGGAAACACTGTCGCCTGCACCCGATCGACCAGACCGGCGGCCATCAGCGCCCGGTTCATCGACAAGCTGCCGTGCGAGCGCAACGACACGTCGGATTGCTGCTTCAAGCGAGTGACCACCTCGACGGCGTCTCCGCTGACGATGGCCGCGTCCGGCCAGTCGAGGGGACCATCCAGCGTCGTTGACACCACCGTGGTCAGCAGCGTGGTCATCTGGGTGACCCAGGGGTCGAACACGCCGGAGTAGTCAGTAGCCGCCCCAATCACCGTTGTCGTTGTACGACCCGAAGCCGTCTCCCATGGGAGGCGTCCGGAGGTCAGCCGGGTTGGAGTGTCCGGAAATCGCCTCGGTCGAAGCTGATGTGGAACCTCCTCGAGTCGATCCGCCAGCCCTCCGGCGTCCGGGTCCACAGGTCCGAGTACTCGCCGAAGCACTCGTAGGACAGATCGGACTGGTCCCCGGCACCGAGGTGGAGGACACGCGCGTACGTGAGGCTTCGTGCCCGGTCCTCGTCTCCGTGGAAGGCGAGCTGGACCCGATGGTTGCCCAACAGGTGCTGGGACGGTCCGCAGCCCCCGAGGTGCTCCCTGACCCTCTCGATGATCGCCTGCCGACCGGTCGCGCCGTACCCGGTGGCGGACTCGGTGAACAGCTCGCCCAGCCCGTCCCAGTCACGTGAGTCCAACGCTGCGGCCACGTCGGCCAGACGCTCGATGATCAGGTCCCTGTCACTCGTCATCTCCCCTTGGTAGCAGGGATCGCCGGGGGATCTCAGCTGTCGTCGCTAATCTGGCCGCCATGACCGACGTCGAGATCGCGCTGTCCACCGGCCGCGTGAAGGGCACCGATCTGGGGGACGTGCTCCGCTTCTACGGGATCCCCTACGCCGAGGACCCCGTCGGCGACCTCCGGTTCGCCGCCCCGGTCCGCCGCGAACCGTGGCCCGGCGTCCGGGACGCGACCAGGCCCGCCGCCACCGCGCAACGACTGCGCTTCGATCCCGATCCGGCGATCCCCGAGCCGATCGTCGCCGGCACGGACATCCTGCACGTCGACGTGTGGGCTCCCGCCCAGGGCACGGGCCACCCGGTGCTGGTGTGGATCCACGGCGGCGGGTGGGAGTCCGGGTCGTCGCACCAGCCCTGGTTCGACGGGACCGCCTTCGCGCGCGCCGGGATCGTCGTGGTCTCGGTGGGCTACCGCCTGGGCGTCGAGGGGTTCACCGCGTTCCCCGACGCCCCGGACAACCGCGGGGTGCGGGATTGGATCATGGCCCTGGAGTGGGTCCGCGACGAGATCGCGGCGTTCGGCGGTGACCCCGGGCGGGTCACGGTGTCGGGTCAGTCGGCGGGCGGCGGGGCGGTGCTCTGCCTGCTCGCCTCGCCGTTGGCGGCCGGCCTGTTCCACCGGGGGATCGCCTCGTCGCCCGCGGTGCTGCGATCGCCCGCCGCTCAGGCCCCCAAGGGCACGGCCGCCGCGGAACTGGCCGCCGGCGGCCGGGGCGCCGTCGACGAGTTCCACCGGCGCCTGCGCAAGGACAATCCCTTCCTCATGCCGTTCCGGCCGACGGTCGGCGACGACACCGTCCCGGTCCCGCCCCTGGAGGGCATCGGGAGCGGTCCCGGGCTCGACCTGCCACTGCTCATCGGCTCCACGGCCATGGAGTTCGAGGGGGTCGTCCGGGCCCTGCCCGGGGCCGCGTTGGTGCCGGGTGCCGCGATGATCCTGCGGTCCCAGGAGCTGCCCACCACCGGACTGCGCGCGCTGGCCAGACAATCGGCGGGCAAGTCGCTGCGACGGGCGGTGGGGGCGGTGGTCGACGCCGCGACCATCCACTCGACCGTCGTGCGTGCGGCCGAGACCCGGGTGGCCGCCGGCGCGCCCACCTGGGTGTACGACTTCCGCTGGTCCGAGGGTCGCGGCGCCGTGCACTGCGCGGACCTGCCGTTCTTCTGGTCGGTTCCGGAAGCCGCGAACGTGCGGGCCTACCTCGGAGCGGATGCGCCGCCGGGGCTCGTCGACGCGATGCACCGGTCGTGGGTCGACTTCGTCCGCTCCGGGGACCCGGGGTCCCCGCCCTATGCGCCCCCCGGGAGGCGCGTGCAGGTGTGGGATGACCCTCCCGCTGTCGTCGAGGACGGACTGGCCGACGTCCGCGCGGTCTGGTGGCCCGCCGGAGGCTCCTGACGCCTTGCTACGATTGCGCCGCGCGTGCCGGTGACGTTCCCGGCGCGTGCGGGGGGCTATAGCTCAGTTGGTTAGAGCCGCGGACTCATAATCCGCTGGTCGCGGGTTCGAGCCCCGCTGGCCCCACCATCGCTCGACTCATCACCACAGCTGGCCCCACCACCACGCCGCGACCCCACCTCGGACGCGGGTCGGCCCGGTCGGGCGGGTCAGGAGCGCCCGACTAGGATCGATCTCCATGGTCGCCTCCCTGCTCGTCGCCGGTACGACCTCCGATTCCGGAAAAAGCGTCGTGACCACCGCACTGTGCCGGGCGTTCGCTCGCCGCGGCATCAACGTGGCCCCGTTCAAGGCCCAGAACATGTCCAACAACTCGATGGTGGTCGCCGCCCCTCGCCGCACAGGTCCGCACAGCACAGGCCCGGACGGCACCGCCGAGATCGGGCGCGCGCAATGGATCCAGGCCCTCGCAGCGGGCGTGGCCCCGGAGCCCGCGATGAACCCGGTGCTCCTCAAGCCCGGCGGGGACCGGCGCAGCCACGTAGTGGTGATGGGACAGCCGGCCGGGTCGGTGTCCTCCCGCGACTTCGTCGACGGACGGGCCCACCTGGCCGACGCCGCGTTCGCCGCCTACTCCGACCTGGCCTCCCGTCACGAGCTCATCATCTGCGAGGGGGCCGGCAGTCCCACCGAGATCAACCTGCGCTCCAGCGACTACGTCAACATGGGCCTGGCCCGGCACGCGGACATGCCCGTCGTCGTGGTGGGGGACATCGACCGCGGCGGCGTCTTCGCCGCCCTCTACGGCACGGTCGCATTGCTCGAGCCCGCCGATCAGCGGCTGGTCGCCGGGTTCGTCATCAACAAGTTCCGCGGCGACCCGACGCTGCTGGCCCCCGGGCTGCGGCAGATCGAGGACCTCACCGGCCGGCCGGTCCACGGGGTGCTGCCCTGGAATCCCGACCTCTGGCTGGACTCGGAGGACGCCCTCGCGGTGGGTCCCCGCGCCGCCGACGCCGCCGCCACCCTGCGGGTGGCCGTGATCCGTCTGCCGCGCATCAGCAACTTCACCGACGTCGACGCCCTCGGCCTGGAGGCGGACGTCGATCTGGAGTACGTCACGGAGCCCCGCGACCTCGCGGGGGCGGACCTAGTCGTCGTCCCCGGGACCCGCGCCACCCTCGACGACCTCGCCTGGCTCCGCGCCCGGGGCCTCGACCGGGCGCTCACCTCCCACGTCGAGCGCGGCGGCGCGGTGCTGGGGATTTGTGGCGGCTTCCAGATGCTCGGCGGGGAGATCTCCGACCCGGACGGCATCGAGGGCGAGCCCGGCGCGCGGGTGACCGGCCTCGGACTGCTTCCCA
This sequence comes from Dietzia sp. IN118, assembly GCF_032905965.1. NCBI lineage: Bacteria > Bacillati > Actinomycetota > Actinomycetes > Mycobacteriales > Dietziaceae > Dietzia > Dietzia sp. IN118. Next base: position 2,201,464 of record NZ_JAUMSR010000001.1, on the reverse strand, counting down.
CCACCACTCGCTTCGGCGCCGAGAAGGTGCTGCGGCTGCCGACCGGACGCGCGCTGGGTCAGGACGTGGGCGGGTACGAGATCCACCACGGCCGGGTGAGCGTCGGCGGCGGGGGCGAGCGGGTCGACGACGACGAAGAGTTCCCCGGCGGAGCCCGGCGCGGCCGAGTGTTCGGCACCATGTGGCACGGAACCCTCGAATCGGACGGCTTCCGGTCGGCGCTGCTGGCCGAGGTCGTCGGCGGCTGTGGGGGTGATGGCTCCGGCGGCGCGGGTCGTATGCGCCCGGCGTCATCGGTGAGTTTCGCGCGGGCCCGCGAGGCGCGGCTCGACCTGCTGGCCGATCTCGCCGAGGAGCACCTCGACCTGGACGCGCTGCTCGAGCTGGCCCGCTCGGGCGCTCCGGAACTGCCGCTGCTGCCGCCGGGGGCGGACCGATGAGCGTGCTGATCCTGGGCGGCACCGCCGAGGCCCGCGACCTCGCCGTCCTGCTGCAGGAGCGCGGCCTGCGGTTCTCCTCGTCTCTGGCGGGCCGGGTCGCGCGGCCGCGGTTGCCGGTGGGGGAGGTGCGCGTCGGCGGGTTCGGCGGCATCGACGGGCTCCGGCGGCACCTCACGGAGGCCGGCGTGACCGCGGTCGTGGACGCCACCCACCCCTTCGCCGCCGGCATCTCGGCCAATGCCGCCGCCGCCTGCGCCGCCGCGGAGGTGCCGCTGCTGCGGCTCGAGCGGCCGGGCTGGGCCGCCGCCGCGGGGGCCGATCGCTGGCACTGGGTGGACGACCACGACGAGGCCGCCGCTACTGCGTCCCGCGTGGGCCGGCGGCCGTTCCTCACCATCGGCCGGCAGTCGCTGGACAGGTTCGTCGGCCCGCTCGCCGAGCACCACGCGCTCGTCAGGGTGGTGGACCCGCCGGAGGTGGAGCTGCCCGCGTCGTGGCGACTGCTGCTGAACCGCGGCCCCTACTCGGTGGCGGGTGAGCGTGAGCTCTTCGCCGACCACGGCGTGGACGTGCTGGTCACCAAGGACTCGGGCGGCGGTCACACGTGGTCGAAGATGGCGGTGGCCGACGAGCTCGACGTGCCGGTCGTGGTGGTGCGACGGCCCGGACCCGCACCGGGCGTGCCCGTGGTGGACAGTGCAGCAGCCGCCGCGGAGTGGGCCGGCGCCGCTGACTGACCAGGCCGGCGCCCCGAGGACCGCGGTTAGAGCAACTTGATGTGGATCTCCCGGATCCGGTCGTCGTCCACCGTGTAGCGGCCGCGCAAAGTCAACGTCATGGTCTGCCCCTCGTCCAGCGACATCCCCATGAAGTCCTTCACGTCGGCGCGTGCGGTGAGCGTGTTGATCACCGTGACTATGGCCGTGTCGCCGTCGACCTCGATCTCCTCGGGGGTCATGCGGTCGACAAACGTACTGGTCATCGCGCGGTAGGTGTCGAGGTAGGCGGAGATCCCGTGCTGGGTGCCGGCGGCGGAGTGCAGGACGACGTCCTCGTGCAACACCGCGGCCAGGTGGTGGGGGTCCTCGCTGTTGTAGGCCTCGTAGTAGGCGGTGATGACGTCGCGCACGGTCATGAGGTCTCCTCGGTGGTCGTTCCGACCCGGGCGGTCAGCGAACCGGATGCCGGGTCTACGCCTATTCGGCCAGAACGCGCCCGCGACCGCAAGGGGCCCGGTTAGCCGAGTCGGGCGGGCCGACGCGCGGTGGCGAAGCGCCGCGCGTGCGCTGCGAACCGGGCCGCCATCGCCGGATGCCCCGCCCAGTGCGTGTGTAGGTAGGACGCGTGGACCGACCCGCTGACGAACCCCTCTGGTCCGGCGCTGCTGGTCCAGGCGGGAGCCGCGCCCGGTTCGTCCGCGCGCGAGCCCGCCGCGCCGGCGGGCGGGTTCACGGCCGTGCGGTGGAACTCGTGGCCGGTGACCTCGGTGCCGGCGGTCGCCAGGACACTGTCGGCACCTGCGGTCGAGCGGCGATAGGCCAGGGTGAGCCGCGGGGCCATGGCCGCGTCGGCGTCAACAGCACCGACCATGGGGACACCGTCGAGGGTGCGACAGAGATAGAGCAGGCCCGCGCACTCGGCGACCGTTGGCGTCCCGGCCATCGTCGCCGCCCGCAGTGCGCGAAGCATCTGCTCGTTGGCGGCGAGGTCCGCGGCGTGGACCTCGGGGAACCCGCCACCGAGGTAGATTCCCGCGGCGGTGTCGGGCAGTGCCTCGTCGGCCAGCGGGTCGAACGGCACCACCGAGCAGCCGGCTGCCTCGAGCAGTTCGACCGTCTCGGCGTAGCGGAAGGTGAAGGCTCGGCCACCGGCCACGGCGATGAGCGGGCGGACCTCGTCGTCGTCGACCCCAGGCACCCCTCCATCCCCCGGGGCGCCACGGCAGGCGCCCCCATGACCAGCGCCGACGCCCCCCAGCGCCGCGCGCGCCGACCACGCCTCGCCCGCCAGCGGCGGCGCCTCACGCGCGATGCGCATGACGGCCTCGAGGTCGATCGACGCCGCCACCTTCCCGGCCAGGTGATCGAGCGAGCGCGCGGCCTCGGGGCGTTCGGCGGCGGGGACCAGGCCGAGATGGCGGGAGGGGGCGGTGACGTCGTCGTCGCGCTGGAGGACACCCAGCACCGGGATGCCGAGCGGGGCCAGCGCGCGGCGGACCTCGTCGGAGTGGCGGACGGAGCCGGCCTTGTTGAGCACCACCCCGGCGATGTGCACGGCCGGGTCGTAGGAGGCCATCCCCAGCACCACCGCGGCGATGCTGCGGGAGGCGTGGGAGATGTCCACGACCAGCACGACGGGGGCCCCGGTGAGCGCGGCGACGTGGGCGGTGGAGGCGAACCCGTCGCCGCCGATGTGCCCGTCGTACAGGCCCATCACGCCCTCGATCACCGCGACGTCGGCGGGCCGCCCGGCGCCGGCGCCGGCGCCGTGCAGCAGCAGCGGCACGATTCGCTCCTCGCCCACCAGGTGCGGGTCCAGATTGCGGCCCGCCCGCCCGGTGGCCAGGGCGTGGTAGCCGGGGTCGATGTAGTCGGGCCCCACCTTGTGCCCCGAGACCTCCAGCCCGGTGCGGCGCAGCGCGGCCATGAGGCCGGTCGCGACGGTGGTCTTGCCGTGCCCGGACGCCGGCGCGGCCACGACGATCCGCGGGAGGTCGGTCACCATTCGATGCCCCGCTGACCCTTCTGCCCGGCGTCCATCGGGTGTTTGACCTTGGTCATCTCGGTAACCAGGTCGGCGACCTCGAGCAGCCGGGGGTCGGCGTCGCGGCCGGTGATCACCACGTGCTGCCGGCCGGGGCGGCTGGCGAGGGTGGCGACCACGTCGTCGACGTCCACCCAGCCCCATTTCATGGGATAGGTGAACTCGTCGAGCAGGTAGAGGTCGTGCCGCTCGTCGGCGAGGCGCCGCTTGATCTCGGCCCATCCTTCGGCGGCGTCGGCGGCGTGGTCGTCCTCGGTGCCGTCCTTGCGCGACCACGACCAGCCCGAGCCCATCTTGTGCCACTCGACGGGCCCGCCCTCGCCGGTCTCGGCGTGCAGGCGGGCGAGGCGTTCCATGACGGTCTGCTCGCCGATGCGCCACTTGGCGGATTTGACGAACTGGAACACACCGATGTCCCAGCCCTGGTTCCAGGCGCGCATCGCCAGGCCGAACGCGGCGGTGGACTTCCCCTTGCCGGGCCCGGTGTGGACCATGACCAGCGGCCGGTTGCGGCGTTGGCGGGTGCTGAGCCCGTCGTCGGGCACGATCTCCGGCTGTCCCTGGGGCATCAGGCCACCTCACCTTCGGTGCGCGGATGGCCGGGTCGTGTGTGGCCGGGTCGCGTGCGGTCGTCCGGGGTCGGGCCGCGGTCGGCGGAACCGGGGCGCGCGGTGCGGGCGCGGACGGTATCGGTGAGTCCCTCGGCGGTGACCTCGCCCAGTGGCACGTGCTCAGCGCCCAGGTGCCCGGCGAGCTCGGAGGCCAGGCCCATCCGGAAGCGGCCGGTCTCGCAGTCCACCACCACCGAGGCCACGCCGAGGGAGGCCAGCCCGGTCGCCGCGGTGCGGGACCTGGCGAGGGCGTCCGGGCCGTGGGTGGCGCGGCCGTCGGTGACGACGACGAGGAGGGCCCGCCGCCGCGGATCGCGGACGCCCTCGATGCGCAGGACTTCGGCGGCGGTGATCAGTCCCTCGGCCAGTGGGGTCCGGCCGCCCGCCGGGAGTTCCGCGAGGCGGGTGGCCGCGATGTCGACCGACGACGTGGGCGGCAGGGCCACGTGGGCCGCGGCCCCGCGGAAGGTCACCAGTCCCACCTTGTCGCGGCGTCGGTAGGCGTCCAGCAGTAGGGAGAGGATCGCGGTCTTGACCTGCTCCATCCGGGTGCGGGCGGCCATGGAGCCGGAGGCGTCCACGCAGAACAGCACGAGGTTGGACTCGCGGCCCTCGCGGACGGACGAGCGCAGGTCCTCGGCGGCCAGCCGGAGTCGGCCACCGTTTGGGCCGGCTCCGCGACCGCGGGCGGATTGCTGCGGCGCGGCGGACCGGATCGTGGCGGGCAGGTGCAGGTCGGAGCCGGTGAACGCGCGCGCGCCGATGCGGCGGCCGCTGGTGGTGAGGGCCCTCGACCGGCGGCCGGCCGCGCCCTGGCCGGTACCGGCGACGGCGAGCAGGCGGGTGCGGTACGGCGCCGCGGCCGCGGTGACCGTGCCTGGCTCGGGCGGGGTGGGCCCGGGAGCGTCGGACCGCGAGGCGTCGGCGGGGGTGTCCTCCGCGGCGTGTCCGCCGGGCTGCTCGTCGGCTCGGCCGTCGGCGTCGTCGTCCGATCGCCCGCCCGCCTGGGCGGGGCCCGCGGTGCTGGAGGCGTTGCCGGCGCCGGGGCCGTCCTCGTTCTGCTCGGTCTGCTCGGGCGAGTGCTCGTGCCCGGCGTGCTCGGCCGAGGCCCGCGCCGGGGCGGACTCTGCATCCGAGGTGTCTGCCGACGCGGACTCGTCTGCGGACTCCGACTGTTCGGCGTCGTCGGCCGGCGCGGTCTCGTCCCGGGGGTCGGGATCGGGCTCGTCGTCGTCGCCCAGGAGCCGTTCCAACAGGTCCTCGTCGAGGCCCGGCGCATCGAACGGGGCACGACGGCGGCGGTGGGGCAGCGCCATGCGCGCGGCGACGCGGATGTCCTCGCGGGTGATCCGGGTCCGGCCCTGCCATGCGGCGTGGGCGGCGGCGGTGCGGGCGGTGACGATGTCGGCGCGCATGCCGTCCACGTCGAAGCCCGCACAGACCCGGGCGATGGTGGACAGCGCCCAGGGGGTCAGTCTCACCCGGTCGAGTACGCGCCGCGCGGCGGCGATCCGTTCGCGCACGGCGGCCTCGTCGGCGGCGTGGTCGGCGACGAATCCCGCCGGGTCGGCCTCGAACGCGATCCGGCGGCGCACCACCTCGGCGCGCAGTTCCGGGTCGCGAGGTGCGGCCACCTGCACGGTGAGGCCGAAGCGGTCCAGCAGCTGGGGCCGGAGCTCGCCCTCCTCGGGGTTCATGGTGCCGATCAGCACGAAGCGCGCGGCGTGCTCCACCGAGATGCCGTCCCGCTCGACGGTCACCCGACCCATGGCGGCGGCGTCGAGCAGCAGGTCCACCACGTGGTCGTGGAGCAGGTTGACCTCGTCCACGTAGAGCAGTCCGCGGTGTGCGCGGGCGAGTAGGCCCGGTTGGAACACGGTCACCCCGTCGGTGAGCGCACTCTCCAGGTGTAGTGATCCGGTGATGCGGTCCTCGGACACCCCGATGGGCAGCTCGACCAGGCGGACCGGCCGCCGCTCGGTGGGCGCGTCGTGCGGGATACGCCCGTCCGGGGTCTCGGAGCCGCGGTCGTCGGGTGCGGAGGAGAAGCGGTCGCCGGTGACGACCTCGACCTCCGGCAGGATCCCGGCGAGGGCGCGGACCATCGTGGACTTGGCCGTGCCCTTCTCACCGCGGATCAGCACGCCGCCGACCGCCGGGGACACCGCGGTCAGGGTCAGGGCCAGCGCCATGTCGTCGGAACCGACGACAGCGCTGAAGGGGTAGTGCAGTGGCATGGGGGCTCCCGCTCTCGTCTGCCAGGCTGGTCAGCGCGAGGCCGGTCTCCGGACTTCCCGGCTCATCTCGGACGTGCGCGCGGGGCGCGATCGCCTGAGAGGCCGGGTTACCGTAGCGGGCCCTGTGCCGGATTCTCACCGGCTTCCCTGATTCTCCCCTCCGCTCCGCCTGTGGCGGGTCGTGGGGCACCTCGTGCTGTGGGGTCTGTTCGGTTGTGTGGTCCCGAGGCTAGCCCAACGGCCTGTCCCGGGGCGCCTCAGGTGTCGCGGTAGGGTTCCGCGTCATGAATGCACGGGTGGTGGTCGTCGGCATCGGCGGCGACGGGTGGGCGGGGCTCGACGAGGCCCGCCGTCGCGCCGTCCTGGCCGCCGATGTGGTGCTCGGGGGCGAGCGTCATCTGGCGATGATTCCGGGCGACGTGACGGCCGATCGGGTGCCGTGGCCGCGGCCGCTGCGGGACGGGTTGCCGGAGCTCCTCGAGCGGTTCCGCGTGCGCTCGATCGTGGCCCTGGCCTCGGGCGATCCGCTGGTCGCGGGGATCGGCACGACCCTGATCGATGTGCTGGGCGCGGATGCGGTGGAGGTGCTCCCGGCGGTGTCCTCGGTCGCTCTGGCCCGCGCCAGGATGCGGTGGCCGGCCGAGTCCGTGGCTGTGCTGCGCGACCACCACTCGCTCGGTCGCGAGCTGGCGCCTGGGCGACGTCTGCTAATGCTCTCAGCGGACCGGCACACGCCGGGAGAGGTCGCCGCGACGCTGCGGGGCGCCGGCTTCGGGGGGAGCGAGATGACCGTGCTCGCCGATCTCGGGGGCCCGGCCGAGGCCCGGTTTTTCCGCGCGGCGCGCGACTGGGCTGTTGATCGCGAAGCCCCCGCCCTGCACGTGTTGGCCATCGAGTGCGTGGCCGATTCCTCCGCCCGCCCACTCGGGCTGGCGCCGGGATTGCCCGACGACGCTTTCGAGAACGACGGCCAGCTCACTCGCCGCGACCTGCGGGCCTCGGCCCTGTCCCGCCTCGCGCCGTCGGCCGGTGAGCTGCTGTGGGATGTGGGCGCCGGCGCCGGGTCGGTGGGCATCGAGTGGATGCGCGCGCACCCGTCGTGTCGGGCTATCGCCATCGAGGCCGATCCCGGGCGGGCGGCGCGTGTTGCGCGCAACGCCGCGCGGCTCGGGGTGCCGTCGTTGGAGGTCGTCAACGGCCGCGCCCCGCAGGTTCTGGACGGTCTGCCCCGCCCCGACGCGGTGTTCATCGGCGGGGGCGGCACTGCCTCTGGCCTGCTCCAACAGTGCTGGGACGCGCTGGTCCCGGGTGGCCGACTGGTGGCCCACGCGGTGACGCTGGAGACCGAGCGCGTGGTGGTCGACACCCGCGCCGTATTCGGCGGGGAGCTGACCAGGATCCAGGTCGAGCACGCGGACTCGATCGGCCGGTTCACTGGCTGGGCCCCGGCCCGTGCGGTGGTGCAGTGGGCGGCCGTGAAGCCCTTCGTCGCTGCGGCTGATACTTCGGAGACAGGGGAGAGCTCGTGACCGTTCACTTCGTGGGAGCCGGCCCCGGCGCCGCCGATCTGCTGACGCTGCGCGCGGCTGCGGCGCTTGCCGCCGCCGACGTGTGCCTGTACGCGGGGACGTATCTCGACGATGGCGTTCTCGCGCACTGCCGCCCCGAGGCCCGGCTGGTGGACACCCAGCATCTGGACCTGGACGGGATCATCGGCGAGATCGTCGCCGCTCACGCCGAGGGGCTCGAGGTGGTCCGGCTGTGTTCGGGTGACCCGTCGCTGTACTCGGCGCTCGCCGAGCAGACTCGCCGGCTCGACGCGGCCGGCGTGCCGTGGGACGTGGTCCCTGGTGTTCCCGCCTACGCGGCGGCAGCCGCCGAGCTGGGGGTGGAGCTCACGGTTCCCGAGGTGGTGCAGTCGGTGGTGCTCACCCGCGTCCAGGCTCGGTCGACGGCGATGCCGTCGACTGAGTCGTTGGAGAACTTCGCCGCCACGGGCGCCACGCTGGTGCTGCACCTGGCGATCACTCGGATCCGCGAGCTCGCCGAGCGGCTGGTGCCCACACACGGTGCCGACTGCCCGGTGGCGGTGGTGGCCAACGCGAGCCGCCCGCACCGCGTGGAGCTGCGCGGCACTCTTGCTGACATCGCGGCAGCGGTGGAGACGGCTGGCCTGCGCCAGGCGGCGGTTATCCTGGTCGGCCGGGCGCTGGAGCGGCCGGGCGAGGCGGAATCGTGGTTGTACGCGTCGAGCCCGGAGCGAGAGTCGAAGCGGCGGGGCTGAACGGATAGGCCGAAGGCAGCGGGCAACAGACAGTGTCCTCCGGCCGCCAGGAAGCCCGAACCGACGCAACGGTATCGGCGAAGGGCCGCGTGGCTCGCTAGGAACGCCAGCTGCGAGACCCGCGAGGATCGGAGAGGCTCAGCTGCGCTCGCCAGCATCGAGGCGTAGTCACGTCCCCTGTGGGGTACACCCGTGCGGGACAACATGCCGCCGACCATCGCTTGTGGACTTGATCGCTTTGTGGCGGTCTTCTGTGGTTACTTCTTGGCGGCGACGTACCAATCGGGCGTTCTGGCCGGAAGAATTAGAGCGAGTCGGCGGCTCACGGGTGCGTGGTGGGGTTTGCGTCGGTTCTGTCAGAGTCCGAATGCTCCGCCGCTGATCAGGATGAAGGCGCCCAGGCCGATCAGGACAGTCGGGAACAGGATATGTTCCCAGCGCTCTAGTGCTTCGGCGATCGGTCGGCGGGTGGCGACGAACTTGGCCAGGCCCACCAGTCCCGCCACCAGCACCAGGAACACGATGCAGTAGGCAACTACGGCTCCCGTGCCCACGTTGAGAAAGACGGGGACGTAGACGCCGATGTTGTCGCCGCCGTTGGCGAACGTTACGCCGGCCACGGTCCACACGGCGACGTTCTTGCCCTCGATCTTTGCGTCGTCGTCGTCATCATCGTCCCCGCGCCAGGCCTGCCACGCGGCCCGCAGTCCCAAGCCAAGTGGGATCAGCCCGAAGTAAGGGATGGCCCCCGGGGGCAGGAAGGCTCCCGCGCCCAGGGAGACGAGCACAGCGACGCCGAGGATGCCGACGAAGCCAAGATACTGGCCGGCCAGAATGCGTGCGGTGGTTCCGCGTTGGCCTGCTCCGCGGGCGAAAAACAGCGACAGGACGATGATGTCGTCGATATTGGTGGCAATGAACAGGCCGATCGCCTGCAGGGCCGAGGACAGGATCACGCCTGCACCTCCGTGGCGTGACAACCCGGCACTGAGCAGTCGGGCTCCAAGCAGGGGGCGTTTTCGTTGACCGCGAGGGTGACCTCGACCAAGGAGGATAGCGACCGCGCCAAGTGCGGGTCTGCGATCTCGTACCGGGTCTGGCGGCCTTCGGGCACTGCGACAACGATCCCGCAGTCGCGCAGGCATGCCAGATGGTTCGACACGTTCGACCGTGTCAGCTCCAAATCGCGGGCCAGCTCCGCCGGGTAGGCCGGCTGCTGCAGCAAGGTCAGCAGTATCCGGGACCGCGTCGGGTCGGCCAT
>NZ_JAUMSR010000001.1:2046235-2191858 GCF_032905965.1 Dietzia sp. IN118 | reverse complement strand
TCCGGGACCGCGTCGGGTCGGCCATCGCCCGCCCTAACCGGTTCATCACATCCACACGCGAAACAATAGTCAGCACTTGCTGAACTATACAGCGTCTGCTGAACTGTTGTGACAACGCCTTAAAAACCTAAAGGTTTTCAAGACACCCGGCACCGTCCAGGACAGCGACCACTTTTGAGCAGTTTTCCTGGCTCTACGGCCACCCGCCGGTGTCTCATTAAGTCATCTTGGCGACATTCGTCTCAGGGTCGGCCTCGGGAGGGGTTTATGGGGCAGAATCGGGCCATGAGGCATCTGGGGTACACCCGCGTCAGTACCGCGAGTCAGGACGCGCAGTTGCAGTTGGATGCACTCGTAGATTCCGGGGTTCAGAAGCGCGACGTCTTCTCCGACGTCACCTCGGGGAGCCGGACCGCGATCGAGCGCCCGGGGATGAAGCGGCTGATGGACTACATCGAGCCCGGCGATACCGTCGTGGTGTGGCGCATTGACCGCCTCGGCCGCTCCCTGATCGATGTCCTCAATACCGTGAACCTGCTTCGCGACAAGGGCGTGAAGATCCGGTCGCTCTCGGACGGCATCGACCCGGAGACCACCTCCGGCCGGTTGATGCTGGGCATGCTCGCCACCCTGGCCGAGTACGAGCGCGAGCTCATCACTGAACGCGTCAACGCCGGCATCGCCGCGGCGAAGCAGAACGGCACGAGGTTCGGTCGGCCCCCGGTCGATCCCGCAGTGATCGCCGAAAAACTCGTCATCGCCCAGGACGCCCGAAGAAAGGGCCGCACCGCCGCCGAAGCGGCCAGCTTGGTCGGATGGTCCCGCGCCACCCTCTACCGCCACCAGCAAGCCGCCCGAGCCCTCGAGGCGCTCGAGCCTTAATGCAGGTGGCGCCGTCAGGTATCGCCGCTAGAACGCCGCCACCGAGCAGCGCGATTTACCAGTACACCCGTGCGGGACGATATGCCGCCGACCATCGGTGCTGTGTCGCAGGGTCCAGTTAGGCACTTGTGAAACGCCTTCCCGCCGGGTCTAAGATCTATTGATACAGATTCCGGGCGAAAGGGTCTCCTCATGGCTGATCGGATCGGGACGCTCTTGAACCGTTCGGGTGATGGTGGCGAGGAGGTGCTCATCGTCAGTCGGGGGAGCGTGCGAACTCGGTTTCGTCGTCGGGACGAGTTGGGTTGGAACTTTCGGGTGGAGTCGACGGACTCGGAGAACGTCATCGAGCAGAACCCGAAGCGAAAGCCAAAGCCGAAGCCGGCTCCGAAGTCGGCTCGCCGGGCGTCGCGTCCTCGGGGGCAGCGGGTGGCGTACGTGCGGGTGTCGGCGGCCGATCAGAACGAGGCGCGTCAGCTCGAGGCGGTGGGGGAGTGCGACCGGGTCTACGTTGAGAAGCAGTCGGCTCGCTCGCGTGCGGACCGGGTGAAGCTAGAAGAGTGCATCGGGTACCTGCGAGACGGTGACGAGCTGGTTGTTGCGTCGATGGACCGTCTCGCCCGTTCTCTGGTTGATCTCAAGCAGATCGTTGGCGAGATCACCGCCAAGGGCGCCAGTGTGGAGTTCGTCCACGAGCGGGCCACCTACGCCGCCGGCGCCCAGGATCCTCGAGCGGATCTGATGCTCTCGCTGCTCGGGGCGTTCGCCGAGTTCGAGCGGGCCATCATCCGTGAGCGCCAGGCTGAGGGCATCGCTATCGCCAAGGCGAAGGGCAAGTACAAGGGACGCAAACGCGTCCTGACTGATGATCAGATCGCTAAGGCCCGGGCCCGAATCGAGGCAGGGGAGGGGCCGTCGGCGATCGCCCGCGATCTGGAAGTCGGACGGTCAACGTTGTATCGCGCCCTCCAACGACATGCGACGTAGACGAGGAAGGGGGAGCGACATGGATGGGTGGTCGCCAGTGTGCGGCGAGGGGCGCATCGCAGCGTTGCTCGAGACCGGGACCGTGGGCGCTGTCCGAGACCTCTTTCCCTACGGGGTGCGGATCCTATGTCCGATCACGCTCCGTATGGGCCGCGACGTGGCCGGGTGGAGCTCGTGGCGCGAGGTCGCTGAGCGTGTAAGTGCGCAGTATCCGCCCCGCCGTGGATTGACATCGATGATCGACAGCGCCGGCACCCCGGAGCTGGCGATAGGTGTGGACCGCCTGGTCGGGTGCAGCACTGGCCCTGCCATCGAGATCGCGCAGCGCTACTGCCGCATCGCGTCTGTCCAGCAGTGGAGAGCGGCGATCTGGACGGTATGGGGTGATCCAATCGGAACACCCGACGCCGCACGCATCATCACCATCGTCGATGACAGTGACTATGGCAGCACCTACGACTACCAGCTGGTATCAGCGTCCACGGCGGCTCTCCTGGACCCGTTCCTCCACCCCGAACCATCCTTCCTGTGGTCCGACGACGAGGCACTGTTCCTCGAGGTTCAACCCGAGACAGGATGGATTGAGGTCTACTCGACTAGGTCGGATCTGATCGAGGAGGCGCGAAGCGACACCCAGTGGGAAGTAGTCCCGCTGAACCGCGACCTCCCGCAGTCGTAGCAAGAGCGCTTACTGCGAATCTTGCTTGCAGTAGGTGCTGCAGCACGACACCGGACCGCCAGCCAGTACCGGCAGCAGCCCGCCGCTGAACGCCGCAATCGAAGGCGCTGGCGATGAGGGAACTCGTCGTCCGCCACCGACTGACACGCGAACCTGCCCGCCCCCGCACAGTGCGTTAACTAGGAGGTACCCGTGGAGGCATTCCTGATTCCGCTACTGCCTCCGGTAGCCCTGGACCGTTCCCGCTCTGGTGGACACCCGGAGATGAGCGGTGAGTTCCCCCAAGATAGAGGGAGCGGATTATGGGATCTACTCGTCGGAGCTTCACTGCCGAGTACAAGGCCAACGCGGTAAGTTTGGTCATCGATGATGGCCGTGCGATCGCCGAAGTTGCACGCAGTATCGGCGTTCACGAGATGACGTTGGGGAAATGGGTGAAGAAGACTCGAGACGAGGGAAACGGTGAGTCTGACCGCCCGTTGAATGAGGACGAGCGGGCGGAACTCGAGCGCCTTCGCGAAGAAGTGAAGCACGCCCGGATGGAGGTGGAGTTCGCAAAAAAAGTAGCGACCTGGTTCGCGAAAGACCCGCGGTGAAATTCGCGGCTATCGCGGACTGGGCTGAATCCGATTCATATCCGGTCACGTTCATGTGTGCTCAACTCGGCGTATCGACTTCTGGCTACTACAAGTGGCGCGGCAAGTCGCGCTCAGCTCGAGACCTCCGAGACGACGAGTTAACAGCGCTGATCGAGTACCACTACGAGCACCTCAACGGCCGTCCCGGCGTTCGGCGCATGCGTGCGGAACTCGCCGCCGGCGGCCACCGGGTCTCGCACAAGCGGGTGTGGCGGCTCATGAAGGTCGCAGGTCTGGAAGGCCGCCACCCGAAGGCGTGGAAACGCACCACCGTCGCCGGAGACAGCCCCGTTGGGGCACCTGACCTCATCGGCCGCGACTTCACGGCGGCCGAGGCGAACACCAAATGGTGCGGCGATATTACTTACGTACGGACCTGGAACGGCTGGGCGTACCTGGCCACCGTCATCGATCTGCACTCCCGGATGGTCGTCGGATGGGCCGTGGCCGACCACATGCGAACCGAGCTGGTCACCGACGCACTGGACATGGCCATCGCTCGTCGTCGACCACCCGGAAAAGTCATATTCCACAGCGATCGCGGAACTCAATACACGTCCACCGACTTCGATAAGTACTGCACGAAAAACAATATCCGACGATCATTGGGGCGCACTGGCATTTGTTTCGACAACGCGGTCGCAGAATCATTCTTCGCGAGCTACAAGAAGGAACTCATTCACACGCGCCCGTGGCCCACTCTAAAAGCACTCAAAAAGAGCACATTCACCTGGATTGAGGAGTACTACAATAGGGCCCGACGACATTCCACACTGGGCTATTTGACACCAGCCGAGTTTGAACTAGGATTCAGAGACATATACGAACTCGCCGCTTAATTGCAGTGGCCACTTTAGCGGGAACACTCCACCCTGTCGCTGGGGCTCTGGGCTTTCGTCGTCTGGGTTTCCTTCAGGGCGACCGGGCGAGGCGCCAGACGAAGTGCGGCCGCGATCTCTGCAGTGCTGTCGATCTGCGGAGCGGTCGCGTTCCTCGGCTTCGCCGGCAGTGACGACTACAACGACTACCCCGGCTACACCTGTGCACTCCGCGACGGTCACGTGCCGGATAGCTTCCCTTCCGACCGACTTCCCCCTGAGGAACAGATCAGCACATTCCATACCAACATTGACTGGTCCCACGGGTACGAACTACTCCCCGCCGGGGTCCGCTGCACCTACTGGACCAGGGACGAACCCCGCGTCAGCGTGGTCACCCACAGCCCCTGGTCGTACTCCGTGTGGATCTACGGACTACTGGCCATCGCTCTGACTCAAGCGGTCCGCGTCATCAACCCTGACCTTTTCGCCCGGCGGCGCACCAAGTCTTCGTGAACCAACACGATGTGTAGCGCGTTGCGACCCACAAACCGAAACTGCGGGTCGACAGTCGCTGTCCCACAACCAAGGAACTGGGACGGTCGGTCAGCACTTGCCCAGCAGGGGCTACCTTCGGTTGATGGAGAAAGAGGATCGGAACGTCTTAATCAGCGCCGGGCTGTCGGTCGTGGCGGCGCCGGTAGCGGCGGGCGTGATGGCTTGGGTGTGGAAGTTCCCGATCGTCATGGTGGGCAACAGCGGCGGCACGGTGGATGATGCGATTTCCGCGGCTTTCTCGATGTTGCTGTTCATGACGGTGTTCTCGTTCTTCATTGGCATCGTGGTGATCGGCCTGGCGGGAGCCGGGGTAGGTGTCCTGGTGCGGCGTGGGCCCGTGTTGGATGCTGTTGCCGCTGGTGTCGCCGTGGGCGGGCTGGCGGCTCTGGTGGTCGGATTTGGAGGGATGCTCTTCGACTGAGTCACTGCGCTCGGAGAGCCGTCGCGGCGGTCTAACCCCAGTTCCCGTCGCTGACAAGTCCCGGCCCCTGCGGGATACTCTCGGCTGATGCGTGTCTCGCCAGATGGAACCTTCCATGGCCTGCGTTCGACCCACCTGTGTCGTGCGGCGTGCCGGGTTCCCGTAGACCCGGGTCCGTTCAACCGCCGCCTTCTCGCGCTCCACCCGGTCATCAATTACCGGCCTTACATCACCGCCTCCCCTGACGTGTTCCCTCCCGGTCATCCGGGGTACGACCAGGGGGTGGCGGCAGATCTGCAGATTCCGCAGGCTTTGCGCAACGAGATCGAAGACTGGATCGACCAGTTTAAGACTCACTTCCGTCACCTCGGTGACCGTCCGGTTGATCAGCCCGTGTGGACGAACGGCTTTGACGAGATGGACTGGCTCGACCGCGGCCACGCCCTGGCCGAGCGCCTCGGTCAGCACTTTCCGGAGCATTTTGTGTTCTGCTGCGCGGAAAAGTATGTGGTGTGCGAGCTCGCCGCCGATCAGCTGGGCTACGTCTGCGCAGTGACCGGTCAGTTTAGACGTGAGCACGGCTGGCGGATGCCCGGCAATGAGCCCGATCCGGATGTGCCGGGGACGCTAAAGCTAATGCCTGAGTACGGGGTCGAGTGGGGCCTGTGGGACGGGTGGCTGCCGTACCACCAGCCCCCTCGGCTCCGCACAGGTCCGGGTCCCGGGGGTTTTCCGACCCCGCGCAGCCTCGGGCTCACCTCGCAGCTCGAGGACCGGCTCCGGCAGTGGAACCAGGAGTGGCACCGTGGCTTCCTCGGCTACGGACGAGATGACGATGGGGCCAGCGCCGATCTCGGCCTGCCAAATGGAGGCTTCGCCTTGCCGGAGTGGGCCGACGATGTGGACCCGGTGGCCTGGTACCGCGAGGGCCACGCGATCGCCGCAAGCCTGGCTGATCAACTCCCGGGGGTCACGGTGCGACTCAGGGCGATCCGATATGTGTGCGCACCACGCTTGCTTGACCTCACGCAGATCTTCGGCGACGACGAGTTCTTTACTCCGGTGGCTCGCTTTCGCTGTCGATGAGTTGGCCGTCGGCGGTGATTCCACGTAGGACGTTCCCCGAGAACCAGAGGGTGTTGTCTGTGGTAACTGCGATTGAGGGGCGGGGGCAGTCGGTGAGAACGGTGGCCACCGGCAGGAGATCGTTGTCCAATCGCAGCACGAGGTCCCATGGAAATTCGCCCCGCGGTCCGATGTCGCGGACCAGTGCCCGGAGGTGCCACGGGTCCGGAGCTTCCGCGTTTCGCAGGTGCAAGGCGATCCGCTCGCCGTCAAGGGTGAGCCAGGGGCCGGTCTTGGTCGATCCGGCAGAGTGCGCCGAATAGGGGAGCCGGTGAGCAGTAGTTCTCGTGAGTGAAGCGTCGAACCGCAGGAGCAGATCAGCACTTAGCACCCATGGTCCCTCGGCGCTGCGGCCGACGGCAGTCGGAGGAACGGGCAGGCCGAAGGACGTCCCGACAGTCCACTGGCCTGAGTGGTCGTACACCGCGAGCCGGAAGCGTTGGGGCTTGGGTACAGGACCGAATCGGTGGCCCAGATCGTCGTTGTCGTCAGTGTCCTCGCCCGGTTCTCGTCCGATGGCGAGGAGCCCTTTGACTACCCGGTCCAGCTTGCACACGGTGGCGATTTCCGGGGGGAGCGTGATTGGGTCGATCTCGCCTTGAGTATCGAAGCGTCGGAGGGGACTACCGGACGTCACGAGGTGGGGGCCGACTGTCACGGCGGAGCCCCAGCCCACGGCGCCCAGGTCGTGCAATTGCGCCGGCGCACCTGATGCGGTGTTGACGGACCAGAGCGTCTGGTTGTGCTCGATCCAGAGGCCGTCGCTGCCGGCGTGCGGGGTGATCGGGCTCGAGTAGACACTCACGGGTAGGGGAAGTAGGTGTTCCTCGGTTCGGGTTGGGAGTGCGCGATGGCGTTGTTGCAGGATCGGGCGGTGACGGTCGCCGGACCAGAGCTCGTCGCCGAGAGCTGACAACCCGTCTGGCTCGAAGTCGTTCCTGGCCCGGGGCGGCTGTGCGGCGTCCAGGTCCAGATCCAGGGTCACGGCGATGGCCGGTGCGCTCCCCTCGGCTTGGTAGTGGGCCATCTGCGAATCGAAGCTGGACGGGCACACTGGCTCGTCTGACCAGGCGTTGTCCGGGATCGAACCGGACTCGTGATCTGCTGGCATCGGGCCGGTGAGGCGGTTGACCCGGATTCTGGCGACGGCGGCGCGGGTGGGTGTGAACCAGTGGGCGGCTGCGGCGTCGTGGATGATCGCGAGGGACCCGGTGACCACGACATGGCCGACTGTCGGCCGGGGGGCAGACCAGGTGGCGGCCCAGCCGTCCCCGCGGAGGATGGTGGGCCACCGCAGAACGCCGAAGTAGTCCTCATACGGGGTGCCGGTACCGACCGGCTCGGCCCGGGCGTGAAACTCGGTGGTCTCGGGGCCCCGAGGAGAAGGGGCCTTGAAGAACGTCAGATATACCTCGATGGTCTCACCCACTCGCGGCGGTGACAGCTGACCGTCGGCGATCACGAGCTCGTCGAGCGTGACACGCAAGAGGCGTCCGCGTGGGTCGGCGGGCGCAGGGTCGGGGTCCGGTGTCGGGGTGATCGGGTCGGTGATTTGCAGGGGTCTCCAGTCGCCGCTGGGCTGGATCTGCTCAGGCGGATCAGCCTGGCCCGCCCAGCGGAAGGCTGACTCATCTGTCTGTCTGAGTTCGAGGTTTTCGAGCCAGGCTTCCCAGGAGCCATCGACGGCGGCTACCCGGACGAGTACGCCGGTGCGCATGTCCACCGAGAGCTCGACGGCTCCGAATCCGTCTCCTGGGTCTCCTGCCATCACCGCGACGGGCCGGCCTTGGTGAGTGGATTCGCGGATGGGACCGGAGGGAAACCCGTAACCCAGACCTTCCTCGGCATCGTGGGGCTGGTCCACGAGCAGGGCGGCGAATCCGGAGGCGTTCGCGGACCTCACGCGGAACTTCGTGGCGGTCTCATCGAGGGCGACCTGCCACACCGTCCCGTCGTGAAAGAGCGTCCGTCGTCCGTCTGGGTGATCGAGGCGGACTCGACAGTCCCCGGCCCGTGTAATGCGGCTGCGACCCGGGCCGGCGTGCAGATTCGCGCGTGGATCGTCCATTACCCAGGACAGGACTGCAGGCGCCGGGGTGGTCTGGGGCTGCACCACGAGATCGGCTTCGAACTCTGCAGCGGCACCACAGGCGAGCAACTCGTTGATTTCAGACCAAGTCGGTGTCATGGCGCCAGCCTAGGGCGGCCCGACAGCGCGCTGGGCGCCGTCTTTGACAGGGGATTTGGGTTTTCGGCCCCGCCAGAGAGGGAGGTCTAGCTATGCGTCTCAGGGGTGAGCTCATCGTCGATGTCGACGAGATACTCCATCATGGCCGCTGCACGGTCGGAGTCCTCTGACTTGGCGAATATTTCATTGAGCAGCGCCTCGATAGGAATGGGTTTCGGCGCTCTTCGATATCTGAGGTGGGCGCTGATCAAGTACATCCTCTGCTCGTCGTTGACGCATTCGAGGATGGGTCTCAGGTCAGCTTTTCGGGCGATGAACGATGAGGTGCCGAAGAGTTCGACGGCGGCGGCCAGAGTGACCCAGTCCCCTGAGTCCCTGAACTCCGTGAGCAGCGCTCGTGCGATGTGCTCCCGTTCGCCTGTCATGCCCGCGCCAGATCCTCAAACACCGGCGTCAGACCGCCGAGGGGCGGTCGACCCGCTGTGCCGACGCGGGTGCACGCCAACAGCCTCATGACTTGATTGTGTCTCACGAACCCCGATCAGCAGTCGTTCCGCGACAACTACGTGCGAGACGTCTTTATGACACGCCGGAGGTCGCCATCGGCCCAAGAAGCGAACGTGCGCTCGGGCCTCCAACTGACGTCTCATAAAACAGTAGGTTTTTAAGGCACATTCACGGCGCCAGGCGGGCCGCCGCGGGAGCCCTCGTCCACCCCGCTGGGGCCGCGGGTTTCAGGCGCAGCATGACGTCGGCATCTGGTTTCGGAAGAGGCCGGCCACGATGCGCAGGCTTTCGCTCATGGTCAGGTACGGCGCCCAGGTGTCGGCCAGATCGTCGACGGTCATGCCGCTTTTGATGGCGTAGGTGGCCGCCAGCATGATCTCCCCGGCCCCGTCCGCCAGAGCGTGCACGCCCAGAACCTTGCCGCTCACGGCGTCGGCGACGAGCTTCACCGCCCCGCGGGTGTCGTGCTGGACGAGCGCCCGGGGGACATCGGACAGGTCCAGGACGCGGCAGTCGCACGCGTGCCCTCGGGTGAGGGCCTCGTCCTCGGTCAACCCCGCCGAGGCCAGCTGGGGCCGGGTGAACACGACCGCAGGAAAGCCGGCGTAGTCGACCCGAGCTGCCGGCGGGTACCTGTCCTCGGTCAGGGCGTTGAGCGCGGCGGCCCGACCGCCGGCGGCGGCGGCGTAGACGTACTGGGGAGCCCCCGAGACGTCACCGGCGGCCCAGACGCGCGGGTTGGAGGTGCGCTGGGTCTGGTCGACCACGACGAAGCCGCGCTCGTCCACGTCCACACCGGCAGCGGCCAGGTTCAGGCCGTCGGTGCGGGGCAGGCGTCCGGTGGCCACCAGGACCTGCGCGCCGCGCACCTGTTCGCCCGAGTCCGTGGTCACCACCACCTCTCCTGCGGGGCCTGGTTCGCGGGCCACAGTGGTCGCGCGCTCTTCGACCACGGTGATGCCGTCGTCGGTGAAGACTTCCCGAAGTCTCTGGGCCAGCTCCGGCTCGGCGTGCGGCGCCAGACGCCCGACCACAGAGACCCGGGTGCCGAGGTGAGCGAACAGCTGGGCCTGCTCCATCCCGACGTACCCGCCACCGATAACGACCAGGGACTCAGGCAGCTCGGTCAGCTGCATCGCGGTGGTGGACGTCAGCCGGTCCACAGAGTCGAGACCGACCACCTCCGGGATGGCGGGGGTGGCACCGGTGGCGACTAGATAGGCCCGGGCCCGCAGCGCCTGGCCGTCGACGACCAGGGTGTCCCCGTCCAGGAAGCTGGCCTGGCCTGGGCGGACCTGGAAGCCGTAGGCAGCGGCCACATCGGCGTACTTCGCATCACGCAGGCGCTCGATGAGTGCGTCCTTCTGGGCCACCAGATCGCCGAGGTTCACCGGTGCGGCTGACGTTGGGGCACCTTTGAAGGGATTGGTGAGCGCGGCGTGCCGGGCCCCGGCGGCCGCCAGGAGCGTCTTGGACGGCACGCAGCCGATGTTCACGCACGTCCCGCCCAGAACACCGCGCTCAACCAGCACGACGCTCTTACCGGCCTGGCTGGCCGCGATGGCGGCGGACATCGCCGCGCCTCCTGAGCCGATCACGGCCAGATCGACGTCGTAGTCCACACCCATTTGCCCACCTTCCTTCGCGTGACCCCTCTTCAGCGTCCATAGTGGACGTTCCAGCGCAGGGGAAGGTCAAGGCGAACTGGAGTGTTCCCGCTAAAGTGGCCACTGCAATTAAGCGGCGAGTTCGTATATGTCTCTGAATCCTAGTTCAAACTCGGCTGGTGTCAAATAGCCCAGTGTGGAATGTCGTCGGGCCCTATTGTAGTACTCCTCAATCCAGGTGAATGTGCTCTTTTTGAGTGTTTTTAGAGTGGGCCACGGGCGCGTGTGAATGAGTTCCTTCTTGTAGCTCGCGAAGAATGATTCTGCGACCGCGTTGTCGAAACAAATGCCAGTGCGCCCCAATGATCGTCGGATATTGTTTTTCGTGCAGTACTTATCGAAGTCGGTGGACGTGTATTGAGTTCCGCGATCGCTGTGGAATATGACTTTTCCGGGTGGTCGACGACGAGCGATGGCCATGTCCAGTGCGTCGGTGACCAGCTCGGTTCGCATGTGGTCGGCCACGGCCCATCCGACGACCATCCGGGAGTGCAGATCGATGACGGTGGCCAGGTACGCCCAGCCGTTCCAGGTCCGTACGTAAGTAATATCGCCGCACCATTTGGTGTTCGCCTCGGCCGCCGTGAAGTCGCGGCCGATGAGGTCAGGTGCCCCAACGGGGCTGTCTCCGGCGACGGTGGTGCGTTTCCACGCCTTCGGGTGGCGGCCTTCCAGACCTGCGACCTTCATGAGCCGCCACACCCGCTTGTGCGAGACCCGGTGGCCGCCGGCGGCGAGTTCCGCACGCATGCGCCGAACGCCGGGACGGCCGTTGAGGTGCTCGTAGTGGTACTCGATCAGCGCTGTTAACTCGTCGTCTCGGAGGTCTCGAGCTGAGCGCGACTTGCCGCGCCACTTGTAGTAGCCAGAAGTCGATACGCCGAGTTGAGCACACATGAACGTGACCGGATATGAATCGGATTCAGCCCAGTCCGCGATAGCCGCGAATTTCACCGCGGGTCTTTCGCGAACCAGGTCGCTACTTTTTTTGCGAACTCCACCTCCATCCGGGCGTGCTTCACTTCTTCGCGAAGGCGCTCGAGTTCCGCCCGCTCGTCCTCATTCAACGGGCGGTCAGACTCACCGTTTCCCTCGTCTCGAGTCTTCTTCACCCATTTCCCCAACGTCATCTCGTGAACGCCGATACTGCGTGCAACTTCGGCGATCGCACGGCCATCATCGATGACCAAACTTACCGCGTTGGCCTTGTACTCGGCAGTGAAGCTCCGACGAGTAGATCCCATAATCCGCTCCCTCTATCTTGGGGGAACTCACCGCTCATCTCCGGGTGTCCACCAGAGCGGGAACGGTCCAGTTTCGATCATTGAAGTGATGTGAGACATCGATGTGCTCCCTTCTTCTCCGAGTCGTCGCTGGAGGCGCCCAGCTAACGCCGACGCTACTGATGCGCAGAACTGGCTACAGTCCCTCGGTTCGACCTTCGCAGAATCTTTGTAATAACAAGCGTCCAATACCCGTTGTAGCGGCTTTTCGCAGAAGGGCGGATCATTGTGCGGAGCGGTGACGCACGGTGATCCACTGCGCTGTGATGATGACTAGGGCCACGATCGCGGTGATGCCCAGCGTGAGTGGGTCGGACTGCGCCTTGAGCAGGAGGAAGGGTACGAGCACTGCGACGTCGAGGACGATCGCGACCCACGGGATCCACGCCTTGGCATTGACGTCGTCCTTGAGGCGTCGGACGATCCCGTAGTGGATGGCGATGTCCATTGCCAGGTACAAGATCGCCCCCAGGGAGGCGATCTGTGACAGGTCGAAGAAGGCTGCCATGAGGATCGCCAGGCCGGCTGTGATGTAGAGCGACTGGTGTCCGCCGGCGCCGGGTAGGCCCGGCACCTGGCCCATGTCGCGGAGCATGTCGTAGAGCTTGGAGACAGAGAACAAGCTCGCGATGAGTCCTGACAGCGTCGCCACCACCGCGATGATCACGGTCAGCGTGACGCCCCAGGATCCGAACATCGGCTTGGCAGCCTCGGCGAGGGCGTAGTCGCGGGCCCCGATGATCTGCGGAACGGTCAGGCTGGCGGTTACTGCGACGGTGATCAACAGGTAGAGGACGGTGCACAGGGCGATGGAGATCATGATGGAGCGGCCGATGTTGCGCTCCGGGTCCCGTAGGTCCGCGCCCTGGTTGGTGATCGTGGTGAAGCCCTTGTAGGCCAGGATGCACAGGGTCACCCCGGCCAGAAAGCCCATCCAGCCGTGCTCCGGTGGGGTGCGTTCGGCGACGGTGAACAGTCGGTCCAGCGAGGACACGCCCGCGGCCAGGATGCCGGCGATCGCCAGCACAGCGATGCCCACGATCTTGAGCGCCGCGGTAGCGGTGGCTGACCGCTCGACCCACTGGTTGCCCACCAGGTTGACCAGCGCGGCGGCGGCGATGGCGAGCACTGCCAGCACCGGCACCCACAGGGAGGAGTCCTGCATGCCGAACGGCCGCAGCACGTAGGTGCCGAAGGTCCGCCCCAGCAGGGACTCGGCGAGGATCATCGACACGTACATGAACAGGGAGAACGTGCCGGCCGCCACCCCGGGCCCGTAGGCGGCTTTGAGCAGCATCGCGATCCCGCCCGAGGACGGGTTGGTGGCCGAGTACCGGATGTAGGAGTAGGAACTGAACGCCACTACCACCGCGCCGGCGAGGAACGCCCACGGCACCCAGCCGCCGGCCAATTCCGCGACCTGGCCCACGAGGGCGAAGATGCCGGCTCCGATCATTACCCCGGTTCCCAGCGCGACGGATCCGGTGAGAGTGAGCTTGTCTTGGGACTGTGTGCTGTGGTCCATGCTGACCGCACTACCTTCCTGCCGGTGGGTGGCCGCGTCGGTGGCGATATCGGCGCGAGTGGGGATGTCAGGCGAGTTGCATAGTGGTCAGGCAGGTGAGGTCGTCGTCGCCCGTGGAGATCGGAGCGGTGGCCGTTCTGCCGTCGTGGTCGATGGTGAGCGTGGCCGTGATGCCTCGCGGTAGCCAGAGCCCGAGGAAGCCGTTGTCGTAGGTGGTGCGCGGTTCGTCGATGAGGGTGTCACCGGAGGCGTTATCGGTGACTGTGACGTGCACCTGTTCGTTGGCGATCTCGCCGAGGCAAGTGGTCAGGCTGTGGAATCGGCAGGGGTGGGTGCTCGTGTAATACGGAGCCACTGACAGATAGAACTGGTCCTCTGGAATAGGAATCGTCTCGAGGCTCTCATCGCCACTGGTCAAGACGAGCTCTGTCGGCTGCACCGAGGCGATCAGATCGTTCGGCCTGTCGGCCACCGGCATGGTGTCGAGCGTGTTGATGATCTGGGGTGCGTCGAGGCCGGCGAGGTCGTAGTGCTCCAACGACGCGGGAGGCCAGTTGGGTACTGCATTTTCGGCGGGCCCGGGCGAGCAGCCGGTCAGGGTCAGGGCAGCGGCGGCAACGAGCGCGATCGCGGCTCGTCTCCGAGTGGAGTGGGTGGTGTTCATCGGATTCATCCTCGTTGCATCGCTGTGGTGACGGTGTCCGGGCGGAGGTCGAGACGGCGCAGCAGCTGCGCGTTGAGAGCAACGACGACGGTGGAGGCGGACATGAGGATGGCGCCGACGCCCATGGGCAGTACGAATCCGATCGGGGCCAGGACACCTGCGGCCAGGGGCACGGCGGCGAGGTTGTAGCCGGCGGCCCACCACAGGTTCTGCTTCATCTTGCGGTAGCTCGCCCGGGAGAGTTCGATGACCGAGAGCACAGAGCGGGGATCCGATGAGGCCAGGATGACGCCGGCGGAGCCGATCGCCACGTCGGTCCCGGCGCCGATGGCGATGCCCACATCGGCTTGGGCCAGTGCGGGCGCGTCGTTGACCCCGTCGCCGACCATGGCGACCTTCTTGCCTTCGGACTGCAGTTCGGCGACTTTGGCGGCCTTGTCTTCTGGCCGGACCCCGGCGAAGACCCGGTCGATGCCGAGTTCGGCGGCGACGGTGTCGGCCACGGCGCGAGCATCGCCGGTGATCATGACGACTTGAGCTCCGGCGGCATGCAGGGCGTCGACGGCGTCCCGGGATTCCGGCCGGATCTCGTCGGCCAGCCGCAGCGCGCCGATCACCCGGCCCTCGGCGAGGATGTGCAGGATGATCGCGCCCTCGCCTCGCCACTGGTCGGCGATGGGGAGTTCATCGCGTCCGTGCTGATCGAGCAGGTAGGGGCCGCCGACTTCGACCACGGTGCCGTCCACCGTGGCCTTGACGCCCACGGCCGGGGAGGAGGAGAAGTCGGTCGCCTTCGACACGGTCAGGTCGCGGGTCTGTGCGGCCCCGACCACGGCTCTGGCCAGCGGGTGCTCACTGTCGGACTCGGCGGCTGCAGCCAGGGCAAGCACCTCGTTGGCGGTGTGCCCGTCTATTGATTCGATTCCGGTGACGGTGGGTTCGCCCTTGGTCAGGGTGCCGGTCTTGTCGAACAGGACGGCGTCGACGGTGCGCATCGACTCGAGCGCGAGGCGGTCCTTGATCAGTACGCCGCCGCGGGCGGCGCGTTCGGTGGCGATGGAGACCACCAGCGGGATCGCCAATCCCAGCGCGTGGGGGCAGGCGATGACCAGCACGGTGATCGTGCGCACCACACCCGCGTCCGGCAACCCGAGAGCGCTCCAGATGATCGCGGTGATCACGGCCGATGCGAGGGCGAACCAGAACAACCAGCCGGCCGCGGTGTCGGCGATGCGCTGGGCCCGCGAGGAGGATGCCTGTGCGTCGGCCACCAGCTTCTGAATTCCGGCCAGAGCGGTGTCGTCCCCTGTCGCCGAGACCTTCACGCGCAGGCCGGAGTCAGTGGCCACGGTGCCTGCGACGACCTGCTCGCCGATGCCGCGGCGGATCGCCTTGGATTCGCCGGTGACCATGGATTCGTCCATGCTGGCCGAGCCGTCGATGATCGTGCCGTCGGCGGGCACAGAAGCACCGGGGCGGACGATCACCACGTCGCCGACCACCAGGTCGGCCGGGGAGACGATGACGACGTCGTCATCGTCGACCTTCTCGGCCTCATCCGGCAGCAGCGCCGCCAGGGAGTCGAGCGCGGAGGTGGTCTGCGCCAGGGAGCGCATTTCGATCCAGTGGCCCAGCAGCATGATCACCACCAGCAGGGCCAGTTCCCACCAGAAGTTCAGCTCATGATCCAGGATGCGCAGGGTAGCGCCCCAGGAGGCGATGAACGCCACCGTGATCGCCAGGCCGATCAGGAGCATCATTCCGGGCTGGCGAGCGCGGAGCTCGGACAGCGCGCCGGTCAGGAACGGCCGACCGCCCCAGAGGTAGATCACCGTGCCCAGGGCGGGGGAGACCCACCACACCCAGCCGGCCTCCGGCAGCTGGTAGCCGGTGAGGTCGGCGAACATGTCATTGAAGCCGACCACCGGCACTGCCAAAACGAGCATGATCCAGAACAGCCGTCGGAACTGCCCGACGTGGTCTGCGTGCCCCGCATGACCGCCGTGGTCTTCATGACCGGCGTGATGCTGTCCGGTGTGGCCGTGGCTGGCCGCGTCGTCAGCTGCGCCCGGGTGATGATGTTCGGCTACCGAGGTGGCCATCTCGTCGGGGCGGCCGGCCGAACCGTCACCGGGTCCGCCGCGGCGATCATGGTGGTGGTGATCGTGTGGCTGACTCATTTGTCTGTCTCCGTGTGAGCGCCGGCGGCCACGGCGGCATCATCGTCAGCCTGCGGACGGCCGGTGGCGGCGATTCGTTCTAGGTCCGTGGGCGTGGAGCAGCATGAACACGCTTCCTTGACGGCCGTGGGCGGGAGCGCAGAGCGCGTTGTGGAGAACATGGATTTTCCTCTCCGCGTGGTGTGGTGTCTCGGGTGTCGTGCCGGGCCGGTGTGGCCCATGGCGATCGGGTGGTTAGAGCGAGGTGAGCAGGTCGCGCATGGTGTCGATCTCCTGCTGCTGGGTGTCGATGATGGTCTGGGCCAACTCGACCGCAGGCTGGTAGCGGCCACCTTCGACCTCCTCCTCGGCCATGGCGATGGCGCCCTGGTGATGGGCGATCATCTGCTCCAAAAACATCCGGGCGGCGTCGGCTCCCTGTGCGTCGGACAGCTGTTCTAGTTCGTCGTCGGAGAGCATTCCCTCCATCTTGGACATGTCGTGACCGCCGTGACCATCCTGCGGTTCGGTCGCCTCGCCCCACTGCTCCAGCCAGTCGGTCAGCTGCGCGATCTCGGGGCCCTGGGCAGCCTTGATCTCCTCGGCGAGCGCCGCGACGTCGGCGGGGATGTCGTCCTTGGCCAGGATGATGTCGCTCATCTCGATCGCCTGCTGGTGGTGCGGGAGCATCATCTGCGCGAACATCACGTCGGCCTGCGAATGCTCCTCGTCCTGGCCAGAGGCAACGGTGCCGGCCACGGATGTGGTGGCGCCGGCCGCGGTGGTGGGCGCGGCGGGCGAGGCTTCGGTGCTGTCGGTGCTGTCGGTGCAGGCGGACAGCGTCAGGGCAACGGCGGTCAGGGCTGCGGGCAGGAGCAGAGTGGTGCGGGTCATCGTGGTCGATGTCCTTTCGGGTCGGCGTCAAGATCGGGTGGTGTGTCGATCGGGTGGTGGTCAGGCGAGGTAGGACAAGGTGGTCATCATTCCGGCTTCCTGGTGGTAGGCGTTGTGGCAGTGGAACGCCCATTGTCCGGGGTTGTTCGCGTCGAACTCGATCTCGATAGTCCGCATGGGGCGGATCGTGACGGTGTCTTTGCGCAGCCCGCTGTCGGCGAGGGCGAAGGTGTGACCGTGAAGGTGCATCGGGTGGGCCATGTCGGACATGTTGCGCAGCCGCATCCGGACCCGGTCGCCGCGGGAGACCTCCAACGGCGTGGTGTCGGGGTGGGTTTGCCCGTTGAGTGTCCAGCGATACGGCATCATGCTGCCGCCCATGTCGACGCTGAGGTAGCGGTCGTGCCCTCGGCCGGGCAGTCGAGAGTCCGGCGCTGGGGTCAGATCCGCGGCCAGCAGCACCGGTACGTCGAGTTCGCCGGGGCGCGGGTCGGCGGGTAGCTCGCCGGCCCCGGTGCGCACGAGGGCGTACCCGTACCCGTTCTTGCCTTCTGCCTCGGCGAAGAGGGGAAACACCCCGTCTGTCAGCGTGACCACGGCGTCGACCCTCTCGCCCATCCCGAGCAGGATCGCCTCCGTCTCCTGGGGAGCGGTGGGAAAGCCGTCGGTGTCGGTGACGGTCATCGTGTGTCCGCCGAGGGCGACGCGGAAGAACGTGTCCGCCCCGGCGTTGATGAACCGGATCTTCACGCGTTGGCCCGGGCTGGCAGTCCATGAGATCGGATCGGCCGGGACTCGGCCGTTGACCAGGTAGTGCGAATAGTGGACGTCCCCGGCGACACCGAGCAACCGGGAGGTCATCATCGGGTTGCTGGACCGGGCGCCCCCCATCGGGCCGTGCCCCATTCCGGCCATCGGCCGGCCCTGAGCGCCGGGGGCATCCATGCCCAATCGCCCGGCGGCGTCCTCGGGAGTGCCGTCGATGCCGTCGAGCCAGTCGTCGAGGACGACGATCCATTCGTGGTCATAGTCCCCGGGGTCGGCGGGATCGTCGATGATCAGCGGACCGTACAGGCCCCGGTCGAGCTGTAGCCCGGAGTGTGAGTGGTACCAATGTGTGCCGGCGTGCGGGACGGTGAAGTCGTAGGTGAACCGGGCGCCCGGAGGGATCGGGTCCTGGGTCAGACCGGGCACTCCGTCCATATCGTTGCGCAGGGCGATGCCGTGCCAGTGCACGCTCGTCGCCTGGTCGAGCTGGTTATCCACCTCGACTTGCAGCAGATCTCCTGCCCGGGCCCGCAGGACCGGACCCGGAACAGTGTCAGCAAATGCCCAGGTCGACACCACGAGACCACCGAGATCGACCTCCACCGGGCGCGGGGACAGCCGAGCGTTCACCACCTGCTGTCCCGGTCGCTGCCGCTCGGCCTCCAGGTCCCGGATCGCCGGATCCGACGCCGACACCGGCACTCCCGAGGGCCCCGGCTCGCTGCAGGCGGTCACCGCACCCGCGCCGGCCAGGACCGAACCGATGAGAAATGCCCGCCGCGACAACTCCTTCATCGGTCGCCCTCCGAGGGCGACGGCCCGAACAGGGCAGTGACCAGGAGCAAGGTTGACGCCCACAGTGCGGTGACGACCACGGCTCCGACGGTCAATGCGACCCATCCGAGCATGAGGTACCTCCCGTGTCCGACTCGACCGCCCATGGTGACCGGCCACCCGAGCGTTCTGGATGGAGATCGTGTGAAGATTCGGTCAAGGCGCCCACTCGGGTGAGGGATTTCCAGGAGTTGCGGCGAAGATGGCCTGCATGCCCCCTTCCGTTTCTGGCGCTCGCAGTTCGCATCCCCAGCAGCACGCCGGTCCGCGGGCGCTGGTGGTCGATGACGAGGAGCCCCTCGCCGACCTGGTCGGGTCCTATCTCGAGCGCGACGGGTTCGATGTCACGATCACCGGGGACGGACAGGAGGCGGTGGGTCTGGCTCGTCGAATCGATCCCGATGTCATCGTTCTCGACCTGGGGCTGCCCGGGCTGGACGGGATCGAGGTATGCCGTCAGGTCAGGACGCACTCCGACGCCTACATCGTCATGCTTACGGCCCGGACCGAGGAGGTCGACACGCTGATCGGCCTGTCCGTCGGCGCGGATGACTACATGACCAAACCGTTCAGCCCGCGCGAGCTCTCGGCCAGGATCCAGGCGATGATGCGCAGACCTCGAACCGGCGCCACCGAAATCGACCACGGCAGGTCGCCGGAGCAGGTACGGACCGTCGGCGACCTGACTATTGACACCGCGGGCCGAGAGGTCACCGTCGGCGGCGCCGATGTCGCGCTGACCCGCACCGAGTTCGACATCCTCGCCGCGCTCGCCCGCGACCCTGGGGTCGTCTTCAGCCGAGCCCAGCTGATGGCCGCCGTGTGGGGCCCGAACTGGGTGGGTGATGACCACTTGGTAGACGTCCACATCGGTCACCTTCGCCGCAAGCTGGGCGACGATGCCTCCCGAGGCCGTTTCGTACGCACGGTCAGAGGAGTTGGTTACCGCATGGGAACCGGCCAGTGAACGACATACCATCGCCGGACGCGACTGAAACTCGGCCCCGCACCAGCCGACGCGTCGCTGGGTTCAGCTTCGGAACCCGCCTGCTTCTGGCCATGTCCAGCGTGGTCGTCGGGTGCGCGGTCAGCGCGTGGCTCGTCGCCTCCGCCCTGGCCCCGGGCATTTTCCACGACCACCTCGGTCAAGCCGGAATCGACCACGATTCGAACGAAGCAGCCCACGTCGAAGAAGCCTTCACGGTCGCCATAGTCCTGGCCTGGGGGCTGGCGGTAGCAATCGCGGTCCTGGTGGCCTTGCTCACCAGCTGGTACCTCACCCGCCGAGTCCAGCGCTCGGTCACCATGGTCACCACCTCGACGGCAGACATAGCGCGAGGGCAATACGAGACCCGGGTGACAAGTCCGAAACTTGGCCGGGAGTTCGACGATCTGGCCACCAGCGTCAACGAACTGGCCAGGCGTCTCGATGCGACAGATGCCACCAGGCGAAGGATGCTCGCGGATCTGGGTCACGAGCTGCGCACCCCGCTGGCCACCATCGACTCCTACCTCGAGGCCGTGGACGACGGAGTCCGTGCCTTCGACGACTCCACAAGGCAAGTGTTGTGGGCGGCCACCCGGCGGCTCGAACGGCTCGCCTCGGACATCGTCGACGTCTCCGATGCAGAAGAACACCTCACACGACTGCAACCAGTTCGAACCACCACCAAAGACCTGGTGGCAACGGCAGTTAACGCAGCACGCGAACGCTACGCGGACAAAGGCGTCCAGCTGCACATAGGCGACATCGAGCCG
This sequence comes from Dietzia sp. IN118, assembly GCF_032905965.1. NCBI lineage: Bacteria > Bacillati > Actinomycetota > Actinomycetes > Mycobacteriales > Dietziaceae > Dietzia > Dietzia sp. IN118. Next base: position 2,171,503 of record NZ_JAUMSR010000001.1, on the reverse strand, counting down.
ACCGACGTCACCGTGGATGCCGAACGAATCGGACAGGTATTGGGAAACCTCCTCGACAACGCCCTACGACACACACCGACCGGAGGGACCGTCACCCTCAGCGCTGCTCCTTCGAGAACGAACACAACCGCGATCACCGTCTCCGACACCGGGGAAGGGATCGCCGCCCAGCACCTAGAGCATCTCTTCGACCGCTTCTACCGAGCCGATCCCGCCCGAGGCCGAAACGCAGGCGGCACCGGAATCGGCCTGGCGATCACCCGAGCACTGGTCGAAGCACACGGAGGGCGAATCCGAGTAAGCAGCCGCGGCCTAGGCCACGGAGCACAATTCACACTCGAACTCCCCTCTGCGCGAGAGGCGCAAGGAACCACAATGCAGTCATAAACTAGCCCACCACCTATTTATGCCCCCACCCTCGCTGATCTCTCGGCATATACACAATTGTCTCCCGAGTTAACATGAGGGCATCTCTCGGTCTTCGAGCGACACCATCTCGGCCCCGCACCGGACGAGGCCAACACCAGATAAGAGGAGACAATTGACGGAGCGACGATGGACCGTTAACGGTCTAGGAGATCATTCGGAAGTTTTTGACGAGCAACAGCAGTCATGGCTGAAGGCAAGCAAGCAAGTCGTCACACCATCCGGACTGGTGAAGGTGACCGGCCGCAACAACAGCGGGGAGAAGGTCACCATTCGGATGTGTGAGGGCGAGACCTGGCTGGTCCGCTAGAAGCCACATCTGTTGCGTTCTTAGGAAGCCGACCTCCGTAGCTTTACAGAATCTACGTTCTCGGCCATTGTTCCAATCACCTGAGATGGATCCGGTCCGGCGACATTCTCCAGCGCCACATCGCAGGTGACGGTGGCTACGGTGAGGCTTGGCGGGCTCCAAGTTCGGCGACCTTGATGAAGTAGAGAAGAACGTCCCTACAGCGATGGTTCTTGCGGGCTCTGGCTACTTGGGTTCAAGTCGGCCGCTGTCGCGCATGCCCGTAATAGTGAGGCGACGGGATTGGTCGCCGAACCTGGTCCGGAGATCCTCACCGCATGCCCGCTTTACGAAGTGGATAAGGCCTGATGGGCTGCCCGTGGCGCGGGACGTAAATACAGCCGCCCGTCTCGAGGGCGCACGCGTAATCTCAACAAGCATGACGCCTCGCGACAATGATGAACGGCTCATCGGGGCCCTTGGCCCTACCGCCTGCGTCCGCTTGAGCTCCTGCGTCCAGCAGCACCGGTTGATCTCCGGCGGCGCAGGGCCTGCAATCGAGTCGCAGCGCACCGACTGTGGGCAGCGGACATGACCGTGCCCGCGTCCGGACGGCGGGTGCTGGTCACCGGCGCCACCCAGGGTATTGGCCGTGCCGTGGCACAGGCGTTTGCCCGGCTCGGGGATATCGTGGCTGTTCACTACGCATCGCGCCCCGAGGAAGCTCGACGTACGCTCGAGTCCCTTGATGGCGATGGGCACGTCATGGTGAACGCCGACATCAGTGACCCGCACCAGTGCCGAGCCCTCGTGCAGAAGGTCCTGAGCGAGCTGGGAGGGGTGGACGTGCTGATCAACAACGCAGGTATCGCTCCGAGCCCGTTCAACGCTCATCCGATCGTAGACGCAACGTTCGAGGACTGGACGGATCGTTGGGAGCAGATGTTGTCGGTCAATCTCCTGGGAGCCGCCCACGTCACCTGGGCGTTCGCGCAGCAGCTCCGTGAAGGCGGCGGTTCTGGCGCCGTGGTGAACATCGGGTCGCGCGGCGCGTTCAAGGGCGAGCCCGAGCACCCGGCCTATGCGGCCAGTAAAGCCGCACTCCACGCGTTCGGGCAGTCAATCGCCGCGACGCTTGCCCCGTACGGAATCTCGGTCTCGTCGGTGGCGCCGGGCGTCGTAGCCACCGAACGCCAGGCGACGACACTGGCTGGCCCGGTCGGCGATGGGCTGCGCGCACAGAGCCCCTTCGGTCGCGTTGCCACCCCGGAAGAGGTGGCACACGCCGTGCTCTACCTTGCCTCCCCCGAGGCGGTCTGGTCCTCGGGCGCCGTACTCGACCTCAACGGAGCCTCGTACTTCCATCCGTAGAGGGCTGACGGCTGACCCGTATGCCGGGTGCATCTCAACAGCAATGCTGGTCGTGAGTCTCCGCCGGGCCGTTAATTCCCGCCGGCCACTAGACCCAGTCGACGGTCTGCAGCAGCGACTCCTTGAGCTCCAGAGCGGGGTGCCCCAAACAGTGGTATGCCAGGGGACGGGCGTCCTCCGGCAGCGGAACGCTCCCGGAGAAGTGGTCGGGATCGACGAAGCTCGTGACGTGCCATGATTGGCTCAGCCCGACGCTCGGCGCCACGGCGAAGACGCGGGGAGCCGCTCGACGGTCTGGCGCGAAAGGGGTGTGGTGGAAGTGCCGATGGTCCCGGCGCGTCGCCAGAACGCGCCACAATGCCTCGACATCGACCGCGCGATCGTCGCCGGGGCCGGGATCGGTGCTCATGCCCGTACGAACCGGGGGCTCCACACCCGGCCGGAGTCCGTGATCCGCGTCCCGGAGGCGCCCACTATGAGCAGGCACTTCATGTCGATCGACCCACAGTCGAGTTCGCCGAGGGTGGTGACGGTCAACGATTCCTCGGCTCGGCCCACGTCACGGCCCACCACGACGGGCGTGGTCGGGCAACGGTGACGCAGGATCACCTCGCGGGCGTCGGAGACCTGGTGGGTGCGCGAGCGGGAGGCGGGGTTGTAGACCGCCAGGACCAGATCCGCGGCGGCGATCGCGTCCAGCCGCTGGTCGATCACGTCCCACGGCTTGAGCCGGTCCGACAGGCTCACCACGGCAAAGTCCGCACCGATGGGAGCGCCCGCCCGCGCGGCCACCGCCTGTACCGCGGAGACCCCGGGAGCGACGTGGACGTCGATGCCGGTGAAGCGCGGATCCTCCGCGGCCTCGAAGACCGCCGAGGCCATGCCGAACACGCCCGCGTCGCCGCCGGAGACCACGGCCACTTGCTCGCCCGCGCCGGCCAACTCCAGGGCGAGTGCCGCCCGGTCGACCTCGACGGTGTTGCCGGAGCAGTGTCTGCGCAAGCCCGCCCGCTGCGGGACGCGGTCGACGTACGGGGCGTACCCCACCACGTGGTCGACCTCGGACAGGATCCGCGTGGCCTCCGGGGTGAGCCAGTCCTGCGGCCCCGGGCCCAGGCCGACGACGTGCACGACGCCGCGCGATAGCGGGGCCTGCCCGTCCGTGGAGTCGGCCGAGCCGGCGGTACGACCCGGGGAGGGCTCCCCGGGCGCAGAGAGCTGTGCGGGCCGGCGGCCGGTGGGGTCGGAGTGCTGAGAGTCGCCGGGGACGACGATGAGCGAGAAGTACGGCACGGAGTCCGGGTCGACCTCGCTGACCGGGTGATGTGCCTCCGCGTCGGTTGAGGCCCGCTCCACATAGACCGCGCCGTCGAGCCGCCCGGCCGCCTCGAGGGCCCGCCGGACGGCGGGGAAGTTGCGGCCGAGCTTCATGATGATCGCACCGTCGGTGTCTGCAAGGCGCCGCGCGAGCTCGGGCTCGGGGAGCGTGCCCGGCAGGACGGTGAGGACGTCGGTCTGCCTGACCAGGGGAGTGGCGGCCGCGGCGGTGGCAGCGGCGAACGCGGGAATACCGGGCACGATCTCGGTCTCGAATCGAGCGGCGAGCTTGTCGTGCATGTACATGAAGGAGCCGTAGAACAGCGGGTCTCCCTCCGAGAGCAGGACCACGTCCCGGCCGGCGGCCAGGTGCTCGGCCAGTCGCTGCGCGCTGCGCTCGTAGAAGTCCGCGATCGCGCCCGCGTACCCGCCCGGGTGGTCGGTGACGCCCGTGGTTACCGGATACTCCAGTCGCTCCTGTATCGCGCCAGAAGGGATGAGCTCGGCGGCGATGCGACGCGCGTTGGATTCCTTGCCGCGCCCAGCGTGAAAAGCCACGACGTCGGCCGCGCCGATGAGCCGGGCGGCCTTGAGCGTGAGCAACTCGGGATCGCCCGGTCCCACGCCGACGCCGTACAGACGGCCGGTCACTCCGCCTCCTGGGCCAGGGCGTTGACGGCAGAGGCGGTCATCGCGGACCCGCCGCGCCGGCCGTGGACGGTGACGAAGGGGATGTCGATGCCGTGGTCGTCCGCGAACGCCGCGAGCGCGGCCTTGGACTCGGCGGCTCCGATGAAACCCACCGGGCAGCCGACGATCGCGGCGGGCCGGGGAGCACCGTCGAGGATCATCTCCAGCAGGTGGAACAGGGCGGTGGGGGCGTTGCCGATCGCGACGACGGCGCCGTCGAGGGGGTCGCCCCACAACGCCAGCGCGGCGGCGGAGCGGGTGGTGCCCATCCGCGCGGCCAGGTCGCGGACGCCGGGATCGGACAGGGTGCACACCACGTCGTTGTCGCGGGGGAGCCGGGCCCGGGTGATCCCGGAGGCGACCATGTGGGCGTCGCAGAGGATCGGCGCGCCGGCGTCGAGCGCCGACCTCGCAGCGCTGACCAGGCCGGGGTGCACCTGCAGGTCACGGGTCAGGTCCGTCTGGCCGGTGCCGTGGACCATCCGCACGGCCAGTCGCTCGGCGTCGGCCGGAACGCGGGACAGGTCGGTCTCGCCGCGGATGGTCGCGAAGGAGTCGACGTAGATGGCGGGCCCGTCGTCGACGTAGTCGTAGCGACGCGGCGGCCTCAGGGCAGCACTCATGGGGTCCTCCTCGGGGTTCTCGCCCCGGTGTGAGAAGTCGCAGCGACGCGGTGGGAGCGCGCTGATCCCCGGTGAGTATCTGGCTGGGCCCATCGGCTCGACGGGCCTCACAGTGGCGGAACCGCCCCGGACTTGCACCGGGTTCCTCGCCGTGGGACAGCCCGCAGCCTACTCGCGGACGACCAGCACCCCGCGCCACGGGGTCACGATGAGCTCGGCGACGTCGCCGCCGGTGAGCCGGGCGATGAGGTGGCGGTCGAGGGTCCCGTCCGGCGCTTCGACGTGCTCGATCCGCCCCGCGGACCCCGCGACCGGCCCGTACGGCAGCGCCGGGGCCGGGCTCGGCAGTCGGCCGTCCGCGGGGCGGGCCTCGAAGAGGGGGGTTGGCAGTTCCCGCACGTGCCACGGGGCGTCCGGGCCGGTGCCGCGGGCGTCGACGAACTCGCGGGCCAGCTCGACCAGCCGGTCGGCGGCGTCGGCCAGCGGCACCACCTCGGACCAGCGGTCGCCCACCCGCAGCTGCGCGGTGTCGGCATCCAGGGCGACCAGGCCCAGGTCGCAGGAGCGGTCGAGCAGGTCCCCGCGGCCGTCGTCCAGGACGAACAGGAATCGGCCCGGCAGACCGCCGAGCGCAGGGTCGGCCAGCAGTCCGGCGTCCAGCGCGTCAGTCACCGGTCGCAGGTCCGCGCTGCCACCGACCAGGCCCGTCATCGGCGAGACGAGGACGTTGCGCACCAGCTCGTGCCCGGGCGCGGGGAGCAGGCCCGTCTCCGCGATCGCCGCCACCACCTCGCCGGGCAGCTGCCCGTCCGGACCGATCGGCAGGGCCCGAAGCTGCAGGTTCGCACGCGTGGTCACGTGCACGTTGTCGTCGTCGCCATATCTCACGGCGACCCCGTGCAGGGCGGACAGGGCCGCCGGTGACACGCGGCCACCCGGCACGCGCAGTCGGACCAGGGCGCCGTCGGAGGCCGGCCACGGCCGCAGGACGCCCGGGCACATGTCGCCACGGGTCCGGCGGGTGGGTTCGGCGATGCTCACGGGGGCCATTGTGGCAGCCCGTCGCCGGTGTACTTTTCCCAGACGGCAGAGGGTAAGTTTTTTCTTCACAACTGAAGAAACGGAGCTCCACCGTGACACCTCGCCGCGTACCCACCCTTCTCGCCTCCGCCCTCACCGCAGTCGCACTGGTCGCGGCCGGGTGCTCGTCGGACGCCGCCACCGAACCCGCCGCCGCCGAAGCGGCCGCCACGACCACGGCATCACCGGCCGCCGGGTCCGCCGCCGGGGTGACCGTCCCGGACGCGTTCACCGCGCTGACGATGATTCCCATCGGCAACCCGCCGCTGCCGTTCAAGGGCACGGACGGCAAGTACCACGTGGCCTACGACCTGCAGCTCACCAACGCCACCAAGGTGCCGGCGAGCGTGGACAAGATCGAGGTGGTGGACGGCACCGATCCCACCAAGGTCATCGCCAGCTTCTCCGCCGCCGCTCTCGTGGACCCGGACTGCGTCTTCGGTGACTGCAACCGCTTGCGCGACCTGCCCGCCGGGTACGTCGACACCGCGCAGATCCCGCCGCAGGAGAGCCGGGTCGTGTTCATCGACTTCACCCTCGACTCGCTCGACCAGGCCCCGGACGCGGTGCTGCACCACCTCTACGGGACCGGTGCCGCCTCGCCGGCGTTCGGGGAGCCGGGACCCATCGACTACCTTACGACACCGGTTGCCTTCTCCACCCGCACCGTGCCGGTCATCGCGCCGCCCGTGCGGGGCGAGAACTGGGTGGCCCTCAACGGGTGTTGCGAACCGGGGTTCCCGCACCGCAGTTCGGTGATGTCGGTCAACGGCAAACTCAACAACAGCCAGCGGTTCGCAATCGACTGGAAGCGCACCAACGACCAGGGCGAGTTCTACACCGGCGACAGGAACCACAACGAGAGCTACGTGGACTACGGCGCCGAGATCCTCGCCGTCGCCGACGCCACCGTCGTCTCGGTCCTCGACGGGATGGAGGCCAATGCGCCGGGGGTCCTGCCCGCCAGCAACCCGGAACTGGCGTCCAAGCTCACCGTCGAGAACGTGGACGGCAACCACGTGGTGCTCGACCTCGGCGACGGCGTGTACGCGATGTACGCACACATGATCTCCGGCTCGGTCACGGTGAAACCCGGCGACACGGTGACCGAGGGCCAAGTGCTCGGCAAGCTCGGGAACACCGGCAACGCCAACGCCTCGCACCTTCACTTCCAGCTCATGCACGGGCCGAGCCTGCTCGAGGCCGACTCGCTGCCGTACGAGCTGAAGGGGTTCGACTACGCCGGGCAGGTCCCGCCGCAGCGGATCGCCGACGCCGACGACTTCCTGTCCGGCACCTTCGTCGACACCGCGGACCTCTCACCGGAGCCGCGGAGAGGCGAGCTGCCACTCAACCTCGCGGTGGTGGACTTCCCCTGACCGGGATGGCCGTCCCTGGCTGACGCGAGGCAGCCGGTCGGCCACGGGCGGGGTGCGCCGGATAGGCTCGCCGGTGCCGTGGTGCTCGGGAAGCCGGAGGAAAAGCCGGCGCGGCCCTCGCCACTGTAGTCGCGGAGTCGCGCACCCTCGTCCGTCCCTCACGGGGCGGAGACCACTGGACCCTCCAGGATCCGGGAAGGTTGGTCGCACGGCGTTGATGCGAAAGCCAGGAGACCGGCCACGGCGACATGTTCCACGAGGGTTTGGAGAAGAACATGCGCCCCGACCGGCGTTCGGCGTCCCCTGATGACGCCTCGGCACAGCACGACGTGCCCCGCATCACCCTGTTGTCCACCTCCGATACGGACCTGCTCTCCGCGCGCGAATCCGGCGCGGCGTTCACGCTCGGCAACCCGTCCCGACTCGACGTCGAGGCGAATCTGCCCGCACTGCTCGTCGGCGCCGACCTGGTGGTGGTCCGCATTCTCGGCTCCCGACGATCCTGGGAGGCCGGGTTCGCCGCCGTGCTCGGCGCGGGCGTCCCGGTAGTGGTCCTGGGTGGGGAGCAGACCCCCGACGCCGACCTGATGGAGCTGTCCACGGTCCCGATCGGCATCGCGGCCGAGGCGCACCGCTATCTCGCCGAGGGCGGCCCGGGCAACCTCGCGCAGCTGCACGCATTCCTGGCCGACACCGTGCTGCTCACCGGCGTCGGGTTCGAGCCGCCGGAGAACGTGCCGGTGTGGGGTATGCCGCCGCGGCCGGACACGACGGAAGCCCCCGGCCTGCCCCGCGTCGGAGTGCTCTACTACCGCGCCCACGAGGTGAGCGGGAACTCCGGGTTCGCGCACTCGCTGGCCGACGCGATCGACGCCGCTGGCGCGGTGGGAGTGCCGGTCTTCGCCGGCTCCCTGCGCTCGGCCCCCGACGAGCTGTTTGACGCGCTCGGCACTCTCGATGCGCTGGTCGTGACGGTTCTCGCTGCCGGCGGCACCACGCCCGGCGCGGTGAGTGCGGGCGGCGAGGACGAGACGTGGGACGTCGAGCGCATCGCCGCGCTGGACATCCCCGTCCTGCAGGGCCTGTGCCTGACGTGGAGCCGGGAGGACTGGTCTACCTCAGACGACGGCGTCAACCCGCTGGACTCCGCCAACCAGATCGCGATCCCCGAGTTCGACGGCCGGATCATCACCGCGCCGTTCTCGTTCAAGGAGATCGACGCCGACGGCCTGCCCCGCTACGTGGCCGATCCGGAGCGGTGCGCGCGCGTCGCCGGGATCGCCGTGGCCCACGCGCGGCTGCGCCACGTGGCGCCGGCCGACCGCAAGGTCGCGCTGGTCCTGTCGGCGTACCCCACGAAGCACTCCCGCATCGGCAACGCCGTCGGCCTGGACACCCCGGTCTCGACCATCCGCCTGCTGCGCCGGATGCGCGACGAGGGCTACGACCTGGGCCCGGACGACGGCCCCATCGCGCGCTTTCTTGATCGACCGGGCCTCGACCTCACCGAGCGGGGGGCGGACGGCACCGTCGCGGAGGGCGGTTACGCCGACGACACCGCCGCCGGCGACGCCCTCATCCACGCGCTCATCGACGCGGGCGGGCAGGACGAGGAGTGGCTCACCAGCGCCCAGCTCACCGACAGTCACGTGCGGATCTCCACCGACGACTACCTGCGCTGGACCGCGGACCTGCCCGAGGCGCTGCGTGCGGAGATGGTCGAGGCGTGGGGGCCCGCGCCGGGCGAGCTGTTCGTCAACGACGCCGGCGAGATCGTCCTGGCCACCATCCAGGCCGGCAATGTCGTCCTGTTGATCCAGCCGCCCCGCGGCTTCGGCGAGAACCCGGTCGCCATCTATCACGACCCCGAGCTCGCGCCGTCCCACCACTACCTGGCCGCCTATCGCTGGCTCGCCCACGGCTTCGGGGCGCATGCGCTGGTGCACATCGGCAAACACGGCTCGCTCGAATGGCTGCCGGGCAAGAACGCGGCGCTCTCGGCGGACTGTGCCACCGACGCGGCGATCGCCGACCTTCCGCTGATCTACCCGTTCCTCGTCAACGACCCCGGCGAGGGCGCGCAGGCCAAGCGCCGTGCGCACGCGACGATCGTCGACCACCTGGTCCCGCCCATGGCGCGTGCCGAGTCGTACGGGGACATCGCGCGGCTGGAGCAGCTGCTCGACGAGTACGGGAACATCGCGTCGATGGATCCGGCCAAGCTCCCGGCCATCCGCGCGCAGATCTGGACCCTCATGCAGTCCGCGCACATGCACGAGGACCTTGGCCTCGAGCAGCGGCCCGACGACGAGGAGTTCGACGACTTCCTCCTCCACGTCGACGGCTGGTTGTGCGAGATCAAGGACGTTCAGATCCGCGACGGCCTGCACGTCCTGGGCCAGGCGCCCGCGGGCGAGGCGCGCGTCAACCTGGTGCTGGCGATCCTGCGGGCCTCGCAGGTGTGGGGCGGCGAGTCCGGCGCGGTTCCGGGCCTGCGCCGCGCACTCGGGCTGGCCGAGGGCGCGCCGACCGAGGAGGTCGACCGGGTCGAGGCGCTCGCCAAGGCGCTGGTCGAGGGGATGGACGCGCGGGAGTGGGACGTCGCCGCGGTGCCCGACGTCCTCGCCGCCGCGGGCCTCACCGCGGGTGGGGCGGGTGACGGCGGCGCGGGTGACGGCGCGCCAGAGGGCGACGACGACGAGGTCGCGCAGGTGCTCGAGTTCGCCGCCCGCGAGGTGGTGCCGCGCCTGGCCGCCACTGTCGACGAGCTGGACGCCGTCATCCACGCACTGGACGGCGGGTTCATCCCGGCCGGGCCCTCGGGATCCCCGCTGCGGGGTCTGGTCAATGTGCTGCCCACGGGCCGGAACTTCTACACGGTGGACCCGCGCGCCGTCCCGTCGCGGCTGGCGTGGGAGACCGGTCAGGCCATGGCGGACTCGCTGCTGGACCGGCACGTCGCCGAGACCGGGGAGTACCCGAGCTCGGTGGGGCTGTCGATCTGGGGCACCTCGGCCATGCGCACCTCCGGGGACGACATCGCCGAGGTCCTGGCACTGCTGGGCGTCCGCCCCGAGTGGGACGAGGCCTCCCGCCGGGTCACGGGCCTGGAGGTGGTCCCGTCCGAGGAACTGGGCCGCCCGCGCGTCGACGTGACCGTGCGCATCTCGGGCTTCTTCCGCGATGCGTTCCCGCACGTCATCGGGATGCTCGACGACGCCGTGCGGATGGTCGCCGAGCTGGACGAGCCCGACGAACACAACTTCGTCGCCGCCCACACGCGGGCCGATCTGGCCGAGCACTCCGACCACCGCCGGGCCACCACCCGCATATTCGGCTCCGCACCGGGCTCCTACGGCGCCGGGATCCTGCAGACCATCGAGGCGGGCAACTGGCGCGACGACCGAGACCTGGCCGAGGTCTACACCCGCTGGGGCGGGTACGCCTACGGCCGCGACCTCGACGGAGTCCCCGCGGCCGACGACATGCGCACCAACTACCGGCGCATCGCGGTGGCGGCCAAGAACATCGACACCCGCGAGCACGACATCGCCGACTCGGACGACTACTTCCAGTACCACGGCGGGATGATCGCCACCGTCCGCGCGCTCACCGGCGCCGAGCCGCGCGCCTATGTGGGCGACTCGACCACGCCTGATGCCGTGCGCACCCGGTCGCTGGCGGAGGAGACAACGCGGGTATTCCGCGCCCGCGTGGTGAACCCGCGGTGGATCGCGGCCATGCAACGTCACGGCTACAAGGGCGCGTTCGAGCTGGCGGCCACGGTGGACTACCTCTTCGGGTTCGACGCCACCGCCGGCGTGGTCCACGACTGGATGTACGACTCGCTCGCCCGCGAGTACGTCCTGGACGAGACCAACCAGGAGTTCCTGCGCCGGTCCAACCCGTGGGCGCTGCGCGGGATGATCGAGCGGCTCTCCGAGGCCGCCGACCGCGGGATGTGGGCCGAGCCCGACGCGGACATCATGGACCGGATGCGGCAGGTCTACCTCGATGTGGAGGGCGATCTCGAGGAGTCCCACGGTGACTGAGTTCCCCACCGGCCGCAGGCGGGTGCGGGTCGTGGGCATCGGCTCGGGCGGGCTCGACCAGATCACGGTCGAGGCCGCCCGGGCCCTGCGCGCCAGCGACTACGCCCTCGCGGCCGTCAAAGGCCCGGCCGACCCGTTGGTCGACCTCCGCGCGCGGCTGCTCGCCCGCCACGCGCCGGGCGTCGAGTTGGTGGGTGTGCCCGATCCGGAGAGGGACCGCTCGTCGTCGTCGACCTCCTCCGACGCCGGGTATCGCGGCGTGGTGACGGACTGGCACGAGGCCCGCTCCCTGGCCTGGGAACGCGTCGTGGCCTCCCGGCCCGGCGATGTGGCGATCCCCGTGTGGGGCGACCCGGCGTTCTACGACTCCACGCTGAGGATCCTCGACCGGATCGCCGAGCGCGGTGCGCTGGACCTGGAGGTGGACGTCGTGCCCGGGATCTCCGCGCTCCAGGTTCTGGCCGCGCGCCACCGTCTGGTCCTGCACGAGATCGGCGGCACGGTCACCGTGACCACCGGTCGCCGGCTGCGCGAGGTCGTGGCCGCCGGCGCCGACAACGTGGTGGTGATGCTCAACGGCGACCTGCCGCTCGATGACCTGGCCGACTGGCACATCTGGTGGGGCGGGAACCTCGGCGACGCCGGCGAGACGCTCGTCGCGGGCCGCGTGGGCGACGTCCTGCCGGACCTGCGCGCGCACCGCGAGCGGCTGCGCGATGAGCACGGCTGGGTGATGGACGTGTATCTACTGCGACGCGGAGAAGGGACGACGGCCCGATGACGGCTGAGAAGGACACCGCCGGGGCGACGGCCGGGACGACCGGCGGGAAGGACAGCGCCGGCGCCACGGCCGCGCGGGACTGCGCGGGCCGGGTCGTGCTGGTCGGCGGCGGGCCGGGGGACCCGGGGCTGATGACCGTGGCCGGCCTCGACGCCGTCCGCACCGCCGATGTGGTGGTGACCGACCGCCTGGGACCGGTGTCGATCCTCGACGAGCTCGACCCCGGCATCGAGGTGATCGACGTGGGCAAGGTGCCCTTCGGTCCGGCGACCCCGCAGGAGGAGATCAACCGGATCCTCGTCGAGCACGCGCGGCGCGGGCGCACCGTCGTCCGACTCAAGGGCGGCGACAGCTTCCTGTTCGGCCGCGGCGCCGAGGAGCACCTCGCGTGCACCGCGGCCGGGGTGCCCGTCACCGTGATCCCGGGCGTCACCTCGGCCCTGTCGGTTCCGGCCCTCGCCGGCGTCCCGGCCACCCACCGCGGGCTCTCGCAGGGCGTGTCGGTGATCTCCGGCCACGTCCCGCCGGACAGCCCGCACTCGACCCTCGACTACGGCGCGCTCGCCCGATCCGGGACCACGCTCGTGCTGCTCATGGCGGTGACGAACCTCGCCGCCATCACCGCCGAGCTTCTCGCCGAAGGGCTTGCAGCGGATACTCCCGCGATCATGATCGAGAACGGCTCGACCCCGGCGCAGCGCGTCCTGCGTGGGACGCTGGCGACGATCGCGCGGCAGGCGGCCGAAGCGGAGGTCGCGCCGCCCGCGATCACCGTGATCGGGGCGGTCGCCGGGCTGGCAGGGCAGCTGTCCGCCGGAACGAGCTGTGGGTAGTCGGCCGGCCGGGTCCGCCCTCGACGAGTGGTCGCGGATGCGCGGATCGCGAAACTATGGCCGACGGACGAGCTCGGCTCGGTGGTCCTCCGGGGCACGGCGCGGGCAGCTCGCGCACGTGCCGCCGTCGGTGGCCAGATAGATGAGGCAGCAGGAGCTGCGGCGGACGAACCGGCGCGTCCGCTCGGGGCCCTCCACATCGGTGTACCGAGCCGGTAGCAACGGCGGGCGGCACACGGCGTGTGCGAGCTCGGAGCCGCGGTTCGGGTCGCCCGCCGCGCGGCCCGCCTCGAGCGCGCGGTTCGCGATGGAGTCGGTCGCGATCGCCCACAGCGCCCGCGGTGCCGCGCCCGAGACCTCCGCGAGGGCGGCGATCACCTCGCCGTGGGCCTCCAGCAGCGCGTCGGCGTAGGCCGCGGTCGACGGCAGGAGGTGTTCCGACAGCGCCGAGTGGAGATAGCCGTTCGGCTGCAGCGAGACGGAGAGCCGCTGCGGTCGGGGATCGGGCGCGCGGCCGATCGCGAGCAGCATGACCAGCGGCGCGGCCACCAGCGTCGAACTGGCCGAGTACCACCACAGCGTGCCATTCACCCGCGGATCGCCATGGTTCCAGCGCCGGCCGGTGTTCTCCACCCGCCGGGCCAGCCACCGCGGGTCCGTCAGCACCGATCCGGGCAGGACCTCCGGGCCGTGTTCGATGGTGCGGACGAAGTCGCCGAGGAGGTCCGAGACGCCCGAGTACGCGGCTGTCACGGTCTCGGGGGCGCGGAGCTCGTCGTCGTCGCCGTCGTCACCCACGGTCCCGTCACTCATCGGCGAGCCCCGCCACGTCGAGCGTGCGGCGGCCGTCCGGCCCCGCCCGCACCTCGCCACGCACCCCGAACACCTCCCGCAGTACCGCGGCGTCCAGGACCTCCTCCGGCGCGCCGGTCGCGACAAGGTGACCGCGGTGCAGGACCGCGATGACATCGCAGTACTCGGTGGCCATCCGCAGATCGTGGATCGTGAGCAGCACCGCCAGCCCGTCGGCCGCCAACTCGCGGAGCAGGAGGAGAACCGACAATTGCTGGTGCAGGTCGAGGTGATTGGTCGGCTCGTCCAGCAGGAGCACCTCGGGCCGCTGGGCGAGGGTGCGCGCGATCGACACGCGTTGCTTCTCGCCGCCGGACAATGCCACCACGTCTCGCTCGGCCAGCTCGGTCAGCCCGACCCGGGCGAGGACATCCTCCACGACCGCCGAGTCGTCGGCGCCGAAGGGCTCGAGAAGTCCCCGTGTGACCGTCCGGCCCAGGCGAACCGATTCGCGGACCGTGATGCCGCCCAACGAGACCGGTTCCTGCGTACTGGCCCCCACCGCGCGGGCCAGCGTGCGGCGACGCAGCGAGGAGACGTCCGCTCCGTCCACCGAGACCATCCCGGCCGACACCGGCAGGGCGCGGTAGCAGGTGCGCAGCAGCGTCGTCTTGCCGCTGCCGTTCGGGCCGACGAGTGCGGTGACCCGGCCGGGCGCGACCGTGAGGTCGACACCGTGGAGGATCCGTCGACCGCCGAGCCGGGCGGAGACGCCGTGCGCGGAGAGGGTGCTCATCGCGACGCCTTCCCGTAGCGGTGCCACAGCATGAGCAGGAACACCGGGCCGCCCACGACGCCGGTCACCACGCCCACCGGCAGCTCGGTGCCCTCGCTCACCGCGCGGGCGGCGAGGTCGGCCAGCACCAACGCGACGGCGCCGAGCAGCGCCGCCGCGGGAAGCAGGCGCGCCGCCGTGCGGCCCGTGAAGAACCCCGCGAGGTGGGGGATGAGCAGGCCGATGAAGCCGATCGTCCCGGAGACCGCCACCGCGCCCGCGGTGAGCAACGAGACGAGCAGCAGCATGAGCACCCGGAAGCGCGGGACGTTGACGCCCATCGCGGTGGCGCCGTCGTCACCGGTGAGAAGCAGGTCGAGGTGGCGGCTGCACAGCATCACCACCGTGCCGGCGACGGCGAGGATAGCCACGGGCGCCCACAGCATGGTCCACCCGGCGTCACCGAACCCGCCCGCCAGCCAGCGCATGACGGTACCGAGTTGATGGTCGTCGCCGAGGACCAGCAACGTGAACGTGTTGAGCGCACCGAACACCATCGTCATGGCCGCCCCGACCAGCACGATGGCGGTCGTATCATGGGCGCGGCGGGCCACCAGGACGACGCCCGCCAGCGGGAGCAGCGCGCCGAGGAACGCCGCGATCGGCAGGGTGGACACGCCCCACATCCCGGCGCCCACGCCGAGGACCGTGAGCACCACGACGCCGAAGCCCGCGCCCGAGGAGACACCGAGCAGATACGGGTCGGCGAGCGGATTGCGGGTGACCGCCTGGGCGACGCCACCCGCCACGGCCAGCGACGCGCCCACGGCCGCCGCCATGAGCGCCCGGGGCAGTCGCGACTCGAGGACGATCGCCTCGCGGGCGTCGGTCCACCACGGGTCGAAGACCCCCGGCGCCAGTCGGTGCGCGACGATCGCCCACACGTCCCCGATCGGGATGGACACCGAGCCCAGGGAGACCCCGGCCGCGATCGTCATCGCGAGCACCGCCACGAGCGGGAGGCAGATGAGCCACAGCGACCGCCGCCCGGTGGGCGGGGCATCGGCGATGCGCCCGGAGCCGGGGCGGGGATCGATGCCCGTGCCGGCGCGGTCAACGCGCCCGCCGGTGTTCTCGGCGACGGTCGTCATGTCACTGCCCGAACGCGTGCGGGTGCAGCTCACGGGCGATGGTCTCGGTGGAGGTCGTCATCCGCGAGCTCTCGAAGAAGTCGGACAGCGGGACCACCACGATGCGGTTCTCACGGATTGCCGGCGTCGTGGACATGATGGGCTGCGCGCGCAGGTAGGCGATCTTGTCCTCCGCGCTGGTGGCGCCGTAGTCGAGTACCACGATCGCCTCGGGCTGACGCTCGCCCAGGATCTCCCATGTGGACGTGAGATAGGGGCGGTCGCCCTCGGAGAAGATGTTGTCCGCGCCCGCGTACTCGCCGATCAGTTGTCCGATGCCCACGCCGCCGATCGTCGTCGGTTCTGATTCGCCGCCGTCGTAGAAGAACGTGGGGGTGCCGGTGGCACCCGACGCATCGAGCGTCTCTCGGACCTCCCTCATCTCGGCGGAGATCCGGTCCGTGAGGTCCCGTGCCCCCGGCTCGACGTCGAGGATCCGGCCGAGCTGGGAGAAGTCGGTCTCGAGCATCGACAGGTCGCCGAAGCCTTCTCCGCAGTACTCGGAGAACAGGAAGGTGTTGATCCCCGCGGCCTCGAGGGCGTCGCGGCTGCGGCCTTCCTTGTCGTCGAAGGCGCTGCGCATCCCGGCCACCACGAGGTCCGGCTCGAGGTCCACGATCTGCTCCCAGGTGGGGTACTCCTCCGAGAGGGACGGAATGGCCTCGAACTGCTCGGCGACCTCCGGCAGGACATCGTCCTGCTCGCCGTAGCCCATGCCGACGATCCGGTCGCCGGCCCCCATCTGGATGAGGGTCTCGGTGACGTGGTCATTCATCGAGATGATGCGCCGGGGCGCAGCGGTGTAGGTGGTCTCGCGCTCACAGTTGGTGACGGTCACAGGGTCGGCGAACGACTCGACCGGGCCGCCTTCCGCGAGCGCCTCGCCGCGGGAGCAGCCGGTGAGGGCGACCCCCGCGACGAGGAGGGTGGCGAGCGTGATTCTGGGGTGGCGACGGAACATGATCAGTCCTCGGATCGTGTCGTGCGGTCGACGACACGTGAGACCCGCAGGAGGGTAGGAGTCGACGACGACACCACGTCACCTGACAGGACCCCGGATCGCAGACCTCGGCGATGTACTCGGAGTCGCGAACATCCGGGCAGGTAATCGGGCTCGCGGACACGAAAGTGGCCACACACCGTTGCGGGTCAGCGCCGGATTCCCACCGGTCTTCCCCTGCTCGTTCCGGATGTCAGCAGTACGCCCTCAGGATAGGCACACCGCGTCCGCGTGCGGTGCAGGTACCCCGGCTCGGCGGAGCCGACCACCCGCGCTTCGTGGCCCGGCGACGCCCGAGGACGGCGCGACGCACGACCACACCCAGCACGGCCATCGCGGCGGTGGCCAGCTGGACGCGGTCGTGCAGCAGAACCGCGCGGCGGATGTCGTCGGCCCGGACCGACCGGCCGTCACCGAGGACCGCCCGGTCCTCCACGCCGTACGGGTACGGCGTGGGCCCGCCGAGCCTGACCCCGAGCGCTCCCGCGCACACGGCCTCGACGACCCCGGCGTTCGGGCTCGGGTGCGCCCGCGCATCACGGAGCCACGCCCGCAGGGCCCCGGCGGGACTCCCGCCCACGGTCGGGGCGCAGACCACCCCGAGCGCGCCGGCCCCCCGGGCCGGCAGGAACCCCAGCACGTCGTCGAGCCGCGCCGCGGCGGTGCCGAAGTGGCGGTACCGCTCCGAACGGTGACCCACCATCGCGTCGAGCGTGTTGGCCGCGCGGTGGACGGCGGCGCCGGGCGAACCCGCCACCGCGGCCCAGAACAGCGTCGCCACCGCCGCATCGGAGGTGTTCTCCGCGACCGACTCGACGACCGCTCGCGCGAGATCCTCCGGGCCGAGCGCGGCCGGATCCCGTCCGCACAACCACGGCAACAGGTCCCGGGAACCCGCGTGATCGCCCCGGGCGAGCAGGTCACCCTGCCGCCGCGCGACCGCGAGCAACGAGGACCCGCCCAGGCATGACCACACCACGGCCGCGTCCCACACCACGGCCGCCGCGAGGTTCCTCCCGGCCAGACGGCGGACGACCGTCACCGCAGCGGCGGTGCCCCCCACGAGGACGCCGGTGAACAGCAGGCCCGCCGCCCGCTGCGCGTTGGGCGTCCGGCCGGGCCGCAGGAGTCGCGACTCCACGGCGAGCGCGACCCGGCCGAAGCCCGCGACGGGGTGGAACCGTCGTGGGTCGCCGACGAGGCGATCGAGGGCGAACCCCGCCGCGATGCCCGCCGCGCGGGCGGCAAGCGCGTACCCGTCACCGCGGCGGCGCGTGCACGACGCGCGGTGCGGGTGGGGGTCAGCGCGCGAGATAGCGGACATGCGCCCCCCGCCCGTCATGGGTCACCTCGGCCTCCACTCCGTACACCTCCCGGATCAGGTCGGCGGTGAGCACCTCGTGGGGCGCGCCGCCGGTCACGAGTCGCCCACCGGACAACACGATCAGATGGTCGCAGAACGTGGCCGCCAGGGTGAGATCGTGCAGGGCCGCGATCACCGTGGTGTCCGTGGCGCGGACCAGGGCCAGCAGGTCGAGCTGGTGGCGGATGTCGAGGTGGTTGGTCGGCTCGTCGAGGACCAGCACACCGGGTTCCTGGGCCAGGGCCCGCGCGATCTGCACCCGCTGCCGCTCGCCGCCGGACAGCGTCGCGTACCGCTGGTCCAGGCGGTCGCCGAGGCCGGTCGTGGCCGCCGCGCGCCGCACCACCCCGTCGTCCCCGGGACCCGGACCCGACCAGGCCGCGCGATGGGGGATGCGGCCGAGTTCGATGACCTCCCGGACCGTGGGGTTCTGGTCGGTGGTCGCCTCCTGCGCCACCAGGGCCACGCGCCGGGACAGGCGTTTGCGGGGGATCGACCGGATGTCCGTGCCGTCGAGGTGCACCGATCCGGTATCGGGCCGGAGCAGGCCCGTCAGGATGCGCAGGAGCGTCGACTTGCCGGACCCGTTCGGCCCCAGCACCCCGACCATCGTGCCGGGGGCGGGAGCTACGGTGACGTCGTCGAGGATGGTCCGGCCGCGCACGGACCACGAGACACAGCGCGCCTCGAGCGTCGACGGGGCGGCGGTCATCGGCCGTGTCCCCGTCGCAGGAGGAGCCCGACGAAGGCCGGGACGCCGATGAGTGCGGTCGCCACCCCGATCGGCAACTCCTGGGGCGCGATCACGGTGCGGGAGACGGCGTCGATCCACACGACGAACACGGCGCCCATCAGCGCCGCGGTCGGGACGAGGACCCGGTGCCGGCCCCCGACCAGGGCCCGCGCGGCGTGCGGCAGCACCAGACCCACGAAGCCGATCGCCCCGCAGGTGCTCACGATGACGGCCGTGACGAGCGCCGTCACCACCATGAGCACCAGCCGCGTGCGGGCCACGTTGACGCCGAGGGCGGCCGCGGCGTCCTGGCCGAAGGTGAACGCGTCGAGGCTGGAGGTGTGCAGCAGGCACGCCACCAGCCCGAGCAGGACCACGACGCCGCACACCGCCACGTCCGACCAGCGGACGGACGCCAGCGAGCCCAGCAGCCAGAACAGCACGCCGCGGGTCTGCTCGGCGTCGGCGGCGATGTAGACGACGAACGAGGTCACCGCGGAGAACAGCTGAGTCGCCGCGACCCCCGCCAGCACCACCCGGTCGGTGGTGCCGCCGGACGCGAAGGCCAGGACCAGGACGAAGCCGAACGCGGCGAGCGCTCCGACGAACGCCCCCGTGGTGAGCCCGACCGCGCCCGCGCCGACCCCGAGCACCACCACGAGGACCGCCCCGGTCGAGGCGCCGGAGGAGATGCCGAGGATGTACGGGTCGGCCAGGGGGTTGCGCAGCAGCGACTGCAGGATGACGCCGCACAATGCGAGCCCCGCCCCGGCCAGGGCCGCCATGAGGGTGCGCGGAAGCCGCAGGTTCCAGATGATCCCCTCCTGGATCCGCGTGAGCCCGGAGTCGGAACCGGTGAGGCGGGCCAGGGCGGACTGGACGACGTCGGTGGCGGTGAGTCCGGACGGGCCGATGGTGATGACGAGCGCCGTCGACACCGCCAGCAGCCCCAGGCCACCGAGCCATAGGGTGACCAGTGCGGACGGTCGCCGCAGAGCCGGCCGCCGGCGCGGTGGCGCCGGGACCACCGGGGCGGTGGTCCTCTCGGGTGCGAGGGTCATCGGGTCAGTTGGCCGGGTCCGGGGCGCCGACCGGGCCCGGCTCGGCGAGTCCCAGCTCGGTGAGCCCCGCCGCGACGGTCTCCACCCCGTAGATCGTGCGCAGCGACGGGTTCATCTCGGCACCGGTGATGTCGATGAACCGCTTCTCCCGGACCGCCGCCATCTCCCGGGTGACGGGGTTGGACTCGAGGTAGGCGATCTTGGCCCCCGCGGTCTCGGCGGTCTGGCTCTTGCGGGTCAGGTCGCCCACGACGATCACGTCCGGGTCGCGCTCGGCCACGACCTCCCAGCTGATCTGCGGCCACTCCTGGGTGGTGTCGTCGAAGACGTTCTCCAGGCCCAGGGTGGTCGAGATGAGGCCGGGGGCACCGCAGCAGCCGGCCAGGTACGGGGACTCGGAGTTGGCGAACCAGTACATCGCGGAGATCCCGCGGGCGTCGACGCTCTCGACGGCCTCGTCGAGCCGGCGCTGCAGGTCCGCCACCAGCTCGTCACCGGCCTGCTCCACGTCGAAGATCGTCGCGAGCTCGGTGATCTCGCGGTAGAGCAGGTCCGGGGTCAGTGGGGTCTCGCGGACGCCGTCCCCGGAGTCGGCGACCTTGCCCACACAGTCGGTGGGGGAGAGGTACGTACCCACGCCGAGTTCGTGGAACTGCTCGCGGGCGGCGACCCCGCCCTCGCCGAGGGTGCTGCCGAAGGAGGCGGTGACGAAGTCCGGCTCCACGTCCAGGACGGCCTCCATCGACGGCGCGTTGTCGGCCAGGCGGGGGACAGACCTGTTCACCTCGGAGAACTCGGGTAGGACCGGGTCTGTCCAGGTGGCGGTGCCGACCATCCGGTCGCCGAGGCCGAGGGCGTACAGGATCTCGGTGGAGCCCTGGTTGAGCGAGACGACCCGTTCGGGCGGGGCGTCGAGCTGCACCTGCTCCCCGCAGTTCTCGATCGGATCGGTGCCCGGGCCGGCGATCGCGGCCGGGTCGTGGGCGGTGCAGGAGGTCAGGGTGAGAAGGGTGACGCCGGCGAGGGCGACCAGGGTGGACGAACGCATGGGTGTGCTCCGAGGTCGCGGGCCTGGAACGCGAAGCCCGGTGATGACCTGGCGGTTGTCACCGCGAGGGCCAGCCGGTATTCGGACTCGGGATCACCTGGACGGAAGCGCCTTCCCAGACCGTGCGGCCCAGTGGCACCGTGCCCCGCCATCACCCTCACCGCTGCGCGTCAGCTCCGGATTCGCACCGGATTCCCGCGACCGATCGGTCTCGCTGGCGATCACAAGGTAACACGCGCTCCAGGGTCAGTACGCCAGCCCCATCCGCATCGCGCCCACCGCTTCTGACAGCGCCGAGCGCGCGAGCGGGGTGGCCCCGACGGCGTTGACGAACGGGTGGACCAGTGTCTCGTGGCGGCGCAGCGAGACCGGGACACCGGCATCGGCCATCTTCCGGGCGTAGGCCTCGCCCTCGTCGCGCAGCGGGTCGAACCCGCCCGTGGCCACGTGGGCGGGCGGCAGTCCCGAGAAGTCCTCCGCAAGCAGGGGGGAGGCGCGGGGGTCAAGCCGGTCCTCGTCGGACCGGATGTAGGTCTCCTCGTACCAGTCCATGTTGGCCCGGGTGAGGAAGAAGCCGTCGCCGAACAGCTCGTACGAGCGGGTCCGCGCGGACATGTTGGTGGCGGGGACGAACAGCAGTTGGAAGTCCGGCATCTTCTCTCCGGCGTCGCGCGTCTGCTGGCAGACCACCGCCGCCAGGTTGCCACCGGCGCTGTCACCGCCCACCGCGATGCGCGTCGGGTCCACGCCGAGTTCGTCGGCGTGGTCGCGGACGTACCGGAACGCGGCGATCGCGTCCTCGACCGCGGTGGGGAACCGGAACTCGGGTGCCAGCCGGTAGTCCACGCTGATCACCTTGAGCCGGCCCGTCTTGGCGATGTAGCGGCAGGTCGCGTCGTGCGAGTCGACGCTGCCGAGCACCCAGCCGCCGCCGTGGAAGAACACCAGTGCGGGCAGCGTCTCGTCACCGTGGACCGGCGAGTACAGGCGCGCGGGCAGGTCGGCCCGGTCCGGGTCGGTGCCGCCGAGCGGGAGGACGATGTCGGTGACGACGGCGAGGTCGATCTTCTTCCCCGAGACGGTGAACGCCGACCGCTCGACGGCCGAACGTGCCTTCTCGACGGTCAGATCCTCGTATTCGCCCTCGGACGTCATCGAGATGACCCGGAGCCCGGCCTGGAAGTGCGGGTCGAGGACCTGGCCGTCCATCCGTCGCGGGGTCCCGCCCACGAGTCGGAGTAGCGGGCCGGGCAGGCACCCGGCAGCGGTCATGACGGCTTTGGTCAGGCGATCCGGGATCGACGGGGAAAAGACTCGGTGGCCGGACATGGGAGAGCGCATGGCCACATTGTGACGCAGATCCCTGGGATGATCGGGGTAATCGGACGAAGGAGCTGATCATGCGTTCAGAACACGAGAGCGTGGTGCGGGTCGAGGGCCTGGTCAAGACCTTCGGCCGCGCCCGGGCCCTGGATGAGCTGGACCTGGACGTGCGCCGCGGCGAGGTCCACGGGTTCCTCGGACCCAACGGGTCGGGCAAGTCCACCACCATCCGGATCCTGCTCGGGCTCATGCGCGCCGACTCCGGGCGGGCGACGGTGTTCGGCGGCGACCCGTGGCGCGACGCGGTCGAACTCCACGCCCGGCTCGCCTACGTCCCCGGCGAGGTGACCCTGTGGCCGCGGCTGACGGGCGGCCAGTGCATCGACCTGCTCGGCCGGGCGCTCGGGGGACTGGACCCGGGCCGTCGGGACGAGCTGATCGAACGTTTCCGGTTGGACCCGACCAAACGCACACGTGACTACTCCAAGGGCAACCGACAGAAGGTGTCGCTGATCGCCGCGCTGGCCTCCGACGCCGAACTGCTCGTGCTGGACGAGCCCACGTCCGGCCTGGACCCGCTCATGGAGCAGACGTTCCAGGAGTGCGTCCGCGAGGCCGTCGATGGCGGCGCCACCGTGCTGCTGTCCAGCCACATCATGGGCGAGGTCGAGACCCTCGCCGACCGCGTGAGCATCATCCGCGACGGCCGCACCGTCACCTCGGGGACGCTGGCCGATCTGCGGCGTCACACGACGACCGAGGTCCACGCCGTCACCGACGCCGATCCGGGTTCACTCGGGCGCGTGACGGGGGTCGACGGCCTGCGGATCGAGAAGGCCGCCGACGGTCGGTTCGAGGTCCGCTGCCACGTGCCGGCCCCTAGGCTCGGCGAGGTCACCGGCCTCCTTCACGCGGCCGGCATCCACACGCTCACCGCGAGCCCCCCCAGCCTGGACGACCTGTTCCTCAACGCCTACTCCGGTGCCGGTGCGGCCACCGGGGGCGAGGAGCGGACAGGGGACCGGCGATGACCTCGCCGTTCGCCGGCACCGGCCTGCTGGCACGCATCGCCCTGCGCACCGGGTGGCGGGCCGCGGCCGCCTGGGTCCTCGGCCTGGCCGCGCTGTACCTCGTCACCGGGCTGTCGATCGCAGCCCTCTACGACACCCCGCAGGAACTCGCCACGTACGGCGCCTCGGTCGGCGAGTCGATGATCATGCTCACCGGCCGGGTGGCCGGGCTCGACACCCTCGGCGGCGTGATGATGAACGAGTACTCGTTCATGGTCGCCTTCGGCATCCCCGTCATGGCGATCGCCCTGACCGCGCGCGCCACCCGCAAGGAGGAGGAGTCCGGACGGTCCGAACTGCTCCTGGCGGGCCGGGTCGGCCGGCTCGCCCCGACGGCGGCCGCCCTCGTCGTCGTCGTCGGGGTCTTCACCGTTCTCGGCCTTGCGCTGTGGGCGGCGACCCTCACCGTCGACCTCGACCGCGCGGGCGCGGCGCTGTACGTGGCCTCCATCGTCGCCGCCGGCTGGGTGTACGCGGCCGGCACCGCCGTCCTCGCGCAGGTGTTCGCCCACAGCCGGACCGTGTGGGCGGCGGCGATGTCCGTGGCCGGACTGACCCTGATCACCCGCGGGATCGGCGACGTCAACCGCAACTGGTTGAGCTGGACCTCGCCGCTGGGCTGGCACGGGCTGACCCGGCCGTTCGGCGAGTCCTCCGTGGTGCCCCTGTTCGTCGCCGTCGTCGCCGCGGCCGGGCTCGCCGCGGCCGCGCTGTGGCTCGCCGCGCGCCGCGACGTGGGCCAGGGGATGGTCCCGGCCCGGACCGGCCCCGCCACCGCGTCCCGGTGGCGGGCGTCCCGGACCGGGACCGCCGTACACCAGCACCTGGGCGCGCTGACGGGCTGGACGATCGGCGTGGTGGCACTGATGGCCATGTACGGCGCGCTGATGAACGTGGTGGTCGAGACGATGATGTCCAACCCCGACCTCGCCGTGTTCCTCGGCGATTCGGGCACCGTGGTCGACTCCATCGTGCAGATGCTGGTGGCGTTCAGCGGATTCCTCGGGGCCGGGTTCGCGTTGCAGACGCTGACCGGGTTGCGCGGCGAGGAGACCGCCGGGCGACTCGAGATGGAACTGTCCACGGGGCGTTCGCGGTGGTCGTGGCTCGCCGCCCACACCGCGGTCGTCACCGTCGGCACCGTCGTCGTGGTCCTCGCCGGCGCCGCCGCGTTCGGGATCACCGCCGCCGCCGTGCTCGACGACCCGGGCCTGGCGGGACGCATCATCGGCGCCGGGGCGTGGTATGTGCCCGCCGCGCTGGTGTTCGGCGCGATCTCGATCGGCCTGTTCGGCGCATCCCCGAGACTGCAGGTCCTGGCCTGGGCGCCGTTCGCCCTCGCCGTCGTCGTCACCCTCATGGGGCCCACGCTCCGGCTCGACGAGGACCAGATGCGCCTGTCCCCGTTCGGCGCGGTGGGCACCGCGCCCGTCGGCCCCGTCAACGCGATCGGCGTGGCCGTGCTCCTCACGGTGACAGTCGTGCTGGTCGCCGTGGGGCTGGCCGGCTTTCGGCGTCGCGACGTGCCGCGGACCTGACCGCGGCGCCCGGCCCGACCTGACAGACTGGCTCGCACGGACGCCACACCTCACCGGCGCGGCCGTCACGGACACCGGCGCCGCCGGTCGCACGCGAACCAGAGAGGAACCGATGTCGAACGAGTTCGATCGAGACAGGCTCTCCACCGCACTGTCGGTGGTCGCGGACTGGCCGGTGGACACCGTCTCGGCCGCGGTGGTCGGCCCCGACGGCGCCCTCGCGGTCCACGGCGACGACACCCGCGTGTACCGCCTGGCCTCGGTGACCAAGCCCCTCGTCGCGGTGGCCGCGCTCCTGGCCGTCGAGGAGGAGGCCATCGGCCTCGATGACCCCGCGGGGCCCGAGGGGTCCACGGTGCGTCACCTGCTCGCCCACTCCTCGGGGCTGGACTTCGCCGACCGCGACAAGGTCCGCGCGGAGCCGGGGGAACGGCGGATCTACTCCTCGGCCGGGTTCGAGGTGCTGGCCGACCACATCGCCGACGCCACCGGGATCGCGTTCGGCGACTACCTCCACGAGGCTGTGTGTCAGCCGCTGGGCATGGAGTCCACCACGCTCGAGGGCTCCGCCGGGCACGGGGCCTCCGCCAACCTGGCCGACCTCATCGCGTTCGCCCGCGAGCTCGTGGCCCCGCGGCTGCTCGCGACCGAGACCCTCGAGGAGGCCGTGACCGAACAGTTCCGCGGCCTCGACGGGATCGTGCCCGGGTACGGCATGCACAAGCCGTGCCCCTGGGGCCTGGGCTTCGAACTCCGCGACGCCAAGCACCCCCACTGGACCGGGCAGCACAATTCGCCCGCGACCTTCGGGCACTTCGGGCAGTCCGGGACCCTGCTGTGGGTCGAACCGGAGATCTCCACGGCGCTGATCGTGCTCACCGACCGCGACTTCGGCGACTGGGCCAAGCCGCTGTGGCCGGAACTGTCCGACAGGGTGGTCGATGCGGCAACCCGGCGTTCGCGCGAAGAGGACTCGCTCGGGGGGTGAGTCCGCCACCCGCGACACGCCCGCACTCGTGCCGGGCGCGGGAATCACCGTGCTGTAACTTTGCTGAGAGTCGAGAAGTGTCGCTGGTGTAATTCAATCACTTCAGGCACAGTGTTAACTACAAACAACAGAAGCAACATCATTCACACGATTTCGTGAGGTCGTTGGGGAAGACGTCCCTCAGTGAGTCGGGAGTGAAGTGATGTCTGACCATAACTATCTCGCGGATACGACGACCGGCGTGGTGTTCATCCATGCCGCGCCTACCGCGTTATGCCCTCACGTCGAGTGGGCTCTCGCAGCCACGCTCGACGCCAACTCAGCCATGCGCTGGGAGGACCAGCCGGCCCAGCCGGGCGCTCGCAAAGCGATCGTCGACTGGATCGGCCCGGTCGGCACCGGCGCGCGTCTGGCCGATTCGCTGGCCAAGTGGTCGATGCTGTCTTTCGAGGTCACCGAGGACCCGAGCGACCTCGTCGACGGCGAACGCTTCTCCCACACGCCCGAACTCGGGATGTGGCGGGGGCAGACGGGCGCCAGTGGCGACGTGGTGCTCAGCGAGAACCGGCTCCGGCATCTCATGAAGGCCGGACCCGCCGCCTTCCATGCCGCGGTGGAGGACGAGCTCGGCGCCGCCTGGGACCGCGCCCTCGAACCGCTGCGCGGCCACCCGGCCGCCGCCGAGGTCACCTGGCTCTCCCGGGTCGGCTGACCCACCGCACCACCGCACTCCCGCACTCCGGACAGCGCCCGCCCCAGTTCTCGGGGGTGGGCGCTGACTCGTGTGCGCGACACGCTGGCGGCACCCGGCACCGGCTGCGGGTGGCCACCGCGTCGTCCCGGGACACGACTTCGCCCCCTCCCGTCAGATCGGGGAGGGGGCGCAGTCGTCGGGTGCGGATCTGCCGAAAGTGCTCCGGCCGGGGTCAGGTCACAGCGGGATGTTCTTGTGCTGGCCGCGGGTGTGCGCGGCCGCGTCCAGCGCCTCGGCGATGCGTCGGCGGGTGTCGGTGGGCTCGATGACCTCGTCGACCACACCGATGGAGACCGCGCGCCCCACGCCACCGGCGATGGCCGCGTGCTCATCGGCCAGACGGTCGTGCAGGTCCTCCCGCTCGTCCTCGGGTGCCGCCGCGAGGGTGCGCTTGTGGAGGATGCCGACGGCGGCCTTGGCGCCCATCACCGCGACCTCGGCGTCGGGCCAGGCGAACACGGCGGAGGCTCCGAGAGCGCGCGAGTTCATCGCGATGTAGGCACCGCCGTAGATCTTGCGGGTGACGAGCGTGACCCGGGCGACCGAGGCCTCGGCGAACGCGTGCAGCAGCTTGGCGCCGCGGCGCACCACGCCGTCCCACTCCTGCGAGACGCCGGGCAGGTAACCGGGGACGTCCACGATCACGACCAGCGGCACGCCGAAGGCGTTGCAGAGCCGGACGAACCGTGAGGCCTTCTCCGCGGACTCCGAGTTGAGGCAACCGCCCAACCGCAGCGGATTGTTGGCGATGACACCCACGGTGCGGCCGGACATCCGGCCGAAGCCCACCACGATGCTGGGGGCCCACTTGGCCTGCAGCTCCTCGAAGGTGGTGCTGCCGTCGAGCTCCGAGGAGTCGAGCAACCCGTGGACGAGAGGACGGACGTCATACGCGCGCTTCGGTGAGTCGGGGAGCAGGCCCGCAAGATCGGTGTGATCGCCCTCGAGGGCACGCGGGTCGAACTCACCCTGCGCGGACAGCAGGGTCACGAGACGACGCGCCCGGTGCAGGGCATCGCGCTCGTCGGTCGCGGCAATGTGGCACACCCCCGACTTGCGGTGGTGCACGTCCTGGCCGCCCAGGCCCTCCATGTCGACCTGCTCGCCGGTGACTGAGCGGACCACGTCGGGACCGGTGACGAAGATCTTGCCGGCCGGCGCCATGATGACGACGTCGGTCAGCGCGGGGCCGTAGGCGGCGCCGCCGGCGGCGGGCCCGAGCACGACGGAGATCTGGGG
The DNA here is from genome assembly GCF_032905965.1 of Dietzia sp. IN118. NCBI lineage: Bacteria > Bacillati > Actinomycetota > Actinomycetes > Mycobacteriales > Dietziaceae > Dietzia > Dietzia sp. IN118. The sequence goes on along the minus strand of NZ_JAUMSR010000001.1, from coordinate 2,143,788 downwards.
CACGTGGCCCGATGCGCGGACCATGGCCTCGAATACGAGGCCGACCGCGTGCAGCGCCTCGACGCCCTCCGCGAGTCGCGCCCCACCCGAGTGCCAAACGCCGACGACGGGCAGATGCTCGTCGATCGCCACGTCGATGGCGTGCACGATGTGCCGGCACCCGTCCAGGCCCATGGCGCCACCCATGACAGTGGCGTCCGTCGCGTACGCGATGGTGGGTTCGCCGTCGATCAGGCCGCGTGCGGCCATGGCGCCGGAGGCGTCGGGCTCGGTGATGAACTCGAGCGAAGCCGGGTCGAAGAGGTTCTCGAGCCGGACGACGGGATCTCGAGGGTCGATCTGGGTGTTCTGGTCAACAGGGCTGGTGATGGTCATATGTGCAGTCCTTTCCTCGGCGCGCGTCCCTGGGAGGGAGAGCGCGCCTGCGATGGACCCCCGGACTGGCTTGTGGGCGATCGGCGTTCGGATCGGGACCCCCGTCCCGGTCCGGACCTCCCGCCCGGCACCCCGCGGTGAGCGGGGTGATCATTGCTGGGCCCTGTGTGGGGGAGGGGACGCGGGCTCGACGTGGTGCACCGACCGCACCTTCGGCCCTGACTGCGTCCCCGCCCCGGCACACGGGGCCGGATGTCAGCTCTGGTCGAGCTTCTGGATGTAGTCGACCGCGTCCTGAACAGTACGCAACTTGGCGAGGTCCTCGTCGGGGATCTCCACCCCGTAGCGGTCCTCGGTCTGCACGGCGATCTCCACCATGGAGAGCGAATCGATGTCGAGATCGTCGACGAAGGACTTCTCCGGGGTCACCTCGGAGGGTTCGATCCCGGTGACCTCCTCGACGATCTCCGCCAGTCCTGCGATGATCTCGGCCTCGGTGCGTGCCATGTGGTGTCCCTTTCTGATGGGTGGTGCCGTGCCCGGCGGGCGCGACGGATGGTCTGGTCGCGATCGCCGGCCGGGGCCGACGATCGGGGGTGGGAGGAGCGGTCAGGCGCCGCTGAGTGCGGGGACCGACTCGAGGGCGAGTTCGAGGTCCTCGGGGGTGGTCACGCCGTACCGGGGAACGTCACGCATCATGCGCTTGGCCAACCCGACGAGTGAGCCGGAGGGCGGCAGCTCGATGAACGCATCGACGCCCAACTTGAGCATCGTCTGCGTACAGAGGTCCCACCGGACGGGATGGGTGATCTGGGAGACGACCCTGTCGAGGGCGTCGCGACCTGAGGTGACGACCATGCCGTCGGCGTTGGAGACCAGCGTCAGCTCCGGGTCGTTGACCTCGATCGTGTCGGCCAGGTCGCGGACCTCGTCGACGGCGGAGGCCATGTGGTGGGTGTGGAACGCCCCGGCGACCTCCAGCCGGCGCAGTCGCGCCCGGCTCGGTGGATTCTGCTCCAGGGCGTCGCAGGCCTCGAGCGGGCCGGCGGCCACGATCTGGCCCGCGCCGTTACGGTTGGCCGGCTGCAGCCCGGCGGTGTCCAGCGACAGCAGGACATCGGCCTCGACCCCGCCCAGCACCGCGATCATGCCGGTGGGGCGCTCGGCACACGCCCGGGACATCGCGGCACCGCGGACGGACGCCAGACGCAGGGCGTCGGCTTCCGACACCACCCCGGCGATCGCCAGTGCGGCGATCTCGCCGATCGAGTGGCCGGCCACCATCGTGTCGCAGGGCACCTGGCCGCGACGGCGCAACTCGGCGGCACCGAGCAGGGCCGAGGCGACGACGAGTGGCTGGGTCACCGCGGTGTCGGTGATCTCCTGCAGGGTCGCAGTCGTGCCGAGACGCTCGAGGTCGAGTCCGCTCGATGCGGACCACTCGTCGAGACGGTCCGAGGCACCGGGCAACTCGAGCCAGGGCGCGAGCATCCCGGCTTTCTGAGACCCTTGTCCAGGGGCAGTAAGGCAAAGCACGGGTATCAGAGAACACGCCCCGCCCCTCTTAGGATGATGTTCCCCAAGCCAGAAACACAGCCGGGATTTTGTACGATTCCCACAAATGGCGAGCTGGCTGGTCGTCCATCTCCGGTCGGTTCGGTTTCGTTACACCTTGTTACGGGAGTGATTGATTACGACTCCTGAGTGCTTCGGTCGGCGAACTTCCCGAGGACGAGGGCGATTCTCAGGACAAAAGCGTCCCTCGCGTTAAGCGGGTCGAATTTGGTGATTTGACTCACTCTCTTGAGGCGGTACCGCACGGTGTTGGGATGGACGTACAACTCGCGGGCACACGCCTCGACGTGCCCGCCGGAGTCCAGATAGGCCCGGAGGGTGTTCTCGACCGAGGTGTCTGCGCCCCTCAGCGGTGTGACGACCCGGTCGACCAACATCGTCGCCGCGCCCCGGTCGCCGGCGAGGACCCGCTCGGGCAGGAGGTCGATCGCCGCGACCGGTCGGGGGGCGCCGGGCCAGCCACAGACCGCCGCCACGCCGGAGAGCGCCTCGGTCGCGCTGTCCGGGGCCTCGGCGAGGGAGCTCACCGTGTGCCCGACGACGACCGGCGCGTCGGGTGAGAAGGAGTCGAGGACCTCGGCCGGGACGGCGGAGGAGGACTCGAGCTCCCCGGAGAGGATGACGACGAGGCGCGCGCCCTGTACCACGGCCAGTGCGTGGCGGCCGGCCGCGACCGCGGCTTTGTGGGCGGCGGGCACCGACGCCAGTCCCAGTTCTTCACGGGGCCTGCCGACGATCACCGTCGCCGCGGTGGTGGGGTCCCAGTTCAGTGCCGAGGCCCCGGAGGCGAGGTCGGCATGACGATCACCGCGGACCACGGCGTCGACCAGCATCGCCTCCATCCGGGTGTCCCAGGCTCCCCGGTTCTCCGCGGCGGCGGCGTAGACCGCCGCCGCGGTGAAGCCGAGTTCACGGCCGAACTTGAGCACCGCGGTGATCATGAGTCCGCGTTGGCGCTCGTTGTGGGTGATCCGGGGCATCACCAGCTCGAAGTACTCACACGTCGACCGGACGAGCTGGACCGTCTGCTGCAGGGTCAGCCCCTGGCCGAGCCCCTTGGGGAGCAACTTGAACCCCGCGATGGTGTCCGTGTGCGGAGCCTCGGGGTTGCGCATCCAGGTGACGAAGTCGCGCACCGCGCTCTGGATGATCAGCTGGATCTCGGCCCGCTGGTCGGCGGACAACTCGGCGAAGAACGCCAGATCCTGTTCCAACGCGCGGACCGCCTCGGTCGACAGGGTCCCCGAGTACCGGGTGATGCGCTTGAGCAGGGCATCGGAGACGGGACGATCGTCCGGCGGCGTCGCGGAGCGTCGCCGGACGGGTTGTGCGTCCCTCTCCCCGGTCCCGGGGTCGGCCATGTCTGTCACGCCACTCCGGGGTCCGTCGTCGGCTCGGGGGCGGCCATGACGTCGTCGATCCGGTACAGACGCGCCGCTTCGAGCAGGGTGGTCTTGTCGATGGTCCCCTCGCGGGCCAGGCCCGCGAGGACGGCCACGACGATCGATTCGGCGTCCGTGTTGAAGAAGCGGCGGGCGGCGGGCCGGGTGTCGGAGAACCCGAAGCCGTCACATCCGAGGACGGTGAAGTCCCCGGGGACCCAGGCGCGGATCTGGTCCGGAACCGCCTTCTGGAAGTCGCTCACCGCGACCTTCGGCCCCTCGGCCGACGCCAGTGCCGCGGTGACGAACGGGATGCGCGGCTGCTGATCGGGGTGGCGGAGCTCGTGGCGTTCGCACTCGAACCCGTCACGGGCGAGCTCCGTCCACGAGGTCGCCGACCACAGGTCGGCCGCGACGTCCCACTTGTCGGCGAGCATCTTCTGCGCCTCGACCGCCGCATACATCGCCACGCCGGACGCGAGGATGGAGGCCTTGTGGCTCCCGGCCTCCGCCGCGCGGAAGCGGTACAGACCGCGCAGGAGGGCGTCGACGTCCAGGTCCCCGGGCTCCGCCGGCTGCGGAACGGGCTCGTTGTACAGGGTGATGTAGTACGACACGTTGCGGTCGATGCCGTCGGTCTCGGTCTCGTTGGCCGCGCCGGGGCCGTACATGCGCTCGATGCCCGCGCGCATGATGTGGGCGACCTCGTACGCCCACGCCGGGTCGTAGGAGATGATCCCCGGGTTGGTCGCGGCCAACAGCGGGGAGTGGCCGTCCATGTGCTGCAGGCCCTCGCCGGTGAGCGTGGTGCGGCCGGCGGTGGCGCCCAGCAGGAAGCCGCGGGCGAGCTGGTCGGCGGCGGCCCAGATGCCGTCGCCGGTGCGCTGGAACCCGAACATGGAATAGAAGATGTACAGAGGGATCATCGGCTGGCCGTGGGTCGCGTACGCGGTCCCGGCGGCGGTGAACTCGGCGACGGACCCCGCCTCGCTGATGCCCTCGTGCATGATCTGGCCGTCCTTGGCCTCCTTGTAGCTCAGCATGAGGTCGTGGTCGACCGAGGTGTAGTTCTGCCCGTGCGGGTTGTAGATCTTCAGGGTGGGGAACCACGAGTCCATGCCGAAGGTGCGGGCCTCGTCGGGGATGATCGGCACGAAACGGTCGCGCAGGGACTCGTCGCGCATGAGCTCCTTGGCCGTCCGCACGAGCGCCATGGTGGTGGCGACGGCCTGCTTACCCGACCCCTTGCGGAGTGACTTCAGGGCGTCGATGCCCGGCACGGCCAGGGGGGTGAAGGTCTGGCGCCGCTCGGGGACGTGCCCGCCGAGGGCGGACCTGCGGTCCAGCATGTAGCGGATCTCCGGCGAGTTCGGCCCCGGGTTGTAGTAGGGCGGCTGGGTCGGATCGGCCTCCAGCTCCTCGTCGGTGATGGGGATCTGCTGCTTGTCGCGGAACAGTTTGAGGTCGTCGAGCGTCAGCTTCTTCATCTGGTGGGTCGCGTTGCGGCCCTCGAAGTTCTGGCCCAGTCCGAAGCCCTTGATGGTGTGGGCCAGGATGACCGTCGGCCGGCCGGTGTGCTCGAGCGACGCCTTGTACGCGGCGTGGATCTTGCGGTAGTCGTGCCCGCCGCGGCGCAGCGCCCAGATCTCGTCGTCCGTCATATCCTCGACGAGCTTGGCGGTGCGGGGGTCGCGGCCGAAGAAGTGCTCGCGGATCCAGGCGCCGTCGTTGGCGCGGAAGGTCTGGTAGTCGCCGTCGGAGACCGAGTTCATCAGCGAGACGAGCGCGCCCTCGGTGTCCTTGTCGAACAGGGCGTCCCATTCGCGACCCCAGACCACCTTGATGACGTTCCAGCCGGCGCCGCTGAAGTACGACTCCAGCTCCTGGACGATCTGGCCGTTCCCTCGGACCGGCCCGTCGAGACGCTGGAGGTTGCAGTTGATGACGAAGGTGAGGTTGTCGAGGGCGTCGTTCGCGGCGATCTGCAGCGCGCCGCGCGACTCGACCTCGTCCATCTCACCATCACCGAGGAACGCCCACACGTGCTGCTGCGACGTGTCCTTGATGCCGCGGTTGTGGAGGTAGCGGTTGAACCGTGCCTGGTAGATGGCGTTGATCGGCCCCAGACCCATCGAGACCGTGGGGAACTCCCAGAACTCGGGCAGCGAGCGGGGGTGGGGGTAGGAGGGGAGTGAACGCCCCGGATGGCTCTTCTCCTGCCGGAACCCGTCGAGGTCCTGCTCCCGCAACCGGCCCTCGAGGTAGGCCCGGGCGTACATGCCCGGGGAGGCGTGGCCCTGGAAGTAGATGTGGTCGCCGCCGCCGGGATGGTCCTTGCCGCGGAAGAAATGGTTGTACCCCACCTCGTAGAGCGGGGCCGCCCCGGCGTAGGTGGAGATGTGACCGCCCACGCCGATCCCGGGCCGCTGGGCGCGGTGGACCATGATGGCGGCGTTCCACCGGATCCATCGACGGTAGGTCCGCTCCACCGCCTCGTCGCCGGGGAACTCCGGCTCGAGACTCGTGGGGATGGTGTTGACATAGTCGGTGGACGTGAGGGCGGGCAGCGGAACACGCTGCTTGGAGGCCCGCTCGAGGAGACGCAGCATGAGGTAACGGGCGCGCTCGGGCCCGGCCTCGGCGAGCAGGCCGTCGAGCGAGTCCATCCACTCCTGGGTCTCCTCGGGGTCGGAGTCCGCCAGGTAGGAGGCGACCCCTTCCCGGAGAATCGGCACGTTGGTGGGTGCGGTCCCGTCCCGTGGGCCTTCGTTTCCGCTCATGCGTATCGTCCTCACTTCTGTGATTCGTACCGTGGACGCCCGGTGGGGCCACCACATGTCGTGGTACATCGTCGGGCCCGGGCCGCGGCCCGCAGGTGTGGGCGGATCGCGTCAGGCTCGGGGCGGGCCACCGTAGGCCCACCGGTTCCGATTGTGCCCCAAAGCGTGACGCGCGACACCGTCGCCTGAGCCGACACACCGCCAAATGGGCGGTAGTCGTTTCCCCGGCGGGTGTGCGCGGGTAGTGTTCCTGGTCAGCGAAAGACCCGAGAAGTAGCACGACGGAGTAGAGGGAGGAACACCACGGTGGTCGCCGCGGCGAACCAGCAGGACGGAGCGGACCAGGTAGCTGGTCAGCTCGAACTGACGGAGGGCATGCTCGTTCAGGAGGTCGGATGGGATTCCGACTGTGACGAGTCGATCAGCGAGGCCGTCGAGGACGCCGTCGGATCAGAGCTGCTGGAGGAGGACACCGATGAGGTGGTCGACGCGGTACTGCTCTGGTGGAGGGACGGTGACGGCGACCTGGTCGACCGACTCATGGACGTCATGACCCCCCTGGCGGACGACGGCTCGGTGTGGGTCCTCACCCCCAAGACAGGGCTCGACGGGCATGTGGTGCCCGCAGTGATCGCGGAGTCCGCCCAGACCGCGGGGATGCTGCAGACGCGCACCGCCGCGCTCGGGGACTGGGCCGGAAGCCGGCTCGCCCTGCGGAAGAACAGCATGCCCCGCAAGTGATCGCGGCACCCCGGACCCCTCGTGCGCCCCGGGGTGGGGCGCTGTCCCGGGTGGGATAATCTGACCGCACCGGCGCGATCGACGCGTCGGTGCGCACGCGCGCGTAGCTCAGCGGTTAGAGCTCTGGTCTTACACACCAGCGGTCGGGGGTTCGATTCCCTCCGCGCGCACCGATGATGAAGACCGACCGATGACAACCGACCGCACCCGGTGCCGAGGGCTCGGCGTAGGTGGTCAGGTCCGGAGGCGGTCCGCTCGGCGGAAAGCCCTGCGCTGCTCGGCGTCGTTGCGGTCGCCGTAGCGGGCCCGCATCGCGCGTTCACGGGCGGACGCCTCGTCGAGCTCGGTGGCTCCCCGGCCGCCGCCGTCTGAGCCGCCGCCCGACGAGTCACCGTTCGCGGGATCGCCGCCGCCGTCGCGGCCGAGGTCATCGGTGTCGCCTCCCCGGGCGTCGACCCCCGCGGTGGGCGTGGTGCCGTCATCCGGCGTCCCCGCCCCCTGATCGGCGTCGGCGTCGGCGGCCGCGACCTCGGCGTCGCGCCGCCGGGCCCGGATCTCCGCCCAGGCGAAGTAGATGAGCGCGGCCGGGGCGAGCACGCCGAAGGCCAGCCACTGCAGTCCGTAGGACAGGTACGGGCCGTTCTCGATGCCGGGGATCGGGGCGGGGGAGAGCGATCCTGGCTGGCCCCCGGCCAGCTGCAGGTAGCCCTCCGACACGAGGTCGTGCCCGAGGGTGTCGCCGATGACGACCGGGTCCACCACGCGCACCGCGGGCAGTCCGGCCATCGGGACGGGCTCGGCCTCGCCCGGCTCGGTGACCCGCAACCGGGCGGTGATCTCGACCTCGCCGGCGGGGGCGGCGGGATAGTCCGGGACCGCGTTGTTCTCCCCGACGAGCACGTATCCGCGGTTGACCAGCATGTCCGCGCCGTCCACGGGGTCGAACACCGTGAGAACCTGGTAGACCAGCTCGCCGTCCACCGACCGGAGTCGCAGCAGCGCCTCGGAGTCCGGTCGCCACTCCCCGGTGAGGGTGACCAGGCGCCATTCGCGCTCGGCGTAGGCCTGCGGGCCGTCCACCACCTGCGCCAGCGGCGCGGGCTCGGCCTCGACGGATTCGGCCAGCCGGGCGTTGCGGGCGTCGAGATCGTTGCTCTTGCCCAGCTGCCACGGGGCGAGCAGCGCGAAGCACGCCCAGGCGAACAGGGCCGCGGCGAGGACGCCGATCACCCATCCCGGGGTCAGGAAACGCCGCAGTATCCGCATGCTCCCAGGGTATCCGTCCCGGCGCGGCGGGTCCCGTGGCAGGTGTGCCCGCTACCCCGTGAGCTCGCGCACCTCGGCGACCAGCCCGGGCAGGGCCGCGGTGATCTGCAGGCGGGTGCGGGTGAAGCCGCTGTCGTCTCCGTAGTAGGGGTCGGCCACGTCGGTGCCGTCTGCGCCGTGCTCGTGTGCACGGGGGTCGTAGGACCGCAGCAGCCGGATGCGGCCCGGGTCGACACCCGCCCGACGCAGGTGGTCGCGGTGGCCGGTGTCGAGGGCCACCACCAGGTCGGCGTCGTGGTCGCCGGGGGACAGCTGCGAGGCCACGTGCCCGGTGTCGTAGCCGTGGGCTGCGAGTTCGGCGGCGGCGCGCGCGTCCATGCCGTTGCCGACGTGCCAGTCGCCGGTGCCGACGCTGGAGACGGTCACCCGGTCGCCGAGTCCGGCGTCGTGGAACGCCCGGCGGGCAATGACCTCGGCCATGGGGGAGCGGCAGATGTTCCCGGTGCAGACGAACACCACCCGCACCCGCGACTCACCACCCACGGATGATCTCCTCCAGCGCCGCGGTGTCGACGGCCGACCAGTGGGCGCGGTCCCACTCGTCGGGCCGCCCGTAGCCCCAGCGCACGATCGCGGTCGGGACGCCGTATCGGGCGGCGCCCTCGATGTCGTGTTCGCGGTCGCCGATCATGAGTACCTGCCCGGTCCCGCCGCCGTCGACGGGCGTCGGGTCGATCCCCATCGCCGAGAGGGAGTGCGCGATGACGTCGGCCTTGGCCATCCGGCCGACGGAGATGTCCGCCCCACCGATGAACTCGAAGGGGGCGGCCAGGTCGAAGTGCCCGAGGATCCGGCGCGCGGCGACCTCGTCCTTGCTCGTGGCGACCGCCATCCGGTAGCCGTCCACGGCGAGCCGGTCGAGCAGCGCGTCCATCCCCGTGAAGACGGCGTTCTCCAGCCACCCCACCTCGTCGTAGCGCTCGCGGTAGGCCGCCACCGCCCGGTCCAGGTCGGACCCGGCGAGGCCGAGCGAGGTCAACGTGTCGACCATGGGCGGGCCGGCGATGGAACGGATGTCGCGGTCGGAGTCCCAGCGCGCGCCCACCACGCCGAGCGCGTGGTGGAGGGACTTGGCGATGCCGTCGAGGGAGTCGGTGATGGTGCCGTCGAGGTCCACGAGGAGGATCGGGCGGTCGGTCATGCCGCCATCCTCCCAGAGTCCGCCGGGCGGGTTCCCCCGCCGGTCCGGGGCCGCGCGCCGTTCGTGGTCGTCCTACGCTTCCGGGAATGAGCGAGATACCCGGAGAGCGTCCCGACCAGGCGTCGTGGGCGGCGCTGCGACACCACGGTGACGCCGAGCTGGTCCCCGGCGCCCTGGACTTCGCCGTCAACGTGCGCGGATCGGGGCCGCCGGGGTGGCTCCGCGACAGGTTGGCGGCCCGCCTCGCCGACCTGGGGGGATACCCCGGGGGCGACGACGACGAGGCCGCCGTCTCCGCCGTGGCCGCCCGTCACGGGGTCGGACGTGACCGCGTCCTGCTGCTGGGCGGGGCCTCGGAGGGGTTCCACCTACTCGCCGCCCACGCGGCCCGGAACCTGCTGCGAGCGGCGGTGGTGCACCCGTCCTTCACCGAACCGGAGCTCGAACTGCGACGGGCCGGCGTGCCGGTGGAGCGGGTCCTCCTGCCGGTTCCGTTCGACCTCGACCCCGGCCTCGTCCCCGAGGAGGCGGACCTCGTCGTCGTCGGCAATCCCACCAACCCCACCTCGGTGGCGCACCCCCGGTCCACCGTGGCGGCGCTGTGCCGGCCCGGACGGGTGACGGTCGTCGACGAGGCGTTCTGCGACATCCTCGCGGACGAGGCGGCCCACACCCTGGCCGGTGCCGACCTGCCGGGCCTCGTGGTGCTGCGGTCGCTGACCAAGACGTGGGCGCTGGCCGGCCTGCGCGTGGGGTACGCCGTCGGGGACCCGTCGGTGTTGGCCGATCTCGCCGCGCGCCGTCCGCACTGGCCCCTGGGCACTCTCCAACTGGAGGCCATCCGGGCGTGCGTCGGTCCGGCGGCCGATCCGGAACTCGAGGCCGCGCGGGCGCAGGTCGTCTCCGATCGGGACACCATGGTCCGCGCCCTCGACGCCGCCGGGATCGAGGTGGTGGTGCCCCCGTCCGCACCGTTCGTCCTGGTCCGCACTCCGGCCGGGATCGACCCGGTCGCGTTCCGGACCGGGCTCGTGCGCCGGGGGATCGTCACCCGCCGCTGCGACACGTTCCCCGGCCTCGACGCCACCTACCTGCGACTGGCGGTGCGGCCGGGCACGATGGTGGACGAACTCGTCGGAGCCTGGCTCGGACAGGTCGCGGGACGGACAGGTCCCGCTGCGGCGGGTGAACAGGAAGGGGAGTGACCATGACCACCGGCAGGCCCACCCTGGCCGACGTCATCGACCTGTTGGAGCACGCCTACCCGCCGCGGCTGGCCGAGTCGTGGGACCGCGTGGGGCTGGTCGCCGGGGACCCGGCGGCCGAGGTCGGACGGGTCGTCGTGGCGGTGGACGCCACCGACGCCGTGGTCGACCACGCGCTCGCCGAGGGCGCCGACCTGCTGCTGGTCCACCACCCGCCGCTCATGCGCGGCGTGCACTCCGTGGCCGCCGACACCCCCAAGGGCCGGCTGCTGCACAAGCTCATCGCCGGCGGGTGCGCGCTGTACTCCGCGCACACCAACGCCGACTCCGCACGGCCCGGCGTCAACGATGCCCTCGCCGACGTGCTCGGCCTGGTCCCCGGCCGCCCCCTGGCCCCCACCGGTGACGGCACCGTCGACCGGTGGGTGGTGACCGTGCCCGACGACGACCTCGACGACCTGCTGAACGCGGTGTTCGCCGCCGGGGCCGGACGGATGAGCGGCTACACCGAGTGCTCGTTCTCCGTCCAGGGCACCGGGCGGTTCCGTCCCGGCGTCGGCACCGACCCGACGATCGGCACCGTCGGCGAGCCCGAGCGGGTCTCCGAGACGCGGGTGGAGTTCGTGGCGCCGCCCGAGCTGCGGTCCGCGGTGCGGCGAGCCGTCCTGGCCGGGCACCCCTACGAGGTGCCCGCCATGGACGTGTTCGTCAACCACGCCGGACCCGGGCCGGGGCCCGAGGACACCGGGCTCGGGCGGATCTGCGAACTCGACGCACCGATGACGCTTGCGCAGTTCACCGAGCTCGTGGCCGAGCGTCTGCCCACCACCGAGTGGGGGGTCCGCGCCGCGGGCGACCCCGACGCCGAGATCAGGCGCGTCGCGCTGTGTGGCGGATCCGGCGACTCACTGTTGGGTGCGGCCCGCGCGGCGGGCGCCGACGTCTACCTCACCGGGGACCTGCGCCATCACGTTGTGGACGAGCACCTTCGCTCGGGCGGACCCTTGCTCGTCGACGCCGCGCACTGGGCGCTGGAGTTCCCGTGGTGCGCCCAGGCCGCGGCCCTGCTCGAGGAGGGGGCGGACCTCACCGCGACGGTGTGCGATCAACGGACGGACCCCTGGACGGTGGCCGCCGGGGGAGGGCGCGTGCAGCGGTAGTCTTGGCACCCATGAAGGCCGATCCCCACGACCAGCGTCGACTCGTCGACATCGCCGACCTCGACCTGCGCCTGGCGAGTCTCGAGCACCGGCGGTCGCAGCTACCCGAGCAGACGACCCTGGACGAGCTGGAGGCCGAGCGGCGGGCCGCCACCGAGTCCGTCGCCCGTGCCCGGATCCACCTGGAGGATCTCGACCGCGCACTCGCCAAGCTGCGGTCCGATCTGGAGGCCGTGCGCCGGCGCCGGGCGGCCGACTCCGATCTGCTGGCCAAGGGCGGCCTGTCCGAGCGGCAGGCCACCGAACTGGACTACGAGCTGCGTTCGCTGGCCCGCCGCCAGGAGGCCCTCGAGGGCGAGCTGGGTGAGCTGGGCGAACGTCACGAGGCCATGGAGGCCGACGTCCGCCACTCCGGGGCGATCGTCACCGACCTGGACGCGCGGATCGGGATGGCCGTGACGCTGCGCGACACCGCCCTCGCCGAGCTCGAGGACGCGGTCACCGAGACGATGGCCGAACGGGCCCGGGAGGCGGAGACCGTCCCCGCCGACCTCCTCGATCACTACACCCGTAGCGCCGCGGAGGCGGGCCGAGGGGCGGCGATCCTCAACGGAGGCCGCTGCTCGGCCTGCGCCATGGACCTGGACCGGAGTACCGTCTCGGCGTTCCGCTCCGCCCCCGCGGACGAGGTCCTGAACTGCCCCGAGTGCGGCGTGATCGTGGTCCGCACCGACAACTCGTGACCGGCGGACCGGGCTCGACCGGCGGACCAGGCTGGACCGGCGCCACCGGCCGCCCCACCCGGATCGTCCTGGCCCGCCACGGCCAGACCCCGCTGTCGGTGGACCGGCGCTATTCGGGCCAGGGCGACCCCGAGCTCACCGAGTTGGGCGTCACCCAGGCCGAGCGCACCGCCGCCCGGCTCGCGGCACTGCCGGATCTCGCCGCGGTGGTCTCCTCCCCGCTGCGCCGGTGCCTGGGCACCGCCGAGCGGGCCGCCGACGTCGCCGGCGTGCCCCTGGTGGTGGACGAGGACCTCATCGAGACCGACTTCGGGGGGTGGGAGGGGCTCACCTTCCGGGAGGCCGCCGAGCAGGATCCAGACCTCCACTCGCAGTGGCTGGGCGACACCGCCACCGCGCCCCCGGGCGGCGAGAGCTTCGCCGTGGTGCGGGCGCGCGTCGAGCGGGGACTGCGGCGCATCGTCGCCGACCGCCCCGGCGGCGTGGTCGCCGTCGTCAGCCACGTCACCCCTATCAAACTGGCGATCCGGGCGGGCCTGGGCGCCGGTGACGAGCTGCTGTTCCGGCTGCACCTGGACCTCGCCTCCGTCTCCGACGTGCGTTTCTACTCCGACGGGCCGACCTCGGTGCACCTGGTCAACGACACCTCCCACCTCGTCTGAGCCCGCACCCCGACCGGCCCGCGCGGGCGACTAGACTCCCTGGGGCGAACGAGTCGGCCGGACGGCCGCGGACAGGGGAACCGGCGCTATCGGTGGCCAGGCCCCGGCCCGAGGAAAGTCCGGACTCCACAGAGCAGGGCGGTTGCTAACGGCAACCCGGGGTGACCCGCGGGACAGTGCCACAGAAAACAGACCGCCGCGCCTGCGGGCGCGGTAAGGGTGAAACGGTGCGGTAAGAGCGCACCAGCGCCCCGGGTGACCGGGGCGGCTAGGTAAACCCCGCCCGGAGCAAGGTCGAAGGTCGCACCGCTCGCGGTGCGGCTGCGCGGATGGCGTGCAGCGATGCACGGGAGGGCTGCTCGCCCGAGTCCGCGGGTGGACCGCTCGAGGTACCCGGTGACGGAGTGCCCAGATGGATGGTCGTCGCCCTCCGCCCGCGGAGGGCACAGGATCCGGCTTACAGGCCGGCTCGTTCGCCCCGTTCCCGGCAGGCGGTGCTGCGGCGCGCGGTGGCGGGCCCGGACCCGGATAGTAGGGTCCGAGGTGACAAGCCCGTCCCGTCGAACCGAGGAGGCCCACCGTGTCGGACGAACAATGGTACTACGACATCGCCACAGGTCAGGCGCAGCAAGGCAAGGTGACCAACTGGGACAACCGGATGGGCCCCTATGCCACGCGCGGCGAGGCCGAGGCGGCGCTGGCCAAGGCGAAGGCCCGCAACGAGGCCTGGGACGCCCAGGACGACTAGTACGAGCCCGGGAGGTCGAGCCGGGCTGTCCTACTTCTTCCCGCCCTTCTTCTTGCCGCTCTTCTTCTTGTCCTTCTTCTTCCGGCGCCGCCGTGCCGCACGCCGTGACTCGGACAGTTCGCGATAGGCGGCCGTGACCGCCGCGGCGTCGCTCTCGAACCCCTCGAGGGTGCGCTCGGAGAACGCCCGCTCGTGCTCGAAGAGCACGCCGAGGCCGAACGTCGACTCACCGGCGAACTCGGCCCGCCGCGCGATGCGCCGGATCCACTGCCGGGTGGTGACGCTGTCCTGGACCTCCCCGAGCACCGTGTGCAGCCGGTCGCAGGCCGTACGCAGCGGGGCCACCGTGAGGTCCTCCGTGTTCGGCACCGCGCTGACGTTGCGGCGCAGTGCCTTCGCGCGCTTGCGCACGACGTGGGTGAGTTCCTCCCGCTGGGCCAGCGTCAGGTCGAGGGAGTCCAGGTCGCGCTCGGTTCGGGTACGGACCTTGGTGAACTTGGAGAACTGCCGGTCCACCCCGCGCAGCAGTGTCTCCTCGGCCTCGCGCCGCTTCCTACCGCCCTTCGACGGAGCACCGCCCTTCGACGACGCCCCGCCCCCCACTGCGGCAGGGCCGGTGCCGGCGACGCGGACCAGCTCGTGGAGTCGGTCGACCACGTCGAGGTACCGGTCGGAGAGCAGCGCCGCGGTGACGCGTTCGCCCGCGCGCTGCTCCTCGAAGTCCAACTCGGTGCGCAGGAGATGCCGGGTCCGTGCGGTCACCACGTCCTCGGGGTAGTCGGCTGCCAGCGCCCCGAGTCGCTGGTCGACCACCTGGATGTCCCGGGCCTTGCCCAGCACCGCGGCGAGTTCCTTGAGTTCGGCGAGGAGCGCGGCCGGGTCGATGTCGGTGCCGGCGGTCTCCGCCCCGAGCTCGTCGGCGTACGAGCTGATGGTGCTCCGCAGGCCACGGACCGCGACGCGCATCTGGTGGACGCCCACCACGGTGACGCGCCGGGCCGCCGGATCGTGGTCGAGGAGTTGCTGCAGGTCCTGGACAAGGGCGTCGCGCACGGGCGAGACGCCGCGCTCGTAGAGGTCGGGGAGTGGGCCGATGGTGCGGGCGAGTTTGGACGACGACGACGAGGCGTGAGCCCCGGCGTCCGCGCAGGCGGCGGCGACGGTCGCGAGGAGATCGTGTGCATCGGGTCGCGCCGGATCGACCAGTTCGGTCTCCCATTCCCGCCATCCCGCCGTTGATCCGCCGGCGACGAACGACTCGGTGGAGACACGGTCGTCGCAGAACTCGATCACCGCGGCCCCGTCGGGGTCCCGCAGCGTGAGGACCTGCCGGCGGTTGTCGATGCGGGCGACGGGCTCGAGGGGCCGACGGCGGACCAGCCCGGCGACGGCCGTGACGAGCTCCGCGGGGACGACGTCGTCACGGGGGTCGCCGTCGCCGAGCGGGGCCTGCAGTTCGACGCGTCCCGCCCGGTCGGGCAGTTTGAGGTGCCAACCCTCGTCGTCCCCGCCGGTGCGGCGCCGGAGTGTGACCTTGTGCCGGGTGAGCGAGAGGTCGGCGGTGTCGTAGTAGGTGGCGGAGAGCTGGTGCTCCACCGGGACGTCCGCGACGAGAGGCGCCAGGGCGTCGACCGTGGGCAGCGGGGTGTGCTCGTCGACCTCGAACTTGCTCTCGACCTCGACGGTCTCGTTGATCGTCATGGTCCGGTTGTATCAGTAAAGGATGAACACCGGCAGTGAGCGCCGCCCCTTCCGGACTTACCGGCGGGTAAGGTCAGTGGCTACGGTCACACGTTCGTCGTAAGGGAGAGATTGTGGATCAGCCGAAAATCGTCGACGTCCTGGTGGTGGGGGCGGGGTTCTCCGGGCTCGGTGCCGCCATCCGGCTCGCGCAGGAGGGCTTCGACGACCTCGTCGTCCTCGAACGCGGCCCCGACGTCGGCGGGACGTGGCGCGACAACAGCTATCCGGGCGCGGCGTGCGACGTCCCGTCCCACCTGTACTCGTACTCCTTCGCCCTCAACCCCGACTGGTCACGGGCCTTCTCGCCGCAGGGCGAGATCTACGACTACATCCGGAAGGTCACGCACGAGGCCGGCGTGCGCGAGAAGATCCGCTTCGGCGTCGACGTCACCTCGGTGGACTACGACGAGTCCCGCGGCCGGTGGACGGTGCGCACCAGCGAGGAGGAGTACGACGCCCGCGTGGTGGTGCTGGGCGTCGGGGCACTGTGCGAGCCCAGGCTCCCGGAGATCGACGGCGTCGGCGACTTCGCCGGGCCCGTCTTCCACACCGCCCGCTGGGACCACTCGGTGACGCTGGCCGACAAGCGGGTCGCGGTGATCGGCACGGGCGCCTCGGCGATCCAGGTGGTGCCGTCCATCGCCCCGACCGTGGCGCACCTCGACGTCTACCAGCGCACCGCGCCCTGGGTCCTGCCCCGGATGGACCGGCAGTACCCCCGGTTCGAGCGGTCGCTGTACCGCCGGGTGCCCGGGCTGCAGCGCGCGGTGCGGGCCCTGCAGTACGCCAGCCGCGAGTTCCAGGTGGTGGGCCTGACCCGCACCCGCGCGGCGCTGGCACCCATCAAGGCGCTCGGACGGGCACACCTGGCGATGCAGGTGCGCGACCGTGCCCTGCGCGCGCGGCTCACCCCGCACTTCGAGATCGGGTGCAAGCGCATCCTGCTGTCCAACACCTGGTACCCGGCACTGTCCCGGGACAACGTCGACGTGGTCACCGAGCCGATCACCCGCGTCACCGAGGGCGGGATCGTCACCGGTGACGGAACCGAGCACCCCGCCGACGTCCTGGTGGTGGCCACGGGCTTCCACGTCACCGATTCACCGTTCTTCGAGCGCGTCCGCGGAACGGACGGGCGCACCCTGGCGGACAAGTGGCAGAGCGAAGGGATGGAGGCCTACAAGGGGACCACGGTCGCCGGCTACCCCAACCTGTTCGTCCTGGTGGGCCCCGCGACCGGACTCGGGCACTCGTCGATGATCTACATGATCGAGTCCCAGCTCAACTACCTCGTGGACGCGCTGCGCACCATGCGGGACCGCAGCCTGCAGACCGTCGAGGTGCGTGCGGCCGTCCAGGACGCGTACAACCGCGAACTGCGCGACAGCACCGGCGAGACCGTGTGGGTGACCGGTTGCCGGAGCTGGTACCTCGACGACAAGGGCAACGCGCCGGCCGTGTGGCCGGACTACACCTTCACTTTCCGCAACCAGACCCGGGAGTTCGACCTGAGCGCCTACCGGCGGACCGCGGCCGACGACACGGCCGCGACGCGTACCGGGCAGGAGTCCCTCCGGTGAGCGCCCCGATCGGCAGACTGTTCGGCGCCGTCGGGTCACTGGCCCGCCGCCCCCGCTGGCGGATGGACGGCAAGGTCGTCGTCGTCACCGGCGCCGGCTCGGGGATCGGGCGCGAACTGGCGCGCGAGGCCGCGCGGCGCGGCGCCCGGTTGGCACTGAGCGACATCGACGCAGACGGACTGGCCCGGACCGTCGAACTCGCGCGCGGTGACGGCGCCACCGACGTGCACTCGCAGCGTCTCGACGTCACAGAACAGGCGATGGTCGCTGAGTACGCGGGGGCGGTCGCCGAGCACTTCGGTGTGGTCCACCTGGTCGTCAACAACGCCGGCATCGCGTTCACCGGGGCGGTCGAGCAGTCCGGCTACAAGGACATCGCCCGCGTGATGGACGTCGACTACTGGGGCGTCGTGCACGGCACCAAGGAGTTCCTCCCGCACCTCATCGCCTCCGGCGACGGCCACCTGGTCAACATCTCCAGCATCTTCGCGTTCCTGTCCGTGCCCACCCAGAACGCCTACAACGCGGCCAAGGCGGCGGTGCAGCAGTTCACCGAGTCCCTGCGGATGGAGATGATGGCGGCCGGGCACCCCGTCGACGTCACCTGCGTCCACCCGGGCGGGATCAAGACCGCCGTCGCCCGGAGCGCCGGCGCGGCCGAGGGGCTGGACAGCGCGAACTTCGCCACGATCTTCGACGCGAAGTTCGCGCGCACCGAGGCGTCGACCGCCGCGCGGGTGATCCTCGACGGCGTCGAGCGACGTAGGGCGCGCGTGCTGGTGGGGGTCGACGCCCACCTGCTCGACGCCCTGGTCCGGCTGTTCCCGACCGGCTACCAGAAGGGCACGGTCGCGATGTCGCGCCGCTTCGGGGTGGTCTGAGACGGGGGCGCGCCCGGCCCGGGCTCCTCAGGGACGGAAGCGGTCCGTGGCCTCCAGCAGGTGGTGCGTCGTGCCGGGTTCGGCCATCGCGTGCCCCGCGTCGGGGACGATGTGCAGCTCCGAACCCGGCCACGCCGCGTGCAGCTCCCACGCGCCTGCGACCGGGCACACCACGTCGTAGCGGCCGTGGACAATCACGGCGGGCAGGTGGGCGATCCGGTCCATCCGGTCCAGGATCGCCCGGCCCCGCAGGAACGCGTCGTGGACGAAGTAGTGGTTCTCGATCCGGGCGAAGGCCAGGGCGAAGCGGTCCGGGTCACCGCCGGTGCCGGCGGGTCGGGGGAGCAGGGTCGAGGTGGACGTCTCCCACGTGGTCCACGCGCGGGCCGCCTCGAGTTCGACCTGCGGATCCCCGCAGTGCAGGAGCCGGTGGTAGGCCGCGACGTGGTCGTAACCCGGCTGATGGACGGCGTCGGGGCCGTCCGCGGCGAGCAACGGCGCGAGGTAGCCCTCCCACACGTCCGGGAACAGGTGCGCGGCCCCACCGCGGTAGAACCAGTCGATCTCGCTCGGGCGGCACAGGAAGACGCCGCGCAGGATCAGTCCGCGGACCCTGGAGGGATGCTCCTGGGCGTACGCCAACGCCAGGGTGGAGCCCCACGAGCCGCCGAAGACCAGCCACTCCTCGACCCCGAGGTGCTCCCGCAGTCGCTCGAGATCGTCGACCAGGTGCCAGGTGGTGTTGACCGTCAACTCCGCGCCGTCGGCGACGTGCGGGGTGCTCCGCCCGCACCCCCGCTGGTCGATCAGGATGATCCGGTAGGCGGCCGGGTCGAACATGCGTCGGTGCTCGGGCGTCGTCCCGCCACCGGGTCCGCCGTGGACGAACAGGACGGGGGCGCCGTGCGGGTTTCCGGAGCACTCCCAGTACACGTGCTGCCCGTCGCCCACGTCGAGCATCCCGCTGTCGTAGGGCTCGATCGCCGGGTACGGGGCACGTCGGGCGGCCCCGTGTCCGCTGTCGGTCGTCGGTGCCACCACGGTCAGAAGGAGTGCTCGGCGCCGGGGAAGGCCCGCGAGCGGACCTCGGTTCCGTACTCGCGGGCGGCGTCACGCAGCGTGTCGGCCAGCTCGGCGTACCGCTTGACGAACTTCGCGGTGCGGCCCGTGCTGTGCCCGGCCATGTCCTGCCAGACCAGCACCTGGGCGTCGCACCCGTTGCCGGCCCCGATGCCCACGGTGGAGATCTCCAGTTCTGCGGTCACCTCCCGGGCCAGGTCGGCGGGCACCATCTCCATCACCACGGAGAACGCCCCGGCCTCCTGGACGGCACGCGCGTCGGCGCGCAGCTGATCCGCCGCGTCGCCGCGTCCCTGGACCCGGAACCCGCCCAGCCCGTTGACCGACTGCGGCGTGAAGCCGATGTGGGCCATCACGGGGATCCCGGCGTCGACGATCGCCTTGATCTGCGGGACCATCCGCACGCCGCCCTCGAGCTTGACGGCCTGGGCACCGCCCTCCTTCATCATGCGGGTGGCCGCGGCCACGGCCTGCGTCGGCGAGGCCTCGTAGCTGCCGAACACCAGATCCGCTACGACCAGCGCCTTCGGGGCGCCGCGGGTGACGGCCCGCACCAGCGGGATCATCTCGTCCTCGGTCACCGGGACCGTCGTGTCGTAGCCGTAGACCACGTTGGCGGCCGAGTCGCCGACGAGCAGCACCGGGATCCCGGCCTCCTGGAACAGCCGCGCGGAGACGAAGTCGTAGGCGGTGAGCATCGGCCACGGCTCGCCGGTGGCCTTGAGCTCGGCGAGGTGGTGCAGACGGGTGACCCGGGTCAGGCCCTGCGGCCCGTCGCCCTTCGGCGTCTGGTCCGGTGCGCCGACGGCGCCGTAGACCGGGGAGTCGGGGGTGTCGCTCATGGGAGTGGGGCCTTCCTTCGGTGACCTCGAGGCCGGCTGGGCGCCGGTACCCGGGTGGACAGGGGGCGGTGACGTGCGCGGCGGGATCCGTTCGCTGTCGCGGACGAGTCTGCCACGACGGGCCCGGAGGGGGCCGGTGGGCGTCGCGGCGGGCGGATGTCACACGCTCGTAACACGACAGGCACTAGGTTGGAGCGCATGAACCGCCAGCAGGAGTACGTTCTCAGGACCTTGGAAGAGCGCGACATCCGGTTCGTCCGGCTCTGGTTCACCGACGTCCTCGGCACCCTCAAGTCGGTCGCCGTGGCGCCGGCCGAACTCGAGGGCGCCTTCGGGGAGGGGATCGGCTTCGACGGCTCCGCCATCGAGGGCTTCTCCCGGGTCTCGGAGGCGGACACCGTCGCCAAGCCCGACCCGTCGACCTTCCAGGTGCTCCCGTGGGCCCACGCCGACGGCAAACAGCACTCCGCGCGCATCTTCTGCGACATCTTCAACCCGGACGGCAGCCCCAGCTGGGCCGACCCCCGGCACGTCCTGCGGCGTCAGCTCAGCAAGGCCGCCGACCTCGGGTTCTCGTGCTACGTGCACCCCGAGATCGAGTTCTTCCTGTTCAAGGACCTGGACACGGACGGCGCGGAGCCGGTGCCCACCGACAACGGCGGCTACTTCGACCAGGCCGTGCACGACTCCGCCCCGCACTTCCGGCGCCACGCGATCGAGGCGCTCGAGGCGATGGGCATCTCGGTGGAGTTCTCCCACCACGAGGGCGCGCCGGGCCAGCAGGAGATCGACCTCCGCTACGCCGACGCCCTGAGCATGGCGGACAACATCATGACGTTCCGCTACGTGGTCAAGGAGGTGGCCATGAACAACGGGGTGTGGGCGTCGTTCATGCCCAAGCCCCTGCGTGACCACCCGGGCTCGGCCATGCACACCCACATGAGCCTGTTCGAGGGCGACGCCAACGCGTTCCACGACCCGGACGACGAGTACCAGCTGTCCGATACCGCGAAGTCGTTCGTGGCGGGCATCCTCACCCACGCGCCCGAGTTCTCGGCGGTGACCAACCAGTGGGTCAACTCCTACAAGCGACTCATCGGCGGAGGCGAGGCCCCCACCGCGGCCACCTGGGGCCGGGCCAACCGGTCGGCGCTCGTCCGTGTGCCCATGTACACGCCCAACAAGGCGTCCTCGCGCCGCATCGAGGTGCGTAGCCCGGACTCGGCCTGCAACCCGTACCTGGCCTACGCGGTGATGTTCGCCGCCGGGATCAAGGGCGTCCAGGAGGGGTACGAGCTGCCGCCGGAGTCCGAGGACGACGTGTGGACCATGAGCCGGCGCGAGCGGCGGGCGATGGGATACACCGACCTCCCGGGCAGCCTCGAGCAGGCGCTGGACGCCATGGAGGAGTCCGAGCTCGTCGCCGAGGCGCTGGGCGAGCACGTGTTCGAGTTCTTCCTGCGCAACAAGCGGCGCGAGTGGCGCGAGTACCGCAACGACGTGACCCCGTACGAGCTGCGGCACTACCTCAACTTGTGACCGGGGGCGGCATCGTGAGCAGGGACTCCTCGCGCCCTCGGTTACCGAGCCCGGGCCGCCTCGGGCTGCTCGACGACCGGGCCGCGGACTGGCTCGACTACCTGGGGTGGACCGACGACGACGCGGTCCCGGTGCTGTGGTCGCTGTCCCGGGCTCCGGACCCCGACCTCGCTCTGGGAGCCCTGGTGCGGCTCCACGAATCACTCGCCGCCGGGTCCCACGATGAGAGTGGCTCTGCCCGCGCCCGCGCCGGTGCCGACGTCGCGGCGCTGGACGACGCGCTGCGATCCGACTCGCGGCTCCGGGCGCGGCTGCTGGGGCTGCTCGGATCCTCGAGCGCGCTGGGGGACCACCTCGTCGCCGAACCCACCCGGTGGGCGCTGCTGCGCGGGGGGCTGCCCGCGTTCGAGGACGTCCTGGCCGACATGCTGGGAGCGGTCGAGGCCGTGCCCGAACAGGCCGTGGAGGGCGCGCCGTCGCCGTCCCAGGGAGAGGACCTGCGCAGCGTCGGTACGTATCGCGCCGGGGTCACCGGCGGCGCCGCCGTCAGCGTGCTGCGCTCGACCTACCGCGACCACGTGGCGCTGCTCGCCGCGCACGACGTGGCCGGGTCGGTCGAGGACGACGAGCCCGTCCTGCCGTTCACAGAGGTGGGCCGGCGCCTGTCCGACCTCGCGGACGCGGCATTGACGGCCGCTCTCGCGGTCGCGGTGGCCACCGTCTACCCGGACTCGCCGATGCCCGCCCGGCTGGGCGTGGTGGCCATGGGCAAGGGCGGGGCGCGCGAGCTCAACTACATCTCGGACGTCGACGTCATCTTCGTGGCCGAGCCGGCCGACGCCAGGACCGGCCGCGTGGCGGGGGAGCTGATGCGCATCGGGTCCATGGCCTTCTTCGAGGTCGACGCGGCGCTGCGCCCGGAGGGCAAGTCGGGCGAACTGGTGCGCACCCTCGAGTCCCATACGGCTTACTACAAGCGGTGGGCCAAGACGTGGGAGTTCCAGGCCCAGCTCAAGGCGCGCCCCATGACCGGCGACCTGGCCCTGGCGGTGGAGTACCACGACACCGTCCACCCGATGGTGTGGACCGCCGCCGAGCGGGACGACTTCGTGCACGACGTGCAGGCCATGCGTCGACGCGTGGAGGAGAACGTTCCCGAGGCGCTGCGCGAGCGTGAACTCAAGCTTGGGCGCGGGGGCCTGCGCGACGTCGAGTTCGCCGTGCAGTTGCTGCAGATGGTCCACGGCCGCACCGACGAGGACCTTCGCGTCACCAGCACCGTCGAGGCGCTCGGCGCGCTGCGCGACGGCGGGTACATCGCCCGCGAGGACGGCGCGGAACTACTCGCCGCCTACGAGTTTCTCCGCCTGCTCGAGCACCGCCTGCAACTGCAGCGTTACAAGCGCACCCACCTGCTGCCGGAGGACGACGACGAGGAGGCCTACCGCTGGTTGGCCCGCGCGGCGCACATCCGGCCGGACGGGCCGAACGACGCCGCGCAGGTGCTGCGGCAGAGTCTGCGCGAGCTGCGCCGCCGCGTCCGCCGCCTGCACTCCAAGCTGTTCTACCGACCGCTACTGGACTCGATCGCCTCGTACGACGCCGAGGCCCTCTCGCTCAGCTCGGAGGCGATGGAGCGTCAGCTGGCCGCACTCGGCTTCGCGGCGCCCCGCAATGCCTTGGGTCACCTGCGGGCGTTGGCGGGACAGAGCAGTCGCCGCGGCCGTATCCAGGCGCTGCTGCTGCCCACGTTCATGGAGTGGCTCGCGGACACCGCGGACCCGGACGCGGGACTGCTGGCCTACCGGCGACTGTGCGAGGAGAACGAGGAGATCACCTGGTTCCTGCGCACCCTGCGGGACGACAGCATCGTGGCCCGCCGCCTCGTACGGGTGCTGGGGACCTCGGCGTTCGTCGCGGGCCTGCTCATGCGCAACCCCGAGGTGATCCCCGACCTCACCGACGGCGCGCAGGGCCCGGTGCTCGTGGCCTCCAAGGTCTCCGACATCGCCTCCGCGCTCACCGCCTCCGCCGCCCGGCACCCCACTCCCGAGCGGGTCATCGCCACGGCGCGGTCGCTTCGCCGCGCGGAGCTGGCCCGGATCGGGGCCGCTGACGTCCTGCAGATGATCTCGGTACCCGACGTCGGGCGGCGACTGTCGGCCGTGTGGCGGGCGGTGCTCGAGGCGTCCCTGGCCGCCGTGGTCCGCGACATGATGCCCGAGGGCGGTGTGCAGCCGGCCCGCCTCGCGTACATCGGGATGGGGCGGCTCGGCGGGGACGAGCTGTCCTACAGCAGCGACGCGGACGTGATGATCGTGTGCGACCCGGTCGAGGGCGCCAAGGAGGACGAGGCGGTCCGGTGGGCCACGCAGGTGGCCGAGCGGGTGGGCAAGCTGCTGGCCTCGCCGTCGTCGGATCCCCCGCTGGACCTGGACGCCGACCTACGCCCGGAGGGCCGGAACGGCCCACTCGTGCGCACCCTGGCCTCCTACCGTGCCTACTACGCCAAGTGGGCCGAGACGTGGGAGTTGCAGGCGCTGCTGCGGGCCTCGTTCGCCGCCGGGGACCGCGAGCTCGGGCTGGATTTCCTCCACATGATCGACGAGTTCCGTTACCCGGAGCAGGGCGTGCCCCCGAAGGTCGTGCAGCAGATCCGCCGGATGAAGGCGCGGATCGACTCGGAGCGCCTGCCGCGTGGCGCGGATCCGGCCACCCACACCAAACTCGGCCGCGGTGGCCTGGCCGACGTGGAGTGGAGCGCCCAGTTGTTGACGATGCAGCACGCCGCCAGGGTGCCCGGGCTGCACACGACGTCCACACTCGAGGCACTCGACGCCGCCGCCTCGGCCGAGTTGCTGCCGGAGTCCGAGCGCGACGCACTGGTCGACTCGTGGCTCATGGCCGCCCACGCCCGCAACGCGTTGGTCCTGGCGCGCGGCAAGGCGGTCGACCAACTGCCGGGTCAGGGCTCGATCCTGGCGGCGGTGGCGATGATCTGCACCGGTTCCGCCGACGGCGCGGGGTTCCTCAACGAGTACCTGCGCGTGACCCGTCTCGGTCGCAAGGCGGTCGACCACGTGTTCTGGGGCGAGGACTGACGCCGGCCCCGGGGGTGAGCCGGGTCCGGGACCAGGGTCGTCCCTGATGCGGCAGGTGCTCCCACGCCGATAACCTGGGTCCATGCCTGTGACCATGAACCTCATCCTCACCCTCGACGGCGTGACCTACGGCGAGCTGTACGAGTTCGTCGACGCCGTCCGCGCCGCCGGGGTGCCGGCCGACGAGCGGGTCCGCTGCCTCGGTTCCGACGACAAGGGCGACCGCTTCGAGGTGGACCTCGGCCCGGACCGCCGCCGGGCAGGATCGGCCCGTGCGGCCTCCGGCGCGCTGGTGGGCCAGCCGGTGGAAGGTCCCGCCGCGCCCGGGGCTGCGTCGTCGTCCTCACCGACCGTGGCGTCGGTCGCCGAGACGGTGCGCTCGATGGTGCGTAACGGCGACGACCTGGACCGCGTGATCGCCGCGCTGGGGGACCTGCGCAAGTTCCTGCGTTGAGCCCTCGCCGCCCGGTCGCCCGGGCTGTCGCCGTCCTCGCCGCGCTCGTCGCCGGCGCGGGTGTGGCGCTACACCACTCCCGCTCGGAGATCCCGGCCGTGCCGGTGCTGGCGAGCTTCGCGGTCGCCGCCTGGGCGTTCTCCCTGGTGGCCCTGATCGCGGCACTGCGTGCGCGGTCGGTGCTGCTCGGGATCATCGCCGTCGTGTTGGTGGGTGCCGGGGTGGTCCAGTACGGGCCCCTCGTGGCACCGCCACGCCAGATCAACGACGACGAGGGCATCCCGATGCGGGTGATGGTGCAGAACCTCGAGTTCGGCCGAGCCGCCCCACACGACGTGGTCCGGGCCGTCCGCACCGGCGGGGTCGATCTGCTCATGACCGTGGAGACGACCCCGGAGGCGGCGGACGCGCTGCGCACGGCGGGTCTCACGGGGCTGCTGCCGCACGAGGCCGCCTCGACCGCTCCCACGACGCAGGGGGTCGCGGTGTGGTCGCGGTTCCCGCTCTCCCCGCCCGAGCGGGTCCCGGGCTTCAGCCTCGGGCTGGTACGCACCGAGATGGCGGGGCCGGGCGGCCCGGTGACGGTGGTGGCCGCGCACCCGGTGGCCCCGGTGTTCGACGCCCCCGCCGCCGTGGAGGAGGCCGATCGCCTGCGCTGGTACCTCGGCAGCCTTCCCGGGCCCGCGCCGGTGGTGGTGGGCGGGGATTTCAACGCCACCTGGGATCACGTGCGGTTCCGTGACCTGCGGGGCCTCGGGTACACCGACTCGGTCTCCGGCGGGAGTGACGGCTGGGTACCCACCTGGCCGGCGGGTCGACGGATCCCGCCGCTCATCGGGATCGACCACGTGCTGGCCCGCGGGGCGGTCGCGGTGGGGGACACGGACACCGTGGAGGTGGCCAGGACGGACCATCGCGGCGTGGTCGCGACGGTGCTTCTGCCCGCGCCGCGGGCTCGGTGACCTAGCATGCGCACCATGAGTTCACGCATCCGCCTGATCGTCAGCGGCGTCACCTCGGCCGCGGCGGTGGCCCTCCTCGCGGGGTGCGGCGGGGCGACGGTGGACGGTCAGGCCCCGGAGGTGTCCTCGGACCCGGCCGCGTCGGCCGCCTCGTCGTCGCCGTTCGCCGAGGAGCGGCCGGAGAAGCCCACCGGTCCCGTCCCGCCCCCTCCGCCGCAGTCGCCGGCGCCCGAACCGATGCCGGGGGAGCCCGAACCACTGCCTCCGCCCGAGGACGCGCCCGGACCCGAGCCGGAACCCGCGCCCGCGGAGCCCGCGCCGCCGGCTCCGGGTGCGGGGGACTTCGTCGCCCTGCTCGAGCGGCGGGGTGTCGTCCTGCCCGAGGGCGTGGACCCGGTCGCCACGGCCACCGAGGCCTGCGGCCGGTTCGACGGCGGGCAGCAGATGGACGAGGTCTCCGGATGGCTGGGTGAGCGGGCCCGCCTCGACGCGGACGGCCAGGGCTTCTTCCTCGGCGCCGCGGTGGGGACCTACTGCCCGGAGAACTTCCCCAAGCTCGGCTGAGGCACGCCCGGCCGGGTCACGCCCGGCGGGGGAGTGCTCGGCGGGGGAGTGCTTTGCCGTGTCACGCCCCGCGCGGCCGGGTCACATCCGGCCGTACCGGGCCCGCCCGATCGAGTAGAGGCCGTACAGGGCGATCCCCGCGCCGGTGAGCACCAGCAGTACCTGACCGAAAGGTTGCTCGCCGACCGCCCGCAGGGCGGCGTCCAGCCCGCCGGCCTTCTCCGGATCCGCGGTCACGACGGCCGCGATCACCAGGCCCCCGAGGATCGCCAAGGCGATGCCCTTGGCGACATACCCCACCCGGCCCGTGATGATCATGGCCCGGCCGACCTCCCCGGACCCGGTGCGTTCGAGGTCCTCGACGAACTTCGTGGTGGCCCCCTTGTAGACGTGATAGCCGCCCACCGCGAGGATGGCGAGCCCGGCGACGATCAGGGCCATCTTCCCCACCCCGGAGCCGAGCAGCCCGGCCGTGGCTCCGGAGGCGGTCGCGGAATCGGACCCCCCGCCCCCGGAGGCGAACCGCGCGGTGGTCAGTCCCAGGACCACGTACACGGCCGCCTTGGCCGCGGCCTTGATCCGGTCAGAGGTCTCCTCGGACCCGAGGAACAGCTCGGTGATCTGCCACAGACCCAGCGCGAGGAAGCCCACGGCGCCGACCCATAGCATGACCTGACCGCCCGGTGCGCTCGCGATCTCCGCCAGCGCACCCGAGTTGGACGCCTCGCCGCCGCCCGACCCGAGTGCGATCCGGACGGCGATCCAGCCGATGAGCAGATGGAGCACGCCGTTCATGACGTATCCGGCGCGGGCCAGCCACTCGAGCGCGGGATGGTCGGCGGCGGAGCGCGCGGCGCCGGACACGGTGGCAGAACGTATCGGGGAGTTCATGGGTGAACTCTCCCACGTCGCCGCGGATTCACCACTCGAACCCTGTCACCACTCGATCTCGCCGAGGACCTCGTTGCGACGGCGCAGTTCCGCCAGCCGCAGTTCGGCCGCGCGGTGCTCCTCCATCCGCATCCGCGCCTGTTCGGCGAGGGCGTCGGCCTCGACCTCGGCGAGCAGGAGCTGGAGTCGGTCCTTCTGCTCACGGAGCGTCTCCACCGAGGTGTCCATGGCGATGAGCTTCCGGGAACCGGCCACGGCGTGGAGGAAGGGGTTGCGCTCGAGGATCAGGCGCGCCTCCTCGGGGGCCAGCACCCTCGACAGTTTGAGCAGGACCGGATAGCCCTGCCCCTGTCCCTGCCGGTCAGTCTCGGGGTCGTGTCCGGGATCCAGTGCTGCGGCGACGACCTTGAGCGGCCGGGCCCGGGGCGAGGAACTCCGGAAGTCGAACTCGTCGGTGTCCATGTGGTCCGGCTCCTTCCCGGCGTCCTGCCCGGCAGTGGCTGCTTACCTGCCACCACCGTAGGCGTACCGGCCGGGACGGCCGGGCGGTTCAGGGTTTTTGCGCTCCGGAGGGGCTCAGCAGCTGTAGCGGGGTGTGCGGGACGACCGCGTCCCGGCGGTGTGCCCGCCCGGCGCCGATACACTCGAGCTGTGACTACCGGCAATGAAGGCGCAACCGACCTCGACTACCTGCTCCGCCAGATGGCAGAGGGCATCGAGCAGGCTCCCGTGAACTTCCCGATCACCCTGGTGATCAACGGGAACATCTGGGAAGGGAACCTCACCACCGAGGGTGAGTTCATGCGGATCCAGGCGGCCACCTTCGACGCGCTGACGGGTGATGAGAAGTCCGAGCAGGTGGCTGATGCCCAGGCCAGTGCATTCCGGCAGATCGGCATCACCAAGTACGAGGAGGCTCTGGACGGGGAGGACAGGGTGGCCTCGTTCATCCACGTCACGGACGCCTGGCAGAGGGGAGAGAAGGCTCCGATCCCGGTCATGCGCGTCCGGATCTCGTCGGTGGATGCGTGGACCTTCGGCCACGCGAGTAGCTAGAAAGGCGCCGCCCGCCCGGCCATCGAGGTGATGACCGCGCGGGCGGCGCCCGGCACTACTACCGAAGTCGATGCCCGCCCCGGCCTGCGCGGGGGCAGGTCAGGGCGGGCATGAGGGTCAGCAGTCGTAGTAGAGCTCGAACTCGTGCGGGTGCGGACGGAGGTTCACCGGGGCGATCTCCTTCTCGCGCTTGTACGAGATCCAGTTCTCGATGAGGTCCTCGGTGAACACGCCACCCTCGGTGAGGTACTCGTGGTCCTGCTCGAGACGGTCGATGACGGCGGGCAGCGAGGTGGGCGCCTGCGGGATGTCGGCGGCCTCCTCCGGCGGGAGCTCGTAGAGGTCCTTGTCGACCGGGGCCATCGGCTCGATCTTGTTCTTCACACCGTCGATGCCGGCCATCATCATCGCGGCGAACGCGAAGTACGGGTTACCGGACGAGTCGGGGCAGCGGAACTCGATGCGCTTGGCCTTGGGGTTGTTGCCGGTGATCGGGATCCGGACACACGCCGAGCGGTTGCGCTGCGAGTACACAAGGTTGATCGGGGCCTCGTAGCCCGGGACGAGCCGGTGGTACGAGTTGATCGTGGGGTTGGTGAACGCCAGCAGCGACGGCGCGTGGTGCAGGATGCCGCCGATGTAGTAGCGGGCGATGTCGGACAGCCCCGCGTAGCCGGACTCGTCGTGGAACAGCGGCTTGCCGTCCTTCCACAGCGACTGGTGGGCGTGCATGCCCGAGCCGTTGTCGCCGAAGAGGGGCTTGGGCATGAACGTGGCCGACTTGCCGTTCTTCCAGGCGGTGTTCTTGACGATGTACTTGAACAGCTGGACGTCGTCCGCGGCGTGCAGCAGGGTGTTGAACTTGTAGTTGATCTCCTGCTGGGCGCCGGCCACCTCGTGGTGCAGACGCTCGAGCTCGAAACCGGCGTTGGTGAGATTGGTCGACATCTCGTCGCGCAGGTCGACGAAGTGGTCGTACGGGGCGACCGGGAAGTACCCGCCCTTCTCGCGGACCTTGTAGCCGAGGTTGGCCGAACCGTCGGCCTCCTGGGAGGCACCGGTGTTCCAGTGGCCGGCGCTGGAGTCGACCTCATAGAAGCCGTGGTTCGTGCCGGAGCCGTAGCGGACGGAGTCGAAGACGAAGAACTCGGCCTCGGCCCCGAAGAAGCACGTGTCGGCGATGCCGGTGGAGAGCAGGTACTCCTCGGCCTTGCGGGCGACGTTGCGCGGGTCGCGGCTGTAGGCCTCACGGGTGAAGGGGTCGTGGACGAAGCAGCTGATGTTGAGCGTCTTGGCCCTGCGGAAGGGGTCGAGACGGGCCGTCGCGACATCCGGCAGGAGCATCATGTCGGACTCGTGGATCGACTGGAACCCCCGGATGGAGGAGCCGTCGAAGGCCAGGCCGTCCTCGAACATGTCCTCGTCGAACGCCGCTGCGGCGATCGTGAAGTGCTGCTCGTTACCCGGCAGGTCGGTGAACCGGATGTCGACGTACTCGACGCCCTCGTCCTTGACGTACTTGATGACCTCGTCCGGCGTGGAGAATGCCACGATTCGCTCCTCGTCTCTGAAGTGCGACGGGAAACCGGTGTCTCCCGTCGTGCGGTGACCTCACGATATGGGCGAGGTGTTGCCCGGCCGTCAAGCGAATGTTTCGCTGGTGTTACGTCACCGGCCGGGTGGGTCCCTCCCAATAGGGTCAGTTTAGTCACCCGAAGCGGGGTATCGCCGACATGGGGATCGGCAGGTCGCCCGGCTACCCTGGGCAGTATGCGTGACGTTGCGGGATCATGGTTGTCCGGCCCCACCTCCGGCAGTGGGCCGGAGCAGAAGTACAAGGGTGAGAATCTCGGTCTCCCGGCGTCCGGCGCGGGCTCGATCGCCCCGTTGGGCGTTCGTGTCGGCGCGCTGGCGGTGGACTGGTTCCTCGCCTACGGGCTGGTCGCCGTCATCGTGATGCTGCTCGGCCCGGAGACGCTGGGGGGCGACTCGTTCTCCGCCGTCTCCAGCTGGGCCGTGCCACTGCTGTGGGGCGTGAGCGGCGTGGTCTGCGTGTGGCTGTTCGCCCAGACGCCGGGGCAGGCGCTGGTCGGCATCGGCACGGCACGGGTCGACGCCGAGGAGCGGGTGGGTTTCGTCCGTGCGCTGGTGCGCGTGGTGTTCATCTTCTTCCTGCTGCCCCCGCTCATCCAGGACGAGGACGGACGCGGCATGCACGACCGCGCCACCGGCACCACTCTGATCCGTACCCGTTGATCCGTACCCGCTGACGAGACGACGCCCGCCGCCCGGGACGGGCGGCGGGCGTCGTGAGCCCGGTGGCTGCGACAGCCTGACGGCGGACGGCTCAGCCGCGGCGGCGGGCGCTGCGCTGGATGTTGCGCACCTTCGCGCCCTGGGGGACCGGGCCCTTGGGCATCTGGTTCTGAATGCCGGTCTTGGTGCTCAGCGCGCGGAGCCGGGTGTCGAGGGCGTCGACCTTCGCCCGGCTGATGTTCATCGGGTATCGGGTGAGCCGGCGGTTCAGCTTGCGCAGTGGCACCTGCTCGGGGGTCGCGTCCTGCTCCTCGCCGACGATCAACTCGTAGATCGGGGTGTCGCCGACGACCCGGGCGACCTTCTTCTTCTCCTGTGCCATGAGCGGCTTGAGCCGGCGCGGCTCGCCCTCGCCCACGATCACGATCCCGCACCGGCCGACCACGCGGTGGACCGCGTCGAAACTCGTCGTGGCGGCGACGGCCTGGTTGACCCGCCACCCGGAGCGCAACTGGTCCAGGGCCCACGCGGCCGCGCCCGGCTGCCCCTCGGCCTTGCCGTACACCGTGTTCTGCACGCGGCGCGAGAAGATCACCATCGCGAGCATGAGGCCGGTGAGCACACCGAGGGGGAGCATCCACCACTCGCCGCCCCACAGCATGCCGAGGAGGAAGAACACGACCGTCGACAGGACGACCGCGCCGATCATCAGCGGCCACAGGAGCTTGTCCTGCTTGGACTGGATCTTCAGCGCCTGCCACATCTGGCCGCGTTGTTCCTTGCCCGCCTGCCGCCGGACGGCCCGGGCCGCCTTCTTGTCCGCCTTGGTGAGCTCGCTCTTCGCCATGGTCATCAGGATACGTGCCCGCCACCGCGGTCCGGGAACCGCGGCTGACCCGAGGGGTGACCCGCCCCGGCCGACTGTGGGCGGGTCAGACGCGGGCGCGCTCGCGGTCCAGGACGCTCGACGCCTCCTGGGACGCCGAACCCCCTGTCGTCAGCTGCTGCAGGTGCTCCGGAACCGCCTGCCCGCGGTGCTCCAGCGCCTGGACGTAGAGGCGGCCGGCTCGGTACGACGAGCGGACGAGCGGTCCGGCCATGACGCCGGCGAAACCGATCTCACGGGCCTGATCGGACAGCTCGACGAACTCCTCGGGCTTGACCCAGCGGTCGATCGGGTGGTGCAGCGGGCTGGGCCGGAGGTACTGCGTGATGGTGAGGATGTCGCAGCCGGCGGAGTGCAGGTCGCGCATCGCGTCGACGATCTCGTCGGTGGTTTCGCCCATCCCCAGGATGAGGTTGGACTTGGTGACGAGGCCGAAGTCGCGCGCGGCGCGGATCACGTCGAGGGAGCGGTCGAACCGGAACGCCGGGCGGATCCGCTTGAAGATCCGCGGCACGGTCTCGAGGTTGTGCGCCAGCACCTCGGGACGCGACTCGAACACCTCGGCCAGCTGGTCCGGGTCCCCGTTGAAATCGGGGATGAGGTTCTCGACCCCCGTGTTGGGGTTGAGCTCGTGGATCTTGCGGACGGTCTCCGCGTAGAGCCAGGCCCCGCCGTCCTCCAGGTCGTCGCGCGCGACGCCCGTGATGGTGGAGTAGCGCAGACCCATCTCGCGCACGGACTCGGCCACGCGCCGCGGCTCGTCACGATCGAGGGCGCTGGGTTTGCCGGTGTCGATCTGGCAGAAGTCGCAGCGGCGGGTGCACTGCTCGCCGCCGATGAGGAACGTGGCCTCCCGGTCCTCCCAACACTCGTAGATGTTGGGGCAGCCGGCCTCCTCGCACACCGTGTGCAGGCCGCCGGTCTTGACCAGCGTCTTGAGTTCCTTGTACTCGGGACCCATGGTGGCCCTCGTACGGATCCACGACGGCTTGCGCTCGATCGGCGTCTCGGCGTTGCGGGCCTCGATACGGAGGAGCTTGCGGCCTTCAGGAGTCACAGTCACGGCCGCAAGCCTACGCGCGAATCACGCCACGGGCAGTCGGCCGTCCAGCGCCTCCACCATGTCGGAGGTGACCTGGTCCAGAACCTCCGACACCGGCACCACGCGACCGAGTTCGGCGCTGAGCGAGGTGACCCCGGCGTCGACGATCCCGCAGGGGACGATCCGCGAGAACGCGGTCAGATCGCAGTCGCAGTTGAGGGAGAACCCGTGCATCGTCACGCCCCGCTGGACACGGATCCCGATGGCCGCGATCTTGCGCTCGGGCCTGCCGTCCGAGGCCGCACACCACACCCCGGAGCGCCCGTCGACGCGCCCGGCTTCCACGCCGAGTCGCGCGCAGGTGGTGATGAGGGCCTGCTCGACACGACGGACGTACTCGACCACGTCGATGGGGTCGGTCAGCGCGACGATCGGGTACCCCACCAGTTGGCCGGGTCCGTGCCAGGTGATCCGGCCGCCGCGGTCCACGTCGACGACCGGGGTCCCGTCGGTGGGACGGTCGGACGGCTCGGTGCGCTTGCCGGCGGTGTAGGTGGCGGGGTGCTCCAGGAGGAGGATCGTGTCGCCCCGCTGCCCGTCGGCGCGCTCCTCGGCGAGGGCACGTTGGAGCTCCCAGGTGGGGCTGTACTCGACGGTGCCGAGCCGACGGATCTCCGGGGGCGCCGGGTCACGGCGGAGGGACTGACCGGTGTGCGACATGTCCCCAGGGTAGGCCGAGGGGTGTGACGACGACGACGACGGGCGCCCTCCGTGAAGGAGGACGCCCGTCGCGGGGTTCAGCGGAACCTACCGATCAGCCGGCTTCACAGGTCGAGGTCACCGTCGAACTCGGCCTTCTCCAACCGGTCCTTCACCGTGGTGAGGAAGCGGCCGGCGTCGGCGCCGTCGATCAGGCGGTGATCGTAGGTCAGCGGCATGAAGCCCATCGACCGGATGGCGATCGACTCGCCGTCGGCGTCGGCATCCACCACGGGCCGCCGCACGATCGCGCCGGTGCCGAGCATCGCCGCCTGCGGCGGGACGAGGATCGGGGTGTCGAACAGGGCCCCCTCGCTGCCGATGTTGGTGATGGTGAACGTGCCGCCCTGGAGGTCGTCCGGCGTGAGCTTGGACGCCCGCGCCCGCTCGGCCAGGTCGATGATCGCCTTGGCCAGCCCCGGGATGTCCAGGTCCTGCGCGTTCTGGATGACCGGGGAGAGCAGCCCCGCCTCGGTGTCCACGGCGATCCCGAGGTTCACCGACCCGTGGTAGGTGATCTCGTTGGTCTTCTCGTCGTACGACGCGTTGACGTTCGGGTGCGACACCAGGGCCTCGACGACCGCCTTGGCGTAGAACGGCAGGTACGAGAGCTTGGCGCCGTGCTTGTCGGCGAACTGCTCCTTGATCTGCGAGCGCAGTTGCGCCACCCGGGTCATGTCCACCTCGAAGACCTGCGTGAGCTGAGCAGTCTGCTGCAGCGACTCACGGGTCTTCTGCGCCGTGATCTTGCGGATCCGGTTGGCCTTCTTGGTGGTGCCGCGCAGCTCCGCGAGCTCGGGCCGGACGCCGGCCTTCGACGGGCCGCCGCTGGGCGCCTTCTCCTCGGCCGGGGCCTCGGAACCGGAGTCGGAACCCGAGCCCTCGGCCGCCGCGAGGACGTCCTGCTTACGGATCCGGCCGCCGATGCCGGTGCCCTTGACCGAGTCCAGGTCGACGCCGTGCTCCTGCGCGAGCTTGCGCACGAGCGGGGTGACGTACGGCGAGCTGCCGGACTTGGCGGCCGCCGCGGGCTCGGCCCGCTCGGGCAGGTCGCCGGAGGGCCCGCTGTCGGACTTCTCCGACCCGCGCGGCTTCGCGGCCTTCTTCTCGCTCTTCTGCTCGGCCTTCTTCCCGGACGTCGACCCGGACCCGGACTCCGCCTTGGCGGCGGCCTTCTTCTCGGTCTCGGGGGTGTCCTCGGGGACCTCGTCCTCGTCGGAGGCGTCCACGCCCTCGTCCTTGGCGTCGGTGGCGTTCTGCTCCTCGGCCGACTGTTCGTCGGAGTCGGAGCCGGAATCGCCGGAGTCGTCGTCGGAGTCGCTTCCGGCATCGCCGTCGCCGATGACGGCGAGGGTGGCGCCGACGTCGACGGTCTCGTCCTCCTCGGCCACGATCTTCTGCAGGGTGCCGGCGACGGGGGAGGGGATCTCGGTGTCGACCTTGTCGGTGGAGACCTCGAGCAGGGGCTCGTCGACCTCGACGGTGTCGCCGACGGACTTGAGCCACTTGGTGATGGTGCCCTCGGTGACGGACTCGCCGAGTTCGGGCATGACGACGTCGGTGCCCTTGCCGCCGCCCCCGCCTCCGGAGGACTTCTTGGCCGGGGCGGGCTCCTCGGCGGGCTCGTCGTCCGCGGGCTCGTCCGCGGCATCCGACTCGTCGGCCTCGTCGGCCTGATCGTCAGAGTCGTCGGCCTCATCGGCGGAGTCAGAGCCGGAGTCGTCGTCGGAGTCGCTTCCGGCATCGCCGTCGCCGATGACGGCGAGGGTGGCGCCGACGTCGACGGTCTCGTCCTCCTCGGCCACGATCTTCTGCAGGGTGCCGGCGACGGGGGAGGGGATCTCGGTGTCGACCTTGTCGGTGGAGACCTCGAGCAGGGGCTCGTCGACCTCGACGGTGTCGCCGACGGACTTGAGCCACTTGGTGATGGTGCCCTCGGTGACGGACTCGCCGAGTTCGGGCATGACGACGTCGGTGCCCTTGCCGCCGCCCCCGCCTCCGGAGGACTTCTTGGCCGGGGCGGGCTCCTCGGCGGGCTCGTCGTCCGCGGAATCGTCGGCCTGGTCGGCCTCGTCGTCAGAGTCGTCGGCATCATCGGCGGAGCCGGAGCCGGAGTCGTCGTCGGACTCGTCCGAGTCGTCGGACCCGCCCGAGCCGTCGTCGATGACGGCGAGTTCCCCGCCGATCTCGACCGTCTCGTCCTCATCGGCGACGATCTTCTTCAGCGTGCCGGCGGCGGGCGACGGGATCTCGGTGTCGACCTTGTCGGTGGAGACCTCGAGCAACGGCTCGTCGACCTCGACCGTGTCCCCCTCCTTCTTGAGCCAGCGGGTTACCGTGCCCTCGCTGACGGATTCACCGAGAGCCGGCATCTGTACGGAGAAGGCCATGGTGTCGTGACTCCTCAAGAGTTCTCATTCGCTGCCAGCAAGCGCGGTCCGCGCCCGCGTGAGCGGCGTCGTGGGTGTGAGTTATCTGTTCGTCGTGTCGATCCGGGGCCGGATGCGCGGTGGCGCCCCCACCCAGGATCGTCGTCCATTGTGCCCTCTGCCACCTCTCGGCGTCGGCGGACGTGCCGATCCCGACCCCGGCCGGTGCCCGATTCGCCGGTCGCCCGCAGCGTGACGGGCGTCGGGCGTCGGTACGATCGTGTCCCATAGGCGGCCCTCACCCCGTACGGGGGCCCGACGGAAGGACCGACGGTGGGTATCCGTGACCTGTTCGGGCGTCGTGGGCCTCGGGTCCCGGCGGATCCGGCCGATCTCGACCACCTGCGCCGGTGGTGCCGCACCCGCGTGGGCGTGGAGGCGTATCTCGAGCCGGAAACCCTCGTCTCGGTCCCCGGCCTGTGCCTGGTGGCCTTCGACGGCGAATGGACCCGCAGGCCGGTCGGCGACGTGGCCACCGCGCGCAAACTCGCCGCGCAGTTGAAGCTGCCCCTGTTCGACGCCGCCGTCCAGGGCTACCCCCAACGGATGCGCGACTACGAGGAGGTCCGCATCAAGCGTGAGCGGCGCGAGCGGGCCGAGCGCCTCCGCGACCGGCTGCGCGAACCGGAGGGGGGCTAGCCGCGCTGACCCCGCCGCCCGCGGCCGACTCAGGCTCCGGCGGCGATGTCCTCGAGGACGGCGAGCATGGTCCGCACGGGCACCCCGGTTCCGCCCTTGGGCAGGTACCCCTCCGGGCCACCGTCGTTGTAGGCGGGGCCGGCCACGTCGATGTGCGCCCACTCGACGCCGTCCGCGACGAACTCGGAGAGGAACAGTCCGGCCGAGAGCATGCCGCCCCACCGGTGCGGGGTGACGTGGGTCAGGTCGGCCACCTCGGAATCCAGCCCGGCACGCAACTCCTCGGGCAGTGGCATCGGCCACCCGCCCTCGCCGACCGACCGGCTGAGGTCGGCCACCCGGTCGCGGAAGTCCTCGGTTCCCATGACACCCGGGGTCTTCTTGCCCAGCGCCACCATCTGCGCACCGGTGAGGGTGGCGGTGTCGATGAGATGGGACGGGGAGTCCTCGCAGGCGCGGACGATCGCGTCGGCCAGGATGAGCCGCCCCTCGGCGTCGGTGTTCTTCACCTCGACGGTCGTGCCCCCGTACATGGTCAACACGTCGCCGGGCCGGTACGCCGTCGACGACGGCATGTTCTCCGCCATGGGCACGGTCGCCACCACGGTGAGATCCAAGCCCAGCCGCGCGGCGAGGATGACGGTGGCGACGACGGCCGCGGCGCCACCCATGTCCATGGTCATCTGCTCCATGCCGGCGGCCGGCTTGATGGAGATGCCGCCGGTGTCGAAGGTGATGCCCTTGCCCACCAGGGCCACGGTGGGTCGACCCTCGGCGCCCCGGTGGGTGAGCCGCACCATGCGCGGGCCGCGGGACGAGCCGCCGCCGACGGCGAGGATGCCGCCGTAGCCGCCCTCGGTGAGCGCCTCCTCGTCCAGCACCTCGACCTCCAGACCGGCGTCGCGGGCCAGTTCGGCGGCCCGGTCGGCGAACGATCCGGGGAACAGCAGGTTGGGCGGGGTGTTGACCAGATCGCGCGCCAGCCCGACACACTCGGCGACGGTGGCGGCGCGGGTCACGGCGTCGGCGCCGCCCTCGGCGACGAATACCTTCAGCGAATCGCTGTTCTCGTCGTCGTCGTTCTTGGAGGTGACCTTGGCCGGGCGGAACGATCCGAGCCCCGCTCCCAGGGCCACCGGCTCCGCGCGCTCGGCGTCCAGCAACACCAGGGCGGACCCGAGTCCGCGGCAGGCGCGCGCGGCGGCGCCGGCCGCGCGGCGCAGGGACTCGTCGGACACCTTGTCGTCGGAGGACCCGAGCCCCACCAGCACCACGGACCCGGCCGACACACCGTCCGGCGCCGGGACACGGGTGGTGGAGGCGACCTTGGTGGACGCGCCCACCGAGCGCGCGACCGCGGCGAGCGCCGCAGTGGCCTCACCCTCCAGGCCGGGGGCGACGACGACGGGCGCCGCATCCTCTCCGGCCCCGGCATCGGCCGCGATACCGACCACCACGACGTCGGCGTCCACCGGCGTCGTGACCGCCTCGATCGGGGCGAGATCAGGGCTGTGGGTGAGGATCGACTGCGCGGTCGGCATGAAGCGCTCCTGGGGGTCGGCGGGACGTACGGGAAGGGTCGTGATGCCCGGACGACGCGGCGGGACCGCCACGGCGAGGGCACCATAGTCTATCGACTAACGTGGGCAGGCAGCCGGACCGAAGAGCGCGAGGAGTGGCCACATGACAGACACAGGGGACCTTCACGAGGGACCACTGCACTCCCGCCACGTGGAGGCCGGCGCCACCTTCGCCCCGTTCGGCGGCTGGTCGATGCCGGTGCAGTACGCCGGCACCGTCGCCGAACACACCGCCACCCGCACGGCCGTCGGGCTGTTCGACGTCAGCCACCTCGGCAAGGCGCTCGTGACCGGCCCGGGCGCCGCGGAGTTCGTCAACTCGTGCTTCACCAACGACCTCGACCGGATCGCCGCCGGCAGCGCCCAGTACACGCTGTGCTGCGACGAGTCCGGGGGAGTGGTGGACGACCTCATCGCCTACCGGGTCTCCGACTCCGAGATCTTCCTCATCCCCAACGCCGCCAACACCGCCGAGGTGGTCCGGCGGATGCAGGCAGCCGCCGCCGAGCGGGCGCCCGGGGTCACCGTCACCGACGAACACCGTTCCCGCGCCGTGATCGCGGTCCAGGGCCCGCTCGCCGGAGAGGTGCTCGAGGCGGTGGGGCTGCCGACCGACCTCGACTACATGGCGTACGTCGACGCCGGCTGGAACGGACACTCCGTGCGGGTCTGCCGTACCGGGTACACCGGCGAGTACGGCTTCGAGGTGTTGCCCGCCTGGGACGAGGCCGGCCCGATCTGGGACGCGCTCGCCGAGCAGGTGCTGTCCCGCGAGGGTGCCCTGTGCGGTCTCGGTGCCCGCGACTCGCTGCGCACGGAGGCCGGCTACCCGCTGCACGGCAACGAGCTGTCCGTGGACCTCAGCCCGCTCGAGGCGCGCTGCGCTTGGGCCATCGGCTGGGACAAGCCCGCCTTCTGGGGGCGCGAGGAACTGCTGCGTCAGAAGGAGGCCGGCCCCGCCCGCCGCATGTACGCGCTCGAGGTCACCGGACGCGGGATCCCGCGCGCCGGACAGACCGTGCGCGCCGGTGGACGCGACGTGGGCGTCACCAGCTCCGGCACGTTCTCACCGACCCTCAAGACGGGGATCGCGCTCGCGTTCATCGAGCTGGACGCGGGTCTGAAGAAGGGCGACGAGGTCGTCGTCGACGTACGCGGACGAGAGGTACCGTGCCGCCTCGCGGTACCCCCGCTCATCGAGATCCGCACCCGTTGACCCGCCCCCTTCCTCCAGGAACGAGACCCGCAATGTCCGAGTTCGACGTCCGTCCGTCCGCCTCGCCGAGATCGACCGCCGAGCGCGAGGCCATCCTCGCCGCCCCCGGCTTCGGCAAGCACTTCACCGACCACATGGTCACCCTCCCGTACTCGAACGGGCAGTGGGGCACCCCGGTCGTGGAGGCGTACGCCCCCCTGTCCATCGACCCGTCCGCCGTGGTCCTGCACTACGCGCAGACGATCTTCGAGGGCCTCAAGGCCTACCGGCAGGCCGACGACTCCATCGCCTCGTTCCGACCCGAGCAGAACGCCGCCCGCTTCAACCGCTCCGCGGAGCGCCTCGCCATGCCGCAGCTGCCCGAAGAGCTGTTCATGGAGTCGTTGCGGCAGATCGTGGCGATCGACCGCGACTGGGTGCCCGCCGCCGGCGGTGAGGAGGCGCTCTACCTGCGGCCCTTCATGATCGCCACCGAGACCGGGCTCGGCGTGCGGCCGGCCGACGAATACCTCTACTCGGTGATCGCTTCCCCGGCCGGCGCGTACTTCTCCCGCGGCGTGGCCCCCGTGAGCGTCTGGCTGAGCACCGAGTACGTGCGCGCCAGCCCCGGCGGCACCGGCGCCGCCAAGTTCGGCGGCAACTACGCCGCCTCGCTGCGCGCCCAGGAGCAGGCCGCGGCCAAAGGATGCGACCAGGTGGTCTGGCTCGACGCGATCGAGCGGAAGTACGTGGAGGAGATGGGCGGGATGAACCTGTTCTTCGTCCTCGGCTCCGGCGACTCCGCCGAGATCGTGACCCCCGAACTGTCCGGCTCGTTGCTGCCGGGCGTCACCCGCGACAGTCTCCTGCAGTTGTCCCGCCACCTCGGCTACCCCGTGACCGAGCGCAAGGTCTCGGTGGACGAGTGGGAGTCGGGCGTGGCCTCCGGCGAGATCACCGAGGTGTTCGCGTGTGGCACCGCCGCCGTCATCACCCCCGTCGGGTCCGTGCAGCACTCCGGCGGCGGCTACACGGTGGGTGACGGCGGGCCGGGGGCGATCACCATGCGGCTGCGCGAGACGCTAACCGGCATTCAGCGCGGGTCCGTGGAGGACCCGTTCGGCTGGATGACGACGCTGGTCTGAGCCGCGCCCCGTCAGAGCAGGAGCACCGCCGCCACCAGCGCGGCGGCGGTGCCCGTCTCGATCACCGCTCCGAGGACGTCCCCGCTGATCCCGCCGAACCGGCGGACCGCGTGTCGGCCGAAGCCCGCCGCGGCGCCGTAGGCGGCGACGCCCGCCACGGCGCCGGCCGCGGGGGCCCACCACGTGGCGGCGGACCACCCTGACCCCGCCAGCGCGGCGCCCGCGGCCGCACACACCAGTCCGGTCACCACCACGGCGACGCGGGACTGGGAGCCGGCGACGAGCGCGCCGAAGCCGGTCGGCGACGCCGCGGGGACGCCCCGGCGCAGCAGGACGGCCGGTAGGCACCGCGAGAGGACGACGGCGGCGACCGGGGCGAGCCAGGCCCCCGAGTCGACCAGGGTGCCCAACGCTGCCACCTCGGCGAGCAGAACCAACACCAGGACGGCGGCCCCCATCGGCCCGACGGACCCGGACCGCATGATCTCCAGTGCGCGATCCGGGCCGGCGTACGACCCGAGTCCGTCCGCGGTGTCGGCCAGCGCGTCCACGTGCATCCCGCGGGTGAGGGCCAGAACGACCGCCACCCCGATCACCCCGGACAGCAGCGCGCCGGCCCCCATCGCGTGCACACCGTGGGCCAGTGCGGTCGCGACGACGCCGCACACCAGGCCGACGACGGGCATCGCCGTCATCGCCCGGCCGGCCGCCGCGGAGTCGGGGACACCCGGTCGCCCCACGGGCAGCACCGTCATCCACGACAACGCGAGTCGGACCGCGGCGAGCACGGGTCGTCAGTCCTTGCCGGCGACCCCGGCGTCGGCGAAGGTCGCCATCTGCGTGAGGATCGCGACTGCGTTGTGGACGACGGGCAGGGCGGCGACGGCCCCGCTTCCCTCACCCAGACGCATCGAGTGTTCGAGGATCGGGTCGAGGGACAGGTACGTCAGCGCGGCGGTGTGGGCGGGCTCCGCGCTGCGGTGGCCGG
Organism: Dietzia sp. IN118; assembly: GCF_032905965.1. Classification (NCBI taxonomy): domain Bacteria; kingdom Bacillati; phylum Actinomycetota; class Actinomycetes; order Mycobacteriales; family Dietziaceae; genus Dietzia; species Dietzia sp. IN118. Next base: position 2,102,338 of record NZ_JAUMSR010000001.1, on the reverse strand, counting down.
CCGCCCACCACTGGCGGGAACCGGGTGCCATCGCCTCGGCCATGAGCGCGGCGGAGGTGACCACGGACCCGTCGAGCAGGCACGGGGTCTTCCGGATCGCCGCCTGGGCCAGGAATCCGGCCATCGCGGCGAGGTCTGCACCACCGACCTTGCGCAGCATGGCCACGGGGTCCCGCAGGTCGCCGGACGCCCGGAACATGGCGTCCCGGATCGCGGCGGTCTTGCGCATCCAGCCCTCGTCGTCGATGCCGGTTCCGCGGCCGACCAACTCGACCGGTTCCCGACCGGTGACGAGGCAGGTCAGCACGGTGGCCGGGGTGGTGTTGCCGATGCCGAGGTCGCCCGCGATGAGCAGGTCCGCCCCGGAGTCGACCTCCTCGTCGGCGATACGGCGTCCGGCGGCGATCGCGGCCCGCACCTCCTCGGGGGTCAGGGCGTCCTCCCTGTCGATCGACCCGCTGGAGCGGCGGATCTTGTGGTCGTCGAGCCCTCCGGGACGCTCGGCCGACATCGCCATATCGGCCACCCGGACCGTGGCGCCGGCCATGCGGGCGAGGACGGACACCGCCGCGCCGCCGCCGACGATGTTGTCGGCCATCTGCAGCGTGACCTCGCGCGGGAACGCGGACACCCCGTGTTCGGCGACGCCGTGGTCACCGGCGAACACCACCACCCTGGCGCGGTCGAGCGGTCGGGGCGGGCACGCCTCCTGGCACGAGGAGACCCACACGCTCAGCTCCTCGAGCCGACCTAGGGACGTCGCGGGCTTGGTCAACGTGAGATGCCGGGCGCGGGCCTCCTCGGCGACGGAGTGGGACGGCGGGTGAACCGGGGGGAAGGCGACGGGGTCGTCGTAGTACGACACGTCGCCCAGGCCGGGGAAGTCGTGGGGGACGGTATCGAGGTCCCGGGGCGCGGCCGCGGCCTCGGCCTCGGGCGCGCCGGCGGCGGCCACCGTCGTACCGCTGGCCACGGCGGCCGCCCCCGTCCGGGCGTCCGGGGTGCGAGTGGCGCCACCGGCGGTCGGGTGCACGGCCTCGAGGGGGAGGGGGCGACCGGCGACGACGAGGACCGCCGAGTCGCACACCCCGGCCAGCCGCCGGTTGAGCGAACCGATCACATCGGCGAACACCCGACCGGAGAGCGTGTCCGGCACGACTCCCAGACCGACCTCGGGCGAGACGAGGACGAGGGTGCCGGAGTGCTCGGCGACAGCGGTGACGAGGGCGTCCAGGTCCGCCGCGACCGCGGCACCCCCGTCGGTCCACCCGAGTGTGGCGTCCATCCGACGCGTCAACCAGCCTCCGAGGTCGTCCACGAGGACCGTCGATGTCGGGTGGTCGGCGAGGACCCGGACGATGTCCTCCGTCTCCTCGGTCACCCACCGGGTGGGCCGGCGCTCGCGGTGTGTCTCGATCCGCGCGGCCATCTCGTCGTCCCCGGGGTCGCGCCGGGCCGTGGCGACGTACACGACGTCGTCGTCGGTGGCCGCGGCCACCGACTCGGCGTGGGCGGACTTGCCCGAGCGGATACCACCGAGGACGAGCAGGCGCATGGGGGTCAGGCCCTTCCGGGGATCAGTGGCTCTGGACGGGTCAGATGGCGTCGCCCGGGCGGACCCGGGGGCGGGGGGTGCGGAGCATGCGGGGCTGCGTCGCACGCATGACGGCGTACCACCCCATGCCGAAACCGGTGTCGTCGGTGGACGGGAACCTCTCGCGGACCGCCTTGTTCACGGTTCGTCCGAGGAGGATGCCGTCGACGACGACGACCATGATGAGCACCAGGAAGAGGGTCTGGCTGTAGACCATGAGGGTCGGGTTCGGGATGAGCTGGAACACGATCACGAACAGGGCGAGCGGCATGAACCAGTTGATGAGGCGCCGGTGGGTGTCGACCCAGTCGCGCGCGAACCGGCGGACCTCTCCGCGGTCACGGGAGAGCACGTAACGGTCGTCGCCCTCCATCATGAGCTGGCGGCGCTCCTCGCGCGCGGCGCGCTCGCCGGCCCTGGCGGCCCGACGCTCGTCCTTGGTCATGGTCGCCTGGGCGGCCTTCTTGCGCTCCTTGGCCTCTTTGCGGGTGACCGGCGCGGTCACCGGACCCTGGCGCACCCCGCGGGCGCGCTCCTGGTCGCGACGACGGGGCGTCGGCTTCCCCTTGCCCGCGGGGCGGCGCGGGTCGCCGGAGGGCTCGGAGGCAGCCGCATCCGCGGACGCGGACGCGGGCCGCCCCTCGGGGGCGGGGGAGCCTTTGCCGCTCTCGTCGTCTCTGGAGCCGAATGCACGCAACTTCACACACCCAGGCTAGGCGATCGACACCGGCGCCGGACATTCACCCATGGGCGACAGCAGGCGTATCGTGTGCGGGGGAACGGGTGCCGGGGAATAGAGGACTCCCCGGTGGGCGTTGAACCTTTCACGACGCCCCCGAAGCCCTCTTCCGATCGCAAGGAGAACCGACATGACCACTGCGGAGAACACCGCTACCGGCGTACTGCTCACCGAGGCAGCCGCCGCCAAGGCCAAGGCCCTGCTGGACCAGGAGGGTCGTGACGACCTCTCGCTGCGCATCGCCGTCCAGCCCGGTGGCTGCGCGGGCCTGCGCTACCAGCTCTTCTTCGACGACCGCTCGCTCGACGGTGACGTGGTCGACGACTTCGGCGGCATCAAGCTCGCCGTCGACCGGATGAGTGTCCCGTACCTGACCGGTGCGTCCATCGACTTCGTCGACAGCATCGAGAAGCAGGGCTTCACCATCGACAACCCGCAGGCCACGGGCTCCTGCGCATGCGGCGACTCGTTCAACTGACGCCGCGGTCGCACTGACGACCGGGCGACCCGGGCCGATCACCGATCGGTCCGGGTCGTCTACTGTCTGGGGCATGCCCGTCGTCATCACAGGTTCCATCGCCACCGACCACCTCATGACCTTCTCGGGTCGCTTCTCCGAGCAGTTGCTGCCGGACCAGCTCGCGCACGTGTCGCTGAGCTTCCTGGTGGATTCGCTGCAGATCCGCCGGGGCGGGGTCGGCGGCAACATCGCCTTCGCGCTCGGCGTCCTGGGTCGGCGACCCCATCTGGTGGGGGCGGCGGGCGAGGACTTCGTCGAGTACCGCGACTGGCTCGAGCGGCACGGTGTCGACTGCTCGGCGGTCCACATCAGCTCCGCGCTGCACACGGCGCGGTTCGTGTGCACGACCGATTCGGAGATGGCGCAGCTCGCGTCGTTCTACCCCGGAGCGATGGGGGAGGCGGCGACGATCTCGCTGGCTCGCCTGGCCGAGCGGATCGGCCGTCCGGACATCGTGCTCATCGGGGCCAACGACCCCACGGCGATGCGCTCCCACACGATGGAGTGCCGCGAGCTCGGTCTGGACTTCGCCGCCGATCCCTCCCAGCAGCTCGCGTTCCTCGACGGGGACGCGGCCGGTGAGCTGGTCGACGGGGCGCGGTACCTGTTCACCAACGAATACGAGTACGAGCTGCTGCTCAACAAGACCGGGTGGTCGGCCGAGGAGCTGGACGCCAAGGTCGGCACCCGCGTCACCACCCGGGGTGGGAAGGGCGTCGTGATCGTCGAGCAGGGCGCGGAGCCCATCGAGGTCGGGATCGTCCCGTCGGACAACCTGCTGGATCCCACGGGGGTCGGCGACGCGTTCCGGGCGGGCTTCCTCTCCGGTGTCCTGGACGGGTTGTCGCTGGAGCGTTCCGCCCAGTTCGGAGCCCTCATCGCCACCCACGTCCTGGAGACCACGGGCACGCAGGAGTGGACCATCGACCCGGCCGCCGCCCGCCGCCGGCTCGTCGATGCCTACGGGGACGAGGCCGCCGAGGAACTGTCGGCGCTCCTGCCCGCCTGACCGTCCCGCCGCCTCCTGCTAGAGGCGGACGGGGTACTCGCGCTGCTCGATGTCCGGGGTGATCCGGCCCTCGACGAAGATGCCGTGCCAGATCATGAAGCACAGCATGGTCCAGATGCGACGACTGTGATCGGACTCGCCGCGGCGGTGCTCGTCGAGCATCCGCAGTACCGCGGCCTTGTCCACGAACTCGTCGGTGCCGGACGCCGCCACGTGCTCGCGTGCCCAGTCGTGCAACTCCGGCCCGGCCAGCCAGTGACGGGTCGGGACGGGGAATCCCAGTTTCTTCCGGTGCAGCACGTGGGCGGGAACGATCCGTTCGAGGGCCTTGCGCAGTGCGTACTTGGTGGTGCCGTGGGCGACCTTCTCGGTGTGGGGGAGCCGCGACGCGACCTCGTAGACCTCACGGTCGAGGAACGGCACCCGTAGCTCGAGGGAGTTGGCCATGGTGACCTTGTCGGCCTTGACCAGGATGTCGCCGCGCAGCCACGTGAACAGGTCCAGGTGCTGCATCCTCGCGACGGGGTCCCATCCACGGGAACGCTCGTAGATCGGCGCGGTGACGTCCTGGTGGCTCCACTCCGGTCGGTAGTCGCGGAGGACCGCCTCCACCTGCGCGTCGGAGAAGGAGCGGGCGTTGCCGTAGTACCGGTCCTCGAGGCTCATCGAGCCGCGGTGCAGCAGGCTCTTGCCCCGGGTGCCCTCCGGGATCCGGGTGCTGAGTCGGCCCAGCGCACGACGGATCCCACCGGGGACCTTCTCGAACGGCGCCAGCGACAGGGGCTCCTTGTAGATGGTGTAGCCGCCGAACAGTTCGTCCGCGCCCTCACCCGAGAGGACGACCTTGACGTGCTTGCGCGCCTCGCGGGCGACGAAGTACAGCGGGACCAACGCCGGGTCGGCCACCGGTTCGTCGAGGTACCAGATGATCTCGGGGATCGCGGCGGCGAACTCCTCGGGCGAGACCACCTTGACGATGTGCTCCACGCCGATCGCGGCGGCCGACTCGGCGGCGACGTCGATCTCCGAGTACCCCTCGCGCTCGAAACCGGTGGTGAACGTCAGGAGGTTCTCGTTGTGGCGTCGCGCGAGGGCGGCGATGGCGGTGGAGTCGATGCCCCCCGAGAGGAACGAGCCGACGGTGACGTCGGCGCGCATGTGCTTGGCGACCGAGTCCTCGAGTGCGGCGGCGATCTCGTCGTAGCGGCGCTCGGCGTCGCCGTCGGCGACGGGCACGACGGGGAACGTGGGCTCGAAGTAGCGCTGGATCACGGGCTCGGTGCCGGGGGTGACCGTGGCATGGCATCCCGACTCCAGGCGCCGGACGCCCCGGGTGAGGGTCTCGTCCTCCGGGACGTACTGGAGGGTGACGTAGTGCTGGAGGGCGCGGGTGTCGAGGGAGGTGTCGACGACGACGAGGTCGATCAGTTCGGTGACCGACTTCTTCTCGCTCGCGAACACGGTTCCGCCGGGTCCGGTCGCCATGTACAGGGGCTTGATGCCGAAGGGATCCCGGGCGACGAACAGCGAACGCTCGACGGTGTCCCAGATCGCGAAGGCGAACATTCCGCGGAGCCGGCGGACGGCCGAGGGGCCCCAGTGGTGGAACGCCACGACGATCGGCTCGCCGTCACCCTCGGTGGCGAACACGGCACCGTGCTCGCGCTGCAGCTCCTCGCGGAGTTCGAGGTAGTTGTAGATCTCCCCGTTGAACACCAGCGCGTAACGGTCCGGCTGCTCGGGCGGACCCCAGCGGAGCGGCTGGTGAGAGTGCGCGATGTCGATGATCGACAGGCGGTTGAACCCGAAGGCCATGTCGCCGTCGACCCAGGTGCCCACCTCGTCGGGGCCGCGGTGGCGCTGGCACCCCATGGCGCCAAGGACCCGCGCCTCGTGGGTACGGGCGGAGCCGTCGGGGGTGATCAGACCAAGCAGGCCACACATGCGTCGGGTACCTCGTCCATCGTCGTCGGGGCGTCAGCGGTGACCCGCCCGAGCGGGTCGCGACGCGATCGAATACTACTGGTCGGCGGAACCCCTCCGGCCCCCCGCCGACGGCGTGGGGGAGCGGGCGGGTGAATTGCCGGACCCGCGGCTTCCATTCTGAGAGCCGTGGTCTACTCTTTTAAGGTGTCCCGGCCACGTGGTCGGTGCCGCTGATCAGGAAGGCGTGATGGTGGAACAGCGTGACGGGCGTCGTCGGACGCGCAGGGCGACACTCGCGATGTCTCTCGGCACATTGGGCTTGCTGTTGTCCGGTTGTAGCCTCCACACCGACAACAAGTGGTGGAACCAGACGATGAACTTCGGCTTCCCGACCGGGATCACCCCGGAGGGCGTCGCGATCCGTGAGTTCTGGACGGGCACAGTCATCACGTCGCTCATCGTCGGCTTCTTCGTGTGGGGCCTGATCTTCTGGTCGATGGCGTTCCACCGCAAGCGGAAGAACGACGACGGCGAGTTCCCGCGCCAGACCGCGTACAACGTGCCCCTGGAGCTCATCTACACGGCTGCGCCGTTCGTGATCATCTCCGTGCTCTTCTACTTCACCGTGGTCACGCAGAACAAGGTGCTCGATCTCCGTCCGCAGGAGGAGGTCGGCGTCAAGGTCGACGTCACCGCCTACCAGTGGAACTGGAAGTTCGGCTACAACAAGGTCGACGTCGCGGGGGCCAGCATCGAGGACGGCACCAACGTCGAGGCGCAGCGCGCGGCCGAGGAGGCCGGTGTGCTCTCCGACGAGGTCCGTGAGGCCCTGGGTCACCACGGTGAGCCGGCGGCCGGCGGCCCGATCCACGGTCGTCTTGCCGAGGACAAGTCGTACCTCCACTACAACAACATCGAGACCGTCGGTACCTCCGAGGAGGTTCCGGTCCTGGTTCTGCCGACCGACACGCGCATCGAGTTCCGCCTCGCGTCGGCCGACGTGGTCCACTCGTTCTGGATCCCCGAGTTCATCTACAAGCTCGACGTCATGCCGCACCCGGGCAAGAACCAGCAGTTGAGCATGTTCCAGATCGAGGAGATCGATCGCGAGGGTGCGTTCGTCGGACGCTGTGCCGAGATGTGCGGTGTCTACCACGCGATGATGAACTTCGAGCTGCGCGCGGTATCGCCGGAGGCCTTCGCCCAGTACATCCAGTTCCGTCAGGACAACCCGACCGCGTCCAACGCGGAGGCGCTGGAGTCGATCGGCCAGGACCCGTACTCGACCTCCACCGCACCGTTCAAGACCGGACGCAGCGATACCCGTGACCAGAACAACATCATCGAGACCGCGTCGGGCAACTGACGGTTCTCCCGGTATCACGCGAAGGATTCCTGAACGATGAACGCAACAGTACGAATTTTCGACGCCCTGTTTATCTTCCTGGCCGTCATGGGTATCGCGTACGCCTACCTCACCGGTACGTCTCGGACGGGCGTCGAGTGGGTCGGCGCCACGGCCTTCGTGCTCTCGGCCGGCCTGAGCCTGCTGATCGGTGGTTACCTCCGCTTCGTGGCGCGGCGCATCAGCACCCTGCCCGAGGACTTCGAGGAGGCCGAGGTCTCCGACGGCGCCGGCGAGCTCGGCTTCTTCAGCCCGCACAGCTACTGGCCCGTGCTGGTGGCCTTCTCGGTCTTCATCATCGGCTACGGAGCGGCCTTCTGGAACTGGTGGGTGCTCATCGGCGGCGCCGTCGCGCTGGTCATCACCGCCTGCGGCCTGGTCTTCGAGTACCACTGGGGTCGCGAGAAGCACTGACCGTCTGACCGTCTTCCACCGGGGCCCGGTGTCGCACGCTGCGACACCGGGCCTTTGTGCTGTCGCCACCAGGGTGTCGGCCCGGGCTCGCCGCGCGCCGGTCAGAAGGGTGGTGGGTCGGGGTCGGGGTCGTGGTGGTGGTCGGGTGGGGTGTCTGGTGGTGGGGCCATGGTGTTGGCTTTGCGTTCGGCGGCCAGGCGTAGGGCGCGTCGGTACCAGTGGGTGCTTTGTGGTCGGGGGTCGAGCCAGGGTCGGCGTGGGGGTGGGATGTCGGCGTCGGGGTCGGCCCTGGTGTCGGTCGCAGCCCCGGTGTCGGTGTCGGTGGTGTGGTGGCGCCAGCGTGCGAGGGGTCCGTCGGGGTGGGTGGTGAGGGTGTGTCCGGTGTCGGTGGTGATGGTCAGGGTGCCGTCGGGGGCGAGTTGGTAGTGCCAGTTGTGGAAGGTTTTGAAGCGGTGGTGGTTGCGGCACATGGCGGCGAGGTTGTTTTCGAGGGTCGGGCCGCCGGCGGTGGGGTCTGTGTGGTTGAAGGGGCGGACGTGGTCGATGTCGCAGGCGTCGGCGGGGACGGAGCAGCCGGGGTGGCGGCAGGTGCCGTCGCGTAGGCGGATGCGGTGGGCCAGGTCGGCGCTGATGCGGTAGCGGTGGGCGTGGTGGGGGGTGTCTGCGGCGCCGGGTGCGGTGTCGGGCACGGTGATGGTGGCGCCGGTGCTGCGGGTGAGTAGTTCGATGAGGGCGTCGATGGTGGCCGGGCCGCCTCGGGGGAGGTAGACCTCGGGTTCGCCGTCGGGGCCGGGGGGTGCGAGCACGGTGATGGTGGGGCGGATCTGGGTGGCCGGCGGGCGGTGACCCGCACCCGCGACCCCGCCCGCCCCGGCGCCCCTGCCTGCGTCGGTGTCGGTGCTGGGGTTGCCGAGGAGGGCGGTGACGAGGGCGTCGGCGCGTAGTTCGTCCATGCTGCGGATGGTGTCGGTGTCGAGGGCGTCGGCGCCGTGGCGGCGGGTGGTCTCGACGCGGGTGCGGGTGTCGCGGTGGCGTTGGGCGGTGGCCCTGGTCTGCAGCAGGGTGTGGATGGCGGAGGCTTCGGTGGCGGTGAGGTGGGCGGTGAGGTCGGCCATGCCGTCTGGGCCGCGGCGCAGGGTGACGCGGCGTTCGCGGACCGCGGCGGTGCGGCGCAGGCGTACGCCGTCGGGGTCGTGGGCGGCGATGATGCGGTCGGTGTGGGACAGGATCGCGTCGCGTCCGGGGCGCCTGCCGGCGGCGAGGGCGGCCAGGAGCCAGTCGATGACCTCGCGGTGGACGGCGTCGCGGTGCAGGGAGTCCACGGTGCGCATGTGGCGTGCGAGCAGGGTGGCGGTGGCTTCGTCGAGGTGGCCGGTGTCCATGGCCTCGACGAGACAGGGGAACTTGGTGACCAGGGTGATGGCCAGGGTGAGCAGGCTGCGGGCGCGGTTGTGGTGCACGCCGTAGGCGGCGACGATCTCACTTGTGGCGATGGTCAGTGGGTCGATGACGGCGTGTTCGGGGCGTTGGTCCAGGCCGGGGCCGTAGCCGGCGGCGATGTCGCGCAGTTCCTGTTCCTCGCGGCAGGTGGCCCACAGGTCGTGACAGGCGCGCAGCCGGGCGGCGGCCGCGCGATTCTCGGCGTTCAACGCGGCCAGGGCCGCGGAGCTGGCGGCGGTGACGGCGGGACTCCCGGCCACCGCTCCGGCATCATCCCCGGTAGTCGCCTCCCGCATGTGCACCCCCTCGGGCGGGCGAGTGCCGCACCCCGTATCGCTCGTGTGTTCGATTGGGGAAACACTAGCAAGCAGGTCCGACACACGGCTCTGACCTGGGAAGACCGGCGGACTGCGCCGGTCGGTGGGAGGATGAGACCGTGTTGGACACGGGTGCCGTCGTCTCGGTGAGTTGGTGGGCGATCATCCCGCTCATCGTCGTCGGCTCGGTGCTCCACTTCGCCTACGACTGGAGCGGGCACAACCGGGTCGTGGCCGTGTTCGCCGCGGTCAACGAGAGTTACTGGGAGCACATCAAGATCGCCGCCTAGCCGACCATGGTGCTGTACGCGGCCCTCTTCGTGCTCGGCGGCGCCTCGCAGCCGTCCTTCGTGCCCGCGGCCACTGTCGCCCTCTATTCGATCCCGGTGACGATGATCGGGGTGGTCTTCGTCTACAAGGCCGTCGCAGGTCGCAATGTGCTGTGGGTGGACATCGCCGTGTTCGGCCTGTGCATTGCGCTCGCCCAGGTGATCTTCGTGTGCCTGCTCAGCGGACTGGAGGCGGACGTCCTCGTCGTCGTCCTCTCGGTTTTCTACCTGGTGGGCATCGTCGCCGCCTACGTGGTGTTCACCCTGAGGCCCCCCGCCGAACCCGACGTCTTTATCGACCCCATCACATACAGATACGGGGTCGAGGGGCACGCCGACTACGAGGCCGCACCCGGGGACTGACGGGCAGAGGGAGTCCGTCGGACGACTCGGGCCCCGTCCGCGGGGAGCGGACGGGGCCCGACGGAGCCAGGGGGTCGTGGGACCTACAGGCCCATGTCCTTGGCGATGATGGACTTCATGACCTCGTTGGTGCCACCGTAGATGCGGTTGACGCGGTTGTCCGAGTACAGGCGGGCGATCGGATACTCGTTCATGAAGCCGTAGCCGCCGTGCAGCTGGAGGCAACGGTCGATGACCTCGGCGGCGACCTCGGTGCAGAACAGCTTGGCCGAGGCCGCCTCGGCGGCGGTGAGCTCGCCCTCGTCCAGCGCCTCGAGGGCGCGGTCCGCGACGGCCTGCGCGGCGTCGACCTTGGCCTGGCACGCGGCCAGCTCGAACTTGGTGTTCTGGAACGAGGCCACCTCCTTGCCGAAGACCGTGCGCTGCTGCGTGTACTCCTTGGCGAACCGCACGGCGGCCGCGGCCTGGGCATACGCACCGTAGGCGATGCCCCAGCGCTCGGACGGCAGGTTCTGCCCGAGGTAGTAGAAGCCGCGGTTCTCTTCGCCGAGCAGGTCCTCGACCGGGACCTTGACGTCGGTGAAGGACAGCTCGGCCGTGTCGGAGGTCTTGAGTCCGACCTTGTCGAGCTTGCGGCCCACCGCGTAGCCCTCGAGCTTGGTGTCGACGGCGAGCAGCGAGATGCCGAAGCGGCGGTCGTCCTCACGCGGGGGAGCGGTACGGCAGGCCACGATCACGCGGTCGGCGTGGACGCCGCCGGTGATGAACGTCTTGGCACCGTTGAGGACGTAGTGGGTGCCGTCAGCCGAGAGTTTGGCGGTGCTCTTCATGCCGGCCAGGTCGGACCCGGTGCCGGGCTCGGTCATCGCCAGCGCCCACATCTCCTCGCCGGAGACGAACTTGGGCAGGTAGCGCTGCTTCTGCTCCTCGGTCGCCAGGGCCTTGATGTAGGGGAGCCCGAGCAGTACGTGGACACCCGAGCCGCCGAAGTTCACGCCGGCGCGGGCGGTCTCCTCGGACTGGATGGCCTCGAACTTGTGGGAATTGATCCCCGCGCCGCCGTACTCCTCGTCGACGTTGATGCCGAACAGGCCGAGGTCGGCGAGCTTGTAGTAGAACTCACGCGGGACGATGCCGGCCTCGAACCACTCCTGGAAGTGGGGGGTCACCTCGGACTCGATGAAGTCACGGAGGGTCTGGCGGAAGGCCTCGTGGTCTTCGTTGAACACAGTGCGGCGCAAGTGCGTGCCTTTCCGTTGGACGTTCTGCTCCGGTGGCAGGCCACCGTGGAGGGGAGCGGAGCGTCAGGTTGGTGTACTCCTACTGGTGAGTAGCCTACAAGAATTCGAACTCTCTGACCCGTCCGCCGGCCCGTCCGACGCCGCGACGTCACCCCGTCGGCGGAGTGAATTCCAGGCCGACGTCGGCGATCAGCCTGATCGGCCCGGTCACCTCACGTCCGGTGACCCGCTCGCCACGCTGGGTCACCGCCACCACGCCCTCCTCGCGGAGGTCGAACGCGACCTCTCGGGCGACGGGCATGAGGTCGCGCCAATGATCCCCACCCGCCACCCGGGCCGCATCCGACGGGCAGGTCGACCCCTGGCCGCGCGAGCGCAGGAGCGTCCTGATCGTCGCGGCCAGTCGATCGCGTGTCCCCTCCCGGGTGGGTGCCCACCACGGGTCGCCGCGCTCACCGAGCGCGACCTTGGCGTCGTGCACCATCACCCGGGCGGCATCGCCTTCGGTCTTGACCAGCCGGCGACCGGTCATCAGTGCCCGGACGAGCTCCGAGCGGAGCTTCTCGGGGATGGACGGATCCGTCGCGCGCCACCGCGGGCCCCCGACCGCGATGTGTCGACCGTCCTCGGTGTGCTCCACGCCGGCGCCGGTGCTGTCGTCTCGATCGGTCACACCCAGATCCTGCCCCGCCTCCCCCTCGTTCCCCACCGATCGCCGATCGAGGGTGTCGCACACCGGGCCGGTGTTAGGGTCACGGCAGAAACTGGAACGTGTTCCACCAGAGCTGGATGACGATGAGGGGCTGCCGTGACGGCGCAGGACAACACATTCGACGCGGAATTCGACGTGGTGGTCGTGGGGTCGGGGGTGGCAGCCCTCTTCGGTGCCGCGGCCGCCGCCGCCCGGGGTCTGTCGACCTGCCTGATCGAGAAGACCGACCGCTTCGGGGGGACCTCTGCGTACTCCGGCGGCGCCGTGTGGCTCCCTGGCAACTCCGTCCTCGCCCGGGACGGGGTCGAGGACTCCGTCGAGCGGGGGCGCACCTACTTCCGCGCCGTGGTGGGGGACCGCACCGCCGCCGACGTCCAGGACGCGTTCCTCAACACCGGGCCGCAGGTCGTCGAGTTCCTGCAGGACGAGCTGGGCATCCCGACCCGCTTCCAGGCCTTCCCCGACTACTTCGACGCCCCGGGGCGCCAGGAACTCGGCCGGAGCATCTACCCCAAGCCCATCAAGGGCGAGGAGGTCGGCGACCGGGCGACCGACATCCGTCCGCCGGTTCCGGCCGACCAGTTCGGCGCGGACGAGGACACCACCAAGCTCGAGGGCGGCAGGGCCTGGGTGGCGCGACTCGTGCTCGCTCTCGACGCGATGGACACCGCGGAGACACGACTGAACACCGCGGCCGAGGAACTGGTCCGTGACGATGACGGACGTGTCGTCGGGGTGGTCGTGAACGGTGTCTCCGGCCGGCAGGTGCTGGGCGCACGCCGTGGGGTACTGGTCGCCGCCGGCGGATTCGAACGGTCGGCGGACCTCCGCCGTCGCTGGCAGGACATGCCCACCGCCGACTGGTCGTCGTCCCACCCCGCCACGGGCTCGGGCGACGCCGTCCGCATGTTCGAGCAGGTCGGCGCGGAGCTGGACCTGCTCGACCAGTCCTGGTGGTGCCCCGCCACGCTGTTCCCCAACGGGCACGCCGCGTTCACCCTGGGCTTCCGCTCCGGGATCATCGTCGATGGCACCGGCCGGCGATTCGCCAACGAACTGCTGCCGTACGACCAGATGGGGCGCAAGATGCACGCCCGCATGGCCGACGGGGCCGGTGACGAGTTCTGGTTGGTGTTCGACGACGCCGAGGCCGGCGGCTACCCGGCGATCTGTATCCCCGCACCCGAGCCCGACGCGTTGCGCGGGGCCGGCCTGTGGCACACCGCGGGATCCGTCGAGGAACTGGCCGAGGCCACCGGGCTCGATCCCGCCGCGTTGCGCGAGAGCGTGGACCGGTTCAACGGCTTCGCCGAGCAGGGGCGCGACGCCGACTTCGCCCGCGGCGAGGACCCGTACGGGCGGTTCTTCCTGGGTGCCGCCACGGCCGATCAGTGCCTGCGGCCCGTCGGCGGCGACCAGCTCCACGCCGTCCGACTCGTCCTCGGCGACCTCGGCACCAAGGGCGGTGCGGTCATCGACGCGAACGGCGCCGCGGTCGACGCGGACGGTCGCCCCATCCCGGGTCTCTACGCCGCCGGCAACTCGTCCGCGTCGGTCTCCGGTGAGGCCTACCCGGGGCCGGGGGTGCCCCTGGGGTCCGGGATGACCATGGCGTACCGGGCGGTGGCCGACATGGCCGGACAGGCCCTCCCGATCGCTCCCTGAGCACGGCGCCGGCGCCGGCGACGAACCACCCCGGTCAGCGGCCGGCCCATGCGAGGAAGTCCGCGGCCGCGATGACCGGCGTGCTCCACTTGTGGGCCGCCCTCGCCTTGGTCGACTGGCTGCCCGGCTCCGCGACCACCAGGGCGTCGCAGCGACTCTTGGTGACCGCACCGACGGGAACCAGGCCACGGCCGAGGGCGAGGGCCTCCATCTCGTCCCGGGACACGAGGACGCCGCTGCGGTCCAGGGCGCTGCCGGAGAAACACACCCGCGTCCCGGGCCGCAGGACGTCCGCCGCGCCCGCCTCCGGCGTAGCCTCCAGCCCCGGCGTCAGGTCCGAGCCCACGATCTCGGAGGCCAGCCGGAGCCGCTCCAGCACGTCGGCGGTCATCGGCACCCGCTTCGCGGCGCGTCGGATCTGCCCGGCGACGAGTCCGCGCGCGCCTGCCCGGAGATCGCGGTCGCCCGGGGTGACGATCTCGTCGTCGTCGTCGTCGTCGTCGTTGTCGTCGTCGTCGACCTCGGCCCCCGGGCGCCCACCGCGGCGGGGGCGCCCCAACAGAGCGGCCCCGACCTCGGCGCTGATACCGAGCATCGCCGACAGTTGGGGGAGTACCTCGGAGGTCGGTGGGCGGACGTCGGCGTCGCGGCTGAGCAGGTAGCCGACCGCGACCTCGTCGACGAGGTCGGCGTCGAACGTGCCGGCCGCCGCGTCATCGAGGTGCAGCCGCCCGTGGGCCTCGAGCGCCACCCGCGCACGGGCGAGGGCCGATCCGGAGCGGCCACGGGCCCGCTCACCCGGGGTTGTCGACCCCGACCGGCAACGGCACCGTGCCTCCCAGGCGCGCGAACTCGGCGTCCAGTCGACCGAGAGTGACGTCGAGGTCCACGCCGACCGGGGTGTGCCCGTCCACCAGCGGGGCGACCATCGACCACGCCTCGAGGAGCGTGGGGGCGAGAAGGACATCGGAGACGGTGATGCCGTAGTCCGTCCGCGCCCGGGCCAGGTCGCGCTGGGGATTGACCAGCGTCGTCACCGCGGTGCCGTCGGGGAAGGCGATGGCGAGCTCCACCGGCCGGGGCCGGGACCGGGGCCCGTCCTCGCCGACGGACACCACCGCGACAGCGCAGTAGCGGCGGGCCGAGGGCCCACCGTCCGGCGCCCGCAGGAACCGGATGATCCGCCGGTCCGTCTTGAGGTCCCCTGGCAGCACCGGCCGGGTGAGGACGAGGCCTTCCAGAGACCGGCAGCGGCTCAACGCCACGTAGAGCTGCCCCGCCACGAACGTGCCGCCGCCGAGATCCACGACGACCCTGTCCAGGGTCTGTCCCTGGCTCTTGTGGATGGTCACCGCCCAGGCGAGGGTGAACGGGAACTGGGTGAAGGACCCGACCACCTCGTGTCGCAGACCGCCGCCGTCCGTCACCGGTCGGGTGACGTCCCAGGTGTGGAGCGCGACCTCGGCGACCTCACCGCCGGTGAATGCGACGACGACGACGGGTCCTCGCTCTCCGCGGTCGCCCCGTCGCCCGAGGGTCACATCGAGCACCCGTCCGATGGATCCGTTCACCCACCGGTCCGCCGGGTCGTTGGTGAGCATCATGACCTGCGCGCCGACCTTGAACCCCAGCACCTCCCGGGTGGGGAGCTCGAACCCGGTGAGATCGCCGGTGAGCGTCGCCTCCATCGCCAGTTCCGACCCGGATAGCCGATCGAGGCGGTGTTGGTTGTGGCTCGCGGCCCTGCGGTTGGTGGTGGTGAGCGTCAGCCAGAACTCGTCGTCCGGCGGATCGAAGTCCGGGTCGGTGCGGGAGTTGAGCCGTTCGCGCGCCGGGCCGACGAGAGCGCCCTCGCGGATCGAGTTGAGGATCGCGGTGAGCTCCGGGTCACCGGACTGCCGGAAGACATGGGTGAGGTCGACGGTGGGGAAGTGCTCGGGGTGGTAGCGCTCGGCCGAGAAGAAGTACGGCGTCGGGTAGGTCGCCTCGAAGGACGATCTCTCGGAGGCCGTCACCACCGGCGGTAGCTGGAAGAGGTCACCGACGAGGACGAGCCGGACGCCCCCGAACGGCATCGTCGGGTCCGGGCCGAACCTCTCGAGCGCGATGGCGACCATGTCGAAGACGTCGGCCCGCAACATCGACACCTCGTCGATGACGAGCGTGTGGGCGCCGGCGAGGGCCTGGGTGAATCGCCCGGGACGGTAGGCGCTGCTGCGCACGTGGTCGACCGTGTGGTCGGGGTGGAAGCCGAACAGCCGGTGGATGGTGTAGCCGCCCACGGTGAGGGCTGCGATCCCGGTGGGCGCGGCGACGAGGGTGGGGTGGTCGGTCTCGGCGAGGAACCGGCGGATCAGGGTCGACTTTCCGGTTCCGGCCCTACCGGTGAGGAAGAGGTCGTGGCCCGAGTGTAGGAGCTCGAGTGCGCGGTCGACCTCGTCGGTGAGCACGAGTCCGCGTCCGGGGTCCACAGGCATCCGATCATCGCTCATCTGCGTCTCCCCTCGGCCGCGGCCGTCGGCGTCCAACGACCGCGGGCCGGACCTCCAGGTGGAGATCCGGCCCGCGGTCGGGTGCTGTCGGGGAATCAGTGCCCGTCGTGGCGACGAGACCGGTTCTCCTCCTGCAACGTGGTGAGCATCGAGTGCTCGCGGTGGTGCTTGTCGTGGTCGGCGTCCTCGAGCAGACGGGCCTCCTCGACCGGGTCGGCCTTGAGGGCGCCCCGCGGGGGACGGCCGGCCACACCGAGCTGGTTCATCTTGGTGGGCACCTTCGCGCCGGCGTAGGCGAGCGGAACGGCGTGACCGTGCTCGTCCATCTCGCCGAGCGGCTGGTGCACCTCGATGAACTCGCCCTGCGGCATCCGCATGATGATGCCGGTCTCGATCCCGTGCTCCAGAACCTCGCGGTCCGCGCGCTGGAGACCCAGGCACAGGCGGTAGGTGGCGAAGTACGCCAGCGGCGGCAGGAGGATCAGGCCGATTCGACCCGCCCACGTCGTCGCGTTGAGCGAGATGGAGAAGAAGTACGAGATGAGGTCGTTGGACCCCATCAGGACCAGGATCACGTAGAACGTGATCGCCATCATGCCCGCAGCGGTGCGGACGGGCACGTCACGCGGACGCTGCAGCAGGTTGTGGTGCGACTTGTCGCCCGTGATCTTGGACTCGATCCACGGGTACGCGAACATCAGCGCGACCATGGCGCCCAGCATGACGGCCACCCAGGTGGTCGCGGTCACGGTGTACGGGCCGAGGTAGAGCTCCCAGGCCGGCATCACTCGCGCGCCGCCCTCTGTCCACAGCATGTACCAGTCGGGCTGCGAGCCCGCCGAGATGTGTGAGGGGTTGTACGGCCCGAGGTTCCATATCGCGTTGATCGTGAACAGGCCCGAGAAGAGCATGAGCATGCCGACCGTGATGGCACCGAAGGCGATCGACTTGACGGCGAAGACCGGGAGGATCCGGACGCCGACGACGTTGTTCTCCGTGCGGCCGGGCCCGGGGAACTGCGTGTGCTTCTGGTACCAGACCAGCGCCAGGTGGGCGGCGATCAGCGCGAGGATGATCGCGGGGATGATCAGCACGTGCAGGACGTAGAAGCGCGGGATCATCAGCTCGCCGGGGAAGTCCCCGCCGAAGATCAGCCAGTGCATCCAGGTGCCGATGACCGGCAGGCCGACGATGATGCTCGAGGTGATCCGGAGGCCGGTGCCCGAGAGGACGTCGTCCGGCAGGCCGTAGCCGAGGAAGCCCTCGACGATGCCCAGGAGCAGCAGCACACAACCGATGACCCAGTTGGCCTCACGCGGGCGACGGAACGCGCCGGTGAAGAAGATGCGGATCATGTGGACGACCATCGAGGCGACGAACAGCAGGGCCGCCCAGTGGTGGATCTGGCGCACGAAGAGTCCGCCACGGACCTCGAACGAGATGTTCAACGCCGTCTCGTAGGCACGGGAGATCTCGATGCCGTTGAGCGGTGCGTAGGCACCCTGGTAGATCACCTTCGACAGGGACGGGTCGAAGAACAGGGTGAGGTAGACACCCGAGATCAACAGGATGATGAAGCTGTACAGGGCGATCTCGCCCAGCAGGAAGGACCAGTGCGTCGGGAAGACCTTGTTGATCTGCCGGCGCAGGCCCTTGGACATGGTGTACCGCGAGTCCAGGCCATCGCCCAGTGCCGCGAGTCTCGTGTTGTTGCTCATGAACGACGCTCCCAGAAGGCAGGTCCGACCGGCTCGATGAAGTCACCGTTGGCAACGAGGTAACCCTCGCTGTCGGCGGCGATGGGCAGCTGCGGCAGTGCACGGGCGGCGGGGCCGAAGATCGGCTTCGCGTACTCGAGCGCGTCGAACTGCGACTGGTGGCACGGGCAGAGGAATCGATGGGTCTGCTGCTCGTACAGCGACGTGGGGCAGCCGAGGTGGGTGCAGATCTTCGAGTAGGCGTACAGGTCGCCGTAGTTGAAGTTCTCCTGGCCCTTGCGCTTGGTCACGCGGGCCGCGTCCTCGGGACGGAAACGGATCAGCATGACCGCGTTGCGTGAGCCGTGGATCGAGTGCATGTGCTCTTCGAAGTTGCCCAGGGCGCTTGCGGGGAGGGGGAAGACGGACTCGAGGCCACCGGCGGAGAGATCCTCCACATGGATGCGCTCGAGGCGACCCTCGCCGGCCGGCGGGTGCCCGTCGGGGTACACCTTGCCGGTGTCGCGGCCGAGGTAGACCTTCTCCGGCGGGAGGCCGTCGGGACGGGTGTCGGACGCCAGGGTCCAGCCGGTGGTGTGCAGGGTGCCGTCTCCGGCGAGCGTCATCTCCCCGCGCTTCCACGGGTTCTTGATCATGCCGCCGAGCGGCAGGATCGCGGAGAGGCCGATGAGCCCCACACCCGCACCGAGGAAACCGCCCATGACCTTGCGGCGACCGAGGGTGGAGGTCTTCCAGGAGTCGTTGAGCTCGGCGACGAAGGTGCGCCGGTCGAGATCGTCCGAGGCGCCGTCGTGGCGGGTCTGGACCGAGATCTCCTCGGGGATGAACTTCTTGGTGAACTGCACCGCGCCGAAACCCAGGAACAGGATCGACAGCCCGATCGTGAGGCCGAGCAGCGGGGTGTAGGTCATGTACAGCCAGTAGCCGTCCTCGCCCTCGCCGCGGTACTCCCACGGCCAGAAGATGTAGACGACGGCGAAGGCGAGGCCGAACAGTGCCGACAGCGCGAACCAGGTGGTGACGGTCAGCGCCGCGCGCTTCTCGGCGCGGGTGGTGGTGCCCTCCGGGAAACGGGCCTCGCGGAACCGGACGTCGACCTCGTCGAGTTCGGTGCCCAATCGCACGAGCTCGGCATCGCTCATCCGGTCGAGGTCCGCCGGGGACGGGTTCTTCGGGGTCTCACTCATGAACGGGATCCGATCCACAGGGTCGCACCGATGAGGGCGACGATGCCGACAAGCCACATGGCCACACCTTCGGTCACGGGGCCGAGCCCGCCGAGGCCGTAGCCTCCGGGCGAGACCTTGCTGTCCGCGTCCTTGATGAAGGCGATGATGTCCTTCTTCTCGTCAGGCGTGAGCTGGCGGTCCGAGAACTTGGGCATGTTCTGCGGCCCGGTCAGCATCGCCTGGTAGATCTCCTGCTCGTTGGCAGGGTCGAGAGTCGGGGCGTACTTACCCGCCGACAGTGCGCCACCGCGGCCGGTGAAGTTGTGGCAGGACGCGCAGTTGAGCCGGAACAGCTCGGAACCGCGGGCGATCTCCTCCGAACGACTCTCGCCGGAGGCGCCGCGCAGCGACTCCTGAGCGATGGTGCCGTCCGGGTTGGTGATTATGCCCGGTCCACCGCCGTGGACGTCGACATACGCCGCCAGGGCGATGATCTGGTGCTCGCTGTAGCGGGGCTTCTTGCGCTCCGCCTGGGCCTCGTTGTCCGCCGCGGGCATGCGGCCGGAGTGGACCTGGAAGTAGGTCGATCCCGCACCGACGCCCACGAGCGAGGGACCGCGGTCCTCGACACCCTGCAGGTTCTGGCCGTGGCAGGTGATGCAGGCGACGTCGTAGATCGACTTGCCCTCGGCGATGAGCGCGGCCTGGTCCTGCTGGGCCGTCGCCACCTGCGGCTCGGGCACGACTGCCGTGGCGATGGCTCCCGCGCCGAGGAGGCCGGCGGCGATGACGAGCGCGCCGGTCGCCTTGCGGCGCCGCTTGGTGGACGCCGGACGCGTCGGGGTCGTCGCCGGGTCCGGCGACGGCGTGTCCGCAGCGGGTGGGTGAGGTGAGTTCATTGTGAGTTCCCTTTGGTGTTGGGACCTGCTGGACACAGCGTCCTGCGGCCAGCTGCTACTGGATGAAGTAGATGGTGACGAAGAGGCCGATCCAGACCACGTCGACGAAGTGCCAGTAGTACGACACCACGATGGCGGCCGTGGCCTGCGCCGGGGTGAACCGCGACATCGTGGTCCTCATGACGAGGACGACGAAGGCGAGGACACCCGCCGCGACGTGGAGACCGTGGAAGCCGGTGGTGATGAAGAAGACGGACCCGTAGACGCTGGAGGAGATGGTGGTGCCCTCGAGGACCAGCATCACGTACTCGTACGTCTGGCCGATGAGGAAGACCGTGCCCATCACCGCGGAGATGATGTACCAGCGGCGGAGGCCGAAGACGTCACCCTGCTCGGCGGCGAACACGCCCATCTGGCAGGTGAACGACGACGCCACGAGGATGACGGTGATCGTCAGGGCGAACGGCACGTTGAGGTGCACCGGGTAGGAGGGCCAGTCACCTCCCGAGTTCGCCTTGGAGACGAAGTACATCGCGAACAGACCCGCGAAGAACATCAGCTCCTGGGACAGCCAGACAATGGTGCCCACACTGACCATGTTCGGCCGATTCAGCGAATGAACACGCTGGGCCATGGCCGATCCTGAGTTATCTACTGCGCTCGTCACGTGGCCAAGTATGACCCCTGAGGAGGGACGAGTCTGCACGGACCCCCGAAATTGGCGTGTCTGTCCAGCGTTTCCGCAGGTCGCTTCGGAAACCCTCAGGGCAAGGGTCGGTATTGGTCCCCCTTGCAGGGGCTATCAGGGCACTCTCAGGAGAGCCCCGGCCGCTCGCCGCCGCCGGAGTGCAGGGTGTCAGCGCACGGGCCGGGTCGGAACAGTGGCACGATTGACGACGTGCGGGCGGCGCCCTGTGGGGCGTGTCCGTTTCCATGACACCAGAGGAGGTCGGGACACGTGGGCAGTTCGGCAGCGTTCGACGGGGGCCGGTCGTGGCCCGGGGTTCTCGGCACCCTCACCGCGGGCGGGGACCTCGATCCGGCGGAGGCCGGGTGGGCGATGTCCCGGATCATGGAGGGTGTCGCCACCGACGCTCAGATCGCAGCCTTCGGCGTTGCCCTGAAGATGAAGGGCGTCACGGGTCCGGAGCTCGATGCGCTGGCCTCGACCATGCTCGACTACTCCCGTCGGGTGCCCACTGATCGTCCCTGCGTGGACATCGTCGGTACCGGTGGTGACCGCCAGGGCACGGTGAACATCTCGACGATGTCCTCTCTCGTGGTGAGCGCCTGCGGAGTGCCCGTGGTCAAGCACGGCAACCGGGCGGCATCGTCCAAGAGCGGCGGTGCCGATGTGCTCGAGGCGCTCGGGGTGGCGATCGACCTCGGCCCGGAGGACGTCGGGCGGTGCCTCGACGAGGTGGGCGTGGCCTTCTGCTTCGCGCCCGTGTTCCATCCCGCGCTGCGTTTCGCTGCGACCCCCCGGCGTGAGATCGGGATCCCGACCGTCTTCAACATCCTCGGGCCTCTCACGAATCCCGCGGCACCCGCCGCGAACCTCATCGGCTGCGCCTTCGAGGGGCTGATGACGGTGATGGCGGAGGTGTTCGCGCTGCGCGGCAGGTCGGCGCTCGTGGTGCGTGGGTCGGACGGCCTCGACGAGATCACCATGACCGGTCCCACCCGGGTGCTGCGGGTCTCGGACGGTCATGTGGACGAGGATCAGGTCGAGCCCGCCGACTTCGGGATGAGCACCTGCTCGATCGAGGAGTTGCGGGGCGGGGACGGCGTCCACAACGCCGGGGTCGCCCGCGATCTCCTCGCGGGAGCACGGGGCCCGGTGCGCGATGCGGTATTGCTCAACTCCGCGGCCGCGCTGGTGGCCTTCGACGGTCTCGAGCGTGGTTCCGACCTGGTATCTGCCATGCGGGCCGCGGTGGACCGGGCCGCCGCGGCGATCGACGACGGCGAGGCGGCGCGGCTGCTCGAGAAGTGGGCCGGGTTCAGCGTGCGCTGACGAGTCCGGTCCCGCGGTGCTCGGCGGCGGCGCTCTCGGCCAGGGTCGCCCAGCCGGTCAGCGTGTGCGCCCCGTCAAGGGGGAGCGTCCAGCAACCCTCGACCGAGACGATGCGTGTCCTGGTCGAGTCGATCCACCGGTGGACGTTCCGGATCTGGGCGGCGGTGGCACCGGCGAAGGGGCCCGGGCCGGGCTGCACGGTGGTCGCGGCGGCCCGGAGTCCGTCGATGACCGGCATCGGTGCCGCTCCCGGCGGGACGACCCCGGATCCGGCGAGTCGACCGTGGCGCACCACCGCGACCGCCCACGTCCGGCGCGGCGCCGGCTGTGCGAGAACGATCTCGGGCAGCGATGCCGTTGCGGCGAGTTCCTGCCGTCGGGAGAGGACCCGCACGAGGGCTGCGGTCCTGTCGCGGAGCCTGGCCGCGCGTTCGAACGCGCCCTCGGCCGCGAGTACCTCCACGCGGTCGACCAGATCCCGCAGGGGACCGGAGTCCCGTCCCTCCGCCAGCGCCGCCCAGCGATCGGATCCCGGGGCGGTGCCGAACACGCCGAGGAGGTCCTCCCAGGCGGCCCGGGCGTCCTCGGCGCGCCGGAAGGGCCCGATGGCGGCGGGGTCGTCCGGGGTTCGCACGACCTTCGGGCGGGTGGCGCGGCCGGTGGGGGGCGTGAGCCACCAGCCGCGGCGAGGGCTCCGCGACCGGGTGTTGAACGGGGGTTGAAGCGAGTCGATGAGCTGTTCCTCGACGGTCCACGCCTCGAGGAGGTGGGCGCACGCGACCGAGTCGATCGAGTCGGCCAGCCCGACCATGGTGCGCATCCGTCCGCGCGTGTCACCGCCGGAGTAGTAGGACCGGGCCCGTCTGCGGACCGCGCCGGACGAGCCGACGTACAGGGCGCCACCGGCGTCGTCCCGGAACACGTAGACACCGGGCCCCTCGGTCAATGACCCGGTCATGGCGGCCCGCCGCCTCACCTCCGGGGAGAGGCGACCGTCGTAGGCCCGTAACTCCGACAGGGTCGAGACCCCGCAGTCGCCGACCCGCGAGATCAGTGCGTGGAGCACGTCGACCGTGGCGCGGGCGTCCTGCAGGGCCCGGTGATTGGGCTCCACGGTGGCCCCCAGGTGCGCGGCGAGGACTCCCAACCGGTGGCCTCGTGTCTCCCCGCGGTGCAGCACCCGCCTCGCGAGAGCCAGGGTGCAGAGCGACGGGGGATCGGGCCACGGGTGCCCGGTCGACGCGGCGGCGGCCCGCAGGAACCCCAGGTCGAACCGCGCGTTGTGGGCGACGAGGATGGCCCCGCGGGAGAATTCGAGAAACGTCGACATCACCTCGCCGAGACTCGGGGCACCGACGAGGTCGTCCGGAGCTATCCCGGTCAGTCTGCTGATGTGGCCGGGCAGGGCACCGTCGATCGAGACGAACGTCGACAGCTCCGCCTGCACCTCGCCGCCTCGGACGCGTACCGCGCCGATCTCGGTGATCTCGTCGCTTCCGGTCCGGGTGCCCGTCGTCTCCAGGTCGACCACGACGAACGTGACGTCGGACAGCAGAGGCTCGAGATCGTCGAAGGCTGCCTGCACCCCGGTAGAGACGGGGGAGGGGGATCGGGGCATGCCGGAGACGGTAGCCCCGCCCTCCGACACCGCCGGCCCCGCCGTGGTTGTCGGACCTTGTCCCTAGGGTGCCCCGCAGTACGACCACCCCGGGCCCGGATCGCGGCTCGATAACGAACGGGCAACACGCCCAGGACGAAGTGTGAGGTAGATCATGTTCACGATGGACTGCGTGCGGTGTCCCGCAGGACCCGCCGCATGTGACGGGTGCATCATCGCCGTTCTCGACGCCGGAAAACCGCAGGTGGACGAGCTATCTCCGGAGTCGTGCGGCTATGTTCTGGACCCGGAGGTTCGCGAGGCGATCGACGTCCTGCGCGAGGTCGGAATGGTCTCCACGGTCGAGATTCTGGGGGCTGACGTCGCCGCGTGAGCGATGAACTGGACTTCGACGAGACGGTTTCGTAACCTTTTCGAGACCTCGGAAGTCATCGCCCGCCTGCCGGCGGGGAGCCGGGGTCACACCTAAGCGCCGAAGGGCGCACCGGGGAACCAAGATCCACTGGGGTGAATCGCACGAGGGCCTACAGGTCCGAAGCGTAGGACAGACTTCCGTGTCCGAACCCGTCAGCTAACCCGGTCGGTGCCGCAGGAAGAAAGAGGAACAGTCTTCGTGGGAGCCCACAGCATCAAGACCAGCTCGACCGGCCGCCGTGTCGCCGCCGCCGGCCTGCTCGCAGCCGGAGCCGCTGTCGCCGGTTCCGGAACCGCCGCCGCCGCACCCGTCACCGTCGACGTCCCCGTCGAGCTGCGGCTGCCCGGCGTGCCGAACCAGGTCTCGTTCGACCTACCGGAGGGCATCGAGCTCCCGGCCGGCCTGGCCCAGGCCCAGGCACAGGCGGCGCCCGTCGAGTTCGCCGCCCCCGCGCCGGTGGTCTCGACCGGCCAGCGCATCCTCGACGCCGCCACCACCCGGGTCGGCTCGCCCTACGTCTGGGGCGCTACCGGCCCCAACTCGTTCGACTGCTCCGGTCTGACCTCGTGGGCCTACAAGGAGGCGGGGATCTCCATCCCGCGCACCAGCCAGGCCCAGATCGGCGGCGGCACCCAGGTCTCCAAGGCCGACCTGCAGCCCGGCGACATCGTCGCCTTCTACAGTGGCGCCAGCCACGTCGGGATCTACGCCGGCAACGGCCAGGTCGTCCACGCCCCGTACTCGGGCACCTCGGTGAGCTACGCGCCGGTGGACTCCATGCCGTTCTACGGTGCGACACGCTACTACTGAGTCGGGTCGCTCCCCGAACCTCCGCAGACCCCGTCGGCGTCCGGTCTCGAACCGGTCACCGGCGGGGTCTGTCGTCTGTAACATCCCCTCTCGGGTACCCGATTCCACCGTAGGCGTCGGCTGGGCGCCCGCGCCCTGCGTGACCCGGATCCGAGAGTTCGACGACACCAGATGACCCGCAGCCTCAGCGTGCTCGCGATCGCAGCGACCGTGACCACCTCGTTGACCCTCGGTCCCGCGCCGGCCGGAGCGCAGACCACCACCCCGGACCGGTCGTCGCCAACCGCGACCACGGCGCCTGTCCCGGGTCCGGTTACCCCGCCTGATCAGGTTTCGACTTCTCCCGCTCCGTCGTCGACCGCTCCGTCTTCCCCCGCTCCGTCGCAGACTGCACCGTCCACCACGCCGTCCGCCACAGCGGTGCCCGGCGAGATGAGCGAGGACCTGGCGGAGCTGGCCCGGTTGTCCGAGGAGGCGGGAGCATTGGGGGAGCAGCTCCACCTCGCGCGCGGGGAACTGGACCGCGCCAACGGGGAGCGCGTCCGCCTCGAACGGGCCGCCGGGGTCGCAGCCGGACGGTCCGCCCTCGCGGACGGCACCGCGCGCCGGGACCAGTCCATCGTCGATCACCTCGCGACCATGCGGTACCGGGGCGGGGACACCGGCGCCACACGGGCGGCAGTGCTCGCCGAGAGCCCCCGGGACCTGGTCGACAGGCTCGACACGCTGCGCCGACTGTCCGGGGCCACCACGAGTGCACTGGACGCCTCTAGAGCTGCGTCCCGGGATGCGGTGCAGCTCAGGGAAGAGGCCGCGCGTTCCGCGGCCGAGGCCCGGGACGCGGCCCGCGTCGCGCAGGAGCGAACCGACGCGCTCGCCCGCCGAACCGAGGAGATGCGGGTACGGATGGATGAGGTCCGTCGCCGGGTCGACGCACTGTCGGACGCACAACGCGATCTCTGGATCGGCGGACCGGTGGTGCCGGAGGGGTACGTTGCCCCGCCGGTGGACGACGTCAATTCCGCGGCGCTCCGAGTCGCACTCTCCCGGCTGGGCGCGCCCTACTCGTGGGGCGCGACGGGCCCGTCCGAGTTCGACTGCTCCGGTCTCATGGTGTGGTCGTACGCGCAGGAGGGCAAGGCGCTGCCCCGGGCGAGCCAGGCGCAGGCGGTCGCGGGCGCCCCGGTGGCGATGAACGACATCCGGCCCGGTGACCTTGTCATCTACTTCCCCGGCGCCACCCACGTCGGGATGTACGCCGGCGACGGTCTGGTCCTGCACGCCCCGACCTACGGTGTGCCGGTCCGCCTCGAGCAGGTCGACGCGATGCCGATTCACGGGATCCGCCGCTACTGACCCCGGCCGACCCGGCCAAGCACGGCCGCCCCGCGCAGACACCGGCCGTCCCCGATCGCGCTCCGCCCCTTCCCGACGAGGACGACGCACCGGGCGGGGCCGAGGCGGGCCGGGTTGTGTGGCAGGCTCGGAGCCGATGACCAAGACGCTGTTGATCACCAACGACTACCCGCCGCGCCCGGGCGGGATCCAGTCGTACCTGGAGACGTATCTGAGCCACCTGGACCCGACGGACGTCGCGGTGCTCGCCTCGACGTTCCGGGGTGGCGAATCGGCGGAGTACGACGCCGCCAAGCCCTATCTGGTGGAGAGGGTGCCCACCGAGGTGTTGCTCCCCACGCCCGACCTCGCGGCACGCGCACGAAGGCTCGCCTCGGACTTCGGCGCGACGACGATCTGGTTCGGGGCCGCCGCCCCCCTCGCCGCCATGGCGCCGGTGCTACGGCAGGGCCCCGTGGACCGCATCATCGCGAGCACACACGGACACGAGGTCGGCTGGTCGATGCTGCCGGGCTCGCGCCAGATCCTGCGACTGATCGGCGAGTCCACCGACGCGGTCACCTACGTGAGCGACTACACACGGAGGCGGTTCGCGGCGGCGTTCGGCCCCCGCGCCCGCCTGGTGCACCAGCCGGGTGGCGTCGATACGGAGAGGTTCCGGCCGGATCCCGCACGGCGAAGGGCGATCCGCGACCGTTACGGACTCGCGGACCGCGACGTGATCGTGTGTCTGTCCCGCCTCGTGCCGCGGAAGGGCCAGGACATGCTCATCCGGGCGATGCCGGAGATCGCCCGGCGGGTGCCCGGGGCGGTCCTCGTCGTCGTCGGCGGTGGGCCCTATCGGCGCACGCTGGAAGGACTGGCACGCCGCCTCGGGGTGGCCGACCGGGTCGTCTTCACCGGCCGCGTCCCCGCGGACGAGATCGTCGACCACCACCGACTCGCGGACGTCTTCGCGATGCCGTGCAGGACCCGAGGGGGAGGGCTGGACGTCGAGGGGCTGGGAATCGTCTACCTGGAGGCGTCCGCGTGCGGGGTGCCGGTCGTGGCGGGCCGGAGCGGCGGTGCCCCGGAGACGGTGCGCGACGGCCGGACCGGTCTCGTGGTCGACGGGACGTCACAGGGCGAGGTCGCCGACGCCGTCGCCGGCCTGCTCGAGGACCGGCCCAGGGCGTCGGCCATGGGGGTCCGCGGCCGCACCTGGGTGCTGGAGAACTGGCGCTGGGAGGACCTGGCCCGGGACATGGAACGCGTGCTCTCGGGGGAGTGACCCGCGAGAGCACGCGTTCCGACGCGCGGTCCGATCAGGCGTAGAGCGACTCGATCTGCTGGGCGTACTTCTGGTGCACGACGTTGCGCTTGACCTTCAGGGACGCGGTGAGCTCACCGGTCTCCTCGGTGAACTGGTCCGGGAGGACGTGGTACTTCTTGATCGACTCGGAGTGCGACACGCTCCGGTTCGCCCGCACCAGCGCCTGGTCCAGGTGCTCGATCAGATCGGCGTCCTTGAGCAACTCGTACAACGAGCCGGACTTGTCGTGGTGGGTCTTCCACCGTTCGACGGCCTCCGGGTCGAGGGTCAGCAGGGCCGAGACGAACGGCTTGCCGTCGCCCACGCACACCGCCTCCGCCACGAGCGGGTCCGCACGCAGCGCGTCCTCGAGCTGGTTGGGCGCCACGTTCTTCCCGCCGGCCGTCACGATGATCTCCTTCTTGCGGCCGGTGATCGACAGGTACCCGTCCTCGTCCATCGAACCCAGGTCACCGGTGCGGAACCAGCCGTCGCTGAAGGACTCGGCGGTCGCCTCCTCGTTCTGCCAGTAGCCGGAGGCGACGACGGGTCCGCTGACCTCGACTTCACCGTCCTGCGCGATCCGGACCGCGCAGCCGGGCAGCGGATGGCCGACGCTGCCGATCCGCATCCGCCCCGGGGTGTTGACCGTGATCGCCGCACAGGTCTCCGTCAGGCCGTAACCCTCGAAGATGTTGACCCCGATGCCGTCGAAGAAGTGGGTCAGACGGTCACCCAGGGCCGCGCCGCCGGAGATGGCGACCTCGCAACGCCCACCGAGCGCGTTGACGAGTTTGCCGTAGACCAGCTTCGAGAAGATCGCGTGGCGCAGCCCGAGCAGCGGACCCACCCGGCCGTCACCCCGGTTGGCCTTGGAGTACGCGACCGCGGTGTCCGCGGCCTTGTCGAACATCCACGCCTTGACCGTGCCGCCGTCCTGCGCGGTCGCCTGGGCCTTGTTGAAAACCTTCTGGAACACGCGGGGGACGGCCAGGATGTAGTGCGGCTTCATCTCGCCGAACGTCTCGACCAGGTTGGTCAGGTCGGAGGAATGCGCGATGGTCACGCCGGCGTGGAAGCCGGCGTAGGTGATGGCGCGGGCCAACACGTGGGCCAGGGGCAGGAACATCACCGAGGTGGCGTCGTCCCGCAGGATCCCGCTGAACGGCGTCTCGAGCACGGCGAGCGTCTCGGACATGAAGTTGCGGTGGCTGAGCATGACGCCCTTGGGGCGGCCCGTGGTCCCCGAGGTGTAGATCAGCGTCGCGGGGGAGTCGGCGCGGACCGAGGCCCGGCGCTCGTCGAGCACCGAGACGTCGACCGTGGCCCCCTCGGAGGCGAGGGTCTCGAGGACCGGGGTCGCGCCGTCGATCACCAGGACGTCGGCGACCTCCAGGCCCTGCACGCCCTCTCGGGCGGTGGTGGCGTGGATGTCGTTCTCGACGATGATCAACCGGGCCGCGGAGTCCTCCATGATCCAGTGGATCTGGTCGGCGCTGGAGCTGTCGTACACGGGAACGGTGACCGCGCCGACGGCCCAGATCGCGAAGTCGATGAGATTCCACTCGTACCGGGTGGAGCTCAGCAGGGCGACCCGATCGCCCGCCCGGACACCGAGCGCCACCAGTCCGCGGGCGATCGTCCGGACCTCCTCGGCGAACTCGCGGTTGGTGACGTCCGTCCACCGACCGTCGACGGGCTTCTGGAACGCCACGTTCTCCGGGGTGTTCTCCGCGCGGTCGTATGCCGACTGAACGCAGGACCAGTCGTCAGGGACGGTGAAGTTGGCGGGTACCGCGACGTATTCGCGCAAAGGGTCCTCCCGGTGGAGACGTTCAGAGTATGTCGGTGACCACACACACTATCGCCGGGACCACACGGTGGTCACGTCGCCTGCCTTCCGGGCGCCGCGGGTGGGGCGCATCGCGGAGCGGGATATGTGAAGCTTGTGGGTATGAGCGAGCACGACGGCGCCCCCGAGGTGTGGCCGACCAGAGACTCCACGGTGGTCGACGCACCGGTGGAGGACGTCATGGCGGTCATCTCCGACTTCGCCGCGTACCCGGAGTGGTCCGCGTCGATCCGCGCGGCCGAAGTGCTCTCCACCGGTCAGGACGGCCGTCCGGACCGGGTGCGGTTCGAGCTCGAGGCGGGCGCGATCGTCGACGAGTACGTCCTCGTCTACTCCTGGTCGGCGGACGACCGCGGTCTGGAGTGGCGGCTCGAGAGCTCGGCGTTGCAGAGGGCCCAACGGGGCTACTACCGGCTCGAACCGGTGGAGGGCGGCACGCGTGTGGACTACGAACTCGAGATCGAGCTCACGGTCCCGGTGATCGGGAGCCTGCGCAGCCGCGCCGAGCGCCGGATCCTGGGCGACGCACTGAAGGAACTCAAACGCCGGGCGGAGTCGCGGTGAGCAGAACTCGTGTCGTCGTCGTCCTCGGGGGAGATCCCGAGGACCGCGCGGGCGTCACCGCCGACCTCCTCGCGGACCCCGGCTGCACGGCGTTGATCCTGACCGGCCATCCCGATGCCGTCGACCCCCGTCTCGACGTCTCGGAGGACGGGCCCGTCGAGGTCCGGGTCGACGACCCGACGGCGAGGCTCGAGACCTACCGGTCCGGCGCCGCCGATCCGGACGACGACGTACTCGCGGCGCTCGCCGCCGGAGGGGACGCCCCACTGGCCGCGGTGCTCGGGTGGGAGTACGCGCGACGGGCCGCGTCGTCCGAGTACTGGGACGTCGTCGTGGTCGAGCTCGACGGGGACCTGACCGCGGTGCGCCGGCTCGCGGCGGCCGGGGAACTGGCCGCGTTCGTGGAATCACGTTGGCCCGCCAATGTGCGCTTCGCCTCCATGGCGGCGGGCGGACGCGCCGACGTGCGGGTGCGGGAAGCGCACAGACTCGCGCTGCTCGCCGGTGACGTGGCCGGCTTCCTCGCCGGGAGGATCGAGACCATCGTGGTGGGGTCCCCGGCCGGCTCCACGGCTGCCATGGCGACTCTGGCCCGCGGCGCCGTCACCCCGGTGGTGGCGCCCGACGGCGAGGGCGGATACCGGGTCGAGTACCCGGCCCCGACCCGCCCGTCCGCGCCGGTCTCGGTCGAGGGGGACCGGCTCCGCCTGGAGTTCGACGGGTTCCGGGCGGTGGTGGCGCTGCCGCCGCTGCTGCGCCGGTGTGTGCTCACGCAGTCCGTCTTCGAGCGCGACGCGGGTCGACTGGTGATCAGCTTCCTGCCCGACCCGGATCTGTGGCCCCCGAACCTCGTACCGTCCGGATCCGCGGACCGCGCCGGGTAGTATCCGCATTCGTCGACAGCCATCACAAGAGGACCGGTGACCCGTTGCTGTACTACCTGTTCAAATACGTGCTCATCGGCCCGTTCCTACGTCTGACGAGTCGTCGGGTCGTCACGGGACGCGAGCACTTCCCCGAGCGCGGTGGCGCCCTGCTGGTCGGCAACCACCAGTCCGTCGCGGACTGGTTGTTCACCGCTCTGCTCATGCCCCGCCGGGTCACCTTCCTGGCCAAGAGCGACTACTTCACCGGAACCGGTGTCCGCGGCATACTCAGCCGGTGGTTCTTCGCCGGCTCGGGCCAGCACCCGATCGACCGCACCAACGCCGACGCCGCGCAGGCCGCCCTCGACGCCGGGCTCGAGGTCCTCTCATCGGGGGAGATCCTGTGCATCTACCCGGAGGGGACGCGCTCGCCGGACGGTCGTCTGTACCGCGGGAAGACCGGGCCCGCCCGCCTCGCACTCCGCGCCGGGGTGCCCATCATCCCGGTGGGCGTGACCGGGACCCCCGAGTACGTACGCCGGATCTCCCGGTTCCGCCCCGGGCGGCGCACCGAGATCCGGGTCATGCTCGGCGAGCCGCTCGATCTGTCCCCGTGGGCCGGGCGCGAGGGGGACCGGGACGCTGAGCGCGAGATCACCGACGAGCTCATGCGGCGGATCCAGGCGCTGACCAATCAGGAGTACGTCCACGACACGTATGGCGCCGAGATGAAGAAGCGCTACGAGGCGGTGCGCAAGGCCGGGCGGAACCTGCTCGACCACCCCGTCGAGGGACAGCGCTGATCGCCGGTGCGCTACTTCTACGACTGCGAGTTCATCGAGGACGGCACGACGATCGAGTTGGTCTCCGTGGGGATCGTCGCCGAGGACGGCCGGGAGTTCTACGCCGTGTCCACCGACTTCGACGCCTCGGCGGCCGGGCCGTGGGTGCGGCGCAACGTCCTTCCGAAGCTGCCCAACCCGTCGTCGTCCGCGTGGATGTCCCGGAGCCGCATCCGGGACGAGCTCTACGAGTTCGTCACCGCGCCGCCCACCGGCGGGGTCGAGATGTGGGCGTGGATCGGGGCGTACGACCACGTGGCCGTCTGCCAGCTGTGGGGCGACATGACAGCCCTTCCCGCCGCCATGCCCCGGTTCACGCGCGACGTCCGCCAGCTCTGGGAGACCGCCGGCAAGCCCGACCTGCCCGCACACCCGGGAGGGGAACACGACGCCCTCGCCGACGCCCGCCACGCCGCGATGCGCTTCCGCGCCATCGCGGCGAAGTCGCCCCACCTGGGTCTCTGAGGCCCGCTCCGCCGGTGGTGGCGTATCGTCGCCGGGGTGAGCAACTGGACAGTCGACGTCGACATCGCGCAACTCCCCGACCTCCCGCCGCTCTCCGCGGACCTGGATCGGCAGCTGGCGGACGCCCTCTCGCGGCCCGCCCTTCAGCAGCCGTCGTGGGATCCCGGTCACGCCGCGGCGATGCGCAAAGTGTTGGAGAGCGTGCCGCCGATCTGCGTCGCCTCCGAGGTCGAGCACCTCTCCGATCGCCTCGCCGACGTGGCGCACGGGCGTGCGTTCCTGCTCCAGGGCGGTGACTGCGCCGAGACGTTCGAGGCGAACACCGAGCCGCACATCAAGGGCGTGATCCGCACCCTGCTGCAGATGTCGGTCGTGCTGACCTACGGTGCGTCGATGCCCGTGGTCAAGGTCGGCCGGATCGCCGGCCAGTACGCCAAGCCCCGCTCGGCGGACCGCGACGGAACCGGGTTGCTGTCCTACCGCGGCGACATGGTCAACGCGCTCGAGCCGGACGAGGCGGCCCGTGAGCACGACGCCTCCCGGCTCGTCCGTGCCTACGCCAACGCGGCCGCGGCGATGAACCTGGTCCGTTCCCTCACGGCGTCGGGCACCGCGGACCTGCATCGCGTCCACGAATGGAACATGGAGTTCGTCGCGGGCTCGCCCGCTGGTGCCCGCTACGAGGCCCTCGCCGCCGAGGTGGATCGTGGCCTGCGCTTCATGGACGCGTGCGGGGTCTCGGACCAGAACCTGCGCTCGGCCGACATCTTCTCCTCCCACGAGGCGCTCGTCCTGGACTACGAGCGGGCCATGTTGCGCCTGGCCGACGACGGCACGGGCCTGACCGGCGACGCCGAGCAGGGGTTGTACGACCTGTCGGCGCACTTCCTGTGGATCGGGGAGCGGACCCGCGGCATCGACGACGCCCACGTGGCGTTCGCCTCGCTCATCCAGAACCCGATCGGCCTGAAGATCGGTCCCACCACCACGCCCGAGTTGGCGGTCGAGTACGTGGAGAAGCTCGACCCCCACAACCGGCCGGGTCGACTGACGCTCGTCTCCCGGATGGGCAACGACAAGGTCCGCGACGCGCTGCCGCCGATCGTCCAGGCCGTCGAGGCGACCGGCCACAAGGTCATCTGGCAGTGCGACCCCATGCACGGCAACACGCACTCGACGTCCAACGGGTACAAGACCCGCCATTTCGACCGGATCATCGACGAGGTACAGGGCTTCTTCGAGGTCCACCACGCTCTCGGTTCCCACCCGGGTGGCATCCACATCGAGCTCACCGGTGAGGACGTCACCGAGTGCCTCGGCGGAGCCCAGGACATCTCGGACATCGATCTGGCCGGTCGCTACGAGACCGCCTGCGACCCGCGCCTCAACACCCAGCAGTCGCTCGAGCTCGCCTACCTCGTGGCGGAGATGCTGCGCAGCTGACGCCGTAGGGGCCGGCCTCGCGCCCCGGAGGCACGGCCGGCCGCGCCGGAGACGCGGCCGGTCCTAGCCGAGCGCGTCGATCTCGACCTCGCTGCCCCTGGCCACCACCCGGCCGGGCAGCGGGGTCTGGCCGTAGACGATCCCCCTCGACGTTCCCGAGTCGATGGTGGCCTCGAGCCCGGCGTCCTGCAGCGTCCGGCGCGCGTCGGAGGCCCGCGAACCCAGCACCACCGGGACGGTCACCGCGTCCGACGGGACGACCCGCAGCACCGCGTTCGTCGGGTCGAGCCGGGTCCCGGCGGGCGGATCGGTGCGCACCACGCGGCCGTCGGAGATCTGACGATCGGTCACGGGCGATTCGCGGACGATCGTGAACCCCTCGTCCTCGAGGATCCCGGTCGCCTCGTCGAGGGGCACATCCCGGAGGTCCGGCACGGTCAGTGCATTGGAGACGAGCAGGACGACCCCGTCCCCGCGGGACACGTCGGTTCCGCTGTCCGGGTCGGTGCCCACGGCCGCGCCGCCGTCCACCTCGTCGTCGTAGACCCGTCTGACCTGTGACACGGTGAGGCCCGCGCCCTCCAGGGCCGCCCGCGCCTGGTCCTCCTCCAGGCCCACGACCTCGGGGACGGCGACGGGTGCGGGGCCGGAACTGGTCACCATGGCCACCCGGGTGCCCACGTCGACGGTCGTGCCCGCGCCCGGCTGGAGGGAGACCACCTGGCCGACGGGTACCGAGTCCGAGTACTCGTTCCCGCCCCGGACCGGTTCCAGTGAGTTCTCCCGCAGCGCTGCGGACACGGCGTCCACCGACCTGTCGGCGCCGACCTCGGGCACCACGGGGCGACCGACGGACACCAACACATCGACGGTGTCGCCGCGCGGCACCCGCTCGCCCGCCGCGGGGTCGGTGCCCACCAGCGCGGACGGGGGGACGTCGTTGCTGAAGGCGTCGCGGGTCGCGGCGGCCAACCCGACGGCGTTGACCGCCTCGGTCGCCTGCCCCGCCGACATACCCTGAACCGACGGCACCTCCACGAACCGGCCGGAACCCAGCCACCAGCCGGCCACGGCCAGGCCGATCGCGGCGGCGAGCACCACGATGAGCCACAGCATGCCGCGCTGGCGGCGGGGCCGGATGACGTCCCGGTCGGGCGCGGGCTCGATGCCGCCGGGGGGATAGTGGCCCGATCCCGCGCCGTGCCAGTGCGCAGGAGCAGGGCCGGCCCCCGCTCCCGCCCCGGGACCCGCCGCCGCCGGGGCCACCATGGTGTCCACCCGCGTCGGCGTCGGCCCGTCGCCCCGGCGCAGCGCCTCCCCGCTCTCACGGTCGGCGGCGTCGAACTCGGACTCCCCGCCCGGGGTGGCCCGCGCGGCGTTGGCCCGCGCCCGCGACCACGAGGACTGCCGTGGTGCCGGGACGACATAGTCGGGGAACCGGCCGATCCTGGCGGCCTGGTCCAGGTCCCGCAGCATCTCGCCGGCGTCGGCGTAGCGGTCCTCACGGCTGCGTCGCGTGGCGCGCAGGATCAGGTGGTCGAGGTCCTCGGCCACGGTGTCGGACTGGTCGGACGGGGCCGGCACGTCGGTGTCGAGGCGACGGTAGGCCACGGCGATGTTGTTGTCACCGCTGAACGGTGGCTCCCCGGTGAGCATCTCGTAGGCGAGAACGCCGAGGGAGTACAGGTCGGACCGGGCGTCGGTGTCGGCGCCGGAGATCTGTTCGGGGGACAGGTAGGCCGCCGTGCCCATCACCACGCTGCTCGAGGTGGCGCGGGACTCGGCCACCGCCCGGACCAGGCCGAAGTCGGCGAGTTTGACCGCGCCGCTGCCGGAGATCAACACGTTCTCGGGCTTGATGTCGCGGTGCACCAGCCCGGCCTGGTGGGCCTCCCGCAGGGCGCCGAGGAGCGGACGCAGGACGGCGGCCGCGGCGTACGGGGGCATGGGGCCGCGCTCGTCGAGCAGTTCCCGCAACGTGCCACCGGGCACGAGTTCCATCACGAGGAACGCGGTGTCGGCCTCGACGCCCTGGTCGAACACCTGGACGATGCCGGAATCCGACAGGCGGGCCACCGACCTGGCCTCGAGGGTGAAGCGGTCCACGAACGCCTTGTCCCCGGCGAGGGTCGGATCGAGCAGCTTGACGGCGACGTGGCGGTCCAACCGCTCGTCGGTGGCCAGGTGGACGGTGGACATCCCGCCGCGGGCGATGACGGCGTCGAGCCGGTATCGCCCGTCGAGCAGTGTTCCTGGGCCGGGGGGCTTCCCGTCGTAAGTGCTCATGTCGTCCATTCTGCCCCTCCCGTCCCGTCCGCGGTACGTCCCGAGCGGACGGGGTCCGTAGCCCGACGCCGTCGGCCGCGCCGGCACCGCCGGTGGGGCCCGGGTGCGCCCGTGGGACTAACCTGGGTGGCGTGAGTACTGTTCCGCACGCCGACGACGTCCTGCCCGCCGACGTCGAGACCATCAACCTCCCCGCGGTGTCCGAGCGCCTGGGCATCCCCGTGACCCGCGTGCACGATCTCCTGCGCGACGGGACCCTGCTCGCCGTGCGGCGAGCGGGCATCGTGGTGGTGCCGGCGACCTTCCTGGATGACGACGACGAGGTCGTGCGCTTCCTGCCCGGGCTGGTCGCGGTCCTGCGGGACGGCGGCTACCGGGACGAGGAGATCCTGCGGTGGCTGTTCGCCGAGGACGACAGCCTGCCCGGCCGGCCGGCCGACGCGCTACACGGTCACCGCGCCCGCGAGGTCATGCGGCGCGCCCAGGCGATGGCGTTCTGACCCCGGCGGTGGCGCGCCGCCACCACCAGACCGCGGCGAGGGCTGCCGCGAGGGCCGCCCCGACGAGCGCGGGGCTGTAGAGGCTGGTCGACCCGTTGGGTCCGATCGCCATCACGAGGAAGACGGTCACCGCAACGACGGCTGTGGTGGCGCGTCGACCGGGTCGGGCGGCGACCCAGAACGCCGCCACCCACACGTAATACCAGGGCCAGGCCAGCGAGTTGAGGATGACGAAGGCCAGCAGCGCGACCATGATGCCGCGGAGCGCCGAGCGGGTGTAACGCCGGTGGAGCCACCACACCACGACGAGGGTGACCCCCAGGACCACGCGTCCGACGCGGCGGGCGACCGCCAGGACGTCCTCGAATCCGGGGGTGTCGACCACGGCGTGGACCAGGTGCGCCGCGGCGGTGGGCGCGCTGAGGTAGTTGATGACCCGGTCGGAGACGGAGATCGCGTCCAGCCAGCCGAACCCGGTGCCCGAGGCGAGGGTCGCCAGGGCGAACGCGACGGCGGCGGCCCCCGCCGCGGCCCCGGTGTCGACGAGGGCGCCGACGAGGGGGCGCCGCGCCCCGGTCGACGCCCGCCGCCGGTCCAGGGCGATCCACAGCAGGAACGGCGCGACGATCACGGCGGTGGCCTTGAACGCCACCGCGATCCCGATCGCCGCCCCCGCCCACGCGTAGCGCCGGTCGAGCGTGAGGACCACGGCGCCGACGCATGCCACCAGCGGGAAGATCTCGTTGTGCAGCCCGCCCGCGAAGTGGATCACGGACAGCGGGGAGGCGCCCGCCATCCACACCGCGGCGCCGGCGTCCACCCCGGCGCGGCGGGCCAGGGCGACCACGAGCGCGACGAGCGCGGCCAGTGCGGCGAGCACCACCACCCCGAGGATGACGATCCCCACCGCCGGGTGGCCGCCGGACAGCGCCACGATGACGCGCATGAGCAACAGGTGCAGCGGGCCGTACGGGGTCGCGGTGGACCGCCAGTCCGGGCTGACCTCGTCGGTGAAGGGGCCGGGGTTGGCCTCCGGTCCGTGGTGGTACGGGTCCACTCCCGCGGCGCTCATGGCGCCCTGCGCCAGGTAGGACCAGGCGTCGCGGCTGAACAGGGGGACCGCGGGCAGCATCGGCGCCGACCACAGGGCCGTGGCCCACACGGCGTCCCGGGTGGGGAGGCGGCCCGAGACCGCTCGGGGGCCGAGCGCGAGCCACGAGGTGACCAGCAGCGCGACGCCCGCCCAGCAGAGGATGAGGGCGAGGGCCTCACCGTGGCCGAACGTGTACCCGGGCAGCCCCACCGCGACCGCGACGCCGCCGTCCACGGGCAGGGCGCCCGCGCCGAATCCGGCGATGGTGAGCAGGACCGAGCCGAGGACGCCGCGCCACAGTGCCGGACCGGAGGGGCCGTTCAGGGCGGCGCGGGCCGAGGCGGTCGTCGCGGTGGTCGCCCGGCGGATCCGCGACGATGGTGTCGACGGCGACGGTGATGATGACGGTGACGACGGCGGTGATGACGACAATGGTGACGACGACGAGGTGGTCGTCTCCGGCCGGGGTCCGGTCGCTCCCTGCACGGATCAAGCCCGCCTGCGGGTCGCGGCCTCCGCCAGTGCCCGCAGCGTGTCCCGCCCGTGGTCGCTGATCGCGTCGGAGGCCACGGCGTCCAGGGCGCGGGTGGTCAACGCGTCGATCTCGGCCTCCACCGAGACCACGGCACCGGATTCCACGAGAATGGTGCGCGCGCGTTCGAGCGTGGCCGCGTCGGGTTGCGTCCCGAGGACGCCGAGGAGGAACTCGGCGTCCGGGCGGGGGGCGAGGGCGGTCGCACGGGCGAGCAGCAGGGTGCGCTTGCCCTCCCGCAGGTCGTCCCCGGAGGGCTTGCCGGTGACCTCCGGGTCGCCGAACACGCCCAGCATGTCGTCCCGCAACTGGAACGCCTGGCCCACGGCCACCCCGAACTCCCGCAGGGCCGAGACGGTCTCCGCCCCGGCACCCGCCAGCTCGGCGCCGATGTGCAGTGGCCGCTCCACCGTGTAGGCCGCGGTCTTGAAGCGGTTCACCCGGGCCGGGGTGAGCTCGTCTGTGGCGCCCGAGGCCTCGGCGAGGATGTCAAGCATCTGCCCCGACAGGACCTCTGTCTTCATGGCGTACCAGGGACCCAGCGCGCGGGCCAGGGCCTCGGGGGGTACCCCGGAGGTCACGAACATCTCGTCGGCCCACGTCAGGGCCAGGTCGCCCACGAGGATGGCCTGGGAGACGCCGTAGCGGGCCGCGTCCCCGTCCCAACCCTCGTTGCAGTGCGCGGCCTCGATCGTCCGGTGGACGGTGGGGCGGCCTCGCCGGGTGTCCGAGGCGTCCACGATGTCGTCGTGGACCAGC
Source organism: Dietzia sp. IN118 (assembly GCF_032905965.1). Lineage (NCBI taxonomy): Bacteria > Bacillati > Actinomycetota > Actinomycetes > Mycobacteriales > Dietziaceae > Dietzia > Dietzia sp. IN118. Next base: position 2,063,677 of record NZ_JAUMSR010000001.1, on the reverse strand, counting down.
GCACAGGCCTGGATCAGCTCGAGGGCGGCGCAGGCGGTGACGACCTCGTCCGGGGCGGGAGCGTCCGTGTCGCTCGCGGCGGCCCAGCCGGCCAGGGCGAACCGCGGTCGCATCCGTTTGCCGCCGTCGAGGACGAAGTCGGAGAGCAGGCCGGCCAGGCGGTCGACCCGCTCGTCTATCCCCGCCACGACCGTGCGCCGTTCGTCGATGAGTCGGCGGAGCGCGTCGAGGACGCGTTCTCCGTCGTCGGGGCGAGTCGCCGAGACCACGGGCACCATCCCTTCCGGGCGCCGGTGTCCGGCCGCCCTCGTCGCCGACGATCCTAGTCGTCGGGCGGCGGCCGGACGTGGTGCGCGTCGGGCTACCCTGGTCGGGTGACCCAGCTACCCGACTCCGACCCGACGGACGGCGGCCGGCACCCGAGCATCGTGGAGCGGATCGCGACGTCGACCACCCCGAGGGTTCCGTTCTCCGTCGAGTTCTACCCGCCGCGAGACGAGGCCGCCGAGGACCGACTCTGGCGCGCCGCCACCGTGTTCTCCGACCTCGGGGCGGCGTTCGTCTCGGTCACCTACGGGGCCGGCGGATCCACGCGGGACCGGACCGTCCGGGTCGTCGAGCGGCTCGTCCGTGAGACCGACCTGCTGCCGATCGCGCACCTGACGGCGGTGGACCACACGGTCGCCGAACTCACCGACATGATCCGCATGTACGGCGAGGTCGGGGTGTCCAACATCCTCGCCCTGCGCGGGGACCCGCCCGGGGACCCGCTGGGCGAGTGGACGGCTCACCCGGAGGGGCTGCACTACGCTGAGGAGCTCGTCCGTCTGATCCACGAGGTGGGGGGCTTCCACGTCGGGGTGGCGTCCTTCCCCGAGGGGCACTACCGGGCCCGGGACCTCGAGCACGACTCCGAGATCCTGGTGAACAAGCTCCGGGCCGGCGCCGAGTACTCGATCACCCAGATGTTCTGGGACGTGGAGCACTACCTGCGCCTGAGGGATCGCGCCGTCGCCGCCGACCCGGAGCAGGGCGCCAAGCCCATCATCCCCGGACTCATGCCGGTCACGAGTCTGCGGCAGGTCCAGCGGATGGTCGAGCTCTCGGGCTGCGCCCTGCCCGACGACCTGGCCGAGCGGCTCCGGACCGCGGCCGGGGACGGGCCCGAGGAGAACCGGGCGGCGGTCCGTGAGGTCGGGATCGATCTCACCACCCGCATGTGCGAGCGACTGATCGCCGAGGGTGTCCCGTGCCTGCACTTCAACACCCTGAACTTCTCCAAGGCCACCCACGAGGTCCTCACCAACCTGTCGATGGCCCCCGCCCCCGGGGTGGCGGCCGGCAGGATCTGATCCGCCCCGGTGGGGGTGCGGCTCGGGTCAGCGCACCAGCCGGTCGGCACGGGCCCTGGACGTCCGGGCGGCCAGGATCGTCCCGATGGACACCAGCAGGGCGGCGCCGATCCCGACGATCATCCACACCGCGAACCCACGTGCGGCCGGGTCGGGATACGACGACGAGGCCTGCATCCGCGTGATGGACCCCGGAGCCGGGGACCAGCTGACGGAGTTGCCGGCCCCGATGGTGCCGTTGGTCTCCTTGATGCGGTTGGGGAAGGTCAGGTCGACCCGGGTGGTCGCCGTCTCGGCGCGGTCGGCGGGCAGCAGGGACAGGTCCACCGATCCGCTGAACGACACCGTGTCGCCGCTGCGGCGGAAGCCCAGGCTGTACGGCCGTGCCCCCTCGATGTCGATCGCGAGGGTGAGGGTGTCGACCTCCGCGAACGTCAACTGGGTGAAGTAGATCTCGCGGCCGGTGAAACCGTCCGCTGAGTAGGGGGTGATGCGCACCTTCTGCTCGAGCCCGGACGGCGTGGTGATCCGGTCGAGCGCGGCCGCCTGAGCGGGCTGGTCACCCGCCACGAGGATCCGGCCGGAGACGGTGTCGTCCTTGCGGACGCTCATCTGGGCGTTCAGCTGGAGGCACCCGGACAGGAGCACCAGGAGGGTGGCCAGGGCCGTGAGGCCCGCCAGTCGCCGGGGCAGTCGGGAGCGGCCACTGCTCGTGGGGGCGTTCGCTGTCGGATGGGGCGGGGTCACGGCGGTCATTGTGCCCGTGATCCCCGCCGTCGCCGCGCCGACCTGCCGAGTCGGCGGGTCACGAGCCGCGCCACCGTCCTGCCGCTGGTCCCGATCACACCGCCACCGGGGTGGGTCGAGGCCCCCGCCAGGAACACGCCGTCGGCCCCGGGCACGGCGTGACCGCGCAGATCGGGGTGGGGACGCATCGGCAGCATCTGGTCGAGGGACATCTCCACGTGCATGACGTTCCCGCCGATCAGCCCGAGTTCGGTCTCCAGGTCCTCGGGGGTCTGGACGTGACGGTGGACGATCGAGTCGGCCAACCCCGGCGCGAAGCGGTCCGCGACGGCGATGATCCGGTCGGCCTCCGCGGCGCCCTCCTCCGACCAGCCACGGCCGTCGGCCAGGTGGCGCGGGTGCCACTGTGACCACAGTGTCAGCTCGTGGCGGCCCTCCGGAGCCAGCGAGGGGTCGAGCGCGCTGAAGCTCATCGCCAGGACGGCGGGATCGGCGTCGAGGCCGCCCGCGGCGGCGACGCCGTAGCGGCGATCGAGGTGCCGTCGGTCCGTGACGAGCAGTTGCAGGCCGTGGGCGCTGGTGCTCGTGGGTACGCCGGGATACGTGGGCAGTGCATCGGTCCCGAGTCTGACGGCCATCCCCAGTCCGAAACCGGGCCTGATCCGCCGCCGCCACCCGTCCAGCGTCGCCGCCGGGAGTTCGCCGGCGAGGAGGTCCAGGGTCGTGTGGACGTGGCAGGCGGCGACGACGGCCGAGCAGTACAGGGATCGTCCGCCCTCGGTGTCGACGCGCCACCCCGAACCGGCGCGCCGGATCGAGGTGGCCCCGGCACCTGCGGTGACCGTCCCCCCGTGCGCCCGGACGGCGGCCGAGAGGGACTCCGCGAGCGCGCCCGAACCGCCGATCGCGCGCCCCGGCGGGATCCGGTGCATCAGGGCGGCGAACCCGATCATGGGGGCTGTGGCGGGGTGGGACATCGGCGGTCCCGACTGCGCGCCGAACCACGACAGTGCCGCCTTGAGGCGCTCCGAGGTGAACATCGCGTCCAGCAGCGCGTCACCGGAGGACAGGAAGGTCTGGACCGCGCCGAACGGATCGCGCAGGTCGTCGGCCCCGAGGAACGCCGAACCGAGACCCGGGGCGGTGGGGCGGACCGCGAACCCCTTCATCATCCGTCCCGCCAGGACGTCCCACCGGCGGACGAACTCCCGGTACGCGCCGGCGTCGGCCTCACCGCAGGCCGCGGCGATGCTGGCGCACGTGGCGTCGAGGTCACGGTGGAAGACGATCGGTGGCGCGTCGGATCTCGGCGGGGCGGGCGCGAAGCCCCACGGGTCGCAGTCCACGTAGCGCAGTCCGTGGGCCTCCAGCCCGAGCTCTTCCGGGATCCCGGTGTGGCGGATCATCAGATGTGCCGAGGACCCGCGGTCGGTGCGGTGGCCCGGGTACCGTTCGACCGTCGACGTGGCGCCGCCGATCACCGTGTCCCGTTCGACCACGTGCACGTCGAGCCCGGCGCGGGCGAGATAGGCGGCGCACACCAGTCCGTTGTGGCCGGAGCCGACCACCACCACGTCATGCCGGGGGGTCACGTCCGATCTCCGTTCCCGGCGAGCGGTAGCGATCGGGCCAGGACGGCGAACGGTCTCGCGTCCCCCTGGAACCGATACGAACGCAGCACATCGGTGAACCCCAACGACCGGTACAGGCGCCAGGCCGCGTTGTCCTCGCCGTCGACCTCCGGGGTCGACAGCAGCACCGTGCTCTCCGGCCGGTCGGCCAGGAACGTCCTGACGAGGGTCGCGCCGATGCCGCGCCCCTGCAGTCCCGGCGAGACGTGCAGCTCGGTCAGTTCCACGTAGTCGGGCGGGAGCTCACGGTCCCGGTCCCGCAGTCCCCGGGAGACCTGGTCGTACCACCACTGCCCGGGAGCGCCGTGATAGCCGTAGCAGATGGCGACGAGCTGCCCCCGGGTCTGACCGAGCAGGCGTCGGCGCGGGGCCTCGAACGCGGCCACACCCGACCAGCCGTCCCGGTAGCTGTGCTCCATCCACGCCGCGGCCCGGGAGCGGACCACCTGCGGCGGGTAGCCCATGGCGTCGACGTAGACCCCCAGAGCCTCGGGCAGTCGGTCTCGGAAGTCGGCTGCGTCGAGCCGGGTGATCACGGTGTCCATCCACCCCATTTGATCACGGGCGCGGATACGGGGCGTCCGGATGTGTCGTACCCCGGCGATACCGTGCGCGCAGAAGGGGAGGTGCAGGAGAGATGGACACCAGGAACAGGATGCGGACGGCCGGCGGGGGAGCGGTGGGAACCCTCGGACGGGCGAGCCGTGCGGAGCTGCACCGTGGGCGCGCGATCGCCGCCGCTGCTCCCTCCGAGCGGTTCCTCGAGTCGTACCGCGCCGCGAGGTACGCGGCCGGGGCCCTGCTGGCCCCCGGGCCGCGGCGGCGCGGTCCCGCGGACGTCTGGCACCGGCTCGCGGCGGAGGTGCCGGAGCTGGAGCGGTGGGCGACCGCCTTCAGTGGGTACTCCGCTCTGGCGGCGGCGGTCGAGGACGGGCTCCCGCGTACGGTCTCGGATCGGATGGCGGACGATTTCCTGTGGGCGGCGGGACGGTTTCTCGACCTGGTGGACGAGCGGTTGGGGGTCCTCGGCCCCGCCGCCTGAGGAGCCGGGCGGTGAGACGGGGGAATCCTCAGGTGTCAGAGGGGAATCCCGGTGGTACCCGCCGCGTTGCCCTCGTATGATGGGGGGAACCCTGACCGGCTGATCCCCATCCACGGTTGGTGCGAACCGACCGAGCCGGCCGCGCTCGTTCGTCACGAGCATCTGAAGGAGGTCGAAGTGCCCCTGTCCGAGCACGAGCAGCGCATGCTCAAGGAAATCGAGAGCGCGCTCTACGCCGACGACCCGAAGTTCGCGTCGTCTGTCCGAAAGACCGGTGCGACCGGTGCTCGTCGTCCGGCGGGCCTGGTGGTCGCGCTGGCGATCCTCGGTGTGGCGCTTCTGATCGGCGGGCTCGCCCTCGACTTCAAGCCCGGCGGCTTCCCGGTACTGAGTCTCGTCGGGTTCCTGGTGATGTTCGCGGCGGGTGTCCTCGCGCTGCGGTCCACGCCGTCGCACGGCGCCGCCGGCGCCAAGGGCACCGGCGGACCCCGGGTCCCCGGCACCGGGCGGACATCGGCCAAGCCCGCCGACGGGCGGAACTACTCCTCCCGCATGGAGGACCGCTTCCGCCGACGGTTCGACCAGGAGCCCTGACCGGCCCGTCCCACGGCCTTTCGACGAAGGGGTGAGCGCACACGCGCTCACCCCTTCGTCCATTTGTCTGACGCTCTCGGGCCGGCAGCCCAGAGCCCATCGCGACCCGGAACGTCCGTCCCCGCCGAGATGCCGGCGCTCCGTCCTTCCTCCCCACCACGCCCCACCCGTGCTCCCCACCACGCCCCACCCCTCCTCCCCACATCTCCCCACAGGGGCCGGCTCGGCTGCCACGTGAGTCGTCTCGAGTCACATGAGTCCCAAAAGACTCGCGGAAGTGGGCTCCCTCCGGGCTGTTGATCCGGTGTCGGGACGGCGACGGCAGGGTCCCTATGGCCACTGAACTGCGGTGATGCGAGGCGGTGGGGCGAAGTGGGGCGCAGGCCTTGTTTGTGGGGCGTTGTGGGGTAGAGTGGGGCACGCAAGGAGCTCGATGGGCCTGGACCCCAGGAGGTGGCGGGTGACCGACACCGATCTCGTCGACTCCGGACGTGAACGAGCCTTCGTCGGGTACGGGACACACCGTCCCAAGCTCGACGACAAGGGGCGGCTGACGATCCCCGCCAGATTCAGGCCAGGCCTGGCGGACGGGGTGGTGGTGTGTGGGTGGTTCACCAACACGCTCTCGGTTTTCCCTGAGGACGAGTTCGACGCGCTGGTCAGAAAGGTCCGGCCGACCGCCAACCTCAGCGAGAGGCACATGGCGTTCTTCCGGCTCCTGGTGAGCGGCGCGGAAGTCCAACAACTGGACTCGCAGGGACGGATCTCCATCCCGGCGAGTCAGCGGAACTACGCGGGTCTGGACAAGGACTGCGTCGTCAACGGCCTCGGGGAGCGTCTCGAGGTCTGGGACGCCGAGGCGTGGGACCGCTACAGCGAGGAGAACCTACCCGTGTTCTCCGAGATGGAGGGCACCTCGCTCGGGATCGAATTCTGATCCGGGGAGAGGACGGACACGAGCAAGCGAGAGCACGACGGACGGAGCCCCCCGGCCCCTGCCCGGCACCACCCTGACGTACTTCCCCAACGCCAGGTGGGTACCGGACGGGGACCAGGGGGCTCCACCACAACCGGAGCACCGACGACTTCCGGACGCGAGGAGGCGAGATGGCAGACGAGTCCGACGCCGACCGCGACGCCACGCGCTCCGGGCACATACCCGTCTTCCTCGAGCGGACCATCGAGTTCTTCCGGCCCGTCGTCGAGGCGGCCGCGCAGGACGGCCGCGTCCCCGTGATCGTGGACGGGACCCTCGGGCTCGGGGGGCATTCCTCCCACCTGCTGGCCGAGTTCGGTGAGCTGCGCATCCTCGGCGTCGACCGTGACCCCGAGGCCCTCGAGATGGCGACCCGTCGCCTCACGGCCTACCGCGACCGGTTCACGCCGGTTCACGCCCGCTTCGACGATTTCGACCGCGTCGTGGCGGCCCTCCCCGGGGAGTCCCGGGACGAGGCGGGCCCCGCGATCGACGGGATCCTGCTCGACTTCGGTGTCTCCTCCATGCAGCTCGATGTGGCCGAGCGAGGTTTCGCGTACTCCGTCGACTCCCCGCTCGACATGAGGATGGACCCCACCACCGGCCCCACCGCGGCCGACATCCTGGCCGACTACCCGCGTGACGACCTCGCCCGCGTCCTGCGCGTCTACGGCGAGGAGCGATTCGCGCGACAGATCGCCGCAGCGATCGTCCGCCGCCGGGACACCGACCCCGTCGTGACCAGCTCCCAACTCGTCGAGCTGCTCTACGACACCATCCCGCAAGGTGCCCGCCGGACCGGCGGACACCCGGGCAAACGCGTGTTCCAGGCCCTGCGCATCGAGGTCAACGCCGAGCTGGAGGCCGTGGAGAACGCGGTGCCCGGATACCTGGACCTGCTCCGCCTCGGCGGCCGTGCGGTGTTCATGTCCTACCACTCCCTCGAGGACAAGATCGTCAAACGCGAGCTGGCCACGCGGACCGCATCGCGGACTCCGGCGGGCCTGCCCGTGGAGCTCCCCGGTCACGGCCCCGAGTTCGAGGCGATCACCCGGGGAGCGGAGAAGGCCTCACAGGAGGAGATCGACCACAACCCGCGCTCGGCCTCGGTGCGGGTGCGGTGTGTCCGGCGTATCGACGGGAGAACCCCATGACGAGCACGATCGACACGCCCGGCACCGCCGGCGGGCTCGACACCCGCCCGGCGACGACACCGGGTGCCGACGCGCCCGCACCCGCGGGACGGCCCGTCGGCCTCCGACGCAAGCCCGTCACCCGCTCGGTTCGCGGCCGCCGGACCGTGGTCGTCCCGGCGGAACGTCTGAGTCCCGCCGAGCTCGCCGCGAGGGTTCCCTTCGTCGTCGTCCTCCTCCTTCTCATCGGCGCGGGGGTGGGCGGCACCCTCCTGCTGTCCGCGCAGACCACCCAGGACACCTACGACCTCAAGAACGCCCGCGACGCCAATGTGGAGTTGGTGGAACGGATGGAAGCTCTGCAGGCGTCCAACGAACGCGCCCGGTCCGCCGAGGTGCTGGCGCAGCGCGCGGAGAAGCTCGGCATGGTCGGAGTCGCCAGCGCACCCATCCTGACCAGGGGATCGGACGGCGTGCTCGAGATCGTCGGCGAGCCCGAGGCGAAGCTCGGCGCGCCGATCAAACCTCTGCAGCCCGCTCCGGTAGCGTCCGGACCGTCGAGGTCGTCCGACCGGGACGGATTCGACGCCCCGCCCGCGCAGGCGCCCCAGGACCGCACGCCCCGCGGGGTCGCCCCCGTTCCCTATCCGCCCCTCGCAGCCCCTCCGTCCCCGGTCACCCCACCGCCCGCCATGGCCGAGTCCGCCCCACCGGCTCCCGCCCCACAGGCGGACCCCGCGCCCGACCTCGTCCCGCCGGCTCCGGCACCGCCCGGTGAGGACGCCGCGACCCTCGCCCCGGTGCCCGGACCGCTCTTCTAGACACCCGAACCCCGAAAGGCCCGCTGGAGATGACCGAACGACGCAGCCCGGGAACGGGCGCCCGGGTCCCCTCGGGCGCCCCGCGCGGCACCGCGCCGGGAGCCGGACGGCCACCGAACCGGTTCGGCAGGGTCCTCACCGCCTCGGCGACCGAGCGACGCTTCACCTTCATGCGCTCCGCCTTCGCGATGATCATGGTCATCGCGCTCGTCAAGCTCTTCTGGGTGCAGACCCTCGGGGGAACGGAGCTCGCGGCCCGCGCCGAGAGCCAACGCCAGGTCCACGAGGTCCTGCCCGCCACGCGGGGAGCGGTCGTCGACCTCAACGGCGACCCCATCGCGTTCACCCGCGAGGCCCGCGATCTGTCGATCCAGCCGCTGGTCGAACAGCGCAACGCCGAGGTGCGACGGGAGCTCGACAGCACCAAGCCCACCTGGGACGAACTGGTCGAGGAGATCGCCGACGAGTTCGAGACCGTGCTCGGTGACGCCGTCGACCGCGACGAGATCGAGGCCAAACTCACCTCGGAGGGTGGCTTCACCTATCTCGTCCGCAACGTCGACGTCACGCTGGCCAACGCCATCACCCGCGATTACCCCATGATCGGGGCCGAGCGGGTCGACATCCGTGAGTACCCGGGGGGCGCGCTCGCCGCGAACGTCGTCGGTGCGACGACGAAGAGCGACGAGGGCAAGCTGATCGGGCTCCAGGGCATCGAGGCACACTTCAACGACGAACTGGACGGGGAGGACGGGCGGCAGACGTTCGACCGGGCCCAGGACAACACCGTCATCCCGGGCACCCTGCGCAACGTGACCGAGCCGCGCGACGGCGACACCATCCGCCTCACCCTGGACGCGGACCTGCAGTGGCACGTGCAGAAGGCCATCCAGACCGCCAAGGACACCTCCGGAGCCGAGACCGCGTCCGCCGTCGTGCTCGATGCGCGCACCGGTGAGGTCCGCGCGATGGCCAACGACAACACGTTCAACCCGGCCGTCGGGGTCGCTGCCGAGCTCGAGCGGGGGGCGGACCTGGGCAACCCGGCGATCACCTCGCCGTTCGAACCGGGCTCCGTGCAGAAGATCATCACCGCCGCCGCCGCGATCGAGGCGGGGCTGACCGATCCGAACGAGGTCCACTCCGTGGACGGCAGCATCCGCATGGAAGGTGTCACCGTCTCCGACGCGTGGCAGCACGGCCCCACCCCGTACACCACCACCGGCATCTTCGGGAAGTCCTCCAACGTCGGCACACTCATGCTCGCCCAGCGGGTGGGCAAGGAGCCGTTCTCCGAGTACCTCGACAAGTTCGGCCTCGGCCAGCGCTCGGGGATCGAACTCGCCGGGGAGTCCGAGGGTCTGGTGCCCGACCTGCAGAACTGGCAGGGCGGCACCTTCGCCAACCTGCCCATCGGGCAGGGCCTGTCCATGACCACCCTGCAGATGGCGGGCATCTACCAGACCATCGCCAACGACGGTGTCCGCGTGCCGCCGCGGATCGTCGCCGAGCGCGTCGGCCCCGACGGCGAGCGCACCGAGACCGAGCGTCCCGAAGGTGAGCGGGTCATCAGCACCGAGACCGCCCGCACGGTGCGGGACATGTTCCGCTCCGTCGTGCAGTCCGGGGGCACCGGCCCGCAGGCCGCGGTCGCCGGCTACCAGATCAGTGGTAAGACCGGCACCGCGCAGCAGATCGACCCCGGGTGCTCCTGTTACTCCAACTCGCGCTACTGGATCACCTTCTCCGGCATCCTGCCCGCCGACGACCCGCGGTATGTGATCGCGATCATGCTCGACGCCCCCTCGCGCGGCGTGCTCGGGGCCTCCGCGGCCCCGCTCTTCCACGACATCGCATCGTGGCTGGTCAATCGCGACAACATCCCGCCGTCCGCCCCCGCGCCGGAACTGGTCCTGCAGGCGCGGTGATCAGCGTCCGGCAGGGTAGCGTGTAGCGGGTTCACGGGAGGGTAGCGAGCAAGGAAGGCGGGGCGAGGACAGGCGATGACGACAGCGCGAGAGCTGGCAGACGCGGTGCGGGCCACCCTTCTCGGCGACAGGACCCGGGGTGGTGACGACCTCGTCGGTGCGACGATCCGCGCACAGGACTGCGGCCCCGGCATCCTCTTCGCGGCACTGCCCGGCACGCGGGTCCACGGCGCCTCGTTCGGCGCCACCGCGATCGAGGTGGGCGCGGACGCCGTGCTCACCGACCCCGAGGGTCTCGAGATGATGGCCGCCGTGGCCGACCGGGTCCCCGTCCTCGTGCATCCGGACCCCCGATCCGTCCTCGGCGCGGTGTCCGCGGCGGTCGCGGGAGACCCCTCCGCCGCACTCGACGTCGTGGGGATCACCGGGACGTCCGGCAAGACCACCACCTCCTACCTCGTCGAAGCCGCGCTCGAAGGCGGCGGCCATGTCGCGGGCCTCATCGGCACCACCGGGAGCCGGGTCGACGGTCGGGCGCTGCCGAGTCGCCTCACGACCCCCGAGGCCCCCGAGTTCCAGGCCCTCCTGGCCCGGATGAGGGATGAGGGGGCCCGCGCGGTCGCGGCCGAGGTCTCCAGCCACGCCCTGCGGCTCGGGCGCGTGGACGGCACCAGGTTCGCCGTGGGTGCATTTCTCAACCTGACCCAGGACCACCTGGATTTCCATCCGAGCATGGACGACTACTTCCGTGCCAAGTGCCGTCTGTTCGACGCCGAGGCCGACCCGGGGTCCGCGGTCCGCCCCGCCGAGCGGGCCGTCGTCGTGGTGGACGACGACTGGGGCCGGAGACTGCTCGGGATGCGGCCGGACGCGGTCACGGTCTCCGCCGAACCCGGGGCCGACGCGGACTGGACGGCGGGGGAGTCCGCGACCACCGATCGCGGCACCCAGACCTTTACCGTGCACGGCCCCCGCGGGCTGACCGCCGACGTCGAACTACCGCTGCTCGGCCGGTTCAACGTCGCCAACGCTCTTGTCGCACTGGCCGTCGTCGATGCCCTCGGCTCGGACGTGGCAGGCGCGGCGGCCGGTCTGGCGCGCGTCCGGGTCCCCGGCCGGCTCGAGCCCGTCGTGCGGGGCCAGGACTTCCGGGTGCTCGTCGACTACGCCCACAAGCCCGGCGCGGTCGCGGCGGTGCTCCGGTCGGTCCGCGCGCAGACCGAGGGCCGCATCGCCGTGGTCCTCGGTGCCGGTGGCGACCGCGATCCGGGCAAGCGCCCGCTCATGGGCGCCGCCGCCGCCGAGGTCGCCGACCTGGTCGTGGTCACCGACGACAACCCGCGCAGCGAGGACCCGGCCGAGATCCGCGCGGCGGTCCTCGCGGGCACCGAGTCCACCGCCGGTGACGACACCCTGATCGAGGAGGTCGGTGACCGGGGAGCGGCGATCGCGACGGCGATCGACTGGGCCCGCACCGGGGACGTCGTCGTGATCGCCGGCAAGGGCCATGAGACCGGTCAGGAGAGGAACGGGACCGTGTTCCCGTTCGACGACCGCACCAGAGCCGCCGAAGAACTCATCAGACGACTCGGATACGCCGCCCCCACGGGCGAGACGGAGGACAACGCACCATGATCGACCTCACCCTCGGCGAGATCGCCGGGATAGTCGGCGGTCGGTTGGTCGGTGGAGACCCCGCGTCGGCCGTCACCGGTTCCGTGGAGTTCGACTCCCGCCGGATCGGGGAGGGCGGGCTGTTCCTGGCCCTGCCCGGGGAGCGCGTCGACGGTCACGACTACGTCGCCCGCGCCCTCGACGCCGGGGCCGCCGCGGCACTCGTCGCCCACGAGGTGGACGGGGCGGACGGCGCGCAGATCGTCGTGCCCGCGGTCGACCGGAGGCAGACCAACGCCATGGCGCTCGCCGCGGACACGGACGGCTCCGGCGCGTCGGTGCTCGCCGCGCTCGGCGCCCTCGCCCGCGCGAGTGTCGACCGGCTGGTCGCCGACCACGGTCTGGTCGTGGTGGGGGTGACCGGTTCGTCCGGCAAGACCAGCACCAAGGACCTCATCGGCGCCGTGCTGTCCGAAGCCGGCACTGTCGTCGCGCCACCCGGATCGTTCAACAACGAGATCGGGCATCCCTGGACCGCGCTGCGCGCCGACTCCGGCACCGACTTCCTCGTCCTGGAACTCAGTGCCCGTGCGCCCGGGAACATCCGCGAGCTGGCGGCCCTGGCACCGCCCCGGATCGGCGTCGTGCTCAACGTCGGCACCGCACACCTCGGCGAGTTCGGCTCGCGAGAGGTCATCGCCGACACCAAGGGCGAACTCGTCGAGGCGCTCCCGGACGCCGCCCACGGCGGGGTGGCCGTCCTCAACGCCGACGACGAGCGGGTCCGGACCATGGCCGGACGCACCGCCGCGGAGGTGGTCTCCGTGGGGGTCGAGGGATCCGCGGACGTCCGTGCGGAGCGGGTACGGCTCGACGACGAGGTACGCGCCTCCTTCCGCCTGGTCACCCCGCGGGGTGAGGCCGATGTGGCGCTCCGTGTGCACGGGGAGCACCAGGTGGGCAACGCCCTGTCGGCGGCCGCGGTGGGTCTCGCGTGCGGGATGTCGGTCGAGCAGGTGGCCGCCGCCCTGGGGACCGCGGAGGCCGCCTCCGTACGCCGGATGGACGTACGGATGACCGCCGACGGCGTCACCGTCGTCAACGACTCGTACAACGCCAACCCCGATTCGATGCGGGCCGCGCTGAAGTCCCTGGCCGTCATGGCCCGCTCCGGCGGCGGCCACCGGCGGACCTGGGCGGTGCTGGGGGAGATGGCCGAACTCGGCGAGGACGCGGTCACCGAGCACGACCTGCTCGGGCGTTTCCTCGTCCGCCTGGACGTGTCCCAGCTCGTGGTCGTGGGCCTGGGCCGCCCCCAGCGTGCGCTGTTCCAGGGCGCGATCCAGGAGGGCTCGTGGGGTTCCGAGGCGGAGCACGTCGCCACCGCCGAGGAGGCCGTGGCGATCCTGGACGAACGCGTGGAGCCGGGCGACATCGTCCTGGTCAAGGCCTCTGCTGCCGTCGGTTTGTGGAGCGTCGCCGAGCACCTGCTCGCGTCGCGTGGTGAGGAGAACCAGTCATGGCCCAGATCATGATCGCAGGCATCGTCGCCTTCGTCGTGAGCATCTTCCTCACACCCCTGCTCATCATCTATTTCCGGCGCAAGGGCTACGGCCAGGAGATCCGTCTCGAGGGACCGCAGTCCCACATGAGCAAGCGCGGCACGCCCAACATGGGTGGCGTCGCGATCCTCACCGCCGTGTGGCTCGGATACATCGTCGCCGGGGTGATCGGGCAGGTCACGGTGGGTGGGGGCGGGTTCACCGCCTCGGGCGTGCTCGTGCTCGGCCTGGCCACCGCGCTGGCGGTGGTGGGGATGGTCGACGACGGACTCAAGGTCTTCAAGCGCCACAACAAGGGCCTGGGCATTCTGTCCAAGACCGCCGGCCAGGTCCTCGCGGCCCTCGCGTTCGGCATCCTCGTGCTGCAGTTCCGCAACAACGACGGGCTCACCCCGGCCAGCACGTCATTGAGCTACGTGCGGGACTTCGTCGCGGTGAGCTTCCCCGTCGTCGTCTTCCTCGTCTTCATCGTCGTCCTCGTCTACGGCTGGTCCAACGCCGTCAACTTCACCGACGGCCTGGACGGCCTCGCCGCCGGGTCCATGGCGATGGTGATGGGCACCTACGTGGTGTTCACCTTCTGGCAGTTCCGCTACTCCTGCTTCTCCACCGCGGAGGGCGTCGATCTGTCCGGCTGCTACCAGGTCCGTGACCCCCTCGACATCGCGGTGGTCTGTTCGGCGGCGCTCGGCGCCTGCCTGGGCTTCCTGTGGTGGAATGCCGCGCCGGCCAAGATCTTCATGGGGGACACCGGGTCGATGTTCCTCGGCGGCATCGTCGCGGGCGTGTCCGTGGTTTCTCGCACCGAGCTGCTCATGGTGGTCGTGGGCGCCGTGTTCGTCATCGAGTTCGTCTCGGTGCTCATCCAGGTGGCCGCCTTCCGCACCACCGGGCGTCGGCCGTTCCGGATGACCCCCATCCACCACCACTTCGAGAACGGCGGCTGGGCCGAGACCACGGTGACCATCCGGTTCTGGCTGCTGGTGGCGATCTCCTGTGGTCTGGCGATCGCACTGTTCTACGGCGACTGGCTCGCGAGCTCGACGGGATGACCGACATGACCGACACGACCCACACCGCAGGTACCGCCGGCACGGCGGCCGACGCCGGTCCCGACGTGCGCGAGCTGACCGGCTCCCGCGTGCTGGTCCTGGGCGCGGGCGTGTCCGGCCCGGGCGCGGTCCGCATCCTCCACGCGCTGGGCGCCGAGCCGGTCGTCGCCGACTCCCGTCCCGAGGCCATCTCACGACTCCGAGAGGCGCTGCCCGACGACATCGGGTGTGCGGGCGTCGACCTGGCCCGCGCGGCCGAGCTCCTCGACGGATCCGATGGTCCGTGCCGTGTCGACCTCGTCATCACGAGCCCGGGCTGGCGGCCGGACTCGCCGCTGCTGCTGGCAGCCGCCGATGCCGGGGTTCCGGTGTGGGGTGATGTCGAACTGGCCTGGCGGGCCGACGCCGCCGAACTGTTCGGGCCGCGACGCACCTGGTTCGCGGTGACCGGCACCAACGGCAAGACCACCACCACCTCGATGCTCGAGGCCATCTGCCTGGAGGCCGGGATGGCCGCGCGCGCCTGCGGGAACATCGGGCTGCCGGTGACGGACGTCCTCCTGGCTGAGCCCCGCGTCGACGTGCTGGCGGCCGAGCTGTCGAGCTTCCAACTGCACTGGGCGCCGAGTTGCCGCCCGGACGTCGGGGTGGTGCTCAACGTCGCCGAGGACCACCTCGACTGGCACGGCTCCATGGAGGTCTACGCCGAGGCCAAGGCCCGTGTCCTCACCGGCCGCGTGGCCGTGGCCGGCGCCGACGACGAGATCGCCGCGCGCCTGCTCGCCGCCGCGCCCGCCCCGACCGCGATCGGGGTGCGCCTCGGTGCGCCCGGTCCGGGGGAGTGTGGCGTCGTCGACGGCGTTCTCACCGCGCGGATCGGCGGTGGTGACGAGGACGACGACGAGGTGGCGCTGCTGCCCGCAGCGGACGTCCGCCCGGCCGGGCCCGCGGGCGTGCTCGACGCGCTCGCCGCCTCGGCCGTCGCCCTCTCCGTGGGCGCGCGACCCGAGCACGTGGCCGAGGCCCTGCGGGGCTTCACCGTGGGCGCCCATCGCGCGGAGCCGGTCGACACGATCGACGGGGTCGCCTACGTGGACGACTCGAAGGCCACCAACCCCCACGCCGCCCGGACCTCGCTGCTCGCGGGCGGGACGATGGTGTGGATCGCCGGGGGCCTGCTCAAGGGCGCCGACGTGGAGCCGCTGGTCGCCGAGGTCTCGGGCGTGCTGCGCGGCGTGGTCCTCATCGGCCGCGACCGTGGGCGGATCGCCGAGGCATTGGCCCGACACGCGCCGGCGGTGCCCGTCGTGGAGCTGGCCTCGGGAGACGATGACGATGCCGCGGGTCCCGACGAGCCGCAGCAGACGATGGACCGGGCGGTCGCCGAGGCCGCACGGATGGCCACCGGAGGCGACACCGTGTTGCTCGCCCCCGCGGCCGCGTCGATGGACATGTTCACCGACTACGGTCACCGCGGGCGCAGCTTCGTCCTCGCCGTGGGCCGCGTGGCCGGGAGGTAGGGCAATGGCAATCGACAAGGCAGCGCGCCAGAAGCCGGCGCGTGAGAAGACGGCGCGTGAGAAGCCGGTGCGTGAGAAGACACAGCACGAGCGCGCGGACACCGAGACGCGACCGGACCTGCTCGGGCGGATCGCCGCACCCCTGGCCGCCATCAATCGCGCGCCCCTGACCTCGTACCACGTGGTCATGGTGGTCACCGCCCTGCTCACCGTCATCGGATTGGGCATGGTGCTGTCCAGCTCCAACGTGCTCGCCTTCTCCGGCGGCGGCACGCCGTTCGACATCTTCCTGCGCCAGGCGCTCTTCGTCCTCATCGGCTGGGTCGGCTTCGTCACCGCGCTGCGCGTCCGCATCGAGCTGGTCCGGGCCGCGGCGTTCCCGCTGCTGTTGGTCGCGATCGGACTGCTCGTGGCCGTGCTGATCCCCGGGGTCGGGTCCGAGATCAACGGGTCGAAGGGCTGGATCGACCTGGGGCTGTTCTCGATCCAGCCCGCGGAGATCGCCAAGTTCGCCTTCATCCTCTGGGCGTGCTCGGTGGTCGCCAAGCGGATGCGCACGGGGTACTGGCTCGATCTGCTCTTCCCGGCCGTGGTCGGCTACCTCGTCGTGGCGGTCCTCGTCGTCGTCGCCCCCGACCTGGGCATGGCCACCGCGGTGACCATCGCCTTCCTGTGTGTGCTGTGGTTCTCCGGGTACCCCACCCGGCACTTCGTGTGGGTCATCGCGGTCGGCGTCGTGGTCTTCGGCGTGCTCGCCGTGGCGTTCGCCTACCGCTTCGAGCGGATCCGGACCTACTTCGACACCTTCCGGGGCGATTTCTCCAACCCCCAGGGCGCGGCCTACCAGTCGTACCAGGGCATGCTCTCTCTGGCCGACGGCGGATTGTTCGGCGTCGGGCTGGGGCAGTCCAGCGCCAAGTGGTTCTACCTGCCCGAGGCCACCAACGACTTCATCTTCGCGATCATCGGCGAGGAGCTGGGCTGGTTCGGTGCCGCGGTCGTGGTGTCGCTCTACCTCACCCTCGGGTGGGTCGGCATGCGCGTCGCACTGCGATCGGTCGACCCGTTCCGCCGCCTGCTCGCCGGCACCGTCACCGCGACGATCGTCATCCAGGCCTTCATCAACATCGGGTATGTGGTCGGCCTGCTGCCGGTGACGGGTCTGCAGCTGCCCCTGATCTCCAACGGCGGCACGTCGGCGGTCGTCACCCTGACCTCGCTCGGGCTGCTCGCCAACTGTGCCCGCCACGAGCCGGAGGCCATCTCCGCGATCCTCAGCTCCCCGTCGCGGCGTCGGCGCAGCTGGCTCGCGCTGCCGGACCCGCGGCCCTACACGCCCGAGCGGCCGGTCCCGGCCTCCGCCACGCCCGGACGGTCCAGCGCCGGCACCCGCCGGTTCGGGGACCCGGTGACCAGGCCGCAGCCGCCGCGGACCGCCGGACCCGCCCCACGCGACAGGTCCGCGGGCGC
>NZ_JAUMSR010000001.1:1891154-2046225 GCF_032905965.1 Dietzia sp. IN118 | reverse complement strand
GCCACCGCGATGACCGGCCGCACCGCCCGGCCCGTGCGCGGACGGGAGGCCGAGCGTCGCCAGCCGCGTCGCCCGGCCCCCGACGCCGGCTCCCGGCAGAGCCCCGGCGCCAGCCGGCCCAGTCCGATCCACCGGGGACGGGAGCGATGAGCGCCCCACGCTCCGGCGGGCCCTCCGTCCTGGTGGTCGGCGGCGGCACCGCCGGTCACATCGAGCCGGCGCTCGCCGTCGGCGAGGCCGTTACCGCTCTCGATCCCACCGCGCGTGTCACCGCGGTGGGCACGCCGCGCGGGCTCGAGACCGAGCTGGTCCCGCGCCGGGGCGTCCCACTCGAACTCGTGGACCCCGTCCCGCTGCCACGCAGCATCGGCGGCGACCTGTTCCGACTGCCCATCCGACTGCTCCGGGCGGTACGGGGCGCGCGGGACGTCCTGCGTCGCACCGACGCGGACGTCGTCGTCGGGTTCGGCGGCTACGCGTGCGTGCCGGTCTACCTCGCGGCGGCGGCCCCCCTCGGCCGGAAGGGCACCGGAGGGCGGCGTCGGATCCCGATCATCGTCCACGAGGCCAACTCCCGCGCCGGCGTCGCCAACAAGCTCGGCGCCCGGTTCGCCGTCGCCACCCTGGCCGCCGTCACCGGCTCGGGCCTCGACGCCCGCGTCGTGGGCAATCCCGTCCGGCGTTCGGTGGCCACCCTCGACCGCGCGGCACTCCGCGCGGAGGCACGCGCCGCCTTCGGCCTCGACCCCGACGCCCCCACCCTGCTCGTGGTGGGCGGCTCGCAGGGCGCGCGCTCGCTCAACACCGCGATGGCGGGCGTCGCCGAGGAGTTCTCCCGCGCCGGTGTCGGCGTCCTCCACGCCGTGGGCCCCAAGAACGTCGCGGACGCCCCCCGGGTGCCCGCCGACGGCACCCCGTACGTGACCGTGCCCTACCTCGACCGGATGGACCTGGCCTACGCGGCCGCGGACCTCATCCTGTGTCGGTCCGGAGCCATCACCGTCGCCGAGGTCTCCGCCGTCGGACTGCCCGCTGTGTTCGTCCCGCTCCCGCACGGCAACGGTGAGCAGGCCCTCAACGCCCGCGACCTGGTCGCCGGCGGCGCCGCACTCCTCGTGGAGGACGGCGCACTGACCACCGACTACCTGCGGACCGAGGTCCTGCCGCTGCTGCTGGACCGCGGCCGCCTGGACTCGATGTCCGCCGCCGCAGTCAGCGGCGGCTCCCGAGACACGGCGGAGGTCGTGGCGCGGATCGCGCTCGACGCCGCCGGAAAGGCCCCTCGTTGACCGACCAGACCCCGCCGACCGACCAGACCCCGCCGACCGACCAGACCCCGCCGACCGACCAGACCCCGCCGACCCCGTCCGTCCCGCCGGCCACGGCGTCCGTCGATGACGTCCCCGCCACCCTCACCCGCGTCCACATGATCGGGATCGGCGGCGCCGGCATGTCCGGGGTGGCCCGGATCCTGCTCGATCACGGCGTCGCGGTCTCGGGCAGCGATGCCCGCGACTCGGCCGACCTGCGGGCCCTGGCCGATCGGGGCGCGATCGTGCGGGTGGGGCACAGTGCCGAGGCGCTCGGGGCCCACGGTGCACGGCCGGAGATCGTCGTGATCTCCAAGGCCGCGATCCCCGCCGACAACCCCGAGCTCGCGGCCGCGAGGGCCGCGGGGATCCCCGTCGTCACGCGGTCGCAGGTGCTGGGACACCTGGCACGGTCGGGCCGCTCGATCATGGTCTGTGGCACGCACGGCAAGACCTCGACGACGTCGATGCTCATCGCCGGCATGCTCGCCGCCGGCTCGGACCCGTCCTTCGCGGTGGGCGGCACCGTCCTGCAGTTCGGGACCAACGCCCGCGGCGGCAGCGACCCGGTGTTCGTCGCCGAGGCCGACGAGTCCGACGGCTCGCTCGTACACTACGACCCCGACGTGGTCATCCTCACCAACGCCGAGCCCGACCACCTCGACCACTTCGGCACCGCCGAGGCCTACTACGAGGTGTTCGACACCTTCCTCGCCCGTATCCCCGCCACCGGCGCGCTGGTGGTGTGCCTGGACGACGAGGGCGCCGCCGAGCGCGCCCGGCGGGCCGCGACGGCGGGCGTCCGCGTGCTGGGATACCGGACCTCCGACGGGCCGGTCCCCGATCTGCCGGTGTCGGGCGAACTCTCGGATATCGTCGTCGACTCCGCCGGCACCCGCGCCGACCTCATGCTCGACGGTGTCCCCCACGGCGAACTGCACGTCGGGACCCCCGGCGAACACATGGCGCTCAACGCCCTCGCCGCCCTGCTCGCCGCGCGCGAGGTGACCGCCGCCGACGGGATCGCCGCCAGCGGCATCGGCGCCTCCGGGTTCGAGACGGACGGGTTCCTCGCGGGTCTGTCCGGGTTCGGGGGAGTGGGACGACGATTCGAACCCAAGGGGGAGGCCGTCGTCGGAGGCGGGCGCGCGCGTGTCTACGACGACTACGCGCACCACCCGACCGAGGTCGCGGCGGTCCTCGGCGCGGCGAGGGAGATCGTCGAGACGGACGGCGGTCGACTGGTCGCCGTCTTCCAGCCGCACCTGTACTCGCGAACCCGCATCTTCGCCGAGGAGTTCGGCCGGGCGCTCTCACTGGCCGACCGGGTCGTGGTGCTCGACGTCTACGGCGCCCGCGAGCAGCCCGAACCCGGCATCGACGGCGGATCCGTCGCGCGGCACGTGACGGTCCCCGTGCAGCACGTGCCCGACCTGGACTCCGCGCTCGCCACCGTGCTCGGGCTGCTCGAGGCCGACGACGTGGTGTTCACCCTCGGGGCGGGGGACATCACCACGCTCGGTCCGCGAATCGTCGCCGGCCGGGCTCCGTCGGGCCAGGGTTCGTGAGGAGGGCCGCGCGGTGACCGACGTACCCGGGGACCGTCCGGACGACGCACCCCTCGATGCACGTCCCGGCGGGCCGGACGACACGCCGGATGACGTGCCGGGCCACCCGACCGCCGACGGGGGAGCGGGGGACCGGGCGTCCGAGGGAGGCCCGGAGGCCACGTCCACGGATGACCCGGACCGCCGGCTCGCCGCGGCCTCCGTCCGCAGCTCCGACGAGCGGGTCCGGCACTCCGACCCGGCCGTCCGCGCGCGGCTGCGGCGGCGCCGCCGACGCACCAACCGCATCTACGCCGGACTCGGGGTGGCACTGGTGGTGCTGCTCCTCGGCTACATCGCCCTGTACTTCCTGCCGGTGTTCTCGGTCCGCGAGGTCAGCGCCGAGGGCACCCGGTCGATCCCGTCCGAGGTGGTGACCGAGCGCGCCGCCGTGGTCCCCGGGACCCCGCTCCTCCAGGTGGACACGCATGCCGTCGCGCGGCGGGTGGCCGGACTCCCGCGGGTCGACCAGGTGACCGTCAAGCGGGACTATCCCTCGGGGCTGCGGATCGAGTTGATCGAGCGCACCGCACTGGTGGTCGTGGAGGTCGACGGGACCCGGCACCTCGTGGACGCCCAGGGCATCGACTTCGGCCCCGGTGAGCCCCCGCCCGGCACGCCCCTGCTCACCGTGGGGGACGCGGCCGGCGCGGACCTGCCGTCGATCGTCCGCGATCTGGCGACCGTGTTCGCCGAGGTGCGCGGCACCGCGGGTCAGGAGATCGCCTCGGTCGAGGTGGAGACCCCCGCGTCCATCGTCCTCACACTCGCCGACGGGCGGATCGTGGAATGGGGTGCGGCGGGACGGGATCACGAGAAGGCCGTCGCCCTGCAGATGGTGCTCGAGCAACCGGGCCAGATCTGGAACGTGTCCAACCCCGCGCTGCCGGCCTCGCGGTAGCCCGGTCGCGAGCCGGTGGACACGACACGCCCGCGAGCCTCGTGGACGCGCGGGGCTGCTGGACCTACCGTGTGTGCAGACGGCGGAAAAGGCCTCTGACCAGCAAGTTTAACCCTCAACTAGAGGGTGAGACTTTAGGCTCGCGGAACTTTCGTCGAGACAGCATGCAACCGAGCACGACACCCCCATAGGAAGGCCGGGCCTCGATGAGCTCACCGCACAACTACCTCGCAGTCATCAAGGTCGTCGGGATCGGCGGAGGCGGCGTCAACGCGGTCAACCGGATGATCGACGAGGGGCTCAAGGGCGTCGAGTTCATCGCCGTGAACACCGACGCGCAGGCCCTCCTCATGTCGGACGCCGACGTCAAGCTGGACGTCGGCCGCGAGCTCACCCGCGGGCTGGGCGCCGGCGCGGACCCCGAGGTCGGTCGCAAGGCCGCCGAGGACCACAAGGACGAGATCGAGGAGGTCCTCAAGGGGGCCGACATGGTCTTCGTCACCGCCGGTGAGGGCGGCGGGACCGGCACCGGCGGCGCGCCCGTCGTGGCCGCGATCGCCCGCAAGCTCGGCGCCCTGACGGTCGGCGTGGTCACCCGCCCGTTCTCGTTCGAGGGCAAGCGCCGCGGAGGCCAGGCCGACACCGGCATCGACCAGCTCCGCGAGGCCTGCGACACGCTCATCGTGATCCCCAACGACCGCCTGCTCCAGCTCGGCGACGCGGGCGTGTCGATGATGGAGGCCTTCAAGACCGCGGACGAGGTCCTCCTCAACGGCGTCCAGGGCATCACCGACCTCATCACCACGCCCGGCGTGATCAACGTCGACTTCGCCGACGTCAAGGGCGTCATGTCCGGGGCGGGCAGCGCCCTCATGGGCATCGGTTCCTCCCGCGGGGAGGGACGCGCGTTCAAGGCCGCCGAGGCCGCCATCAACTCCCCGCTCCTCGAGACCACGATGGAGGGCGCCAAGGGCGTGCTCATGTCCATCGCGGGCGGCAGCGACCTGGGGCTGTTCGAGATCAACGAGGCCGCCACGCTCGTGCAGGAGGAGGCGCACCCGGAGGCCAACATCATCTTCGGCACCGTCGTGGACGACTCGCTCGGAGACGAGGTCCGAGTGACCGTCATCGCCGCCGGGTTCGACGGCGGGTCCCGTCCGGTTACCGCCGGCGCGGGACAGTCGCGTCGCGGCCGCCACCACCTCGACGACGACGAGTCGGTCCCCGGCGCCTCCGGTGACACCGGCGGTGCCTCCGAACTCGGCTCGACCCCCCTCGACGGCCGGCGCCGCGACGAGTCGGCCTACCCGGGTCCCGGCTCCTCGGCCGGCAACGCGGCTCCGGCCGCGGGATCCTCGTCCCGCCGCCGTGACGAGGACGACGACATCGACGTGCCGCCGTTCATGCGGCACTGACGGTCCGATCCATGGCACCCGACGGCTCGGGGCGCGTACGCCGGGTGGTCACCGACCGCCGCGGCGGCGCGTCGACCGGAGATTTCGACTCGTTCAACCTCGGTGACCACGTCGGGGACGCCCCGGCGGCGGTGGCAGCCAACCGGGCGCGGCTCGCCCGTCGACTCGGCCTGCCCGCGACCGACGTCGTGTGGATGGACCAGGTCCACGGCACCCGTATCGCCCGCGTCACCCGCCCGACGGGCGGCACGGTCCCGGCCACCGACGGCCTGGTGACCGACCGGCCGGGCCTGGCGCTGGCGGTACTCACCGCCGACTGCGTCCCGGTCCTGGCCGCGGACTCCGAGGCCGGGGTGATCGGGGCCGTGCACGCGGGCCGGGTCGGCGCCGTCGGCGGGATCGTCCCGTCGCTCATCGGGGCCATGACCTCCCTGGGCGCCCGGGCCGAGCGCATCACCGTGCTCCTCGGACCCGCCGCGGCGGGGGAGCACTACGAGTTGCCCCCCGAGATGGTGGACGAGGTCGAGGCCGCCCTGCCCGGCAGCCGCGCCCGGACCGTCGCGGGGACCCCCGGGGTGGACCTGCGTCGGGGCATCACGCGCCAACTCGCCGGGCTCGGCGTCACCCGCGTCGACTCCGACCCGCGCTGCACGATCGCCGAGGAGTCACTGTTCTCCTATCGTCGACAGGGGCGGACCGGGCGCCAGGCCAGCGTGATCTGGCGGCAGCAGTAGAGACCCGGGGCCGGCGCACCCGCCGGCCGGGAGGAGGAAGAGGGGACATGACCGATCCCAGGGCGGACGAACTCGCCACCAGACTCGCCGCGACCCGGCAGCGTCTGGACGCGGCCCGGGCGGCCGCGGGACGGGCCGACGAGGTCGACCTCGTCGTCGTCACCAAATTCCACCCCGTCACCGACGTCGTCCGGCTCGCCCGCCTCGGGGTGCGCGACGTCGGGGAGAACCGCGTCCAGGAGGCCGCGGCGAAGGTCTCCGATCTGGCCGCCGCCGACGCCGAGCTGGCCGCGGCGGTGCGCTGGAACATGGTGGGTCACATCCAGTCCAACAAGGCCGCTGCGGTGGCCGGGTGGGCCGACCGCGTCCACTCCGTCGACTCGGCCAAGGTCGCCGACGGCCTCGAGAAGGGCCGCGCCCGCGCCGCCGGGGAGCGCGACGACGTCACCCCGCTGCCCGTCCTGATCCAGCTGAGCCTGGACGGTGACACCTCGCGCGGCGGAATCGCTCGTGAGGACCTGCCCGGCCTCGCCGACCACGTGGCCGGTCTCGGCCACCTGCGCCTGGCCGGGCTCATGGTCGTCCCCCCGCTCGAGGGCGAGGCGAGCGCCCACTTCGCCGACGCCGCCGAGGTCGCGGCCGCGCTGCGCCGCGATCACCCCGACGCGGTGGAGTTCTCCGCCGGGATGTCCGGGGACATCGAGGAGGCGGTCGCCGCGGGTTCGACCTGCGTGCGTGTCGGAACGGCCATCCTCGGCCCCCGACCAGTAGTTTGAGAGCCAGCCTCGCGGGGACACCCGCCCGCGAAGAACACACGCCCGCGACGACCCCGTTACCAGGAAGGTCCCGGAAGATGAGCGCAATCGCCCGGTTCAAGGAGTACTTCGGAATGGCGCCCGTCGCGGCGTACGACGACGAGTACCTCGACGACTACGACCGGCCCGTCCACCACGACGTGCGTGCCCCCCGCGGCATCCACGAGACGGACGACCTCGGCCCGATCGCCCGCGACCGTCGGGACGACTACGGCTACGCCGCCGACCGGTACCTGGAGGAGCCCGCCCCCCGAACCCGGATCGCCGACCTCGACCCGGTCGACGAGCGCCCGGTCGCCCCGCGTCGC
The DNA here is from genome assembly GCF_032905965.1 of Dietzia sp. IN118. Lineage (NCBI taxonomy): Bacteria > Bacillati > Actinomycetota > Actinomycetes > Mycobacteriales > Dietziaceae > Dietzia > Dietzia sp. IN118. The sequence continues at coordinate 2,039,135 of NZ_JAUMSR010000001.1, read as the reverse complement.
GGTGACATCGACGAGCCGGCCCCCCGCCCGCGCCGCTACCACGCCGCCGAGACCGGGGCCCGCGCCACCCTGCGCGGCGTTCCCGCCACCCGCGGCGCCGTCGCGCTCGCGCCCGAGGAGGACTTCGTGGAGGACGGACTGGTGACCGTGCCCGAGACCGTTGTGGAGCGCCCCCGCGGCTTCGGCGACGGCAAGAGCCTCGGCGAGCACTTCCGCGCCGGCCGCGCCGTCGTGCTGGACCTCTCGACCATGGCCTCCGGGGATGCGCGCCGCATGGTGGACTTCGCCGCCGGACTCGTCTTCGGCCTCGACGGCCGCATGGAGAAGGTCGCCGACCGCGAGCGGACCTTCCTCCTGCAGCCCGCCGGCATGGACCTCACCGAGGCCGAGGTCCGCGACGCCGTCAACGGCGCCTTCCGGCGCTGACGCAGCCGACCCCGTTGACCACGGCCGACAGGACGCCGGTGACGGCGCGGCGTCGCGGGCCAGTAGGGTTACACCGTGCGTGAAATCCTGCTGGTCCTCTACATCATCACCCAGATCTTCTGGTACATGCTCCTCGCCAGGATCGTGGTCGAGATGATCGCCTCGTTCTCCCGCGGGTGGAGCCCCCGTGGCGTCCTCGCCGTGGTACTGGAGTGGCTGTTCACCGTCACGGACCCGCCGGTCAAGGCGCTGCGGAAGGTCATCAAGCCCGTGCGCTTGGGACAGATCTCGCTGGACCTGTCGGTGCTGGTGCTCTTCGTCATCATCATCGTCATCCAGGTGATCCTGCGTGGCCTCATGATGAGCGTGGCGTGAGGCCCCGTTGCGGCCGCTGGTGACGCGCGGGCCGATTGTGACTAGATTGGCCACCGTTAAGGTAGTAATGAAGTCGCGGGTCCGGTGCGACAACGCCGGGCCGGCACCCGAGACGACCACGAGGGGTATCCCATGCCGTTGACTCCAGCCGATGTGCACAACGTCGCGTTCTCCAAGCCGCCGATCGGCAAGCGGGGCTACAACGAGGACGAGGTCGACCAGTTCCTCGACCTGGTCGAGACGGAGCTCGCGGAACTCGTCTCGGACAACGAGGACCTCCGCCAGCGGGTGGAGGAGCTCACCAAGGATCTCGAGAAGGCGCGCAAGGCCGCCGACGAGTCCGGCAAATCCTCCGGCGCCGCCACCGGCGGCTCGGGTACGGCACAGCAGCCGGCCGCCCCGGCGCCCGCGCCGACCCCCGCGCCCGCACCTGCCGCGGCCGCCGCGCCGACCACCCCGACTCCGGCCGCCGCGACCCCGTCGCTGGGCAAGAGCGAGGACGACGGCGCCGCCAACAACGAGACCCACCTGCGCGCCGCCCGCGTCCTGGCCATGGCCCAGGAGATGGCCGACCGGCTCACCGGCGAGGCCAAGAAGGAGTCCGACGGACTCATGGCCAAGGCCCGCAGCGAGTCCGACCGGCTGGTGGGCGACGCCAAGTCCCAGTCCGATCGCCTGGTCGGCGACGCCAAGTCCCAGTCCGAGAAGATGGTCGGCGACGCCCGCAAGGAGGCCGACAAGATCCTCACCGAGGCCAAGAGCAAGTCCGACGGCATCGTCAAGGACGCCCAGGCCCGGTCCGAGCAGCAGGTCAAGGAGGCGCAGGCGAAGGCCGACGCCCTGCAGGCCGACGCCGAGCGCAAGCACACCGAGATCATGGCCACCATCAACCAGCAGCGTGGCGTGCTCGAGAGCCGGATCGACCAGCTGCGGACGTTCGAGAAGGACTACCGCAGCCGCCTCACCAGCTACCTGGAGAACCAGCTCTCGGAGCTCGGCAAGACCGGATCGGCCGCCCCGGCCGCCCCGGCGGGCTCGTCCACCCCGGGCGGTCCGGCCGCCTCGTCCGCGCCCGGTGAGGGTGCCGGCAGTGCCGGCGCCGCCGGTTCGTCCGACCAGTCGACCAAGAAGGACGGCGGTCACCGCGCCGAGTGATCCACCCCTCGTGACGGATACGGTCCCCGCCCCTGCCCAAGGGTGCGGGGACCGACGTATATTCGGGGGGGGACGGGGCCACCGACGGTGCGACCCTCTTTCCCCATCGCCCAGCTCCCAAAATTCACCCAACACCAGGATTCGCCCACCAGGAGGCACGGATGCTCGTCGCCGCGCTCGGACTGACGGTCCTCGGCTTCGCCTTCCTCGTGGCGGCCGTCGCGACCGGGCAGATCGGGTGGGCGTGGGCGTGTATCGTCGTCGGAGCCCTGGGGCTCATCCTGCTGCTGGTCGACCTGATCCATGGGCGCGCCGAGCGCGACCGCGAGCCGCGGATGACCTCGGAAGAGGCGGACGCCCGCACCGACGGGTAATATCGGGACCTGTCCGGCCGTGAGCCGGACGCGCGGAGATCCGGCCATCACCGGGGAGTGCTCGGAAGAACGGTGGGACCCCGCACGGCGGGGACCGCTCAGTAGAACCGAACGGGGGAGCCCGTCACAGCCCGACCCACGAGTGGGCGTCGCACGTCGTCGCCAAACGGGGTGGTACCGCGGACGGAACGCGCCAGACGCGATCCGGTTCGTCCCCGAGCGCAGGCCTGACGGCCCCACGGATGCGAACTCGTGCGGGCCCCGTACGCGAGGAGTCCGCCCACATGAGCACCGAACCCGTAGCGACCGAACCCGCCGACGGCGAGCCCGCTGCCACCGGCAGCGCGTACCCCGTGCTCGACCTCGCCGGGGGCGCCACGTCCCAGACGCCGTCGTTCCCCGCCCTCGAGGAGACGGTCCTGCAGCGGTGGGACGAGCGCGACACGTTCCGCGAGTCCATCCGTAACCGTGCGGACGCGCAGGAGTACGTCTTCTACGACGGGCCCCCGTTCGCCAACGGCCTGCCCCACTACGGTCACCTGCTCACCGGGTACGTCAAGGATGTCGTCCCGCGCTATCGCACCATGCGTGGGTACAGGGTCGAGCGCCGGTTCGGCTGGGACTGCCACGGCCTGCCCGCCGAGCTCGAGGCCGAGAAGCAGCTCGGCATCACCGAGAAGTCCCAGATCCTCGACATGGGCCTGGCCAAGTTCAACAACGCCTGCGAGATGTCGGTGCTGCAGTACACCGACGAGTGGGAGAAGTACGTCCACCGCCAGGCCCGCTGGGTGGACTTCGACAACGACTACAAGACCCTCGACATCGACTTCACCGAGTCCGTGCTGTGGGCCTTCAAGCGGCTCTACGACAAGGGCCTGATCTACAAGGGTTTCCGCGTGCTGCCGTACTCCTGGTACGAGCAGACGCCACTGTCCAACCAGGAGACCCGCCTGGACGACGCCTACAAGATGCGTCAGGACCCGGCCGTCACCGTCGGGCTGCCCCTGGAGGCCCCTCAGGACAGCCCGTTCCACGGCGCCGAGGCACTGGTGTGGACCACCACGCCGTGGACCCTGCCCTCCAACCTCGCCGCCGCCGTCCACCCCGAGATCGACTACTCGGTGGTCCGGGTCGACTCCGGTGAGTTCGCCGGGCGGAGCTTCGTCCTCGCCGAGGCACGCCGCGGCGTCTACGCCGCCGAGTTCGGTGAGGACGCGGAGGTCGTGACGACCGTCAAGGGCTCCGAGCTGGTGGGCCTGCGGTACACCCCGCCGTTCGACTTCTTCGCCGGTCACGCGGGTGCGCACGTCGTGCTCTCGGCCGACTATGTCACCACCGAGTCCGGTACCGGCGTCGTCCACCTCGCGCCCGCCTTCGGTGAGGAGGACAAGGACGCCTGCGACGCCGCCGGGATCGAGCTCGTCATCCCGGTGGGCCCGGACGGCAAGTTCACCGCCGAGGTGCCGCCGTACGCCGGCCAGCTCGTCTTCGACGCCAACGCGCCCATCTCCCGCGATCTGCGGGCCGATGGCCGGTTGATCCGCCACGAGACCATCGAGCACTCCTACCCACACTCCTGGCGCTCCGGCCAGCCGCTCATCTACATGGCGTTGCCCGCGTGGTTCGTCAAGGTCACCGCGTTCCGGGACCGCATGGTCGAGCTCAACCGCGAGCACATCACCTGGATGCCGGAGCACGTGCGCGACGGCCAGTTCGGCAAGTGGCTCGAGGGCGCCCGCGACTGGAACATCAACCGCAACCGCTACTGGGGCGCCCCGATCCCGGTGTGGGAGTCCGACGACCCCGCCTACCCGCGGGTCGACGTCTACGGGTCCCTCGACGAGTTGGAAGCCGACTTCGGCGTCCGGCCCACCGACCTGCACCGCCCGTACATCGACGAGCTGACCCGGCCCAACCCGGACGACCCGACCGGCAAGTCGACCATGCGCCGCATCCCGGACGTGTTCGACTGCTGGTTCGAGTCCGGGTCGATGCCGTTCGCCCAGGTCCACTACCCCTTCGAGAACAAGGAGTGGTTCGAGACCCACAACCCGGGTGACTTCATCGTCGAGTACAACGGGCAGACCCGCGGCTGGTTCTACACCCTGCACGTGCTGGCCACCGCGCTGTTCGACCGTCCCGCGTTCACCCATGTCGCCGCCCACGGGATCGTCCTGGGCAACGACGGTCTCAAGATGAGCAAGTCCAAGGGCAACTACCCGGACGTCAACGAGGTGTTCTCCCGCGACGGCTCGGACGCCATGCGCTGGTTCCTCATGAGCTCGCCGATCCTGCGGGGCGGCAACCTCGTGGTGACCGAGCAGGGCATCCGCGAGGGCGTCCGCCAGGCCATGCTGCCGCTGTGGAACTCCTACAGCTTCTTCCAGCTGTACGCCTCCCGCCGGGCCACCTGGCGTACGGACTCGGAGCACGTGCTGGACCGCTACATCCTGTCCCGCCTGGCGTCCACGCGCGACGCCATGACCGAGGCGCTGGACGCGACGGACATCGCGGCGGCTTGCGACGAGCTGCGCCTGTTCGCCGACGCCCTGACCAACTGGTACGTCCGCCGGTCGCGCTCCCGGTTCTGGGCCGGCGAGGACAGCGGCCAGGATTCCCGCGACGCCTTCGACACCCTCTACACGGTGCTCGAAACCACCATGCGCCTCGCCGCGCCGCTGCTGCCGCTGATGAGCGAGGTCGTGTGGACCGGGCTCACCGGTGAGGAGTCGGTGCACCTGGTGGACTGGCCGGCCGCCGACGAGCTGCCGCACGATGCCGACCTGGTCGAGGCGATGGAGGCCGTGCGCGACGTGTGCTCCACCGTGTCCTCGATCCGCAAGGCCAAGCACCTGCGGGTGCGCCTGCCGCTCAGCTCGCTCACGGTGGCCATGCCCGACGCAGAGCGGCTCCAGCCGTTCACCGGTCTCATCGCCGACGAGGTCAACGTCCGCGAGGTGCGCCTCACCAGCGACGTGGCCACCCACGGGCGGATGGAACTGGCGGTCAACGCGCGCGCTGCCGGCCCGCGGCTGGGCAAGCAGGTCCAGGCCTGCATCAAGGCCGCCAAGTCCGGTGACTGGACCGAGACCGACGGCGTCGTGGTCGCCGGCGGCGTCGAGCTGCAGGAGGGCGAGTACGAGCACCGGCTCGTGGCCGCCGATCCCGAGTCCACGGCGGCGCTGCCCGGCGGTGCCGGCCTGGTCGTGCTGGATCTGACGGTCACCGAGGAGCTCGAGGCCGAGGGCTGGGCAAAGGACCGGATCCGCGAGATCCAGGAGGCCCGCCGCGGTGCCGGTTTCGACATCTCCGACCGCATCCGGGTGCGCATGGAGGTACCGTCCGCCCGCCGTGAGTGGGCGGACCGTCACGCGCAGCTCATCGCCGGCGAGGTGCTGGCCACCGACTTCGCCGTCGTCGACGCACTGGACCCGGCAGACGGGGACCCGGTCGAGCTCGCCGAGGGCGTCCGGATGACGCTGGCTCGGGTCTGACCGGCGGCTCGTCATGGGTGGCGGGCAGGACCGCTGGGTCCTGCACGTGGACATGGACGCGTTCTTCGCGTCCTGCGAGCAGCTGACCCGGCCGACCCTGCGGGGTCGGCCGGTGCTCGTGGGCGGTCAGGGCGGCCGCGGTGTGGTGGCGGGGTGTTCCTACGAGGCGCGAGCGAAGGGTGCCCGCTCGGCCATGCCCTCACACCAGGCGCGGCGCCTGGTGGGGCCGGGCGCGGTGTTCGTCTCGCCGCGGATGCCGGTCTACCGGGCCCTGAGCCGCCGGGTGTTCGAGGTGTTCGCCGAGCACGCGCCGGTCGTGGAGCAGATCTCCGTGGACGAGGCGTTCCTCGAGCCTCCGGAGCTGCGGGGCGCCGACGCCGACCGGACCCGACAGTGGGCGCAGGAGTTGCGTGCCGCCATCCGTGCGGCGACCGGGCTCCCGGCGTCGGTGGGGGCGGGGGCGGGCAAGCAGTACGCCAAGATCGCCTCGGAGCTGGCCAAGCCGGACGGTGTGGTGGTGGTGCCACGCCGCGACCACGCCGAGGTGATGTTCCCGCTTCCGGTGCGGAGCCTGTGGGGTGTGGGCCCGGTGGCGGGGGAGCGGCTGGCGCAGTTCGGGGTGGCGACCATCGGCGACCTCGCGGCGATGGACGACGACGACGTGGCCCACGCGCTCGGCAAGACGGTCGGCCCGGCGATCGCCCGGATCGCGCGGGGCTACGACGACCGGCCGGTGCACGAGCGGGCCGAGGCCAAGCAGATCAGCGCCGAGAGCACGTTCGCCGCCGATCTCACGACGTCGGGTCAGGTCGCGGCCGCGGTCCGTCGAGCGGTTGAGGCGGCGCATCGCAGGCTGCTCTCCGACGGCCGTGCGGCGCGGACGGTGACGGTCAAGGTCAAGCGCAGCGACTTCACCTCGATCACCCGCTCGTACACGTTGCCGGTGGGCACCACGTCGCTGGAGACGATCATCGCGGTGGCGCGCTCGCTCGCCCCGGACCCCGTGGACTTCGGGGCGATCCGCCTGCTGGGCGTGGGGGTGTCCGGCCTCACCGATCACTACCAGGACGCGCTGTTCGAGCAGGAGTTCGTCCCCGTGGACCGGTCGGGGTCCGACGACGACGACGACGAGGACCTGCCCGACATCGTCGGAGTGGGCACCACCGTCACCACCGACGAGTCCGAACCGGCCGACGACGGGACCGGACCCGCGGACGAGGGGGCGGCCGACGGACGGGGGGCAGGGGAACTCCCGGCGATCGGGGCGTGGCGGCAGGCCGGGCACCGGCGTTTCGAGACGGGCGCGGACGTGCGACACCCGGAATTCGGGCACGGCTGGGTGCAGGGATCGGGCCACGGCCGGGTGTCGGTCCGGTTCGAGACGGCGGCGACGGGCCCCGGTCGGATGCGCACATTCGCCGAGGACGATCCGGACCTCGAGCCCGCGGACCCGCTGGACTCCCTGGGGTGGTGACCCGGCGGCCCCGCCTCGCCCCCGCCGACGCCCGGCCCTGCTGCAGCCGCTCCTCGAGATGGCGCCTCGCCCCCGCCGACGCCCGGCCCTGCTGCAGCCGCTCCTCGAGATGGCGCCTCGCCCCCGCCGCGGGGCACGCGAGACGCCATGGGCGCGTGCGGCTGCGGCGGGGCGGGCAGGGCGCCAGCACACCCCCGGCTGACCGCGCTGCCTCTCTGCCCTGCGCTGCGTGAACGCCCGCCGGCGCCCCGCCAGCCCCGCAACCGCCGGCCCCGCAACCGGCGACGTCTGCTCGTCAGCTGTAGAGGTGGTAGCGCCCCCACTTTCGGCGCACCTCTGCGGCCGCACCGTCGCCGCCGGCGCCGTCTGCACTGCCCGCGGTGGACAGCAGCGCGGCGAGCAGGACCCGGGCCTGCCCGGATCGCAGGTATCCGCAGCTCAGCACGCCACGAGCGGCGAGCTCCGCGCCACCGCCCGGGCCGCCGTAGGTCGAGGTCGCCTCACCCCGCGGCACCCGGCTGGACGCCACCACCACGATGTCCGGCCGGTCGTCCGCCAACCGTGCGACCGCGTCCGCGACGAGCGGGGGCAGGTTGCCGGATCCCGACCCCTCCAGGACCAGTCCGCGCGCCCCGGCCTCGACACACGCGTGGACCGCGACCGCGTCCGCGCCGGGCGGGCACGCCACGACGTCGACGCGGGTGTCGGTGAAGCGGGCCCGGCCGGTGAGGGTGGGGCGTTCGAGCTCCGGGGGCAGGTCCTCGACCGGGTGCTCGGGCGAGTTGCGGGCGAAGGCGACGGGATCGGTCGTGTGCCACTTGCGCACGCCGCGGGCCTGCAGGATGGCCCGGCCCAGGACCACCAGCACCCCCAGGTCGCGGGAGACGGGGTCGGCGGCCAGCAGGACGGCGTCCAGGAGGTTGGCAGGCCCGTCGGCCTCGGGGTGGTCGGCGGGACGCTGGGCCCCGGTGAGCGCGACAGGCCGCGGGTCGTCGTGGTGCAGATCGAGGGCGATGGCGGTCTCCTCGAGGGTGTCGGTCCCGTGGGACACCACGACCCCCGACACCGACGGATCGGACAGCGCGTCACCCACCGCGTCGACCAGCAGGTCCCACTCGGCCGGGCCGAACGTGGAGGAGTCGGCGTCGAGCACGGCGCGCGCGCTCACGGTGATCTGGTCCGGCAGCACCGCCCGCAGGCCGTCGAGCATGGCCTGCGTCGCGGGGTCGGAGTCCCCGGCCACGACCGCCCCCTCCGGCGTGGTCGAGGCGGTGATCGTGCCTCCCGTGGTGCAGATCACGATGTGGGGGGTATCGGTGCTGGTCTCGGCGCTGGTCACCCGCTCCACAGTGGTGTGCGGGCGGCCCGGCGTCAACCATCCCGGCCGCTGACGATGGAACAATGGCTCACCGATGTTCGTTGGGCCGGTGACCCGGCCCGGAGCCATGCCCGGCTCGGTACCGCATGCCCGGTGCCGCACATCTCGACGAAAGGACCCCGCGTGAGTCTTCGACGGACCATCGCCGCAGTCTCCCTGTCCGCCTTCGCACTGGGTGGCCTCGCCGCCTGCGGAGGTGACGACGACGGTGGGCGCGAGACCGCCCCCGCGCCCACCACGAGCGCGCAGGAGACCACCGTGCCCACCGCCGAGGAGCTGACCCAGCTGCTCGACCGGGCCTCCGACCCCGCGGTGCCGGTGGAGGAGAAGGTCGACCTGGTGGAGGGGGGCGCGGAGGCGCCCGAGATCTTCGACCAGATCGCCGCCCTCAAGGCCGAGCAGGGCGCCGACGTGACGATCACCGGCGCGGCGGAGGGGGACATCCCCGGCACGCTCATCGCCAACGCGGTGATCTCCCAGCCGGGCCAGGAGGACATCAACGTCCAGGCCCAGTTCATCAACCAGGGTGGTCAGTGGCAGCTTCAGAAGGCGTTCGCCTGCGCGCTCATCACCAACGCCGGGCTGGAGCCGCCGGCCACGTGCGCCGCGGCCTGACCGCACCTCAGCGCGCCGTCGGCCCGGACTGACAGCGAGGCCTGACCAGCGTCAGTCCACGCTGCGGAACCGCAGCACCGAGTCCTCGTCGTAGGTCGTGCGTCGTCCCGAGTCGGGATCGACGTAGACGGCCCGCGTCGAGGACTCGGTCGTTCCGCCCACCGGCACCGGGGCTCGTAGGTCCACCATGAGCTCGCCCGAGCCGGTGACCTCGTAGGACTCCACGTCGAGGGTGACGCCCGGCCCGCCGTCGGGTGCCGGGGCGGCCAGGGTGCCCGCCGGGTCGGGAGCGGTGGTGCTCGACCGGACGGTGGCGATGTCGCCGTCGACGTCGACGAGTTCGTAGGTGGTGACCCTCGTCGGGGCCACGGCGTCGTCGACCCGGCGGGTGACGGTCCAGCGGGCGCCGACGCCGATCTCTTCGGTGGGGAACGCCACTGTCGCGTCCGACACCGCGTTGGCGGTGATCTCCACTCCGGCGCGGGCGGCGTCGGTGGCCCCCGAGGGGGCCGCCAGCGACAGTTCCCGGACGATGCCGTCGGCACTGCGGGTCCAGGTGACGGTGAACCCGGGGGCGGTGGAGAACTGGGCGTTGCGGAGTTCGTCCACGGACGTGAACTCCCGCGCGGTCACGGTCGCCCGCTGCGCGCCGTCGACGTCGGGCTCCGATCGTCCCTCCACGGTGAGGGTCTGCGCCGGGGTGTCGTCGGTGCGCGGCTCGGCTCCCGGGACCTCGGTCCGCGAGTTGGCGGAGCGGGTGATCGCCACGACCGACGGTTCGAGCGAGGGGGCATAGGCCAGGACTCGCCGCTCGCCCTCGCCGGCGTCGATGAGGTCGACGACCGGGGCGGGACCGGGGTCGACGGTCACCTCGGGTTCGAGGGCATCCGTCCCCTCTGCGGCGGACGAGCCCGGGCCGCCGTCGGCGGGGTCCGCGGCATCGTCCCCGGCGCACGCGGAGGTGCCGGCCACGAGCGTCACGGCCAGCGCCGCCGCGAGAAGACGGTGACCGCGACGAGCGGTTCGGGAGGGGCCGGGGGAGACGGTCGATCGCGGGTCCACGGCCCCGAGCCTAGAGGGTCGCCCACCCGGCGCCGTCGGGCCCGCGGCCGGATCAGGGATACTGGAGCCCATGACGGAGACCAACGGGACGCCGCCCGACGCGTCGGGGCCCACGCCCGGCAGCGCGGCGCCACAGGGTGACTCACCCGCGAGCACCGCGCCCCACGACCCCGCGCCTCACAACCGTGCGCCCCACTACTTCCGGGGCGGGCCGGTGGTCATGCTGGTGATCGCCGCGCTGATCGTCGCCGCAGACCAGATCGCCAAGGTCCTGGCCGTGGCGAACCTGGAGGACTCGAGGCCCATCGAGCTCATCGGCGACACGGTTCGTCTGGTCCTGCTGCGCAACCCGGGCGCCGCGTTCTCCATGGGCACCGAGTTCACGGTGGTGTTGAGCATCGTCGCCACGGTCGTGGTGGCCGGCCTGCTGTGGTTCTCCCGCAGGGTCCACTCCCGGTGGTGGGCGTGGGGCCTCGGACTGATCCTGGGCGGCGCCGCCGGAAACCTGGTGGACCGCTACTTCCGCGCGCCCGGCATCCTGCAGGGCCACGTCGTGGACTACATGGCCGTCGGCTGGTGGCCCGTGTTCAACGTGGCCGACGCCAGCCTGGTCACGGGCGTGATCGTCGTGGCCGTGGCCGTGTTCCGCAACGTCGACTTCGACGGCTCGCGGGTGTCCGAGGCGCTCGCCGGCGACAAGAAGGCCCCTGCCGACCCCGCCGCCCCCGCCCACGAGAAGGACCCCGCCGATGGGTGAGGTCCGCACCTTCCCCGTCCCCGACGGGCTCGACGGCATGCGCGTCGACGCCGGTGTCTCCCGCCTCCTGGGCATCTCGCGGACCGCGGTCGCCGACCTGGCCGGCGAGGGCAAGGTCCTGCTCGACGGGCACACCGTGGGCAAGTCCGACAAGCTCACCGGGATGTCCTGGATCGAGGTCGAGATGCCCGAACCGCGGGCCGAGCCCGCCGTGGTCGCCGAGCCGGTCGAGGGGATGGCGGTCCTGTACTCGGACGCGGACATCGTCGTCGTCGACAAACCGGTCGGTGTCGCCGCGCACGCGTCCGTCGGCTGGACCGGCCCCACGGTGATCGGCGGCCTGGCCGCCGCCGGGTACCGCATCTCCACCTCCGGCCCGCCGGAGCGCAAGGGGATCGTCCACCGCCTGGACGTCGGCACGTCCGGACTGATGGTGGTCGCGGCGTCCGAACGGGCGTACACGCTGCTCAAGCGGGCGTTCCGCGACCGGACCGTCGACAAGACCTACCACGCGCTGGTGCAGGGCCACCCCGATCCGCTGTCGGGGACCATCGATGCGCCGATCGGCCGGCACACCTCGTCGGACTGGCGCTTCGCCGTCACCTCCGACGGCAAGCACTCGATCACCCACTACGACACCCTCGAGGCGCACCAGGCCGCGACGCTCGTCGAGGTCAAGCTCGAGACCGGCCGCACCCACCAGATCCGCGTGCACTTCTCCGCGCTGCACCACCCGTGCGCGGGCGACCTCACCTACGGCGCCGACCCGGTCCTGGCCAGGCGGCTCGGCCTCGAGCGGCAGTGGCTGCACGCGGTGGGGCTGGGCTTCGAGCACCCGGGCACCGGCTCGCGCGTCGACTTCACCAGCACCTACCCCGACGATCTCCAGCACGCGATCGACGTCCTGCGCTCGGCATGACCCTCGCCGCGCGGGTGCTGAAGATCGCCGGCGTGGGGGTCGTGATCGTGGTGGCGTTGGTCGCGATCCTCACCGCGCTGCGCACCGACCCGCCCCGGAGCCCCGGCGTCATGACCGACGCCCTGGGACCCGAGGACGGCGAACGCGTCGACGACTACCTCGCCCGCGCGGCCGACTCACTGGTCACCGCGGGCGGCGGGGGAGATGCCGCACGGGGTTCCGGCGGAGATGACGACGACGACCACGACGACGACGAGGCCCTCGCCTCCGACCCCGACGCCCGTCGCTGGGCCCTCGTGACCGCAGGCTGGGCGTGGACGGTCCCCGAGGCGGTCGGCGTGGTCCGGGAACTGCCGCGCGTCTCGGGGCTGTACGTGCAGGTGCCGGTCGACGGGGTCGCCATGCCCGTCACCGGGGTGACCCTGGCCGAGCCGGTGGCGGGGGAGTCGGGCCGCGAGCCCGTCTTCCACCGCGGTCTCGAACAGGTGACCCGGCGGCTCGAGGCCGGACCGCCGACCGGGCCCGGGGTGCCACAGCCGCCCGACGCCGGGCGGGCCGCCGCCACCGCCGCCCTCACCGTCTCGCGGATCCGTGCCGGAGAGCCGGCGATCATCGGGTTGCTCGCCCGCGGCACCACCGAGCAGTTGCGCGCGGTGGCCGACCAACCGTGGGTCCGCGCGGTCGAGGCCCTGCCGCCGGACGCGGTATGGGAACGCTTCGCCGTCCGGCCGCTGCAGCCGCAGCAGGTCGACGCGGCCTTCCCGCTGCCGGATGACGGCCCGGTCCCGGCCGCCTGAGCCCCGCGCGCCCACCGACGGCACCCACCCCCGAAAGGGCTCGACATGCGGGGCCGATCCGGGGCCTGGCTAGGGTTGCGCCGGTGAGCAGCGAGGGGCCGAGCCGGCGGGTGAGCAACAGCGAGAAGTCGGTGGCCGGCGGGATGGTCGCCGGCATCGCCGCGTACACCCTCTGGGGGTTCTTCCCCGCGTTCTTCCCGCTGCTCGAGCCCGCCGGCGCCGTCGAGATCGTCGGCCACCGGATCGTGTGGTCGCTCGTCGTCATGGCCGTCGTGCTCACAGTGCTGCGGCGCTGGCGCGACCTGTGGGCCATCGACCGCGTCTCGTGGGCCCGGGTCGGCGGGGCCGCCGTCTTCATCACCGCCAATTGGGGCGTGTACGTGTATGCGGTCAACTCCGAGCGCGTCACCGAGGCCGCCCTCGGGTACACGATCAACCCGCTGGTCAGTGTCCTGCTGGGCGTCCTGTTGTTCCGCGAACGACTCAATCGCCCACAGTGGCTCGCGGTGGCCCTCGCCGTCGTCGCCGTCGGGGTCCTCACCGCCGGATACGGCCACTTCCCGTACCTCTCGGTGATCCTCGCGATGAGCTTCGGCATGTACGGCGTGCTCAAGAAGAAGCTGCGCGTTGACCCGGTGATCGGGATGACGGGCGAGGTGCTGGTGATCGCCCCGTTCGCGCTGGCCCTGCTGCTGTGGCTGGGTGCGACCGGCGCGGGCACGTTCACCACGGAGGGCGCCGGGCATTCGGTGTTGCTGGCCACCGCCGGGCTCGTCACCGTGGTGCCGCTGTTGCTGTTCGCCGTGGCCGCGCAGCGCATCCCGTTGGCGACCGTGGGGATGCTGCAGTACATCGTGCCGGTGTTGCAGATGGCCTGGGGACTGCTCGTCGTGGGCGAGCGGCTGGACGCCGTGCAGTGGGTCGGGTTCGCGCTCATCTGGGTCGCGGTGATCGCGTTCACGCTGGCCGGCAGGCAGCCACGCTCGGCCCGCGCTGGGGTTTCGGGGACTGTCGGGGATGCGACCTACACTGGGCCGGACGAGTCGTAGGAGGAATGCTGCGTGGGCGGATCCCAGTTCGTGCATCTGCACAATCACACCGAGTTCTCGATGCTCGACGGGATGGCGCAGATCGACCCGCTGTTCGCGGAGGCCTCCCGGCTCGGCATGCCGGCGGTCGGGATGACCGACCACGGCAACATGTACGGCTCGTCGGACTTCTACAAGCAGGCCGTCAAGACCGGCATCAAGCCGATCATCGGGATCGAGGCGTACGTCGCCCCCGAGTCGCGGTTCAACAAGAAGCGCGTGCTGTGGGGCGAGAAGAACCAGAAGAGCGACGACGTCGCGGGCTCCGGCGCGTACACCCACATGACGATGGTCGCCGAGAACGCCACCGGCCTGCGCAACCTCTTCCGCCTGTCCTCGCTGGCCTCCTACGAGGGGCAGCTGGGCAAGTGGGCGCGCATGGACGCCGAGATCCTCGCCGAGCACTCCGAGGGGATCATCGCGACCTCCGGCTGCCCCTCCGGTGAGATCCAGACGCGGCTGCGCCTGGGCCACAGGAAGGAGGCCTACGAGGCCGCGGAGAAGTGGCAGTCGATCTTCGGCAAGGACAATTTTTTCCTCGAGTTGATGGACCACGGGATCGACATCGAGCGCAGGGTCCGCGAGGACCTCCTCACGCTCGGCAAGGACCTGGGGATGCCGCCGTTGGTGACCAACGACTGCCACTACGTCACCCGCGAGCAGGCCCACTACCACGAGGCCATGCTCTGCGTGCAGACCGGAAAGACCCTCGCCGACGAGAACCGCTTCAAGTTCGACGGTGACGGCTACTTCCTCAAGTCCGCCGACGAGATGCGCGCCCAGTGGGACACCGAAGTCCCCGGCGGCTGCGACAACACCCTGTGGATCGCCGAGCGCGTCCAGCCGTACGACGACATCTGGGCCCCCAAGGACCGGATGCCCAAGTTCCCCGTCCCCGACGGCGAGACCGAGGACACCTGGCTGGCCAGGGAGGTCCAGAAGGGTCTGGAGTGGCGGTTCCCGGACGGTGTCCCGCAGGAGTATCTCGACCGCGCCGCGTTCGAGCTCGAGGTCATCAAGGGCAAGGGTTACCCCGGCTACTTCCTGGTGGTCGGTGACCTCATCGAGCACGCCCGCTCCATCGGTATCAAGGTCGGACCCGGCCGAGGCTCAGCCGCCGGCGCCCTGGTCGCGTACGCGCTGAAGATCACCAACATCGACCCGATCGAGCACGGGCTGCTGTTCGAGAGGTTCCTCAACCCCGAGCGTCCGTCGGCGCCGGATATCGATATCGACTTCGACGACCGCCGTCGCGGCGAGATGATCCGCTACGCCTCCGACAAGTGGGGCGCCGACAAGATCGCCCAGGTCATCACGTTCGGCACCATCAAGACCAAGGCCGCCATCAAGGACGCCGCGCGCGTGAACTTCGGCCAGCCCGGCTACGCGATCGCCGACCGGATCACCAAGGCACTGCCGCCGCCGATCATGGCCAAGGACATCCCGCTGTCCGGGATCACCGACTCCAAGCACGAGCGCTTCGGTGAGGCCGCCGAGGTCCGTCAGCTCATCGAGACGGACCCCGACGTCAAGCGGATCTACGACACGGCCCGCGGGCTCGAGGGCATGGTCCGCCAGGCCGGCGTGCACGCCTGCGCGGTGATCATGTCCTCCGAGCCGTTGCTCGACGTGATCCCCATGTGGAAGCGCGCGCAGGACGGCGCCATCATCACCGGCTGGGACTACCCGTCGTGTGAGGACATCGGCCTGCTCAAGATGGACTTCCTGGGCCTGCGCAACCTCACGGTGATCGGCGACTGCCTGGAGAACATCAAGCTCAACCGGGGCGAGGAGATCGACCTCGACGTCCTGAGCACGGACGACCCCGCGACCTACGAGCTGCTCGCCCGCGGTGACACGCTGGGCGTGTTCCAGCTCGACTCCGGCGGCATGCGCGAGCTGCTCAAGCGGATGAAGCCCACCGGCTTCAACGACATCGTGGCCGCCCTCGCCCTGTACCGCCCCGGGCCGATGGGCATGGGGACGCACTGGAACTACGCCGACCGAAAGAACGGCAAGCAGGAACTGGTGCCCATCCACCCCGAGCTCGAGGAACCGCTCCGGGAGATCCTCGGCGAGACCCACGGCCTGATCGTGTACCAGGAGCAGATCATGGCCATCTCCCGCGAACTCGCGGGATACACGGCCGGTGAGGCCGACGGCTTCCGTAAGGCCATGGGCAAGAAGAAGGCCGAGGTGCTGGCCGCCGAGTACGAGAAGTTCTCCGGCGGCATGTTCGAGCGCGGTTTCTCCAAGGACGCCGTCGACGCACTGTGGGGCACCATCGAGCCCTTCGCCTCGTACGCGTTCAACAAGTCGCACGCGGCCGGCTACGGCCTCGTCTCCTTCTGGACCGGCTACCTCAAGGCCAACTACCCGGCCGAGTACATGGCCGCGCTGCTCACCTCCGTCGGCGACGACAAGGACAAGGCCGCCCTGTACCTGTCCAACTGCCGCCAGATGGGCATCAAGGTCCTGCCGCCGTCGGTCAACGAGTCGCGGACCAACTTCCTGTCGGTGGGCACGGACATCCGCTTCGGACTGGGCGCGGTGCGCAACGTCGGCGCCCAGGTGGTCGACTCGATCGTCGCGGCCCGCGAGGCGAAGGGCGAGTTCGGCGACTTCTCGGACTACCTGGCCAAGATCGACCAGACCGCCTGCACCAAGAAGGTCACCGAGTCGCTCGTCAAGGCCGGCGCCTTCGACTCTCTCGGCCACCCGCGCAAGGGACTGTTCCTGGTCCACGCCGACGCGGTGGAATCGGTGATGTCCACCAAGAAGGCCGAGGCGGTGGGTCAGTTCGACCTGTTCGGCGGGGGAGATGACGCCGAGGCCGACTCGGGCTTTGGCGACGTCTTCGCCGTCCGGGTCCCCGACGAGGAATGGGACATCAAGCAGAAGCTCGCCCTGGAACGCGAGATGCTGGGTCTGTACGTGTCCGGGCACCCGCTGGACGGGCTCGAGGCCGCCCTGGAGGCCAAGACCGACACCACCATCGCCACCATCCACGAGGGCGAGCTCGCGCACGGCACCGCCGTGACGATCGGCGGGATCATCTCCGGCGTCGACCGGCGGGTCAACAAGAACGGCGAGCCGTGGGCGATCGTCACCATCGAGGACTTCAACGGCAGTGTCGAGGTGCTGTTCTTCCCCAAGACGTACCGTCTCGCGGCGATGGACATCGCCGAGGACGCGGTGGTGCTGGTCAAGGCGCGCATCAACATCCGTGAGGACCGCGTCTCGGTGTTCGGCGACACCCTCGAGGTGCCCGACCTGGTCGTCGGTGGCAACGGGGCGCCGCTGGCGCTCACGCTGCCGACGCGGATGTGCACCATCGAGACCGTCACCGCGCTCAAGCAGGTCCTGGGGCGGCACCCCGGACCGTCGGACGTGCACCTGCGGTTGGTCAACGGAAGTTCGTCGACCGTCCTGCGGCTCGATGACCACCTGCGGGTCGAGACCTCGTCCTCGCTGATGGGCGATCTCAAGGCGCTGCTCGGCCCCGGCTGCCTCACGGGCTGACCGGGTTGACGGTGATCGTGGGCGCGGTGGGACACTGGTGGCTGTGACCGTCACCGATTCCGCCACGACCCAGGTCGTCACCCCCGACGACATCGACGCCGCCGCCCGCCGGATCGGTGACGTGGTCCGGTGCACCGACCTCCAGGTCAGTGAGCGGCTGAGCGAGCAGACCGGCGCGCACATCCTGCTCAAGCGGGAGGACCAGCAGGACGTCCGCTCGTACAAGATCCGCGGCGCCTTCAACCTCATGGCGCAGCTGAACAGCGACGAGCGCAGTGCCGGCGTCGTGACGGCCAGCGCCGGCAACCACGCCCAGGGCGTCGCCTTCGCCTGCCGGGTGCTGGGTATCAACGGCCGGATCTACGTGCCGACCAACACGCCCAAGCAGAAGCGCGACCGGATCCTCGCCCACGGGCGGAACTCGGTCGAGCTCGTGGTGACGGGGACGAACTTCGACGCCGCCCAGACCGCCGCCCGAGCCGACGCCGCGCGCACCGGGGCGACCATGGTCCCGCCGTTCGACCACCCCGACACCATGGCGGGACAGGGCACGATCGCCGCCGAGATCCTCGCCCAGCTCGACGAGACGCCCGATGCCGTGGTGGTCCCCGTCGGCGGTGGCGGGCTGGTCGGTGGGCTGGCGACCTACCTCGCCGAGTACGCGCCGGACTGCAAGATCATCGCCGTCGAGCCCACCGGGGCCCCATCCCTGACCCGGGCGCTCGAGGCGGGGGAGCCGGTCACCCTCGACACCGTCGACACCTTCGTGGACGGCGCCTCCGTCGCACGGCTGGGGGAGTTCCCGTTCGGGGTCATCTCCTCGATGACCGAGCGGATCCAGGTCCTCACCGTCGACGAGGGCGCGGTGTGCACCGAGATGCTGGAGCTGTACCAGAACGAGGGGATCATCGCGGAGCCCGCCGGGGCACTGGCGGTGACCGCGCTGGAGCAGCTCGAGATCGACGAGGGTGCCACCGTCGTCTGCCTGGTCTCCGGTGGCAACAACGACGTCTCGCGGTACAGCGAGATCATCGAACGCTCCCTGGTCCACAAGGGACTCAAGCACTACTTCCTGGTGAAGTTCCCGCAGGAGCCCGGCCAGCTGCGCCGCTTCCTCGACGAGGTGCTGGGGCCCGAGGACGACATCACGCAGTTCGAGTACCTCAAGCGCAACAACCGCGAGTACGGCGCCGCGCTCGTGGGCATCGAGCTGGGCTCGGCCACCGGCCTGCACTCGCTGCTCGAGCGCATGGACGCCTCCCGCATCGACTGTGAGCGCCTCGAGCCGGGCACCGCGGCGTACGAGTACCTGACCTGACCTGATTTCACGCGCGGGCGGCGTCCACCGTGACGTCGTCTCAGCGCGTCCGCAGCACCGCGAAGCCGAACGCCTGGCAGAACACCGAGTCGTCGTCGGCGACCGCCCCCGAGGCGAACACCGCCTCGCCGGCCAGCGGGACCCGCGACGGCTCGGTGCCCAGGTTCACCACCAGCGCCAGCGCCCCGCGGTGGACCACGAGCCAGCGGTTGTCGTCGGCCTCCACGCCGCAGTCCACCCGGACCGAGCCCAGCCACGGGTCGCTGAGCTCCGGCTCGGACTTCCGCAGGGCGATCAGCGCCCGGTAGGTCCGCAGAATCTCGGCGTGCTCATCGGCCGCCTGCTCCGTGCGGTCGAGCACCGAGCGACGGAACGTCTCCGGATCCTGCGGGTCCGCCACCGTGTCCGGATCCCAGCCCATCGCCGCGAACTCGCGGGGCCGACCCTCACGCACAGCCTCGGCCAGCTCCGGCTCGGGATGCGAGGTGAAGAAGCAGAACGGCGTCCGCGCGCCCCACTCCTCACCCTGGAACAGCATCGGCGTGAAGGGCGAACAGAGGACGATGGCGGCCTTGGCCAGCTGCTGCTGGGGCGTGAGGTTCATCGACGGCCGGTCGCCGGCCGCGCGATTGCCCACCTGGTCGTGCGTCAGCGTGTAGGCCACGAACCGCGACCCCGGCACCCGGCTCACATCCAGCGGCCGCCCGTGCACGCGCCCGCGGAACGTCGAGAACGTCTCCGCGTGCAGGAACGCACCCGTGAGCACCTGTCGCAGCGACTCGAGCGACCCGAAGTCGGCGTAGTAGCCCTGCCGTTCCCCCGACACGGCGGCGTGGACGGCGTGGTGCACGTCGTCGTCCCACTGCCCGTCCAGCCCGAGGCCGCCACCCTCACGCGCGGTGACCGTCCGCGGATCGTTCTGATCCGACTCGGCGATGAGCGAGAGCGGCCGCCCGAGATGGGTCGCCAGCGACTCCACCTCCACCACCAGTTGCTCCAGCAGATGCACGGCCGAGGCGTCGTGCAGCGCGTGCACCGCATCCAACCGCAGCGCGTCCACGTGGAACTCGTCGAACCAGCGCAGCGCGTTGTCGATGATGTAGCGCCGCACCTCGCCCGAGTGCTCACCATCCAGGTTGAGCCCCGACCCCCACGGACCGTCCGCGGCCGACAGGTACGGCCCGAACTCCGGCAGGTAGTTCCCGGACGGCCCCAGGTGGTTGTAGACCACGTCCAGACACACCGCGAGCCCTCGAGCGTGGCAGGCGTCGACGAACTGCTGGAACGCGTCCGGCCCGCCGTACGGCTCGTGCACCGCGAACCACGCCACCCCGTCGTAGCCCCAGCCGTACTCGCCGTTGAACGCATTGAGCGGCATCACCTCGACCATGTCCACGCCCAGTTCGACCAGCTCATCGAGGTGCTCGATCGCGCTGGTCAGCGTCCCGCCGGCCGAGAACGTGCCCACGTGCATCTCGTAGATCACCGATCCGGCCAGCTGCCGTCCCGTCCACGCCTGGTCCGTCCAGCGGGACTCCTCGAGGCGGTGTACCCGAGACAGCCCGTGGACCCCGTTCGGCTGACGGGGCGACCGCGGGTCGGGCCGCGGCGGGCTGACCTCGTCGTCGTCGCCGGTCACCACGAATCCGTAGTCCCTGCCCTGCTCCCGGGGGATGCCGGACGTCCACCAGCCGCCCGGGGCGCGTCGCATCGGAACCGGGTCGGCGTCGGGGGAGTCCAGCACCAACCCCACCGCGCGGGCCTCGGGCGCCCAGACGGAGAACATCTCGTCGCGCGGGTCGGCGCCGGCGGGGACGGTCGTGGCGGTCGCGCTCGTGTCGGGCGGGGTCGCTTGGCTCGGTGAGGTCACACCGCCCAGCGTAGGGAAAACGCGCCGCCGCGGGGAGGGGCGAACGACACCCGCAGGCCGAACTGCGCCCCTCGACGACCGACGGCGATACTGGAGCCATGACAGACTCCCCGCCCCGCGTGCTCCGGCTCACCGCCGGACCGGACGTGACGGGGGAGTACGAGGAGAAACGCTCCAGGTTCGTGGCCGTGCTGAGACGGTGCGACGACGAGGAGGACGCCCGCGCCCTGATCGCCGAACTCCGGGCGGCGCACCCGTCGGCTCGCCACCACTGCAGTGGCTTCATCGTGGACGTTCCCGGGGCCAGCCGAATCGAGCGGTCAAGCGACGACGGTGAACCCTCCGGCACCGCCGGCACCCCCATGCTGGACGTGTTGCGGGGAAGTGGCCTCACCGGGGTGTGCGCGGTCGTGGTCCGGTGGTTCGGCGGCACCAAGCTGGGCACCGGCGGGCTGGCGCGGGCCTACTCGGCGGCGGTGTCCGAGGCGGTCGACGCCGCGTGGCGGGACGGTCGCGTGGCGGAGGTGACCCGCACCCCCGCGTGGACCGCCGAGGTCGACCATTCCGTGGCCGGTGGCCTTGAGGGGGCGCTGCGCTCCGCCGGGGCCCGGGTGATGGATGTCGACTACGGCCGGCGCGTGCGGTTGACCGTCGTCGGCGAACTGGACGTGGTCGGGCCGATCCTGGCCGCCCGCACCTCCGGCGGGGTCGAGTGGGAGACCGCAGGGGTGGCCACCACCGAGAACGCGGCAGTTCGCCGGGATATGGAATCCTGACTACATGAGCATGCAGCCCTACCAGCCGAACTCGATCGAGCAGCAGAAGCAGCAGGTCCGCAAGGATGCGCGCACCACCGCTATCGCTCTGGGCGTGACGGCCGTGTCGCTGCCGATCGCGCTGTTCGCGGCTGAGGCGATGATCGTCGTGGTGATCGTGGCCGCCATCGTGGCGATCTACAACGGCAACAAGGTCCGCAAGGCCATCTCCGGCAAGCCCGATCAGAAGCGCGAGCTGTACTGACGCCAGCCGAGCCCGGATCAACCGTGGCGGCGCACCACGTCGGACAGGTCGGCGCGCTCGGCCCGGAACGTGTTGGCAGGGTGGTCCGCGTCGGCGAAGCCGAATGCGATCCCACAGACGATGAGGCGGTCCTCGGGGATCTGCAGGTGCTCGCGGACCGCATCCGAGTACAAAGCGATCGCTGCCTGGGCGCATGTGGCGACGCCCAGCGACGTGGCGGCCGCCAGGAACGTCGACACGTAACCACCGCAGTCCACCGCCCCGTACGTGCCGAGGCCCGCGTCCGAGGTGATCACCGCGACGTGCGGGGCGCCGAAGAAGCGGTAGTTCTCCAGCATCTGACGCAGCCGGGCGTCCGTGTCCGACCGCTCGATGCCGAGCGCCGAGTAGAGCCCGAAGCCGCTCGCCCGGCGGCGGTCGCCATACACACCGTCATACCGCTCCGGGGCGGGAAAATCCGAGCGCATGTCGTTGGAGAGCACATGGTCGGTGAGATGCTTGCCGAACGCCGCCGTGGCCCGTCCCGTCACCAGCTCCACCTGCCAGGCCTGCGAGTTGCACCACGATGCGGTGCGCTGGGCCATGCGGAAGATCCGGTCGATCGTCTCCTCCGGGACCGGCTCGGAGGTGAATCCCCGGCAGCTGTAGCGGTCGTCGAGGAGTTGCTCCAGCGTGGCGGCGGCGTCGATCGTGGCGGCGGCGTCGGTCATGGGTCCTCCAGGTGGGCGGCGGGGCGCGAGGCGCGATGTGATCCCAGTCTCGCACGGGCCCCGGGCAGGCTTGGCAGGGGCTGTAACCGCCAGCGCTGCCACCGCCGCCCCGCCAGCCCCACCCGCACCCTCCATCATCCCGCCGGCCCCAATCCGCCGATCGGTCGGCGATCCACCAGGCGGGATCGCTCGGTGGATCGTCGTTCGATCTGCGGTTGTCGCGAAGGGCCGGTCATGCGCGACCGCGATATCCACAGGGGTCTTCCCCCTCCACAGGTGGCGTGCTCCGGGTGCTCAGGGGCGGCATGTCGAGCACGGCGCCCGGCCATTATCGGGCCGTGACTGACATGAGCGAACTGCGATCCCTCCTCCTGACGGCCTCTCGGTTGCGAGCCGACGGCATGACCTCTCAGCGGATGAGCCGGGCGGTCTCTTCAGGCGACCTGGTCCGTCTCAGACCGGGTTACCACGTGGACGGCGTAGCCCGCCGACATCGAAAAGAGGACCGGCACCTGCTGAACGTGTTGGCTGCGGATGCGGCGCTCGACTCCCCGGTGTTCTCGCACGCGTCCGCGGCTCTCATACACGGCTTGCCCTCGTGGGGACTGCCTCTGGGAAAGGTTGCGGTCTCGGCAGACCATCAGTGCTGGCGAACCCACACGACCCGGGCGATGAAGCATCATCTCGGCGCTCTCCGCGAGGACGAGGTGACCCGGGTTGATGGCCTGCGAGTCACTGCTCCCGCGCGTGCTGTAATGGATCTCGCGCGGACCGTTGGTCGGGATGCGGGTGTGGCCGTCGCGGATGCGGCACTCCACGGGGAACTGATCGACCCGGCCGCTCTGGACCGCGCGCTCGAGGAAGCGGCCGGGCGTTCGGGGATCAAGAGAGCCCGGGCGTCTATGGCGTTGACCGACGGCCGGAGCGAGAGCGTGGCCGAGACGCTCAGCCGCCTGACGCTGGCCGACTTCGGACTCCCGGCGCCGGAGACCCAGGCGGACATCATCGGCAGGCACGGCAACCGCATCGCCCGCGTGGACTTCCTGTGGCGCGAGTTCGAGGTGATAGGGGAGTGCGACGGGTTCGGCAAGCACTTCGACGGCGCGGACAGTGCAGAGGTGAGGCGCCGACTCGGCCGTGAGAAGGACCGGGATGCCGAGCTCCTCGCTCTCGGCTATCGGATCCTGCACTGGCGGTGGGCGGATCTCGAGCAGCCGCGCCTGCTGGCCGAGAAAGTCCGTCGGGTCCTTTATCCCGTCGCGGCCTGAGCCCCGGGGTCCGGTACCCGCCTGAAGAGTCTGCACCCGCCACGATGGTTCACGGGCGGGGTCGGTGATGCACCGATCGGATGACGATCCGCCGACGGAGCTCCCGCGGTGAATCGCACACAGGTCGGTGGATCGCACACGGATCGGTGGATTTCAAGCGCCCCTGGCGGCCACAGCTATCCTCGGCCCCATGAGTGTTCGGGTGGACGCGTGGACGTGGTCGGTGCGGTTGTTCCCGTCGCGGACCAAGGCGGCGGCCGCCTGCCGTGGCGGGCACATCAAGGTTAACGGCGAAGCGGTGCAGCCGTCGAAGCCCGTCGTTCCCGGCGACCGAGTGCAGATCACCGGCGCACTGGGGCGGGTCCGCATTCTCGAGGTGGTGACGACCATCAACAAGCGGGTCGGTGCCCCGGTGGCCGCGACCTGCTATGTCGACCACTCGCCCCCGCCGCCGCCCAAGGAGGTCCTGGCCTCCCAGCCGCGGCGGGAGCGGGGAGCCGGGCGGCCCACCAAGCGGGAGCGCCGCGAGACCGACCGACTGCTGGGCCGCGACTGAGGCCCCCACCGGTCAGCCGCCCCCGCCGGTCAGCCGCCCTCGCGGACGATCACCACGACCGCCGACTCACTCAGCAGCTCGCCGAGATCGACGCGGCCCGAGAGCGGCGTCCCGGCCGGGCGGACCGCCCAGGTCCCCTGCGGTAGCAGCACCACGGTCCCGGTGAACTCCTCGGCGGGCAGCACCGCGGTACGCCGCCGCGCGATCATGCCGACCGCCGGCCGTCCGTCGACTGACCGGGTGAACGCCACCACGTCCGAGGCGGCGGGCCCCTGCACGGGCAGCGGCACGTACGCCCCGCCGGTCAGGGCCTCCGGATGCGCCCGCCGCAACCGCAGCAGCTCGCGGACCAGCACGAATTTGGGGTGTCCCGCACGGGCGACGGCGCCGGAGCGCAGTGGCCCGTAGTCCACGAACCGGCGGTTGTCCGGGTCGACGAGGGAGTCCTCCCACACCTCCGTGCCCTGGTAGACGTCCGGGATGCCGGGGCCGAGCAACTGCACGGCCTTGGCGACCAGCGAGTTGTCGCGGCCGGCCGGGGCGATGCGCTCGACGAACGGCCCCAGCAGCCCGCCGCCGGAGTCGATCAGCGTGTCGATCCACCGGTGCACACCGGACTCGAAGTCGGCGTCCTGATCGGTCCAGGTGGTGTGCACGGCGGCCTCACGCAGGGCCTTGTCGGCGTAGTCGTGCAGGCGCGACCGCAGGTCGTCTGTGGGCCCGCCCAGCTCGGGCCAGACGCCCACGATCACCTGGAGGAGGAAGTAGCCCGCGTCCTCGGCGGGCGGCGGGAACTCGTCGAACACGCGCGTGACGAGGTCGGCCCACTCGTCGGGGAGCTGCGAGAGCACCGAGATCCGGGCGCGGACGTCCTCTCCGCGCTTGGTGTCGTGGGTGCTCAGCGCCGTCATCGCCAGCGGGGTGGAGCGGGCCCGTTCGGCCATGGCGAGGTGGAACGCCTCGACGGGCATCCCCATCCGGCCGGGCGAGCCGCCGACCTCGTTGAGCGAGACCAGTCGCGCGAGCCGGTAGAACAGCCGGTCCTCCTCGGCCTTGGCGGTGGCGGCGCCGGTGACCTGCGCGAGCCGGGTCGAGGCCTCGCCGCCGCGGGCCAGTGCTGCGGCCACGAGCCCCAGGGCGGGCACCAGTTCGGGCCGGTCGCGGCGCAGTCCCCCCAGGATCGTGGGCAGGGTGCCGCGCAGGACGGGGTAGTCGGCCCGGTAGAACGGCGTGCGCGCGACGACGGAGATCAGCGTCTCCCGGAGGGCGGCCTCGTCGACGTCGTCGCTCGCCGGGCCGTCCAGCCCGACCGCCACCTCGCGACGAACCGCGCGCGCCAACCTCGCGAGCTCGGGAGCCAGGTCCTCCACCACGATCTGCCGTTTGAGCTCGGCGGACTGCGCGTGCACCTGCTCCTCGTCACCAGGGTCGCCGGTGTAGCGCCGGGCGAGCTCGGACAGCCGGGCCTCGCCGGAGGCGTCGACGAGCAGCTGATCGATGAACCGCAGGGCGTCGTAGCCGGTGGTGCCGTCGACGGGCATGGCGGGTTCGAGGACCTCGGGTGGGGTCGATTCGGTACCGGGCGCGAGGATCTTCTCGACCAGCAGGACGCGGTCGTCGCCGGCGAGCGCCCGCAGCCGTCGCGCGTACCCGACCGGGTCGGCGAGCCCGTCGGGGTGGTCGACGCGGATGGCGTCGACGAGGTCCTCCTCGCACCAGCGCCGCACCTCGGCGTGTGTGGCCTCGAAGACCTCGGGGTCCTCCTGGCGCAGCCCGGCGAGCCCGGTGACGGTGAAGAACCGCCGGTAGCCCAGCAGCGGCTCGCGCCAGTGGACGAGCCGGTAGTGCTGGCGGTCGTGGACCTCCCGGGCGGTGCCGTCCCCGGTGCCGGGGGCCACCGGGAACCGGTGGTCGTAGAAGTGCAGCTCGGCCTCGCCGGAGGGGGAGTCTCCGGGGGCGACGACGACGAGGTCCGCCACATCGTCCGGTGTCCCCAGGACGGGGATCGCGATCCTGCCGTCGGCCCCGTTCGCCTCCTCGGTGTCGAAGTCGAAGAACGAGAAGTGCGGCGAGTCGGGGCCCCGCCTCAGCGAGTCCCACCACCACGGGTTGGCGGCCGGCTCGTCCACACCGAGGTGGTTCGGGACGATGTCCACCACCAGGCCCAGCTCGTGGGCCCGGCACGCCGCGCGAAGGGAGCGCAGTGCGTCGATCCCGCCGAGTTCGGCCGAGACGGTGGTGGGGTCGACGACGTCGTAGCCGTGGGTGGAGCCGGGAGTGGCGGTCATGACGGGCGAGAGGTACACCGCGCCCACGCCGAGGTCGGCCAGGTAGGGCACGAGCTCCTCGGCGTCGGCCAGGGTGAAGCCTCGGCCGTCGGGGTCCGAGGCGGGGGTGCGCAGCTGGAGGCGGTAGGTGCTCGCCAGCGCGGCGCCCCGGCTCGGCCCGGCCCCGGTCCCTGTCTCGTCCTCGGCGGCCATGCTCAGCTGACCTTGCGCAGCACGATCGTGCCGCGGTCGGCCACGGTGATGGTGCCGTCCGAGCTCAACTCGTCCGCGCGCTCCTCGAGATGGTCGGCGGTGTCCAGGACGACCTCCCACTTCTCGGCGTAGTCGGCGCCGAGGAGGGAGAACTCGATGGGCTCGTGGTGGGCGTTGAACAGCATGAGGAACGAGTCGTCGACGATCCGCTGACCGCGTACGTCCGGCTCGTGGATCCCCTCGCCGTTGAGGTACACGGCCATGGACTTGCCGAACCCGGAATCCCAGTCCTTGCTGGTCATCTCCGAGCCCTCCGGGGTGAACCACCCGATGTCCTGCGGTTCCTCCTCGCCACGCAGCGGGGAGCCGAAGAACCGGCGGCGACGGAACACGGGGTGGTCCTTGCGCAGCTGGACCAGGTTCCGGGTGAACTCCAGGAGGTCCTGCTTCTCCTCGTCGAGGTCCCAGTCCATCCAGGAGATCTCGTTGTCCTGGCAGTAGACGTTGTTGTTGCCGCCCTGGGTGCGGGCGATCTCGTCGCCGTGGGCGATCATCGGCGTGCCCTGCGACAGGATCAACGTGGTGAGGAGGTTGCGCCGCTGGCGGTGGCGCAGCTGGATGATCTCGGGGTCGTCGGTGGGGCCCTCGACCCCGCAGTTCCAGGAGCGGTTGTGGCTCTCGCCGTCGTTGCCGTCCTCACCGTTGGCGTCGTTGTGCTTCTCGTTGTAGCTCACCAGGTCGTTGAGCGTGAACCCGTCGTGGGCGGTGACGAAGTTGATCGACGCGTTGGGACGACGACCGGTGTGCTCGTACAGGTCCGAGGACCCGGTCAGTCGCGAGGCGAACTCGCCCAGGGTCGCGGGCTCGCCGCGCCAGAAGTCGCGCACCGTGTCGCGGAACTGGCCGTTCCACTCGGTCCACAGCGGTGGGAAGTTGCCCACCTGGTAGCCGCCCTCGCCGACGTCCCAGGGTTCGGCGATGAGCTTGACCTGGCTGACGATGGGGTCCTGCTGAACGAGGTCGAAGAACGAGGACAGCCGGTCGACGTCGTGCAGGCCGCGGGCCAGGGCGGAGGCGAGGTCGAAGCGGAAACCGTCGACGTGCATGTCGAGGATCCAGTAGCGCAGCGAGTCCATGATGAGCTGCAGGGAGTGCGGGTGCCGGACGTTGAGCGTGTTCCCGGTGCCCGTGTAGTCCATGTAGTGCTGCTCGTCGCCCTCGACCAGCCGGTAGTAGGCCTGGTTGTCGATACCGCGGAAGCCGATGGTGGGGCCCATGTGGTTGCCCTCGGCGGTGTGGTTGTAGACCACGTCGAGGATCACCTCGATATCGGCTTCGTGGAAGGCCTTGACCATGGCCTTGAACTCGCTGACCGCGTCGCCGGGCCGGTCGGAGAACGCGTACTCGTTGTGGGGCGCCAGGAACCCGAAGCTGTTGTAGCCCCAGTAGTTGCGCAGGCCCATGTCGATGAGTCGTTGGTCCTGCATGAACTGGTGCACCGGCATGAGCTCGATCGCGGTGACGCCCAGGTCGGTGAGGTAGTCGATGATCGCCGGGTGGGCCATCCCCGCGTAGGTGCCGCGCATCTCGGCGGGGATGTCCGGGTGCGTCGCGGTCATGCCCTTGACGTGCGCCTCGTAGATCACCGTGTTGTGGTACTCGTGCCCGGGGGCGCGGTCGTTGCCCCAGTCGAAGTACGGGTTGATCACGACGGTGGTCATGGTGTGCCCGAGGGAGTCGTCGGTGTTGCGCTCGTCCGGGTTGTCGAGGTCGTAACTGTGCAAACTCGGGTCCCCGTCGAAGGAGCCGTCGAAGGCCTTGCCGTACGGGTCCATGAGCAGCTTGGACGCGTCACACCGCAGCCCGTCGGAGGGTTCGTACGGACCGTGGACCCGGAACCCGTACCGCTGACCGGGCGTCACGCCGAACAGGTAGCAGTGCCAGATGTGGTAGTCGACCTCGACGAGCTCGATACGCTGTTCGCCGCCGTCGTCGTCGATCAGGCAGAGCTCCACGCGCTCGGCGACCTCTGAGAACAGGGAGAAGTTCGTGCCGGTGCCGTCGTAGGTGGCCCCGAGCGGGTAGGGGGTACCGGGCCAGGCTCGGATGAGCTCCGGGGCGGACTGCGTCTCGTCGTCTTGGGTCACCCGACCCAGGGTAGTGCCTGAGGGCCGTCCGGACGTGGCCGTGCAGGCGGAGGCGGGTCACAGGCTGTCCCCATCACCACCAGCCCATCACCACCGCCAGCCCATCACCACCAGCCGGTCGCGGGTCCCAGCTGACGCGCCAGCTCCCCGGAGGCGGACCGGACCCACGAACCCGAGAGGTGGTGGGAGTCGTGGTACACGATCACGTTGCCCACCACGGCGGGGCAGTCCTCGGGGTCGCACAGGCCGTCGGTGAGGTCGAGAAGTCGCACCGAGTCGAGGCCCGCGGCAGCGATCGCGGCGGGGTTGATGGGGGAGATGGAGCGCTCCCGCGGCATGCCGCACTCTTCCGGGGTGCCGCCGGCGCCGAGGCAGTCGCTGGCGCGGATGGGTCCGCGTCCCTGGTTGAGCCACGGGGTGTCGCGGATGGCGATGACGCCGATGCCCTGCTCGCCGAGCGCGCGCCACAGGTCGACGTACTGGCGCGGCGTGACGTCGGGGCCCACGACCCCGACCGGGCGGGTGGCCGTGGTGAACACGAAGTCGGGATCCAGTCCGACGAGGGCGGCGAGTGCCTCCGGGGTCCACTCCGCGCAGCTCTCGTACAGCGGTTCGTCGCCGTCGGAGACCGAGGCGTCGAGCGTGAGGGGGCAGCCCATCTTGAGGACGGTGACCACCCGGAAGCCGTAATGCCGGCCGACCTCGTCGAGGCCGCTGATCCAGTGTTCGGCGTGCGACCCGCCCGTGAGCGCGATGGTGCGGGGGGAGGTGACGTCGCCGTACACGCACATCTCGACCTCCGTCGACTCGAAGGTCGAGATGCAGCCGTCCATGGTGCTGGCGGGGAGGTCGTTGCCGACCTGGAGCAGGGAGGGTACGTAGGGGGCGTCGTCGGGTGCGGGGACGCCCTCGAAGAACGCCCGCGCTCCGGGGTGGCCCGGGTCGGTGAGGGAGTCGACGTACGGGACGGACGAACGGGAGCCGGAGGTGGCGCTCCACCAGCCGACGGTCCCCAGGCTGGCGACGACGGCGACGACGACGACGACGCTCGCCCCCACGAATCGCTTCTGCTCACGGGCCGAACGGGCCGGGCCGCCCCGCTGCCGGTCGCGTGCCGCCGCCGCCGGGGTGGTGCGTCCCCGCGCCCGGCTGGCCATGCGGAGCGGGCGCTCGACGTACTTCTCGGTGAGGAGCGCCAGCACGAGCGAGACGACGATGATGGTCAGGCCGGAGACCAGCGTGATCTCGGCTTCGCGGTCGTGGGACAGCCACAGGATGAGCAGCGGCCAGTGCCACAGGTACAGCGAGTAGGAGATGTCGCCGAGCCGCCGGAACACCCGTCCGGACAGGAGCCAGGTGACGGGGTCCTTGGCCGGGGTGGCGCGCTGCCCGACCGGGAGGTTGCCGCCGAGGATGATGAGCAGGGCGCCGCCGATGGGGTACCAGGCGAGCGGGCCGGGGAAGTGGGCGGCGCCGTCGAAGAAGAAGCCGGTGCTCACCACCAGGAAGAGTCCGGCGACGGTGGTGAGTAGCCGCAGGGGCCACGGCAGGACGATTCCGGCCAGCAGGATGGCCACCAGGCCGCCGATGAGCAGTTCCCACATGCGGGCGCCGGTGTCGTAGTAGTTCCACGCCTGGTTGTCGGCCTGTCCGAGGACGGCCCACCACACCGAGGCGGCGGTGCCCGCGGCGACGATGCCCACGAGAAGCCATTTCGGAGTGCCCCTGCGGACGATCAGGCGCCAGAGGGCGGTCCCGCCCAGGATCACCGCCAGGGCGACCACATAGAACTGGCCCTGCACGGACATGGACCACAGGTGCTGCAGCGGGGAGATGGTCGCGTCGGCGGCGGCGTAGTCGGACGCGGTCAGCGCCAGTTCCCAGTTCTGGTAGTACAGCAGCGAGGCGACGGTCTGCTCGAAGATCGTCGACCATTGGGTGGGCGGCTTGACGAGCACCGTGCCCAGCACGGTGGCGGCGATCGTCACCACCAGCGCCGGGTACAGCCTGCGGACCAGCCGCTTCAGGTGGGGAAGCGGGGAGAGCGGCGTGCCGGGGTCGCCGGCGCCGCGCAGGAGCGAGCCGAGGAAGAAGAAGCCGGACAGGGTGAGGAAGACGTCCACGCCGCCGGAGACCCGGCCCATCCAGATGTGGAAGACCACCACCAGCGCGATCGCGAGCCCACGCAACCCGTCGATGTCGTGTCGGTAGGCCATCTTCCCGCGGCGCCGCCCAGCGGGCGCGGGAGGAGAGATGGTGGCCACTGGCGGGTACTTCCTGACGTGTCGTCCGGTGGGTCGGTGAGGGCCCGGCCCGGCGTCCGGGCACCGTGCCGTACACCGGCGGAGCCGGGTCCGATTACACCACAACGGGTCGGCACCACCGGCGTTGGTACAGTCCGTGCGCATGACCAGCCCGTCGTCGTCGACATCGTCGTCCCCGCCGTCGTCGACCACGGCCCCGCACCGCGGCGGTGCGGCCCGATTCGCGGCGTCGACGCTGCTCGGCGTGGTGGGCCCGTTCGTGGTCGCGCTGCTGCTGTGGATCGTCGCGGCGCCCCGGGCGGCGCTGTTGTCGGTGGGTGACGGCCGGGGGCTCCGGCTACCGGACTCGGGGGTGGACGGTGGCAGTCAGCTGCTCGTGTTCATCGTCCTGTCGGGGTTCGCGACCGTGTGTGCGGTCATGGT
The DNA here is from genome assembly GCF_032905965.1 of Dietzia sp. IN118. Lineage (NCBI taxonomy): Bacteria > Bacillati > Actinomycetota > Actinomycetes > Mycobacteriales > Dietziaceae > Dietzia > Dietzia sp. IN118. The sequence goes on along the minus strand of NZ_JAUMSR010000001.1, from coordinate 2,007,643 downwards.
CCTGTGGCGGCGTCACCCGCACCTGCGGCGGCCGGATGGCGTCCCGGCGCTCGTGCTGCTGCCGGGTGTGGCCTGCGCGATCGCGGCTGCGGCCGCGACGCCTCTGGCAGACGTGGCCGCGGCGCCCCCGGATGACGTCCCCTACGGCGAGGTGGTCCGGCAGGCTCCGGCGGTCGGGAGTCTGTTCTTCGACCGCATGGTCTTCGGCACGTCCGGCCCGTCATGGGACTGGTTCCCGCCGGGTCTCGACTGGGTGGTGTTCGGGGTGATGATCGCGGCGTTCACGGTGGCGGTGCTGGCGTACCTCGGCGACCCCGAGGCACCCGTCAGCCCACCCCCGCCGGCGGCCGCAGCGTAGCGAACTGGTCGGTGATCCGGAGGCGCCGTTCGGCGAACGTGTACAGCGCCGCCGGCCGGCCGCCCGTAGGCCCGGGGGGAGCGCTGCGTCCGCACCGCACGAGCTCACCGCGGCGGGTCAGGACGCGCTGGAGGTTGGTCGGGTCCACCGGGTGGCCGAGGGCGGCGCCGTAGAGCTGCGCGAGGTGCGACAGCGTGAACTCCACGGGCGCCAGGGCGAACCCCAGGGTGGAATACGAGAGCTTGGCGGCGAGGCGGGCGCGGGCGCGGGCGACGATCTCGGCGTGGTCGTAGACGGTGTCGGGGAGACGGTCGACCCGGAACCAGGCGGTGTCGTCGGGGATGGCGGGATCCGCATCGCTGGGCAGGACACCGAGGAATCCGGAGGCGAACACGCGCCGGCCGGGTATGCGGGCGGGGTCCGAGAATTCCGCGACCGATTCCAGGTGGCTGAGCGAGCGTACGTCGACCTTCTCGGCGAGCTGCCGAGTGGCGGAGGCGGGGAGGTCCTCGTCGTCGCGGACCTCACCGCCGGGTAGCGCCCACCGGCCGGCGGCCGGCCCGAGCGAGTGCTGCCACAGCATCACGTGGAGCGCCGGTGCGGTGGAGCCGGGAGTCGGCCGGACCTGGGTCACCACGACGAGCACCTCGTGACCGGTGTTACACTGCATCATGTTTTCGATTGTAAGTCGAAAACGGGGCCGGTGGCGTATCGGCCCGGAGAAACGACCCGGGAGGGGGCAGCGATGAGCACTGCCACAGGACACGGCACCACGGTCGCGCCGCGGCCGGACACCACCGTCGGGCGGCTCGACTCGCCCCTGGCCGCGAGGATCCGCCATGACGGCTCGGTGTACACGGGCGTCGAGCCCGACGCGGAGTGGGCCGCCGAGATCCGCCGCCTCGCCGCCGAGCGCGACGCGGTGATCCTCGCCCACAACTACGAGGTCCCCGCCATCCAGGACATCGCCCACCACGTGGGGGACTCCCTGGCCCTGTCGCGGATCGCCGCGGAGGCCGAGCAGTCGACCATCATCTTCTGCGGCGTCCACTTCATGGCGGAGACCGCCAAGATCCTCTCGCCGGACAAGGCCGTCCTCATCCCCGACGAGGCCGCGGGCTGCTCGCTGGCCGATTCCATCACCGCCGAGCAGTTGGCCGAGTGGAAGTCCGAGCACCCGGACGCCGTGGTGGTCTCCTACGTCAACACGACCGCCGCGGTGAAGGCCCTCACCGACATCTGCTGCACGAGCTCCAATGCGGTCGAGGTCGTCGAGTCGATCGACCCGGACCGCGAGGTGCTGTTCCTTCCCGACCAGTTCCTCGGTGCGCACGTCCGGCGCAAGACGGGCCGCGAGAACGTCCTCGTGTGGGCGGGCGAGTGCCACGTCCACGCGGCGATCAACGGTGACCAGCTCACCGCCAAGTCGGAGGCCCACCCGGGCGCCGAGCTGTTCGTCCACCCCGAGTGCGGCTGCGCGACGAGCGCCCTGCACCTGGCCACCGAGGGTGCGGTCCCCGCCGATCAGGTCAAGATCCTGTCCACCGGAGGGATGGTCGACGCCGCCCGCGCCTCGGGGGCCAGCGAGGTCCTGGTGGCGACCGAGATCGGGATGATCCACCAGCTGCGAAAGGCCGCGCCCGAGATCGACTTCCTGCCGGTCAACGACCAGGCCAGCTGCCCCTACATGAAGATGATCACCCCGGCCGCGCTCCTGCGCGCCCTCGTCGAGGGTGCCGACGAGGTGCACGTTGATCCCGCCACGGCCGAGGCCGCGCGCGGGTCCGTCGAGCGGATGATCGCCATCGGCAACCCGGGGTCGGGGGAGTGAGCGGCGCTGCACCCGGGGCTGACGACGACGAGCTCTTCGATCCCGACACCCGTGCGGACGCCCTGATCGCGGTCCGTCGTGCCCTCGAGGAGGACCTGCGATACGGCCCGGATGCCACGTCGCTGGCGACGGTGCCCGCGGACGCCCGTGCCACGGCCCGCCTCGCGACCCGATCCGACGGCGTCGTGGCCGGGCTGCCGCTGATCGAGATGGTCCTGGCCGAGGTGCTCGGCCGGGCCGAGCCGGGGCGGGCGGATTTCTCGGTGACGCGCCACGCCCGCGACGGAGACCGCGTCTCGGCCGGCGACGTGGTGGCCGAGATCAGCGCCCCGACACTCGGTCTGCTCACCGCCGAGCGGACCCTGCTCAACCTCGTCTGTCACCTGTCGGGGGTGGCGACCGCGACCCGGGCGTGGGCCGACGAGCTCGCCGGCACGGACTGCGCCGTCCGCGACACCCGCAAGACCATGCCCGGCATGCGACTGCTGCAGAAGTACGCGGTGCGCTGCGGCGGCGGGGTCAACCACCGACTGGGCCTCGGCGACGCGGTGCTGGTCAAGGACAACCACGTGGTGGCCGCCGGCGGGGTGCTCCCGGCGTTGGCCGCGGTCCGCGAGCGCTTCCCCGACCTGCCCTGCGAGGTCGAGGTGGACTCCCTGGAGCAGCTCAACCAGATGTTGGACGCGGGCGTGAACCTGGTCCTGCTGGACAACTTCCCCGTCTGGCAGACCCAGATCGCGGTCCAGCGCCGCGACAAGGTCTCACCGGCCACCCGGCTGGAGTCCAGCGGCGGGCTGACCCTCGACGCGGCCGCCGACTACGCCCGCTGCGGGGTGGAGTTCCTGGCCGTGGGGGGCCTGACCCACTCCGTCGCGGTGCTCGATCTGGGGCTGGACATGTGAGGTACGCCCCACCGCCGCCTTCGGGCTCGGGCGACGGGCCGCGGTCCGCGTAAAGTCGAGGACCATGACGGGGTTCTGGGACTCAGGCGAGAAGAGCACGGCATCGGAACGACGATTGCAGCGGATGGAGGAAGCCCGCCGCCGCGTGGAGGCCGGGGAGAACACCTCGCCGCCGCCTCCGCCCGCACCCGCCAGGAGCACCCGGCCGACTCGGTCCGCCCGCACGGCCAAGGCCCCGACCGTCGATCCGCTCGCGGTGACCGGCGCGCAGTTCGCGGTGTGGCGCAGCGTCCAGCACTTCTGCAGCACCGACTCGACGCCCGACGCCCGCGGCGCGAACCTCGACCTCTTGGTCGCCTGGTCCGACTCGATCCAGCCGTTCCGGCTCCGGCAGCGCATCGTCGCCCGCCTGGACAACGAGGGCACCTGGCTGCCCGTCTGCTACGCCAAGGACGGCGCCCGCGAGCCCATCACGCAGGCCCAAGCGGAGCGCTACCGGGAGGCCCGGATCGGTGAGACCACCCTGTCCGGCGGGGCCCAGAAGCCGCTCAAGGACACCGACCACCCGGACGAGACGCTCACCCTGTAGTCGTCCCTGTCGCGCCCCGACCCCGCCGGCCGGGGGTCAGCGGTCCCCGAGCGCGAACCGCCGCCCCTCGGGCTGCGGGCCCGTCGCGAGGACGATCTCCTCGGCTCCCGCCTTCGCGGCCGCCGCGTCGGTGGTCTCCTTGGCGGCGGTGACCTCGTCGTCGTCGTTGTTGTCATTGCCGTCGTCGTGGTTACCACAGGCAGGGTCCCCCTCGCCGGTGGCGCGGACCATCTCGCCGTCGCCGGGCAGGGGATCGACGGCCACGATCGTCCCCTCGTCCAGCAGGTCGATGATGGCCGTGCGCGCGGCCCGGGCGTAGCGCAGGTTCCGTAGGGCCGGGGTGTCCGACTCGGGCGCGGACGGATCCACGTCGACCAGCCGCAGCGGCTCGCCCGATGGCGCCTCGTACGCCTCGCAGACGGATTCGACGAGCTCGTCGAGCGCCAGGCTGTCCCGCTCGCCGAGCTTGTCCACGATGATCATGCGGGCGCGCTCCAGCGCCGGCGCCTCGGGCTCGGTCGCGGTGTCGATGGCGGTTCGGATGGTCTCGAGTGAGGTCATACCCCGAGCCTGCCAGCCCGGGCGACGACGTGCAGCCGGTCAGCAGGGCCGGTGGGCGTCGTGTACCTCCGATACCACCGTCACCACCACGTCCTCGATCTTCCAGCTCAGCTCCGCCAGCCTCCGGCGCACGTCCGCGAGCCGCTCGACGGTGATCTCCCGGCCGCGGGCCGGGACGAGGAACGCCTCGACGTGGAAGACGTGCCCCTCGTCGCGTACCCGCGCGCCGTGGTCATCCGCCCAGTCGACGCCCGCCAGCAGTTCGTCGATCCGGTACACGAGCGGGTGCGGGTCCGTGCCGTCGAACCGGGTGGGTCGCGCATCGGCGAGTCCCTCGATCGCCCCGCGCAGGTTTGACCACCCGTCCCGGACGATCGACGCACTCACCACGAGCGCCGCCACCGCGTCCGCCCACCACAGGCCGAGCGAGATGCCCAGCACACCGACGATGGTGGCCAGTCCGGTCTTCCAGTCGGCCCGGTTCATGTCGGCGTCGGCGTAGAGCACCTTGTCGTGCAGCGCCTCGGCGGGACCGGTCTTCATGCGACCGAGGATGAGCGGCCCGATGACGGACAACGCCATCACCGCGATCATCAGCCACCCGGACCAGATCACCTGCCCGCCGATCACCACGACCCCCATCGGCGGGCGTTCACGGGTCAGCAGAGCCGTTCCGGAGTCGACGACGAGGAACGCCCCCATCGCGAGCAACGCCACCCCCGCGACGAGGTGCCCGATCCCGACGGAGCGGTGCCTGCCGTAGGGGAAGCGGGCGGTCGGCGGCATGCGGGAGACCCGGATCGCCACGAGGAAAGCGATCGGCGGGAGCAGCGACAGCGAGTCCTCGATCCACGCGGCCTTCATCGCCTGCGACTGACCCGACACCGCGTACACCGCAGCGACGGTCACGGTCATCACCGCGAGGGTGGCCCACTCCAGGCGGATCGCCCGGCGCAGCGCTTCCCGCTGCTCGACGGGCAGGTCGTCGCGACCGAGCCCCGAGGCCATGCCCGCCACCGCGCGTTCGCCCCGGCCCCTGTCCCTCTCGTCGCTCACGATGCACCCCCGGCCTCGGCGAGGTAGGTCTCCAACGCCACCAGCAGTGCGTTCTCCCCGAGCGGAGTGGCCATCACCATCTTCTCGGTGTCCCCGTCCGGGGTGACCTCCTCGGCGTACGGCCTCGTCAGTGCGACCTCCTTCTCCCACGGCGAGTCGGAGGTCAGCCCACCCACGACCACATCGAGGTCACCGCGGGCCATCGCCATTGCCAGTTCGCTCTCCGCGCCCGGCGTCCACTCGACGTCCGCAGCGTGGGCTCCGGCGAAGCCGGTGACGAGGTCGACCTCCCGACCGGCGACGCGGCCGTCGTCGTATACCTCGGTCCACGGTGGGTTCTCCGACACGCCCACCCGGAGCACGCCGTCGGTGATGCGCGCGAGGCTGCCGTCGGTGTCCTTGGGTATGGGTCCGCCGCATGCGGCCGCGAGGGTGGTGACGGCGGAGGTGAGAACAACGGCGACGACGCTGCGGGCGGTCGTCGACACCGGGCTGCGGGACGGACGACGCACGACGAGATGGCTTCGGACCTGCACGATTCCCCCTCCGCGTGGAGCAGTTCAGGACGAGAGTTCCACCAGGACGCCGGGGATCTCGGCCAGCAGTTCGCGGGCGAGGAAGCCGGTCGCACCGATCCGTGCGGACAATCGTTCCCCTGCCCGCCCGTGGCTGTGGGTCGCCCACGCGGCGGCCTGGGCGGGTTCGGCGCCCCGGGCGAGCAGCCCGCCGATGAGCCCGGCCTTGACGTCACCCGATCCCGAGATCCCCAGCCCGAACGAACCGGTCTCGTCCCGCCAGAGTCGGCCGTCCGGGGCGGCGATCCACGACGTCGAGGTGCCGGTCACCACCACGGCCCCCGCGCGCTCGGCCAGCGCCACGGCGTGTCCCGGGGTGTCGGCCTCCACGTCGTCCTCCGGCACGTCGAGGGTCCGGGCGAGCTCTTTGGGGTTGGGGCTGAGGACCGCGCGGCCGTCGAGGTGGGCGAGTCCGCCGGGGTTCTCGGTGACGTAGGCCATCCCCAGCGCGTCAAGCACGAGGGTGGTGTCCAGCCGGGGCACGACGTCCGAGAGCAAGTCCACCGCTGCGACCTTCTCGCAGATCCCGGGGCCGAGCACCACGGCGTCACACCCCTCGGCGAGCTCGACGATCGTGTCCGCCCCCGCGGCGGTGAGTTCACCGGCGTCGTCCTCGGGCAGACCGATCGACTTCGACTCGGGAATGTGGATCGCCAGCGACGACGACACCGACCCGGCGGTGGCGATCTGTAGTTTGCCGGCCCCGCACCGCAGCGTCGCCTCGGCGGCCAGCAGCACAGCGCCCGGGGTGGACCTGCTGCCACCGACGACCAGCACCCGCCCGCGGCCCTCCTTTCCACCACCGGGGGAGGGGAGCGCCCAGTCCCGCAGCGCATGGTGCGTGAGGACCGACTCGCTGCTCACCTCGCCGCTCATCTCGCCGCCTCCTCGTTCCCTGAAGGCGACTCCCGCGTGGTGGGCGCATGGCCGCGCTCCACGGCCGTCGTGTCGGCATAGCTATGCAGCTCGAGCCCAGCGCTGCCGGGGTGGTGCCCCACCGATTCGTGCCGCCCCGGGCGGTGCTGCCTCGGTGCGAGCTGCCGCTGGCGATAGATCGTCACCGAGCAGTTGGGCAGCGGGTCCTCGCGGTCGACCCGGAGGACCTCCTCTTCGGCCAACTGCTCCAAGGCAACCCGGAAACACATGATCACGGCCTGGTGGCTGAACACGCAGACCCGCTCGCCCGCGTACTGCTGCCGGAGGTCCGTCAGCAGGTACCGCACGCGCAGCAACACGTCGGTCCAGCTCTCACCACCCGGCGGGCGGTAGTAGAACTTGCCGATCCGGTCCCGTCGCTCGGCCTCCTCCGGGTACCGCTGCCGGATGCCCCGGCCGGTGAACCCGTCGAGGATCCCCAGGTCGCGCTCCCGAAGTCGCTCGTCGGTGAGCAGCCCGGTGCCACTCGCCCGACCGCCCGCCGCGCTGCCGCCGGCCGCCTCGAGCGCAGCCGTGGCCGTGTCCGCCGCACGGCGATAGGGCGAGGTGAGCCACACCGTCGGCAGGGCGTCCTCGGGTAATCCGCCGAGCCAGGCGCCCACTGCCCGAGCCTGTCCCACTCCCGACTCCGACAGCGGGGTGTCGGCATCACGGTGGTCCAGGTCGAGACGGTGGGCGCCGGCGGCACGGGCGTTGTCATTGGCGACGTTGCCCACGCTCTGACCGTGGCGGACCAGGAGGAGTCCGGCGAGTTCCGTCACGGCTCGAGGACCACCTTCACGGCGCCGTCCTCCTTCTTCTGGAACATCTCGTACGCGCGGGGCGCATCGGCCAGCGGGAGCCTGTGCGTGGCGAAGTCGTCGACGCCCAGCGGGTCGTCGTCGGTGAGCAGCGGCATGATCTCCGGAACCCAGCGCTTGACGTTGGCCTGGCCCATCTTCAGGGTGATCTGCTTGTCGAACAGCGTCAACATCGGAATGGGATCGGCGGTGCCGCCGTACACGCCCGAGAGGGAGATGGCCCCACCGCGGCGCACGATGTCGATCGCCCCGTAGAACGCCCCGAGGCGGTCCACCCCCGCGTTCTCCATCATCTTCTTGCCGAAGAACTTCGGCATCAGACCGACAGCGGCGTGCGCAGCGCTGGCGACCGGCGAGCCATGCGCCTCCATACCCACCGCGTCGATCACGGAGTCGGGCCCGCGGCCGTCGGTCATGTCGCGGATCGCATCGCCGATCTCGCCGGGAACGTCGGTCGGATCGAGGACCTCCACCCCCCGGTGGGCCTGACGGGCCCGGCGCTCGGCCACCGGGTCCACGCCGATCACACGGTGACCACGGTGGGCGGCGATCCGCGCGGCCATGTCCCCGATCGGCCCGAGGCCCAGTACGACGACCGTGCCGCCGTCGGGGATCTCGGCGTACTCGACGGCCTGCCACGCGGTGGGCAGGACGTCGGACAGGTAGAGGTAGCGGTCATCGGAGTGCTCGTGCGGCACCTTGATGTGGGTGTTCTGGGCCTGCGGGACGCGCAGGTACTCGGCCTGGCCGCCGGAGACGCTGCCGTACAACTCCGAATAGCCGAACAGTGCGGCGCCCATACCCTGGTCTCGGACCTGCGTGGTCTCACACTGGGTGTTCAGGCCCTTGTCGCACATGTAGCAGTGGCCGCAGGAGATCTGGAAGGGCATCACCACGCGGTCCCCGGGCTTGAGCCCGGTCACCTCGGCGCCGACCTCCTCGACGATTCCCATGGGCTCGTGACCGAGGATGTCGCCTTCGTTCATGAAAGGACCCAGCACCTCGTACAGGTGTAGATCCGATCCGCAGATGTTGGTGCTCGTGATCTTGACGATCGCGTCGGTGGGCTCCTGGATCTTCGGATCAGGAACGTCCTCGACGCGGACGTCGCGCTTGCCGTGCCAGGTGACTGCCTTCATGTGCGGGGCTCCTCTCTGGTCGTGCCATGCGCGTTCACGCATGCCTCCGACGGTAGTAACGGAGGGCAGCGTCCGCATCCGGTAACCGGGGGCCGCGGGTCGCAGGACGCTCAGGACAGCGCAGTGTGGTCGGGACATCATCGCGTTCGGGAGACCGTCGGCGAACCGGGGCTCTCGCTTCGCGATACCGGATAAAGTGATCGTCATTCAGATCGGATCGGTCGGTTACCCGACCCCGTCGCTGGTGGTGACCATGAGTAGTCCGCCCAACGGACCCGGCTGGGGTAACGAGGGGTGGGGGCACGCCTCGTACGGAGAGCCTCCGCAGGATGCGCGTCGCTCTCCGGTGGTCTGGGCGCTCGGCGCGCTCATCGTCGTGTTGCTGATCGCCCTCGCAGGCACTGTCGGGTACCTGCTCGCGTCCGACGACGACCAGCCGGGCGCGGCTTTCGCACCCACGACGACCCCCTCCGAAGCGTGGACGACGAGGCAGGGCGCCCCCTCGGCCTCGACAGGGAACGGCACGCGCGCAGGAGTGGCGGGGGTGGGGCCGTGCGACCCGGACGAGATCGCGGCAGAAGCGGGTATCACCCGCCGGGATGTGAACATCGATCGGTGCCTGGGCGACTGGGCTCTCGCTCATGTGGACGTTCCGGCCGGCGAACCGGCCGGGGACACGCAGTACATCCTCGGTCGCGCCGACGGAACCTGGAGTCGCTATACCGGCATTCCTTCGGGGATCTGCTCGGATGATGCGGAGGGTGACGGGATGCCCTCCGAACTGGCCGCGTTCCTGAACGAGTGCCCGCGATCTGAGGGCGCGGCGGGGGATCTGGGCCTGGCCACACCGATGTCGAGGCCGGCCTGCGATGGCCGGGGAATCGTGGTCCTGTATTCGGCTGTCACGCCGGGGGCCTACTCGGAGGAGATCTCTTCCGCGATGTCGAGGCACCCGGGGGCGTCCTACCTCCGTACCGACATGGCGTGCCCGTCCCTGCGTTCTCGCGATGAGAACGGCAATGTCATCTACGCGGTCTACCGGCCGTCGGGGTACACGCGTGGGGAATTGTGCAGCGATGTGCGAGCGGTGGGTCCGCCCGCATACGGCCGGTGGCTGGACACCACGAGCGACCCGACCGAGCTCGTCACCTGCTGACCCGGAGGTCGGCCGGGTCGGGGACGGGGTCAACGAATGAGCAGCGGAATGTGTTGTTCATCAGTGGTGTTGGCCCCGTGGTGGCCGAGCAGGGATGACTCCATCTTCTCGAGCTGTGTACGCGCGAGAATCACCCCTCCGGCGGCGATGCCGATGACGTCGCCCAGACGATCGGCGTGGTCTCGGTCAGGTCCGAAGAGGTGCTCGTCGAGTGCCTGCTCACGACTGATCACCCGGGCTCGCCCGGCCAACTCTGACCGCCACGTGTCCAGGACATCGTCGGCCGATCCCGGTCGCGCGTAGACGTGGCGCACTCGGGGCTCGCCGGCAACGGTCTCGACGTCGGCGAGCAGCGTCGGCGCCGCGTCTATGTCGACAACGGTTTCAGCAGTGACCATCCCGTGGTCTGCCGTCAAGATGAGCCTGCAGTCGCGGGGCAGGTCAGTCGCGAGGTCCGCGACGCACCTGTCCACTGCGCGCAGGGACTGCAGCCACTCGGGAGACCCTGGCCCGTGGACATGGCCGATGAGATCGAGGTCGCCGAAGTAGGCGTAAGCGAACCGTCGAGCGCGAGATGGCTGACTGAAGGTGTCGAGTATTCCCTGGCGGACTTCGTCAAGGGTGCTCGCCGCCCGATAGTCGCCCCCCGCCCGGAACGCTGCGCGGGTCAGTCCCGACTCGCGGAAATCCTCTCGCATGACGTAGGTGACATCGACCCCGTCAGCGGCAAGCAGCTCTAGAATGCTCGGCTGTTGTTGAACCTGTCGGGGCGGGAAGCGATCCATCGCCGAGGGGCCGCTCGACGATTCGACCGTCCACCGCAATGGATTGAACGACGCTGGCGGACCGCCGGACTCGCCGGAGATCCGGAAGCTGTATCCCACGATGCCGTGTTTGGAACACGGGGCACCCACCGCGAGGCTGGTCAGGCTGGTCGCAGTTGTCGAGGGAAAACCTGCGGAAATCATGCGGCTGGTCATCGCGGCGAGGGTGGGGGCCTCCTCGGCGTGCTGGCGGATGAGCTCCGCACCAAGCCCGTCGATGAGTACGAGTACTGCGTCCCGAGCCGGCGGTAGGTGCAGGGGGTTGCGAAGGTCAAGCCCCAGGGCCGCAGCAACTGACGGCATGACGTCGGCCAGTGAACCGTCAGACGGGTTGGCGGGGATCGCGCTCATCTCCTCACCATCCCCCAAAGACCCGCTCGGGGTGGGGGAAATCCGTGCCCCCAGGAGGTTCGGTTCACTCGGTGCGGCCCTCGTGGTGTCAGAAGGGTGGTGGGTCGATGAGTTCGTCGAGGCGTTCGTGGAGTAGGGCGCGGATGCCTTTTTCGATGTCGCTGTGGTGGGGTTTGTTGCGGGCCCACCAGCGGCTGGCGCTCTCGGGGGTGGCGCTGGCGGGGGTGGCTTTCTCGGGCGTGGCGTCCTCGGCCGCGGCGGCGCTGGAACCGGCGCCGCCTGTGCTCGTGCCGTTCCCGGTGCCCGTCCCGGTGCCGGGGGCGGGTGGGGTGGGGTCAAAGGTGCGGGCGCGTTCGGTGTTGCGGCGTTCGGTGCGGTGGCGGGAGGCGCGGCGCGACCAGAACGTCGGTTCCGCGTTGGCCTGCTCGTCACCGGTGGGCCCGGGGCTGCGGCGTTGCTGCCGGGTCCACGCCTCGGTTTCGGCGTGGGCCTGTTCACGCCGGTACTCGGCCAGTGGGCCGGAGGGTCGGGTGAGCATGGTCGAACCGTCCGGGGTGCGCACCAGCAGGGTGCCGTCGGGCTGCAGGTCGTAGATCCAGTCGGAGAAGGTCTTGAACCGGTGATGGCGCCGGCACATCGCCGCGAGGTTGCCCTCGACGGTGTGTCCGCCCCGCTGGGGGTTGGCGTGATCGAACGGCACCACATGGTCCAGATCGCAGGCCTCGGCCGGGATCGCGCAGCCGGGGTGGCGACAGGTGCCGTCCCGCAGCCGGATCCGGCGGGCCAACTGGGCACCGGGCCGGTATTTCAGGGCGGTGCGGGCGTCATCGGCGGCCCCGATGCGCGGGTCGATGGGTTCGAAGGTGGCTCCGTCGCTGGTGGCGAGCATGTCGAGCAGGGCTTGCAGGGCGGCCTGGCCGGTGCGGGTGAACTCCACTCGGGCGCCGCCGGCGTCGCGGGCGGTGTTGCCGGTGGCGATGACGGTGACCTTCGGCCGCAACGCCACCCCGGCACCAGGCGCGCCGGGCCGGCCGGGGCGGGTGGGGGTGCCGGCTAGGCCGGGATCGCCGCACACCAGGGACATCAGGGCGTCGGCGCGCCGCTCGGCGATCGAGTAGTCCTCGACCTCGCCAGAGCCGCCAGCGCCGCCGGCGCCGGGGTTGGCGGTGTCGGCTTGGGTGTTGGCGGCGGCTTGGGCGTCGGCGCACTTGTGGTCTTTCACGCGTTGGTCGAGGGCCTCGGCCAGGACGGCTGCTTCCTCGGTGGCCAGGATCGCCGACACGCTGGACATGCCGTCGACGCCCTTGTGGAACCGCACCCCGCGGGTGCGGGCCGCTTCCTGACGGCGCAAGCGGATCCCGTTGGCGTCGTAGCGGGCGATGATCGCATCGACGTTGCCGCGGATGGCTTTCTCACCAAGGCGCACCCCGCCCTCGATCGCGGCGAGATACTCCTCGACGACCTGCCGCTGCACCGCCTCGAGCACATCGACGTGGACGGTGGCCATCTGCGAGGCCAGGATATTCGCGGCCTGCAGATCCAGCCGCCCCTGCGCCATCGCGGACAGGATCGCCGGATACCGCAGGTGCAGATCGAGCGCGAAGGTGATCATCCGTTCGGCCCGGCCCGTCGAGATCGCCATCGCCGACACCACGTACCCCGCCGCGACATCGATCGGATCGAGCACCGCATGACCGGGCCGACACTCACCGCCGCCCGCCCCGGACTCCTCCCGGCGCTGGCATTCGACAAACAACTCGTAACAGGCCACGAACCGGCGCGCCGCCGCACGATTCTCGCCCATCCACCCCTCCCGCGCCGCCGCCCGCAACCCCGACAGCGACACGGGCGCCGCGGAACCGGAGCCGCCACCGGACGGGGACGGGCCACCGGACGAGGAGGGGCCACCGGACGAGGAGGGGGACGGGCCACCGGTCGCGGCGTCTGCGTTACCGCCCATGTGCCCCACCCCCTGCCCGTGCGCCGCCTACCCGGTATCGAATCTGTGTTCCATGATACGCACACACATTCGAACAGGCAAGGGTTTGTTCCGCTTCTGGCCTATCCATTGAATTGCAATCACCGATCGCCCATTTCAGCGAAATGTGTGATCCACTCTTCTTGATTGCTTGGGGTGGATGCCCCGTAGACCCAAACTCGGAGGCGTTCCATGACCAAGACCATCACCTGTGCCGGAGCCGTGGCCGCCGCGCTCCTCGTCTTCTCTACGGGGGCCGCCGCCGCCCAGACTTCGGAAGCCGCCGGCTCCGACTCCCTCCCGGGAGCATCGGAGACCGAGGGGGGCTATCTCGGCGAGGCTGGCGAGCTGCTGCCCGGTTCCGTTACAGGTTCTCTGCCCGGTTACGCCTCCGGACCGCTGGGTTCCACCGCCACCCTCGTGTGCAATCTCGGTTCGGCGGCCGGCGCTGCCGCCAACCTGATGGGCGTGCCGTTGCAGGTTCCGGTGGGAGTCATCTGCATGGTCCTCAACCCGGTCGCCGAGTCGGCGGATGCGCTGCTCGAGGGAGACGTCCAGGGTTCCGTCGGCGCGGTGGTGTCCGGTGTGCCGCTGGTCGGCGCGTCGCTCGAGGATCAGATTGACACCGGGTCCGCCACCGAGTCGGTGGAGGGGTCCGTGGGTGATCGACTGGGTTCTGTCTCCGAAGCCGCGCTGACTCCGGCGAACTGAGGCGGCTTCCGCGCCCCGCGCCCCGCGCCCGGACTCCAACCCCAAGGCCCTGGCTAAGGGGCGGGGTCGATCCGGGTGGTGGGCGTCGGCCTACCTAACGCTGCTGGCGCCCGAAGGCGTGCGGTTCGACGGGCTGCTGTGCCCGGGGTAGGCCCGACACCACGAGTCGGTAGGACTCGGTGACCAGCTCGAAAACCATGTCCGCGGTCAGCGTGCCGCCGGGGTGCAGCGAGATCCAATGCCGCTTGTTCATGTGGTACCCGGGCGTGATGTCGGCGTGCGCATCGCGCAGGGCCATCGAGTCCGACGGCAGTGCCTTGAGGATCACCTGACGCTCGCCGTTGACGACCGCGTGGAACATGAACATCTTCCCGCGGACCTTGAACACATCGAAGTCCGGCCCGAACGGGAACTCCAGAGTCGACGCGGGCAGTTCGCGGGCGCGCATCGCCGCGCACTTCTGGAGTTCCCGTCCGTTCATGCCGTCGACGCTACCGTCGCCGGCTCCGCGCCCGGGCGGGCGGGACGCTGCGGTTCGCCCGGCGTGTCGTCGTCCCGGACCAGCCGGGAGACGAGCGGGTTGGCGAGCGTCCCCGCGAACTGCAATGACCCGGCCTGATCGGTCAGGTCGACCATCTGCCGCGTATTACGCAACTGCAGGCGGTTGAGACACGAGTGCTTGAACCGCGGAGCGAACAGCGCCTCCCAGGTGGGACGGTGCACCTCGCCGTCGTGCACCCGGCCGTCGTAGTCCCCGCCGTCGTGGTCCTCGCCGTTGTGCCCCTCGCCGCCGCGACCCTCGCCGCCGCGACCGCCGCCGGGAGCCAGGGTCTCCAGGCACTGCCGCGTCTCGTCCCAGAACTGATCCGCCTCGAGCACCCCGGCGACGTCGAGGATCGAGGCGAGGTGGCGCAGCACCCCGTCCATGACGTCGGTGTGGACGCTCAGTGCGGCTGTCTCCGCGTCCACCACGTGGCGGATCCGCTCGAGCCCAGAGGGCAGAGGCCGGTCACGCACCACGGCGACCTCCTCGCCGATGTCCTTGAACAGCGCCCGGCGCACGGTGTGGTCGGGGCCCATCACCACGATCACGTTCTCACCGTGCGGCATGAAGACCAGCCCGTGCACGAGCAGGCATCTCGCGACGGGCAGCACGTAGGCGTCGAGCAGCGCCCGGAGCCAGGTGCGGGCGTCCAGGCCCGACCGCTCGAGGTGCTCGACGGCGAGGGACCGCCCGTGCAGGTCCACGTGCAGCATCGAGGCCAGCGTGACGGCACGTTCTCCGGGGGCCAGCCGCGAAACGGGGCTCTCGCGCCACAGGGCCGCGATCATCTTGGTGTGCGGCCCCTCGTCCGAGATCCCGGCCGCGGCCGCCCGGTGGTAGGCGTCGCCGGTGTAGCCCACGGCGGCGACCTCCCGCAGGATCTGGAAATCCAGCGCGCGCAACACCGGATCCGAGGCGACGACCCCGGCCACCCAGTCGTTGACGGCCGGGGTGTCGCGCATGTACTTCGGCGACAGGCCGCGGGTGAACCCCATGTTCTGCACGGCGAGGGCGGTCTTGACGTAGCCGCGCTCGGGGTGGGTCACGTCGAAGAAGGTGCGGACGGACTGCTGTGGCCGGTACTCGCTGTCGGATTCGCCCAGGTGGACCAGGTCGTGGCGCGCGAGATCGGGGGCGAACGCCACCGCGACCTCGTGCTGCCACTGCCACGGGTGCACGGGCAGGATGCGGTAGTCGGCGGGGTCGAGGCCCAGCGAGCGCAGCTGGTCGTCGCACCGCATTAGCGCCTCGGTGCCGAACTCGCGCGCGTAGTGGTCGCGCTCGTCGAGGCCCGTGACGGTGGCCAGGTGGCTCAGGCCGCGGCGGGCTGCTAGCCACACCAGGCGGACGGTCGACGGGGCTTCGGGCGTGTAACGGTGACGGTCGGACAGACCCAGGCCCACGCGGCCGTTGTTGGCGACGAACCCGGGATGACCCTCGGTCATCGCGCCCTCGACCTCCTGCAGGCCCGCCTCCGCCAGCTGTTGTGCGGGGCGATCGCGGTGATGCAGGCAGAACGCCGCCGAGCCGAGCGTGGCCGCGATCTCCTCCAGGTAGGTCCCCACGAGCGACCCGGGGATCCCCAGGTACGGCGCGAGGGTGAGGATCAACTCCTGCGCGTCCGGCTCGACCGGGACGCCGTCGACCTCGCGGTGCAGCGTGGCCTCGTCGATGGCCCAGTGCTCCAGCGGCAGCACCCGCGCGCGGAAGGTCCACCGCTCGTCGCCGGCGCGTATTTCGTAGGTGTCGGGGCCGGCGTCGGTGTGAGTGGAGCGGGTGGGCGCGAGGAGCCGCTCGTGGGAGAACTCGGCCAGCGCCTTGGCGCAGAGGTGGCGGTGCGCGCGGCGCATGGCGTGACCGGTGAGGTGGGCGTGGGGTGGCGGTGTGACCGGGGGTGACGACGACGAGACCGGCATCGACGTCCGGCCGATCTCCGACTCGCGGAACGCCTCGGCACGACAGATGGAGAGCAGCGCCGTCTTGTCGGGCAGGTCGACGGGGTCTTCCTCGCGGAAGCCGGCGCGGGCGTTGAGCCGGTGCACGGCGGTGTTCCGGATGTCCGGCTCCACCACCACCCGGCGGGCCGGGGCGCCGAACAGCGGCACCTCGAACGCGGTCGAGCAGATGGCCCCCATCACGGCCGCGGACGTGCCGGGGACCGGCGTGCGGGTGGGCGCGACGAGCAGGTGCATCCCGAGGTCGCCCGGCTCGTGCGGGTACCGGCCGTCGAGTTCGACGACGTCCGGGTCGTAGAACACGGCCAGGCCCACACGTAGACCGTCGATGCGCACCATGTGCACCGACCGGTGCGGGCTCGCCGACCAGTCGGTGAGGAACTCCTCGACCCGCGCCGGGGTGGTACCCCGCATACCCCAGTAGGCGGAACCGGGATGGTCGAGCCACGCGTGCAGGGTGCGGACGGTGTCGTGGTCGAGGGCCAGTGGTTCCAGGGTGACCAACCCGGCTGGCGTGTGGACGGTGCTGGTGTGGACGGTGCTGGTGTTCATCGTGCCTCCTGGTGCCGGGCGGTGGGGGCGCCGAACTGCTGGAACGCGATCGACGACTCGATCGGGTAGACCTCGCGGCCGCAGATCCCGCGCAGGATGATGCTGTTGCGCATCGCTCCCATGCCCAGGTCCGGGGCGGTGAGCCCGTGGGTGTGTTCCTCCGCGTTCTGGACATGGATGAAGGAGTGTGCGCGGTCGACGGTGTGATCACGGGCCACCCGGTAGCGCCCGCGGCCGTCCCTGTCGATCTCCTCGGCGATCCCGTCGAGGAACCGCGGCGGCGTGGGGGAGTAACCCGTCGCGAGGACGAGTCCCTCCGTGTGATGGGTCCACTGCCTGCCAGTGTCGGTGCAGTGCAGGTCCAGGCGCAGGGCAGAGGCGGTGGCGGTGGCGGTGGCGGGGCCGGCCTCCCGGCGGGCACCGTCGAGGGCCGTGGCGGCGGCCAGCAGCCCGGTGTCCAGGCCCTGGACCGAACGGCGGTAGAGCAGATCATGGATTTGGTTGATCAACTCGGCGTCGATGCCCTTGTACAACGAACGCTGCTCGCGCAGCATCCGGTCGCGCTGGTCAGGGGGCAGGTCGTGGAAGTGGTCGACGTAATCCGGTGACGTCATCTCGAGTGTGAGCTTGGTGTACTCCATCGGGAAGAACCGTGGCGAGCGTGTCACCCAGTCGACGCGCGGGCCGACGCCGGCGGCGGCGGAGAGCAGGTCGTAGTAGATCTCCGCGGCCGATTGGCCGCTGCCCACCACGGTCACCGACCCCAGCGAGAGCAGTTCCTCCCGCCGGTGCAGGTAGTCGGAGGCGTGGAGAGCCACCGTGCCGCCACCGTCGAGCGGGCCCGTGTCGATCGGCGACCACGGGGTCGTGCCGATCCCCAGCACCAGGTGGCGGGCGCGATAGGTCTCGGTGCCCTCGCGGGTGAGGGCGGTGACACGGTAGACGGGGGCCTCGTCGTCGTCGCCCGGTCCCTCTCGTCCCTGGTCTTCCCGTCGGACGTCGACCACCTCCCGCCCCCAGCGCAGGCCGCGCACCCGCTCGGCAGCCCACCGGCAGTAGGCGTCGTACTCGGCGCGCAGCGGCTGGAAATTCTCACGGATGTAGAACGCGTACAGACGCCCGACCTGCTTGAGGTAGGCGAGGAACGAATACGGCGAGGTCGGGTCCGCCAACGTGACCAGGTCGGCGAGGAACGGCACCTGGATGGTCGCGTCGTCGAACATGAGTCCGTGGTGCCAGGCGAAACCGTCGCGGGAATCGAGGAACACCGCGTCCAGACCCAGCGGCTCGGCCAGGCACGCCAGGCCCAGGTTGAACGGGCCGATACCGACGCCGAGCAGGTCGTGCACACGGGAGGAGCCCAGGTCAGTGCTCACGTCAGCACCCCCGCGGTCGTGGCCTCGCGTATCCCCTCGGCGAGGTAGCGAGCGGCGTCGCGGACGTCCGTCAGCACGACGGCCACGTCCTCGTCTTCGAGGTTCGGATCGAGGACCGTCAGCTTGAGACAGGGCCGGCCGTCCACGACCGTCGATGCGACGAGCGAGCGTCCCTCCGCGAACAGCGCGTCGCGGACGGGGCGCACGAGGGCGTCGGCCTCGTCGTCAGTGAGTGCGCTGCCGGTGACGGGACGGTCGGGTGCGGTCACCGCGGGCCGGGGCCGGAAGAGCACCGTCGACAGCGCCGGGCGCCGCACCAACTCGAGTTCCGGGTCGGCCTCGATCGTCCGGCCGATCCGGGCGGCCACGTCGATCGCCTCGTCGAGTAGACGGCCGATGCCGTCGGCGCCCATCACTCGGAGCGTCATCCACAGTTTGAGGGCGTCGAAACGGCGGGTGGTCTGCAGGGACTTGTCCACGGCGTGGTCGTCGCCGTCGGCGGGGTTGAGGTAGTCGGCGCTCACGGTGGAGTGGCGGAAGCCCGAACCGTCGCGCAGCAGCAGCGCCGAGGCGGCCACCGGCAGGAAGAACGTCTTGTGGAAGTCCACGGTCACCGAGTCGGCGAGCCCGATCCCGTCGAGCAGGTCCCGGCGCGTGGGGGAGACCAGCAGCCCGCCGCCGTACGCGGCGTCCACGTGTAGCCAGACGTTGTGGCGGCGGCAGATGCCACCGACCGCCCGCAGCGGGTCGATCGCGCCGTGGTCGGTCGTGCCGGCCAGCGCGACGACGGCCGCGACCTCGTCCCCGGCGTCGGCCAGCGCGGACAGGGTGCGGTCCAGGGTCGCGGGGTCCATCCGGTCGCCGTCTCCGGGCAGGGTGATGACCGCATCCGGCGAGAGTCCCAGTAGGCGGGCCGCCTTGACCACGCTGAGGTGGGCGTGTTCGCCCGTGACGATGCGCAGGCGGGACAGTCGGGCGCCGCGGTCCGCGTCCCGCCCCGCACCCCGGCGCCCGGGGGCCGGTCGGGCGAGACGGTCCTCGCGGGCGGTGAACAGGCCCTGCAGGTTGGAGGCGGTACCGCCGGTGGTGAAGACGCCGTCCGGGCGGGGGGTGGCGTCGAGAACACTGGCGTCGAGATCACTGGCGTCGAAAGCACTGGCGTCGAAACCGATGAGCCCGGTGACCCAGTCGATGAGCCTCTGTTCGATCAGACACGCCGACGTGCCCTGGTCCCAGGTTTCTACAGCCGTATTGACCGATGTCGCGAGTGCCTCGGCGGCGACCGCCGGGATGGTGATCGGGCAGTTGAGGTGGGCGAGGTAGCGCGGGTGGTGGTAGCCGACGGCGTGGTCGAGGTAGAGCTCCCGAACCTCCTCGAGTGCCCTGTCCAGCGTGCCCAGCGGTGCGGCGAGATCGACGGCGGCGGTCTGCGCTGCCAACGTCGAGGGCGACGCGGACGAGCGCGGCGTGGTCCGACCGTCGAGATACCGGCTCACCTCGGCGGTCGCGGCAGCCAGGGCGGCGGCGTGGGCCTCCCGGTTCCGGCTGCTCAACAATGGATCGTTCACGGGTACTCCGACCTACTCGGGGACAGTGGCACGACCGAACGCTATGCAGGGTAGGCTTACCTAAACAACAGTAGAGTGACATGAATCACGTTGCGGGACAGGTGAAGTGGAAATCTTTGACGTAGCTGTTGCGTTGAGGGTCCGGCTCCCGCTACGGTGACGCCCACCAAGGTAAGCCAAGCCTAAGTCGCCTGGGTCGGTTTCGGGCCGGGCGACGTTCCACACCAGACGGAGACCCCATGACCGCACCCGCTACACGATCCCGGCTGACGCTCGACGGACCTGACGGCCCCGCGCTCCCTCGGGCCCGGGCGGTCCTCGTGGCCCTCGCGGCCTTCGCGGCGCTCCTGGCCGTGCTGGCCGGGTGCTCGACCGGCGCCGTCGGCGACGGCGGGGACGCCGGCGCGGGAGGCGAGGTCGAGCGGCAGGGCGAGTTCCCCCGCACCATCGCGCACGCCTACGGCGAGACCGAGATCCCGGAGGCGCCCCAGCGGGTGGCCACCATCTCCTGGGTCAACGCCGACGTCTCCCTGGCGTTGGGCGTGGTTCCGGTGGGGATGCCCCGCAACTCGTTCGGCGCCAACGCGAACGGGTCCACCGACTGGTTCGACGCGGAGCTGGAGGAGGTCGGCGGTGACATGCCGACGCTGTACTCCGAGACCGACGGAATCAACACCGAGGCGATCGCCGCCCTCGAGCCGGATCTCATCCTGGGTGTCTACTCCGGGATGACCGAGGAGGAGTACGAGACCCTCTCGAAGATCGCCCCCACCATCGCGATGCCGGAGGGCGACGTCGCGTTCGGCACCGCGTGGCAGGACTCAACCCGGCTGATCGGCGAGGCCCTCGGTCGTTCCGAGGCCGCCGAGGAGCTCATCACGGACGTCGAGGGGCAGATCGATCAGGTCGCCTCGGACAACCCGGGAATCCGCGACACGACCTTCATCTACGGCACCGTCGACCCCGACGCGGCGGAGAAGATCTACGCCTTCACCGACGTCGACAACCGCCCCCGCTTCCTCGAGCAGCTCGGGATGGTCCAGGCGCCGGTCGTCGCCGAGGCCTCGAGCGGCTCGCCCGAGGAGTTCGCGGTGACCTGGTCACCCGAGCGCGCCGACGAGCTGGTGTCCGACATCCTCGTCACCTACGCCACCTCCCCGGAGGTCCGCGAGGCCATCGAGTCCGACCCGCTGCTCGGGCGCATCCCCGCGGTCGAGGCCGGGCGGATGGTCGTCCAGACCGACGAGCAGCAGGTGCTCTCGATCTCCGCCTCGTCGCCGCTGAGCCTGCCGTGGGCGCTGGAGAACGTCGTGCCCGACATCATCGCGGCGGCAGAGCAGGCCTGAGAAGCGTGACCAGCCCCGCGACGAGCACCGCCGACCCGCCTGTCCTCCCGGCGGGCGGGTCGGCGGTGCCTGCGGTACCGACCGTGCAGCGGCGCCACCGTGTCGTGATCGGCACGGTGGCCTCGTCGACGTTGCTCGTCGCGGGCGTGGCACTCTCGCTGTTCGTGGGAGCGCGATCCGTCGACCCGACGGTGGTGTGGTCGGTGTTGGCGGCGCTCCCGTCGCAGGTGTTCGCCGGTGACCTCATGGCCACCCTCGCCCCCGGTTCGGGTACCGGGATGGACGAGGTGGTGGTGGCCGCCCGGGTTCCCCGCACGATCACCGCGATCCTCGTGGGGGCCGCGCTTGCTGTGGCGGGCGCCGGGCTCCAGGGCGCCACCCGCAATCCGCTCGGCGACCCGGGCCTGCTCGGGCTCACCGCGGGCGCCGCGCTCGGCGTGGTGCTGGGGCTGGCCCTCGCGCCGGCCGCCGGCCCGTCCGCCGTCGCGTTGTTCGCGGTCGTCGGTTCCCTGGCCGCGGGCATGCTGGTGGTCGGCGCCGGCCGACTCGGAGCCGACTCGGGCACCGGACTCGTCCTCGCCGGGGCCGCCGTCACCGCAGGGTGTACCGCGGTGACCTCCTCGCTGGTCATCGCCCTTCCCGGGGTCCTCGACCGGTTCCGCTTCTGGGGCCTGGGCTCGGTGGCCCGCGCGTCCGCACCCGAGATCGGTGCCGCCGCGCCGTTCATCCTGCTGGGGCTCGCCCTCGTCCTGGCCGGCGCGGCCACCCTCGACGCCCTCGCGCTCGGCGACGACCTGGCCCGCGGGCTGGGAGTGGGACCCGTCGTCGGGCGCGCCGTGGTTCTGGCAGGTGTGGTGATCCTGTCCGGGGTCGCTACCGCGCTCGCCGGCCCCATCGCCTTCCTCGGACTGCTCGTGCCGCACCTGCTGCGGCGGCTGGTGGGGGTGGGCAACCGCGTCGTCCTGGGCCTGTCAGTGATCGTGGGGCCGGTGGTCCTGCTGTTCGCGGACACGGTCGGGCGTGTGGTCGCCCCGCCCGGGGAGATCGCCGTCGGGGTGATGACCGTGGCGATCGGTGTGCCGTTCCTCATCGCCCTGCTCCGCGCGAACCGGGGGGTGGGCGGCTCGTGAGCCCCGACGTCCTCGACCGAACGGCCGGCCCCGCCAGTGGCGCCTCGACCCACACCGAGCTCGCCGAGACCGAGCAGATCGTCAGCCACCTGTCGTCCCGCCGCCGCAGGCATGCGGGCCTCGTCGTCGTCGGCCTCGCGGTCGCGCTGGTGACGGTGATGGCGGTTCGCGTGCTGCTGGGTCGCTACATGGTGACCATCCCCGACTTCGTCGCCATCCTCGGCGGGGCGACGATCCCCGGTGCCACGTTCGTGGTGATGGAGGACAAGCTGCCGCGTGCGGTCCTCGGCGCGCTCGCCGGCCTGGCGTTCGGCGCGTCCGGCGCGCTGTTCCGACGCGTCCTCGGCAACCCCCTGGCCAGTCCAGACATCCTCGGGATCTCCCACGGCGCCTCCGCCGGGGCCGTGGCCGGGATGGCGCTGTGGGGGCTGCGCGGCGTGGGGGTCGTACCCGCCGCGCTGCTGGGATCCGCCGTCGCGCTCGCGATCGTCCTGGCGGCCTCCGCCGGTCGGCGCACCGGGATCGTCGGCCAACGCTTCCTGCTCGGCGGTGTGGCCGTCGCCGCCCTCGGCACCGCGGTGGTCACCCAGCTCATCGCGCGGCTCCCGCTGACCGGAGCCCAGGAAGCGGCGGTGTGGACCGTCGGCTCGCTGTCCGGGGCGTCGGGGGAGCGCATCGCCTGGCTCGCCGTCGCGCTGGTGGTCCTGCTCCCGCCGGGGATGTGGCTGCACGCCGCGCTCCGGCCCGCCGAGCTGGGGCCCGAGCTCGCCGTCGGCCTCGGGTCCCGCCCGGTCCCCACCCGTGCTGCCGCGCTGGGGGTGGGGAGCCTGCTCGCCGCCGCCGCGACGGCGGTGGCCGGCCCGCTCGCGTTCGTCGCCCTGCTGTCCACTCCCGTCGCCGCCGCGCTCGGCCGCGGACGCCCGCGCATCGGGGCGGCGGCGTTGACCGGCGCCGTGATCGTCGTGGCCGCGGACATCGTGGCCTCAGAGGCGTTGGGCACCGTCGACCTGCCCACCGGCGTGGTGACCGGCGCACTGGGCGCCCCCGCCATGCTGTGGATCCTCCTGCGTTCGAGAAAGGTGGCCTGATGAGCATCCCCGCGCCCGTCGCGTCCGTGACCCCGGCCCTGCCCATGGACCTCGGCCCCGAACCCGACCCGGCCTTCCGCCTGCGCGGCCTGACCCTGGGATACGGAGCCGAGCCCGTCATCCGCGACCTCGACCTGGATCTCCCCGCCGGACGGACCACCGTGCTCATCGGTGCCAACGGCTGTGGCAAGTCCACGATCCTGCGGGCCCTGGGGCGCCAGCTGCGTCCGCTGTCCGGGTCGATCGAGACCGACGGGCACCTGTTGTCCGAGGTCGGGGCCCGCGCGCACGCGCGGTCCGTGGCGTTCCTGCCGCAGTCCCCGCTGGTGCCGGAGGGTCTCACCGTGGCCGAGCTCGTCGCGCGCGGCCGGCACCCGCACCGTCGGTGGTGGGGAGGGGGCGACGACGACGACACGGCCGTGGCCGAGGCGTTGGCGATGACCGGCACCGCCGAATTCGCCCACCGGCGGGTCGACGAGCTGTCCGGCGGCCAACGGCAACGCGTCTGGGTCGCACTCGTTCTGGCCCAGGCCACTCCCACCCTCCTGCTCGACGAACCGTGCTCGTTCCTCGACCTGGCGCACCAGCTCGACGTCCTGGATCTCGTACGCGACCTGCCGCTGCCGGCCGGCCACCGCGACCACGGCACCGGCCGCCGCACCGTGGTGGCGGTGCTGCACGAACTCAGCCTGGCCGCGCGGGTGGCCGATCACCTGGTGGCGGTCGCCGAAGGCGGCGTGGTCGCCGCGGGCCCGCCCGGTCAGGTGATCACCCAGGAGACCTTGCGTCGCGTGTTCGACCTGGACGCCGACATCATCACCGATCCGGCCACCGGCCACCCCGTGGTGCTGCCCCGGGGACGACGAAAGGGGACCACATGACCGCTATAGCCGTAGAGGCACCGATCGTCGTCTCGGAGACCCGCGTCATCGACGCCCGTCTGCTGGGGGAGTCGTTCGTCCGCCTCGTGGTGGCCGGGCCCGGCCTGTTGCGGTGGTCCGCCGACGTGGTGGACCCGGGCACCGTCCGGGATGCCTACATCAAGGTCATCGTGCCCCCGCCGGGTGGCGGCGGAGCGATCCCCGACGCCGACGCGATCCGCGACTGGCTCGCTCTGCCCGAGGCCGAACGTGGCTGGATGCGCACCTACACCGTCCGCCGCGCGGACACCGTCGAACTGGACGGGGAACATGTTCCCGCACTGACGGTGGACATGGTTGTCCACCCCGGGGGCGACGAGGGGCCGGGATCCGCCTGGGCGCGGTCCGTACGTCCGGGCGACACCGTGCACATCGCCGGACCCGGGCGCGGGCACGCGCCGTGGGCGGCCTGGGCGCCCGGCCGCGCCGAGCGTGTCGTGTGCGCCGGTGACGAGACCGCCGCGCCGGCGCTGCTGGCGATCGCCGAGGAACTCGCCGCGGAACGGGCCACAGCCGGCTCGGTGACGCGGCGTCGGGTACAGATCATCGTTGAGGTGCCCACCCACCGCGATGCCGTGGCATTGGCAGAGAGTGCTCCCGACTTCGTCACGGTGCTGCCGAGGGAGGGGGAGCCCGGCACCGCGGTGGCCCGTCGGCTGGCGGGCGTGTTGGACCTGGGCGACGAGTGTGTGCGGACCGTCCTGGGTGGGCGCCGACCCGCGGAGCGCGAGTGGCAGCCGGCGACCGCCGTCTCCGCCGGCCAGCCGTATGTATTCCTCGCCGGAGAGGCGGGGCTCGTCCGTGCCATGCGCCGCCTCGCCGTGGACGCCGCCGGGGTGCCCAAGGAGGCCGTGGCGTTCATGGGGTACTGGCGGCGCGGCGCCGCGGAGTGCTGATCGGCCCTAGGCGCCGCGGTCGGCGGGCGGGTACGACGGGTCCCGCAGCGCCCTGAGGACATTCGGGTAGCGCGACCCGGGCAGACGGTTCCCGATCGGATCGAAGTGGAGGTTCTCGTCGTCGTCCTCCCACGAGTCCACCGTGATCCGGCCCAGCGTCTTCCACTTGCCGAGCGGTGTGGCGTGCTGCAGGGTCCACGTGCCGCCGTCGCCGGTGGGGATCGCGGCCAGGAGGAGCGGGCGACCGGCGATGAGCACCGGGAACATGGACGTCATGGTGCGGCCCATCGTGCGCCAGCCCGTGGTGAGGACGTACCGGCTCAGCGGGCCCGTGCCGGTGCTGGCCAGCAGGATGTCCACCGGCCTCTCGGCGTGGATGCGGACGGCCATCCCGCCGATATCGGGCACCGCGTCCGGCAGCCCCACCGCGCGGGAGAACCGGATCGTCGCCGGCCAGCGGCCCGTCACGTCCAGCAGGGACGACCCCGTGCGACCGACCCCGGTCACGCTCAGCGTGGCCTCGGCGATCACACCCTTGGGGTGCAGCGCCTTCGGGCGCGCGAGTCGCGCCACCGCGGCCACGGCGCCGAACGCGGACCCTGCCAGGCTGGACAGCGGGGCCGAGCGCAGCGCGACCTCCTTCGACTCCGTCGTGGTGGGCACGAGAGCGGAGGACCGGGGGGAAGAAGACTCGGCTGGAGAGCTCGCTGCGGCGTCGTCGCGGCCGGCATTCCGGGTGCGTCGGGACATGGCCCCACGATACGGGTCACTCCCAGGCTGCGCGGAGATGCGATATGGCCCAGTCCCAGGGGATTCGTTCCTGCTCGAGTCGGAGGTCCCCGGCGATTGTCAATTCCTCGAGCGCAGCGGATTCGTCCGGGGTGAGCCGCGTGGGCGCAGCACGGGTGGGCCTGGGGTCGGTCACGGCGAACTGTCGCCAGGCGGAGAACGTGTCGACATCCATGAGTGCACTAATCGCGTCGGGGGCGTGGTGTCTGAGTCGGTCGAGGATCGCGAACCCGTGCGAATCGAGGTCGCCCCAGTAGATGATGCGGGCGGTCAGGGCCCAGGGCAGCGCTGCGACAGCGTCGACTGCGAATCCCCGCCCGAACAGTGCGACGGCGCCGGGTAGAGGCGGGAGGGCGAGGAACGTGGTGAGATTCTCGACGACGACGAGGTGTTGCGGTCCCGTTCCGTCGTTCCAGAGCTCGGCCAGCTGATCGACCGGGCTCTCCACATCGCGCAGCGGAAAGGGGATCGCGGGGTCGAGGATCCGCATCCGGACGCGGAGGTCGGAGCGTTTGAGTCCCAGCCCGGAGACGATCGTCGATTCGTCGTGCGCTGCGCTGTCGCGACCCGACCGGGCGGCGTCGACGAGCTGCTCGACCAGACTGATGCGGGTTTCGATCCACTTGGTGTCGACGCCGGGAACCGCGACTTCGCGAGCTCGCAGCCCCTCGGTGGGATGCTCGAGCACCCATCGACACACGGCGAGCAGTCGCTCCATGTCCCGGTCGGCAAGCTTCTCCCAGAGGGGGGCCGTGGCGGCCGCGGCACGCCCGAGCGCTTCGGGGTCGGGACCGAGCTTCAGCACGTCTCCGGCCCGGCGGCGTAATTCCTTCCATCGGTCGGACTGCCCGGCGATCCGAGCGATCGCGTCGGCGCCTCGGACCTCGGCGCTCTGGGGGAGGGCGACCAGCCCGAACCCGGGCAGTCGGCGGTCCGCCCAGGTGACGCGCACATCGGGACCGTCGCAGCCGGATTCGACGTCCCGCCACCTCTCGATCCACTCCGAGGTGCGGGAGGGGTCCTCGGCGGCTCGCGTCGCGGTAGGGGCCGCGGTGGTGACGCGAACGACGTCGGCGGTTCCCTCACCAGGGTGCGCGATCCAATCGCGGTAGCGGCGGTTGAATCGGGTGGCGCAGGCACGTACGAGGTCGTCGGGTGAACGTGGCGACGTCCGGGCGGTCATGTCAGCCCCGGTCCCAGGTGACTCGTTCGATCCGGGACCGACTGCCGTCCTCGTTCCCCACCACTACCAGGCCCCCGATATATGGCTCCAGGGTCTGGAGCAGCTTGAGCGGGGTCGCCAGGACCATGTGGAACCCGAAGTCGGTGAACACGTCCATCGCGCGCCGGGTGTAGTCGGGGTCGGCCCGGTCGAACGCCTCGTCCAGGACGACGGTCCCGTAGCGGGGCACGTCGTCGTCGACCTCCGCCAGCTGGAACCGCAGCGCGGCGGCGAGGCAGAAGAACACCAGCTTCTGGGCCTGTCCGCCCGAGAGCCCCGAGGACGAGTCGTGGTAGTTGGTGGCTGCCCCGGACTCGTCGACCTCGACGCCGATGAAGCCCACGTGCCGCCTGGTGTCGAGCACCGTCTTCCTCCAGTGCTGGTCGCCCGCCTCGGCCGAACCGAGTCGGTCCAGGATCCTGGACATGACCGCGAAACCGGCCTCGGCGGCGTCGACGGTTCGCTTGTCGAGGGCACCGGACACCGCCTTCTCGAGATCACCGAGGAAGTCCGTGACGGTCTCGGAGCGTCGATCGCGTACCTGGATCTGCAGCCACCGGCCGGATTGGAACTCGGACCGTCGCAGGGAGTCGTTGACGGGCCCGATCTTGCTCTCGATCTCCGAGCGTGCGCGGCGGATGCGGCGGGCGAGCTCAC
Organism: Dietzia sp. IN118; assembly: GCF_032905965.1. NCBI lineage: Bacteria > Bacillati > Actinomycetota > Actinomycetes > Mycobacteriales > Dietziaceae > Dietzia > Dietzia sp. IN118. Next base: position 1,979,833 of record NZ_JAUMSR010000001.1, on the reverse strand, counting down.
CCAGGTTGCGGGTCTGCATGTCACCGATGAGCCCCAGGAAGCGGTCCTCGAACTCGGCCAGTCGGTCGCGCCGCAGCTGGACGAGCCACTCGACGGCTTCGCCGACGAACTCCGAATCCGGCCTGAGGTCCGACTTCTTCGCCGGCCAGAGTTCCAGGTACGAGGCGAGGATCGTGTCGATCCGTCGCGTGACACGTTGCAGATCCGCCGCAGTGGACGCCTGCTCGGTGGCGATCGCGCGCTCGGTGAGCTGGCAGATGTCCTGGACGTTGTCCGCGTTCAGGCGGCGGGTCGCGGTCGACAGCCGTTCGCGGATCCGGCGGGCCGCCGCCTCGTCGAGCTCGGATATGGCCTGACGGGCGAGCTCGGCGAGCCGGTTCTCCAGGGCCACCACGATGCTCGCGGCCACGGCACGGTGGCCGGTAGCGGAGTCGTAGTGGTCCTGGGCGCGCGTCTGGTCCTCCTCGGCAGTACGCAGTGCACGTTCCATCTCGGCGACCTCGGGGTGCTCCTGACGCCACCGCTCCAGACGATCGTGGGCGGCCTCGGCGCGCTGCTGCGCGGTCGTCGAGTCGATGTCCTCCCACCGCAGCCCCATGAGTGCGGAGGCCGCGCGACCGCGGGCGCGACGTTCGGCGTCGCGGGAGTCGAGCGTGCTCCACCGGCGCTCATGAGCCTCGATACGTGCCGAGATCTCGTCGCGGAGCGCGGTGAGGGCCTCGACCTTGGCATCGTCCATGCTGCCCAGCTGGAAGGCCGCCGGGTCGTCGATCCGCCGCCGGTCGTCCTTCTCGTACCTGGCGCCGCGCCGGATCAGGCCGTTCAGAGTGACGGCCCTGGGGTGGTCCTGTAGCTCGGCCGCGGTCTCCACGCAGGCGACGTCGAACTCTGTGGCGAGCCGGCGGTTGAGCCAGTGAAGAAACGGCCCGCGGGCCGGCCGGACCTTCCGGACCAGACTGTCCGGCCCGCTGCGCCGCGCCGCGGAGTCGTCGCCGTGGTCGACCACCTCGTACACCAGACGTGCCCCGAGGTGGATCGAGTCGACTGCGGCGGCGACCCGGACGTACAGGTGATCGGGGACGAGCATCGTGCGGGCGAATCCGGACAGGACCCGCTCGATGGCGGGCCGCCAGCGGGAATGCTCGGGCGGCACGTCGAGGAGCTCGCCCGCGAAGGGTAGCTCGCGGGCGCTGACGCCCGCGGCCTCGCAGATGAGCTCCCGGGCGGCCAACAACCGGGAGTCGATGTTCGACCGGTGACGGAGGAGAGCGGTCAGCTGCGCCTGCGCCAGGTCCAGCGAGCGTTGCTCCTCGTTGAGAGAACCGGCCACGTCGCGCAGGGTCGCTCGGTCGCGTTCCCGCTCGGCCTCCTGGTCCGCCTCCTCCCGCTCGAGATCCGCGAGCAATTCCGCGAAGTCCTCGGCGGTTGACGGGAGAGACGCTCCGAGGCGCCCGAGGTCCGCCGCGGCCCGCTCGCGCCGTGCCGAGATGTCGGCGGCGCGGTCGCGGGCGTGGCCCAGCTCTCGGGCGAGCTCGTCGCGGCCAGCGCCGGCGCTGCCCCTGAGCCGGGCGCGGAGATCCTCGGTCATCAGCCGCTCCGCGTCGAGACGGTCGCGGGCGGACGCCACGGTGGCCTCCGCGGCCACCAGTGCCCCACGGGCTGCGCGGAGTTCCTCCTCGACCAGCTCCGTCGTGACGGCTGCCTGGACCGCGGGGAAGGACTCGCTCTCGGCGTGCAGCTCGGCGGCCCGGTCTCGGAACCGGTCTCTCGACACCTTGAGATCCGCCAGCGGACTGAGGTGCGCGATCTGGTCGCGGACGTCGACGACCGACCGGTGCGCCTGGCGAAGCTCCGCGAACTGCTCCACCGCGCGGTCCGCGACGGCGAAGGTGCCCGGGACGTCCAGCATGAAGTCGCGGAAGAGCTGGTCGAGGCTGGACAGGGACTTCGCGGACAGGGTCCGGTGCAGTAGGAGCTGGGCCGACTCGGAGGCGATGCCGAGGCGGCGCCGGAACGCTGACGCGAACGCGGAGTAGCTGTCGTGGAACCGCACGTGCGACATCTCGCGTTTCAGCGCGCGCTTGTCGATACCGCTGCGGAGGTAACCGAACAGGTCCGGGAGCTCGAGCGGCTGGTCGGACGGGTGTTCGCCGATCCCGTGCAGACGCTTGACCCCGGTCGCGGAGTTGTCTCCGGAGCGGAGGTAGAGCATCAGAAGCAGGGTGACGCTGTGCCCCGTGCCGTCCGAGTAGGTCAGGGCGATCGCAGAGAACGTGGCCTTGGGCCGCAGGTAGACCGACGCGAGGTCACCCGACTCGGCGTCGGCACCCCGCCGCCAGGCACCGCGGATATAGGACACCAGGGTCCGTCCCGAGCCCCGCCCGGCTTCCTCTTGGGCGGCGGCGTTGAACCGCAGGTTCGCCGGCGGCACGAGTACGGCGGAGACGGCGTCGATGAGGGTGGACTTGCCGGAGCCGGACCCGCCGGTGACGAGGAATCCTTTCCTGGGCACCTTCACGTCGTGGTAGCCGTCGAGAGTTCCCCAGTTGCACACCTGGATCCGCGACAGCCGCATCTGGGCGGGGTGTTCGGGCGCGCCGGACAGCTGCAGAGCCTCAGTCATCATTGATGCCCTCGTCGTCGTCGAACAACGTCTCGTCCTGGTCGTCAGACCCGTCGCGCGCCTCGATCAGGGCACGGTACTCTTCGCGGATCCCTGCGACCACGTCGGCGTCGAACAGGTGACGGAGCACGGGGGAGACCTCCGCGCGGTTCTCGGTTTCGGTGTCGGACAGCAGCGAGTAGGACTTGAGCCGATTCCAGGAGGCGTCGAACTTGCGCGTGTACCGGGTCCGGTCCGAGTCGATGACCGAGCGATAGACGTCGATCTGTTCGGCGACGTCCTCTCGATCCACGATCACCCGCTCGCCCGGCTGCGCCACCGACAATTCGGACCGCAGGTGCAGGAGCAGGACGGTGTCCATATGGGACAGCGTCTCCGTTCGCAGCACAGCGGGAACCTCGACCCGGCCGCCGGTGTCAACCTGCCGGGTGAACGCGATCCCGGCGTCGTGGTCCAGCACGAGGTCGAGGAACACGTCCGCCAGCCGCGACCGGAGGGCGGGCTCGTCGGAGATCACTGCCGCCCAGATCTCCGGTTGGCGGTGGGCGTGGACCAGCGGGCCGGTGAGCAACCTGGCCAGCGCTCGTCGGGAGGCGAAGGACAGCGTCCCGGTATCGCCGGGCCACAATCCCTGCTCGGCCTGTTCGATGTCGGGTGGAACGTCGGAGCCGCCCACGTCGGGGGTCATCACAGGTCGTCCTCCAGTACGTGATCGGCCGTGAAGACCAGTGTGGGGATCCGGGCGCTGCGGACGGCATCGGAGCCACTAGTCCACCTGACGGTTTCGGTCGCAGTCGCCTCACCGGGAGGGGCCGTGGACCGTCTGGCCATGGCCAGATTCACCAGCCCGACGATACTGGCGACTCCCTGGGTGGCCGGGTGTTCGCTCAGAATCGTGGCAATCGATGACGGGCCACGCCTCGTCACCACGTCGCGCACGTGCGCGCGAAGCTCGGTCTCGTCGATCTCCGAGGCGCGTACGAGAGCGGTGAGCGCTCCGAGGTCCGCCGACCCCTCGTCGTGGTGCGTGACCTCCGTGGCAACTCGTTCCTCGCCCGGGTTCCGCAGGCGAAGCGCCCCGACCGAGCGGACCGACATGCCGATCCGGCGCAGCGGCACGGACATCCTAGTGTTCGGCCGTACGGCCCGTGCGGTGCTGGCCTCGGCCGCGGAGGCGCGAGCGGACCGGATGAGGGCCAGCATCCGCCGGTGCTCCACGTAGGCGTCGGTCGTGACGAAGTGTCGCAGGCTGCGTGACAGAGAGGTGAGCACCCCGTTGACTTCGGCGCCAGCGGTCTCCATCTCATCGAACAGTCCGCGGAGGCCGCGTCGGGCGGGCGCCGGAAGGCCCGTGACCTGCTGCCGACTCAGGATGTCGTCGATCCAGGTGTCGACGGAGGCGGAGCGCTCGGGATCGAGCAGTACCGAGTAGAAGGACGAGAAGCTACGGCCGGCCTCGGAGTCACCGATGAGGTCGACCCCGCCGAAGACTGCGTCGAGGACGTCGCCGCGGGCACCGTCCTGGTCGAGGAGACGACGTCGAAGATCCTGGTTGAGTGAGTCGAATTCAGCGCGGACGCGGGCGAAGTCCGCGGGGATGTCGTCCGCCCCCCGAAGGATCTCCGACACCTTCTCCGCGACCCGTTCCGGGCCCGCGAGATCCACCTCACCCTCCTCCACACGGGCGATGGCGGTATCGATACGGTCCCGTTCGCGGTGGAGGGCGGCCAATCTGCCCTGGACCGAAGGATCGGTCTCGCGGGCGAGATCCTCCAACTGCCGGGTGAGTGTCTCCACCCGGGACACGGTCAGCCCGCGCCGTGGCGTCTGCAGGCCGCCCAGGAAGTCCATCACCACCAGCGCGGCCTGGGTGGGCTCGAGCGTCTCACCCGTCGCGGCAGTCCCCGGCCGGCGGAGCATCCATCCGGCGTCCACCCAGGTACGCACATAGGACTGTGCAGTGCCGGGGGCCTCCGTGCCGACATCGCGTACGGCGGTCAGTGTCCGGTCCAGGAACTCGTAGAACTCGGACGAGGGGACACGCCTGGACGATCCCTCGAACACCTCACTCAGTACCGCGACGATCAACGGCCACAGCTGGCTCCGCAGCAGCGCCAGAGCAGGCGACTCGGCGCCGAGGCGGGAGAACGCGAGGTAGCGCGCGAGTGCGGACACGAGTTCATGGTGGCACGCGACACCGACACCACTCGTCCTGAGGTGGCGCCGGAGGTGATCAGTCGTCCACGCCCCGGGCGGCCAACGCGTCGCCCAACTGGTCGGCGGTGGTGAGCGCGCCGAGCACGGTCGGCACCACGAGCGCGCGGATCGACATGCCCAGGCCGCGGGCCTTGCGGGCCTCGGTGACCTGGCGAAGCCGACGCGCGAGCAGGGGGATGGCGCGGATGGTCAGTACCAACACCAGCGCGATCCGGTCCGGTGAGACACCGACGTGCCGCAGCGGCTGGGCGGCCCGCGTGACGGCGTCGAGCATGTCCGAGACGCGGGTGGTCAGGGCGACGAGGCCCGCCACGGTGATCGCGACGAGCAGGGCGCCGCACACCCGCAGGGCGGTGTCGAGGTCGGCGACGATCCACTGGAGTGCCAGAATCGCGACGAGCATCGGCAGCACCGGGCGGACCTGGTCCCACGCCGCTCGCGGACGGATCCGTCCGATCGCGTAGAGGACCGCGGTCACCCCCAGGGCGGGCAGCACGTGCCAGGGCTCGCGTATCGCCAGGGTGGCGACGAGGATGAGCACGCACACCAGCAGGATCTTCCACCCCGCCGGCAGTCGGTGCAGGAGCGAGTTCCCCGGTTGATAGGTGGCGAACACCTAGGCCCCCGGCCCCGAATCCAGCGCGATCCGCCGGTAGCCCGCCAGCGCGGGGCGGGGGGCGTCGTCGATCACGACGCGACCGCCGTCGACGACCAGCACGCGGTCGAAGTCGGCGACGAGGTCCAGGTCGTGCGTCACCACCACGAGCTGCTGCTCCAACCCGGCGAACGTCTCGGCGACCAGCGCCCGGTTGCGCAGATCCAGCAGGGTCGTGGGCTCGTCGGCGACCACCACGGCGGGTTCGATCACCAACACCGCGGCCAGGGCCAGCAACTGCTTCTGGCCCCCGGAGAGGAGGTGGCACGGATGTTCGGCATGGCCGGCCAGGCCGTAGGTCTCGAGCACCTGCGCGACTCGTCGTCGTCGCTCCTCCCGGTTCAGACCCGACCGGCGCAGGGAGAAGTCGACGTCCTCCTCCACGGTCGGCATGACGATCTGGGTGTCCGGATCGGTGAAGCAGAAGCCCACACGGCGGCGGATCGCCGCGCCCTTGCGGCGGGTGTCGAGGCCGTCGACGGTGACCGTCCCGGTGGTGGGGACCACGAGACCGTTGATCATCCGAGCGAGCGTCGACTTGCCGCCGCCGTTGACGCCGACGATCCCGATGCGTCGCTCGGTGAGGGTCAGGTCGACGTCGGCGAGGACGGTCCGGTCACCGTAGGTGTGGCCGACCCCGTCGAAGCGGATCTCCGTGCTGGTCACTTCCGGCGCAGCGGCGCGATCAGGCCGGGACGTGCCTTGTGGACCTGCGTCGCGACGATCGCCGTGACGACCGCCTTGACCAGGTCACCCGGCAGGAACACCGTGTTGGCGGCGATCGCACCGCCGAGCGTCAGTTCGGTGCGGAGCAACATGCCGGCCACCCCGACGGCATAGATGACGACGATGCCGCCGAGGAAGTTGATGAGCAGTCCCGGGACGAGCCGGTAGCGCGGCATGATCCACGCGGTGAGCAGACCGATCACGATCACCGCCGGGATCCAGCCGATGAGGAAGCCCGCGGTGGGGCCGGCCAGCGAGGTCAGGGTCGTGCGGCCGCCCGCGAGGACGGGCAGCGCGAGACCGATGACCATGACCGCGAGCACCGACAGGGCGCCCTTGCGCCAGCCGAGCAGTGAGCCGGCGAGCATCACGCCGAGCGTCTGCAGGGTGATGGGCACACCCGCCGAACCGATGCTGATCTGGCCGGGCAGGCCCAGCACCACGATGAGAGCGGCGAACACCGCGATCTGGGCGAGGTCTCGGGTGGCGCTACGGGCCGGGGCCCGGTCGACGGTGGTGCTCACTGGACTCCTTGGCTCCGCGGGTGCTGCTCGACAGCCTGATCCGGTCCATTGTCGCGCGTGTCACGTCGGATGGCCTCATCGGGCTCCGGCGCGTGCGGTCGCCGGCCGGAGGGATGCCGCATAAAGTGACTCAGATCACAGTCGGGCGAGCGGGGGGCGGTGCGTCATGGGTCGAGCACCAGACGGACTCGGAGCCCTCACTGTCGCACTGCTCGCCGCTCTCATGCTCACGGTGGTGTCCGTCGTCCACTCGCGGACGACCGCCGGTGCCACGCCGTATTCGGGGTCTACCTCGATGTCCCGGCCGACAACGCCGACGGCGAAATGGCGGGCGGCGTCTCCACCGGGATGACCACCGACGTGGCCGAGCTCCGGGCCGCGCTCGACGTCGTGAGGGCGGCCCGTGTCGCTCCGGAGAGGTACTCGACCCTGGCGCGCCAGTACTGGTTGGCGGTGGGGGCGGAGAACGCCGACATCGACCTGGAGCAGTGGGGACCCGCCCGGGGGTTGGCGGCTAACCTCGACACGGTCGACAAGGTGTACGTCAACTACCTGCGCCTGTACAACTCCCACGACGGGTACTGGTGGGCCGGGATGGCCGGGCTCGCGGGGATGTCGTTCGCCGCCGGGTTCTGGGACCTCGACGACGTCGGCGGTGTGCTCACCGTTCCCGGGGTGCACGAGGCGGGGCGCGGGGTCGGGGGAGCGATGGCCGGGCTGCCGTGGGAGGTGGCCCGCGAGATGCCGCGCGACGTCCGGCTGCTGGCCACGGTCGGCCCCACACTGCGGCAACCCGACGTGGACTGGTACCTGCACCGACTCCTCGTCATGCAGCGGCACATATTCACGGACATGATCCCGGTGCACCAGGCCTACGCCGCGGGGGGCCTGCCCGCGGTCGAGGAACTCGCCGCGGGAGGTGCGTACGACGACTATGCGCTGGAATCCTGGCGGATGCTCGACGAGGGATCCCCCGACGGCCTGTCCGAGGCGCTGCTGCGGATGGCGTCCCGGGAGCAGAACCAGATCATCGCCGACCAGTGGGATGCCACCGCCTCCGGTCGCGGCGACGTCGGCCGGGTTCTCACCTACATCACCACCGTCGGCGGGGCGCCCGACATCCCGGGCGCCCGCACGCTGGGGCAGTTCCGACCACTCTCGGTCCGCGCGGAGGTGGGCGGTCAGCCGGTGGTCGCCCACACGCCGCTCCCGGCCTTCAACTGGGCCGACCGCGTACCCCGGTGGGAGTACATCGAACAGGACCTGGTGCCGGCGTACCGCTCGCTCGTCCGCGACCGCCCCGACGAGGCGCCGCGGTATCTCGACGTGGGTTTCCGTCCCCGTGCCGAGCAGAACCGGATCCTGGTGCGTCTGCCGGAGTTCGCCGGTCAGATGACCACGGGGTGGGCGGTCGTCCCGGGGCGGTAGGGGAGGACGATCACAACTCCCGGCAGGGCGACCGACTCGCCTGCTCGGAACCGCCCCTCGCCCTCGTGCCCGACACGATGCTGACATCGTGTCGCGAAGATCACCGGGCCGGTGCCGCCCGGATGTGCGCCCGCTCGCCCTGCCGGCCCACCAGGCTGAGGAACTCCACCGGGCCGGCGCTCGTGGCGCCGAACCAGTGCGGGGTGCGGGTGTCGAACTCGGCCGCCTCGCCCGGCGTGAGGACGAGATCGTGCTCGCCGAGGACCAGTCGGAGCCTGCCGTCCAGGACGAACACCCAGTCGTAGCCCTCGTGGACGTGGAGGTGGGGCTCGTCGTCGTCACTCCCCGTGGGGAGCACGAACTTGTACGCCTGGATCCCACCCGGTCGGCGCGACAACGGGATCACGGTCGCGCCGTGGTCGGTGGCGATCGGCTGCAGCGTCACCCGCGGGTCACCGGTCGGCGGGGCGTCGACGAGCTGATCCAGGGTGACGCCGTGTGCCCGCGCCAGCGGCAGCAGCAGTTCGAGGGTGGGTCGGCGCTGCCCGGACTCGAGTCGCGACAGCGTGCTGGTGGAGATGCCGGTGGACTCCGCCAGGGCGGTCAGGGTGAGGTCGCGGCGTTGCCGGAGGGCCCTCAGCCGCGAACCCACCGCGTCGAGGGTGCGGGCGGTCGGATCGGTCATGCGCCGAGTTTGCCAGACTGGCAAGGTTAGTTGCGACACCGGGTGAAGGGACCATCGTCGAGGGGGACGAGGCCCGGAACCGGTGGCCCGGAGAGCGGAGGTCGACAGATGGACTCGGACGATCGGGAACTGCGGGATGTGGTGGTGGTCGGTGGCGGGGCGGCCGGCCTGAGCGCCGCGCTGACGTCGGCCCGCGCCCGCCGTCGGGTGACGGTGGTGAACGCCGGCGAGCCGCGCAACGCTCCCGCCGAGGGTGTCCACGGGCTGCTCGCCCTGGACGGGGTGAGCCCGTCGGACCTGCTCGCGCGAGGCCGCGCGGAGGTCGGACGGTACGACGGCGAGGTCATCGACGGCGAGGTCGTGGACACCCGCACGGCCGCGCACGGCTTCGACGTCATCCTGCGCAACGGTTCGGTGCTGCCCACCCGCACACTGCTCATCGCGACCGGGGTGAGCGATGAACTCCCCGACATCCCCGGGGTCCGCGAGCAGTGGGGGCGCGGCGTCCTGCACTGCCCGTATTGCCACGGTTGGGAGGTGCGCGACCAGCGGATCGGCATCCTGGGGACCCATCCGATGTCCGCGCACCAGGCCATGCTGTTCCACCAGTGGAGCCGGGACATCACGTTCTTCAGCGGCGGTCGCCCGATCGACGAGCAGGACCGGGTCTCCCTGGCCGCCCTGGGCATCCCGATCGAGGAGCGAAGGATCTCGGGAGTGGCGGCCGACGGTGGGCGGGTGGTCGGCGTGGAGGTCGACGACGACGAGGTGATCGATCTGGACGCCGTGGTGGTGGCCACCCGGTTGACGGTCGGGGTCGAGCCGTATGCGGCCATCGGTCTGGAGGCGGTCGATCACCCGGTCGGCACGGTCATCCCGACCGACGAGATGGGCACCACCCCGGTGCCGGGGGTGTGGGCCGCGGGCAACTGCGCCGATCTCATGGCGCAGGTCGGAGCCGCCGCCGCCCAGGGGGCCCGCGCCGCGCAGCAGATCAACGCCTCGCTGATCATGGCCGACCTCGAGAAGGCGATCGAGGTGCGCGATGGCACACGAGTTTGACCGCGCCTACTGGGACGACATCTGGGCGGGTGCCGGCGGCAGCGTCGGAGACGACGACGGTGACCGCCCGGCCGCGATGGCCGCGAACCCCCCGAACCCGCACCTGATCCGGGAGGTCTCCCGCCTCGTCCCCGGGACCGCGCTCGAGGCGGGCTGCGGCGCCGGGACCGAAGCGCTCTGGCTGGCCTCGCAGGGCTGGCAGGTCACCGGGGCGGACATCGCCGCGGAGGCGTTGACGATCGCCGCCCGGCGCTCGGCGGAGCTCGGGCTGTCCGGCCGGGTGTCGTGGGTGGAGGCGGACCTCTCGGCTTGGGAGCCTCCGGCGCGGTACGACCTGGTCACCACCTATTATGCCCACCCGGCGATTCCGCAGCTGGACTTCTACGAGCGGCTCGCCAGCTGGGTCGCCCCTCGCGGCACGCTGCTCATCGTCGGGCACCTGAACGACGCCGGGCATGGGCGGCACGGCGGGCACGTGACCCACGCCGGGCACGATCGCGGCGCCCATCCGCCGGCAGAGGCCGGTGTCACCGCGGCGTCCGTCACCGCGCGGCTCGAGGCCGACCGGTGGGAGATCGTCGCGGCCGAGGAAACCTCGCGCGAGATGCCGGGCCGCGGCGGCGCGCCCGTGACGGTCCACGACGTCGTCGTCACAGCCACCAGGAGGCCCTGAGGCGGTGGGTCGCGGCGTGTGGCCGACCCGCGCGACGGTGGCGAAGGTAGTTCTTATACATGGCCCGTGTCATCCCCGCTCACCCCGTCTACGGACATCCCACCGAGGAGAAGGTGGTCGACCTCCTCCGCGACCAGCTCTCCGACGACAGCCTGATCGTCGTGGGTCAGCGGGTGTCCACATACGAGAAGGAACACGAGGTCGACATCCTCGTGGCGATGCCCGGCGCGGGGATCGTGGCGATCGAGGTCAAGGCCGGGCAGATCGCGATCGAGGACGGCCGGTGGGTTCAGGGCAGCGGCACCAAGAAGGTCACCATCGACCCGGTCGCCCAGTGCCGCGACGCCCTCTACGCGTTGCGCGGGTACGTCAGTGAGGATCCGCGGTGGCCGGATCAGCTCCAGCGCTGGACCCACATGCTGGTGTTCCCGAACGCCTCGATCCCCGCGGACTTTGCGATGCCGGAGATCCCGCGCGACCGGATCGTGGACCGCGATCAGCTCGACGACCTCGCGATGATCGCTTTCCGGTTGGCCCGTGACTCGGGCCCGGCTGACCGTCCGTTCCTGTCCGCGGACACCGTCGACCGGCTGTCCGAGATCCTCGGAGGTCGGGGGCTACCCCAGCGCGACGTGGTGGCCCGCGCGGCCGAGAACGCCGACATCGCCGACGCGCTCACCCGTGAACAGTCGGTGCTCCTGCGGGCGGTCGACGCCCTGCCGCGGGTGGAGATCCGGGGCGGCGCGGGCAGCGGTAAGACCTATCTGGCGCTGGAACAGGCTCGACGGTTGTCAAGGGACGGGCAGCGCGTCGCATTGATCTGCTACTCGCACGGGCTGGCCAGCTACCTCAAGCGGGTCACCAGCGGATGGAAGCGCCGGGAACGACCCGCGTACGTCGGTGAGTTCCACGCCCTGGGCGTCGAGTGGGGCGCGCCGGTGGGCCCGGACGAGCGGATTCGGTCCACGGAGACGGTGCGGTGGTGGGAGGAGGATCTGCCCGGGTTGATGTCCGACCTGGCAGACGAACTGCCCGACGGCAAGCGATTCGACGCCGTGATCGTCGACGAGGCCCAGGACTTCGCCGACAGTTGGTGGCAGCCGGTCGTCGGAGCGCTGCGCGACAGGGAGAACGGTCGGCTCATGATCGTCGGCGACGCGGGCCAGAGAGTGTTCGAGCGTGCCGGCCGCCCGCCCGTGGACCTCGTACCGCTCGTGCTGGACCACAACCTGCGCAATACGCGGCAGATCGCCAGCGCGTTCATGCCGCTGGTGGGTCAGCGCATGGAGTTGCGCGGCGGCACCGGTCCCGCCGTCCGTTACGTGGAGGTGCCGGAGGGCGCCGATCCCGTCGCGGTGGGAGACGACGAGGCGATGCGACTGCTCGACGAGGGGTGGGAGCCCCGCGACGTGGCGTTGCTGACCATCGGCTCGCGTCACCCCATGCAGGTCGAGCTCCAGGAGGACGGCAACGACGCCTACTGGGAGACGTTCTGGGACGGCGAGGACATCTTCTACGGTCACGTCCTCGGCTTCAAGGGTCTCGAACGACGTGCCGTGGTCCTGGTGTGCAACAGCTACGAGGGCATCGACCGCCTCCGCGAGCGCATCTACGTGGGGCTGTCTCGGGCGACGGACGTACTCGTGGTGGTGGGGGAGATTGACACCTGAGCTCTCGCGGACGACACCGGCCGCCCCGGCCTCGAGGGGAGGCCGGGGCGGCCGGGGCGCGACGGAGTGGTGGATCAGCTCCCGAGGTCGGTCTCGCCCTCGACGAGCTCGGCCTGCTCGGCCCTCTGGTTGCCGTGCGAGACGGCGATCTTGCGCGGCTGGGCCTCTTCGGCCACCGGGATCACCAGGCGCAGGACGCCGTCGGTGTAGTCGGCCTCGATCTTGTCGGTCGCCAGGCCCTTGCCCATGGCGAGCTGCCGGGCGAAGGTCCCCGACTGCCGCTCGTGCATGAGCCACTGCGCGTCACCCTCGGCAGGCGCCCGCCGCTCGGCGCGGACAGTGAGGGTGCGGTCCTCCACGTCGATGTCGATGGTGGAGGGGTCGACCCCCGGCATATCGATGAGCCCGACGAAGCGATCGCCCTCCTTGTAGAGGTCCATCGGCAGGGAAGTCGAGGCGGTGGCGCTGCGGAGCCCCTCGCCCAGGAGGCGATCGAGCTCACGGAACGGATCGAAACGGGTGCTGGTGGCCATGATGGTCTCCTTCAGGACTGGTCGGGGCGCTCCCGGCATCTCCGGGTCGCACTCGGTTCAACCGCGGGTCGTAGTTGAGTATTCCCGACTCAGGCCAGATTTCTTGATTGAGTCCTCTGGGCTCAACCCACTGGGAGGGCGGGCAGTGCCGGAAGCAGATCGGCGACCGAACCGGTGTCGATCCCGAGGCCCTCGAGCGAACCGAGCAGGGCGCCCGGGTCGAGCAGGCCGCCGTCCTCGTCGTCGTCACCCTCCAGGCACTCCCCGGGCGCGGTGACGGCCGTGCGGAGGCCGGCACCGTCGGCGGCGGCGTCGTCGGCCCACAGGAATCGGACCCGCTCGGCGATTCCCTGAGCGTCACCGACGGTGCACTCGACGGTCTCGCGGTGGGCGGCGAAGCCCTCGTTGGCGAGGTTGGCCATCCCGGCCGGGCGGGCGTAGAGAGTGCCGTCGGTGACGAACCCGGTCCCGTCGAAGGTCATCTCGATCGAGCGCCCCTCGCAGACCTCGTCGCAGAGGACCCGGAGGGTGCCGGACGTTTCGTCGTGATCGAGCGCCATCACACCCTGGAACGGCGACGTGAAGGTCTGCAACTCCGTGACCGCTCCGGCCTCGCCGAACTGGACGAAATGGACCTTGCCCGTGCCCTCGACACCCACGGCGAACGCACCTCCCCATGCTTCGGGGAGGAACTCAATGGCTTCGAGGCCGCCGTTCGCGCCGACCTGCCCGGTGAGGGAGGAGAGGGAGTACTCATCGGTGGCGGCGAGCGTGCCGGAGTCGCGGTCGGCGGGGAGGTCGAAGCGCAGGACCGACGGGCGGCTGGTGCCGCCGGCGTTGTTGTTGCGCTCGGTGGCCACGTAGATCGCGCCGTCCGAGCCCACGGTCACGCCCTCGGCGTCGGGCAGCCCCGAGCCGTCGGGGTACCGGAGCACGAAGGTCCGCGCGAGCGAGTACGTGCCTGCTGCGCGGTCGTAGTCGAGGACGTAGAGCGCGCCGGTGCCGTTGTTCACGACGTACGCGGTGCCGTCGGCCGCGATGTCGACCCCGGACATGTCGTCCTCGGCGAAATCGCCACCGAGGGCGGCCGGGGAGACGGTCAGGGGGTCGAAGGGCCACAGAGACGTCGCGATCGGCTCCTGCGCGACCGCCGCGACATTCCGCGCGTCGCGGGTGGACTCGCCGGTGACGGCGAAGTCGCCCGTCATGTCGGGGATGCGACCCCAGGTGACGGCCGCGTGGCCGGACCAGGTCGTGGAATCGACCAGGTTGCCGTCGGCGTTGCGCAGGGTCACCGAGTCGTTCCCGCCCAGCCCGAAGTAATCCGGGTCCACGTCCGTGTAGAAGGACCGGTAACCGCCGGACTCAATGGTGGTACCGGAGGGGAACACGATCGGGTCGTGCGTGGGGTCGCCGTCGATGAGCGTCCAGCCGGAGATGTCGAGGTCCTGATCGGTGTCGAGGTTGGCGAGCTCGACCCAGTCACCGACCGGGTCGCCGTTGGACTCGACCTCGTTGATGACGATGTCCGCGGCGGTCGCCGCGGGTGCGGGTGCGGCGGCGGAGACCGTGGGCAGTCCGACCGTTGCACCGGCGGCGAGGAGTGTCGAGAGGGCACCGGAGAGGAGGGTGCGTGAGCGCATGTGTGGCCTTTCCTGGGCTTCAGGCGCGGGTGAGTGACCACGGAACCGTACGAGTGTCCCGTGCCCGGGGGCTTGCCGGATCATGGCGGGGAGCTGAACACTCCCTGACAGGCCGTTCCCGAACGTGGGGTGGTCGGCCCGATATTCCCTCGTCAAACCGGGATATCTCGATGAACTCACCTTCAGATTAGGATCCTGCGACTGCCGGATCCGGTGACTGGAGCTGCGACATGACACAGAATCCTCCCCCCGGATGGGACGGGCCGCCCACGTCGGAGTTCAGGGCCGTCCAGCAGCCAGGGCACGGAACGGGCGGGTACGGTGCCGGCGGCTACGGATCGAGCGGCTACGGGGACTACGGCGCCCCGCCACGTAAGCAGGGGATGTCCCCGGTCGCGATCGTGGCCCTGACCGTCGGTGCCATGCTCCTGATCGGGCTGGTCATCGCCACGGTCTTCCTGGTGGTGCCGAGGTTCACACAGGACTCGGCAGCGCCGGTGACCTCCACCGTCTCGGTGACAGCCACCGCGCCGGAGTCCCCGGCCCAGCCCACCGTCCAACCCGCTCGACCCGCTCGACCCGCTCAACCGGTGCAACCGGCGCGACCGGCGTCGCCGTCCGGCTCGTATGAATGCTCCAACGCGGAAGACGGTGCCTACTCGCGATCGGCGGTGGGTTCGAATGCCACCTCCTGCGAGTTCGCCCTGTCCGTGTGGGCGGAATACCTGCTGGCGGGTGGCAACGGCGCGCCGATGGTCCTGGACGCCTACAGTCCGGTGACCGGCGAGGTATACACCATGTCGTGTTCCGGTGGAGACGTGGTGACCTGCACCGGCGGCAACAACGCCGTGGTCTACATCTACTGATGGTGCCGCTACGCTGGAGGCGCGCGGTCGTGGCCGCCACGGCCGCGACAGCGGCCGCGGCGGGGGCCTGCTCCCCCCTCGGCGCGACCGATGGTGCGCAGCGGGCCGTCCTGGTCGTCACCGAGACGGTGGCCACCGTGACCGGGGCGCCACCGCCACCCGTGCAGGGCGGGGTCGGAGCGCCGGAGGTCCGCGCGGACACCCCGCCGGCGGCCCCCACCGCCGTCCCGCCGGCACCGAGCGCGCCGATCGACCTGTCCTCGGTTGTCGAAGGGGTGTCCGGCACCGCCGGTATCGCCGTGTCGCCGGTCGGCGGAGGGGACGTTCAGACGGCGGGCGAGTGGAGGACGGGTGTGGCGTGGTCGACCATCAAGGTCCCGCTGGCCGTCGCGGTGGCCCGCACCGACCCGCAGGCGCTCGAGAATGCGGCCACCGCGATCACTCTCTCGGACAACCAGGCCGCCGAGCAGCTGTGGAACGCGCTCGGCGGCGGAACCGCCGCGGCCTCGGCCGTGGGGGCGGTCCTGGTCGACGGCGGGGACGTCACCACACAGGTGCCGGCGGTCCGGGCCCGTGCGGAGTATTCGGTCTTCGGTCAGACCCGGTGGGCGCTGACCGATCAGGCCCGCTTCGGTGGTCGGCTGCCCTGCGTGCGGTCCGCCGGGCGGGTCCTGGAGCTCATGGGCCAGGTCTCGCCCGATCAGCGCTGGGGTCTCGGTCGGATCCCCGGGGCCCGGTCCAAAGGCGGCTGGGGCCCGGGGGAGAGCGGCGGATACCTGGTCCGCCAGTTCGGGATCGTGCCGGGCGCCGGAGGGGACGTGGCCGTCGCGATAGCGGTCGATGCTCCGTCCTTCGAGGCCGGGACGGCGGACCTGTCGACGATGGCGGACGCCCTCGCGCCGCTGCTGCCCTCGATCCCGGGCGGAGCCTGCTGACCCGCACGTGCGGGAGCCTTGTCACGACCGTGGCGACCGACACGAAAGAAGACAAGGTCGCCTGTCGGTTCGTCGCTCCCGACCTCGTAGTGCTTGCGGGTGAGCAGTATCGACAGCAGGCGAATCCCGGCGCGGTCGACCAGGGCCCTTACGCGGAGGCCGGGTCCGGCAACACCCGCGAGGGTGGCGTGACGATGTCGCCGTGGCAGCCGCACCTAGACTGGGTCAGGGCCGTCGACCGGGTGGTCGCCGTCCCGTGACCCGAAGGAAAGGCCACACCATGCTCTCCCGCATCGACCTGCGCGGTCGCAGTCTCGGCACCGCCGAGTTGCGTCGCACCCTCCCGCGCGGCGCCGCCGACGTCGACTCTGTCGTCGACACCGTCCGCCCGGTGGTCGAGGCGATCCGCGAGCACGGGGCCCCGGCGGCACTCGAGTACGGCGAGACGTTCGATTCGGTCCGTCCGGCGTCGGTCCGGGTTCCGGCCGAGGTCATCGCCCGGGCGGTCGACGAGTTGGACCCGGACATCCGGGCCGCGCTGTCGGAGGCGATCCGTCGTGCTCGCATCGTCCACTCCGCGCAGCGCCGCGGTGACACCGTCACCGAGGTCGCCCCCGGGGGGTTCGTCACCGAGCGCTGGGTGCCGGTCGAACGCGTGGGCCTCTACGTTCCCGGCGGTAAAGCCGTCTACCCCTCCAGCGTGATCATGAACGTCGTGCCGGCTCAGGTCGCCGGGGTCGGGTCGCTGGCAGTGGCCTCTCCGCCCCAGGCGGATTTCGGTGGCTGGCCGCACCCGACCATTCTCGCCGCGTGCTCACTGCTCGGGGTTGAGGAGGTCTGGGCGGTGGGTGGTGCCCAGGCCGTGGCGTTGCTCGCCTACGGCGGTCAGGACACGGATGACTCCGTTCTCGAGCCCGTCGACATGGTCACCGGCCCCGGCAACGTGTACGTCACCGCCGCCAAGCGCCTGTGCCGCAGCGTCGTGGGCATCGACTCCGAGGCGGGCCCCACCGAGATCGCCATCCTCGCGGATGACACCGCCGACCCGGTCCACGTCGCGTACGACCTCATCAGCCAGGCGGAGCACGACCCGAACGCTGCGAGCGTCCTGGTCACCCACTCCGAAACGTTGGCGGACGCCGTGGACCGTGAGATCGAGGCGCGCTACGAGGTGACCCTCAACTCGGACCGGGTGCGCGAGGCGCTCGAGGGGCCGCAGTCGGGCATCGTCCTGGTGGACGATATCGAGGCCGGCCTGCGGGTGGTCGACGCCTACGCGGCCGAGCACCTCGAGGTCCAGACCCGCGATTCCGCAGCCGACGCCGCCCGCGTGCGCAACGCCGGCGCGATCTTCGTGGGCGCCTACTCGCCCGTCCCGCTCGGGGACTACGCGGCGGGGTCCAACCACGTCCTGCCCACGTCCGGCACGGCGCGACACTCGTCGGGGTTGAGCGTGCAGACCTTCCTCCGGGGAATCCATGTCGTCGACTACGACCAGGCCGCCCTCAAGGAGATCGCGCCGACCGTAGTCGCACTCGCTGACGCCGAGCGGCTGCCCGCGCACGGTGAGGCCGTACGGGCCCGGTTCGAGGACCTCGGCACGGGAGAGGACGGACGATGACCGATTCCCCACGTCCCGGAGTCGGGCTCGGCGCCCTCCCACTGCGGGAGAATCTCCGCGGCCAGAGCGCCTACGGGGCCCCGCAACTCGAGGTCCCCGTACAGCTCAACACCAACGAGAACCCACACCCGCCCAGCGCGGAACTGGTCGCCGGCATCGCCGGCGCCGTCGCCGCTGCCGCCGAAGACCTCAACCGCTATCCCGACCGTGACGCCGTCGCACTGCGCACCGACCTGGCCTCGTACCTCACCCGCCAGACCGGCGTCGATCTGGACGTGGACATGGTCTGGGCCGCCAACGGTTCCAACGAGATCCTGCAGCAGCTGCTGCAGGCGTTCGGCGGGCCCGGGCGCAGCGCCATGGGCTTCGTCCCCAGCTACTCGATGCACCCGATCCTCGCGGCCGGAACCGATACCGAGTGGATCCCGGTGGACCGCGGGTCCGACCTGTCCATCGATATCGCCGCTGCGGTGGCTGCGATCGAGGAGCACCGGCCGGACGTCGTGTTCGTCACCACGCCCAACAACCCCACAGGGCATGTGGTCGACCTCGACGACCTGCGACGCCTGCTCGACATGGCCCCCGGCATCGTGGTGGTGGACGAGGCGTACGCGGAGTTCTCGCCGTCCCCGAGCGCCTGCACCCTGCTCGCCGACTATCCGACCAAGCTCGTCGTGTCGCGGACCATGAGCAAGGCGTTCGCGTTCGCGGGGGGCAGGCTCGGCTACTTCGCGGCCGATCCGTCCTTCGTCGAGGCGGTGCTGCTCGTACGGTTGCCCTACCACCTGTCGATGATCGCGCAGGCCGCTGCCCGTGCCGCGCTTTGTCACGCCGACGAGACGTTGGCCTCCGTCGCGTTGCTCGCCGAGGAACGCAAGCGCGTCACCGCCGGGCTGGAGGAGCAGGGCTTCGAGGTGCTTCCCAGCGAGGCCAACTTCGTCCTCTACGGGCCGTTCGTGGACGCGGCGCGTGCGTGGCGGCGTTATCTGGACGCCGGCGTGCTGATCCGTGACGTGGGCATCCCGGGTCGACTTCGTGCGACCATCGGGCTCGAGCACGAGAATGATCGGCTGCTGCAGGTGAGCGCCGAATTGGCGGTCGAGGAGATCGAGACCCGAACCGAGGAGAAGCGATGAGTGAACAGACCGCGCGGCGGGGTCGCGTCGAGAGGACGACCAGGGAGTCGTCGATCGTCGTGGAGATCGACCTCGACGGGACCGGCCGGACCGACATCTCGACCGGCGTGCCGTTCTTCGACCACATGCTGACGGCCTTCGGGCAGCACGGTGCCTTCGACCTCACCGTGCGCGCGACCGGTGACAGCGAGATCGAAGCGCACCACACGGTGGAGGACACCGCGATCGTCCTGGGACAGGCGCTCGCGCAGGCCCTCGGCGACAAGCGCGGCATCCGCCGCTTCGGTCAGTGTTCCCTGCCCATGGACGAGACGCTCGCCGAGGCGATCGTCGACGTCTCCGGACGGCCCTACTTCGTCCACACCGGTGAGCCCGAGATGATGGTCGGCTACGTCGTGATCGGTCACGACAGCGCGCCCTACGGAACGGTGCTCAACCGGCACGTGTTCGAGACCCTCGCCTACAACGCCCGGATCGCGTTGCACGTCCGCGTGCACTACGGCCGCGATCCGCACCACATCACCGAAGCCGAGTACAAGGCGGTCGCGCGCGCTCTGCGCGCAGCCGTCGAGCCGGACCCGCGGATCACCGGCATCCCCTCGACCAAGGGCGCGCTGTGATGCCGGCGTGACCCCGCGCGTCCACACCCCGGGGGCCTTCTCGAAGCTGGCGCGTACCCCCGGGGTCCCGGCCGCGTTCGTCCTGGTCCTGCTCGCCTTCGGCGGGTTCTCCCTGCTGCTGCCCGTGGTGCCGCTCGCCGTGGTCCGTGGCGGCGGGAGTGAGTTCGTCGCGGGCGCCACCACCGGCGTGTTCATGACGGTGACCGTCCTGTTCCAACTCGCCACCCCGAGAGTCACGGCCGCGATCGGCTATCGCTGGGTACTGGGGATCGGCAGCGCGCTGCTCGGTCTCCCCTCGGGTCTGCTCGCACTGCTCGATGGCCCGTTCGCGGTATTGGCGATCAGTGGAGTGCGAGGCGCAGGATTCGGCATGATGACCGTCGCCGGCTCGGCTCTGGTGGCAGAACTCGCGCCCCCCGGCATGCTCGGTCGGGCGACGTCACTGATCGGACTCGCCGTCGGCATCTCCGAAGCCATCTTCCTGCCGGTCGGCCTGTGGCTGCTCGACCTCTTCGGCCTGCCCATGGTGGCCTGGGCGGCCACCGGGTTCGGCGTCGTGGGACTGGTCGCCGCCGCTCGACTGCCCCATGTGTACCCGAGCCCGCCGGGGGAGTCGGACCAGTCGGCGCTCGGCCCGAGGCAGGTCGTTCTCCTCCTGGCCGGGCCGTTCCTGGTCATGGTGGCGGTGACCCTGCCCTACGGAGCAGCGGCGTCGTTCCTGTCACCCGCGTTGGATTCCATCGTCTCCGGAAGCGGCGCGGTCGTCGCCGGCGTGGGACTCGGACTATTGGGCGCCGGTGTCATCGTCGGCCGCACCGTCGCCGGGTTCATCTCGGACCGACGTGGACCCGGGGCACTGGTCTGGCCGGGTCTCGGGGTGGCGGCACTCGGAATGCTCGGCATCGCGGGGTTGTTGACCATGGAGGTGAACCCCTGGTGGTTCCTCGTCCCGACCGTCGTCTTCGGTCTCGGGTTCGGAGCCGTTCAGAACGAAGCCCTGGTCGCGTCGTTCGAACGGATGCCGCGCTCGCGTCTGGGGACGGCGTCCGCGTCGTGGAACATCTCCTTCGACGCCGGTACCGGTCTCGGATCCGTCGTCATGGGCGGGTTCGCCGGCCTCGGCTACGTCGTGCTGTTCGCCGTGGCGGCCGGGGTCGTCCTCGCGGTGGGCGGCCCGGCGGCGGTGGGCGCCCGACGCACCAGGCCCACGCGCGATCTGACCCTGACCGACACCGGCGATAAGGTGAACCAATGACGACTTCCGCCACACGGGTAGCACTCCTGGACTACGGCTCGGGAAACCTGCGGTCCGCGCACCGTGCGCTCGAGCGGGTCGGCGCCGAGGTCGAGCTCACCTCGGATCCCCGCGTCGCCACCGAGGCGGAGGCGTTGGTCGTGCCGGGGGTCGGCGCGTTCGCCGCCTGCATGAAGGGACTCGAAGCGGTCAAGGGCCCCCGGATCATCGGTGAGCGTCTCGCCGGCAGCCGGCCCGTCCTGGGTATCTGCGTCGGCATGCAGGTCATGTTCGAGCGCGGCACCGAGTTCTCGGACGGGGAGCACGAGGACTCCCCGGGGGTCCCCGGGTGCGGTGAGTGGCCCGGCGTGGTGGAGAAGCTGCACGCGCCTGTGCTGCCGCACATGGGTTGGAACACCGTCGAGGCGCCCTCGAACAGCATCCTGTTCGCCGGCATGCCCGCCGACGAGCGGTTCTACTTCGTCCACTCCTACGGCGTCCAGCGCTGGGAGATGGAGCCGTCGGATCACCTCCGAGCCCCTGACGTCACCTGGGCCGAGCACGGCACCAGGTTCATCGCGGCTGTGGAGAACGGCCCGCTGTCGGCCACTCAGTTCCACCCCGAGAAATCGGGCGACGCGGGACTGCAGCTCCTCGAGAACTGGATCCGTTCTGTCCGATAGGGGTGAGGGGGACCGGGCTCCGGTGTCCTTCGCCGTGCTCGCCTTGGGGGTGGCCGGGGCGGGAGTACTCGGTCTCGCGCTGACCGCGATCGCGGTGGCCGTGGTCCCCGTGCCGCCGGTCGGCAAGGCCGTCGTCGCACTGGTCGGGCTGCTCCTGTCGGTCGCCGCGATGGGTCTGGTGTCCAACCGCATCACCGATCGCGCGATCCGCGCCGAGTACGGCGAGGAGCCCGGCGGGCAGGCGGAGCGCCCCGGTGACGACGGACTAGGCTGATGGCCGTGACCAACGCCAATTACCTCGAACTCCTGCCCGCCGTCGACGTCGCAGACGGTCAGGCCGTCCGTCTCGTCCAGGGGGAGGCCGGGACCGAGACCTCGTACGGGGCCCCGCTCGACGCGGCGCTGCAGTGGCAGCGTGACGGTGCGGAATGGGTGCATCTCGTGGACCTCGATGCCGCCTTCGGCCGGGGCTCGAATCGCGACCTCCTCGCCGAGGTCGTGGGGGCGCTCGACGTCAAGGTCGAGATGTCCGGTGGCATCCGCGATGACGACTCGCTCGAGGCCGCCCTGGCCACCGGCTGTGCGCGCGTGAACCTCGGTACGGCCGCGTTGGAGAACCCGGAGTGGTGTGCCTCGGCCATCGCCCGTCACGGTGATCGCATCGCGGTGGGACTCGACGTGCGGGTGGTCGACGGCGAGCCCAGGCTGCGTGGTCGCGGATGGGTCTCCGACGGCGGCAACCTCTGGGAGGTTCTCGAGCGTCTGGACGCGGACGGCTGCGCCCGGTACGTCGTCACCGACGTGTCCAAGGACGGCATGCTGAACGGGCCCAACCTCGAGATGCTCTCGCAGGTGTGCGCGGCCACCGACGCCCCCGTGGTGGCGTCGGGAGGTGTCTCCTCTGTCGCGGACCTCGAGGCCATCGCCACGCTGGTGCCGCAGGGCGTGGAGGGCGCGATCGTCGGCAAGGCGCTCTACGCGGGCCGGTTCACCCTTCCCGAGGCGCTCGCCGCCGTCAGCCGACGCTGACCACGCGGCCTCGTGACCGCCAGGTAGCTTCCCGACCCCGCATGACCTCAAGCAGGAGGCCCGAGATGGACCATCAGACCGGAAATGCCCTGCCGACGGACCTCCCCGTCGACCCGACCGAGGCGCTCGCGCTGGCGACGCGCGTGCTCGACGAGGTGACTCCTCGCTTCGTCGAGGGGGTCGGCGCGAAGGGCATCCAGAACAAGGGATCGCGCAACGACTTCGCGACCGAACTGGACCTCGAGTTGGAGCGCCGTATCTCGGAGGCCCTGAGGGAGGGGACAGGGCTCGAGGTGCACGGTGAGGAGTACGGCGGTCCGCCCGTCAACGAGGGCACGCTCTGGGTGGTCGACCCCGTCGACGGCACGGCCAACTACTCGTTGGGCATCCCGACCGCCGGCATCCTGGTCTCGTTGGTCCACGAGCGTCAGCCGGTGCTGGGGCTGACCTGGTTGCCGCTGCTGGGGATGACGTTCACCTCGATCGCGGGGGGACCGCTCAAGGAGAACGGCGCGGAGGTCTCGCAGATCCCCGACGTCTCCATCCGTGACGTCGCACTGGGGCTGGGTTCCCTCAACACCGGTGCCCGCACGACCTACCCTCCGGCCTATCGCCGCGAGGTCTTCGAGCAGCTCACGCTCGACGCGGCCCGGACCCGCAAGTTCGGCTCCACCGGGGTGGACCTGTCTTTCGTCGCCTCGGGGCGACTGTCGGCGGCGGTCAGCTTCGGCAACTTCGCGTGGGACAACGCGGCCGGCGCCTCCCATGTCCGCGCAGCGGGTGGTGTGGTCACCGACCTCACGGGGGAGCCCTGGTCCACCGACTCCCAGTCCATCCTCGCCGCGGGCCCGCGAGCCCACGCGGAGGTCCTCGACACGATCCGTCAACTCGGCGAGCCGAGCAACTTCTTCGAGGCCGGGCGACGGCGCGCCACTCCGGAGCCCGAGAGCCCCCGTCCGTGGCTCCAGGGCGGGCGGTGACCGGATCATGACACTCGCCACCAGGGTCATCCCGTGCCTCGACGTGGACGCCGGCCGCGTGGTCAAGGGCGTCAACTTCCTCGACCTCCGCGACGCGGGTGATCCCGTGGAGTTGGCCGCCGCCTATGACGAGCAGGGCGCCGACGAGCTGACCTTCCTCGACGTGACCGCGTCGTCGTCGGGTCGCGGGACCATGATCGACGTGGTCAAGCGCACCGCCGAGCAGATCTTCATCCCCCTCACCGTGGGAGGAGGCGTGCGTACCGAGGAGGACGTCAACCAGTTGCTGCGGGCCGGCGCGGACAAGGTGAGCGTCAACACCGCCGCCATCGCCCGCCCCGAGCTGCTCGGCGAGCTCAGTCGACGATTCGGCTCGCAGTGCATCGTCCTGTCCGTGGACGCGCGGACCGTACCCGAGGGGTCCGAGCAGACCCCGTCGGGATGGGAGGTCACCACGCACGGTGGTCGCCGCGGTACCGGCATCGACGCCGTCGAGTGGGCGCGGCGCGGGCAGGAGCTCGGCGTGGGCGAGATCCTGCTCAACTCGATGGACGCCGACGGCACCAAGGCGGGTTTCGACCTGGCGATGGTGAAGGCGGTCCGCGAGGCGGTGTCGATACCCGTCATCGCCTCGGGCGGTGCCGGTGCGGTCGAGCACTTCGCTCCGGCGGTCCACGCCGGGGCCGACGCCGTCCTCGCGGCCAGTGTCTTCCACTTCGGGGAGATGACCATCGGCGACGTGAAGGACGCGCTCGCGGCAGAGGGGATCACGGTCCGATGAGCGCCCACGTCCTGGATCGTTCGATCGCCGAGAGGCTGTCGCGCAACGCCGACGGCCTCGTCGCCGCGGTCGTGCAGGACGCGACGTCGGGCAGGGTGCTCATGATGGCGTGGATGGATGACGCCGCGCTGGCGGAGACGCTGGCGACCCGGCGGGGTGTGTACTACTCCCGCTCGCGTGGGCAACGGTGGGTCAAGGGGGAGACCTCCGGCCACGTGCAACACGTGCGTCGCGTGGAGATCGACTGCGACGGAGACACCGTCCTGCTCCATGTCGACCAGACCGGCGCGGCCTGCCACCGGGGCACCACCAGCTGTTTCGACACCGCAACCCTGCTCGGAGAGGACTGAACGGCGTGCCCTTCATCCAGATCAACCAACTCGACGGGATGGCCGCGGCGGACAAGGCCCGCGTCATCGAGGCGGTCACGGCCGCGTACGCCGAGGCCTCGGGCAAGGACCCGGCGAAGGTGTGGGTCCACGTCCACGACATGCCGCACGATTCCTTCGGGATCGGCGGCAAGGCCCTCGGATGAGCACCGAGACGACCACGTTCGAACAGTTCCGCGCGCTCGCCGCGGGCCACCGGGTCGTGCCGGTGGTGCGCACGGTGTTGGCGGATTCCGAGACCCCGTTGTCCGGGTACGTCAAGCTCGCCGGCGACCGACCGGGGACGTTCCTGCTGGAGTCGGCGGAGCACGGGCGCTCGTGGTCGCGGTGGTCGTTCATCGGCTGTGGGGCGGCCGCCGCGTTGACCGTCGACGGCTCGGGCGAGGCGACGTGGTGGGGCAACGTGCCCGCGGGCGCGCCCACCGGCGGTGACCCGCTGGACGCGCTCCGGAGGACACTCGACCTGTTGCGCACCGATCAGATCCCGGGACTGCCCCCGTTGACGTCGGGAATGGTCGGTTACCTCGGGTACGACATTGTGCGCCGGCTCGAGCGGATCCGGCCCGACACCGTCGACGACCTGCAGGTGCCGGAGATGGTCCAGTTGCTGGCCACGGATCTGGCGGCGTTCGATCATCATGAGGGCCGCATCCATCTCATCGCCAACGCGGTCAACTGGGACGGCAGCGACGAGCGGGTCGAGCAGGCCTACGCGGACGCGGTGGCCCGGGTCGACTCGATGACGGCGCGGCTCGCCGACCCGGGGACGGGCGGAGTGAGCGTGTTCGACACTCCCGCCCCCGATGTGCGTCGCTGCACCGACGAGTCGACGTACCATGCGCGGGTCGCCGACATCATCGAGCAGATCTACTCGGGCGAGGCCTTCCAGGTGGTGCTCAGTCAGCGGTTCGAGGTCGACACCGCCGCCTCGCCGCGCGACGTCTACCGGATTCTGCGCACCACCAACCCGAGCCCCTACATGTTCCTCATGACGATCCCGGACGGTAGCGGGGAGGACGGGTTCGGCGATACCGCCTTCACCATCGTGGGATCGAGCCCGGAGGCGTTGGTGACCGTCCAGGACGGGGCGGCGACGACCCATCCGATCGCGGGGACCAGACCGAGGGGCGACGACGAGGAGCACGACGTCCTGCTCGCCAAGGACCTGGTGGATGACGCCAAGGAGAACGCCGAACACCTGATGTTGGTCGATCTCGGTCGCAACGACCTCGGCCGGGTCTGCGTGCCGGGCACGGTGGAGGTGACCGAGTTCCGCCAGGTCGAGCGCTACAGCCATGTGATGCACCTCGTGTCCACGGTGACCGGGCGCCTGGCCGACGGGCAGACGGGCATCGACGCCGTGACCGCCTGTTTCCCGGCCGGCACGCTGTCCGGATCGCCCAAGCCCCGCGCTCTGCAGATCATCGAGGACCTCGAGGACACGCGACGCGGTGTCTACGGGGGCGTGGTCGGCTACGTCGACTTCGCCGGAAACACCGATCAGGCCATCGCGATCCGGTCGGCCGTGATCAAGGACGGCACGGCCTACGTCCAGGCGGGTGCCGGCATCGTCGCCGATTCGGTGGCCGCCTCGGAGGATGCGGAGTGCCGCAACAAGGCGATGGCGGTCCTGCGGGCCGTCGCAGCCGCGGAGACACTGCGCGACGCAGGGGAGGGCCGGTGACCCACCGCGCCCGTCTGCTGGTCCCCGTCGTGCTGTTGGTGGTGGGGGCGGCGCTGCTGTGGGTCGCCTCGCGGATGGTGTGGCTCGACGTGGTGGCCTTCAACGACCAGTCGGGAGAGGGCCGACGGGCCCTGACCGGAGCGGACTGGCAACCCGCCCTCGTCCCGCTCGCACTGGGTGCGCTGGCGGCGATCGCCGCTGTGGCGCTGGTCCGAGGTACTGCCGCGCGAGCGGTGGGCGCCGTCATCGCACTGCTCGGCGTGGCCGCCGGGGGCCTCATGGCGATGTCGGTGGGGGAGGTCGACGCCGACCGGGTCCACTCGGTGATCACGAGTGACGAGGGCCTGGCCCGGACCGATGCCGGGCCGGGTTCCGAGGGCGCGGAGGCGATCCCGCAGTGGTCGGAGATCACCGAGTTGTCGACCCGGCCCGCGGGACCCGTGATCACCGGCGCGGGCGCCGTCGCCCTGTTGGCGGCGGGGATCGTCGTCCTGGCCGGTCCGGCCCGCCCGGTGCGCCGCGACGACCGGTACGTGACCCCGGCGGCCCGGCGGGAGGGTGCGGCGACCGGACCGGACACGGAGGACGACGCCGGGCGGGACCTGTGGCAGGAGTTGGACGACGGACGGGATCCGACCGGCTGACCGGGTCGGGGCGGTCCCGATTCGGGAACCCCGGCCGGGACCTCTATTGTTGATCTCGATCACACTTTCCGCCCTACGACTGCAGAGGGAGGTCACGGTGGGTACCGTGCTCGACTCGATTCTCGACGGGGTCCGTGAGGACGTCGCGGCCCGTGAGGCCGTCATCGATATGGCGGCCGTGAAGAAGGCGGCCCAGTCGGCGGCGGACCCACTCGACGCTCTCAAGGCGTTGCGCGATCCCGGGGTGGGCGTCATCGCCGAGGTCAAGCGGGCCAGCCCGTCCAAGGGTGCCCTGGCCGAGATCCCCGACCCCGCTGTCCTGGCCCGGATGTACGAGAAGGGCGGGGCGCGCGTCATCTCCTGCCTCACCGAGGAGCGGCGTTTCAACGGCAGCCTGGCCGATCTCGACGCGGTCCGCCGCGCGGTCGACATCCCGGTTCTGCGGAAGGACTTCGTGGTGGGGCCGTACCAGATCCACGAGGCGCGGGCGCACGGCGCGGATCTGATCCTGCTCATCGTGGCCGCGCTCGAGCAGGACGCCCTGGTGTCGCTCCTCGATCGCACCGAGTCGCTGGGTATGACGGCGTTGGTGGAGGTCCACACCGAGGAGGAGGCCGACCGCGCGCTGGAGGCCGGAGCCACGGTCATCGGTGTCAACGCCCGCAACCTCAAGACACTCGAGGTCGACAGGGACGTGTTCTCCAGGATCGCGCCCGGGCTCCCGTCCGACGTCGTCAAGATCGCCGAGTCCGGGGTCCGGGACGCCTCGGACCTCCTGGCGTACGCCAGCGTCGGGGCGGACGCCGTGCTCGTGGGCGAGGGACTGGTGACGCAGGGCGACCCGCGGGCGGCCTGCAACGCCCTGGCCACGGCCGGTGCCCACCCGTCCTGCCCGCAGGGACCCCGCTAGTCCGGTGCCGCCGGCTTCCGGCAGACTGGGGACGTGAACTCCAAGGATTTTCCGACACTGCCCACCATGGGAGAGGTGCTCCGGTCCACCACCGGACATGAGCCCGACCAGCGGGGCCACTGGGGGCCGTTCGGCGGCCGTTACGTCCCCGAGGCGCTGATGGCGGTGGTCGACGAGGTGACCGACGCCTACGCCAAGGCCCGGGCGGACGACGAGTACCTCGACGAGCTCGACCGGTTGCAGCGCCACTACTCGGGTAGGCCGTCGCCGTTGTACGAGGCGACGCGGTTCGGTGCGGAGATCGGTGCGCGGGTGTTCCTCAAGCGCGAGGACCTCAACCACACGGGCTCCCACAAGATCAACAACGTCCTCGGCCAGGCGCTGCTCGCGCAGCGGATGGGCAAGAAGCGGGTGATCGCGGAGACCGGCGCCGGTCAGCACGGGGTGGCCACGGCGACGGCGTGTGCCCTCCTCGGCCTCGAGTGCAAGGTCTACATGGGCGCGGTGGACGTGCGCAGGCAGGCGCTCAACGTGGCGCGGATGCGGTTGCTCGGTGCCGAGGTCGAGGCCGTGGAGATCGGTTCGGCCACGTTGAAGGACGCGATCAACGAGGCGATGCGGGACTGGGTCGCCCACGCGGACGACACCTATTACGCGTTCGGTACCGCGGCCGGGCCGCACCCCTTCCCGACGATGGTCCGCGACTTCCAGCGCGTCGTCGGCGCCGAGGCCCGGGTGCAGATCCTCGATCAGGCCGGTCGGCTGCCGGACGCCGCCGTGGCGTGCGTCGGCGGTGGTTCCAACGCGATCGGGTTGTTCCATTCGTTCATCGACGACGAATCGGTTCGTCTGGTCGGGTGCGAGGCCGGGGGTGACGGCGTGGGGTCCGGACGCACCGCGGCGACCGTCAACGCGGGGACGCCCGGGGTCTTCCAGGGTTCGTACGCCCATCTCATGCAGGACTCCGACGGGCAGACGATCGAGTCCCATTCGATCTCGGCGGGCCTGGACTACCCGGGTGTCGGGCCCGAGCATTCGCGCCTGGCGGAGATCGGGCGGGCCGAGTACCGCCCGATCACGGATACCCAGGCCATGGACGCGTTCGCTCAGTTGTGCCGCACTGAGGGCATCATCCCCGCCATCGAGTCGGCGCACGCGATCGCCGGTGCCGCGCAGCTCGCCGCGGAGGGCGTGGACCTCATCCTGGTCAACGTCTCCGGTCGCGGCGACAAGGACGTCGACACCGCCGCCCGGTGGTTCGGCCTGTTGGACGGGGGGACCCCGCCCGAGGCCGGGGTGGATTCGAGCCAGGGCGCCGACGACGGCGCGGGCGAGTTCGCGGACGGAGGAGTCGAGGGATGAGCGTTCTCAGTGACGTGTTCGAGCGGTGCCGGAGCGAGGACCGGGCCGCGCTCATCGGCTACTACCCGGCGGGTTACCCGACTCTCGAGGGGTCGATCGACGCCGTGCGCACGATGGTCGAGGGCGGATGCGACATCGTCGAGGTCGGCATCCCGTACTCCGATCCCATGATGGACGGGCCGACCATCCAGGCCGCCGCCGACACCGCGATCGAGGCCGGGTTCCGCGTGGCGGACACCTTCGAGGTGGTCCGCGCGGTCGCCGCAGCCGGTGCGGTCCCCGTGGTCATGACCTATTGGAACCCGGTGCTCCAGTACGGTGTCGACCGTTTCGCCGCCGACCTCGCCGCCGCCGGCGGTACCGGCGTCATCACGCCCGACCTCATCCCGGACGAAGCCGAGGACTGGATCGCCGCGTCGGACGCCCACGGAATCGACCGGGTGTTCCTCGTCGCGCCGTCGTCGACCCCCGAGCGACTCGCGATGACGCTCTCCAACACGGGCGGTTTCGTCTACGTCCAGGCCGTCATGGGAGTCACCGGCGCCCGGGACGTCGTCTCGGACGCGCCCCGGACCCTCACCGCGCGGGTCCGTGAGATCTCCGGCCTCGCCTGTGGGGTCGGGCTGGGGGTGCGCAACGGTGAGCAGGCGGCCGAGATCGCATCGTACGCCGACGGCGTGATCGTCGGGTCGGCACTCATCACGGCGGCGACCGAGGGGCTCGACGCCCTCGGGAGGCTGACCGCCGAGTTGGCCGAGGGCGTCCGCCGGCGCGGGACCGGGTCGTGATCCCCAGCCCTCCCCAGGGCGTCTGGGAGATCGGTCCGTTCCCCCTGCGTGCGTATGCCCTGTGGATCATCCTCGGCATCGTCGTCGCCATCTGGTGGGGCGAGAAGCGCTGGGTCGCCCGTGGCGGCCGGGCCGGCGTGGTGATCGACACGGCGCTGTGGGCGATCCCCTTCGGCCTGATCGGCGGACGGATCTACCACGTGGCCACCGATTGGTACCGCTACTTCGGAGAGGGCCGCGATCCCGTCGACGCGTTGAAGATCTGGGATGGCGGCCTGGGCATCTGGGGCGCGGTCGCGTTCGGCGCTCTCGGCGCCTACATCGGTCTGCGTCAACAGGGCATCCGGGCGCTGGGGGCGCTGGGCGACTCGATCGCCCCCGGCATCGTGTTGGCACAGGGGATCGGCCGACTGGGCAACTACTTCAACCAGGAGCTCTACGGCCGCGAGACCGATGTGCCCTGGGCGCTGGAGATCTACCAGCGTTACGACGAGTCCTACGGGTACTCGGAGACGATCGGGCGGTCGACCGGCCAGGTGCTGGCGACCGTTCACCCGACATTCCTCTATGAGCTGCTGTGGAACGTTCTCGTGGCGATCGCGTTGGTGCTGATCGACCGGCGGTTCCGCCTGGGCCACGGTCGGCTCTTCGCCCTCTATGTGGCGTTGTACTGCTTCGGTCGCTTCTGGGTGGAACTGCTGCGCGCGGACGCCGCCACAGAGGTGTTCGGACTGCGTATCAACACCATCGTCTCACTCGTGGTCATGCTCGCCGCGCTGGTGTATCTCTGGCGGGCCCGCCGCGGCCGGGAGGAGGCCTCTGACCTGCGGGCGCCGGACGACGTCGGGGACGACCCGGCGGAGGGTGGTCCCGCGGGCGACGCACCCCCGTTGGCTGGTCGTTGACCTCGGGTTAACCGGGTGGCCGGTCGAGGGGACTAGATTGGTACGAGTGAATCGTCGTACCAAGATCGTCTGCACCCTGGGTCCCGCCGTCGCGTCGGAGGAAGGCATCCGAGAGCTGGTCGACGCGGGGATGGATGTCGCCCGCCTCAACTTCAGCCACGGAGAGCACGCTGACCACGAGGCCAACTACCGATGGGTCCGCAAGGCCTCCGACGAGTCCGGCCGGGCCGTCGGCGTCCTCGCGGACCTGCAGGGCCCCAAGATCCGCCTCGGCCGCTTCATCGAGGGCCGGCACGAGTGGGCGGAGGGCGACCGTGTCGTCATCACCGTCGCGGAAGTGGAGGGCACCAAGGATCGCGTCTCGACCACCTACAAGGGGCTGGCGAACGACGCCCGCCCGGGAGACCGCCTCCTCGTCGACGACGGCAACATCGGACTGACCGTCGAGAAGGTCGACGGTGACGACGTCCACTGCGTCGTGACCGAGGGCGGAACCGTCTCCAATAACAAGGGCGTGTCCCTGCCGGGTATGAACGTCTCCGTCCCCGCGCTGAGCGAGAAGGACATCGCCGACCTCCGGTTCGCCCTCGGTCTGGGGGTGGACTTCATCGCGCTGTCGTTCGTGCGGTCGCCGGCGGACGTCGACCTCGTGCACGAGGTGATGGACGAGGTGGGCATCCACGTTCCCATCATCGCCAAGCTCGAGAAGCCGGAAGCCGTCAAGAATCTCGAGTCCATCGTCCTGGCATTCGACGCCATCATGGTGGCCCGGGGCGACCTCGGCGTGGAGTTGCCGCTGCAGGAGGTGCCGCTGGTCCAGAAGCGTGCCATCCAGATCGCGCGCGAGAACGCCAAGCCCGTCATCGTGGCCACCCAGATGCTCGAGTCGATGATCACGAACTCCCGGCCCACCCGGGCCGAGGCGTCCGACGTGGCGAACGCCGTCCTCGATGGGGCGGACGCGGTGATGCTCTCGGGGGAGACCTCCGTGGGCAAGTACCCGATCGAGACCGTACGCACGATGTCGTCCATAGCACTCGCGGTGGAGTCGGACTCCACGGCCGCGCCGGATCTGGTGCACATCCCACGGACCAAGCGCGGTGTCATCTCCTACTCCGCCCGCGAGATCGGTGAGCGGCTGGGGGCGAAGGCGCTCGTCGCGGTCACCTCGACGGGGGACACGGTGCGGCGGCTCGCCCGTCTGCACAGCCACCTGCCGCTCATCGCCATCACCAGCGACCCCCGCATCCGCAGCCAGCTGGCGCTGACGTGGGGGACCGAGACCTTCCTCACCGACCGCGTCAACGACACGGCGGAGATCGTCAAGGTCACCGACGAGATGCTGCTCCCGCTCGACGGGTACAACGAGGACGACCTGATCGTGCTCGTCGCGGGGAACGTGCCGGGCGTCGAGGGGTCGACCAACTTCATCCTCGTCCACCGGATGGGCGAGGTCGACCACTGATCACCATCGGATAACAACCGACAGGCGCCGGTGAGCAAGCCGCTCACCGGCGCTTTCGTCTGTGTTCGTGCCTTTGACGTGACAGAGTCGAGACACTTCTGTTACCTTCTTGGGGTCGACCGGGGAAGCCGGTCACGTCCCTGCTTCACCCGCTCCAGTCTCCGAGGTTCCCTGATGTCCGACGCCACTCGCATTTCCTACGCCGAGCTCGCCGATCGACTCGGCGTCGAGGGCACCGGCGCGACCGCCGGGCGCCACCGCGCCGCCCGCTCGTCCAACATGGGCCGCCTCGTTGCCGGCACCGTCGCCGGCGCCGCCCTCTCCGGCGGCATGGCCATGGCCGCCGCCCCCGCAGCCTCCGCCCAGTCCGCCGAGATCAACGCCGACCAGCTGACCGAGATGGCGCAGGGCGTCATCCAGGGCATCGGCCTCACCGAGGACCAGCTTCGGGAGTACGCGATCGACCCGGCTGTGTTCGGCTCGCTCGGTGTCCCCTCCGTCGGTGGCGCCCACGCCCCGACCTACGGTCCGATCACCTCCGGCTTCGGCCCCCGTTGGGGAACGTTCCACAACGGCACGGACTTCGGTGCACCGATCGGGACCCCGATGTTCGCCGCCAAGTCCGGCACCGTCGTGGCTGCCGGCCCGGCCTCGGGGTACGGACTGTGGATCCGGATCCAGACCGACGACGGCCACCTGCTCGAGTACGGACACAACGACCAGAACCACGTCTCGGTCGGCCAGCGGGTCAACGCCGGGCAGGTCATCGGAATGGTCGGAAACCGCGGCTACTCCACCGGGCCGCACCTGCACTTCGGTGTGCGCAACCCGGCCGGCCAGTGGATCGACCCGGTGCCGTGGCTCCGCGCCAACGGCGTCGCCGTCTGATCGATCGACGCCCCCGACACGCACCCGTCGCGCCCCGTCTCCCCTCGAGGAGGCGGGGCGCGACCGCGTTGACGGGCCACGTGTCGGGCCTTTCTGACACAGTGGGGCGAGAGAGTCCACCACCAGTCGAGAGGCGATCCATGTCGCAGACCGTCAAGGGCGTCATTGCCCGTAGCAAGGGGGCCGAGGTCGAGTTGGTCGACGTCGTCGTCCCCGATCCCGGACCGAACGATGTCATCGTGCGGGTGCAGGCGTGCGGCGTCTGCCACACGGACCTGGCGTACCGGGACGGCGGGATCAACGACGAGTACCCGTTCCTGTTGGGCCACGAGGCCGCGGGCATCGTCGAGACCGTCGGTGACCGGGTCACCCATGTCGCCGAGGGCGACTACGTCGTCCTCAACTGGCGCGCGGTGTGCGGTGAGTGCCGGGCCTGCAAGAGGGGCCAGCAGCAGTACTGCTTCGCCACCCACAACGCGTCCAAGAAGATGACGCTGAGCGACGGCACCGAGCTCACCCCCGCGCTCGGCATCGGCGCGTTCATCGACAAGACCCTCGTCCACGAGGGGCAGTGCACCAAGGTCGACCCAGCGGCGGACCCGGCGGTCGCCGGACTGCTCGGATGCGGTGTCATGGCCGGCATCGGCGCGGCCGTCAACACCGGCCAGGTCAGCCGTGGCCAGTCCGTCGCCGTCATCGGGTGCGGTGGAGTCGGTGTCGCCGCGGTCGTGGGCGCCCGACTCGCGGGCGCCTCGACGATCATCGCGGTCGATATCGACGACACCAAGCTCGAGTGGGCCAAGGACTTCGGTGCGACCCACGCGGTCAATTCGACCTCGACCGATCCGGTGGCCGCTATCCAGGAGCTCACGGACGGCGTCGGCGCCGACGTCGTGATCGACGCCGTCGGTCGGCCGGAGACGTACGAGCAGGCCTTCTACGCGCGTGATCTCGCCGGGACCGTGGTCCTGGTGGGCGTGCCCACGCCGGAGATGCGGTTGGAGTTGCCGCTGCTGGACTTCTTCGGCCGTGGTGGCTCGCTCAAGTCGTCCTGGTACGGCGACTGTCTGCCCGAGCGCGATTTCCCGATGCTCGTGGATCTGCATCTGCAGGGTCGGCTCCCGCTCGAGAAGTTCGTCTCCGAGCGGATCGGCATCGACGCCGTCGAGGCGGCGTTCGACGCGATGAAGTCCGGTTCCGTCCTCCGATCGGTGGTGACGATGTGAGCGAGATCCACACCAGCGCCGGGCACGCCGGCGGTCTGCGCATCGAGAAGGTCGTCACGAGCGGCATCTTCGCGCTCGACGGCGGCGAGTGGGAGGTCGACAACAACATCTGGATCCTCGGGGACGACTCCGAGGTGTACGTGATCGACGCCGCGCACACTGCCCAGCCGATCATCGACGCGGTGGCGGGCCGCCGGGTCAAGGGCATCCTGTGTTCGCACGCCCACAACGACCACATCACTGTGGCGCCGGAACTGTCGGAGAAGCTGGATGCGCCGATCCTGGTGCACCCGGGTGACCAGATGCTGTGGGACGAGACCCACCCCACCGTCTCCCACGGCGAGCTCTCCGACGGGCAGCGTCTGGAGATCGCGGGTACCCGCATCGACGTGATGAACACGCCCGGGCACTCACCGGGATCGTGCGTGTTCCACGTTCCCGAGGCGGGCGTGTTGTTCTCCGGCGACACCCTGTTCTCCGGCGGACCGGGGGCAACGGGCCGCTCGTACTCGGATTTCCCGACCATCATCACCTCCATCCGCGAGCGCATCCTCACGCTGCCCGCGGAGACGCTGGTGCACACCGGTCACGGTGACGGGACGAAGGTCGGGGACGAATCCCCGCACCTCGAGGAGTGGATCGCCCGAGGGCACTGAGACCGCCGCCGTGGGCGCGGGGAGGACTGACGCGGGGGAGGGTCCGGGGAGATGACGACGACGAGGACGCCCGCAGAGTCCGGTCCTCCCACTCCGTGGCACACCCTCGCGCCCGCGGAGGTGTTGTCCCGCCTCGGTGCGGGCCCGGACGGGCTCACCAGCGCCGAGGCGGGCGCCCGTCTCGTCCGGCACGGGCCCAACACCTTGCCCGAGGCCGAGCGGGTTCCCGGGTGGCGGCGGGTGGCAAGGCTGCTGGCGGACCCGATGATCCTCGTGCTCGCGGTCGCGGCTGCGGTGAGCGCGGGGGTGTCCCGGGAATGGGAGACCCCCGTGGTCATCCTGCTGGTGGTCGCACTGAACACGATCCTCAACTACGTCCAGGAGACCCGTGCCGAGGCCGGTCTCGCAGCCCTGCGCGATATGTCGGTCCCGCACAGCCGGGTGGTGCGGGACGGCGTGGAGGCCGAGACCGACAGCAGTGGGCTCGTCCCGGGCGACATCGTGGTGGTGGAGTCCGGAGACAGGGTCCCCGCCGACGGCCGGGTGCTCTCCGGATCCCGGTTGCAGGTGGCCGAGGCGACGTTGACCGGGGAGTCGGCCCCGGTGGACAAGGCCGCGGGAGCGGTACAGGGCGTCGACGCGCCTCTCGGAGACCGCGCTGGCATGGTGTTCATGAACACGGAGGTCACCCGGGGCCGGGCGCGCATCGTGGTGACCGGTACCGGTGAACACACCGAGATGGGCGCGATCGCGGACCTGCTGGGCGGTGCGGGCGCCGGTCCGACGCCGCTGCAGAAACGGATCGGTACGCTCGCCCGCGTCCTCACCGGGATCGCGCTGACCGTGGTGGGACTGGTCCTCGCGATCGGGCTCGTGCGCGGTCAGTCCTGGGAGGACATGCTCCTGTCCGCGGTCTCCCTGGCGGTGGCCACGATCCCGGAGGGGCTCACGGCGGTCGTGGCGTTCACGCTCGCGATGGGTGCCTCGCGCCTCGCCCGCGAGGGCGCGATCATCAAGAACCTCGCCGCCGTCGAGACACTCGGTTCGACGAGCCACATCGCGACGGACAAGACCGGGACCCTCACCCTCAACGAGATGACCGTCACGCGGATCGTCGCGGGCGGCGGGTCGTACTCCGTGACCGGGACCGGATACGACGGGGCCGGGACCGTCCTGTCGTCCGACCCGGACGTCGTACCGGACCTGAGACGGGCCGCGGTGGCCATGGCGTTGTGCAACGACGCGATCGTCGCCGACGGGCGACTGGTCGGAGATCCGACCGAGGGCGCACTGTTGGTGGCGGCGACCAAGTGCGGGATCGACGTCGAGGGGCTGCGCGCCGCCCGTCCGCGGGTGGCCCAGGTCCCGTTCGACTCGGCGTACAAGTTCATGGCGACGGTCAACCGCGCACCGGGTGGAGACCTCGTCCTCCACGTCAAGGGTGCCACCGGTGCCGTCCTGCCTCGCGCCACGCACGTCTGGGACGGGGCGACGGCGGTGGAGCTCGACGACGAGCGGCGTGGAGCGTTGCGCGCGGACACGGAGGGGCTCGCCGCGTCCGGCCTGCGCACGCTGCTCGTGGCCGCCCGGCCTTTCGGCGACGGTGACGGACCACCCGACGAGGACTCTCTGCTCGGCGAGGTCCGCGACCTGACAGTGCTCGCGGTGCTGGGGATCGTCGACCCACCGCGGCCACGCGCCGCCGAGTCGATACGCATCGCCCACCAGGCGGGCATCTCGGTGCACATGATCACCGGAGACCACCTGGTC
The DNA here is from genome assembly GCF_032905965.1 of Dietzia sp. IN118. NCBI lineage: Bacteria > Bacillati > Actinomycetota > Actinomycetes > Mycobacteriales > Dietziaceae > Dietzia > Dietzia sp. IN118. The sequence continues at coordinate 1,942,822 of NZ_JAUMSR010000001.1, read as the reverse complement.
ACGGCCTCGGCCATCGCCCGCGACCTCGGTATCGGCGGTGAGGCGGTGAGCGGTGTCGAACTGGACCGCATCGACGCCGAGGAGCTGTCCGCCCGGGCCGCTCGCCTCGGCGTGCTGGCCCGCGTGACCCCCGAGCACAAGATCCGGATGGTGCGGGCCCTCCAGGCTGACGGGGACGTGGTGGCGATGACGGGAGACGGTGTGAACGATGCGCCCGCCCTGCGTCAGGCCGACATCGGGATCGCCATGGGGATCACCGGTACCGACGTGTCCAAGGGCGCGGCGGACATGGTGCTCACCGACGACAACTTCTCGACGATCGTCTCCGCGGTGCGGCAGGGGCGGGGGATCTACGACAACATCGTCAAGTTCGTGAAGTTCCAGCTCACCACCGCGTGGGCGTTTGTGATCGTCTTCTTGGCGAGTGGTCTGTTGGGGCTGGCGACGGTGCCGTTCACCGCGCTGCAGGTCTTGTTGGTCAACATCGTCATGGACGGCCCGCCGGCGATGGCCCTGGGTGTCGAGCCGGTGGAGAAGGATGCCATGCGCAGGCCTCCGCGTCCGGCCGGCGAACAGATCCTCACTCTGACGCGCTTGGTGCGGATCCTCTGGCTGGGCGTCGTGATGGCCGTGGGTACCCTGCTCGTGCTGGCGTCCGCCGAGGCGGTGTTCCCCGATCGAGCAGGGGAACCGCTGTTCGCCACCACGTTGGCGTACGCGACGTTCGTCTTCTTCCAGGTGTTCAACCTGATGAATGTTCGATCCGACCACGGCTCGGTGTTCTCTCGCGACATGGCGCACAACGCCCCGATCTGGGTCGCGCTGGGCGCGGTGCCGCTGCTGCTGATCGCGGTGGTCCAGGTGCCGTTCCTGCAGGGCGTCTTCGACACCACCTCGCTCCGCGCCGACGAATGGCTGCTGGCCACCGCGGTGGCGTCGTCGATCCTCTGGCTGGAGGAACTGCGCAAGGCCGGCGCGAGATGGCGTACGCGACGGGCCGGTGTGTCGGGCAGGATGGACGTGGTCTGACGCGCCCACCCGAGGGCGCCGCCACCACCGCGTCAGGTAGCGGGCGCGACACGGTCGGACCGACGAGGAGGAGTCATCATCATGGCCAGGGTCACCGCCAGCAACACCATCGTCATCGAGGCGCCCGTCGAGGCCGTGAGCGCGGCGATCGCCGACTACGCGCAGGTCCGGCCCCGCATCCAGCCCGAGCAGTTCAGCGCCTACCGCCTGATCCAGGGTGGACAGGGGGACGGCACCGTCGCGGCGTGGAACCTCCAGGCCACCAAGAAGCGAAGCCGGGACGTCAAGGCCAACGTCACTGTCGACGACGCCGCAGCGCACTGGTCACTCGTGGAGAAGGACGAGAACTCGTCCATGGCCACCACCTACACGGTGCGCGAGGCGACGGGGGGCGCGCTCGTCGAGATGACCACCTCGTGGGACGGCGCCGGGGGAGTGGGTGGATTCTTCGAGCGGACCTTCGCGCCGGCCGGGCTCAAGCGCATCCAATACGCCCTGCTGTCCAATCTCAAGGACGACCTCGAGGGGTAGCCGACCGGGCTCAGTCTGGCCGGGCTCAGTCTGGCCGATCCGCCGAGCGGGAGCGGTCCGCCGAGGGACTCGTCGTAGTCGCGGTGGCGGACTCGGCCGCCTCGACATCCGTCCCCGTGGGCGCGGCCGCCGCGGCCGCCTCGCGCGCGGCCTCGGCCTGTGCCGAGCCGGTCCGGAGTATGATCTGCGGCATGAACGCCAGGATCACCGAGGCGGCCACGGCGAGGATGCCGGCCACCAGATAGATCTCGGACATGCTCAGTGCGTAACCCTGCTCGAAGGGGTGGGCGACCAGCTCGGGAAGCCGGTTGATCACCGAGGAGTCCTTGGTGACCGTTTCCAGTGCCCCCGCGCCGGTGGTCGGGTCGGCGAGGGCCCGGACGATCCCGTACGCGTCGGGATCCTGCCGCAGGGCGGGGTCGGCGAGGCCCTCCTGAACACCGCGGGCGAGGCTACCGTCGGCGGCGGCCTGCTCTAGTTCGCCCGAGATGGAGCCACCGACGCGGCTGAAGAGAATTGACAGGAACACCGCGACGCCGGCGGTGCCACCGAGCTGACGGAAGAAGGTGGCCGACGCGGTGGCCACACCGATCTCCCGCGGACTCACGGCGTTCTGGACGAGCAGGGTGAGCGGCTGCATGCAGTTGCCGAGCCCGATGCCCAACACCAGCATGTAGACCATCACCAGCGTCAGCGACGTGTCTGCATCGATCGTCCACAGCAGGAACAGGCCGACAGCGGCCACCGCCGTGCCGAAGATCGGGAACTCGCGGACACGACCGGTCCTGGAGATGAGCTGGCCCGACACGATCGAGGCACCCATCATCCCCGCGACCAGCGGGAGCATCATGAGTCCCGACTCCATGGGATCGGCTCCGTGCACGATCTGCATGTACAGCGGCAGCGTCATCATGCCGCCGAACATGGCCATACCCACGATCACGCCTCCGACCGTGACGATCGCGAAGGTGCGGTCGCGGAACAGGCGGAGCGGGATGAGGGCCTGGTCGCCCGCGCGGGCCTCCACGATGAGGAAGAGCCCGATGCCGGCCAGCCCGACGACGTAGCAGCCGAGGGCGGCGGGGGAACCCCACCCCCAGGTGTTGCCCTGCTCGGCCACCAGCAGGAGAGGTACCAGACCGACAACTATAGCGGCGGCCCCCACCCAGTCCACGCGATGGTCGACCCGGACGTTCTTGACGTTGAGCGTGATCATCACGAGGGTCAGGGCCGCCGCGCCGATGGGGACGTTGATGAGGAAGATCCAGCGCCACCCGTCGATGCCGAAGATCGTGTCCGCCCCGGCGAAGAACCCGCCGATCACCGGCCCGAGGACCGACGACGACGCGAAGACCGCCAGCATGTAGCCCTGGTATTTGGCGCGGTCACGGGGCGGGATGATGTCGCCAATGATCGCGAGCGCCAGGGACATCAGTGCGCCGGCACCCAGTCCCTGGATGCCGCGGAAGACGGCGAGCATGTACATCGAGGCGGCGAGCGTGCAGAGCAATGAGCCGAACACGAAGATGACGATGCCGATCACGAAGAACGGCTTGCGTCCGTAGATGTCGGAGAGCTTGCCGTACAGGGGCGTCGAGATGGTGGACGTCATGAGATACGCGGTGGTGACCCACGCCTGGGCGTCAAGGCCCTGCAGGTCGTCGGCGATGGTGCGGATCGCCGTGCTCACGATGGTCTGGTCGAGGCTGGCCAGGAACATGGCGGACATGAGGCCGGCCAGGATGACGAGGATCTGGCGGTGCGTGAACTCGCCGTCCTCGCTTGCGTGGACCGAGGATGTCTTGGGAGTGGTCATCGGTTCTCCTCGGCGGAGGTGAGAGAGCAGAGTTCGGCGTGGAGGGAGTCGGCCAATCGGGCGAGGTCCGCGATGAAGGCGTCCGCCCGGTCCGGCGTCCAGTCCTCGAGGAGGCCGGCCATCCAGTCACCACTGCGCTCGAACACCTGGCTGACGAGATCGGTGCCCTCGGCGGTGAGTGTGACGAGGCTGGCACGTCCGTCATCGGGATCGGGGACCTTTGCGATGAGCCCGCGGGTCTCGAGTTGGCGGACCTGGCGACTCACCACCGAGACGTCGGTGTGGACTCGGGCGGCCAGGTCGGTGACCCGGGCCGGGCCGTCATGGATGGCGAACAGCAGCGGATGCGCGGACGGCTCGACGGCCTCGTCGTAGCGGGGCACCGAGAGGTTGACCGCACGCAGGAGTTTGACCACCCGCGAGAGGTCCACCACCAACCGGCCACCGCGTTCCGCGTCTATCGCCATCTTGACTCCTCGAACCGATTGCTTGCAACAAGCAAACATTACGCGCGTCGCGGACCACTGCGCCACCGGGTGGCGCGCGGGTGGAGAGGGCGGACGCGGTGATGAGGTGATGAAATGATGGGCTGATGAGAGGAATGCGAGCGGGTCTGACCTCGCTCGAGGGGTGGTGCCCCCGGTCGGACTCGAACCGACACTGGACGGGTTTTGAATCCGTTGCCTCTGCCAATTGGGCTACGGGGGCGAACGCGGTGAACCGCTGGTCCGGAAGTCTAACCGACGACCGATGAGCGTCTGTCCGACGCCCGCCCTAGAGTGGCCGTGTGAGCACCACGAGTCAGACCGCAGAAGCCAACACCGCCCCCGGTTCGGGCGCCTCCTCCGGCGCCCCAGCGGGGGAGGGGCCCACCCGACTGCTGCTCCTGGACGGGCACTCACTCGCGTTCCGTGCGTTTTACGCGCTGCCGGCCGAGAACTTCTCCACGGCGTCCGGCCAGCACACGAACGCCGTGTACGGATTCCTGTCGATGGTCGCCAACCTGGTGACCGAGGAGGAGCCCACGCACCTGGCCGTGGCATTCGACGTCTCCCGTGCGACGCTGCACCGCACGGCGGAGTACCCCGAGTACAAGTCCACCCGGTCGGCCGCGCCCGAGGAGTTCAAGGGGCAGGTCGAACTCATCCAGGAGGCGCTGGTGGCGTTGGGGGTGCGGACGCTGTCTCTGGAGGGCCACGAGGCCGACGACATCATCGCCACCCTCGCCACCCACTCGGGCGGCGCCGAGACGCTGATCTGCACCGGGGACCGCGACGCTCTGCAGTTGGTGTCCGACGAGGTCACCGTCCTCTATCCGGTCAAGGGGGTATCCGAGCTCGCCCGCTTCACACCCAGCGCCGTCGAGGCGAAGTACGGGGTGACCCCGGCCCAGTACCCGGATGTCGCGGCGCTGCGCGGTGACACCTCCGACAACCTCCCGGGCGTGCCCAAGGTCGGCGACAAGACCGCAGCCAAGTGGATCACGCAGTACGGCACCCTCTCGGAGCTCATCGCGCACGCGGACGAGGTCAAGGGCAAGGTCGGTGAGAGCTTCCGCGAGCACCTGCCCCAGGTGCAGCTCAACCGGCGGATCACCGAGCTCACGCGTGACCTGGACCTGGGCGTCGAGATCAGGGACCTCGTCCGCGCGACCCCGGAGCGTGCCGACGTCAACGCACTGTTCGACCGGTTGGAATTCGGCCCCCAGGCGCGCGACCGCTTCCTCTCCGCCTTCCTGCCGGAGGGCGCCCCCCAGCCCGCCGCCGAGGTGGAGCTCGAGCAGGCCGCGGTGCTGCACGCCGGCGAGGTCTCCGACTGGCTCGCCGCCCATGCGCCGGCCGGGCAGCGGCACGGCCTCGTCGTCGTCGGACCCTCCCGGCCCGGGGCGGGCGACGCACAGACCATCACCATCGCCGCCGCAGGCGGGGCCTCCGGACACCTCGATCTCGCGGCCATCGGGCCGGACGACGAGCAGGCGCTGCGCGCCTGGCTGGCCGACGACGCGGTATTCAAGGCGGTCCACGACGCCAAGGCCGCCACGCACGCACTGACGGGACGCGGACTCCGGTTGGGCGGGGTGACCATGGACGTGGCCCTGGCCGCCTACCTGGTGCGACCCGGACAACGCAGCTACGGACTGGCGGAGCTGTTCCAACGTCACCTACAGCGCGAACTGCCCGAGGCGAAGGCGGGGGACAAGCAACTGTCCCTGCTCGACGATGTCGATGACGCCGAGACTGAGCAGAAGAACGCCGACGCCGCCGCGACCCGCGCCCGCGCGGTGGTCGATCTCGCAGAGCGGCTGGACGTGGAACTGGAGCAGGTGCACGGGGCGCGCCTGATGGCGGAGATGGAACTGCCGCTCGTGCCGGTGCTGGCGCGGATGGAATCTATCGGGATCGCGGTGGACGGCGGCGCCCTGGGCGGGCTACGGGACGACTTCGCCGACCGCGGGCGGCAGGCGGCCGACGCCGCCTACGCCGCAATCGGCGGCGAACAGATCAACCTCGGTTCGCCCAAGCAGTTGCAGGTCGTGCTGTTCGAGACCCTCGGCATGCCCAAGACCAAGAAGACCAAGACCGGGTACACCACAGACGCCAAGGCGCTGGAGGAACTGCTCACCAAGGAGACGGGCGACACCCCTGGACGGGCGTTCCTCGAGGCACTACTGCTGCACCGCGAGACCACCAAGATGCGGACCACGGTCGAGGGGCTCATCAAGACCATCGGTGACGACGGGCGTATCCACACCACGTTCAACCAGACCGTGGCCGCGACCGGCCGGCTTTCCTCGACGGACCCCAATCTGCAGAACATCCCCGTGCGCACCGAGGACGGTCGACGAATCCGCGAATCGTTCGTCGTGGGTGAGGGCTACGACTGTCTTCTCACCGCCGACTACAGCCAGATCGAGATGCGGGTGATGGCACACCTGTCCGGCGACGCCGGGCTCATCGAGGCGTTCCGGACAGGGGAGGACCTGCACTCGTTCGTCGGCTCGCGCGCGTTCGGCGTGCCGATCGACGAGGTGACCCCGGAGCTCCGTCGCCGGGTCAAGGCCATGAGCTACGGGCTGGCCTACGGGCTCAGCGCGTTCGGCCTCGCCGCCCAGCTCGGGATCAGCCAGGGTGAGGCCAAGGATCAGATGGAGGCCTACTTTTCCCGCTTCGGCGGCGTGCGCGACTACCTGCGCGCAGTGGTCGAACAGGCCCGCCGAGACGGCTACACGGAGACACTGTTCGGGCGGCGTCGCTACCTGCCCGAGCTCAACTCGGACAACCGGCTCAAGCGGGAGAACGCCGAACGTGCCGCGCTCAACGCACCCATCCAGGGCACGGCCGCCGACATCATCAAGGCGGCCATGCTCAAGGTCGACGCGGACCTCACCGAACGGCGGCTGAAGAGCCGCCTTCTGCTCCAGGTCCACGACGAACTCGTGCTCGAGGTGGCGGAGGGCGAACTCGACGAGGTCCGGGACCTGGTCGTGGACCGCATGTACTCGGCCATCGAGCTCGACGTCCCGTTGGATGTCTCGACCGGAACCGGTCCGGACTGGGACTCGGCGGCGCACTGAGCGTCCCGTTGACCTCCCGGGCGGCAGCCGACCTGTACCCTAAGTTCATTTCAGATTCGGCTCCACGACGCCTGAAAGGGCACCCCATGACGCTCACCTCCCGGCGCGGACTGCGCGCCGCCATGGTCCTGACCGCCACCGCGGCCCTCGCGCTGACCGGTTGCACCACCAACACCGAGGGACCGCAGGACTCCGGGGAGCCTCGTGACGAGGTGTCTCTCGAGACCGACGAGGAGATCGCCGCGCTCGTCCCGGCCGAGATCCGGGACAAGGGCGCCATCGTGATCGGCACCAATCCGCCGTACGCGCCCAACGAGTTCAAGAACGAGAGCGGCGAGATCGTCGGCTTCGACATTGACGTATTGACCGCCGCCGCCCAGCTGATGGGGCTTCGCGCGGAGTTCCGCGAGTCCGACTTCGAGAAGATCATCCCGGCGATCGAGGGCGGCACCATGGACATGGGAGCCTCGTCGTTCACCGTCAACGACGAGCGGCTCCAGACCGTCGACTTCGTCACCTACTTCGAGGCCGGCATCCAGTGGGCAGCCGCCGCCGGCAACGACGTCGACCCCGATGACGCCTGCGGCCTGAACGTCGCCGTCCAGCGGACCACGGTCTCCGACCAGGAGGACGTGCCCGCCCGCAGCGAGGCCTGCGTCGCGGCCGGGAAGCCCGCGATCGAGAAGGTCCAATTCGATTCCCAGGACGAGGCCTCGACCGCCGTGGCGCTCGGCAAGGTCGACGCGATGTCCGCCGACTCGCCCATCTCCGCCTACGCGGTCAAGCAGTCCGAGGGCAAGATGCAGCTCGTCGGCGATGTGTTCGACTCCGCCCCCTACGGCTGGCCCGTCCGCAAGGACTCGGAACTCGCCGCCGCCCTCGAGGCTGCCGCCGACAAGCTCATCGAGACCGGCGACTTCGAGACGATCGCCCAGAACTGGGGCCTCGAGGCCGGTCTCATCGATGACGCCGAGATCCGGAAGGGCTGAGTGACCGGTAGGTGAGTACCGCGCAGAAGGGGGCGGACGCCCCCGCGGCGGAGGCCCCGGAACCGATCCGGGCGGTGCCTCTCCGGCACCCGTGGCGCTGGGTGTCGGCGACCGTCGTACTGGTCCTGGTGTTCCTGTTCATCTGGGGCGCGGCGACCAACCCGGCCTACGGGTGGGACACCTACGCCCGCTACCTGTTCGACACCAGGTTCGGCATGGCCGTGTTCTACACGATCGCGCTGACGCTGCTGTCGATGATCCTCGCCGTGGTTCTCGGCGTTATCCTCTCGGTGATGCGGATGAGCAGCAACCCCGTGCTCAAAGCAGTCGCCTGGGTGTACTTGTGGATCTTCCGCGGGACGCCGATCTACGTGCAGCTGCTGTTCTGGGGCCTGATCTTCACCCTGTACCGCCAGATACAGTTCGGGATCCCGTTCACCGACCTGCAGTTCGTCCGGTTCGACGACACGATGGTCCTGTACTCGGCGTTCTGGCTGGCCGTGGTGGGCCTGGCCATGAACGAGGCCGCGTACATGGCGGAGATCGTCCGCGCGGGCATCTCGTCGGTTCCCGAGGGGCAGGCCGAGGCCTCGACCGCGCTGGGGATGACGTGGGGCCAGACGATGCGTCGGACCATCCTGCCGCAGGCGATGCGGGTCATCATCCCGCCGACGGGCAACGAGTTCATCTCGATGCTCAAGACCACCTCACTCGTCGTGGCGATCCCGTTCTCCGGTGAGCTCTACGGGCAGGCGCGCGACATCTCCGGCGTCAACTTCCAGCCCATCCCGCTGCTGCTGGTGGCCGCCACGTGGTACCTGGTCATCACCAGCGTGCTCATGGTGGGTCAGCACTACCTCGAGAAGCGCTTCTCCCGCGGCGCCACCCGGAGGCTCACCGGCCGGCAACTGCGCGCACTCGCCGATGCGGACGGGCTCACGCCGTCCGCCCTCGCCGCTGTCAAGGGCACCGATCAGTCGGGAGGGCTGGCATGACGTCGATGGTCAGGGCCGAGCAGGTCTGTAAAAACTTCGGGTCGCTGCGCGTCCTCAAGGGCATCGACCTCGAGGTCGCCGCCGGTGAGGTGCTGTGCCTGGTGGGGCCCTCCGGATCGGGCAAGTCCACCTTCCTCCGGTGCATCAACCACCTGGAGCGGGTCGACGCCGGCAGGCTCTACGTCGACGGCGAGCTGGTGGGCTACCGGGAGAAGGGTGACAAGCTCTACGAGATCTCCCCGAAGCAGGCCGCCCGCCAGCGACGGGACATCGGCATGGTGTTCCAGCACTTCAATCTGTTCCTCCACCGCACCGCCCTCGAGAACGTCATCGAGGCGCCGATGTTGGTCAAGGGCCAGTCGCGTGGGGAGGCCACCGAGCGGGCCCGCGGCCTGCTCGCGAAGGTGGGTCTCGCCGCCAAGGCCGATGCCTACCCGGCCCAGCTGTCCGGCGGGCAGCAGCAGCGCGTGGCGATCGCCCGGGCCCTGGCCATGGACCCCAAACTGATGCTGTTCGACGAGCCGACCTCGGCCCTCGACCCCGAGCTGGTCGGGGAGGTCCTCGGCGTGATGCGCGATCTCGCGGACGCGGGGATGACCATGGTCGTGGTCACCCACGAGATGGGGTTCGCCCGGGAGGTCGCCGACACGGTGGCGTTCATGGACGACGGTGTCGTGGTGGAGTCCGGCACACCCGCGGACGTTCTCACCTCGCCGTCCCACCAACGGACCAAGGACTTCCTGTCCAAGATCCTGTGACGCCGGGGCGGGTCCGGCGAGAGGGTGGGTCAGGAGAGCGTGGCCACGAAGATCGCCGTGCCGGGGAAGATCCCGCCACGCAGCGGGCTCCATTGCCCCCACTCCCGGTCCAGCCACTCCGGCCACTCCGGCTCGATGAGGTCCTGCACCACGAACCCGGCGGCGACCAGTTCGCGGATCCGGTCGCCCACCGTCCTGTGGTGCTCGACATAGGTCAGCTCGCCGTCGTCGTACTCGGTGTACGGCGAGCGGTCGAAGTAGGGGAACACGGCCAGTAGACCCTCCGGGCCCGGATCGTCGCGGAAGATCCACCGCATGGGGTGGTTGACCGAGAAGACGAACCGGCCGCCCGGTCGCAGGACGCGCGCCGCCTCCGCCATCACGCCCGCGGAGTCCGCCACGAACGGGATGGCTCCGAACGCCGAAAACGCGACATCGAAACTGCCGTCCGCGAACGGCAGCCGGCCGGCGTCGGCCTGGATCAGGGGTACGGTCGCCGCCGGGCCCGTCGCCCGGCTCGCAGCCTCAGCCCCCACACGGAGCATCCCGGCCGAGAGGTCGACGGCCACGGCACGGGCGCCCCGGCCGGCGATCCACCGGGAGCACGGAGCCGACCCCGACCCGATCTCGAGCACGTCGCGGCCCTCCAGGTCACCGAGCAGGTGCCAGTCACCTTCGTGCAGGCCCTCGGGGCACCAGACGAACTCGCCGTCGGCGGAGTGGGCGCCGAGGAACTCGCCGTGGTGATGGTGGTAATCCGTCGCCTCCGAGTCCCACCACATCCGTGAGGCTCGGACCGACTCTCCATGTCCTGGGGGGTTTGTGGACGTCACGTGTGAAGCGTACAGTTGACGGTCGCGTGCGTACGCGCTCGCTTTCTTCCCGTCCGCTACGATTCCTATCCACTCCGGAGCACCCCACCATATGACCACCAACACCACGTCCCCGCAGGTAGCCGTCAACGACATCGGCTCCGCTGAGGACTTCCTCGCCGCCATCGACGCCACGATCAAGTACTTCAACGATGGTGACATCGTCGAGGGCACGATCGTCAAGGTCGATCGTGACGAGGTCCTGCTCGACATCGGCTACAAGACCGAGGGCGTTATCCCCTCGCGCGAGCTCTCCATCAAGCACGATGTCGACCCGGGTGAGGTCGTCGAGGTGGGCGATGAGGTCGAGGCCCTGGTCCTGACCAAGGAGGACAAGGACGGCCGTCTGATCCTGTCCAAGAAGCGCGCACAGTACGAGCGCGCCTGGGGCACGATCGAGGAGCTCAAGGAGAAGGACGAGGCCGTCAAGGGCACCGTCATCGAGGTCGTCAAGGGTGGCCTCATCCTCGACATCGGTCTCCGTGGCTTCCTCCCCGCCTCGCTGGTGGAGATGCGCCGCGTCCGTGACCTCCTGCCCTATGTGGGTCAGGAGCTCGAGGCCAAGATCATCGAGCTGGACAAGAACCGCAACAACGTGGTGCTCTCGCGCCGTGCATGGCTCGAGCAGACCCAGTCGGCCGTGCGCTCCGAGTTCCTGCACCAGCTGCAGAAGGGCCAGGTCCGCAAGGGCGTCGTGTCCTCGATCGTCAACTTCGGTGCCTTCGTGGACCTCGGCGGGGTCGACGGTCTCGTCCACGTCTCCGAGCTGTCCTGGAAGCACATCGATCACCCGTCCGAGGTCGTCGAGGTGGGCCAGGAGGTCACCGTCGAGGTCCTCGACGTCGACCTGGACCGCGAGCGCGTCTCGCTGTCGCTCAAGGCCACGCAGGAGGATCCGTGGCGGCACTTCGCCCGGACCCACGCGATCGGTCAGATCGTCCCGGGCAAGGTCACCAAGCTCGTGCCGTTCGGCGCCTTCGTGCGTGTCGACGAGGGCATCGAGGGCCTGGTCCACATCTCGGAGCTGGCCGAGCGCCACGTCGAGGTCCCGGACCAGGTCGTCACGGTCAACGACGACGCCATGGTCAAGGTCATCGACATCGACCTCGACCGTCGTCGTATCTCGCTCTCGCTCAAGCAGGCGGACGAGGACTATGCTGAGGAGTTCGACCCGTCGAAGTACGGCATGGCCGACAGCTACGACGAGGCCGGCAACTACATCTTCCCCGAGGGCTTCGATCCCGAGACCAACGAGTGGCTCGAGGGCTTCGAGAAGCAGCGCGAGGAGTGGGAGAACCGCTACGCGGAGGCCGAGCGTCGCCACAAGATGCACACGGCCCAGATCGAGAAGGGTCGGGCCGCTGCTGCGGAGGCCGCCGAGGCCGCCCCGACCAACTACTCGTCGGAGTCCACCCCGTCGTCGCGTCCGGCTGCGGCGGAGGCCGCTCCGGCCGAGTCCACCGGCGGTTCGCTGGCCTCGGACGAGCAGCTGGCCGCCCTGCGCGCGAAGCTCGCCGGAGGCGAGTGATCGCACAGTAGGCATCTGAGAGCGGCCCCGCACCGGTATCCGGTGCGGGGCCGCTCCGTCTATCCCCGGTGCGCTCCGGTGGCGGTGGCCGGTCTGTGACGTGCGCAGTGCGGAAGTGCCGCCTTGCGCGCCGGACGGGTGAGCACCCTTGGCGATGCGAGCTCCCGGGTTTGGCTGGTGGCGCGTCATGCCGGGGGCGAGGAGGCCGCCCGCACCGACCGTCCCGCTCCCGGGGTCATCGCGGTGGATGTCGGAGCGGGTGAGATCGGGGCGGTGACCACCCTGCCTCGCATCCCCGAGGACTCACGGGCGTCGGCGGGGGTGTGCCCGACACGCGGGAGTGGCGCGCAGCGATCGATCAACGACCGGGCGGTTCGACGATCGGCTCGGCGACGGCGGGCTCGACCTCCGCGATCTCCTCGAGGCGCTCCTCGTCGATCACACCGCGGTCGTCGATGGCTCCGGACTCCGCCGCAGTACTGACCGTGACACGGGACTCCACGGTGGTCCGGGGGTCCGCGTCCGGAGCGGCGAAGTCGAACTCGTCGAGGTCGGTGCGAAGTAGGAAGACGTTGTACGCGTCCCAGGTGGAGAGCGTGTAGTACAGGTACCGGCTGTCGTTGTCCGTGGTGAAGGGATGGATCATCGGGGCGTAGCCGTTCGGGAACATGCTTCGATCGACGATGGTCTGGGGCTCGGACCACGGTCCCCAGGGGCTCTCCGACACCCGCATGGAGACGACGCCCGTCGGCGAGGGCGTCACGGCGATGTACTTGTCCAGGTGCTCGTTGTACTGTACCGAGAGTTCCTCGACGCGTGCCGGGATGACGTCGTACCCGGTCGGCTCGTCGGTCCAGCCCGCGCCTGGACCCGCGTACCACTCGTACGCGGCGGGGTCCTCGATCTGCGCGATCGGAACCCGAGTGAGCATCGCAGGACCCTGACGACCGGACGGGGTCACGTACTCATAGAGATGACCAGCGTCGAGGAGGAACGCACTCATCTGCGCCCCGTACCAGCGGTCTCCGTCCACCGGCGGCAGGGTCTCGCTGTCCGGAGCGGGTTCGAACTGAACTGTCGGGTTCCATCCGGTGAAATCCGTGACGCGCCGCATCGTCTCGGTGAGCACCGTCCACGATTCGCCGTCGTCCGTGGACTTCACCAGTGCGGAGTAGTTGGTGTTCCAGCCGCCAGGCGCGTTCCAGTCCCGCACGGACATGACCCGCATGTACATGTCATCACCGGTGCTGATCGCGGCGGTCGGGATGACGGTGACCTCGCCGGCCCCGTTGGACTGGTGCGCACCCTGGACGAGTGCCGTGGCCTTCCCTTGTGGATCGGAGGGGACCGCCCTGAGGACGTCCATCCCGTTCTCGGGGCTCCCGCCGGCGGTGGCGAGCATGACGTTGGAGCGCCACTGGTTGTCTGTGGGAGTGCAGTCTCCGAAGGTGTCGCCGAACAGGGCCATGGTCTCGCCATCGTGGGTGAAGGTGATCCCGAGGTCTGTGCCGTGGATGTCGTACAGCTCGTCGGTCTTCGCGGGGCTGGTCGGCCCGGTAACCAGCTGGCGTACGGACGTGGCGCCCTTGAGGACCGGGATGGTGCCGTCGGCCCCGGTGACCCATCGGGGGAATCGGCGAACCGAGGATGCGGTGGCGTCGAGCACCGAGTTGGTCGCGTTCGCGAGCGATCCGGTGACGGGGAAGGGGCCGAGGGAACCCGGGGGGATGTTCCCGAAGAAGCTGTTGCAAGGACCGCTCTCGCCGAGCAGTGAGCCTGTCGAGCCCGAGGACCCGGTCGATCCGGTCGACCCGGAGGAACCGGTGAAACTGGTGGAACCCGTGGAGTCTGCGGACTGGGCGGCTGCGTGGGCGGGAGCCACCGTGATCGCCAGTGCTACAACGAGAGGCAACGCAGAGAGCAGACGTGGCACAGAGTTAATCCGGTTCACACGTGAGACCTTACCTACGTCGCTCGGACCGGCACGCCTTTCGGTCACCTAGACTCCACGTCATGCTGATGGTGGGTCTGACCGGTGGGATCGGTGCCGGCAAGTCGACGGTGACGGCGGTGCTCGCGGAGGCTGGGGCGGTGATCGTGGACGCGGACCTCATCGCCCGCGAGGTCGTCGAACCGGGTTCCCCCGGGTTGGCGATGCTCGTCGCCGAATTCGGCGAGGACATCCTGGGGCCGGACGGTGCACTCGACCGCGCCGCCCTCGCCGCCCGCGCCTTCGTCGACGCGGAGCGGACCGCGGCCCTCAACGCCATCACCCATCCGCTGATCGGGGAGCGGACCGCCGAGCTGTTCGGCTCGGCGCCGGAGGACGCGATCGTCGTGCACGACATGCCGCTCCTCGTGGAGGGCGGGATGACACCCGGCTACCACCTGGTGATCGTCGTAGACACCCCGGAGGAGATCCGGTTGCAGCGGTTGGTGGAGTTCCGGGGGATGCCGGAGGACGACGCCCGCGCCCGCATGTCGAGGCAGGCCACCGATGAGGCCCGCCGGGCCGCCGCGGACGTGGTGATCGACAACTCCGGGGACCGGCAGACCGCCGTGGACCTCACCAGCGCCCTGGTCGAGGTCCGCCTCCGCCCGTTCGAGCACAACCTGCGCACCGGGACCCCCGTGGTGGGCGACCGCACCGTCGTCCCGTTCCGGCCCGAGTGGGCAGGCGAGGCGGAGCGGGCGTGCGGGCGCCTGCGTCACGTGGTGGGGAAGATCGCCACCCGGATCGACCACGTCGGTCCGACCGCGGTCGAGGGACTGGACGCGCCCGACGTCATCGATCTGCAGGTGACGGTGCGGGACGCGGCAGCGGTCGAGGTCGCCCTGCGCACGCTCACCGAGGCGGGATACGTGCGTGATCGGTCGAGCGAACGGCCGTTGCTGCACTGGTGCGACCCCGCCAGGCCGCTGGAGGTGTCGATCCTGGCAGAGGACGACCCCGAGCACGAGTTCTCGCTACTCATGGCCGAGGTGATCGGCGCGGACCCCGACGCACGGGCCGAGTACGCGGAGATCCTGCGTCGCGCGGACCGCGAGGAGACGCGTCAGTGGGAGCGCACCCTGAGCGAGGCCGTGCTGCGGGGGCGGTAGCGCCGACCGGGGGCGGGTCCGCAGCCCCGCCCCCGGCCGGGTCTCACTCGGTCGGGACCACCCCGTCGACCAGCTCGGAGACCGGCACCTGTCGCACGACCTCGGTCGGCGCCGGCTGAGAGCTGGCCCGGCGCAGGTTCGGGTCGGGGAACACCTCCGACAGCCGGGTGCGCACGAGGAAGACGTTGTAGGCGTTCCAGGTGGTGACGAGGTAGTAGAGGTCCTCGCCCTGCGCCCACGGGTGCATGAACGCCCCGTAGACGCCGGGCAGCACCGAATAGTCCACCAGCGTGGTGGCGGAACTCCACGGCCCCTCGGGGCGGTCGGCGGTGCGGAGGACCACCGAGTCGTACCCCTGTGAGTACATCGCGGTGTACTTCCCGAGGTACTCGTTGTACATGGTCGATATCTCGCTCGCCGGGGCGGGCAGGACCCGCTCGGCGGCGCCGACATCGGACACCCATGCCGAGCCGTTCCAGTACTCGTACGCCTCGGGGGCGAGGACGCCCGCGGCGGGCGGGGTGGCGGATCCGTCGAGCTCGTCCGCGGTCGGGGAACCGGCGAGCGGAACGCGTGCGACGACCGCCCCGCCCTGTCGCCCGGAGGGGGTGAGGTACTCGTACAGGTGCGTGTCCGTCTTGAGGAACGAGCTCATCTGGGAGCCGCGCCACGCAGGATCCACGGCCGGGGCTCCGGCGCCGAGGGGGACCGTGTCGGTGATGGGGCGGGCCAGAGAGGGGACGACGGCCCAGTTCTCGCCGTTGTCCGTCGAGTACGCCATCCCCGAGTAGTTGGTGGTCCACGATCCGGGTTGGCCCCAGTGGGCCACGGACATGAACCGCAGGTACTGGACACCCTCGACGGAGATGCCCGAGGTCGGGATGATCGTGACCTCACCGGGCAGCCCCGATCGCGGGACCAGCGACTTGGCGAGACCGTCGGTTCCCATGGCGGCGGAATCGATGGTGATGCCATCGGTCAGATCGGTGTCGGCGGAGCGGAACAGGACGTTGGAACGCCACTGGTTGCCGGGCACCGTGCAGTCGCCCATCGTGTCGCCGAACGCCATCAGGACCTGTGGGTCGGCGGGATCACCGTTGTCCCACATGATGCCCAGGTCCGTTCCGGCCACGCCGAACCGGTTGACGGAATCGCCGGGACTCGTGGGCCCGGTGACGAGCTGTTCGAACCGGGTGGGTCCACGCAGGACGGGTACCGTGCCCTCCTCTCCGGTGATCCACGGGGGCATCCCGTAGACCGACCCGATCATCGGATCGAGCGAGCCGGATAAACCGTTGCCCAGGGAGCCGGTCTCCAACTGCTGGACCAGCGATCCCGAACGGTCGGCGGAGCCCAGCGCGCGGGAGGCGGAGCCCAGCGACCCGGAGCCACCGGAGGACCCGAGCGAACCGAGGGAACCGATGCCCATACCGGCCCCGGTCCGGTTCTCCAGCAGGGAACCGAAGTTGCCGAACATCTCGCTGCACGGGCCGGCCGCGGCGGTTCCGGCTCCGACCGTGCCGAGGGTCACGACCGACGCGGCGGCCGTGATCGACGCGACGACGACCGAGCTCAGGCGGCGGGGGAGAGGTCGGGTCATGTCACGCCTCCGGGATGGGCCGACGCTCGACCAGGACGGTCTCGCCGGTGTCCGCCGGGTCCGGGGTGTTGCGGGTCCAGCTGTCGTCGGTCGTCCGCATCCGCGCCCGGGCGTCGGGAAGGGTCCGCGGCGGGATCTGGGTGAGGTCGGTCCTCATGAGGAAGACGTTGTAGGCGTCCCAGGTGGACATGGTGAAGTACAGGTCCTCGCCGCGGGTCTCCACCGCGGGGCTCCACGGGTGGACGAAGGCGCCGTAGAGGGTCGGGACGTGCTGGTACGAGAGCAGGATGTCCTCACCCGACCACGGGCCCCAGGGGGTGGCGGACTGGGCCATGACGATGTTGTTGGCGCTGTTGTTGTACAACGCGATGAAGCGACCCAGGTGCGCACTCCAGGACACCGACAACTCGCTCACGGCCGAGTTGACCGTCGGAGCGCCGAGCACCGGCACGGCGTCGCGGTGATCGACGACCCAGTCGCCGCCGTCCCAGAAGCGGTAGGCCGCCATCTCCTCGATCCGGTTCTCGGGGACCCGCGCGAGCCGTGCGGACCCGCTCCGACCGGACGGTGTGAGGTACTCGTAGACGTACCCGTCGTGCTTGAGGAACGCGCTCATCTGCCCGGCGGTGTGGGTGGTGGACTCCGGGCCCAGGTCGACCGGGAGGGGCATCGGTGCGGTACCCCGCCGGGCGGTATCGCGTACGGGGACCCAGTTCTCGCCGTTGTCCGTCGACCGGGCGAGAGCGGAGTAGTTGGTGGTCCACTCGCCGGGCGAGCCCCACCGTTCAACGGACATGTACCGCAGGTACTGGGTGCCGCCCACCTCGACGCCGGCGGTGGGGATCACCGTGGTCTCGTCGGGGTGGCCGGTGCGGGGGAGGATCGACTTCGCCATCCCGGGCCGCTCCATCGGCGCGTCGGTGATGCGCATCCCGTCGGCCAGTGTGCGGTCGCCGGATCGGAAGAGGATGTTGCTGCGCCACTGGTCACCGGGCTCGTCACAGTCGCCCATCGTGTCCCCGAGGGCCATCATCATCTGCGGATCCGAGGCGTCGCCGTTGTCCCAGAGGATTCCCAGGTCGGTGCCGGAGATGCCGAATCTGTCTACCGTGTCGTTGGGGCTGGTGGGTCCCGTCAGCAACTCGACCGTGGTGGTCCGGCCCCGGAGAACCGGGATGTACCCGTTCCCGCCGTCGGCCCACGGGGTGGCGGGCGCGGACGTGGGCGCCCCCAGAGACCCCGAGAGGGAGCCCGACCCGCCCGCGGTGCCGCCGGCCGGGGGCCACGGGTCACACGGTGCGGCCGTGGCGACCGGTGCGAGGAGGGTGAGGGCCCCCGCCGCGAGAGAGGCGGCGGCGACCGCCGTGATCGGCCGACGCGCGCCGTCAGGGCGGGCGGTACGACGACGAAGTGGGCTGCGGGCCATGGGGTTCTCCAGACGACATGACAGGGACGGTGAGGGGCTGCTCACTCCTACGGTAGTTGGCACCCCTGACATCCGCTGCGGCGACACCGGTGGGCGGGGGTGAACGGCTGCTCGTACGCTGGTGGTATGGCTTTCGCGACAGAGATCCCCGACGACGGGGTCCCCGCCGACCCGACAGTGCTCTCGTACTCGGAGTTCCGACCGATCGGCGATGTCGAACGAAGTGCGACCCGCTTCGAGGTCGTCAGTGAGTTCACACCGTCGGGCGACCAGCCCACGGCGATCGCGGAACTGACCGAACGCCTCGCACGTGGGGAGCGCGACGTCGTGCTGCTCGGCGCGACCGGCACCGGTAAGTCGGCGACCACCGCCTGGCTCATCGAGAAGGTGCAGCGGCCGACCCTGGTGATGGCACCCAACAAGACGCTCGCCGCGCAGCTGGCCAACGAGTTGCGCGAGATGCTGCCCAACAACGCGGTCGAATACTTCGTCTCGTACTACGACTACTACCAACCGGAGGCATACATCGCCCAGACGGACACCTTCATCGAGAAGGACTCGTCCATCAACGACGACGTGGAGAGGCTCCGGCACTCCGCGACATCGTCCCTGTTGTCCAGGCGCGACGTCGTCGTCGTCAGTTCGGTCTCGTGCATCTACGGTCTCGGCACACCCCAGTCCTACCTCGACAGGTCGGTGGCGCTGGCCGTCGGGCAGGAGGTCGACCGCGACCAGTTGCTCCGGCTGCTCGTGGACGTCCAGTACGAGCGCAACGACGTGTCCATGACCCGGGGCACGTTCCGAGCGAAGGGCGACACCGTCGACATCATCCCCACCTACGAGGAACTCGCCGTCCGCATCGAGTTCTTCGGGGACGAGATCGACGCGCTGTACTACATCCACCCGCTGACCGGTGACGTCGTGCGCAGGGTCGACGAGGTGCGGATCTTCCCGGCCACCCACTACGTCGCCGGTCCCGAGAGGATGGCCAAGGCGATCGCCTCGATCGAGGCCGAGCTGGAGGAGCGCCTGGCGGAGCTGGAGAACCAGGGCAAACTGCTCGAGGCGCAGCGGCTGCGCATGAGGACGTCCTACGACATCGAGATGATGCAGCAAGTGGGCTTCTGCTCCGGTATCGAGAACTACTCCCGGCACATCGACGGCCGGCCGGCGGGCAGTTCGCCGGCCACGCTCATCGACTACTTCCCCGAGGACTTCCTCACGGTGATCGACGAGTCCCACGTGACCGTGCCGCAGATCGGCGCCATGTACGAGGGCGACGCCTCCCGCAAACGCAATCTCGTCGACTTCGGGTTCCGCCTGCCGTCCGCCCTGGACAACCGTCCCCTGACCTGGGAGGAGTTCTCCGGCCGGGTGGGTCAGACCGTCTACCTCTCCGCCACGCCCGGCCCCTACGAGATGGGGCGCGCCGGTGGGGAGTTCGTCGAACAGGTCATCCGGCCGACCGGGCTCGTCGACCCGAAGATCGTGGTCAAGCCCACCAAGGGGCAGATCGACGACCTGATCGGGGAGATCCGTCAGCGCGCCGAACGCGACGAGCGGGTGTTGGTGACCACGCTGACCAAGAAGATGTCGGAGGACCTCACGGACTACCTGCTCGAGTTGGGGATCCGGGTTCGGTACCTCCACTCGGAGATCGACACCCTCCAGCGGGTGGAGCTGCTCCGGGATCTCCGGCGCGGGGAGTACGACGTCCTGGTCGGCATCAACCTGCTCCGGGAGGGACTGGACCTGCCGGAGGTCTCGCTCGTGGCGATCCTGGACGCCGACAAGCAGGGTTTCCTCCGCTCGGCCACCTCGCTCATCCAGACAATCGGCCGTGCGGCCCGCAACGTCTCCGGTGAGGTCCACATGTACGCGGACTCGGTCACCGAGGCCATGCGGCAGGCCATCGACGAGACCGATCGCAGGCGTGAGAAGCAGGTCGCGTACAACACCGAGCACGGCATCGACCCGCAGCCGCTCCGCAGGAAGATCGCCGACATCCTCGACCGGGTCGGAGAGGAACACGGGGACGACGCGGATCCCAGGGCACGACCGGAGCTCGTGGGCGCCCGGGCGGCCGACGGGTCGGCGCGACCCCGAAAGGAGCTGGAGAAGCTCATCGAGGAGATGACCGAGCAGATGATGTCCGCGGCCACCGACCTGAGATTCGAGCTTGCGGGGAGGCTCCGGGACGAGATCGCCGAACTGCGTAAGGAACTCAAGGGGATGCGTGAGGCCGGGGTCGACTAACCTGGGCCGCTTTTTCCCGCGTTTACCCCGCCCGTCGGCGGCGTCCTCGGACTACTCTGGGTGAAACGTGTTCCCGAGGAGAGGAAGCAAATGAGCGCCTACACCAGAGTGGTGGTGGGAACCGACGGTTCCGAGTCGTCCTACCGCGCCGTCGATCGCGCCGCGCAGCTGGCCGCCGACGCCTCGGCGGACCTCGTGATCGCCTGCGCCTACGTGCCCGCCGATCCGCGTTCGGTCAGCCAGGCCGCGGATCAGCTCGGTGACGACGCCTACCAGATCCGCGGGGACAATCCTGCCGAGGACATCGTCCGCGGCGCCAGGGACCGGGCCCAGAAGGCCGGAGCGACCAAGATCGAGGCGCGCACCGTGAAGGGGGCGCCCGTCGAATCGCTCATCAAGCTGGCCGACGACGTGGGGGCCGACCTCCTCGTGGTGGGCAACAAGGGACTCAACTCCCTGACGGGCCGGCTGCTCGGGTCCGTACCCGCCGACGCCGCACGACGCGCGACCTGCGACGTGCTCATCGTCCACACCACCTAGACCGCGCGCCGAACCCGGCGCCCCACCCGGCCGCCGGGGTCAGTGGCAGAGGTGGGTCCGGCTCGCATCGACGATCGCCCGACCCACCTCGGCGGTGTCGAGGTCCGGGTCCTGCGCCGCGATCGCGCTGGTGAGCGGGCGGATTCGTTCGAGGATCGTCTCGTCGTCCGCGCCGTCGGCGATCCCCCCGCAGATGCCGGCGCCCACCTCGATGGTGGTGACGGCGGTCATCTCGGTGGGGAGGCCGAATCCGGACAGTTCTGCGAGGAACTCCTGCTCGTCGTCGGTGCGCGGGTCGGGCCTGTCCCGGGCCGCGGTCTGTGCGGAGGTCACGGGTCGGGGCTCCGCGACGGCGGACACGCTGTCGACCGGGGCCTCCGCCCGGGTGCCGCACCCGCCGGCCGCCGCGACCGCGATGAGGGCCGAGGCCGCCAGCACGCGGGATCGGGTGTGGGTCATGCGGTGGGCTCCTGTGCGCTGTCATCGAGACGGTCCCGTATACCCGAGAGTAGCGGGCCGAAGCCGCCGGGCTGGACCAGGATGAGTTCCTGTGTCGCCCGGGTGGCGCCGACGTACAGGTCCTGCATCCCCTGGGGCGAGCGCGCCAGGACGCGTTCGGGGTCCACCACCACGACCACGTCGAACTCCAGCCCCTTGGCCAACGCCAGCGGCAACACCGATGTGCCCGGCCGGGCCAGTTCGGCAGCCTCGTGGACCGCGGGATAACCGGCGCCGGCGAGTTCGTCGTCGTCGTCTCCTCGGGAGTCCTCGTCGCCGCCGGGATCGGGCAGCAGCACCGCCACCGCCCGCTCCGACGGCACCGCCGCGACCTCCTCGGCGACCGCCTGCGCCACCGACCGACCGTCCGGCTCGAGCCACGCGACCGGCCGTCGCCCCGCGCGCACCGTCCGCGGCGACGACGCGGCCGGGTCGATCTCGGCGAGCAGCAGCTCCGCCACGGCGGAGATCGTCTCCGGGGTGCGGTAGTTCACGGTCAGCTCGGACAGCACCCACCGGTCGTCCACATACGGCGACAGGGCATCGGCCCACGAGTCGATGCCCGCCGGGCTCGAGGTCTGGGCGACGTCACCGACGAGGGTCATCCACCGGTTGGGGGAGCGGCGCATGAGCACCCGCCACGCCATGGTGGACAGCTCCTGCGCCTCGTCGACGATCACGTGCCCGAACGCCCACGTCCGGTCCGCGCCGGCCCGGTCGCCCACGGTGAGATCGGAGTCCTCGCTGTGACGGCGGGCCAGGGACTCGGCGTCGACGACGTCGTAGGCCATGAGCACCTCCGGATCGAGGTCGTCCTCGATGTCCTGCACGGCCGAACCCGTGAGGATCTCGAGAGCCTCCTCCGCCTGTCGGACCTGCTCCGCCCACGCGCGGTCCGCCTCACTGCCATCGGCGGTCGGGTCCTCGCCGAGGAGTTCGGCGAGCTCGTCCAGCAGCGGTACATCCGCCACCGAGAACGCGGCGCCGTTTTCCCGGAAGAGCGCATCCTGGTCCTCCGCGACGTAGTCACCCGCCGCCTCGGCGATCCGGTCGCGGCTCGACAGCAGGTCGGCGAGGAGTTGCTCGGGCCGTAGCACCGGCCACCACCCGTCGATCGCCTCGGCGACCTCGCGGGAGGCCTCGACCTCCCGGCGGAGTTCCGCGCGGTCATCCGCGTCCAACAGGGGGCGGGCGGCGTCGCCGAGGTCGCCGACACCGTCGCCGTCCGGTGACCATGCCTCGTCCTCCGCCCGCCCGACCGGGTCGGTGAGTGCGGAGACGTACTGCTCGGTGAGGGCGTCGATGATCCGCGTCGCGAACGCGTCGCGGGACTGGTTGTGGGGTCGCCGGGTCATCCGTCCGCGCCCTCTCGCCGCCCGCACCGTCGCCGGGGTCAGTGTCAGATCGTGTCCCTCGACCCGCACCACGACGTCGGCCTCCGGGGCGAGCTGGCGGGCCCGCACCGCGGCCTTGAGGATTCCCACCATCTCGCCGGAGCCCTTGACCTCCTCGCCGCGCAGTGTCTCCGGTCCGGTCGCCCGGACGCCCGGATAGAGATCGGCGAGCGTCCGCAGGACCACCCCCGACTCGCCGAGGGACGGCAGCACGCGCGCGATGTAGTCGAGGAACCGCGCATTGGGTCCGACGATGAGCACACCGCTGCGGTCCAACCGCTGCCGGTGCGTGTAGAGGAGGTAGGCGGCGCGGTGCAGCGCCACGGCGGTCTTTCCGGTACCCGGGCCGCCCTGGACCACCAGGACGCCGGAGTGCGGGTTGCGGATGATCTCGTCCTGCTCCCGCTGGATGGTGGCCACGATGTCCGTCATGTGGGCGGAACGGGCGGTGTCCAGCGCCTCGAGCAGGGCGGACTCGCCCACCACGTCGTCGTGGTCCTCGGGGACCTCACCGTCTTGCGGGGCCGTGAGGTACTCGTCGTGGATCCCGATCACCCGGCGACCGATCGTCCGCAGGTGGCGGCGCCGGTGAGCGCCCTCCGGCCGGGCGGTCGTCGCCAGGTAGAAGGGCCGGCTGTGGTCGGCGCGCCAGTCGAGGAGCAGCGTCGTGAGGTCGTCGTCGTCGTCGCGGAGACCCACGCGCCCGATCCGACGTACCTCGCCGTCCCCCATGTCCAACCGGCCGAAGTACAGGCCCAGGTTGGCGGCGCTGAACGCCGCGAGCTCGGAGGTGTAGAGCCGGGCGAACGACTCCCGTTCCGACCGCGCCTGCGGGGTGCCGCCCGACCCGCGCAGGACGGCGTCCAGGCGCGCACGCGTGTCCGCCCGCAACTCCTCGAGGCGGTCGAGGAGGCGGCCGAGGTGACGTTGTTCCTCGTCGACGGCGTCGTGTCCCGTCACGGGCGCTCCTTCCGGGGTCTGCGTGGTCGGTTCGGGCAGGATGACCAGGCTACCGGGAACCGCGACGGGTGCTCAGACGACGACGACCCCGCCCGGGTGGGGGCGGGGTCGTCGGGAGGCGGTGTGGCCGCCGGCGGTAGTCCGGGGGCGGTGGCCCGCCCCGGTCGTCAGGGACGGATGACGTCGGCGGCCTTCGCGCGGACCTCGTCCGTCATCTTCTTGGCCTCGGAGGCCTTCTTGCCCGCCTCCTTCTCGAACCGGGCGGACTTCTTCCTGGCGTCCTTGCCGGCGCGGGTCGCCTTCTTGCGGGCGTCCTTCTTCTTGGCCTGCGCGGCCTTGCGGGCCTCCTCGGCCCGGACCGCGGCGAGTCGGGTGGCGACACCGGCCTGGTCGCGGACCTGCGCGGTGTAGGGCCGGGCCTCGTCGGCCGCTGCGTGGGCCGCGGCGCCCGCCTGCTCGCGGACCTGGGCGGCGATCGGGGCGGCCTGCTCCCGGGCGGTGGCCGCGCGATCCCGCACGCGAGCGGCGACCACCGGCGCGGTGTCACGCACGACCCCGGCGAAGCCGGACGCCTGGTCACGCACCTGATCGGCGACCTCCGGGGCCTTCGCCCGCACGGTGTCGGCCACCTCGGGAGCCTTGTCGCGCACGGCGTCCGCCGCGCCACGCGCCTGATCGGCCACGGTGTGTGCGACACCGGCGAGCGCCGCACCGGCGGCCGCGGACTCGGCCTTCGCCCCGGGCAGCTTCGCGGCCATCTTGTCGCCGGCCTTCCGGGCGCGCCAGGCCACCCCGGGCTGTCCGGCGGTGTCGACCGAGGCGAGGATGAGCCCGCCGAGGAGCGCCACGTCGGTCGCCAGACCGGTGGTCTTGCGACTGCGGGCGTCCTTGTCGGACTCCATCCAGAACGCGTGGCGGCTGACGGTCGAGGGCACGTGGGCGGCGGTGAGCGCGAGCGCCGACAGGCGGGGGGCCTTGCCCAGCGCGAACAGGACGCCCGCGCCGATCTTGACCCCGGCGAGCGCCTTGACGAGCGTCTCGGTGTCCTTGGGGACGGGCGGCACCGATGCGGAGACCGTGTCGTTCACCGCCTGCTCGCCCTTCTCCACCAGCGGGGTGGCCTTGTCGACGAGCGGCGCCGCGTCGGCGACATGGGCCTGCGGATTGCGAAGCGTCTCAACGCCGTCGATGACGAACACCGTGGCGAGCATGGGTCGTGCGAGTCGTCGGATCATCGTTCCTCCTGGATAGGTGGGAGTGCGTGGTCGAACCTAGTCCGAACCCGGTGAGGGCGCCTCCGGTCGCGATCCGGGGCTACCCGTCGACGGACCGTCACCGGGGGGGTGTGCTGCGGCGATCGCACACGGTGGCGGTTTGATAACGATTGGATGTCGGCCCACAGGGCGACGGGGGCAGGACCCCCGTCGCGGTCACCACCCGCGCTCCCGCCACTCGCCCAGATGCGGTCGCTCGGCACCGATGGTGGTGTCGTCCCCGTGTCCGGGATGGACCACGACGTCGTCATCGAGGACGTCGAAGACCCGGGCCTCGAGGTCGTCCATCAGCGAGGCGAAGTCGGCTTCCGAACCGGTCTTCCCGGGGCCGCCGGGGAAGAGGGAGTCCCCGGAGAACAGGTGGGTGCCCGCGTCGGTGCGCAGGACGAGTGCGATGCCGTCCGGAGTGTGACCCCGCAGGCCGATCACCGCCAGCCGGAGGTCGCCGACCACGAGCTCGTCCCCGTGCGCGACATGTCGGTCGGTGGGGACGTCGATGCCCCCGGCGTCGCCGGGGGAGGCGATGGTGGTCAGGCCGAGGGCGGCGACCGTCTCGGCGAGACCGATCCAGTGATCGGCGTGGAGGTGCGTGGTGAGCACCTCCTTGACCCCGGGTGCGCGGTCCCTCAGATGGGAGATCAGCTGCGGCGCGTCGTTGGCGGCGTCGACGAGCAGTACATCGCCCGTCGCGGTCGACTCGATCACGTAGACGTTGTTGTCCATCTCGCCGACCGAGATCTTGGTCAGTCGGGCGGGGCCCACGGTCCAGCGCTCGCCGGTCAGTCGGCCTCCGGTACGGCCGGAGTAGCCCTCGGTGAGGGTGATGCGGTCGGGTAGTGACTCGGTGGGATTCGACATAACGGCAGGCTACCGACGTCGGGCGCGGTCGGTGGCCGGAAGCGTGTCGTACTACGTTGGTACCTTCGTCTGCGGGAACGGCAGCCATGCGGCAGGTGCGGCTTTCGCCACGGAGACGTGGCGGCCTCCCGACTCGGAAGGAGAACCCATGGTGGACCGTCTGGTCGTCCGCGGCGCACGGGAGCACAACCTCAAGGGCGTGGACATCGACGTCCCCCGCGATTCGCTGATCGTGTTCACCGGACTGTCAGGGTCCGGCAAGTCCTCGCTGGCGTTCGACACCATCTTCGCCGAGGGCCAGCGCCGCTACGTCGAGTCGCTGTCCTCCTACGCCAGGATGTTCCTCGGGCAGATGGACAAGCCGGACGTCGACTTCATCGAGGGACTGTCCCCGGCCGTGTCGATCGACCAGAAGTCGACCAACCGCAATCCCCGCTCGACCGTCGGCACCATCACCGAGGTGCACGACTATCTGCGCCTGCTCTACGCCCGCGCCGGGGTCCCGCACTGTCCCACCTGCGGGGAGGTGATCTCCCGACAGACCCCTCAGCAGATCGTCGACCAGATCCTGGAGGGCGAGGAGGGTGCACGGTTCCAGGTGCTCGCCCCCGTCGTCCGGACACGCAAGGGTGAGTTCGTCGACCTCTTCGCCCAGCTCGCCGCCGACGGGTACAGCCGCGTGCGGGTGGACGGCGAGCTGCACACGCTCGCCGAGCCGCCCGTCCTGAAGAAGCAGGAGAAGCACGACATCGAGGTGGTCGTGGACCGGCTCGCGGCGAAGCCGTCCTCACGGCAGCGGCTCACCGACTCCGTGGAGACCGCCCTGGGGCTGGCGGACGGCGTGATCGTGATCGAGTACGTCGACCTCGACGACTCCGACCCCGCCCGGCACCGCAGGTTCTCCGAGCACATGGCCTGCCCGAACGGGCACCCGATCGCGCTGGACGACATGGAGCCCCGCGCGTTCTCGTTCAACAACCCCTACGGGGCCTGCCCCGTGTGCGACGGTCTCGGTTCCCACCTGGAGGTGGATCCGGACCTGGTCGTCCCGGACCCCGAGCGGTCGCTCGCCGACGGCGCGATCGCACCATGGTCGGGTGGCCAGAGCGCCGATTACTTCCAGCAGTTGCTGACCGGCCTGGCCGGGGACATGGGCTTCGACCTCCGCACCCCGTGGCAGGACCTGCCCGCGAAGGTGCGCAAGGCCGTGATGGGGGGCGCCCCCACCAAGGTCCGGGTGCAGTACCGCAACCGGTTCGGCCGCGTCCGGACCTACGACGCGAAGTTCGAGGGCGTGATGTCGTTCCTCAAGCGTCGCCTGGACCAGACCGAATCGGAATCGCAGAAGGAGCGCTACCAGGGCTACATGCGCGAGGTGCCGTGCCCGGGATGCGACGGCACGAGGCTCAAGCCGGAGATCCTCGCCGTCACCCTCGCCGGACCCGGGGGCACGGAGCGCTCGATCGCCGACATCAGCCGCATGTCCGTGGAGGACTGCGCTGCGTTCCTGGACGGGCTCGAACTCGACCCGCGCCAGGCGATGATCGCCGGTCGTGTCCTCAAGGAGATCCAGGCACGGATGGGCTTCCTGCTCGACGTGGGGCTGGACTACCTGTCGCTCGACCGCGTCGCCGGCAGCCTGTCCGGTGGCGAGGCCCAGCGAATCCGCCTGGCCACGCAGATCGGATCGGGTCTCGCGGGCGTCCTCTACGTCTTGGACGAACCGTCCATCGGTCTGCACCAGCGGGACAACCGACGACTGATCGACACCCTCGTCCGGCTGCGCGACCTCGGAAACACGCTGCTGGTGGTGGAGCACGACGAGGACACCATTCGTTCGGCGGACTGGATCGTCGACATCGGGCCGCTCGCCGGTGAGCACGGGGGCCGGGTCGTGCACTCGGGCGACTACAAGGGGTTGCTGGCCAACTCCGAATCGCTGACCGGCGACTACCTCGCCGGGCGTCGTCAGATCGCCATCCCGGACAAGCGGCGCGCGCCGAGCCCCGACAAGCGTCTGCACGTGAAAGGCGCCCGGGAGAACAACCTCAAGAACGTCGACGTGGTCTTCCCCGGCGGCGTGCTGTGCGCGGTCACCGGCGTCTCCGGTTCGGGCAAGTCCACCCTGGTCAACGACATCCTCGCGACCTCGCTGGCCAATCAGCTCAACCGGGCCCGACAGGTGCCCGGCCGGCACTCCCGGATCGACGGCGTGGACGGGTTCGACAAGCTCGTCCAGGTGGACCAGTCGCCGATCGGTCGTACCCCGCGCTCCAACCCCGCCACCTACACCGGCGTGTTCGACAAGATCCGCACCCTCTTCGCCGCCACCACCGAGGCCAAGGTCCGCGGGTACAAGCAGGGCCGGTTCTCGTTCAATGTCAAGGGTGGGCGCTGCGAGGCCTGCCAGGGTGACGGGACGTTGAAGATCGAGATGAACTTCCTGCCGGACGTCTACGTGCCGTGCGAGGTGTGCCACGGGGCGCGGTACAACCGTGAGACCCTGGAAGTGCACTACAAGGGCAAGACCATCGCCGAGGTTCTGGACATGCCCATCGAGGAGGCGAGCGAGTTCTTCGAACCGATCACCTCGATCCATCGCTACCTCCAGACCCTCACCGAGGTGGGGCTCGGATACGTGCGGTTGGGTCAGCCCGCCCCGACCCTCTCGGGTGGTGAGGCCCAGCGCGTCAAACTGGCCGCCGAACTGCAGAAGCGGTCGAGCGGGCGGACGGTGTACATCCTCGACGAGCCGACCACCGGTCTGCACTTCGAGGACATCACCAAACTGCTGTTGGTCATCCAGGGGTTGGTGGACAAGGGCAACACGGTCATCGTGATCGAGCACAACCTCGACGTGATCAAGAGCGCCGACTGGGTCATCGACATGGGGCCCGAGGGCGGTGCCGGGGGCGGCTCGGTCGTGGCCGAAGGCACCCCGGAGCAGGTGGCGACCGTACCCGGGAGCCACACCGGCCGTTTCCTTGCCGAAGTGCTCCCCGGGGTGGCCGACGGGGAGGACGAGGACGCGAGGGAGTCCGTGGTCACCGAGCAGACGACGGGGAAGAAGGCGTCGGCGAGGAAGTCACCGACGAAGAAGGCTGTCGCCACGACGAACCAGTCCTCGAAGAAGCAGGCTGAGAAGACCGCCGAGGCGGGGTCAGCGGCGTCCGCGACGGCCAAGAAGACCGCTGCGAAGGCAGCACGTAAGGCGCGCGCCCTACGCTGACGGCTTCCCGGTCGGGGACGGATGGCCCCGGACCGGGGCCCGTCGGGTCAGCGCGGCGCGGTCAGTGGGCGGCGCGGTCGGCGCGGCGCGGTCAGTAGACCGGGCCGGTGAACTTCTCGCCGGGGCCCTCGCCGGGCTCATCGGGGTACGCGCTGGCCTCGCGGAACGCGCGCTGCAGCCCCTGTAGACCGTCCTTGACGACCCGGGCCTGCGGCCCCAGGTGTTCGGCCGACCCGGCCACCAGGCCGGCGAGGGCCGTGATGAGCTTGCGGGACTCGTCGAGATCCAGTCGCGGGCTGGCGGAGGGGTCGTCGTCGGAGAGCCCCAGTTTCTCAGCAGCGGCACTCATGAGGACGACGATCGAACGGAAGATGATCTCCTGTGCGGAGACGTCCGCCAGATCGACGACCTCGACCTCGCGGGCGTCGAGGTGCCCCTCGAGCAGGTTCTCGGCGGCGGCCTGGTCGGTGGAGGCGGGCTGGTCGGTGGTCATGCCGAACACTGTCCCACGGACCGGTCGATATCGTGTCGCCAGCCACCGGTTTGGGGGCAACGCCGACGACTGGTACAGTCAACTCCCGACTGTGGGAACCTGCTACGTAGTGGGTTCCATCGTCCAAGAGGAGCCCGATCTCCCACCATCCGACGCCGGAAGGCAGTTTGATGGTCACCACCCCGACGAGGGGCCGCGAGTGATCGCGGAAGTCTCGTCGTCGACGGGTGAGGAGTGAGAGGCCCCCGGCATCCCTGCCGTGGGGCCTTCTCGGTTTCACCGGCGTACCCGGTGTGGCCCGGGGTCCCTCGAGGGCGGATGCGCGACCGCGCCAGTGGTCGCGACAGAGCACCATCTACCGAGGAGGGCCCATCAGCGCCGAAGCACGTATCAACGAACGAATCCGTGTCCCCGAAGTCCGACTCGTCGGCCCCGGGGGCGAGCAGGTGGGGATCGTTCGCGTCGAGGATGCACTTCGTCTGGCCCTGGAGGCCGATCTGGACCTCGTCGAGGTCGCGCCCACCGCGCGCCCGCCGGTCTGCAAGATCATGGACTACGGAAAGTTCAAGTACGAGGCGGCGCAGAAAGAGCGCGAGTCGCGGAAGAACCAGCAGCAGACCGTGGTCAAGGAGCAGAAGCTCCGTCCGAAGATCGATACCCACGACTACGAGACCAAGAAGGGGAACGTCGTCCGTTTCCTGGAGAAGGGCTCGAAGGTCAAGGTCACGATCATGTTCCGCGGACGTGAGCAGTCCCGCCCCGAGCTGGGCTTCCGTCTGCTCCAGCGCCTGGCGGACGACATCACCGAGTACGGATACGTGGAGACCAGCGCCAAGCAGGACGGCCGCAACATGACCATGGTCGTCGCCCCCCACAAGGGCGCCAAGACCCGCGCCAAGGCGCAGGAGTCCAAGGTCACGGACCCCGCTTCCGAATAGGCACTCCGCCGCCCAGACCACGGACGCCCGACGTCCGCACACCCGAGGTCCCACCGGGCCTTCCGGGACGAACCATGTGAGGAAGACCGATCATGCCGAAGATGAAGACCCACAAGGGCACCGCCAAGCGCTTCCGGAAGACCGGAACCGGCAAGCTGGTCCGCCAGCAGGCCAACCGTCGCCACATCATGGAGAAGAAGCCCACCAAGCGCACCCGTCGCCTCGACGGCCGTACGGATGTCGCCCCGGCCGACGTCCCCCGCATCAAGCGGCTTCTCGGGCTCTGAGCCCTCCCACCACCGAAGAGACTTCCGGTCGCCCACGAGCGACCGGCCCAAACCAGTGAGGATTGATCAGTGGCACGCGTGAAGAGGGCAGTCAACGCCCAGAAGAAGCGTCGGACCGTACTCGAGTCCACCAAGGGCTACCGCGGACAGCGTTCGCGGCTGTACCGCAAGGCCAAGGAGCAGATGCTCCACTCGATGACCTACAGCTACCGCGATCGTCGTGCGCGCAAGGGCGACTTCCGCAAGCTGTGGATCTCCCGCATCAACGCCGCGGCCCGCGCCAACGACATGACGTACAACCGCTTCGTCCAGGGCCTCAAGCTCGCGGGCGTCGAGGTCGACCGCAAGGTCCTCGCGGACCTCGCCGTCACCGACCCGGCCGCCTTCACGGCGCTGGTCGAGGTCGCGCGCAAGGCGCTGCCGGCCGACGTCAACGCGCCGGCTGCCTGACGCCCGCGAATTGACGAACACTCCGCCCGCAGAGGGCGCGGGACGACCCGCGGATCCGTTCACCGAACGGACCCCGCGGGTCGTTTCCGCATCCAAGCTCCACCGCGCCGCCGCCAGGCGTAAGGCCGGCCGGTTCCTCGCCGAGGGCACCAACTCGGTCGAGGCGGCGGTGGCCACCGGCGTCGCGGTCGAGATCTTCTGCACCGCCGACGCACTCGACCGGTTCTCCGGCCTGGTCGACGCAGCCCACGCAGCCGGGATCCCGGTGTCCGTGGCGACCGACCGGGCCCTGAAGGGGCTGTCGGACACGGTCACCCCCACGGGCATCGTCGCGTTGTGCCGCACCGTGGTGCGGACGGCGAACGCGGACCCGGTCGCCGGCGGGCCCGCGGCCGGGACCGAACCGCTGCCCCGGTTGGTCGCCGTCGGCCAGGCGCTGTCCGAACCCGGCAACGTCGGCACCCTGGTCCGCGTCGCGGACGCGCTCGGGGCCGACGCGGTCTGGCTCACCGAGGGCGCGGCCGACCCGGAGAATCCCAAGGCGGTCCGGGCGTCCGCCGGCAGCCTGTTCCATCTCCCCGTCGTGCGGGGGATCGCCGAGGACCACCTGATCGACCGGGCGCACCGGGCGGGCCTGCAGGTGGCGGTCGCCGACGCCCACGGAGAGGTGGACGTCGAGCGAGCGGATGACGTCCTCGCCGAGCCGACCGCGTGGATCTTCGGCAACGAGGCCCACGGGGTGCCCGAGCACCTCGCCGCGCGGGCGGATCTCCGCGTCCGCATCCCCATCCGTGGAAGGGCCGAGAGCCTGAACATCGTCACCGCCGCCTCCATCTGCCTCCACACGAGCGCCCGGCTGCTGGCGGGATCGTGACCGCGACCCTCACCGCCCGCGGATTCGGTGCCACCCGCGGGGCGCGGACCCTGTTCGACGGGCTCGACCTCGTCGTCGCACCCGGGGACGTCTGGGGTCTCACCGGACCCAACGGTGCCGGAAAATCCACCCTCCTCCACGCGCTGGCCGGCGACCCCGTCGCCGAGATGACCGGGCAGCTCACCCTCAGCCCGCCGGACGCCACGGTCGGGCTCCTCCGACAGGAGGTGGAGCGCGACGACGACGAGGTGGTCCGCGACTTCCTGCACCGCGTCACCGGCGTCGCGGACGCGCTCGAGCGGATGAACGCGCTGGCAGGGCAGATGGCGGATTCCGACTCGGCCGCCGACGCCTACGGGGACGCCCTGGAGCGCTGGTTGGCGCTCGGCGGTGGCGACCTCGACGAGCGGATCCCCGTCACCGCAGCCCGGCTGGGGCTGGACGACACGGTCCCGGACCTGCCGATGTCGGCGCTGTCGGGAGGGCAGGCCGCCCGCGTGAACCTCGGCGCCGTGCTGCTCAGCCAGTACGACATCCTGCTGCTGGACGAGCCCACCAACGACCTCGACCTGGCGGGGTTGGCCGTCCTCGAGGATTTCATGCAGGCCGAACGGCGCCCGATGGTGGTGGTCAGCCACGACCGCGAGTTCCTGGCCAGGTGCGTCACCGGCATCGTCGAACTGGACTCGGCCCAGCAGCAGATCGCCGTCTTCGACGGCGGCTACGAGGCATACCTCGCCGAACGGGCGCTGGCACGGCAACGGGCCCGCGACGCCTACGAGGAGTACGCGGGCCGGGTCGATCAGCTGAAGGACCGCGTGCAGACACAGAAATCCTGGCTGGACAAGGGCGTGCGCAACACGATGCGCAAGACCGGCGGAAAGGACGCGGAGCGCGACAAGCACATCCGGAACCGGGCGGGCCAGCGCTCCGAGAAGCAGGCCGCCAAGATCTCCCAGTCCGAGCGGGCGATGGAACGCCTCGAGGTGGTCGCCGAACCGCGCAAGGAGTGGGAGCTCCAGATGGAGATCGCGACAGCGCCCCGCTCCGGTTCCGTGGTGGCCGTGCTCGCCGAGGCCGTCGTGCGCCGCGGCGACTTCGTCCTCGGCCCGGTGACCCTGCAGATCGATGCCGGGGACCGGATCCTCATCAGCGGCTCCAACGGCTCGGGCAAGACCACGCTGCTCGCCGCGATCACCGGGGAGCGGGCGGTCGACTCGGGCCGCGCGACCGTCGGGTCGGGGGTCCAGCCCGGGACGGTGGACCAGGCACGGACGGAGTTCGGCGGGCCGGACCCGCTGCTGGACACGTTCTGCGTCGCCGCCGACCCGGCCGGCCTCGACCCCACCGAGGCCCGCACCCTGCTCGCCAAGTTCGGGCTCGGTGGAGAGCACGTCGCCCGCGCCTGCGCGTCACTGTCACCGGGGGAGCGGACCCGTGCCGCGCTGGCCCTCCTGCAGCAGCGCGGGGTGAACCTGCTGGTGCTGGACGAGCCGACCAACCATCTGGACCTGCCGGCGATCGAGCAACTCGAGCAGGCCGTGGACGCGTTCGGCGGCACGGTCCTGCTCATCACCCACGACCGGCGGATGCGGGACGCCTTCCGCGCGACCCGCGAGCTGCTGGTCGACGCCGGGTCGGTGCGGGAACGACACTGACGCGGCTCCCCCCGGCCATCGCCGGGGGGAGCGGGGGCGGAACCGGGGATCGACTAGTCTTGGCCCCGATGCGGGGCGGTCGACGGAAGTCCGCCGTGACGGGGAGGACGAGGGCACCGGTGAGCGAAGACACAGGCGAGGTCCGGATCGACGAGGAGTCGCTGGCGCGGTACTCCGCGGACGCCGAGGCCGCGTTCGCCGCCGCGGCGGATCTCGAGGCGCTGGCCGCCGCCAAGACGGCGCACCTCGGTGACCGCAGCCCCATCGCCCTGGGTCGTCGTACCCTCGGCTCTCTCCCCAAGGAGCAGAAGGCGTCCGCGGGCAAGGCCGTCAACGTGGCACGGACCCGGGTCCAGCAGGCGTATGACTCCCGCCTGGCCGAACTGCAGGCCGAG
The DNA here is from genome assembly GCF_032905965.1 of Dietzia sp. IN118. Classification (NCBI taxonomy): domain Bacteria; kingdom Bacillati; phylum Actinomycetota; class Actinomycetes; order Mycobacteriales; family Dietziaceae; genus Dietzia; species Dietzia sp. IN118. Next base: position 1,908,498 of record NZ_JAUMSR010000001.1, on the reverse strand, counting down.
CGGGACGCCGCCGTCCTCGTGGCCGAGACGCTCGACCTGACGGTCCCGTCGGGGCGCGCGCCGGTGGGCGCGCAGCACCCCATCACCATCATCACCGAGCAGGTCACGGACGTGTTCGTGGCCATGGGGTGGGAGATCACGGAGGGGCCCGAGGTCGAGGCGGAGCACTACAACTTCGATGCGCTCAACTTCCTTCCCGACCACCCGGCGCGCACCCTCCAGGACACCTTCCACATCGCGCCCGAGGGCAGCCGGCAGGTGTTGCGCACCCACACCTCGCCGGTGCAGATCCGCACCATGCTCGACCGGGAACCGCCGATCTACGTGGCCTGCCCGGGCCGCACGTTCCGCACCGACGAACTCGACGCCACCCACACCCCGGTGTTCCACCAGGTCGAGGGACTGGCGATCGACAAGGGATTGACCATGGCGCACCTGCGCGGCGCGCTCGACGCGTTCGCCCGGGCCCTGTTCGGTCCGGAGACCCGCACCCGGATGCGGCCCAACTACTTCCCGTTCACCGAGCCCTCCGCCGAGGTCGACGTGTGGTTCCCGCGCAAGAAGGGCGGCGCCGGCTGGGTCGAGTGGGGCGGCTGCGGGATGGTGCACCCCAACGTGCTGACGGCCTGCGGCATCGACCCCGAGGAGTACTCGGGCTTCGCGTTCGGCATGGGCCTGGAGCGCACCCTGCAGTTCCGCAACGGCCTGTCCGACATGCGCGACATGGTGGAGGGCGACGTTCGCTTCTCCCTGCCGTTCGGCATCCGCTCCTGACCCGCCGCATCCACCCCCACCCCAGAAGACGAAGGACCCCACAGTGCGAATTGCGCAGTCCTGGCTGACCGAGATCCTGCAGCGGGCCAACGACGGCTGGTCCGTCAGCCCGGCCGAGCTCGACGCCGGTTTCGTGCGCGTCGGCCTCGAGGTGGAGGGTGAACCGGAGCAGTTGCCCGAGATCGACGGCCCGCTCACCATCGGCCGTGTCAGCACCATCGAGGAGCTGGAGGGCTTCAAGAAGCCCATCCGCTTCTGTCTGGTCGACGTGGGCGGTGACGAGCCGCAGCAGATCGTGTGCGGCGCCCGCAACTTCGCGGAAGGCGACCTGGTCGTCGTCGCCCTACCGGGCACCGTCCTGCCGGGCGGGTTCGAGATCGGCAAGCGCAAGACCTACGGCAAGCCGAGTGAGGGCATGATCTGTTCGGCCTCCGAGCTGGGGATCGGCTCCGACCACAGCGGGATCATCGTCCTCGCCGAGGGCACCGCCGAGCCCGGGGTCCCCGCCGGCCCGGTGTTGGCCGCGGGTGCCGGCGAGCGGGACACCGTGATCGAACTCAACGTGACGCCGGACCGTGGCTACTGCCTGTCGGCCCGTGGTCTGGCCCGCGAGCTGGCGTGCGGGTTCGACCTGGATTTCGCCGACCCGGCGGTCGAGCTCGGGCTGCCGTCGGAGAAGGAGGCCTGGCCGCTCGAGGTGACCGCCGAGTCCGGTGCCCAGCGGTTCGCCCTGCGCCGGGTCACCGGAGTCGACCCGTCCGCGCGGACCCCGTGGTGGATGGCGCGCCGCCTGCTGCTCTCGGGCGTGCGGCCGATCTCCCCGGCCGTCGACGTCACCAACTACGTCATGCTCGAGCTGGGTCATCCCATGCACGCGTTCGACGCGGGGCGCCTGCAGGGCGGGCTCGTCGTCCGTCGGGCTCGCGCGGGGGAGGCCCTCACGACCCTCGACGACGTCGAGCGCACGCTCGATCCCGAGGACGTCGTCATCTGCGACGACCGCGGCCCGATCTCGTTGGCGGGCGTCATGGGCGGTGCGAGCACGGAGGTCTCCGACGACACGACCGACGTCCTGCTCGAGGCCGCCGTGTGGGACACCCTCGCGGTGTTCCGGACCATCCGCCGCCACAAGCTCCCCAGCGAGGCGGGCAAGCGTTACGAGCGTGGGGTCGACGCCGCCGCGTCGATCGCGGCGTTGGACCGCGCGGCCACCCTGCTCGCCGAGATCACGGGTGGCTCCGTGGAGGCCTCTCTCACGGACGTCGGCTCGGCGCCCGTGATGCCGACGATCGCGTTCGATCCCGAGCGCCCCTCGCGGGTGGCGGGGGTCGGGTATCCGGCGGGGACCACGCGCCGCCGTCTGGAGCAGATCGGGTGCACCGTCGCCGGCGATGACGCGGTGTTGCTGGAGGTGACCGCCCCGGCATGGCGCCCCGACCTGACCCTGCCCGCGGATCTGGTCGAGGAGGTGCTTCGCCTGGAGGGACTGGAGAACATCCCGTCGGTGCTGCCCACCGCGCCCGCCGGTCGCGGACTCACCGCGTTCCAGCGCGGCCGCCGTGCCGTGGGGCACGCCCTGGCGGCGGCCGGGCACGTCGAGGTGCTCACGTCGCCGTTCTGTGACCCGTCGGTGTTCGACGCCATGGGACTGGACGACGACGACGAGCGCCGCAGCACCATGGCCGTGGTCAATCCCCTCGAGAGCGACAAGGCTCATCTGGCCACCACGCTGCTGCCCTCGCTGGCCGAGATCGCCCGCCGCAACATCACGCGCGGGGCCCGCGACCTCGCGCTCTTCTCGGTCGCGCAGGTGTCCTTCCGGACGCCGACGACGTCCGGGGTCGACATGCTGCCGGTCGATCGGGAGCCGACCCCGCAGGAGCGGGACAGCCTGGCGGCGTCGCTGCCCGACCAGCCGCTCCACGTGGCAGCCCTCTACACCGGTAGGCGCGAGCCGGGCGGGCACTTCGGCCCCGGCAGGGAGGCCGACGCCCTCGACGCGGTGGAGGCGGCGAGGATCGTCGGACGGGCCTTCGGGGCCGAGGTCGAGGTGCGGGCGGCCGAGCGCGCGCCGTGGCACCCGGGTCGCTGCGTGGAGGTCCTGGTCGATGGTGGCGACCGCGACGCCGGGCCGGGTGAGATCGTGGTGGTCGGTCACGCCGGTGAGCTACACCCCGCGGCGTGCGAGCGGCTCGGGCTCCCGGCGCGCACGTGCGCGGTCGAACTGGACCTCACCGCGATCGGCGCCCGGGAGGTGCTGCCGGCCCCGACCATCTCGTCGTTCCCGTCCGTGAACCAGGATGTGGCGCTCGTCGTGGACGTGGCCGTGCCCGCTGCACAGGTCGAGGCTGCACTCCGCTCGGGAGGCGGGGAGCTGCTCGAGAGCGCGCGACTGTTCGACGTCTACACCGGCGCCCAGCTCGGGGACGGGCGTAAGTCCCTCGCCTACGCGTTGACGTTCCGTGCCGACGACCGCACCCTCACGGAGGACGAGGCGAGCGCATGGCGCACGGCCGCCGTCGAGGCGGCGGAGAAGGCCGTGGGGGCGAGCCTGCGTGGCTGACGGTCGACGCCCCGCCGGTGCACGGGTGCCGCGGGTCCTGTGCATCGCGGGCACGGACCCGTCCGGCGGCGCCGGGCTGCTCGCCGACACCAAGGCCGTCGCCGCGATGGGCGGGTACGGAATGGGTGCCGTCACCGCGGTCACGATCCAGAACACCGTCGGGGTGACCGGGGTGCACGCCGTGCCCGTCGACGACGTGATCGCCCAGCTCGACGCCGTCGCTAATGACGTGACGATCGACGCCGTCAAGATCGGCATGCTCGGTGAGGCCGCTCTGGTGGAGGCGGTCGGCGACTGGCTTCGTCGTCGTCGTCCACCCCACGTCGTCCTCGACCCGGTGATGGTGGCCACCACCGGAGGCCGGCTGGCCAGTGAGGACGCGGCGCGGATGCTGCGGGACCTCGTCCCGCTGGCGGACCTGGTGACGCCCAATGTCCCCGAACTCGCGGTGCTGTGTGGCGGCGAGCCCGCGGAGCACATCGAGACGATCGTCGGGCAGGCCGAGCTCGTGCACGAGCAGACCGGCTGCGCGGTGCTCGCCACCACGGGCGATCTGGACGACGGCAGTGCGGAGGACGTGCTGGTGGAGTCCGAGGGGGACCGACGCACGACGCTGCGTCTGCCGTTTGTCCGCGTCGACACCCCGCACACGCACGGCACCGGGTGTTCGTTGTCCTCGGCGCTGGCCACCGCGCGGGTGGGGGAGAGGGACTGGGAGGCGGCCTACCGCCGCGTCCGCCCGTGGATCGACGGGGCCCTCCACGGCGGTCTCACCCTGGAGGTCGGCCGCGGTTCCGGCCCGCTCGACCACACTTGGTTCCTGCACCGCTGACCTGGGACGGCGCGGCCGTCCGCACCGACTGTGTCGTACACCTGTGCGAGTATCGGTTCCGCCGAACGGCCGAGACGATCAGGAGCAGACAGTGAACACCTCCCACAACACCTCCCACAACACCTCCCACAACACCTCCCACAACACCTCGCAGGGCACCTCGCAGAGCCGATCGCAGGACGGGCACGAGGGCGCCGGGCCCCCCTCGTCAGAGAAGGCGTTGGACAGGGTCCGCAAACTCTTCGCCAAAGCCGAGAGCGTGGCGGGCACGCCCGAGGCCGAGGTCCTGCTCGAGCGTGCCTACGCCCTGCTCGCCAAGTACGGCGTCGACGAGGCGCTCGCGCGGACCGGTCCGGATACCGCCGCCGCCGAGGTGGCGGTCATCGACCACGTGATCTCCGGGAGCTATCAACCCGACCAGGTGGGACTGGTGGCCGCCCTCGCCGCCGCGATGCACTGCCGGGCCGTCACGTCCGCCCGCGGCGACGGCACCCGGGTCGTGCACATCGTGGGGGTTCGCCGCCACGTCGAGCGGGTGGGCATGCTCGCCGGGGCCCTCACCGGGGTCATGCTCGCCGCAGCGGCCAGACAGCGGCCCTCCCCGGGTGTCTCCGCGGTCACCCACCGCAAGTCGTTCATGACCGGTTTCGCCTTCGAGGTGGGGCGGAGACTGGAGGCCGCCGAGCGGGGCGCGGTGGCCGAGAGCCGGGACGCCGCGGGCGCCGGGCTCGTCCTGCGGTCCGACTCGCAGCGGGCGGAGACCGAACTCCGTCGGCGCTTCCCGACCGCCGTCCGCGGTGCCCGCAGGCGGGTCGGTACGTCCGGGATCGAGGAGGGGCGTCGGGTCGGTGGCTCGGTGGATCTCGGCCAGCGCCGCTTCACGGGCGGCCGCCGGCAGATCGGGGCCTGACCCCGCACGCGGGGCGCCGGGCGGCGGGGCGTCGGACGGCGGGGGGCGGGGCAAGGGGCGCGGCTCGCCGGGCGAGATGCAAAACATTGCAAAGTGGTGCATACTCGTGCGTATGGCAATCACGGTGGCGGTCGCAGGTGCTTCGGGTTACGCGGGCGGGGAATTCCTCCGACTCCTACTCGGGCACCCGTCCTATGCGGCGGGGGAGTTAAAGATCGGCACGCTCGCCGCCGGGTCGAGCGCCGGACAGACGCTCGGGGAGCACCACCCGCACCTGCTGCCCCTCGCCGACCGCGTCCTCGCGGAGACCGAGGCGGAGACGCTCGAAGGCCACGACGTCGTGGTGCTGGGGTTGCCCCACGGGCATTCCGCGGCGATCGCCGAGCAACTGGGGCCGGACGTCCTCGTCGTCGACCTCGGGGCGGACTTCCGACTGGTGGACGCAGAGGACTGGACGGCGTACTACGGCTCCGAGCACTCCGGTACCTGGCCGTACGGTCTCCCGGAGCTCCCCGGGGCGCGTGAGGCGCTGCGGTCCACCCGCCGCGTCGCGGTCCCGGGGTGCTTCCCCACGGGCGCCACGCTCGCGCTGTTCCCGGCCGTTGCGGCCGGCCTCGTCGACGCCTCCGCCATCACGATCGTCTCCGTGACCGGAGCGTCGGGCGCAGGCAAGGCTGCCAAGGTCCCGATGCTCGCCGCGGAGGTCATGGGCTCGGCCAAGGCGTACGGCGTGACCACCCACCGGCACACGCCCGAGATCACCCAGAACCTTCGTGCGGTCACCGACGCGGAGGTGTCGGTGAGCTTCACCCCGGTTCTCGCCCCCATGGCCCGCGGCATCCTCACCACCGCGGTGGCGCCCACGACCGCGACCGCCGGGGAGCTCCGGGCGGTGTACGCCGAGGCGTTCGGAGACGAGCCGTTCGTCCACGTCCTGCCCGCGGGCGTGCAGCCCATGACCGCCTCCGTGCTCGGATCCAATGCGGTGCAACTCGGCGTCGAGGTCGACGAGCGCGCCGGCCGCGCGGTGTTCACCGCGGCGATCGACAACCTCGCCAAGGGCACCGCCGGGGGCGCGATCCAGTCGATGAACCTCGCGCTCGGACTCCCCGAGACCGCCGGACTCAGCACCGTCGGCCTGGCCCCGTGACCGCGGACGCCCTGGCGGGCGCCACCTCCAGAGGCCGGGTCCACGGTCTCGAGATGTGGTGGGCCCCGGAGGGAACCCATGCGATGTTCTGGGTCGCCCCCGCCGGCTCGACCGGCATCCTCAACGTCCACGGTGACGGGGCGGACGCGGTGGAACTGCGGTGGAGCACCCTGAGCGCCGAGATCCCGTCCACTCGCGCGGTCGTCCTGCTCGACGGCCCCGGCGTCGGAGACCCCGGCGCGGACTTCACGGCCGCGCACGAGGTCGCCGAGAACGTCGCCCGGTTCGTCAGCACGAGATCGGGTGTCGAGGCCGGCCCGATCGAGGTGCTCGTCTTCCGGCCTGACACCGATCACGCGCCGTGGCCGGAACCCGCACCGACGGCGGACGGAGCCGAGTTCCGTTTCCGACACCGCGGTGGCGCGGACGTCCGACTCGCCCTGACCATTCCCGACCAGCCCGGAGAGGCCTGACATGACCACCGAGATGAACGACGGCTCCACGCAGCTGACGCCGTTCGTCCGCGCGCACGTGCTCGCCGAGGCGCTGCCGTGGCTGCAGAAGTTCCACGACAAGATCGTCGTGGTCAAGTACGGCGGTAACGCCATGGTGGACGACGACCTCAAAGCGGCGTTCGCGGCGGACATGGTGTTCCTCCGCACCTGCGGGCTCAAGCCCGTGGTGGTCCACGGGGGCGGGCCGCAGATCACCTCCATGCTCGGTCGTCTGGGCATGGAGGGCGAGTTCCGCGGCGGGTTCCGGGTCACCACCCCCGAGGTCATGGACATCGTCCGCATGGTCCTGTTCGGCCAGGTCGGACGCGAGCTCGTCGGTCTGATCAACGCCCACGGCCCCTACGCGGTCGGGATCTCCGGAGAGGACGCGGGACTGTTCACCGCGGTTCGCCGGACAGCGATGGTCGACGGGGAACCCACCGACATCGGCCTGGTCGGCGATGTGCAGTCCGTCGACCCGCGGGCCGTCCTCGACCTCATCGAGGCGGGCAGGATCCCCGTCGTGTCGACCATCGCGCCCGACTCCGACGGAACCGTGCACAACATCAACGCCGACTCCGCGGCCGGGGCGCTCGCAGCGGCCCTGGGTGCGGAGAAGCTGATCGTCCTGACCGACGTCGAGGGGCTGTACACCGACTGGCCGGACCGCTCGTCCCTCGTGACGCATCTCGGTACCGAACCACTCGAGCGGCTCCTCCCGTCCCTCGAGAGCGGGATGGTGCCCAAGATGGAGGCCTGTCTGCGGGCGGTCCGGGGCGGGGTGCACGCAGCCCACGTCATCGACGGCCGCGTCGAACACTCGGTGTTGCTCGAGATCCTCACCGAAGGGGGCATCGGGACGATGGTCACCGAGGGCCACCACGAAACCAGGTCGCCGGCAGGAGTCGAGAAATGAACGACACGCACACCGTCACCGACACCCCGACCCTCACCGCGCGGTGGGACGACGCGCTGATGCGCAACTACGGCACCCCGCCGCTCGAGCTGGTCTCGGGCAGTGGCGCGACGCTCACGGGCGCCGACGGTCGTGAGTACGTCGACCTGCTCGGCGGGATCGCCGTGAACTCCCTCGGACACGGCCACCCGGCCGTGGTCGACGCGGTCAGTCGCCAGGTCGCCGAACTCGGGCACATCTCCAATCTGTACGTCCACCCCAGGGTGGTGGAGCTGGCCGAACGCCTCGAGTCCCTCTTGGCGGTGGACCAGCCGGTCCGGGCCTTCTTCTGCAACTCGGGAGCCGAGGCCAACGAGGCCGCGTTCAAGATCGCCCGGCGCACGGGCCGGTCCCGGATCCTCGCCGCGCAGAACGGCTTCCACGGCCGGACGATGGGGGCGTTGGCGATGACGGGCCAGCCCGCCAAGCGCGCGCCGTTCGAGCCCATGCCACCCGGGGTCGAGTTCTCCCCCTACGGCGACATCGACGCCCTGACCACGCTGGTGGAGCTGGCTCCGGGCGAGACGGCCGCCGTCATCATCGAGCCGCTCCAGGGCGAGGGCGGCGTCGTCGAGCCCCCCGAGGGGTTCCTCGCCGACGTGCGCGCCCTGTGCACCGAGCACGGCGTCCTCATGATCGTGGACGAGGTCCAGACGGGGATCGCCCGTACCGGTGCGATGTTCGCCTGCCGCAAGGCCGGGGTCGTGCCCGACGTGATCACCCTCGCGAAGGGGCTCGGTGGTGGCCTGCCGATCGGCGCGTGCCTCGGCGTCGGCGCCGCGGGCGAACTACTCACCGCCGGGCAGCACGGCACCACCTTCGGCGGTAACCCGATCTCGTGCGCCGCCGCTCTCGCCGTCCTCGACACGATCGAGTCCGATGACCTCGTGACGCACGTCGACCGCCTCGGCAAGATCATCGCCGCCGAGATCGAGTGCCTCGACCACCCACTGGTCGACCACGTGCGTGGACGGGGCCTCCTGCTCGGGATCGTGCTCACCGCGCCCGCTGCCAAGGCGGTGGAGGAGGCGGCGCGCGGAGCCGGGTACCTGGTGGGTGCCACCACGGCGGACGTGGTCCGCCTCGCACCACCGCTCATCCTCACCGAACAGCAGGTCGCCGAGTTCGTGTCCGCGCTGCCCGGGATCCTCGACACCGCGTCGTCCACCATCGCAGCCCAGAAGGAGTCCTCGTCATGACCGGCCCGACCGTCAGCTCATCGACCGCGTCGACCGCGACCTCCACCCCTGCGGTCCGTCACTTCCTCCGCGACGACGACCTCAGCCCCGCCGAGCAGGCCGAAGTCCTGGACCTCGGGTTGAAGCTCAAGGCCGAGCCGTTCTCCGCCCGACCCCTGGAGGGCCCGCGGTCTGTCGCGGTCATCTTCGACAAGACCTCCACCCGCACCCGGTTCTCGTTCGACGCCGGGATCGCGGAACTGGGCGGGAACGCCATCGTCGTCGAGTCCGGCTCCACCCAGATGGGCAAGGGGGAGACCCTCTCCGACACCGCCCGGGTGATGTCGCGCTACGTCGAGGCGATCGTGTGGCGCACCTACTCCCAGGACGGCCTCGTAGAACTCGCCGCCCACGCGGACGTTCCCGTCGTCAACGCCCTGAGCGACGAGTTCCATCCGTGCCAGATCCTGGCCGACCTGCTCACCATCCGGGAGAACTTCGGCCGCACCGAGGGACTCCGGGCGGTGTACCTGGGGGACGGGGCCAACAATATGGGCCACTCCTACCTCCTCGGGTTCGCGACCGCGGGTATGCACATCACCATCGCGGCCCCCGAGGGGTATCAACCCACCGGTCAGGTGGTCGCCGACGCCGAGCGGATCGCCGCGGAGACCGGTGGTTCGGTGACCATCACGACGGACGTCGACCGGGCTGTCGACGGCGCCGACGTCCTCATCACCGACACCTGGGTCTCGATGGGCATGGAGGACTCGGCCACGCAGCGTCTGCGGGACCTCGCCGACTACCAGCTGGACCGGGCGTCGGTGGCCAGGGCCTCGGACGACGTCATCGTGCTGCACTGCCTGCCCGCCTACCGGGACAAGGAGATCGCCGCCGAGGTGATCGACGGCCCCCACAGCCGAGTCTTCGACGAGGCCGAGAACCGACTCCACGCCCAGAAGGCGCTTCTGGTCTGGCTACTGGAGCGATCGTGACCGCCGTCGGCAGCGTCAGCAGGACGGCCCGGCACGCCCGGATCACGGAGATCCTGCGTCGCCGACCGGTGCGCAGTCAGACCGAGCTCGCCGAGGCGTTGGCGCAGGAGGGTATCGCCGTGGCGGTGGCCACCCTCAGCCGGGACCTGGACGAACTCGGCGCCGTGAAGCTCCGCGCCGCCGACGGAGGCGCCGGCCGCTACGTGATCCCCGAGGACGGCAGCCACGTGCCGGGAATCCCCGGTGGGACGGACCGCCTGGGCAGGCTGATCGCGGACCTGCTCGTGTCCGCCGACCACAGTGCCAATATCGCGGTCCTGCGCACTCCTCCCGGGGCGGCCAACTTCCTCGCCAGTGCCCTCGACCGGGCCAATCTGGATGACGTCGTCGGGACCATCGCGGGGGATGACACCATATTCGTGATGGCCCGCGAACCCGTCACCGGAGCTGAACTCGCCGACCGACTGGCCGGACTGGCACGGCGCCAGATCTGACCGGCCCCGCGCACACCGAACCACCCCGAACAGACCCCACACATCAAGGAGAACACCATGTCCGATCGCGTCGTCCTCGCCTACTCCGGCGGACTCGATACCTCCGTCGCCATCAGCTGGATCGGTCAGGAGACCGGTGCCGAGGTCGTCGCCGTCGCCATCGACCTCGGTCAGGGTGGTGAGGACATGGACGTCATCCGGCAGCGCGCACTGGACTGCGGAGCCGTGGAGTCGGTGGTCGTGGACGCCCGCAACGAGTTCGCCGATGACTACTGCGCTCCCACGATCAAGGCCAACGGCCTGTACATGCGCGAGTACCCGCTGGTCTCGGCGATCTCGCGTCCGCTCATCGTCAAGCACCTGGTCACCGCGGCCAAGATGCACGGCGGGACCTCCGTGGCGCACGGCTGCACGGGTAAGGGCAACGACCAGGTCCGCTTCGAGGTCGGTTTCGGGGCGCTCGCGCCGGACCTCGACGTGATCGCGCCGGTCCGTGACTACGCCTGGACCCGTGAGAAGGCCATCGAGTTCGCCGAGCGGAACGAGATCCCGATCAACGTCACCAAGAAGTCGCCGTTCTCCATCGACCAGAACGTCTGGGGCCGTGCGGTGGAAACGGGCTTCCTCGAGGATCTGTGGAACGCCCCGACCAAGGACGTCTACGACTACACCGAGGACCCGACCATCAACTTCGCCGCCCCCGACGAGGTCACGGTGACCTTCTCCGAGGGCGTGCCGGTCGCGATCGACGGCCGCAAGGTGAGCGTGCTCGAAGCGATCGAGGAGCTCAACCGTCGCGGCGGCGCGCAGGGCGTCGGGCGCCTCGACATGGTCGAGGACCGCCTGGTGGGCATCAAGAGTCGCGAGGTCTACGAGGCGCCGGGCGCCATGATCCTCATCACCGCCCATAAGGCACTCGAGGACGTCACCCTCGAGCGTGAGCTCGCCCGCTACAAGTCCGGCGTGTCCGACACCTGGTCCAACGCGGTCTACGACGGTCTGTGGTTCTCGCCGCTCAAGTACGCCCTGGACGCCTTCATCGACAACACGCAGCAGCACGTGTCCGGTGACATCCGGATGGTCCTGCACGGCGGCTCGATCACCGTCAACGGCCGTCGTTCCGACTCCTCGCTCTACGACTTCAACCTCGCCACCTACGACGAGGGCGACTCGTTCGACCAGAGCTACGCGAAGGGCTTCGTCAACCTGCACGGCCTGAGCTCCAAGATCGCCGCCAAGCGGGACCTCGGCCTGTGAGTGCGGAGCAGGGCGACTCCGGGCGCCACGGCACCAACACGGGCTCCCTGTGGGGAGGTCGGTTCTCCGGCGGGCCGTCGGAGGCCATGGCCGCGCTGAGCAAGTCCACCCACTTCGACTGGGAGCTGGCCCCGTACGACATCCGCGCGTCCAAGGCCCACGCCCGGGTTCTGCACCGTGCGGGTCTGCTCACCGGTCCCGACCTGGACGCCATGCTCGACGGGTTGGATCGCCTCGCCGCGGACGTCGATTCGGGGGCGTTCGTCCCGGCGCAGTCCGATGAGGACGTGCACGGCGCCCTCGAGCGCGGCCTGATCGAGCGGGTGGGGCCCGAGGTGGGGGGCCGGCTGCGAGCGGGCCGGTCGCGCAACGACCAGGTGGCGACCCTGTTCCGCATGTGGCTCCGCGACGCCGTGCGGGCGGTCGCGGCGGGGGTCCTCGATGTGGTCGACTCGCTCGTCGGCCAGGCGGACGCCCACCCCGAGACGGTGATGCCGGGCAAGACGCACTTCCAGGCCGCGCAGCCGGTCCTGCTCGCCCACCAGTTGCTCGCGCACGCCCAGCCGTTGCTGCGCGATCTGGACAGGATCCGTGATCTCGACCGTCGTCTGGCGGTGTCGCCGTACGGATCGGGTGCGCTGGCGGGGTCGTCGTTGGGGTTGGACCCGGACGCGATCGCCGCCGAGCTCGGTTTCGACCGGGCGGCCGACAACTCGATCGACGCCACGAGCTCCCGCGATTTCGCCGCCGAGGCGTCGTACGTGCTGGCGCAGATCGCGGTCGACCTGTCCCGCCTGGCGGAGGAGATCATCGCCTGGTCCACGCCCGAGTTCGGGTACGTGACGTTGGCGGACGAGTGGTCGACGGGCAGCTCGATCATGCCGCAGAAGAAGAACCCTGACGTGGCGGAGTTGATGCGCGGGAAGACCGGTCGACTGATCGGTAACCTGACCGGCCTGCTGGCGACCCTCAAGGCGCAACCGCTGGCCTACAACCGCGATCTGCAGGAGGACAAGGAACCGGTCTTCGACTCGGTGGCGCAGCTGGATCTGTTGCTGCCGGCCATGGCCGGTCTCGTGGCCACCCTGGAGTTCCATCCGGAGCGGCTCGCCGAGCTCGCTCCCGCCGGGTTCACCCTGGCCACCGACATCGCGGAGTGGATGGTCCGGCAGGGCGTCCCGTTCCGGGTCGCCCACGAGGCGGCGGGGGAGTGCGTCCGTGTGGCCGAGAACCGCGGTGTGGGGCTCGACGAGTTGGACGACGACGAGTTGGCGGCCGTGGACCCCGCGCTGACGCCCGAGGTACGCGAGGTCCTCACCGTCACCGGTTCGATCGCGTCGAGGAACGCCCGGGGCGGCACCGCGGGCGAGGCGGTGGCCGCGCAGCGCAGGCGGCTGGGCGAGATCCGCGACGAGTTCGCGGGCTGGGTAGGGTGAGCGCCATGTCCGTCATCGACGCACGTCTGCTCGAGATCCTCGCCTGCCCCGAGGACAAGGGCCCGCTCCTGCTCGCGGGATCGGAGACGCTGTACAACCCGCGTCTGCGCCGGGCCTACCGGATCGACGACGGCATCCCCGTGCTGCTGGTCGACGAATCCCGGCAGGTGGACGACGCCGAGCACGCGGAGCTGGTCGCCCTGGCAGGTGGAGGCACCGAGGGGTGAGTCCCCCGGACGACCGGACAGGCCCCGCCGTCGGCACCGATACCGATCGGTTCCGGTTGCTGCTGCGGGAGTCATCGCCTGACACCGCGGCCCGGGCTCTGCTCGGAGGGATCCTGTCCCACGGCGCGGTCTCGGTGAGGATCATGGAGGTCGAGGCCTACGGCGGGCCACCGGAATCCCGCTTTCCCGACGCGGCCGCTCACACCTGGCCGGGCCCCACCCCCCGGAACGAGGTCATGTTCGGGGACGCCGGTCATCTGTACGTCTACCTGAGCCACGGGATCCACCAGTGCGTGAACATCACGTGCCGGCCCGCCGGGGAGGGCGGGGGAGTACTGCTCAGGGCGGCCCGCATCGCCGGCGGCCACGAGATCGTGGACTCCCGCCGGCCCGGCGTCCCGGCCGAGCGGGCCGCCCGCGGACCCGGCAATCTCGGCAGCACCCTGGGCATCGACCTCACGATGAGGGGCATCGACGTGCTCGACTCGTCGTCGTCGGTCCAATTCCGCCCCGACCCGGTCCCCGGGCACCACATCAGGTCCGGTCCGAGGGTCGGGGTCTCCCGCGAAGCGGACCGCCCGTGGAGGTTCTGGGTGGCCGGCGCGCGGGAGGTCTCCGCGTACCGACGCAGCCCACGGGCCCCGCAGCTGACCCGCCCCGTGGTGGCCGGACACGCCGAGTGAGGGACAATGTCCGTCGTGACCAACAACATCCTCGATGAACTGCAGTGGCGCGGGCTGATCGCCCAGTCGACCGATCTCGACGCGCTCCGGGCGCACCTCGACGAGGGCGCCGTGTCGCTCTACTGCGGGTTCGACCCGACCGGGCCGAGCCTGCACGCCGGTCACCTCATCCCGCTACTGACCCTGCGCCGGTTCCAGTTGGCCGGACACCGGCCGATCGTTCTGGCAGGCGGCGCCACCGGCATGATCGGTGACCCCCGCGACGTGGGGGAGCGGGTCATGAACACCTCCGACACCGTGGCGGAGTGGACCGAACGGATCGCCGGGCAGCTCGAGCGGTTCGTCGACCTCACGGAGGGCCCCGCGGGGGCGCGGGTCGTCAACAACATGCAGTGGACCGGCCACATGACGGTGATCGAGTTCCTCCGCGATGTCGGCAAGCACTTCTCGCTGAACACGATGCTGGGTCGGGACACGGTCAAGCGTCGGCTGGAGGGGGAGGGGATCTCCTTCACCGAGTTCTCGTACATGCTCCTGCAGGCCAACGACTTCCTGCAGTTGCGCCGCAACATGGGGTGCACGCTGCAGCTCGGGGGGTCCGATCAGTGGGGCAACATCGTCGGCGGAGTGGATCTGAACCGCCGGGTCGACGGGGAGCCCGTGCACGCGATGACCGTTCCTCTGGTGACCTCATCGGACGGGAAGAAGTTCGGGAAGTCGACCGGAGGCGGGAGTCTGTGGCTCGATCCAGCGATGACGAGCCCGTACACCTGGTACCAGTACTTCCTCAACACCGCCGATGCCGATGTGGTGCGGTACCTGCGGTGGTTCTCCTTCCTCGGTAGGGAGGAGATCGACGAACTCGAGGAACTCACCCGGGAGAAGCCCCACATGCGGGCCGCGCAGAAGCGACTCGCCGAGGAGATGACCACCCTGGTGCACGGGGTCGCCGCCACCGAGTCCGTGCAGGCCGCCGCGCAGGCACTCTTCGGCAGGGGAGAGTTGACCGGCCTCGACGAGGCGACGCTGGCGGCGTCGCTGGAGGATGCCGGCGCTGTCGAGATCGCTCACGGTGAGCCCGCCACGATCGTCGATCTCCTGGTGGCCTCCGGTCTCTGCGACAGCAAGGGGGCGGCGCGGCGTGCGATCGGGGAGGGCGGCGCGTACGTCAACAACGAGCGCGTCTCGGATCCGGAATGGACGCCGACGGCCCCCGATCTCCTCCATGGTTCATGGCTGGTGCTCCGCCGGGGGAAGAAGAACTTCGCCGGGGTCAGGATCGCCTGAGTCCCGAGGATCGTTGACAGCGCCGGTGATCCCGGCGCTGTCGGCGTTTCGGCGGGTTACCTGCGGGTTTGCGTTTTCGTTCACGTCTGCGTAACTTATTGGAAGTCGCCGAGAGCGGCCCGGGCCGAGAGGCCGGGGACGCCGAGGAGACAGGCTCCGAACAGCAGGAAGATCCCGCCGGTTTGACCCGGTGAGACCGGATAGCTAACATGGAGAAGTTGCCCTCGAGAGAGTGGCAGCGGCGCCGCGAGGCGGGAAAGCAGACCGGATTGTGAATCGGAACGCGAACCTGTTACGCTGGTGGAGTTGCCCTCCTCGGGAGGGCAGCGAAGATCACCCCGGTTGAGGCGAGGCGAACAGCCCCGCGGAGACGGTGTGTGGGTGTTGTTTGAGAACTCAACAGTGTGTTTTGTTTGTGATAGTGCCAAATTTTTTGTTTGGTTGCGACCCTTTCACATCCCTGTCGTGGGGGTCGCGTTTTTGTTTGAACAGCCAGTTTTTGGTTTGTTTTTGCTTGGATTGTGCTTTTCGTAGTGCTGAGAAGCTTTTATGGAGAGTTTGATCCTGGCTCAGGACGAACGCTGGCGGCGTGCTTAACACATGCAAGTCGAACGGTAAGGCCCCTTCGGGGGTACACGAGTGGCGAACGGGTGAGTAACACGTGGGTAATCTGCCCTGCACTTCGGGATAAGCCTGGGAAACTGGGTCTAATACCGGATATGAACTCCTGCCGCATGGTGGGGGTTGGAAAGTTTTTCGGTGCAGGATGAGCCCGCGGCCTATCAGCTTGTTGGTGGGGTAATGGCCTACCAAGGCGACGACGGGTAGCCGGCCTGAGAGGGTGATCGGCCACACTGGGACTGAGACACGGCCCAGACTCCTACGGGAGGCAGCAGTGGGGAATATTGCACAATGGGCGAAAGCCTGATGCAGCGACGCCGCGTGGGGGATGACGGTCTTCGGATTGTAAACCCCTTTCAGTAGGGACGAAGCGCAAGTGACGGTACCTGCAGAAGAAGCACCGGCTAACTACGTGCCAGCAGCCGCGGTAATACGTAGGGTGCGAGCGTTGTCCGGAATTACTGGGCGTAAAGAGCTCGTAGGCGGTTTGTCACGTCGTCTGTGAAATCCCTCGGCTTAACCGGGGGCGTGCAGGCGATACGGGCAGACTTGAGTACTACAGGGGAGACTGGAATTCCTGGTGTAGCGGTGAAATGCGCAGATATCAGGAGGAACACCGGTGGCGAAGGCGGGTCTCTGGGTAGTAACTGACGCTGAGGAGCGAAAGCATGGGTAGCGAACAGGATTAGATACCCTGGTAGTCCATGCCGTAAACGGTGGGCGCTAGGTGTGGGGTCCTTCCACGGACTCCGTGCCGTAGCTAACGCATTAAGCGCCCCGCCTGGGGAGTACGGCCGCAAGGCTAAAACTCAAAGGAATTGACGGGGGCCCGCACAAGCGGCGGAGCATGTGGATTAATTCGATGCAACGCGAAGAACCTTACCTAGGCTTGACATATACAGGACGACGGCAGAGATGTCGTTTCCCTTGTGGCTTGTATACAGGTGGTGCATGGTTGTCGTCAGCTCGTGTCGTGAGATGTTGGGTTAAGTCCCGCAACGAGCGCAACCCCTGTCTCATGTTGCCAGCACGTAATGGTGGGGACTCGTGAGAGACTGCCGGGGTCAACTCGGAGGAAGGTGGGGATGACGTCAAATCATCATGCCCCTTATGTCTAGGGCTTCACACATGCTACAATGGCTAGTACAGAGGGCTGCGATACCGCGAGGTGGAGCGAATCCCTTAAAGCTGGTCTCAGTTCGGATTGGGGTCTGCAACTCGACCCCATGAAGTCGGAGTCGCTAGTAATCGCAGATCAGCAACGCTGCGGTGAATACGTTCCCGGGCCTTGTACACACCGCCCGTCACGTCATGAAAGTCGGTAACACCCGAAGCCGGTGGCCTAACCCTTGTGGAGGGAGCCGTCGAAGGTGGGATCGGCGATTGGGACGAAGTCGTAACAAGGTAGCCGTACCGGAAGGTGCGGCTGGATCACCTCCTTTCTAAGGAGCACTCACCACGCTTTGGTGTGGTCAGAGTTTGCGCAGG
>NZ_JAUMSR010000001.1:1889205-1891144 GCF_032905965.1 Dietzia sp. IN118 | reverse complement strand
TTCGCGTCCGAATGTGGCGCGCTCTGTGGCTCATTGGGTGGAACACTATCGCGTAGGACTCGCCGTGATCGGCGGTATCAGATTGCAGGATCTGGTGCCGGCGTTAGCGTGGTCCGGACGAAACACACTGTTGGGTGTCTGAAACAACGCCATCGGGCCTTCGGGTTTGGTTGTTTCTGATGGCACTGATTCCCGAGACATCTGATGCGCCATACGTGGCCGGGGTGTGGGTGGGGTTGGTGTGTGTTGTTTGAGAACTGCACAGTGGACGCGAGCATCTTTAATTGTTTGTGAATGTAAGTGTGTAAGAGCACACGGTGGATGCCTTGGCACCAAGAGCCGATGAAGGACGTAGTAGGCTGCGATAAGCCTCGGGGAGCTGCCAAACGAGCTGTGATCCGAGGGTGTCCGAATGGGGAAACCCAGCACGCGTGATGGCGTGTTACCCGCATCTGAATACATAGGGTGTGTGGAGGGAACGCGGGGAAGTGAAACATCTCAGTACCCGCAGGAAGAGAAAACAATAGTGATTCCGTCAGTAGCGGCGAGCGAACGCGGATCAGGCTAAACCGCATGCGTGTGATACCCGGCAGGGGTTGCGTGTGTGGTGTTGTGGGGCATGATGTCCCGGTTCTGCCGGACCGGGCGCTGATTGATCGCGGGTTAGGGGAACGACTTGGAAGGGTCGGCCGGAGAGGGTGAGAGTCCCGTACCTGAAAACCTTGCGGCGGGGCGATTTGTGTTCCCAAGTAGCAGCGGGCCCGTGAAATCTGCTGTGAATCTGCCGGGACCACCCGGTAAGCCTAAATACTTCTTGGTGACCGATAGCGGATTAGTACCGTGAGGGAATGGTGAAAAGTACCCCGGGAGGGGAGTGAAATAGTACCTGAAACCGTGTGCTTACAATCCGTCAGAGGCTTTAGGGCTGATGGCGTGCCTTTTGAAGAATGAGCCTGCGAGTTAGTGGTATGTCGCGAGGTTAACCCGTGTGGGGAAGCCGTAGCGAAAGCGAGTCCTAATAGGGCGACTGTAGTGGCATGCTCTAGACCCGAAGCGGAGTGATCTACCCATGGCCAGTGTGAAGCGACGGTAAGACGTCGTGGAGGCGCGAACCCACTTAGGTTGAAAACTGAGGGGATGAGTTGTGGGTAGGGGTGAAAGGCCAATCAAACTCCGTGATAGCTGGTTCTCCCCGAAATGCATTTAGGTGCAGCGTCGCATGTTTCACCTCGGAGGTAGAGCTACTGGATGGCCGATGGGCCCTACAAGGTTACTGACGTCAGCCAAACTCCGAATGCCGAGGTGTGAGAGTGCGGCAGTGAGACTGTGGGGGATAAGCTTCATAGTCGAGAGGGAAACAGCCCAGATCGCCGGCTAAGGCCCCTAAGCGTGTACTAAGTGGAAAAGGATGTGGGATCGCTGAGACAGCCAGGAGGTTGGCTTAGAAGCAGCCACCCTTGAAAGAGTGCGTAATAGCTCACTGGTCAAGTGGTCCTGCGCCGACAATTTAGCGGGGCTCAAGTACACCGCCGAAGCCGCGGCATTCATACAATAACCTCCTCCGGGCAGGTGTATGGATGGGTAGGGGAGCGTCGTGTGGCCATAGAAGCGCCGGAGTGATCCAGGCGTGGAGGCCACACGAGTGAGAATGCAGGCATGAGTAGCGAATGACGAGTGAGAAACTCGTCCGCCGAATGATCAAGGGTTCCTGGGTCAAGCTAATCTGCCCAGGGTGAGTCGGGACCTAAGGCGAGGCCGACAGGCGTAGTCGATGGACAACGGGTTGATATTCCCGTACCCGTGTGTGCGCGCCCATGGTGAATCAGTGATACTAACCGCCCTGAACGTCCTAGAGCATCCTTCGGGATGACGTGGACCGGATGCGCGGGACCTGAACTGGTAGTAGCCAAGCGATGGGGTGACGCAGGAAGGTAGCTGG